>NZ_WITI01000001.1:0-80726 GCF_009601055.1 Lactococcus sp. dk101
TTCTTCAATTACAAAAGAAATATGGTGACTCCATTTATCAAGATATTGAGCCATATATTGTTGAGAAGCCAAAAGCACAAGCGATTAAATGGGATAACTAGGAGCACACATGGAAAAAGAAAAAATGACTTTTCCAGAACTGCAAAGAGAAATGCAAATTGGGAAAAATAAATCAGTTAAAAATCACAGTGGGCAGACGAACTACTATTACCGAAATGCAGAGCAAATTTACGAGCATTTTAAATCATTGAATAGCGATTGGACGCTAATTGTTAGTGATAAACTATATGAAATTTTAGGACGTCTATTTGTAGAATCAACAGCAATAGTTTCAAATGGAACCGAAAGCTATACTGCCTTAGGATATTCTGAACACGATCAAGTTCCTATTTTTGAAAAGTCAGGGGAACAGCAAATGCAAAAACCGCAATGGACTGGCGCTGTAAGTTCCTACGCTAGAAAATATGCATTACAAGGCTTATTTGCAATTGGTGAGAATGATATAGATGATTTACAAAATACCAATAATAACGAGACTCCTATTTCAAAATCTGACGGGAATAGAAAAGAAGAAAAAGCAAACGAACAACTTGAGCGAGCATTAAAAAAAGCTAATGAATTAAACGCTCCAATGGAAAAAATATTGGAGTGGAATAAACTTGCAAAAATAGAAGCGATTAAACAAATCGCCGCATGGATTGAGGAGAAAAAATGAGCATAATCACAGTAACTACAGAATTAAACGAAAAAAATACCAGAACAATCAATACTAAAAATGGGGAAAAGCAAGTCGTTAGCGTTCCTATTGTAAAAGACTCCACTGGGAAATGAGTATACGCTTCAGCATTTATTAATTTCGCTGTAAAGGTTGGTGACACATTAACCATAAGTGGTCGAGTTGAACAAAAGCAAGATGGGAACTATTTAAATAACAGTTTTGTATTTCCAACAGTTGAACGAATGTATAAACCAGGTGGCAAACCTCAAGCTAAATCTGCACCAATTTCAGGAACAGAGGTAGAAATTGATGATGCTGATCTACCATTCTAAAAAGGAGAGTGGTCATGGCAAGAACTACATTAGTTTGTGTTTATCGTGATGAAGAATTTATCACTTGCGGAACTCCTCGAGAGGTGGCAAACGAGTTTAAAATTTCTATCAACTGTGTTTACAGTAAAATATCACACTTTAAGCAAAGACGAGAAGATGGTATGACACAAAGGAAGAATGCATATCAATGGTATTCATTCTTAGAATAAAAGAAAGGAGCTAAATTGGCAGAAATAAGTTGGATTAAATTGAATGTCAACATCTTTGATGATGAAAAGATGAAGCTTATTGATAAGCTCCCTGAGAATGATGCAATCTTTAGAATTTGGGTTTATCTGTTGAGCCTAGCAGGCAAAACAAATGACTCAGGATTGGTTTATCTTAGCAATCACATTCCATATACAGATGAGATGATAGCAGCTTTATGCAACAGACCTATTAGCATTGTTAGATTGGCTCTGATGACATTTAAAAACTATGGAATGATTGATGTCTATGACAATTCATATATCGCTATCAATAACTGGGAAAAGCACCAAAATATTGATGGAATGGATAAAATCCGTGAGCAAAATCGCTTAAGAAAGCAAAAGCAACGAGAGAAAATTCAAGCGTTAGATAGTCACGTGACGTCACGTGACAGTCACGCAACAGATAAGATAAGAATAGATAAGAATAGAAAAGAAGAAGAAAAGAATACTACTATGTCGGGCAAGCCCAACGATGTTGTTCCTTATACTGAAATTATTGATTATCTGAATGAAAAAACTGGTAAGAAGTTTAGCAATAAAGCAACAGCTAACAAAAAGCTGATTAAAGCTAGATGGAACGAAGGCTATAGAGTAGATGAGTTTAAGAAAGTGATTGATAATATGTGCAAGGAATGGCAAGGGATAGTTTTCAGTAACGGTAAGTCAGCTGAAGCTTACCTAAAGCCAGACACACTATTTGGAAGTAAGTTTGATAAGTATTTGAATACTGAGCCATCAACTAACAAGCCAACAAGTAACAAGCTTGTTAAGCCAGCTCCTGAATGGTCAAATACCAACGAAACAGAGTCAACTGAACTATCAGAAGAACGAAAGAAAGAATTGAAGGTCAAATATGGCATCGAGTGGGATTGATTGGATTATGTCAGAAGATGCAGGAAATGAGTTTATCAAATTCTGTGAGGGTTTTGCAAAGCCAACATTAGATCAATATTTCAGATATGCTAAGTGGTCAATGAAAGAGTACGGTGGAGTTAATCCAGGACACTTTCTTTCAACGCTACTGGGTATTCAGACAAGTGACATCACTGAACTACAAGATGGGAGTGAAACGGTAGAGGGATTGAAGCAGAGGGCATTAAATGAAGTTTAGCTTTGAATTAGATAAAATGCCCACAACGCAACAACAAAAAGGGATTAGCTGGCGGAATGGCAAGCCGATATTCTACAACCGTAAGGGAACGGACAACACAGAACTGCTTCAAAAGTTGGTAGATAACAAGCCTGGTACATCGTTTCTAAAACCAGTACCAATCAAGCTGTCTGTGACCTTTCACTTTGCGATTAAACAAAAGAAAAAGTGGTGGCAATGGAAAACAACACGGCCTGACTTAGACAACCTCATGAAGAATTTACAGGACTTCATGACAAAGCTAAACTACTACGAAGATGACAGCCAAATTGCTTGTTTAGAAGCTAAGAAGTTTCATAGCGAAAAGAATGTGATCACGATTGAAATTGAAGAACTAAAGGAGACGGAATGAAAGAGCTAAATGAAGCTGTCAAATCATTCATCAAGCAACATGGAGACAGTTCAGTAGTAACGATAGACGACAGGCTAATATTTCGCCGTCTAAGAGAGTTAGACGAGATGGACGATAGAATGTTTAAAGAAATCATGAACGAGCTTACGTTTGATTTCTGTAGCGTAGAGAATGGGTATGAGGTGTGGAATTAAATGTTTGAACGATTCGATAACTATTGCATTGTCAGAAACGTTTCACAAGTCAAAAAAACAATGCTCACACGCTTTGAATGTGAAACAGGTAAAGTTATACCGAACGAAGGCAAAACGGCTCTAATGAGCTTAAATCACGTTCAGTTATTTAGAACACTGGCTGAATGGATGGGAGAGTAAATGGCATATTACGATAGACGAAATGAAGCAAGACGGATAAGTATTCTTGCAAGTAGCAATGCACCAAAAGAAATCAAAATGAAAGAACTTGAAAAAGCGAGTGAAAGTCAATTTAATCGAGAATTTCAAGCTGATTTTCATAAGAGAATTACAGAGTTAGGAGCGAAGAAATGACGGCCGAAACAATCGTGCAGGACTATCAAACTCATTTGCTAAAAATCATATTCAAAGAAACTGAAAATCTGATCCTGAAGAAAGAAAAAGCGGATAACAAAGCACATGAGTTAGCTAGCAACGGCCACTCAGTAAAGACATCAGCTCACTGGAAGTCGGTAGGCAATGCAGAATTCTATATCAGTGAAATGTACCGTAGATTAGACACACTCGCTGAAATGGATAGACTGTTTCATTGGTCAAGTAGATTGCACCAGGACGGATTGAGCTTTGTGGATAAGTACCCTAGGACAATGAAGAAGTATGGATTAAGAGGGAAAGTTGAGGACACTGGTGCTAGGCAATAACGTATTAAAAAGTGTAAGCAACAAATGGCTTACGACTAGACTAATTGAAGAAGTTGAAAAACGTGAGAGCGTTGAGAGTATTCGTCAACTAGAAAACGAAATACTTGTACGAATGGAAATGGAGATTAGATGAGCAAACTAATATTTAAATGCTCCAACTGTTCGGACATCAGAACGATTGATGATGAACACATTGGTGAGCGCATGGCCGTGCCACGGAATGTGTTGTGTGATGAGTGCAAGGAGAAGGTGAATGGTTGAGACGGTACTATGGATAGTCGCAGGCATTGCTATTATAGTACTGAATATCGTTATCTATATTGACAGCAGGGAGGACAAGAAGTGAGACGAAGAAACAAGGAGTTAAAGGGTTACTTAAATAATTTTATTGTTTTTATGTTTTTAGGAATGGGGATATATGTTGTTATGGATAAGTTTTTTGAAAATGCGACACCTTCGGAGTGGATAGTTACCATTGCATTGTCAGTATGGTTCGCTTATACATCGAATATTACGGAGGATAAGAAGTGAACGCAATGAAATTTGCATTGGCGATTATATCAGTTGTAATTGCATTCTTATTTATGTGCTTACTACTTGCATTGCCATTATGGATATCTGCTTTGATTGTAGGGATAACTTTAATTTATGTGGTATCGAAAAGGAAGACATGAAAAAAAGCCCACGGCAATGGGCTTCTCCTTAAGTATTCGTTAATACTATTATAACATAAGGAGAGCAGTATTTGTGGGTAAGATTGATAAGTTAGATAGTCTGATACGTGATTATGTTAATGGCAATATGGATAAACAAATCATGTCTATTAAAAACAAACTAAAGTATAATGCTATGGCTTATGGCTTAGATGTTGACAAGTTAATTGCTGAGGATAGAACACTAGCTGAACTCACATTCTACAGGCAACAGATTGATGTTTGGTACTGCGCTTATCCAGAAGCAAAACAGATATGTGAATTGAGGTGGGGCGAGAACATGCAACAATGGGAAATAGAACAGGAAGTCCTATTGAGTAAAGCAACCATCTATCGTAGGTACAGTGAATTCAAAGCAACCATTGCTGAATGGTCAGGTATTAGATGAGGAGTTACGATTGTAGCTCTTTTTGTTTTGACCGAAAACTTGATTGATAGATGAGACATTAATGATTGAAAGATGAGACGTCAGCCCTTGCGATACTTGAGATAATTAATACATGAACACAAGCAGACAAACATTGGTGATTAGTGCTTTGGAGTTCGGCAGCAAGTCTGGTTATTACACATGATTAAGGTTAAGGTTCGATTCCTTAGCTTGCTATATGGAGGTGTTAAATGGAAGTATTCATTTTAGTCTTGGCTTGCGCTGGCGCTTGCTATTTAATGATGTCAATTTTAAAGCTTTCTTTTTGGTTAACTGATTTATATTTTGAACATCAATCGTTAAAGAATACAAATGCTAGCAATCATATAGCAAAGCAAGAAATTTTCCTATTAAAAAAAGAAATAGAAGAATTAAAGAATAAAAAATAATTTCAAAAATTTTTTTAACCCCCCCTATTTTATATTTCAAGAGGGGTATTTAGGCGGTAGGGTGTCCTTCGTAAAAACCTCCCAAAAATACAAAAAGAAGTTTTTGAGACTTTGCATAATCAGTTAGGAATAGCTAAACAATTTCAAACTATGATTAAAAATATCCTTAAAAAAGAGAAAGTTTAGAAAAGGAGGTGATTCAGTTAGCTAGAGAGTCGAAATTAGAAATATTAAATAGCCCTGAGACGACTGAAGAAATCCTCGAACTCGTTTCTGAAGGATATTATGACAAAGACATTTATAAAGAGCTTAAAATATCGAATGCGACTTTCAAAAAGTGGAAAGATGAGCATGCTTTGGATTA
Organism: Lactococcus sp. dk101; assembly: GCF_009601055.1. GTDB lineage: Bacteria > Bacillota > Bacilli > Lactobacillales > Streptococcaceae > Lactococcus. The sequence continues at coordinate 5,592 of NZ_WITI01000001.1, forward strand.
TAAGAAAGCTAAAGCTAAAAGTGTTGGTGTCGCTCTTAAAAGTGCAGAGAATGGGCTGATGAAGAAACTTCAAGGAGGAGTAAACAGGGAAGAAATCTTTAACTACAATTACGATGAAGATGGAAATGAAACTTTAATCAGTAAGCAAGTTAAAACAAAAGAATTCCCACCAGATACACTCGCTGTGATGTTCACATTGAAAGCTGGTAATCCTGAAAAATGGAACTATGCAGAATTCAAGCGTTTGGAACTTGATAATCAAGGCAACGATGAACTGAAAGATATTGCATTAAGTCTTAAGCAGTATCGACCAGAGAATTTCCAAGGAGGTGGCGATGAAATACCTCAATGAGATGCTTGAATGGGTCAAAAGTGAAGACAAAAAGTTGAACAAATATATTTTAAGAGAGATTGAAAAACAAAATCGAATTCACTCAAAATATATTTATCGTTTGGATCGTATCGAACAGTACATCGCTTTCACAGAAGACAATTTTTATTTAACCAAAGGTGATTTACGAAAAATAACATTGTTGCCGCCTCAAAAATGGTGGGCCGAGTTGATGATTGGCTATGACATGATTGACGAACAAGGCGACCAAGTGCAGCTTACGAATGAGTTCTTTCTTAACATGGGTCGTGGGAGTGGTAAAAGTTCATATATTGCAACTAGACCAACGCATTGGCTATTATGGGGCGGAGTTTATGGCGGTGAAGCCCAAATTATTGCTTACGACAACAAACAAGCGAGACAGGTTTATGACCAGGTTAGAATACAATCGCAAGCAAGCCCCCTATTTCATGCTTTAAATAACGTCAAGCAGTTTAAAAGTACAAAGATTGGCTTAGAATATGCACCAACTCAGGCGAAGTTCTTCAAGCAGACAAATGATGTGAATAGGGCGCAAGGTGGAGATACTAGTTTAAATGTCTTTGATGAAGTTCACACTTATAAAGATGACATCACAGAAGCTGTCAACAAAGGCTCGCGTGCCAAGCAAAAAAATTGGCAGTCCGTTTACATCACTTCAGGTGGAATGACTCGTAATGGCCTGTATGACAAGATGATTGACCGCTTTACTAGTGATGAAGAATTTAACAATGATCGTAGTTTTGGTTTGCTCTATAAGTTAGAGAATATTGAGCAAGTGAAAGACAAAAGCAACTGGAGTATGGCGTTACCACTGCTTGGGCATTTGCCGTTGCTGTCAAACGTTGAGGCTGAATACAATCTAAGCATGGGAGACCCTGCCTTACAAACCAAGTTCTTGGCCTACAACATGGGCATTCAAATGAATGATGTTACACATTATTTCTCTAATGATGAAGCGATTAGAACTCAATTTGATGAAGTGGTGTTTGATAATGCACCAGTATATGTTGGCATTGACCTTTCATTGGTTGGAGACTTGACAGCTGTCGCATTCATGACAGAAAAAGACGGAGTGAGATACTCAAAAACGTTTGCCTTTATGGTCAAGCGCCAATATGAAAACTTGGACAATGACACGAAAGAATTGTACGAGACCTTTATAGACGAAGGCAGTTTGAAAGTATTAGACAGCGAATATATCGATGTGAACGATTTAATACCAGTTATCCAAGACTTTAAGAATAAGCATTCTTGTTACTTCCAAAAAATAGCTTATGACCCAGCACGTTACGAGATGTTGAAGCACTTGATTGATATTTTCTTCTTTGATAAAGATGGAGATAATCAAAAGGCGATTCGTCAAGGTTTCGCAATGTCTGACTATATCAAGTTATTCAAAATGAATATTGATAGTAAGACCCTGGTTCATAATCAAAAGCTCATGGAATGGTCTTTGATGAATGTTGCTGTGAAAATCGGTATTTCAAAGGATATCATGTACACCAAACTATTGGACAAAGAAAAGATTGACCCTGTTGTGGCTCTTACAATGGCATTGGAGGTGTTTGTATTAGATGAACAGGAACGCTGAAACAGTTCGTGAAAGTGGCTTTTACAGTTCTAAGAAATGGTTGAGTTTACGAAATGCTATTCGAGAACGTGACATGATGACTTGCCAAAAATGTGGAGATTATCAAGCTGAACGCTATGAAGTTGACCATATCACGGAGTTAAATTGGCAAAATGTGGACGATTGGGAAGTAGCTTATAATCCTGACAATTTACAGTTACTGTGTCATGAATGCCACGTTAGAAAAACAAGGGAGTACCGAAAAAATGGAAAACGGTTGTTCTATTAGAGGAGACACATGGGAATTTATCAAAACATTGTAAAGATATTTAGAGGTCGAATTGACAAAAAAACACAACGTGTATCATGGCAAAATGCAACTACAAATTTCACATCTAACTTCATTTTAAATATTCAACATCGGATAGCCAATGAGATTTCAAAAAGCTATTTCAATCACGTTGAATACACAGTTAATTCAAATGGATATGACTTTAGCAGAATTTTGACAGGAACTGATATTGATGAAGTTTTGAATTGGGCGCCAAAAGAACATTACAATACGACTGAATTTTGGAATGATGTCGTTGTGAAAATGTTGAATAACAAATACGTTCACTTGAAACCAATTTTTGACACGAAAGGTTCATTTATTAGCCTAATTATTGTCGGAGATGAAGAATACAAGCTAGATGAAACAGTAAATTTGGTTAGTCCTTTCTATAGTGACAATGGCACAAGCTTATTGGATAACATCTTGACCAGTGTTTATGAAAAACTTGCGACCAATAAAACACGTGCATTCTTGAAAATAAACGGTTCATTCGACCAAGGCAAAGAAGCTTTTAAACAAAAGGTAAATCAAACCCTAGAAACTTTTCAAGAAGTTGGAGAATTCAATGGGATTGGCGTTTTAGATGCTAAAACAGATATTTTTGAGCTTAATAACTCTTATAGCGTGATTACCCAAGAAGAAATGGATTTTATCAAGTCTGAAATTCTTTCAGGATATGGTATCAGCGAGAAAGTTTTACTTGGTACAGCTACAGAAGAAGAAAACACAGCCTTTCGTGCGAATACAATAGCAGTCCTTTTAGAGCAGTTGGAACGAGAGCTGACATATAAGCTTATCAGCTCTTATAAGCGCATTAGGCGAGAAGGCAAGCAGACATACCAACGTATTGTAGTCAATACGAATGTCATGAAGTTTGCTAGCTTAGATCAGCTTATTAAATTCTCGCAAGCCAATACCAATACACCAATTGCTCAACAAAATGAGGAACGTGGTTTCTATGGCCTTGCACCTATCGAAGGTGGAGATGAATTCTTTGTTAATTTGAATTCAACCACTGCAAAAAATGTCACAAAAACAGAGGAGACAGATGGAGAAAGTAACTAATACTGCTAAAATTGTCGTCAATTCAAAAAACGATGAAGATATTGGTGAGGTAAAGAATACTTACCATGCGGTTATTGCTCATATAAATGAAGTAAATAGCAACGGATACAACTTAAAAGGCAATGTCATTGAATTTAAACGTGAAGTTTATCCCTTATTGTATCAACACAATGACCAATCTATTGACGGTTTAATTGGTTGGGCAAAGCCTTATTTCAATTCAGAAGAAGAAATTTATGAAGCCGATTTTGGATTTTATAAAGGGGCTGAAAAATTGGAACAGGCCATTGCGGACGGAGCTTTCAAAGAAGTTTCTGTCTCATACTACGTAGATAAAGGCGATTTCAATGACACATTCGTGTTAGATATCGAACAAGCAACATTTGCGGAGCTTTCAATTGTTTCTGTTGGAGCCGATGCAAATACTAGCATCACAAAAAATGGCTTATCTGATGAATTGCAAAACAAAAAAGAAGAAGCGATTAAAAACGCTAGAAAGCTAAAGGAGCTAAAAGAAAAATATGAATGCATTTGATAAAAAAATCAATAATGAAGTACTTGAACTAGCTAAATTGAAGCAAGAAAAAATTGCAGAAATGGCAAAAACAAATAATGCTAAGGCTGGCGAAGAACTTGACAAAGAAATCGAAGAAATCAACAGTAAAATTCAAAAAATCGCTGATGATCTTGGCGTAGATATTTCAGAAGTTGCTGGCAAACTCGATCATTTGGATGAAGACGAAGACGAAGGAAAAGGACAAAACGCAATGAAACAAACTCCATACTTGAACACTAAAAAATCTGAAACTGACTTTTTCAACTTACTCAGAAATTCAAATAAATCGGAAATCGCAAAGAACTGGAAGGATAATCTCGTTAAAAATGGCGTGACAATCGTTGATGAAACGCTCCAACTTCCAAAGAAAATTGTTGAAGATATTCAAACAAATCTCCTCAATACGAATGATGTATTCCCTCTTTTTCGTGTGACTAGCATGGGGGCTCTAATTGTATCTAGCACTTTTGAATCGAATGACGAAGCACAAGTCCATGTCGAAGGGACAGTGAAAGAAGTGCAAGTTGCAACTGTAACAACATCAACTATCGACCCACAACTTATTTATATGGCATCTCAAGTTTCAGAAAAAGCGAAACGATTGACAAATGATTATGCTCAACTCCATGATTTAGTAGTTAAAGAACTCACTCAAATGATTGTGAATAAAGTTGTTGATTTGGCATTAATTGAAGGTAATGGGTCTAATGGATTTAAGGCTATCGCAACAGATGATCGTGAAGGATTTGTAAAACATATTTCCAGTGCAACAACTCTTGTTGACGGGATCGAAGATGCAGCAGATTTTGTTCGAAAACAAGCAGGAGTAAAAAATCTCATTGTTACAACTGAGCAACGGAAAGCTATTCTTAAAGAACTCCGTGCCTTGCCAGGAAACGAGCATACAAGAATTAAGAATGATGATGCTGAGATTGCAAGTGAAGTCGGTGTTGACAAACTCATTATTTACACAGGAACTAAAGCAATTAAACCAACAGTTCTCGTAACTAATGCATACCACGTTGATATGGAAAGCCTCAGTCGTGTTGAAGCGTTTGAATGGAAAACAAATGAAAATGCCATTCTAATTGAGTCACTTTCTGCAGGGCACATCGAAAAAATGTACGGTGCTGCAGATATTACAGTTGCTACAGCTTAAGGAGCAATAAATGGAACTAGATTACATTAAAACTTTTTGTCAAATTCCGCAAGAAGTAACTATTTATAACGAAAATCTGGAACTTTTACGGTCGCAAGCCCTCGGAGTTTTAACAGTTGCTGGTGTTTCTACAGACGAGACTAATAGCACTGTTAAGGGCTTTATATCGACCTATTGCAGACTTTACTACTTACCTGAACCAACGAAAAACTTCACTGAAATCGAACAAAAACGGCTTCAAGTGTTTATCAATTTACTAACTTACGGAGGTACTGACGATGTACAGGGCTAAACAAACATATATTAACGAAAATGGTGCTTACGTGATTGCTGGCACCAAAGTAAATTCGGTGGCTGGCAATCAATTGAAGTTTTATGAAAAAGTAGGAGAGGAAGCGAATGAGGACCACACAACTAAAACTCGTAAACCTCGTGCTAGAAAAACAGCCAAACAAGACTGAAAAAGAAATTGAAAAAACGTATGTATTTGCTGCTAAAAAAGAGCGTGTCTCACAAAGCCGATTAGACAATTTCAGTATGCAAGGCCTATCACGAACATACCGATATACGATTTACAACTTGGGAGAGTTAGCTGATCTTAATTTTACCTATTTCTATGATGAAAAAGGAAAAAAATATCTAGTCCAATCACTTCAAGAAAGCCTAAATCGTAACGAATGGACGATAGAAGGAGTGTTAGCAAATGGAATTTAACGATTATGCCCACTTTTTGAAATTCATTGATACTTTACCCATTAAAGATATTGTCTTTGGTGTAAAACCTACTATTGAAAAAGATACGCTTTATCTTTCACTTCAAAGGACTAAAAATGTTGGAAGTGATGACTTTTCTATGACCGTTGGTTACTGGATCAATCTCGTTCTTTCAGTTGATGCAGTGGATAGCATTGCAGTCAAAAAGTTGTCTGTTGAATTACAAAACGGAATGAATTATCAAAACTGGGACGAGACTACAAAGCTATATGTTTACAGTGGCTTGGTTTATATTCCAGTTGGTGGAGATGTTGACCTATGGACGGAATGAATATTTCAGCTATCACAAAGGAATATAGTGACGAAATCGAAAAGCAAATGTCAGAGTTTATTTACAATGATCTAAAAGCTAATGCGCAAGTCGCATCAGGTCGTGCTAGGAAGGTTCGTATTCGTTCAGGTAAGGTATATCGATACAGAAATACGGGCCAACTCGCTAGAATGATAGCTATCAAAAAAGAAGGTGACCATACAACAGTCGATGCTGGAACACGTGGGAGCTACGGTGGTAAATCATATCACGGTATGTATTTCTTAGTTGAAAAGGCTGGTATCAAAGCGGTAGATCAAACGTTAAAACGTGCGAAAATGTACGTTAATCAAATCAAGATATAGGAGAAAAAATGGGATTAAATGTAAAATACGGCGAACGTTCGATTACATGGGGGAATGAGGCACTAGTAGTTGCTAAATTCAATGAATCAGGACAAGTTGACACTGAATCTATTAAAGTGCTAACTGGATTAGTTTCAGTTGGTGCAATGGAAGACCAAGCAGAAGTACAAAATTATCCAGCTGATGATGTTGCAGACCACGCAACAAAAAAAGGTGCAACACTCTTAAATGGCGAACTTGTGTTTTTACAAACAGATGAGGCACTTAAAGAAGAACTGCTTGGGCAAGTTGAAGCTTCTAATGGTCTTGGTTACGTGCAAACTGGGCAATATCCAAATCGTATCATTCAATATGTGCAACGTACGCAAACGAAAAAAGCAGACGGGACTATTGAAAAGGGTTATAAAATTCAAGTCTTACCAAACGTTCAAGCAACTGCAGAATTAAGTTTTGAAAGTGAAACGGATAGCTCTGACGGTGTAGACCCAATTCAATATACGCTCGCTATTCAAGCAACAGCAACTGATAACTACACAGACAAAGGCTATAAACCAGCACAACAAGAATTTACAATCAATGGCGATAATGTAGACCTATTTGAAAAAAAATTCTCTACAACTCCATTCGTATTCATGCCTGACACGGTATTGACTGCTGGAACCACAGAATAATTAGAAGGTGGGTATTATGAAACAACTATCAACTGCACAGCGTTTTAAACTAGTTACTGGCGTGGATATTTATAAAAAATTTAATGAACTAAAGAAAGCATCAGAAGGCGACTTTGACGGCATGACTGAATTGCAAGATTTTCTTCATTACGGTTTGTATTTGACCTACGAAGAAAAAGATTTGCAAAAAGCACGTTCTTTGTTTGCTGATTTTGATAAATCAAAAGAATTTAACACAGATGGGCAAACTTTGGAAGAACTTATGACACGTTTTGCACCAAATAATGCCTAAGATTAGAAAGCGAGGGCAGTAAGTTCTCGTTTTTTTGGAGGTATTATGAAATTAAGACAGGCAATTCGATATTATGAGCTTACTGGTGCTGACTATTTAACCGACTTGAAAAAGTTTGCCGAATATCAACGTGCTATGTTTGAGTTCAATCATGTGTATGACGATTATACGGAAGTCCTAGCAACGTTTGCGACTCGATTAGGTCAATTATATGTTGATGAAAGTAATGAACTTAAAACTGACGATATGGACTTTGACGATGTTCATTTTTTGATAAAAAAATATACGCAATCAGTGCCAAAAGAAGAAAAGGAAGATAATTCTGTTTTAGAACTTTCAGACAACCATTTAAGAAAAAAAGTTAAAGGCGAAAACATGACACTTAATTTAGTATCGTCAATTATTGGTAGTGATATTGATTTAACTCAATTTCTGGACATGAATATTGAAGTTGTTTCCGAAATATTAGAGCTTTCTAATGAGAAAAAAGAAAAAGCAAGAAAGAAAAATAAAAAGAAAGGACTTTAATATAAATGGCTGATGCTAAATTTAAAATTGATATATATGGTGATACGGCTAAGTTTGAGAACAGCTTAAAGGGTATCAATAGTGCGATGTCCGCTTTAAAAGGCGAAGCAAGTCAGTTGCGTAAAGACTTAAAGTTTGATCCAAGTAACGTGTCTAAAATGACACAGTTGCAAAAGAATTACACGCAACAGTTAGAACAAACAAAAGCCAAGTTAAGTACGCTCAAGAAAGAACTTTCTGGAGTCGATAAGACGACACCTGATGGGCAGAAGAAGTTTATCAAGCTTTCAAAAGATATCCAGGATGCACAACTGAAAGCTGGTTATCTTGAAAAAGATATTCAAAGTGTTGACGGTGCGATTAAAAGTGGCAACTTTAATGTAAAACTACAAACATCGGACTCTGAAAGTAAGTTAAAAAGTTTAAGAAACAATTTCAGCGCTTTGCGTGAAGTTGCGGTCGGTGTGTTCCGTCAAATTGGTTCAAACATAACTAATTCAATCGGAAATGCTTTTAGTGGTTGGATAAGTGATACAAAAGCAACTCAAAAAGCAATGATTTCACTACAAAATGTAATGAAATTCAAGGGAAATGAGAAAGATTTCACTTCGCTTTCTAAACAAATGCAAACTTTGGCTACCGATACGAATGCAAACACTGAAGATACTTTAAAACTAGCTTCAACATTCATTGGATTGGGAAATAATGCAGAAACTGCAAGTGCTAAAGTAAGCAATATCGTTAAGGCAAACCAAGCTTTCGGTGGTACTTCTGAAGACTTAACAGGAGTAGTACAAGCTTATAGTCAAATGAGTGCAGCAGGTAAGGTTACAGCTGAAAATATCAATCAACTGACTGATAACAATACGGCTTTAGGTTCTGCATTGAAATCGACTGTTATGGAAATGAATCCAGCACTTGCTAAGTATGGTTCTTTTGCTGGGGCAAGCGAAAAGGGAGCTATTTCTGTTGATATGCTTGACAAAGCTCTTGCAAAAATGGGGCAATCAAGCGGTGGTGGTGTTGAAACGATTGATGATGCAATGGCTAGCTTGAATGAAACAATTTCAATCGCATTACTTCCTTCACTCGATAAAATAACACCTCTTGTTACAAAAATAATCAATCAAGTCGCTAGTAATTTGCCTAAAATTCTTGATAACATCACAAAAGTGACTGATTTTATTGTCAAAAATGCGGATGCGATAATCGCATTAGTGGCTGCGGTTGTTGCGGTGGTCGCTGCTTTTAAAACATTTAGTATAGTAATGTCAGCATTGACCGCTATAACTGCAGTATTCGGTGTAACGTTCGGTGTAGCTTTTGCGTGGTTAATTGCTATTATCGCAATTATCGCTGCGGTCGTTGCAGTCGGTGTACTATTGTACAAAAATTGGGATAAAGTGACGGCCTTTGCAATTAGTGCATGGGGGAATGTAAAGAAGTTCTTTGCTGGACTCGGCACATGGTTTGGACAGTTATGGGACAACATTGTAAAATCTTGTACAGACGCTTGGACAGCTATTGTCGATAGTGTAAGTGGAGTAGTCGAAAATATCAAATCGTTTTTCAGTGGTATTGGCACTTGGTTTGGTGAACTTTGGGCGAGTATCGTTGAAATGTTTACAAACGCATGGACGTCGGTAACTGAAACTGTTCAAAATGTCGTGAATAGTATTGTAACATTCTTCCAACCATTGACTGATTTAATTAAAGCAATCATTGATTTGGTTGTAGCAGTATTTGATTTAGGTTGGCAGTTGATTTTGGCTGGCGCTAGACTTGTATGGCAAGGAATGACAGCTCTATGGAATGGACTGGTCGCATTTTTTACACCAATTTGGGAAGCAGTAAAGAATGTTGTGAATTCTGTATTTGCAGCCGTAGGTCAATTTGCTAGTAACGCGTGGAATAAGATTGTTTCTATATGGAATATTGTTGCCAGTTGGTTTAGTGGGATATTTAATGCAGTTAAAGACGTAATTTCTAGCGTGTTTAGTACGTTTGGCGGATATGCAAGTAACGCATGGAGTGCTATTTCTAGTGTATTTAATTCGGTTGGACAATTCTTTTCAGGAATTTTCAATGGAGTGAAAACGACTATATCAAACGTATTTAGTGCAGTAGGTGGCTTTGCTAGGAGTGGTTATGATGCCATTACTCGTGTTTTTAATGGAATTGGTGACTTTTTCTCAAGAATATTTAATGGCGTTAAACAAACAATCGATAACGTACTTGGTGGAGTATCAAGTACAATTAGCGGAATTACGGACAAAATTAAGGGTGTTACAGATAAGGTTAAAGGATTGTTTGGTGGTTCTATCATTGTAAGTGGCCCGAGTTTTAATCCTAATGTCATACGTGGCTTAGAACGAAATTCTGTATCTTCTGTTAGCAACAGCAATCAAAATATTTTCAATATCAACGGTGGCAATCAAAGTGCTTTGAGTATCGCACGAGAAGTGACACGTTTGCAAGCCTTGGGCAGAGCATAGAAAGGTAAATATGGTAAGGCAATATATCATTCATACAAACCTTGACGGCGTAGATGATGAACAAATAGATGTTACGAACGGAAAATTAAGATTTTACGAACCAAACAACCTGGGATACGAACGTGAAAATAACATTTGGAGCATGGCTGGAATTGGCGTGCAAGGTTCTTCAAACACTGTTTTGGAGCAAATGACATTCAAAGTTGAAACTTTCGGAGTGGGACTATACGAAAACTACGCTCTTTTGAAAGAATTTGTTGAAAAAATTACACCACGCAAATTCGTAACACTGGAGTACACGACTAGCATTGGCACATACTACGCTGATCTAGCTTTTAATAACATAACCAAAACAGAGGGATATGGTTTTAACGGTACTTTCAGCGAAGAAATAACGTTTGACTTGCTCCAGAAGTGGTATAGCTATGAAGTCTTGGAATTTGATATTGTGGATAATGGAACCTTTGATGAAAAATATAGCAAAATTTATGCAACTAACAAATACGCATACAACGACATACCTAGCTACACCTATTTTGGCGAGTCGGATGTAGAACGTTTTAGCGAATACGAGGTTGAACCAAATGTCTACTCTTTCGTTGCAACTTTCAAACCATTGCCCGATTACACGGGAAACGAATATGGAATCGTGTTGCTTGATGACAACGGAACTGAATACAGTGCTATATTATTTGAATTCAACGAAACAGTGCCAAGTATGTTTGAAATCAACACAGATGTTAATGATGAATATTACCGTGGTAACTTGGCTGGAACGAGTGTCAATCTGTTTTCGAGTATGGTATTTAGTCGATACAGAACACGGATTTTACAAGAAGGTTCAATTCGCTTGATAGGAATTACTGATTTGAATATGTATGTTAAGCGTAGAAAGGATTTTGTCTAATGGAATACAATCTATATGAAAATTTCAATCCTAATATATACGCTTTAAACACATACAATTTTAACGGAACTTTAACCCAACCGCCCCTACCTAAACCCAAAGCACGTGGTTTGTTGATTGATTATGAGTTGTGGACGACTGGTTATGAATATACTTCTAGTGCAATTTTAACAAGTGATTGCGAAGTTGGCGATATCGTCGAAGTTCTTTTAACTAATGATGTTACTTTTGCTTCAAGTGCAACTGAAACCATAAAGCATCAACAGAGCTTGATATATGAAGTGATTGACGTTGACGATGATAACAAAGCGACGCTTAAAAACTATTTTTGGGCGATGATTGACGGTATGTCATTACCAACGGCACTTTTAAAGGGAAATACCGCCACGATTTTCAATAAGTTGGTTGATAATTCTACTTCCTCGCTCGTTCAAAACGGTGTGCAGCTTAATGCTAGCGATCTCGTTCAAAATATATCATGGAATAGGAAAAACGATACAGACGAAGCCGAGGACATAGCCAAAACACTATTTAGGTTTAACAAATATCAACCGATTACATTTTTAAAAGACAGATATATTTCATCTGATAAAGTTGGAATTGGAGTATATGTTGGCATGGTTTCAAGGCAATGGAAAAGAAGCGCAATTGAAACTAGGATTGATGATGTTCAAAACGTTAGCGTTCAAACAGAGGTCATTACAGAACGCTCAAATTATAACTTTGTCACTACTTATGTCAAAAATTCAAGTGGTGTCTATTCAACAAGCCCAACCGCACGTTACACGCTCAACTCCTCGAATACGGTCGTTAATATGACAAATTACACTGGAAACGGTAGCGACCTTCCTATTCAACGCATAAGCAAGACAATGTTCTTTGATGAAGCTCCAACGACTGCGGAGATACGTGCAGAAATCACAGGTGATACAGTCATATCAAAGCTATATTTTAATCAATCCGAACTTTTACCACTTCAAGTTAATGACCTAGTCAAAATTTGGTACAACGGAATGAGTTATTCGGGTCACATTTCCGACAAGTGTTATACCCCCTTTACAGAGCGCTTGCTATTCATAGAGGGGGATAAGTCATGATGAAGTATAAGGCGACGTTAGGTGGCAAATGGTGGACATATACAGATAATGAGAGCATCGATTTAAGGCAAGACCACTTGGGTGTGTTACCTGCGACTGTTAAATTGATTGATAGTGATACAGTTGAGTTCGAAACAGAATTGGACTATCAAATAGGTCAAAAAGTTTCAATCGGTGGTTACCCAACTGGAAAACGTAATTTCAAAATCATGGAAGTTTCGATTACAAATCATCCAGTTTACGAAAACGCAAAAATAATAGAAAAGGAACAAATAGATGGCAATTAAGAAATACACGTTCTTCAGTCCTGACGGAAATAATTTTCCAATTACAGCAAATTCAGATGCAAAACTATATCAAATGTTGGGCGGTATGACTGATTTTAGTACTTTTAAAGCTAAACATTGGACAGATCCAAGCAATACCGCTTTAAACAGGGTATATAACAATACGTCGTTGATCGTTGGTGGACGTTATTTCGAACTGGATACCGAAACTCTCACACTTGCACCTAACGCAACCAACTATATTCATGCGAATATCAATCTTTCTGAAACACTCGATCCAGTGAGCTTGTCTGTGGAAACAGCGGACAACTCTAATACTATTGATATTAACAACAGTAGCGGTATTTTGAAACGGTGCTTTGAGGTCGTATCTACCTCTGCTAGTAGCGTTTCTACCGCCACACTTAGACCTCAAGTTACTAAATTAGACCAGTTACAGCTTTCAAACGACACGAACGATTGGATTAACCTAACTCCAAAGAACGGCTTTAGCGGTAATCTAAAATATCGCATTTTCGGTGGTGTATTGTTCGTTCGTGCTTACGCTTTGACTTGTCCAGCTGTTGCTGCTAACACAGTTGTTACTTTTGCCACAATCCCTGGCGTTAACACATCTTACATCACACATTCGTGGGCGACTGCTGCAAACTTTGGCTCTGGTCTTTACGTTTCCTATCCTTGCATGGTAATAGGCGATTCCAATGGAAATTTAATCTTTGCACGCGATGCTGCACTTCCATCTGGATATAAGTTAAGTGGTAGTGCAAGTTGTCCACTCTAAGAAAGGAAAAATAATGATTAATAAACTTAAAAATATGACAGTAAAAGAAATCTCATCTATTTTAACAACAGTATTGACAGCACTTGGAGCATTTTACTTAGCACTTGCTCAAGTTTGGGGGCTACCGTTCTCGACAGAGGTAGTCGCAACAGTGGGCGCAGTAGTGACTTTTATTTCTGCCATTCTTGGTGGTACAACCGTCGCAAAAGTCGTTAACCGTGAGGATTAGAAAAGAGGGATGAATGGAATTTGAAGAAGCCATCCAACGACATGAAGATAAACTCAAACAGCATGATAAAGAATTACAACGATTGAATGATTTTAATCTGACCATGCAAAACCACATCAATGAAACATTTATTCGTGTTGAAGAAAGTAATAAATTTTTGCAAACACAAAATATCCGCCAAGCAGAACAAAATGAAAAGATTTTAAATGCAGTTTTAGAGCAAAAAGAGAAAAACGAGTCACGAACTTACGACTTGAAAAAAGTCAGCCAAGAGAACATGTGGAAAATGATTTTTGGCATTGGTGGTTCAGCTGCTTTAATTTGGGCAGCGATTCAACAAATTCTTAAAATTATTTAGAAAGGAATAACAATGGCACAAAACGATGCTAAAGTATTGGCTTGGTTTATACAAAATATTGGCAAACTGACCTACTCACAGTTCGGCTCACGCAACGGAAAAGACGGGACAGCAGATTGTTCAGGTTCGATGTCGCAAGCCTTAAACGAAGCCTATGGCGGTGCTACACTGTATAGTACAATCTCAATGGCCACTCGCTTAAAGGAACTTGGCTATGAGAAAGTATGGTCAGGCAAAACGACTGATGCACGTCCTCAGAAATACGATGCGATCATGACAACAAGTTCATCTAGCATGGCAGGTAGCGCAGGAGATAGCGGACATATTGGCATGATGATGACCAATGAAACGTATATCTCGTGTACAGCAGTGGACTGGTTAGGCCGTGGTACATTTATCAAAAACAATGCGATTCAAACTTGTCCGTGGATGGCATATAAAGATGTAACACGGCTTCAAAATTATTGTGAGATTTGGCGAAAAACAAGTCCAGCAATTAAGACTGGTAATACAAACGAAACCACAAAAGTGGAAGAAGGAGAAGAAATGCGAATTATTAAAATTGTAGGTAAAGCAACGCTGTACTTGGTACGAGTGACAGGCGTAACCTCGCTCACTGCTCAAGAATGGATCGGTGTCAAACGTGTCTATGGATTCACAGATAAGTCTATCGATACAGTCAATCAAGCTGAATTTGACGGCATTAAATCTGCACTTAAAAAATAATGTAAGATTGCTCCGAAAGGGGCTTTTTTTTATAAATACTTGAAATACAATAGCAATAATTGTATTTCAAGTAACGTCGCTCCATCGGCGTTAAGTTTTTCATTCCAGAGTGCCATTCTCCAGTGGCGCTTTTTCGATTAATAAATTATTGTAATATTTTATTAATGATTGTATAATAAAATCATAGCCTTTAGCGAGACTATGGTATTTCTCTTAGGTATTACGAAGCTGTCTAGGTGAGTAGGCAGTTTTCGGTTCTTTAGCTTAGCTGGTTAAAGCTCCCCGCTCATAACGGGGCGACCGTTGGTTCGAGTCCAACAAGAACCATAATAGAAATGATACAGTGAATTATTGACACAACTTAGAAATAATGTTATATTTAATTTGTTAATACTTTATGTGATTTTTCATATCTAGCACTGGCCATAACCAGTGCTATTTTATTTTAAAAAAATTAAGGTAATACTTGAAATGCTCTTGTAAAGTGCTATAATATATTCATAGCTTACAGAAGGGCTATAGTCGATTCAACACATTAGAGAATACCGTCTTCCCAGAGGCGGTTTTTTATATTAATTTTAGAAAACGCTTGCAATAAACAATACAATGTGCTATCATATTTATAGGATGTGATGAGGTTCATACTCCACATCAAAGCCCCATTTAAAGGGGTTTTTGTTTTATATTTATTTAGAAAACGCTTGCAAAGTTTTGCATAAGGTGTTATAATAATTGTACACATGAAGGAAACCTAGATTTGGGTAGGGGGAAGTGCAACTAGCGCTAGTAGGTTCGAATCCTGCCTCCTTCTTTAGAATGTGATTCCCACTTTCATACACCGCCTAACAAGGCGGTTTTAAATATCCAATTCACAGAAAACGCTTGCAAAATAACCAGATTATGATAAAATGAAGTTGGAGCTAACCAGACTAGCTCATGAAAGTTTTTCCTTTCTCTTAGACCGTCCATCAGGGCGGTTTTATTATCCAGCGGAATATTATATAGAAGAAAAGCACTTGGTGAGAGTGCTTTTTTTGTGTGTTGAAAAAAATTTTTAAATTGCCCCTTTTCTGCCCCTTATTAAACAAAATACACCAACAACAATTGGTGTATAAGTGTTTATGACTTATTGTCTAGATAAATCGTGATTAGTCCTGTGCCTTTTCGTGTTCGAACAATGGTGAAACTGGACGACCTTCATGAATACGTAAAATGGCATTTGCCATGTATTCAGCAGCAGAAAGATATTTCACGTTTGCTGGTTTACGGTGGTCAGTAACAACAGAATCTGTCACCAAAATTTCTTTGATGTCAGCATTTTCTAAGATTTCAGCAGCGTTCATTGTGAACAAACCGTGACTAGCTACGGCATAAATTTCACTTGCGCCAGCTTCTTTAACGACAGCAGCAGCATTTCCGAAAGTGACACCTGTATTTAAAATGTCATCAATCAAAATGACTCTCTTGCCTTCAACATTACCAATGACATAGCCATTTTCACGTTGTTTGTCATCATCTTCATAGTCAACGATAGCGATTGGAGCTTCCAAATATTCGGCCAAGCTACGTGCGCGTTTGATTCCTGAATTTTTTGGTGCAACAACAACAACGTCGTCACCGAATAAACCATTTTTACGGTAGTAATCTGCAAACAATGGAACAGTAAACAAGTTATCAACAGGAATATCAAAGAAGCCTTGAACTTGAACAGCGTGTAAGTCAAGCGTCAAAAGACGGTCAGCACCAGCTTTTACAATCATATCAGCAACTAATTTGGCGGTGATAGGTTCGCGGCTTGTTGCAGTACGGTCTTGGCGGGCATAACCAAAGTAAGGCATCACGATATTTACAGAATGCGCAGAAGCACGTTTACAAGCATCAATCATGATGAGTAATTCCCACAAATGGTCGTTAACAGGACAGCTTGTCGATTGAACGATAAAGACGTCACGGCTACGAACGGATTCCTCCATGTTAATCATAATTTCTCCGTCAGAGAATTGTTTAGTTGAAACTTTTCCTAAAGGAACTCCAGTAAATTGGCTGATATGTTCAGCAAGTCCAGGATTAGATGTCAAAGCAAAAAGTTTTAAGTGCGAGTCCGAGTAAACCACGATTTATCTCCATTTTCATATTATTCTACTTCAAAGTGTTCAGCAATGAAGTCACATTAGATAAGTCTATTTTACCAAAAAAATGTCATAATTGACAGTCCAACTGGTTATTTGTTTTAAGATTAAAATTTTAAATCTCAGAAAAATAGAAAATAGTACGTCTAAAATTTTGTGAAAATTTATTCAAACTATTGTAAAGCGAAAAAAATAATGCTATAATAACCTTGTAAAGAGTTTAACCAAAAAATCAAGTGATTTGTTTAATAATTTTGGAAGCAAATCCAAATTTAGGAGAGTATTATGCAAAAGAAAAGAATTTTCTCACTTTTAGCAGTGTCAACATTGTCAATCGGTCTTCTAGCTGGTTGTGGAAATAGCAGTGATTCAACGAAATCATCTAACTCGGAAACAAAAACAAGCCAAAAATCCGATAGTACAGATGTTTTTGCTGGAGCAACTCAAGGAACGAATAGTTTCTCAGATCTTCAAAAAGGATTTGACAAAAATGGTGCTTGGCTCAATGCAACTAAAGGAGACATGGAGGCATCAGGCAAAACTTTGACAGTTGATGGCTTATTTATTGGTGATAATACTGTGGCAAGAAAATTGGCAATCTACAGTCAAGATGACAATCACAAGATCACCTCACGTTATACACTTACTGTTGATAAAATTGATGTTAAGTCGCCTGGATTCTACATTTCAAACGGAACTGTTAAAGGGGACGTCAATGTTTATGCAGCTGGTTTCCATGGTCAAACGGGAACAGGAGTGGATGGACAAGCAACAATTGATGGGAACTTGAACTTCGCTAGCCAAGATCTCTTGGACGCCTACAACAAATTACCTGATGCACAAAAAGTTAAAGTGACAGGAAAAGTTTCGGTTGTCAAAGCTGACGTGGTTTCTGTTGAGTCAGGATCCGTAAAAGTTGCTGATCATGGTAATGTGACCTACCTTTTCAAAGGAAAAGGCACAGACACTCAAACAGGTGCAACAACAGGAACAGCAGATGCGTCAGTTCTGACATCAGCTTTAGGTAAAAATGGCTCATGGTTTGTTTCAGGCAATAAAGACATCGACGCTTCTGGAAAAGACATCGAAGTCAATGGAACCTTCCTGAATGAAAAATCCGCAGTACAACGGACATTAGCGTTGATTTCTCAAAATGAATCACATCAAGTAACAAAAGCTTTCACATTAACTGTTAAAAATCTGATTGTTAATTCGCCAGCATTTGATCTTGAAGGTGGAAATATTAAAGGGGATGTTTATGTCGGCGAAAATGGTTCGATCATGGCGCGTGCAATGAAAGACACATCAGGCAAGATACTCCCATCAGAAATTGACGGAAATCTTTATTTTGCAACAGAAAAACAAATGGAAACTTATAAGGCTCTCGCAGCTGAAAATCAATTTAAAGTAACTGGAGAAGTTGCAGTTAAAACATTCAAATAAGTAAAATATGTTGAATAAATAGTACTTTATATTACTTTCATCATATTGGTTATTAACAAATGATTCTAAAAATTTTTAGAATCATTTTTATTTTTCGAATAAATAACTAATCTGATTTTATGAGCATATTCATCGCAAAATAGGTCTCTAAAAGTTATCAATATTGATAAAACTCCTTGAAATTTATGAAAAATAATGAAAATAAAAAAACTTTGTGAAAAACCGAGCTTATACTTGACAAACCGTAATAAATAGCGTACAACTAAAGATGAGAAAGTATTAAGCTCACATAAGCAAAAACAATAATACTTTGCCTTAAAGGAGAACACATGAAACTTAAATCTGTAAAAGCAGGTGTCATCAGTGGTGCAGCTTTAGCAGCCCTCACACTTGGTGGTGTTGTTGTTGCTCACGCAACCATCACTTCTAGTGCTACAGCAGCCACAACAACAGACGTTGAAACTGGCCCAACAGCAGCTAAAGTTAATACTGCCAATCTTTTGTTGACAGCACCTAAAACTGTTACTGTTCCTGTTGGAGCAACTCAAGACCAAGTAAAAGCAGCCATCGGTGCTTTTGCCCAATACGTCAACTCAAAAATGCTTTCATCTGGTGAATACACTCAAGCCCAATTTGATAGCGCAAAAAATGGTGCAGCAACACTTGAAGCACTTGGTGCAGCCAATCCAAAACATTCAACTGACATCATCACTGTAAGTGCTGTTGATACTTCTAAAGCTGGTACAACAGTTGCTACTGTAACTGCTGCAGGAGCTAGCACAAGTACACCTGACGCTACAGTTCCTGTTACAGTTGTAGTCGGTACTGCATCTACCCCACTTTATAGTCTTGCCAAAGGAAACGACCATTTCTTAACAACAGACCTCAACCGTGCATTTGCCCTCCAAGCAGAAGGTTACAATTCACTTAAAGTTGTTGCCTAAGTTCCAACAACAGGAACAGTTGTAAGCAACTGGTATAGTGCTTCTTTGAAGAAACACGTTTTCACTACTGAAACAACACCAGCTTACATCGCTCACTTGAAAGCATTAGGTTATGCTCAACTTCCAAGTACAGTTCACTCAGCAAATGCTACTGATGCTGGAGCCGTTCCTGTATCTGTATCATTCAACAGCTTGGCAAACCACTTCTACACAGCTTATACCCTTCCTGCAGGCTACGGCAATGCAAGAACTGCATTCTACGCAGCAACTAAAGAAGAAGTAACTGGTGTTCCTTCAACTGACACAATGGTTGCAGAAGCGAATGCAGCAATCAAGGCATATCTTGCTACAAATCCAGTTCTTAAAGATGGACAGAACCTCTATCCACTTACATTCCTCCCAACAAGCCCTGTTCAATCTGTTACTTATGATGCAACAACAGGTAAAGCTGTCGTAACTGTTGCTGTTAAGGCTTCAGAAACAAAAGCTTTAGCTTTAGGTATCTCACAATCAAGCATCAATGCAGCAATCCAAATGGCTGAAAATGCAGGAACAGCTTCATTGCTCGGATCAGGTGTCAAATCAGTTTCATACGTTCTTGTTTAATCAACTATAAAAAGAAATAAAAAAATCTTGCTCAAAAGGACAAGATTTTTTTATTTTATGTATGTAGGAGCTGTTGATGAAATTTCCACTTCAAGCCAACAAACGAAGAGCTGGAGTTTAAAGGTTCAAAGAATTTAATTTAATGATATTTATGAAATACAAAAAATACAAAAAAGCAAAAAAAACAGCAAAAAACGGTTTTTTTACTTGACAAACCGTAATAAATAGAGTACAAATATATAGAGAAAGTATTAAGCGATCTTTAAGCTAAAATAAAAAATACTTTCCATCAAAGGAGAAACACATGAAACTCAAATCTGTAAAAGCAGGTGTTCTTGGTGGTGCTGCAGTTGCAGCCCTTACACTTGGCGGTGTTGTCTTTGCTAGTGCAGCTACAACAACAGCGACTACAACAGCTACAACAACTACAGTAGCTTCTACACCACTTTATAGCCTTGCCAAAGGAAACGACCATTTCTTGACAACAGACCTTAATCGTGCATTTGTACTTCAATCAGAAGGTTACAATTCACTTAAAGTTGTTGCCTATGTTCCAACAACAGGAACAGTTGTAAGCAACTGGTATAGTGCTTCTTTGAAGAAACACGTTTTCACTACTGAAACAACACCAGCTTACATCGCTCACTTGAAAGCATTAGGTTATGCTCAACTTCCAAGTACAGTTCACTCAGCAAATGCTACTGATGCTGGAGCCGTTCCTGTATCTGTATCATTCAACAGCTTGGCAAACCACTTCTACACAGCTTATACCCTTCCTGCAGGCTACGGCAATGCAAGAACTGCATTCTACGCAGCAACTAAAGAAGAATCAACTGGTATTCCTTCAACTGACACAATGGTTGCAGAAGCTAACTCAGCTATCCAAAGCTACATCGCTTCAGGTGCAGCAACTGCTGATGGTTCATACACAAACTTCCTCGGTGTAAGCCCAGTTAAATCAGCTACTTATGATGCAACAACAGGTGCTGTCGTTGTTACTGTTGCTGTTAAAGATTTGGAAACAAAAGCTTTAGCAATGGGATACACACAAGCAGAAATTAATGCACAAATCCAAATGGCTGAAAACGCTGGTACAGCTTCATTGCTCGGATCAGGTGTTAAATCAGTATCATACGTTCTTATTTAATCTTAAATAAAAACAGAACATTTAAAAATAGGGAGGTCTTGTTCAGTGATGTCAAGACCTTTCATTCATTTTGAGAAAGGAACATTGATTTGACTCAGATTATACTCATCATTGGAATAGCCCTTTTGATTTTGGCATGTTTTATGCTTGCGATTGGATTATATCGATTGATTCAAAAGCGGAAGCTTAGAAAGAAAAGTAGATTCTTTTTTATCAGTGGAGTTCTCCTTTATTTCTTAGGCTTTCTGCTTATTTTCCTCCAACCTTCTTCTGCTCAAAAAAGTACGGTAAACGCTTCTGGAGCAGGTCAAAGTCAAGCGAAAACAACAGCAAGTCAGTCATCTAACAAAAGTACGACAAATCATTCTTCTGAGGCGACCTCAAATCAATCAACACAAAATGGTTCTGCTTCAGCATCAAAAGGAAGTTCACAAGCAACGACTTCTGGTGCTACAAATTCGGGAAATAGTACATCAGCTACTTCAACAACAAGTGGCAACGCGACTCAATCAGCAGCGTCAAATACGAGTGATCATACGGCTTTTTATAGTGCCATGAGTGCTCAAGTTTCTGCCGTCAATTCAATGGCGGGAAAAAACGTGATTGAATTCATTTCCGCAGGTTCGACTTATCCAAGTCTCGTAGTGACATTGAACCCAGCTGTTGTCAGTGCTGCCAATGCCTCACAGTATGCAAAAGCGCAAGCTTACGGCACCAGTTATTTGATGAGCGTCGCCAAAAGCTATGGGGTTAGCCCTTCTATTTCTTATCGGTAAACTTATATTTTTAAAGGAAGCCAAAAATGAACAAAAAACATCACCATCATCACCATCGTGCAAGAAAATGGTTTATTTTTAAAATCGTTCTAGGCGTTGTAGCCTTTTTACTGATTACGATTGCGGGAATTGCTTATGGGATTTATCGAAATGTCGAAAATTCATATCAAAATTCTTATGTTGCCAGTACGCAAGGTACGCCAACTGTGAACATTTCAAATCTGCATGCCATGTCGATTTTGATTTTGGAAACAGGAGATGCTTCGACAAATGCGAATTGTTATGCCTCTGTTTTAGCTGTCATGAATAAGGACACCAAGCAGATGGCGCTTGTAAGCATTCCAGTTGATACCCAACTTTCAAATCAAACGACAATCAATCAAAGCTTTGTTAAAAATGGTGAAGCTGGCGCTCAGAATTTGGTTCAAAATTTATTTGGACTTCAAGTGACCAAATATGTCCAAGTTGATGTAACAAAAATCGGAAATTTGGTGACAGCAGTAGGCGGAATTACGGTTGAAAACTCGGCTGCATTTACGTCGGGAACTTATCAGTTTGCTCAAGGGCAAGCAACCTTAAACTCAGCCGCCCAAACACAAGCCTTTCTTCAAGCAGGGCAAGGTGAGACGAGTGAACGTGTGATGAAAGTTTCGCTGGCTGTTTATCAAAAAATTAAAGCCAATACCTCTGTAAAATCACTGGCTAATTTGTCTTATTATCAAAATATCATGAATGCTTTCAGCAGCGCGATTCACACCAATATCGCCTTTGATGAATTTCAAGATATTGCGCTTAATTACAATAAAGCATTGGTTAATTCAAAGAAGCTCAGTCTCAATACGACAACCAAAAATTCTGTCAAAACGATTGTTCCAACTGATTTGACGACAGTAAAAACAAGTTTGGCACAAATGTTGAAATAACTTAAAGTACGAGGGACTTCCTCGTATTTTTATTTTGTCTTTTATTAGTTCAGAGTCATTTTGTACTCTTAAGATGTGTTATAATTATTGTATTATAAAGAATAGGAAATGAAGAATGTCAAAAACAGCAATATTAGTTGCGACTTATAACGGAAGAAAAGTGATTGAGCCACAACTAAATTCGTTTAGAAATCAAGAATTACAAGCGGATTATGTGATTTTTAGAGATGATTTATCAACTGATGGGACAGTGGATTACATTAAAGCTTATATTGAAAAATATGATGTGAAAGGTTGGACTGTCCTTTCAAACAAGAAGAACTTGGGTTGGCGGAATAATTTTCGTGAATTATTGGTTGACGGTTTGAAAACAGATGCCGACTATTTCTTTTATTCTGACCAAGATAACATTTGGTTTTCAGACAAAGATAGAAAGCAAGTGGAAATTTTGGATTGCCACCCTGAAATCGAATTGCTGAGTACAGATATTGAAGTCAAGAAAGTTTCTGAAGATGTGGACGATTTGCCAAACTGGTTCTCTATTTTTCAATTTGAAGATAAAGAAAAGCAACTTTCGAAATATCCTGAACGGATTTTTTACAGCTCTTATCGTGTGGGGTGGGTTGATGTCATGCGTCGTGGCTTTGTCAGTGATATGCTGGAGTACTGGAAGGCAGATTATAATATCACACACGATGTTTTAAATTCTGTTCTTGCCAGTCTTTTAGGTACGGGATATAATCTTAATGAAGTTTTGGGAACGCACTTGCTTCACGGGCATAATGCCACAGGAAAACGATTGTTGACCGCTAAATCGCCAAAATCTGCGCATCTTGAAGAACTTTACAAGCTGGTTGGATTTTACGATGTCCTCTATCATGTTTTGAAAAAACGAGGACTGCCTCGTGCGGACGAAATGAAATCCTATTATGATTTTTATGTGAAACGTCATCGACTGGCTCAGGAAAATAAGACCTTTGCTGTCTTTGCTCAAATTTTGACAGACTGGAAATATTATCCTGCGATGAGCGGTCGTGTGCGTGATGTCATTTTTGCATTTAAGCGCTAAAAAGGAGAAAAATGCACGCTTATTTAATATTAGCTCATAAGCAAGATTCAACGCTGAAAAATTTAATTTCTGTCATTGATGACGAGCGAAACGAAATTTTTGTTCATTTAGATAAAAAATCAGGACCAATCCAGCAGGAAATATTCCAGACGCAAAAAAGCAAACTTCATTTTGTTCCACGCATAAGGATTGCTTGGGGCGGTTATAGCCTCATTAAAGCAGAGTTGTCAGTGCTGACAGCTGCTGTCAATACAGGAAAATATGACTATTATCATCTTTTGTCGGGCGAAGATTTGCCCTTGAAGACGCAAAATGAAATCCATGCTTTTTTCGAAGAAAATGCAGGTCAAGAATTTGTCTCTTTCAACGAAACATTTACTTTTGATTATCGGGTCAACTATTATTATCCATTTCAAAAAAAATTGCGTCGAGGAGAGCTTGGGCGGCGGTTAAATGGACTTTGTCAGGAAGTTCAAAAATTGTTGAAAATCAAGCGAAATTCAAAGATTGATTTCTATAGTGGTTCAAATTGGTTCAGTATTACGGACGATTTCGCAAGAGCGCTTGTCAGTGCTGACAAATGGATAAAAAAAGTGTTCAACTTTGGTTTTTGTGTTGATGAACTATTTGTGCAGACCTTCATGATGACCACAGATTATCATGAACGGCGTTATCATTCGCCTTATCAACGTGAATTGATTGCTCCTTTTTTTACCAAAAATGAGGAAGATTGTGCCCGTTTAATAGACTGGAATAGGGGAGACCCTTACACTTTTACATCAGAAAATCTTGATGAATTGCAAAAGACACCCTTGATTTTTGCACGGAAATTTGATGAAAAAGTGGATTCAGAAGTGATTGAAAAAATTGTTCAGCGAGTAAAAAATGAAAAATAATGAAAATCTTTATAGTATTGTGGTTCCGATTTACAATGCAGAAAAATATTTGGAAGACTGTTTAGAATCAATTGTTCAACAGACTTATGTAAACTGGGAATTGATTTTAGTTAATGATGGATCTGTTGATCAGAGCAAGGCCATTTGTGAGCGATTTAAGGAACGTTTTCCTGATTCAATAAAATATATCGAGCAAGAAAACAAAGGACTTCTACAGGCTAGAAGAGTGGGCCTGAGTCAAGTGTCTGGTGACTATATCATGGCTTGTGATGCAGATGACAAATTAGCTCTTTTTGCACTTGAAAATATAGAGGACTTACTGCAAAAAAGTCAGTCCGATTTTTTATTCTTTAATTTTTCTGTTGAAGAAAACATGGCAAAAGCTGCACTCGGAGATTATTTTGTCAATGGTCAAATTTTTGAAGCGGACGAAAAGAAAAAACTTTACGAAGTAATTTGTTGTAAGGTGGATTTCAATCCGATTTGTAATAAGGTCGTAAAAAAAGAACGGATTGATTTTGAGACAGATTATTCTATCTATAATCGAGAAGTTCAAATGGGCGAAGACCTTTTTCAAGTTTTGCCATTACTGACAAAAGCGAAAAAAGCTGTCTTTTTAGACGAAAATCTATATTATTATCGGATTACTCGGAATTCGATGACTAAAAATCGTGTTGACTTTAACGACTATCTTTCAGTCAAACGTGTCCTTGAGCGACTGGATACTTATATTGATTTGTGGGGACTTGAAAATCCCGAGTTTTATAAAACACAAAAAGCCGTTCTCTATATCAAAGAACGACTTGGAGCCATTTCACGTGGTGATTTTAAAAATGACAAGCAGGAATTAACCGCATTTCTGACATCACTCTCTGAAGATGATTTATTTCAAAAGGTTATGAAAAATAGGCGATTGGTCAAGCTTTCAGCAACAGATAAATTTATATTTCGGATGATTGAACAGAAAAAAATAAAATTCCTCTTAAAATGCTATGCGCTAAATCAAAAATTAGTGATGAGATAAACAGATGAAAAATATATTCGTAGGTTATGAAAATGAAAATGGAATAAGTCCTTATTTTGCAGGAGCGGAAAAACGGAAGCTCAGCTTTACCTTGTTTGCTCAAAAAAATATCCCGCACCGCCAAATCACGCTTGCCATTAAACTGTATCAGCTTGGAATTCATAAACCATATCTCAAATTGCTTGGGAGCTGGACAAATGAATTAGATCAGCTGTCCCAAATTATTTTTACAGCAAGTCGTGAGGCAATGCCGGCACTTGATTTTATTCACAAAAAATATCCTAAAATCAAGTGCCATGTCTATTATTTAAACACGCTTGAAACAGAAGTCGCGAGTCTTGAAGAATGGAAAAAATATAACTGCAAAATTTGGACATTTGACCAAAATGATGCAAAAACACACCAGCTCAATCAAATTGCACAACCAATTTGTAAGGAAAGTTTTGATGGCTTAGACCATTCGCCATTGCTTTATGATCTTGTTTTTGTCGGAGAAGATAAAAAAAGACTGGGTCAACTTTTGGCGTTAGAAGCAGAACTCAAGGCACAAGGGCTAAATCCAGTATTTGATATTACCTGCACTTATCTGCCCAATCAATCCGAAGGGTTTGACTATGCGTATGCTCAACCCATGCCATACGAAAAGGTGCTTGAAAAATACAGCCAGTCAGCAGCCGTTTTGGAAATTCTACAAGCAGGCCAAACCAGTGCCACCATGCGTGCAGTTGAAGCAGGCTACCTGCATAAAAAATTGATTACGAATAACCAACAAGTCATTCATGAGGCTTATTATCATCCAGATAACATTTTTGTGTTAAGGGATGAAAATCATGCTGAAATTAAAGGATTTTTGGATAAACCCTATCAAGAATTCTTTGATTTTAACAGCTATGAAATGGAAGAATGGCTTGGACAAATCAACTAAAGGGCTAGAAATTGAGAAAATATGAAGATATCAGTAATTATTCCCATGTTCAATCGCGAAGATACGATTGAGCGTGCCATAAAGAGTGTGCTCAATCAAAAACAGGCAGACGGGACAACTTTTAATCTAGAGCTGATCGTAGTTGATGATTGTTCGAAAGACGAATCAGTAAAAAAAGTTCAAGCACTTAATGACGAACGTATTTGCCTTGTTCAACTCGAAAAAAATAGTGGTGCCAATGTCGCAAGAAATAAAGGTGTAGAGCTTGCGACGGGTGCATTTTTGGCCTTTCATGACTCCGATGACGAATGGCTACCAGGTAAATTAGCCAAACAGCTTACTTTTTTGGCACAAACACAGGCCGATTTAGTGTCATGCGCATTGAGTTGGCGAGGGCCTAAAGGAAATTTTGAGCTTCATCACAAAGAAGGAAAAATCAATAGTTCAGATCTTGTATCAGGAAATTTTTTAAGTACTCAGACCTTGCTGATGAAACGTGCCTGTTTTGAAGAGGTCAAATTTGATGAAGCATTGCCTCGATTGCAAGATTGGGACTTTGTCTTTCGATTTAGTCTGAACTATCAGATTGCCTTTTTAGATGATGTTCTGGTTTATCAATACCCTGCGGAAAATAGTATTTCAAAAAATAGTCAAGCAAAACAAGAAGCGATTGTTCAGATTGAAAAGAAGTTTCCCCTCTTGTATCCAATGGATAAAACTGAAAAAGCGGCCTTTTATTATCATTTGGGAAGCCTCCTTTCATCTCGAAAATACTTTGAAAAGTCCTTCAAGATAAATCCCAGTCTTAAAACATTTAAGGCTGTCCTTTTAGGAAAGTAGGCGAAAAATGGAAACAAAATACCTTGATTCAGTTTATTTGGATGATTTCGTTCTATTTTATGAGAAGAAAATGAGTAACCAAACCCCCTTGAAGTTTGAACAACTCTCAGATGGAGTTCTTATTCCGCTTATCGAAAAACAAGGAATGGCCTATGCTGGCGTCCTCAATGCGTCATCTGAAATTGTTTCATCTGCTAATTTTGAACCGCTCAATCATTTAGACGGCTATGGTTTAAGTGCAGAGATTATGGAGGAAATAAATTTAGATAATCTCTCATTCATGGAAGGTTCTTTTATTTATTTGGGACGCATTCAGAATCACTGGGGGCATTTTCTGATGGATTCAGTTTCAAGGCTTTGGCCAGTCCTTGAGAATGAAAACAAAAATATTGGGAAGGAACAATTTATCTATTTTGGTGAAGAAATTAAAAGCCAATCCATCATCAGATTTTTTGAACTACTCGGCATAAACAAAACGCAACTTCACTATATCAGTCGACCGACTAGATTTAGTCAATTAACCGTGCCACAAGCCGCTTTTATTCCCGGTAAAATGGTTCATGAGAAATTTTTGCTGCCCTTCAATCAAATCATAAAGCAGCTAAAGCTTCCTGAAAATCAGCAACCTACCAAAATTTATCTCTCACGAGCAAAATTAAAAGGCATCAATGAGTGGGGAGAACCTGCAATCGAAAAGTGCTTTGAAAAAAATGGATTTCAGATTATTTACCCAGAAACTTTAAATCTTGATGAACAAATTAAATGGCTTCAGTCTGCCGATACCATTGCTTGCTTATCAGGAACGCTGGCGCATACACTGGTTTTCGCAAAGCAGGCGACTAGGCTTATTGTGATTAACAAGTCTTATAAGCGTGAAAATTATCGTCAATCAGGGATTGATGAGATAAAAAACTTCAAGTTACCTATATTGACAGCCATATTTCGTTAGCGCCAGTTTTTGCAGGCGGACCATTTTGGATAAAGAAAAGTCCCAACTTAACCCGTTTTATCAAGGATAACCACTGGCTTGAGACAGAAGAGTTTCAAGACCATCGCTATCGTATTTTTTTTCAAATGCTTGGAAAAATTATCCTTCTTTATGTTCGGATTTTTAGAGGGACAAGGAAAAATCCCGTCAAGGTCATCAATACCTATAATTTATATCAAGACAAGATAAAACTGAGTCAACTTTTCAACTTTTATTTTCCTTTGATATTTAAAAAGTAATCGCCTAATTGCGATTACTTTTTTTGATTGTATGAAATATTTTGATGAGCCTGAGTTTTTGCTTGAAATCAATCGTTCGCGTTATCAATAAATAGGCATAAGTCTGAACTGAGAAATCGAGTAGGCGCGTGATGTTTTGCTTGAGCATTTGCAAAAGCTTAGGTGATAGTTGTTCATAAACTTCTGGGTGCTGCATTGCATAATGGTGTAGATAAAGATTTTCTGTGATTCTTTTGTTCTTATTCCATCGTTGAATATTGTCAGAAAGCAAATCAGTTTTTTCTTCAATCTGTGCTTGTGCCAAAAGTGCTGAAAATGTTTTGGCGTTGATTTGGTTCATTTGACTGTTCTTTCGACTGACATAATGATAAGTGGGTTGGTCAAGAATAATGGCTTGAGCGTCGGGATTTTCATCTTTGACGGTCAATAGATAATCAAGACAAAACAAACGGTCTTCTCTCTGATGAATTTGTTCATCAAAACGAAGCTGTGCAGTTTTAATCGGCGCTGTCTGGAAAGCCTTATTAAACAGGACACCTAAAAATCCCATCCCATGACTGCAATATTCAAAAGTTTTTTTGAGACCAATCTGCTGATTTTTTTCACTCTTTCCAAAGTGTGTTGCTGTATTGATCCCTTCTTTTTCAAAAAAGAATTCGTTAAAAAGAAAAGAAAATTGATTAGTTTTGAGTGCTTGTGCCAAGTTTAGAAGATGATTTTGATCCACATAGTCATCTGGGTCAATGAAAATCACATACTTTCTGGTCATCTGCTCAAGCCCTAAATTGCGGGCAGCAGAGACGCCCTTATTTGCTTGAGTCAAGAGTTTAATTCTAGGGTCATGATAGCTCTGGCAAATGGAAAGTGAGTCATCGGTAGAGCCGTCATTGATCAAGAGAAGTTCGAAATCTTCAAACGTTTGATTTAAGATGGATTGAATACATTGATTAAGATAATCTTGCATATTATAGATAGGTACGATAATTGAAAACATCTCATCTCCTTATGAAATTTAAGAGGAGACCTCTAAAATATTTTAATTCTTTTGTTTTTCTAAAAATTAAGAAGAAAATTAAATTCGGCACGACGAGGCTGATGATAAGATTGATCAAAAATGACAGCCAGCTATTAAGTCCCGCTGTTGCAGAAGCACTGATCAACTGAGAAATTTCCAACGTGAAGAGGAATAAAAGAAGATAGCGGGCTTGTTCACGAACATATTTTGAATTTTTTTCTTTAAAAACAGGATGATAAATATATTTAGGGAAACTGTAGGCATATAAAATCATTGTCGAAATCAAAGTCCCAAATAATATCCCTTCAAGTCCGAAGAATTGAACAAAGATAAGGGACAAGACTAGATTAACAATCATTTCAATGACAGGGATATGGCGATTTTCATAGAAAATCCCTGAAGCACTTTGGAAAACTTGGATTGGTTTTCGCATGCCTTGGACATAAAAATTGAGGACAATGAAGAGAAGAACAAGCTGAGAAAGAAGAAATTTCTGTCCCACCCAAAGTTTCATAAAGGGTTGCATGACGATATAAATTCCGATAGAAGCGAAAGAATAAAGCCAAAAATTCATAAACGAAATATTTTTATAAACTTCGAACGATTTTTTCGGATTTTTTTCAGTCAATAAATCTCCTACGGAAGCAGTTAAACCAGAAATAATGGCATTTAAAAGACTTCCGATACTGTTGGTGATGAGTAAGTAATTGGAATAAATCCCCATTGTTTTGAGACCTAAAAATTTGGTAATAATCATGCTATCTGTTCCAAAAACAACAAAATTTCCAATGTTATGATAGAGCATACCATAGATTTGCTTTTGGAATTTTTTTAAAAGGCTGCGATCAATCGGTTTTGCATCCTTATCTTTCAAATAAGGATAACGTTTGTTGATGAAATGATTGAGACAAAGGTTTTCTAAAATGTTAAAAATAAGTGTGGTCAGCAAGTAAAAAACAAAACTGTGGAACACCAGTAAGACGATCAAATAGACCAGGTTCATCAGGATATTGGTGATCATGTCTGCCATGTTGAGCAGATAATTCTTTTGATCGGCAAATAAAATCGAACGTTTATAACTAAATAAATAGGTGGCAACAGTACTGGATAAATACAGCAGATAGAGCAGATAGACATTCTCAGATATGCCATGGAAATTGCTGAAGAAATGCAAGAAAGGAAGAATGATCAAACCAATCGCAGTTACAATACCAGCAACGGCGAGATAGCATTTGCGGTAAAAGTTCATCAAGGACTTGATAGCTTCGGTATCTTTGGCTGTAATGAATGGATACATGTTAAAGATAATGGCAGAGCCAATCCCTAATTCCGCAATGGAAAGCATGAATAAGATACTAGAAAATAGTCCGTTTAGTCCTTGATAGTCAATTCCAAGTGACTTGATAAAGACACTTCGGACAATAAATCCAAGAAGTGTCGTCAGAATGACTTGCACAAATGAAGAAGTCATATTTTTAAGAGAATTGATTAAACGCATAATATCCTTCCTCGCTGAGTTTAGCTCATTTAGAGTTGGTAAATTTGATCTAAAGCCTGTCCATATTTGGCAGGTGAATGTATTTCGTCAATATAGCACAAGGCACGAGTGGCTTTTTCAGTGATTTCTTCTGGATGATTTAGAAGATTTAAGAGCACGGCTTCAAGTTGCACTTGCAAGCTTTCTGACCATTGGAGTTGTTCTGTTTTTGTTTCATTTAGCGCATGTCGGAGCCTTGTTTGTGGCATGTTGATGAGCCAACCACGACGATTATCATTGATTTCAGAAAGGGCTTGGATGTCGGTTGTGATGACAGGACAGCCACTTGCCTGCATTTCTAGAACAGAGTAACCAAAAGTATCTTTTGATGTGGGAAGAAGCCCGACTTGACTCGCCTTAAATAGTGCTAATAATTGTGCATTTTCAAGCTGAGTATCATGTTTTATCCACTCATTTTCTTTAATCAACTGTCTTATTTCATCTTCGTGCCTGTTGTTATATGCTGACGTTTCGTCATTTGATAGGGATAAATCACCGACAAGATGGAGTGTGAATGGCAGCTTATCTGGATAGTGTTCAGTCAGTTTGACAAAAGCTTTTACTGTTTCGTAGCCTCCCTTGCGGTAGAAATTACGCCCAGCAAAGACAAAATTGATTGAAGCAGATGTGGTTTTTTCACTCAAATCTTGGATTAAAAGTTTTTGAGGAGGATAAAGCACAGTCATTTTATTTAAAATGGCTTCCTTTCTTTCAGGAAATTGATTTAGAAGTTCTTCTTGAAGCTGGTAGGCATAATTTGAAATGGCAATGATTTTATGACAAGAGGGTGAAGCAAGATATTTCAATGCCTTATCAACCTTTTTGAAATTGCTTATGTTGATTTTTTTAGGATCATCTATGACATGATAAATGGGAAGTGTCCCCTCAAAGCTAATTACTGATGGGGTCTTCCCAAGATTGATGGTATTGAAAAAATGAATGAGGTCAACTTGTTTAAAATGTTGATTGAGATTGAAGTCACAAAAAAGATAAAAATATTTTCTCATTTTGTACCATGAAAAAGAAATTTTAAATTTTCTAGCTATAATAAAGAAGCCTTTAAAAAAGTCATTAAGGCTACGAACTTGCTTATAGCGATAGTGTTCAGAGCAATTAATGATGTTTCTTTTATTAGGATAAGATTTGTCAAGATAGCCGATAATGTTTACTTTTTTCATCATTCTTTCCAGTACCAATGATAATAACTATGGTTTCTTATTTTATTCGATTTTGGGAGTGATTTCCAATTTCCGTAGAGCTCGACCAAAAAAGGCTCGTGATCGACGATTTTTCTTAAGACAAGTTCTTCAAACTGAATGTCTTCATAATGTGCAAAAATGCTTTTATCAAAGTAGGCCATATGTTTTGGTGGTGAAAAAACGTAGTTGCAATAAATACCATCGGAACCGTTGTATTTTTGCATGTGCAAATCAACTTTTTCGGCCAACATGCTGTTTTTTCCCAGATAGCGCAGATGAGAGGGCAGCCAAAGTACTGATTTGATGATGGCATAGAGAAGTTTTTCAGAACTGGCATAGGCAAGTCCATGTCTTGAAGCTGTTAAATGAGTGACTTCGCGACGAATCTCTTTTTTGAAACGTTCGCCCTCTCGTTGGTCGTTTGGAAGCTGGTCAACAGGGAAAATATCAATAAATACACCTGTTCCACTATTGAGGTTATCCAATGTACTTGTGAAAAAGGTTTGATTATTATAAAGTTTTGCCATCGGTAAATAGGTGGGACGTTCTTTATAATGTAAAAGTGAAAATTTTTCGGGCTTTTGTGCCAATAATAGTGTGATGAGCTTTTCATAATTGGATCGTGTCAGCATGATGTCAATATCATCATCCCAAGGGATATATCCTTGATATTTTACAGCACCCAGCAAAGTTCCAGCACTGATTGAGTATTCAATCTTGTTTTTACGACAAACTTGATCAATATAATGAATCATTTCTAGTTGGATTGATTTAAGTTCTTCGTTTTTAATTTGTTTCATTTTCTTAGTCCTTAGACGCAAAATAAAAAATACGCATTTTTTACAAAAAGTAATAGCTATTCATCTGAAAAGCTATTTTTTCTTGTTTTTACTTTTACTATATCAAAATTTAAAGATTTATTCAATAGAATACACTAAGGTAAACCGAACATTTTTTAATATTTTTTTTTAATCTTTGGCAAATTGTAGTATAATATGGGGGTATGCCGTTCTAGACAAAAATGAGTTTTTATATCATAAGGCGATTGTTTTAGAGCTGAAAACTGATTTTTGTATAGAATCATACTGCGATAAACTGAGTTAAAAAAAAGCCATTTTTATGGCCTCACAAAAAAACAAAAGTTTGGAGAAAAAATGTCAAAAGAAACATTTTCAATGGAATTTGCTGGTCGTACTTTGACAGTGGAAACAGGTCAAGTTGCCAAGCAAGCAAATGGTGCTGTCGTTGTCCGTTATGGAGATACGACTGTCTTGACCGCAGCGACTATGGGTGGACTTGCTAAGGGAGATTTCTTTCCTTTAACGGTCAATTATACTGAAAAAATGTATGCTGCGGGTAAATTCCCTGGCGGCTTTATGAAGCGTGAAAGTCGTCCTTCAACAGATGAAACGTTGACGGCTCGTTTGATTGACCGTCCAATTCGTCCCATGTTTGCAGAGGGCTTCCGCAACGAAGTTCAAGTCATCAATACGGTTTTATCCTATGATGAAGATGCAACACCTCGGATGTCAGCAATGCTAGGTTCATCACTGAGTATTGCCATCTCTGACATTCCTTTTGATGGGCCAATCGCTGGTGTTGAGGTGGCTTATCTTGATGGGCAATATATCATCAATCCAACGAAGGAACAAAAAGCATTATCAGCACTTGAACTGTCCGTTGCTGGTACTGAAAAAGCCATTAATATGGTGGAATCGGGTGCTAAAGAATTATCAGAAGAAGTTATGTTAGGTGCCCTTTTGGCTGGACATGAAGCGGTGAAACAACTGATTGAATTCCAAAAGCGGATTGTACTTGCTGTTGGAAAACAAAAAACAGAGGTCGAATTGCTTCAAGTTGATGCTTCCTTGGCTGTTGTTGTGCGTGCGCGTTATAATTCTGACTTGAAAATTGCGGTTAAAAATGCTGACAAAGTCGTTCGTGAAGCTGAAACGAAAGCTGTGAAAGAACGTGCCTTGGCTGAGTTTGAAGAAAGCTATGCTGATGCAGAAAACTTGGAAACAATTTTACGTGATGTGGCTGAGATTTTGGAACAAATGGAACATGCCGAAGTCCGTCGTTTGATTATTGAAGAAAAGGTTCGTCCTGATGGCCGTCAAATCGATGAAATTCGTCAGTTGGAAGCTGAAGTGGACTTTACGCCAAATACGATTACGCATGGTTCTGGCTTGTTTACGCGTGGGCAAACGCAAGCCTTGTCAACACTGACACTTGCACCAATGGGAGATGCTCAGATTGTTGATGGACTTGATTTTGAATATAAGAAACGGTTCATGCACCATTATAATTTCCCTCAATATTCGGTCGGCGAAACAGGACGCTACGGTGCACCAGGTCGTCGCGAAATTGGACATGGTGCGCTTGGCGAACGTGCCTTGGCACAAGTTTTACCAAGTCTTGAAGAATTTCCTTATGCCATTCGTTTGGTAGCCGAAGTTTTGGAATCAAATGGATCAAGTTCACAGGCGTCAATTTGTGCAGGGACACTTGCATTGATGGCGGGGGGCGTGCCAATCAAGGCACCCGTTGCTGGGATTGCAATGGGTTTGATTTCCGATGGCTCTGATTATACAATTTTGACCGATATTCAAGGGCTTGAAGACCACTTTGGCGACATGGACTTTAAAGTGGCTGGGACACGTGAGGGAATTACCGCACTTCAAATGGACATTAAAATCCAAGGGATTACGCCTGAGATTTTAACGGAAGCTTTGGCGCAAGCGAAAGTGGCTCGCATGCAAATTTTGGATGTGATTGAGGCTACAATTCCTGCACCACGTTTGGAATTGGCACCATCTGCTCCTAAAATTGAAGCAATGAAAATTGATGTGGATAAAATCAAAGTGGTTATCGGTAAAGGTGGCGAAAATATTAATGCCATCATTGACGAAACACATGTTCAAATTGATATTGATGAAGAAGGAAATGTTGCCATTTTCTCAAATAATTTGGATGCGATTAACCGTGCGAAAGCTTTGATCAATGAATTGATTCGTGAAGCAAAAGTTGGTGAAGTTTATGATGCGAAAGTGGTTCGCATTGAAAACTTTGGCGCCTTTGTCAATTTGTTTGGCAAACAAGATGCCATGGTTCATATTTCGGAGCTGGCTTGGAGCAGAACAAATAAGGTTGAAGATGTTGTCAAATTGGGCGATCTTGTCAAGGTTAAAGTCATGAAAATTGATGACAAGGGCCGTGTTGATGCCTCAATGCGTGCTTTGATTGAAAAACCAGAAGGTTATGTCGAACCTGAACGCAAGCCGCGTGAACGTAGAGATAACGGCGACAAACGAAATGGCGCTAGAACTGACCGTAAATTTAACAACGACCGTCGTGAGCCAAGAAAAAATCAAGCGCCACAGCAAAAATTTGAACGTCGTGAACGTCCAGCAGAAACGAAAGCTGCTGTTTATGATGAAGAATTCCCAGAACTTTCAACAACAAAACCTGAATAATTAGAAAAGCGGCACAAAAAGATATGAGTAAATACGATATTAACCCAGAGCTAAATGATAAATTGGTGCTTTCATTAGAAAATCAAGGTCAATTTTTGGAGGACATTTCATTTGTCTATGCCATGCAGGCATTTCCGATTTTAGTGCCAACGAAAATTTTCTATTTTGAAATTGATGAGCATAAAACCTTGCCAATGTTTACGACAGAAGCTGATTTGGCGGTGTTTGAAAAAGCATTGACCAATGTGGAAACGGAGTGGGAACTGCGTCCCATGCGTGATGTTTTAACGGCTCTGATGGCGACAGATATTGAATCTGTAGCCTTTAATCCAAAGCTCTCGTCAGATCCTTCAAATGGAAATACGGCTTACTTTGACAAGAAAGCCTTGCTTGAATTTTTAGGTTATTATACTGAGATTTTGAATGTCATTCTGGATCCTAAAAATGTCAGTGCTGACAGAATGGATAGGACTTATCTTGTGCCAATGTTTCTTCGTCAAAATGCCGAAGGCCATATTAAACGTGCCTTTGCTAGCTTGACATCAGCGGACGGCAGAGATTTTATTCCTGTATTTGATAACCTCAATAGCTTTGCAACCTGGTACAATGAAGCTTATTTCAGAGACCCATTTAGAGAAAACGGGGGACAGGTTTTTGCGATTGGTTTAGATGAACTTCGCCATCCAAAAGATGGCAATTCAATCTTTGCCAATAGCTTGGGTGTGACTATCAATCCGTTGGATAGCTCGATTGATGAATACGAAAAAACCTTGATGACTTGGGAAGAAATCGACTAAGCCCTAAGGATTTAACTCAGAAAGATACTTATGGTATAATTGACTATAAGTATTTTTTGTCTGAAAATGTACGGATGTGCATTGAAGAAAATTATAAAATAAAGTTAGGTAAAAATGAAAAAAGAACAGAAGGGTTTTTGGCGTGAAGGCATTCGTGTGACACGTGAAAATGACCCGGCCGCTCGGACAGCGATTGAAATAATTTTGACTTATCCAGGGCTGAAGGCACTTGCGGCTCATCGCGTTTCCCATTGGCTTTGGCTACATAATTTTAAATTGCTGGCAAGAATGCACTCACAATTTTGGCGTTTTTTGACGCAGATTGAAATTCATCCAGGGGCAAAAATTGCCAACGGTGTTTTTATTGACCATGGCTCAGGCTTAGTGATTGGCGAAACAGCTGAAGTTGAAACCGATGTGAAATTGTATCATGGAGTTACGCTAGGTGGGACAGGAAAAGATGTCGGTAAACGCCATCCCACCGTTCGCAAGGGCGCATTGATTTCGGCTCATTCACAGCTTTTAGGGCCAATCGTCATTGGCGAAAATGCAAAAGTTGGAGCCAGTGCCGTTGTCGTAACGGATGTTCCTGCTGATGTAACGGTTGTCGGCATTCCAGCCAAAGTCGTTCGGATTAATGGAAAAAAAGACGAAGAAAAGATACTGACCCTTGAGGAAAAACGTGAGGCCAGCTATCACTCGTCACACTTGTGACATTGCGTGTCGTCTTATACGAAAGCAATGCAATTCGTCAGCGCTGACAGAGCCTGAACAGAGGTTATTTGCACTGACAGTCTAAAATGACAGAAAGTGAAGAACAATGATAAAAATTTATAATACCATGTCACGCCAACTGGAAGAATTCAAACCACTTCAGGCAGGAAAAATTGGCATGTATGTTTGTGGGCCAACGGTTTACAATTATATTCATATCGGCAATGCACGCAGTGTTGTCGCTTTTGATGTGATTCGGCGTTATCTCGAATACCGTGGTTTTGATGTGAATTACGTTTCGAATTTTACAGATGTGGATGACAAAATTATCAAGGGTGCAAATGCTGAACATTTGTCAACCAAGGAATTTTCGGAACGCTATATTGCTGCTTTTTTTGAAGACATTGATGCGCTTGGCGTCAAACATGCCACAACCAATCCGAAAGCCAGTCAATATATTGATGCAATGATTGATTTTATTGCTGTACTTATTGATACGGGCTATGCCTATGAAGCTTCAGGCGATGTTTATTTTCGCGTGGCAAAAGCTCACGATTATGCTAAATTGGCAAATAAAAATTTGGAAGAATTGATTGAGGGAGCTTCTGGCAGAACTGACGAAGAAACGCAGCGTAAAGAATCGTCAGCAGATTTTGCCCTTTGGAAATCTGCTAAAACAGGAGAAGTGTCATGGCGTTCGCCTTGGGGCGAGGGACGTCCAGGCTGGCATATTGAATGTTCAGTGATGTCCACCAGCCTGCTTGGAGACACCATTGATATTCATGGTGGAGGGGCTGATTTAGAATTCCCTCATCATACCAACGAAATTGCACAATCTGAAGCGAAGACAGGACAAAAATTTGCCAATTACTGGATGCACAATGGTTTTGTCAATGTTGACGGCGAAAAAATGTCTAAATCATTGGGCAATTTTACAACCGTGCATGACCTATTGAAGCTGGTACCAGCCAATCATTTACGCTTTTTCCTTGCTACAACGCATTATCGCAGACCACTCAATTTCACAGACGAGGCTCTCCTTGATGCTGAAAATAACGTTAAAAAGCTTGAAAATGCTTATCGTAACCTTGTCAGCACGGACGAAATGACAGACGAAGCTTTGTCAGAACTGATGACTTATAAAACAAGTTTCATGGAAGCCATGGACGATGATTTTAATGTTGCCAATGCTTTGACAGTCTTTTATGATTTCATCAGTTGGGTCAATAAAGGCAATGGTGGTAGCCAAGTAAGGCAATTTTTCGATGATGTTTTAGAAATTTTGGGACTTCACTTTGCAGATGAAGCTGATTTAGATGGTGAAATCGAAGGATTGATTGAAGAAAGACAAGCGGCGCGTGCAGCGCGTGATTTTGCCAAATCAGACCAAATTCGTGACGCATTGAAGGCGAAGGGAATTGTTCTTGAAGATACGAAAGATGGGGTAAGATGGCATCGTGAATGAAAGCCAAGCTAAATTATTAAACGGCATTGCATTAGCCTATATCGGCGACGCAGTATATGAGGTATTTGTCAGAGATTATCTCTTGTCAACTGGGATTACGAAACCGGCTCAGTTGCAACGAACAGCAACAAAATTTGTGTCTGCCAAGGCACAAGCAGCAATTATTACTGCCATGGATGAGCAGTCATTTCTGACAGAAGATGAACTGCTTTATTTCAAGCGTGGACGAAATGCACACAGTAAGACAACGGCAAAAAATACGGATGTCGTTACTTATCGTATTTCGACAGGATTTGAAGCTGTTGTTGGTATTCTTCATCTGACGCACCAAACTGAAAGATTGGAAAAATTCTGGCAATTTTGTCTTTCTCAAGTTGAAGCGTGAGCAGATTAGTTTCAAAAGCTGGATTTTTTCGCTAGAATATAGAGAAAAGGCTAGTGAAAAGAGAAAATATGTATAGAGTAATAAGTATGGAAGGAACCGAGGAACCTTGGTGGTTCTTTGAAGGATGGCAAGATGACATCATCTCCATCGAGGTTTTTGAAAGTTTTTCAAAAGCGCTTAGCGCTTATAAAAGTCGATGGTTGGAAATGGCCGCTTCATTTCCCGAATTCAAGAGTCAAGCAGATTTACTTTCCGCATTTTGGGAGCCAAAAGACCAAATCTGGTGTGAAGAATGCGATGATTTTCAACAAAAATATCACGGACTCGCACTTTTAGAGGACTGGCATCAACTTCCTAACGACAAGAAAAATAAAGCCTATCAACTTGCATCAGGCAACTTACCTGACAAATATTGTCACAACAAATTTGAAGAATTTCCCGACGAGCTATTATTCTGACTGAAAAAGACATCGCGTGATGCTTTTTTTGTTGTCTAAAATATGGCAAAGCTAATAAATTGAAAAGAATTTCTTGAAAAATGACTTCAAATGAGTTAAAATAACAATATCATAAAAACTCGATGGTCAAAGCTCGGGAAAATATGTGCTTTTTTGACGTATAAAAAATGTCAGAGTACGTATTTTTCACTGGCTTGGCTTTTTTGTTTGCCAAAAACTGGTGAACATGATTTATAAAAATAATGTTATTGGAGAAAAAATGCAATTTCAAGATGAATTTGACGTCATTGTCATAGGTGCAGGTCATGCCGGTGTCGAAGCAGCTTTGGCAGCAGCACGTATGGGAACAAAGACGCTTCTGCTTACAATCAATTTGAATATGGTTGCCTTTATGCCTTGTAATCCATCAGTAGGTGGTTCTGCAAAGGGCGTTGTCGTTCGTGAAATCGATGCCTTAGGTGGCGAAATGGGACGCAACATTGACAAAACTTATATTCAAATGAAAATGTTGAATACAGGAAAAGGCCCAGCCGTTCGTGCCTTGCGTGCGCAAGCTGACAAGCAACTTTATTCTGATGAGATGAAACGGACAGTTGAACGCCAAGAAAATTTGACCCTCCGTCAAGGAATGGTTGAAGAAATTTTGACTGACGATGAAAAAACAAAAGTCATCGGTGTCAGAACTCAAACAGGTACTTTTTACGGGGCGAAAGCCATCATTGTAACGACAGGGACCGCCTTACGTGGTGAAATTATCATCGGGGACTTGAAATACAGCTCAGGCCCAAATAATTCGATTCCATCAATCGGTTTGGCAGATAATTTGCGTAATCTTGGTTTTGAAATCGGACGTTTCAAAACAGGAACACCACCTCGCGTATTGAAAAGTTCTATTGATTATTCAAAAACAGAAATTCAACCTGGCGATGAAAAACCAAATCATTTTAGCTATTTGTCTAAAGATGAAGATTATCTCAAAGACCAAGTGCCATGTTATTTGACCTACACGGCAGCAGAAACCCACGAAATTTTGCGTGATAATCTTTACCGCGCCCCTTTGTTCTCAGGAATTGTGAAGGGCGTTGGTCCTCGTTATTGCCCATCGATTGAAGATAAAATCACACGTTTTGCTGATAAACCTCGTCATCAACTTTTCCTTGAACCAGAAGGAAGAAATACGGAAGAAATTTATGTGGGTGGTTTCTCAACTTCAATGCCAGAAGATGTTCAATTTGCAGCATTAAAAACGATTCCAGGACTTGAAAATGTCCAAATGATGAGAACAGGCTATGCCATTGAATATGATATGATTTTCCCACATCAACTTCGACCAACCTTGGAAACAAAATTGATTTCAGGATTATTTACAGCCGGTCAAACCAACGGGACATCTGGTTATGAAGAAGCTGCGGGTCAAGGACTCGTTGCAGGAATGAACGCCGCGCTTAAAGTTTTGGGTAAACCTGAAATGATTTTGAAGCGCAGTGAAGCATACATCGGCGTGATGATTGACGATTTGGTGACAAAAGGAACAGTTGAACCTTATCGCTTACTGACTTCTCGTGCGGAATACCGCTTGATTTTGCGTCATGACAACGCTGATGTTCGTCTGACAGCGATTGGCCGTGAAAAAGGCTTGGTTGATGATGAACGTTGGGCTGTTTTCCAAGCTAAAATGGATGAATTCCATACAGAAATGGATCGTTTGAAAACTGAGAAAATCAAACCCATTCCTGAAACACAAGAAAAATTAGGCATGATGGGCTTTAGTCCAATTAAAGACGCCTTTACGGCTGCTGATTTCTTGAAACGTCCAGAAGTACATTATCAAGATATTGTTGATTTTATCGGGCCAGCACCTAAGGAAATCGACCGCACAGTGATTGAACTGATCGAAACAGAAGTGACCTATGCGGGCTATATCAAGAAGGCAATGGAACAAGTGGAAAAAATGCACCGCTTGGAAGAAAAGAAAATCCCTAAAAATATGGATTGGGATCTTTTGGATTCGATTGCGACAGAAGCACGTCAAAAATTCAAGAAGATCAATCCAGAAACGCTTGGGCAAGCCAGTCGTATTTCGGGGGTTAATCCTGCTGACATCAGCATTTTGATGGTTTACCTTGAAGCACATTAAGAATATAAAGCCTTGCGTCTTGCAGGGCTTTTTGGTTTGAAAAAATGAAATAATATTGATAGAATAAAATTAGAAAAAAATTAGAAAGTGAAGGGAACATGATTAAAAACATCATTTTTGATTGGGACAACACCTTGTTCCCTTTGAAAAAATATTGGGAAAGTGCGCACCGACGGATTTTCCTTGAATTACTCGCATTTGATGACCTTTCCATCGATGATTTTATGGCGCAATACATCATATTTGACCATGAGATTTGGGAAGAAATTCATGATGGTAAAATTTCTGTTGCATTTGGCCGTGAAGAACGTGTTCGGTTAGTGCTAGATTATTTTAAAATTCCATACAAAGAATTATTTATCAAGAATTTTTTTGACATTTATTTGACGGC
Organism: Lactococcus sp. dk101; assembly: GCF_009601055.1. Classification (GTDB taxonomy): domain Bacteria; phylum Bacillota; class Bacilli; order Lactobacillales; family Streptococcaceae; genus Lactococcus. Next base: position 47,932 of record NZ_WITI01000001.1, read on the forward strand.
GTTGATTGAAGAAATCAAAACAGACGAGCGATTAGTTGAACGAATAAAAAAACTTTCGAAGCATTATTCTATTGCGATTTTAAGCAACGGGGACAGTTGGGAACAACGTGAAAAAATCCGCCAATTTGGTTTTGAAAATCTTTTTCCCGTTTATATTTCAGAAGAAATGGGCATTCAAAAACCAGATCTAGCGGCATTCACCATGTTGTTAGAGGCAGAGCAATTTGAAGCAGAAGAAACAATGATGGTAGGTGATACTGTCATCAATGACATTAGGCCAGCCAATCGCTTGGGCATGACAACGGTTTTTATTGGGGAAGCTTATCATACAGAGGCTGATTATGAATTCGAAAGTCTGGATGCTTTTCTGGACGCCCTAGAAGCAAGAAGATAAAAAGACCCGAGGGCCTTTTTTTATAGTTTTAATGCCAATGTTGGTAGATAAAGTGAAGCATTTTGTAGAAAACTAAGGTCAAAAATGCCAACATTATTAAAATTCAAACGATGAAGTTTCAAACCGTCTGCGTCTTGACTAAAAAATGAAAATTCGCCAGCGAGTTGACCAGTGACTACAAGAACGATGTTTTGATAGTCATTGTCAAGTCTTTCTAGCCAACAATTTTCATGTAAAATATGAAAAATCCCTGCATTTTCTTTTCCTTTTATCAACAATTTTTGAGGAATGCGTGTTTGAAAGGCAACTGTTTTACTAATGATTTCAGTTTTTTGAACAGTTAAATTTTCGAGATAGATGAGTTGCTCAATAACCTGTGTAACTAGAGGAATAAAGCGGATGCGAGAACTTCGATGATGGGCTTTAGGCAAGTGGAAACTGTGCAGTATTTTTTGGCCGTACATATTTTTTCGATGGGGAGACCAGTTTTTACTTTTAGAGATATTGCTTGAAAGAGATTCAAGTTCGTAATAGTTCATAAGTTTCCTTTCTGGTTTTCTGGCTGATGAGCTGGGAGTGGCGTTAGCGTTTTGTCTTGATTGACCTCAAAAAGAGAATAAGTGGCGCAAGAAATTTGGCGGGAGCTGTTGCAGAGAATAAGCGTGTGTGTCTTCATAGTGTGTCCTTAATTATTATTTTTTAATTATTTTATCATTTAATTCTCATTTTAAAGAATGAAATACAAATGAAGAGCTAAAAAATTAAAATCGTGATTTTAAAAAGGTGAATGCTTGACAAGCGGGTTGAAATTGTGATATACTGGTAAAGTTGAAAAGCAGAGGCACCCGCTTCTCGCCTTAGAGGTTATAGCCCTGGGCAAACGAATGGAATTATTCACAAAAACGAATGTTTTCATGAGCGGGGCGAGATTGTCGTTCCGCTTTTGTTTTTCTTAAATATTATTTATAGAAGGAGAACGAACATAGCTAAACAAGACAATAGAAAACCTATGATGAACGGTGCAATCCGTGCTCGTGAGGTACGTCTCATTGGTGCTGAGGGTGAACAACTTGGTGTTACACCAACTGGTGAAGCTCTCGCACAAGCAGAAGCTCTTAACATGGATTTGGTCTTGATTTCAAATCAAGAACCACCTGTTGCGAAAATCATGGATTATACAAAATTCATGTTCCAACAAAAGAAGAAGTTGAAAGAACAAAAGGCTAAACAAGCCGTTGTTGAAGTTAAAGAAGTTCGTCTATCACCAGTGATTGACCAAAACGACTTTGACACAAAACTTCGTCAAGCCATTAAGTTCCTTGAAAAAGGAAATAAGGTTAAGGTTTCAATCCGATTTAAAGGTCGGATGATTACTCACCAAGATGTGGGTCGTCAAGTCATGGACAAGTTCGCACAAGCAACAAAAGATGTTGCTGTTGTTGAACAACGTGCCAAAATGGATGGTCGTCAAATGTTCTTGCAACTCGCTCCTATTAAAAAATAAGAGCAAAAAGTAAGCTTAAGGCAATGAACTGGCAATTGACGCCAATCAAAAAGGGTGTTAACCCTAACTTTTAATTAAGGAGAAAATAAAATGCCAAAACAAAAAACTCACCGCGCGTCTGCTAAACGTTTCAAACGCACAGGTTCAGGCGGACTTAAACGCTTCCGCGCTTACACTTCTCACCGTATGCACGGTAAGACTGTAAAACAACGTCGTCAATTGCGTAAAGCTTCAATGGTTTCTAAATCAGACTTCAAACGCATCAAACGTATGCTTGTAGGAATGAAATAATCTTTCTGTTAGATTAACTTTCATTTTCAACAATCAGACAAACTGAAAAATAAGCTGTCAGTACTGACAGAATAAGAATTTCTAAGAAATAAAGGAGAAACACAAATGGCTCGTGTTAAAGGTAGCGTTGCAACTCGTGCGCGTCGTAAACGCGTTTTAAAACTCGCTAAAGGATATTATGGAGCAAAACATAAGCTCTTCAAGACAGCTCATGAACAAGTCATGAACTCATACTACTACGCATTCCGCGATCGTCGTCAAAAGAAACGCGACTTCCGTAAATTGTGGATTGCTCGTATCAATGCAGCTGCTCGTATGAATGGTCTTTCATACAGCAAAATGATGCACGGTTTGAAATTAGCTGAAATCGACATCAACCGTAAAATGCTTGCAGAATTGGCTGTTTCAGATGCTGCTGCATTTACAGTTCTTGCAGATGCTGCTAAAGCTGCGCTTGCTAAATAAGAAAAAAAAGCCCTCGGGCTTTTTTTTTATAAAAAATATCTTCAGACACTAGGTATTTTTAAAATAATATGTTAAGATTATTTTATGAAAAATGAAAAAATTATGATAAATGACAAAATGAAGCGAATTAAGTCTATTTTGCAAAACATTGCAATGACTTTGATGTTTTTGCTGAGTTTGAGTAATATGATTGGACTTTATATCTGGCGTGTTCATCCTTTTGGTTATACACGGACTATGAGCTATTATAAATTTGTGGCACCCTTTGGTTTGGATACCCATTTTATTTTGGCTTTTGTTCTTGGATTTATTGGGATTTTAGTCAGTTTCAATCTTTTTAGATATGTAAGATCAGCTTGGATTATTGCCATGATGACCCAATCTGTCTTGTTCGGCCTTCATCTGGTAACGACAGGACGGCTCTTTTCACTCGGCTCAATCGTGTCAGCCTTTATTTTGATTGTTTTGGGATCAACATACAAGGATTACAGTCGTTCGTCTGAACGTTTGAGCTTGAAACGTGGCTTGATTGTTGCTATTGTTCCAATAGGAGTTGCTCTGTTCAATACTATTTTATCGCTGAGTATCTTGAGTGACGATTATCAAGGTTCGCACAATGCGGTTATGAGTTTTAACGACTCTTTGAAATTCCTCTTTTTGATGGATACGCATCTTTATAAATATAATACGGACATTCATCTCTTTGCGCTTTCCTTGATTGTTGTCAGTTGGGTTTGTATCGTCATTGCAGCAATCATGGTTCTAAAACCTTTGGTTTATAATCCATTTGTAAGCTCGCTTGAACGGAAAAAAACGCTTGATATGGTCAATCGCTTGGGGAAAAATCCGATGGATTACATGATGATGATGCCAGACAAACATTATTATTATGGCGAAATGGTCGAAGGTGTGGTGGCTTATGTCATGGTTAATAACATCATGGTAATCTGTGGTGACTTCGTATGTGCCAAAGAAGATGCGGTGGCATTTTTATCAGAAATTCGTCGCTTTGCTTATAAAAACAACTGGAAAATGATGTTTGTGGACATCACAGACAATTATCAAACTGCTTATGAAACGCTTGATTTTGGGATGATTAAGATTGGTGAAGATGCTTGTATTGATTTGTCAAATGGCTTTAGCATGGCAGGAAAAGCCAGAGCGAAAACCCGCTCAAACGTGAATCATGCTAAAAAAGCAGGACTGGTTGTCAAAGAATATGAACCAACAGTCAAACGAGATTTGGACATTGAACGCGAGATTACATCGATTTCTAACGAATGGATGAAAGGAAAAGGCGCTGAAATGGGCTTCATGCTCGGTGGTTTGTCACTTGATAATCCGATGGAGCGTCGTTATTTCTATTCTGAAAATGCAGAAGGTCAGATGCAAGCATTCATTATCTTTGTGCCTTATGCACAAGGAACGGGCTACATGGCAGACGTTACCCGTCGTCGCGATGCTGCACAAAATGGTGCAATGGAAATTATCTTTGCTCATGCCTTTGAAAAAATGGCAGATGAAGGCGCACATTGGGGCAATCTCGGTCTCTGTCCTTTGGCAAATATTGATACAGATGATAAGAGTATCACCAATCAACTTTTCCAATTTGTTTATGAAAATCTCAATGGCATGTATGGCTTCAAAGGGCTTTATCAAGCCAAGAAAAAATGGGCACCAACAGATTGGCAACCCAGATACATTGCTATTTCACCCAAGACCTTTGGTCCAAATTATGCTTACGCCATGATTAAAGCCCAAAATCCAAAAGGGATCAATAAGATGATTCTTGAAAAATTGAAAATTCGTGGTGAAGGTTAAAATAAAACTTCTGTCAGTACTGACAGAAGTTTTTTTAATACTTATTTTATTATTTACGGACAACAAGGACGTCACATGGTGCGTTTTTGATGATATAATCAGCAACTGAACCAATGAAAATCCGTTCAATGTAAGAGAGACCAGTTGCACCAAGAACAAGAAGGTCAACGTTTTCTTCTTTAGGAAGGGTTTGACCAAGCATTACTTTTGGTGAACCAAATTCAACGCGTGTTTTGATTTTTGTGACACCAGCTGCGCGAGCTTCATCAGCGAAATCGCGAATGAGGTTTTCGGCACCTTTGTGAGTGTCATCAGCCACGACAGTATCGTAAGCTGAGATAGATTGAAAAGCACGTAAATCAATGACATTGGCAATGACCAATTCTGCATCATTGCGGAGTGCTGTTGCGACAGCTTTATCAAATGCTTTTGTAGATTCTACTGAACCATCAAGTCCAACAAGGATTTTTTTATAATTATCTAACATAAGCGACTCCTTTGTGAGAATTTATTCTTTTTATAATTTAATTTTACTCTAATTTTCATGATTTGTAAAATGAAAACTGTTTCATTTCTGTATTATGGTATAATTAAATTGGAGTTCCATACATGAAAAATATCTTTTATGTTGGAAAAAATACTAGAGGAAATTCACTTTCCTAAGAAATAAGGTAAAAAGAAATGACTCGATATGCTGTGGTCGATTTGGAAGCAACCGATGCTCATAGTTCTGAGAATAAAATAATACAGATTGGAATTGCTTTTGTTGAGCAGGGAGAAATTGTCGATACCTACACGACCGACGTCAACCCGCACGAGCCTTTGCTGCCCCGCATTCATGAGTTGACCGGTTTATCGGATAAACGCTTGAAAAAAGCACCTGATTTTGAGCAGGTAGCGGATGAAGTAGCAGCTTTATTGTCTGGCTGTGTTTTTGTCGCACACAATGCCAAGTTTGATTACAGTTTATTGGAAAAAAGTTTTCAACAGTTGGAAATGGATTTTTCAATGCCTCGGATTGATACGGTCGAATTGGCACGTATCTTTTTCCCGACCTTTGAAAAATACGGCATGGAAGCCTTAGGCGAAAAATTGAAATTAACGCATGACCACCCTCATGCAGCCATGTCTGACGCTTACGCAACTGCAGAGCTCTTGCTAAAAATTCAAGAACGCGTGCGCAGATTGCCAAGACGTGTCCTTGTGGAAATCGTCCAACATTCAGAAGATTTGCTATATGAAACGTCTGATTTTTTATTGGAACAGGTTGAATTCACCCGTTATAAACCGGGTGGTTTCGTACTTATCCACAATATTGCGACAAAAAAATTGCGTTCCATGAAAGTCAGAAAGAAGAAATCAACAGTACTTTCAACAGATTTTGTGGAAAACATGGCAGTTATCGGATTAAATGCACGTGAAAAGCAGCAAGAATTGGCTCGATACATGACACAATCACTGACTTATCCACAAACGGACTTTATTGAAGCACCAACGGGCATGGGGAAAACTTTTGGTTATCTCTTGCCATTGCTGGCAGAAGGCAAAAAATTGATTGTGTCCACACCGACAAAAATTTTGCAAAATCAGTTGATGCGTGATGTTGCACCAGTTTTGGCAAAAAAATTCGGGATCAAATTGGCAAAAATTGTAGGCAATCACAATTATATTTCCATTGAAAAATTTTCACAGCTCTTGCTTGAAACAGACGGGGGGAAAAATTTTGAATTATTCAAAATGAAAGTTTTGGTTTGGTTGACCGAAACGGTCACCGGCGAGCTAGACGAGCTGTCAAAAGTGATGACCAGCGAGGATTATTTGGCTGCCATTGCTTACGATGGAAATTTGCGTGAAAGCCAGATGCATTATGAGCAGGAATTTTGGCCAAAAGCCCAAGAAAAAGCGAAACATGCGCATGTAAAAGTGGTCAATCATGCCTATTTGATTGAACGTTTGGCGGATTATCCAGAAGATTTTATTGAAAATCGAACCTTGGTAGTGGATGAGGCACAACAACTTTTCCAAATCATGGAAAAAATGAATCAAAAATCCCTTCGCATTACAGATGAATTGGTCAAAATTGACAGCTCAGAATCGCAACTCGTCAAACGACTTCAAGAAAGTTTACTCTTCCAACTGAATAAAAAAGAACTTGATGTGGAAAAAATCAAATTGGACGCTCAAGAATTAGGCCTGTCAGCACTGACAGAACTTTTAGATGTGGAAAATCCAATCGTGTGGAAAGAAAATGACCAGCTTTTTGTTAGTCATCATGATTTCTATAATTTTGCACAACTTATCCCCAGTCAAACCAAGATTTACATGATTGGTGCCACTTTGTCGCTCAGTAAAAGCAATCCTTCTTTCCCAGAATTACTTGGCTTTTCGGATTATCGTTTTTACAAAATCGAGGGGCAACAGGCTAAAAATCAAGAAATGATTGCTGTTTCAGATGCTCCAAATGTGAAAAATACTTCGGTTATTGATTATGCACATTTTACGGCTGAAGCCATTTCAGAAATGGCCGAATTGGGCTTTCCCATCGTCGTTTTATTCACATCGAAAATGTCATTGACCTTTACAGCTGAAAAATTGTCAGCGGATGGCTGGCGAATTTTGGCGCAAGATATCAACGGAACGGCCGCTCAGATTAAGAAAAAATTTGATCGAGGAGAGAGTAAGATTTTACTTGGTCTGGGGTCTTTCTGGGAAGGTGTCGATTTTGAAAAACAGAAAAAGATGATTTTGGTCTTACCGAGATTGCCATTTTCAACTCCTGATGACATTTTGACCAAAAAATATGCCTCAAAATTTGACAATCCGTTTTATGAATTTAATGTGCCAATGGCGACGCTCAAAATGAAACAAGCCTTTGGACGCGTCAATCGGAAAGCCAAACAAAAATCAGTGGTTGTCGTTTTAGACAATCGGATTGCAGGAAAAAGTTACGCCAGCAAAATGCGGCGCAATTTATCTGAAGCAGTTCCATTAAAAATGCTGAATTTCAGCGAAACAATCAGCGAAATTCTGGAATTTTTGATATAATTGAGAATGATAAATTTATCCTTTGCGCACGATTATTTGCAAGAAAAGGATGAAATGATAAGCAGCCAAATGTGCGGCAAAATAAAATCTTGAAGATATAAAGAACGAAGAAAAGAGGAAAGGCAAATGAGAAAGCGGAGAATGAGTGTGACGGCACAAGTCACAATCGGCATTCTTTCTGTAGTCCTCGCCATTTATTTGGCAACGGCATTCTATTTTGGATCTGCCATTCATCCATTTACCTATTCACGTCAACAGGCGATTTCGATTGCTAAAGCAAATACCGACCTGAAAACGCCAGAAGCCTATGGCATGGCGACGACAAATCAAACCACTTATTCTGTCATTGGGCTGGATAAAAGTGGCAAAGAAATTGGCGTCATTATTCCCAAAGACAATAAAGACCTCGTTGTTGTCGATTTGGCAAAAGGAATTTCGCCAGAACGCTTGAAAGAAAGTACCACAACATCGATTGTTTTAGGATTGTATAAAAACAAACCCATTTGGCAAGTCAATAACCAAACAGGTTACAAAGTTTATGACTTTACAAGTGGAAAAAAATTGATGTAAACAGCGAAGATGGAGAATAAAAAATGAAAAAAATTTCAGATTTTGTACTTGGTATGGATGAATCGGTGACTTTGGCGGCTGCCAATCGCGCGAAACAACTTAAAAGTGAAGGACGCGACATCATTGATTTGACTTTGGGACAACCTGATTTTAAAACACCTGAAAATATTGGAAATGCAGCTATTGCTGCCATTCAAAATGGGAAAGCGAGTTTTTATACGCAGGCTGGCGGACTTCCAGAATTAAAAGCAGCAGTTCAATCTTATTTTGCTGATTTCTATGGTTATGCGATTGAAAAAAATCAAGTTTTGATTACAACGGGTGCAAAATTTGCACTCTATGCTTATTTTCAATCTGTACTTGATGCCGACGATGAAGTGATTATTCCAGCGCCATATTGGGTTTCTTATGTGGATCAAGTCAAGATGGCTGGCGGAAAACCTGTCATTGTCAAGGCGACACAGGAAAATCACTTCAAGGTTACTGTGGCTCAACTTGAGACTGTCATTACTGACAAGACTAAAGTTTTGCTTTTGAATTCGCCTTCTAATCCAACAGGGATGATTTATAGCAAAGCAGAGCTGACGGCAATTGGAAATTGGGCCGTTGAACATGATTTGCTGATATTGGCAGATGACATTTACTGTCATTTGATTTATGGAGATGCAAGTTTTACTGCGATTTCAAGCCTGTCAGAAGACATCAGAAAGCGGACCATGGTCATCAATGGGGCTTCAAAAACCTATGCCATGACAGGTTGGCGAATTGGCTTTGCTGTTGGGGATAGCGAAATTATCTCAGCAATGACCAAATTTGCCAGTCAAACTACATCAAATCCAACAGCTATCAGTCAGTATGCTACGATTGAAGCATTGACTGGCGACAAGAGCCAAATCGAATTCATGAGAAAAACATTTGAAGAACGCTTGAATACGATTTATCCGCTTTTGGCTGACATCCCAGGTTTTGAAGTTGTCAAACCAAATGGCGCCTTTTACCTTTTTCCAAAAGTGACAAAAGCAATGGAAATGAAAGGCTATACTGATGTTACTGCCTTCACGACAGCCATTTTAGAAGAAGCAGGTGTGGCTTTGGTCACAGGTGCAGGCTTTGGCTCACCTGAAAATGTCCGCTTGAGCTATTCGACAGATATGGACAGCCTCAAAGCAGCAGTTGAACGCATTAAAAACTGGATCAATTCAAGCAATCAATCCAGTGGAACGTCCAATTGACGCTGAGGGATAAAAAGTAAGGCAAAAGTAATGTTTGATGGATTGATTGGGTTTTCCCTATTATTTTTGATTTTTGAAACACCAAAGAAATCAACGAAAACTCGATTTTTTCTGCAAGGCATCCTTCGGATTATCATATTGGGTGCGGGGATAGCTTTAAGCGTATTTTTGATAATTCCATCCTTTACCCTTTCTTGGCGTGATTTTTGGTGGCTTTCATTGCTCGGCCTTTGGTCGGCTGTTTTCTGTGGCTATTTACTAATTAAGAACACTTATAATTCTGTCGTGAATTATAAAATGAAAGGCAAATAAAATGATTAATCAAGTCGGTGAAGCCGGTGGATTATATGCCCTTTTTTCAGCTACGCCTGTCGGCAGTAAACGGTTTTGGTTTTATTTTCACGGCTTTTGGCGTTTGTTGCTCACTTTATTGATGCTTGCCTTGGGCTATGCAGCGCTCTTTGATGAGTTTCCACAAAGAGAGTGGAAATTAGGAATTTTCACATTACTTTTAGCACTTATTTTTGTGCCACTTGGCATAATGAACACTGTAAATTCAATTTTAAATTATAGAAAGACTTTTAAAAAATGAAAGATTTAATTTCAATCGCGCGTGTTGGTGAACACGTTGGCGAAACTGTAAAAATCGGCGCTTGGGTTGCCGACAAATCTGGAAAAGGGAAACTCCAATTCCTTCAACTTCGTGATGGGACAGCATTTTTCCAAGCTGTTGTTTTCAAACCAACCATGATTGAAAAATATGGTGAAGAAGCAGGACTTGCAAAATTTGACGAAATCAAACATTTGTCACAAGAAACTTCTATCATTGTTACTGGAGTTGTCAAAGCTGACGAACGTTCAAAATTTGGCTATGAACTTGACGTAACGGATCTTGAAGTGGTTGGTCAATCAAGCGAATACCCTATCACACCAAAAGAACACGGAACAGACTTCTTGCTTGACCACCGTCATCTCTGGTTGCGTTCTAAAAAACAACAAGCTGTCATGATGGTGCGTAACGAAATCATCCGTGCGACTTATGAATTTTTCAACAAAGAAGGACACATCAAGATTGATACACCAATCTTGCAAGCGTCATCTGCCGAAGATTCAACAGAACTTTTCGAAATTGATTACTTTGGTCAACCTGTTTATCTTTCACAAACTGGTCAACTCTACCTCGAAGCTGCAGCAATGGCTTATGGTAAAGTCTTCAACTTTGGTCCTGTTTTCCGTGCTGAAAAATCTAAAACACGTCGTCATTTGACAGAATTTTGGATGATTGAACAAGAAGCAGCTTTCCAAACACACGAAGAATCACTTGATATTCAAGAAGCATATGTTAAATACATCATCCAAGGTGTTCTTGACAACTGCCAATCTTCACTTGAAGTCTTGGAACGTGACACAAGCTTGCTCCAAAAATATGTTGACCAACCTTTCAAACGTGTCCGTTATGACGAAGTTATTAGCATTTTGCAAGAACACGAAAAAGATGAAGACACAGTTTATGAACACATCGAAGCTGGAGATGACCTCGGCGCACCACATGAAGCCTTCATCTCAAACTACTTTGGTGTTCCAACTTTTGTCATGAACTACCCAACGGAAATCAAAGCCTTCTACATGAAACGTGAAGAAGGAAATCCTGAACGTGTTGTTTGTGCTGACCTTTTGGCACCAGAAGGTTATGGCGAAATCATCGGTGGTTCTGAACGTGAAGTGGACTATGATGTCCTCACACAAGTCATCAAAGACTGGAACTTGACTGCTGAAGAATATGACTGGTACATGGATTTGCGTCGTTTTGGTTCAGTACCACACTCAGGTTTCGGACTTGGTTTGGAACGTGCCATCACATTCATCACAGGAAACGAACATATCCGTGAAGCAATTCCATTCCCACGTATGATTAACCGTGTTCGTCCTTAATTTAAAGATAATGAAAAATCTGCTTTTTCAGCAGATTTTTTGCTAGGAGTGTTTATGGTTATACATAATAAAATGTACGGTCATGCCTTTAGAAAACTCAGATTATCGAAAGGATATTCACTTTCTTATTTTTCCAGAATAAATATTTCAAAAGCAACGATTTCAGATTTTGAAAATGGAAGAACAATCATAAATATTGAAAAATTAGATATGATGTTGAATGAAATGAATGTTAGTTTGAGCGAGTTTGATTTACTTTTGAATAATTATGTTCCTATTTTTCAAGAAGAATTTTTGCTTGAACTCGAAGAAGCGGATTATCATCAAAATCAAATTAAAATAAGAAAACTTTATGCTGAGGCGGCTGAGAGTTTTTACAAGTGGGAAGCTCTAGCGGCAAAAGCATGTCTGAAAGAATTGAGTCAATCCGATATCAATGAAATTTCTATTTTTATAAGAAATATCAAAGAATGGGGATATTTCGAACTTACTTTTGCTTATTTTGTCGTAGAATGGCTAAAAACTGACCTCATTGTCGAAGTGATGAACGATTTTGAACGTAAGAATAAAAATGAATACATCATTGCTAAATATAGAAGAAGGTTATTTCAGATTATTTATCGTATTATTGAAATATTCATTTTTAGAGATGAAGAAAGTAAAGCCCGTGTTTTAATCAAATATGTAGAGAGATATCATCATACTGAGGAATTCTATAGTTTTATTTTGAATGCTTTAGCAAAAAGTTTTATTCAATATCGTTTTGAAGACAAAGTAGAAGCAACTCTAAAAATCAATCGTTTACTTGCTTTTTTAGAAGAGGTGGACTGTCACGTGATGAAAAAATACTACGAAAATAAATTTAATGAATTAAAAAAAGTAAAATAAAAGCTGTTCGATATTTCGAACGGCTTTTTTACAGCATGATGAAGTAAAAAGAATATAATTTGAGGTGTAGAAAAAAGTATTGTCAATAAATAAAAAAATAATAAGAGGATGAAAGTTCCTCAAAAAAATATAGGAGGCTAATATGATGAAAATTAGCACACTCACAAGAAGATTTATCCTTTCGTTAGTTCTCTTATTGTCTGTATTTTCGCTTGTGGCTTGCGCACAGAAGACAAAAATAAGTACCACAAAATCTTCACAATCAAGTTCAAGTGCAAAAAAATCAACCTACCCAGAAGTGACAAATCTCACTGTTAATAATATTTTGCGTGCCTATCCAACGCTTTCCTCTTTTGATAAAATATTCCTTAATCCTAAAGTTAATGCCTATCCTATGAGTGACATCAATAACCAAAAATGGCTAAAAATTGACAATAATGGACAAAAAGGAGGTTTGATTAGTGTTCCAAAAGGGGCAACGGCGACGACAGTAGTTACCACAGATAGCAAGGGAAAACCGATTTATGCCAATGACCCACGGATTGCGACGATTGCTCAAATCCGCGCTGCGCTAAAAGCGCGTGATGAAGGGAAATTGAAGTGAAGGGGAGCCTGTCAGCTCTGACAAACAACAAAGTGTTCATGACAGAAAAATTCTCAAATTTGGGAATTTTTTTGTGTTCAAAATTTTCGGGTGTATAATGATTTCAGATAGAAAGTGAGGAATTTTTAATGAAAAATTTAAAAATTATTTTGGGAACTTTAGTCGGCTTTTTTATCATTCAAAGTCTAGTTACAAAAATTTTTGCAGGAATTTTACAACGGTATATTGGAACAAATGTGACCAAATCATTTTTGCTTCAAGCCATTTTTGAAGTGATAATGCTGCTTTTATTCATTTTTGTGAACCGAAAATTCCTCAAACAAAAAATGTTGCTTGAGCATTATCACTATGGAAAAGGTTTTGGTTTGCTGGGCTATTCGTGGTTTCTCTTGCTGGAGTTGGTCTTGATGTTTTCTCTTGGGATTAGAAAAAATAGCTTGTCTTTAGTTGCCATTTTCATGGTGCTTTTACTTGCCCTCTTGGTTGGGATTGCAGAGGAGTATATTTTCCGCGGATTAATCCTAGGTGGTTTGGTGTCAAGTGGCAAGTCGGTTGGCTTTGCGCTGATAGTTTCGTCACTCTTGTTTGCTTGCACGCATTTTGTCAATCTTTTTCATAACAGCTTTTACAATGTCGGTTTGCAAGTGCTTTACGTTATTCCGATGGGCTTTTTGATTGGGCTTATTTACATCAAATCAAATAATATCGTCTATGCTATTATTTTTCATGCCATTCAAGATTTTTCTTCTATGGTTATCACGGGTGGACAGATGAATTCAACGGTTGCAACGCCTCAGTCTGTCTTAGTGGTCTATCTCATTTTTGGCACCTTAGCTTTGACCTATTATTTAACAGGAACGAAACAAATCGCTCTCTTTAAATCCCGCTTACAAATGCCTGTCAGCACTGACAAAATAGGAAATTAACGAAAAAATTGGAAAAAAAGTGACTTCGTCATTTTTTTGCTATAATTAGAGCATGGAAATGAACGATTATCAAGAAAAAATTGTAAAATTTGATTTGAATGGCGACATTCGTGACCTTTCACAAGTCGATTTTGCCCTCATTGACAAGATTTTAGGACTTTCAGGCGAATCAGGCGAGGTTGCTGACAAAATAAAAAAAGTGATGCGTGACCAAAATGGACAAATTACGCCAACTGATAAACTGGCGCTCTGTAAAGAACTGGGCGATGTCCTTTGGTATCTGGCAAGTACAGCTCGTTATCTGGGGATTGATTTGGAAAGTCTCGCACAAGGAAACATTGATAAATTAGAAAGTCGTCTGGAACGTGGAAAAATAAATGGAAGTGGAGATGAACGATGAAAATTTTAATCGTTGCAGGAATGCCAGTGGATTTCTCATTGCTTTCTTATGATTTTCTTATCGGAGTGGATTATGGCAATGTCAACCTGCTTGCCCAAGGTCTAAAACCAGATGTGGCAGTAGGAGATTTTGACTCTGTCAGCCCTGACGAATTTGAGAAAATCCAAAAAGCAAGCGGAAAACTCGTCAAACTCCCTGCCCAAAAGGATGATACAGATTTGGAAGTTGCTCTTGACCTTGCTTTTGAACAATTTCCTAATGCAGAAATTCAAATCGTTGGTGCATTGGGTGGGCGAATGGATCATTTTTTGAACAATATTTTTCTACCAACAACTGCTCGTTATCGTCAACACGCGGAGCAAATTTCACTGGTTGATGAACAAAATGCCATCTTTTATTTGCCTGCTGGACGTCATCATTTACAAGCACTTCCGACCATGAAATACATCGGTTTTATGCAGCTTGATACGGGTGATAGTTTGGCGATAGAAAGTGCCAAATATCCGCTCAAGGCGGAGGACAACTTCAAAACAATCTATACGAGTAACGAGTTTATCGGTCAAGAAATGACGGTCACTATTGATAAAGGCATGCTGATTGTGATTTATACTAAGGATAAAAAGTGAAAATAATAAGAAGGCGTTTTCTTATGATTAAGACATTTTTCTCTTAAAAATGATAAAATAAAAAGAATAGCTTGTGAAAATTTCTGATAAAATAAAAATTTTCATAAGAAAAAATGAAAATAAGTGAAATTAGTTAGGATTAAATGAAATGATTATTGGAATTATTGGTGCCACATCAAATATTGCGAGCAAAGCATATCTTCCTGTTTATGCTGCTTTGCAGGATGAGCATCGTTTTATTCTTTATTCTCGAGATTGGAATAAGGCAGAGGAAGTACGCAAAAAATACAAATTTGAGTACGCGACAACGGATCTTGCAGCACTTGAAACGGTTGATTTAGTTATCATTCATGCAGCAACCAGTTCGCATTTTGAGCTTGCCAAACGCTATTTGGCAGCGGGGGTTCATGTTTTGATGGACAAGCCACTTTCTGAAAATTATGAGGAAGTAAAAACACTTTATCAATTAGCAGAAGCACATCAGGTTCTGTTTGTAATTGCCTTCAATCGACGCTTTGCGCCACAAACACAAAAATTGAAAGCCATTCCTCATAAAAATTTCATCAAAATCACAAAAAACTTAGCACAACATAATGGAAATCTCACTTTCCAACTGTACGATATTTTCAGTCACCCACTTGATACATTGGTTTATTTGCTTGACGATGAAATAAAAACACACCATGCACATATCAAATTGGACGCCAAAGGACAGCTGGAGCGCGCCGTCGTTTATCTTGAAACCGAGACAAGCATGGGGATTGCCAGCATGAATTTGAATTCAGGCGCTTACCGTGAAACCTTTGAAGTCGAAGCCAAAGGGCAGACGGCTATTGTTTCTGACCTGTCAGAGCTGACAAGCTTTACGGGGATTGACCAAGTCAAATCTGGTCTTAATGGATGGAGTTCGGCCACTTATACACGTGGCTTTGACGCGATTGTTCTGGGCGTTTTGGAGGCAATCACCCAATATACTCCTGAGAAACGTGAGCTTTTGATGGAAAATTTGAAACAGAAAAATGTCATGACAACGCACGAAATAATTGCGGGCATGCTCGAAAAAATTAAGATTGAAAAATAAAAAGAAATAACTTGTCAGTTCTGACAAGTTTTTTTAGTTCCAATTTAACGAATGCATTTACGAATGAAACGAAAAAGGCTTTTTTCTCAGCTTTAAAATCTCAAATTATGATAAAATATGAATATGAATATCGAGTTGAAAATTAAAGAATTGACGGAACTTTTGAATAAGTACGCCTTTGAATATTACACAAAAGACACGCCATCCGTTGAAGATAGCGAATATGACCGTCTCTATCGTGAATTGGAGACGTTGGAGCAAGAAAATCCACAACTTGTCCGTGCGGACTCACCGACACATCGCACGGGTGATGTTGTTTTGTCAGGCTTTGAAAAATTTCAGCACCCTTACAATCTCTACAGTTTGGGCGATGTTTTTTCGCGTGAAGAATTGGCGAGTTGGGAAGAACGTATCAGAAAAGATGTCCCAAATCCTGAATATATTTGTGAATTAAAGATTGACGGATTGTCACTTTCTTTATACTACGAACAAGGCGTTTTAGTGACAGCTGCGACCCGAGGAGACGGCTCGATTGGCGAGAATATCACTGAAAATGTGAAAAGAATTAAAGATGTCCCATTGAAGCTGTCTGAACCCATTGATATTGTGGTTCGTGGCGAGGCTTATTTGCCGCGGAAAAATTTTGCTAAATTAAATGATGAGCGTGAACTCGAAGGCCTTTCAGCTTTTGCAAACCCTAGAAATGCAGCAGCTGGGACCCTGCGTCAGTTGGACACAAAAGTGGTCAGCAAACGTGGCTTGGCAACATTTTTATATCAAGAAGCAAGTCCTGCGACAAATGATACGCAAGAAGAAGTGCTGGAATACTTTGAAAAACTAGGCTTTGTCGTCAATCCAGAGCGCAAATTTGCCAAAAATATGGACGAAATTTGGGAATTTATCGAACGTGCCACAGCTATGCGTGACCAGTTGGCATACGATATTGATGGCGTTGTTATCAAGGTCAATGACTTGGCAACGCAAGAAGAATTAGGCTTTACAGTCAAAGCACCACGCTGGGCCATCGCCTACAAGTTTCCTGCTGAATTGGCAGAAACAGAAGTCTTATCTGTGGATTGGACAGTTGGGCGAACGGGTGTCGTAACACCAACTGCTAACATGACACCAGTCACATTGGCACAAACGACCGTTTCACGTGCAACCTTGCATAATGTTGATTACATTCATGAAAAAGACATCAGAATTGGTGATAAAGTCTTGATTTACAAGGCTGGCGACATCATTCCTGCAGTGCAACGGGTCTTGTTTGACAAACGCAAAACGGGCTTAAAAGAAATGGAAATTCCAACCCAATGCCCAGAATGTGCGTCAGATTTGTTGCATTTTGAAGATGAAGTGGCTTTACGCTGTGTCAATCCGCTTTGTCCTGCTCAAAATCGAGAAAAGCTCATTCATTTTGCGTCACGAAATGCCATGAATATTATGGGACTTGGCCCAAGTGTAATTGCGCAGCTCTTTGACAAAAAATTGATTGTTGACGTGGCTGACTTGTATGCCTTAACCCCTGAAAAATTGGCTGCTTTGGATAAAATACAAGAAAAATCAGCTCAGAAAATTGTCGATGCTATTCAAGCCAGTCGTGAAAATTCGGCAGAAAAATTACTTTTCGGACTAGGCATTCGTCATGTTGGTTCAAAAGCAGCTAAATTATTGCTCGAACAATTCCTAAATCTTAGAAAACTTGCCCAAGCCAGCGAAGAAGAAATTGCTGCAATTCCTTCACTCGGAGGGGTGATTGCAACTGCGGTGACCACTTACTTTGATACCGAAGGTGCAAAGCGTCTTCTTGATGAATTGGAACATGCAGGGCTTAATTTTGACTATTTGGGGGCAGTTGTCAGTGCTGACAGCATTTTGTCAGGAAAAACAGTTGTTCTGACAGGAAAATTAACAACTTTGACCCGCAATGAAGCTAAAGAAAAACTTGAAAATTTGGGAGCAAATGTTTCAGGTTCAGTGTCTAAAAAAACGTCACTCGTTGTTGCTGGCGCGGACGCTGGCTCAAAATTAACAAAGGCGCAAGCACTTGGCATTGAGATTTGGTCAGAAGAAGATTTGGTTAATTTATAAGTTATAGGGGAAAATAAGGTATAATATAGAGTATATTTAAAAAAAGTATTGTTTAAGATGAGAGAAAAATGAAAGAAAGAAAACTTCGGGCGCGCTTGATTTATAATCCCTCAAGCGGTCAAGAAATCATGAAGAAAAATGTTGCTGATGTGCTGGAAAAACTGGAGAGTTTCGGCTATGAAGCATCAGCATTTCAAACGAAAATTTCACCAAAATCTGCTGAAATTGAGGCAGATCGTGCGACAAAAGATGGCTTTGATTTGATTGTGGCTGCTGGTGGAGACGGAACAATTAACGAAGTTGTCAGCGGAATTTCTGGCAATGAAAAACGTCCTAAATTAGCCATCATTCCTGCCGGAACGACCAATGACTTTGCGCGTGCCTTGAAAATTCCACGTAATAATCCGATCGATGCTGTTGATATTATTGGGAAAAATCAAACCTTGAAAGTTGATGTTGGCGTTGCTACACCGATTGGAAAAGACAGTAAATATTTCATCAATATCGCTGCCGGTGGTGCTTTAACAGAGCTGACTTACAGTGTTCCAAGCAATTTGAAAACCATGTTTGGCTATTTGGCTTATTTGTCTAAAGGGGCTGAACTTTTGCCACGTGTCAAATGTGAAAAGGTCAGAGTAACACATGATCAAGGCGTATTTGAAGGTAAAATGTCCATGTTTTTTGTGGCGCTGACGAATTCTGTCGGTGGCTTTGAAAAAATTGCTCCCGATGCAAAACTGGATGATGGAAAATTCACCTTGATTTTGGTCAAAACGGACAAATTGTTTGAGCTGATTGCCCTCTTAGGAATGGTCGCTAATGGTTCTGGGAAACACGTGAATGATGTTAATGTTGAATATATTAAGACTTCTCATTTGAAAGTTGAACCCCTTGAGCAAAAACGTCCAACTCTTATCAATTTAGATGGCGAATTTGGTGGCGAAGCACCTGTCGAATTTGATAATTTAAAAAATCATATCGAAATGTTTGTCAATCTTGATGAAATTAACGATTTGAATTATATCGGCGACGATGAAGAGACGCTTGCCTTTGAAGCAGTTGCTCAAAAATTTGCTGAAGAAGCGGATCGTATGAAAAGTGAATAAATCAAAACCTGTCATTACTGACAGGTTTTTTTGTGCAAGTTGTACATTTTTTCTGGGCAACAGTGATATTGCGCCAAGAAAACGTTTGCAGTAAAATGGACTTATCAAATAAATATTTGGAGAAGCTCATGACTACACTTAGTTTAGAAAAAATTTACAAAAAATATCCTTCTGCAACACAATATTCTGTTGAAGATTTCAACTTGGATGTTAAAGATAAAGAATTTATCGTTTTCGTCGGCCCTTCAGGTTGTGGTAAATCAACAACATTGCGTATGGTTGCTGGACTTGAAGACATTACTGAAGGTGAATTCAAAATTGATGGCAAACTCATGAATGACGTTGCACCAAAAGACCGCGACATCGCCATGGTTTTTCAAAACTACGCTTTGTATCCACACATGACTGTTTTTGATAACATGGCATTTGGTTTGAAATTGCGTAAATTCAAAAAAGATGACATCAAAAAACGTGTTGAAGAAGCAGCTGCTATTCTTGGATTGACAGACATGCTTGATCGTAAACCTGCTGACTTGTCAGGTGGTCAACGTCAACGTGTTGCCATGGGACGTGCCATTGTCCGTGATGCAAAAGTCTTCTTGATGGATGAACCTTTGTCAAACTTGGACGCAAAACTCCGTGTTTCTATGCGTACTGAAATTGCTAAAATTCACCGTCGTATCGGTGCTACTACAATCTACGTAACGCACGACCAAACTGAAGCAATGACACTTGCTGACCGTATCGTTATCATGTCATCATCTCCAAACTCTGATAAGACAGGTACTGTTGGACGTGTTGAACAAATCGGTACTCCTCAAGAACTTTACAATGAACCAGCTAACAAATTCGTTGCCGGCTTCATCGGTTCTCCTGCCATGAACTTCTTCAATGTTAAATTCTCTGGCAATAAATTGACCAATGCTGAAGGCATCAACATTGACCTTCCAGAAGGCAAACAAAAATTGCTCAAAGATCAAGGATATGAAGGAAAAGAAGTAATTCTCGGTATCCGTCCAGAAGATATCCAATCAAGCAACCTTGCTCAACAAGCTTATCCAAATCAAAATGTTGAAGCTGAAGTAGTTGTATCAGAACTTCTCGGAGCTGAAACAATGCTTTACTTGAAAGCAGGTTCTACTGAATTTGTTTCTCGTGTTGAAGCACGCGATTTCCGCGACCCAGGTGAAAAAATCACTGTTGCCTTGAACCTTAACAAAGCACACTTCTTCGATGTGGAAACTGAAAAACGCATTCACGAATAAGAAGTTAACCCAAGTTTTCCTCTTAATAAAGTCCTGTCAGAGCTGACAGGGCTTTTTTGGCTCAACCAAGCCATTGGCAAGGAGTGTCAAAGTTAATTGACACAGTGTTGTCTAACTATTTCACAAAGAAAATGCTAGAATGAAGATGAGGAAACAGTTGTTTTTTTCGTTTGCTCAAGTTCTAAACGCTGTTTTTGAAAGTTACATCGTAACAGATTAGAAAAGTCAAAATTTATAAGAAGACGCAAAGCACTTGTTCATTTTATTGGAGAAATTCATAGACGAAATTCACCGACACCGGATTTTGTGACAAAAAGGACAAATAATCGCTCTGCTGAAAGGTTTATAAAATGTCAAAACAAAAAACAATGGACGGGAACATGGCGGCAGCACACATTGCTTATGCCTTTTCAGAGATTGGGGTTATCTATCCCATAACACCAAGTTCGCCAATGGCTGACTATACGGACGCTTGGGCGACTGCAGGTCGAAAAAACATCTGGGGACAGACCGTCAAAATTACAGAATTACAATCAGAAGCCGGTGCAGCAGGTGCCATGCACGGTGTTCTGAAAGCAGGAAGTTTAGCAACGACTTATACAGCCTCTCAAGGCCTCCTTTTGATGTTGCCAAACATGTACAAAATGGCAGGCGAATTATTACCTGCGGTCATTCATGTGGCTGCGCGTGCCGTGGCGACTGGTGCGCTTAATATTTTTGGTGATCAGTCTGATGTAATGGCGGCACGTTCGACAGGATTTGCCATGCTTGCTGAAAGTTCAGTTCAAGAAGTAATGGATTTATCAGCAGTCGCACATTTAGCGGCGATTGAAGGCTCTGTTCCATTTTTAAATTTCTTTGACGGCTTTAGAACTTCTCACGAAATCCAAAAAATTGAAGTGCTTGATTATGAAGAATTAGCTCCTTTACTCAATCAAGAAAAACTTGATGAATTTCGAAGCCTTGCCATGAATCCTGATCACCCAACCGTGTCAGGAACCAATCAAAATACAGATATTTACTTCCAACAACGTGAAGTGGTCAATGCTTATTATGACAAATTACCTGCCATTGTTGAAAAATATATGAGGAAAATCAACCAACTTCGTGGCACGTCTTACGATTTGGTCAATTATTACGGTGCTAGCGATGCTGAAATGGTCATCGTCAGTATGGGCTCTGTCGCAGGAACCATCATGCAAACAGTCGATTATCTCAATGCCAATGGGCGTAAAGTTGGCTTTTTAAACATGCACTTGTACCGTCCATTTCCAGCCGAGAAATTACTTGAAAAATTGCCAAAAACGGTCAAAGCGGTTGCTGTTCTTGATCGGACTAAAGAATCTGGCTCAAATGGCGAACCTTTGTTCTTGGATGTTCAGAGTGCCTTGTATGAAAAACAGCTCAAAATTATTGGTGGACGTTATGGCGTTGGTGGGAAAGAAACACGACCAGAACATATTGTGGCAGTTTTTGATGAACTTGAAAATGCAATTCCAAAACGAACCTTTACGATTGGCATTACTGATGACGTGACAGATTTGTCTCTCAATACAGAAAAAACATTAGATTTGACACCTGTCAGCACTTATCAAGCCAAGTTTTGGGGCTTTGGTTCTGACGGAACAGTCGGTGCCAATAAAGCAGCTATCAAAATCATTGGTGACCATACAGACAAATTTGTCCAAGGTGCCTTTGAATATGACTCGAAAAAATCAGGTGGTTTGACAGTAAGTCATTTGCGTTTTGGAAATGAAGCCATCTTGTCTGAATACATGCAAGTCAGTTCGGACTTTATTTCTTGTTCCAATGCAACTTATATCCGCAAATATGACCTGCTCAAAGGTCTAAAAGACGGAGGTATTTTCTTATTGAATACTTCCTGGTCAGATGAAAAATTAGATAAAAATCTGCCTGCAAGCTTGAAACATGAACTTGCCAGCCGAAAGATTCAATTTTATAGTATTGATGCCATGAAGATTGCTCATCAAAATGGATTGGAACGTCGGATCAATACCATTATGCAGGTGGCCTTCTTCAAATTAACCGAAATCATGCCTTTTGATGATGTTTATGGCTTGCTGCGAAAAGATGCGCAAAAATATGCCAAGAAATCGCCAACGATTGTAGAACAAAATTTGAATGCTATGGAAGCAGCTTTGGCAGGACTTCATCGGGTTGAAATTCCAGAAAGCTGGACAGAAATGGTTGAAAAACCTGCTGAAAAGCCAGAATTGACCACAGCCAAGAAGCAATACGTTTTTAATTTCTTAGACAAAGTCAATGCTTTTGAGGGCGATCGTTTGACCGTCAAGGACATGGTCGATAATGGCTTGACGCGAGGCAGTTCCCCTACCGGAACAGCAGCTGTTGAAAAACGGGGCATTGCTCTTGAGGTGCCTGAATGGAATGCTGCAGCTTGTATCCAATGTAACGAATGTGCCTTTGTTTGTCCGCACGCTGCCATTCGTCCATTTTTGGCAGACGAAGATGAGTGGAATGTAGCACCTGACGGCTTTAAGGTCATGGATTATAAGAATTCTGATGGCTTGTCTTATCGCATTCAGGTTTCCGTCGAAGATTGTACAGGTTGTGGTTTGTGTGTCGAAGCCTGCCCTAAAAAAGGTGAAGCACTTAAAATGATGCCTTATGAAAGTCAAAAAGACCAAGCGGTTAACTGGGCTTTTGCCATGACTTTAAAAACAAAAGAAAACCCAATGGGCAGTCGCTTATCTCCTGTCAGCACTCAGTTTAATCAACCTTTGTTTGAATTTTCAGGTGCTTGTTCTGGTTGTGGCGAAACGCCATATATTAAACTTTTGACGCAAATGTTTGGCGATCGGATGATGATTTCAAATGCAACAGGTTGCAGCTCAATTTACGGAGGAACGCAAGCCACACCTTACAGCACAAATGCTGACGGACAAGGGCCCGCTTGGTCAAATTCACTGTTTGAAGATAATGCAGAATACGGCTACGGCATGCATTTGGCAAGTGTCTCAAGACGTCAAAAATTGGCTGATGAAGTTTTGTCAGCACTGACAGATATGTCAGATGACTTGCAAGAATTGGCAAAAGACTGGGCATTGCATTTGTTTGACAGTGAAGGAACACGTGCCAGAGCCGAAAAAATGAAAGCCATGCTTGCGTCAGAACATTTCAATTCAGATCGTTTGGACAAGATTTATGCTCAAAAAGATCAATTTGTTAAACCAACCCAATGGATTTTCGGTGGTGACGGTTGGGCTTACGATATTGGTTTTGGTGGTCTTGACCACGTGATTGCTTCTGGTGCAGACGTCAACATTTTGGTGATGGACAACGAAGTTTATGCCAATACTGGCGGTCAAGTCAGCAAGGCAACGCCGGCTAGTGCCATTGCACAATTTGCTTCAGGTGGAAAATCAGGTGCCAAAAAAGATTTGGGTGCCATGGCCATGACTTATGGTGATGTTTATGTGGCGCAGATTGCTTCAGGTGCCAATATGATGCAGACCATCAAGGCATTTGACGAAGCTGAAAAACATAAAGGCCCAAGCCTTATCATTGCTTACACGCCTTGTATTTCACATGGTCTTTATGCGGGAATGCACATGGTGCTTGATGAAGCCAAACAGGCGGTCAACAGTGGCTATTGGCAACTGTATCGCTACAATCCTGAACTTGAAGAAGCAGGCAAAAATCCATTTACTTTGGATTTCAAACGTCCTGATTTCAGTCAAGTGCGTGACCTTTTATTGAAACAATCACGCTTTGGCAATCTTTTAAAAGTCAATAAAGAACATGCTGAAGCGCTGTACGAAAAAGCCGCAACAGACAGTCGGAAACGTTTCTTGCGTTACGCTAGAATGTCAGGCGACTATGAAAAATTCATGGCGAGACAAGCAAAAGAAAATCCTTCTTCTGAAGGAGAAACGATAACGGAAAAACCTGCGAAAAAAGAGCGGGTTGTTGACCCCGAACGTGAGGCGAGACGGGCTGCCAGAAAAGCCGAGCGCCTTGCCAAAGAAAAATAAAAGTAAAAATAGTTTTGTCAGAGCTGACAGAACTATTTTTTACTGGCACGGTCTCCCTTAAATATTAAAAAAATTCTAGCATTTGTCAGCAGTAATGCCTGAAATTTGGTATAATTAAAACAGAAATTATGAAGAGGAGGGCGAAACTTGAGCGATTTTAATCAATTTTTTGACCCTAGTTTTTGGCAGAAAATCTTTGAATTAAATGAGTCACCGTATCGGATCATCGTCGCTGTGCTTGACATAGCGATTGTCAGTTTCTTCTTGTATATGGCGATTCGTTATGTTCAAGGAACAAAATTGATGACATTGGTGCGTGGTGTAATTATCTTCCTTGTCATCAAGGTTATAGCAGGTTTGATTGGCTTAACGACAGTGGAGTGGTTACTCAATCAAGTCATTACTTATGGAACGATTGCGGTTGTAATCATTTTTCAACCAGAAATTAGGCGGGCTTTGGAGAGCCTCGGTCGAACGACAGCAATCTTTACACCAACGAAAAAGGGAGCGATTGATGGGCATATTGCTGCCTATGAAAAATCATTTTCATACATGAGTGAGCGAAAAATAGGCGCTCTGATTGCCATTGAACAATCGCAGACCTTGGCAGAATATGTTTCAACAGGAATCCATCTTGATGCTGACATCACGAGCGAATTGTTGATCAACATCTTTATTCCAAACACGCCCTTACATGACGGTGCTGTGATTGTCCAAGGTGACAAGATTGCGGTAACGAGTGCTTATCTTCCCTTGACTGAAAAATCAGGTATTTCCAAACAATTTGGGACACGACATCGTGCTGCGATTGGTCTTTCTGAAGTATCAGATGCTTTGATTATTGTGGTTTCAGAAGAAACGGGTGGCATTTCTGTTGCCCACAACGGTGAATTTTTCGCTGATATTTCGAAGGAAAGATTCCATGAAATCTTGGTTGCCATTTTGGTTCATCCCGAGCATAAAAGAAAAGGAGATGAGAAATGAGCAATAAATTTTTTACATCTAAATTTTTCTACATTTTGACTTCTGTCTTTTTTGCCATCGTTTTGTTCTTTAATGCCAATGCGACTGCTATAAGAAATGGCGGAGATACTACGAGTGGTTCAGTATATACCGCAACCATTAGCAATGTTCCGATTGATTTGAAGTATGACAGTAACAAATATTTCGTTTCAACCACAACGTCAGTAGTGACAGTGCATTTGTCAGGCTATACCAGACTTCAGATTGCCAATGAAACCAATGAAGACACGAGAAATTTTTATTTGTCGGTGGATTTGACCAATGCGAAAGAAGGAACGGGCGTTTATCCGATTCGGGTAGAGCAGTTACCGAGCGGTGTTAAAGCTGAAATCACACCAACATCAGCTGAAATCACGATTGAAAAGAAAGCTACAAAAGAGTTTGAGGTGACACCAAAAATTGATCCAACACAAATTCCAACAGGCTTCAAGATTTCGTCGATTGATTTATCTGATGAAAAAGTGAAAGTGACTGCTGGGGAAGAAAGCATGAACAAGATTCAAGCCATCGAAGCTGATTTGCCAGATGATGTTACTTTGCTTGAAAATTATTCAGGCCGAATTTCATTGCGTGCGGTGGACTCTAAAGGAACGACTTTGCCTGCACAAATCAGTCCAGCAACGGTCAGAATGGATATCAAAGTGGACAAGCTTTCAAAAACAGTGCCCATCAAAGCAAAATTGACGGGAACCTTGGATAGTAGCTTATCCTCGATGAAGACCAGTCTGTCAACGTCAGATGCTAAGATTTATGGACAAAAAGCAGATTTGGATAAAATATCAGAACTGACAGCTTCAGTCGATATGACCGGTATCAAGACCGAAAAGAAAATTCAAGTGAGTTTGCGTCAATCAGGTCTGACAGTCGATCCAAAAACAGTTGAAGTAACCTTGACACCAGTCAAGAAGAATTAATAATAAAAAAACTTGCCATTTTTTGACTGCTTTGATAAACTATTATTGCGTCAATAATGACAATTAGATTAAAATTTTACATGAAATGTAAAAAACGGAGATTAAACAAAATGGGTAAATATTTTGGAACGGACGGTGTCCGTGGCGAAGCAAATGTTGAATTGACACCAGAAATGGCCTTCAAATTGGGTCGTTTCGGCGGTTATGTTTTAAGTCAACATGAAACGGGAACACCTAAAGTTTACGTGGCTCGTGACACTCGAATTTCAGGACAAATGCTTGCAACAAGCTTGATTTCAGGACTTCTTTCAGTTGGAATTGAAGTTTATGATTTGGGCGTTATTGCAACACCCGGTGTTGCGTATTTGGTGAAAAAAGATGGAGCCTCTGCGGGCGTTATGATTTCAGCCAGCCACAACCCTGCGCTTGACAACGGAATTAAATTCTTTGGTGGCGATGGTTTCAAACTCGAAGACGAAAAAGAACTCGAAATTGAAGCTTTGATTGATGCACCAGAGGACACATTACCACGTCCATCAGCTGAAGGATTGGGTATTTTGCATGACTACTCAACAGGTGTCCGCAAATATCAAGAATTTTTGAAATCAACCGCTGAAGGTAATTTTGAAGGTTACAAAGTTGTTTTGGACTGTGCTAACGGAGCATCACACACAAGCGCCCGTAGCGTATTTGCTGATTTGAATGCTGAATTGACTGTTCTTGGTGAAAGCCCTGACGGACTTAACATCAACGTTAAAGTAGGCTCAACACATCCAGAAGCAATGGCAGCTAAAGTCGTAGAAACAGGAAGTCAAATTGGACTTGCCTTTGACGGCGATGCTGACCGTTTGATTGCAGCTGACGAAAAAGGAAATATCATTGACGGCGACAAAATCATGTTCATCGTTTCTAAATATCTCAAAAACGAAGGAAAATTGGCACAAGATACTGTTGTAACTACAGTCATGTCAAATCTTGGTTTCCATTTGGGAGTTGAAGCTGAAGGATTGAATTCGGTTGTGACTGCTGTTGGTGACCGTTATGTTGTTGAAGAAATGAAGAAAAATCATTATAACTTTGGTGGTGAACAATCAGGACATATGATTTTCCTTGACTACAACACAACTGGAGATGGACAATTATCAGCCATTCAACTCTTGAAAGTCTTGCGTGATACTGGAAAACCTTTATCAGAATTGGCAAGCGAAGTCACAATTTACCCACAAAAATTGACCAATATCCGTGTGGCCAACAATGCAGCTAAAGACGGTGCAATGGAAGTGCCTGCGATCAAAGCAATCATTGCTGAAATGGAAACAAAGATGGATGGTCAAGGTCGAATTCTTGTCCGCCCTTCAGGTACAGAACCACTCTTGCGCGTCATGGCTGAAGCACCAACAACTGAAATGGTCAACGAAGTAGTAGATACGATTTCAGCTGTTGTTGAACAAGAAATCGGCGTGAAATAAGCGTAATAAATAAATGACTTCATGTGAGCATGTCTGTCAATAAAATGCTAAAATGAAGTTATCAAAATGAAAGAAAAATAATGTTTGGTTTTGGTAAGAAAAAAATAGTCAAAGCGGACAAAATTCTGTACAGTCCCTTTGATGGTCATGTTTTTAAAATGGAAGAAGTGACAGATCCTGTATTCTCGAAAAAAATTTTGGGAGATGGATTTGCACTTTCTCCAGAAAGTTCAGTAATTTTGGCGCCTGTTGCTGCAAAGGTTGTCCTTGTGGAAGGTCATGCCATCGGTTTTGTCAGAGCTGACGGACTTGAAGTCTTGCTTCATTTGGGGATTGATACGGTCAATTTGGCTGGTCTGCCCTTTCAATTTTCCGTCAAAAAAGGCGATGTGGTCGAAGGTGGACAAGAAATCGGACAGGTCGACTGGCAGGCAGTCGAGAAAGCTGGCTATGAAAAAACAACGCTCATTCTTTTCACTAATGCTAATCAGTGTTTTAATAGTTTTGACATCAATTATGGTGACGTTAAAGCAGGAACACCACTTGGTGCTGCCAGCGTGAAATAGTTGGAAAAATAAATGTAAAAGAAAGTGAATAAACCCATGTTTAAAGCAGTATTATTTGACCTTGACGGTGTCATTACTGACACTGCCGAATACCATTTTCGTGCATGGAAAGCCCTCGCCGAAGAAATCGGAATTGACGGTGTTGACCGTGAATTCAATGAACAATTAAAAGGTGTCTCTCGTGAAGATTCACTCAAAAAAATTCTTGCCCTCGGTGGACAAGAAAACAAATATTCAGCAGCCGAATTTGCTGAACTTGCACAACGCAAGAATGACAATTATGTTCAAATGATTCAAGACGTTTCACCAGAAGATGTTTATCCAGGTATTTTACAACTTTTGAAAGATTTGCGTGCCAACGGTGTAAAAATCGCCCTTGCCTCAGCTTCAAAAAATGGCCCATTTTTGCTTGAACGCATGGCTCTGACTTCTTATTTTGACGCCATTGCTGATCCTGCCAAAGTTGCAGCTTCTAAACCAGCACCAGATATTTTTATTGCTGCAGCAGAAGCAGTTGGAACAACTGGACAAGACTCAATCGGACTTGAAGACAGCCAAGCTGGTATTCAAGCCATTAAGGATTCAGGAGCGCTCCCAATCGGTGTTGGTCGTCCAGAAGATTTGGGATTTGATATCGTTGTTGTGCCAGACACATCGCATTATACTTTCGAATTTTTGAAAAAAGTTTGGGAAGAAAATCGCGGTTAATGCGACTGAACCAATATATAAAATCGAACACACTTTCAAAGTCTGTCAGTACTGACAGACTTTTTTTGTGATTATAGTCTGTCAGAATTGAAAATCATTTTCATAACGATTATAATAGAGAAGGACTTTAGGGGAGCTATAAAAACTCAAATCACGAAAAAAACAGTATTAGAGGTCCACTTATTGAGCCGGAAAGGCTCGAAAGGAGAATGTCACGAAAATAGTAATCTTCGGTGATTCAATCACCAACGGTTATGGCTATCAATCGGCTTCTGCTTCACAGATTTTGAAAGAAAAATGTGAGCTTTTGGCCAGTCAAAATGGACTTGCTTTAGACGTTCGTTTGCATGGATTAAATGGCGACACCAGCCAGCGTGCAATGGAGCGCTTGCCACTCGTTCTCAAAGAAGAGGCAGACCGAGTCTTCATTTTCTTTGGTGCCAATGATTCAGCTAATTATGAACCAATTTCGCCCGTCAGTTTTTATCGTTATTTAGAAGACATGGTTGAGCAAATCGGCCCTAAAAAAGTTGTTCTTATTACGCCACCTTATCATAATGATAAGTTTGAACCTGATTTGCGTAACAATAAAAATCTGCTGCGTTATGGCGAACAAACCAAAGCGGTTGGACAAGCACAAAATGTTCCTGTTCTTGACTTACACGCCACCATGTCAGCACTGACAGACCCAAATCTCTGCTTGCAGGCTGATGGTCTCCATTTTTCAGAGCTTGGATATGAGGTTTTGTCAGAACTTATGGTTCAATTTCTCATAAAAGAAGCGAAATTAAAAGAATAGGTTAAGTTAAAAAAACTATAATACAGGCATGAAAAAATACTTAAAATTAAGTGTTATCGCCATTATTTTGAGCATGACAGTGATATCAGCTCAAGCAGACACGACCACAAACACCACAGCTTCAAGCAGCGCTAGTAGCTCATCATCAACTGCCAGTACGACCAGTACTCAGGCAAGTTCAAGCAGTGCCAGCAATTTAAAAACAGCCAGTACGCCAGCAAGTAGCCAGACGGTTGCTAGCACAACGGCACAAAACACGGCACAAAATACAGCAACGAATGCAACGACAAACAATCAGCCAAATGCTGGAGGCCAAACGAATGGAACACCGCAGTCATCATCTCAGCAAGGTTCGACGGGTTCGTCAACCACAGTCATCAAAGAAACGGTCTATAATAATGCGTCAAAAGCAAGTTCAAGTAATCTGTTAACGATAATTTTATCGAGTTTGTCAGCGTTGGTAACGATTGTAGGGGGATTGATTGCCTTTTTCAAACACCTTCACAAAAAAGTGAAAGGGAGTCAAGAAAACGCAAATTCACAACAAGAAAAAGCTATCCCTGCTTCGTCAGCACTGACACGTCGGAAAAGACATTCATAAAAAGGAATAGAGGAGTATAATGAAATTTAACGAAAAAGAAATGTTGGCATTTGCCGAAAAACTAGGAAGAAAAATTGAAGTACAAGATATCATCGTCTTGACAGGAGAACTAGGCGCTGGAAAAACTACCTTTGTCAAGGGCTTGGCACTTGGCCTTGACATTGCACAAATGATTAAGAGCCCAACTTATACGATTGTTCGCGAATATGAAGGGCGTTTGCCACTTTATCACATGGATGTCTATCGGATTGGTGACGATCCAGATTCGTTTGATATGGACGATTATTTGTTTGGTGACGGCGTTTCAGTCATCGAATGGGGCGAATTATTAGGAAAAGATTTACCCGATGATTATTTGGAAATCGTTTTTGATAAATATGTTGATAGTTTTGATACGAATGCCAATCGTGCCATTCGTTTGATTGCTCACGGCGAACGCTATGAAAAATTAGTACAAGAATTAGACTAATATGAAAATAAAACTGAGCAAAAAATTGCTCTTTTTTATTTTATTTTGACAAAAAGATGATAAAAAAGAATAAAAATATTTAATTTGTTATTGTTAATCGGTCAAAATTTGGTATAATGCTAATATGAAACTATGGATGAAATCTCTCCTGATGACAGGAGCAATTGTTTTAATAACCGTTGGAGCGGCGGCGTCATATGTATATGCAGTATCGAAATCGACCGTCAATGCGCTCAAAACAACATATACTGATGTGGGGAATAAAGATACTGCAAAAGTATTGAAAGCCACAGAACCGTTAACGATTGTCTTGCTAGGAGTTGACACAGGTGGTGTCGGTCGTGGAACTTCTGATGATTGGAATGGGAACTCAGACTCACAAATCGTGATGACATTAAATCCGAAGACCAACACAACCACAATGGTTTCAATGGAACGTGATACCATGACCAATATCTTGGATACTGACGGAAATGTTGTTTCTACTCAAAAGATGAATGCTGCCTACCCAATGGGCTTCAATGCGGGTGGAACATCTAAAGGACTAGAAACAGCCGTTGGCTATTCCATGAAGACGATTGGTGAACAAGCAGGAGTTGAAGTGGATAATTTTGTGACCATCAACTTTGATGGCTTGATCAATCTGGTTGATGCAGTCGGCGGGGTGGATATTTACAACGACCCTAAACTGATTGCCGCTTCAACATCCACCTATCCAAATCCAAATCATGAAATTTTTATTTCTGATACGGAGCCTCAATACACAGCCCGCGTTGCATCTGGTTGGCAGCACATCAATGGTGAACAGGCACTCGTTTATACGCGTGACCGTCATCACCGTGTGGGAGGCGACTACGGACGTCAAGTGGCACAACGTCAAGTCATTTCTGCTTTGATGAAAAAATTGTTGGCATTGGATAATTTGACACAATATCAAAAAATATTGGACGAAGCATCAAAAGACTTCAAAACCAATATTCCAATCACAACATCAACCCTGTCTTACCTTTTAGGTTACAAGGATTGTTTCAAAAAAGTTGTCTCAATTCAGTATCAAGGATTGGGTGAAACTGTCAAT
This sequence comes from Lactococcus sp. dk101, assembly GCF_009601055.1. Classification (GTDB taxonomy): domain Bacteria; phylum Bacillota; class Bacilli; order Lactobacillales; family Streptococcaceae; genus Lactococcus. Next base: position 79,816 of record NZ_WITI01000001.1, read on the forward strand.
GGTGGCTCATATCAATTCATTCCGACCAATATGTATCTTGGTATTCAAAACGTCATGAGACAATCGCTTGGCCAGTCTAGTGTGACAACCTTGCCTTCTCATTTGATTACCTATGAGACCTATTTTAGTGGCTCAACACCTGGCTATGAAATGCCTTCTGCGACTGTCACAGAAAATGGCAAACAAACGTCATACGGAATTGATAAGACGGGTACCCTCGTTGCGATTACAGATGCAAATGCTTCGCAATATACATCAATCAATCTCGGAAGTACAGTCTCGCAAAGTTCGACATCAACTTCAAGTACGTCAAGTAGCTCAAGCACCGCTTCAACAACGAGTGGCACGACAACATCGTCAAGTGCAAGCACTACGACAGAAAGTAGTGTGCCGTCAGGACTGACAGCAACAGGAACGACTGGTGTTTATAAATCACCAAACGGATACGATGTTTATTACAAGAATGGCTATTATGTTTATAATTCTGGAAAATTATATCCAGATGGAACAAAATATCCAGGACAATAACTTCTTGAATAATTGATAAAATAAGAATAATATGATAGAATAAATTCTGTTGGGATTTCATTGGATTGAAAACCCAGCAGGATTTTTATTTTGTCAGTACGGACAAGGTTCAGTAGCTCAGCTGCGATTTCGACTGTTTGCTTCAGCAAACTAGCGAGAATCGACAAGCCAATCAAAGCTATTTGAATTCCTCAATTTCTGAGGTCAACGGTACAAATATAAAAACGGTTCAGTAGCTCAGCTGCGACTTCGACTGTTTGCTTCAGCAAACTAGCGAGAATCGACAAGCCAGTCATAGCTATATGAATTCCTCAGTTCCTGAGGTCAACGGTACTCGTATAAAAACGGTTCAGTAGCTCAGCTGCGATTTCGACTGTTTGCTT
>NZ_WITI01000001.1:80736-371670 GCF_009601055.1 Lactococcus sp. dk101
TTCGACTGTTTGCTTCAGCAAACTAGCGAGAATCGACAAGCCAGTCATAGCTATATGAATTCCTCAGTTCCTGAGGTCAACGGTACTCGTATAAAAACGGTTCAGTAGCTCAGCTGCGATTTCGACTGTTTGCTTCAGCAAACTAGCGAGAATCGACAAGCCAGTCATAGCTATATGAATTCCTCAGTTCCTGAGGTCAACGGTACTCGTATAAAAACGGTTCAGTAGCTCAGCTGCGATTTCGACTGTTTGCTTTAGCAAACTAGCGAGAATCGACAAGCCAGTCATAGCTATATGAATTCCTCAGTTCATGAGGTCAATGGTACTCATATTAAAAAGGTTCAGTAGCTCAGCTGGATAGAGCATTCGCCTTCTAAGCGAACGGTCGAGGGTTCGAATCCCCCCTGAATCATTGATAAATCATTACTTTTATTGGTTTATCCTTCGATGTTTTATTTAATCCTTCAACAATGGGTGCCAAACCTCATCCTCGCTTCGTGCGAGATGAAAAAGACGATACTTTCGTGGTATCGTCTTTATTTTTTGTGAAATATAATGTATAGAATTATATATATTTTTTTAATAGTTATAATTATTAATTTAAAATTCTAAATATTGCATTTGTAATCATATCGTGATAAAATTAAGTCATTGAAATAGGATTTATTTCGATAAATTAGGAGCATAAATGGAGGTTTCTTATGTCAAATGAATTAGAAAAAATTCATCGTAGTGTCGGATTTAGTGGTATTCTTTCTGTCATTTTCGGACTGTTGATTCTTTTTTTACCAAATAAAACAGCCAACATTATTGCAACAATCGTTGGTATTGGTTTTATCATTATTGGTATCATCTATCTTGCAACAAATTTCATTAAAAAGGGCGATGAAAAAAGTAAATGGGCTCGTTTAGGTCACATTTTACTTGGTTTTGTTTATCTTTTTGCAGGTTTGTTTGTCTTTATTGATGTCAATGCTGCAACGGATTACCTCTTTATGTTAGTGGGAATTCTTGTTGGTGTTGTATGGATTGTTGACGGAATTGTCAGCTTTACAACATTGAAAAATTTCACTAATAAATTATGGGCAATTTTGCTTGGAATTTTAAGCATTGTCGGTGGAGTTATCTTGGTTTTAATTCCAGTTTGGGGTGCAAAAACATTGTGGCTCTTACTTGGAATTGAATTTTTGATTATTGGTATTGTGAAATTAATTCACTATGCCACATGGCCAAAAAACTAAATCAAGTATAAAAACGTCTCAGACGTTTTTTTTTACGACAAGTGGACTTTGCTTTGATTTTGACAAAAAGCGTCTGAGCTACTTTTTTGCTATAATATAAAACATGACAAGATATAAAGCAATTATTGCTTACGATGGGACAAATTTTGCGGGCTTTCAGACTCAGCATCATCAAAGAACCATTCAAGAAGAAATTGAAAAAGTATTAACGAAATTAAATTCGCATGTGCCTGTGATTTTACAAGGGGCTGGTCGAACGGATTCTGGCGTTCATGCGGCTGCTCAAGTCATTCATTTTGATTTGGAGGGGGCACGCGATGTGGAACGGCTCCGCTTTGCATTGGATACACAGACGCCAGACGATATTGCTTTCAAAAAGGTGGAAATCGTCGCTGGTGATTGGCATGCCCGTTTTGAACCGCATGAAAAAATTTACGAATATTATCTGGAAAATGCGCAAGTGAGAAATCCATTTAATCGCTTGTATTATGCACATTTTCGTTATCATCTGGACGCTGACAAAATGCGCGAAGCCTTGTCATTACTGACAGGAACGCATGATTTCACTGGTTTTACAGCCAGTGGCTCTTCAGTCGATGACAAAGTAAGAACGATTAGCGAAGCCAGCCTTGTCGTCATTGATGATGAGCATATGAAGTTCGTTTTTCGTGGCAATGGTTTTTTGTACAAGCAAGTTCGAAACATGGTGGGAACCTTGATTAAAATTGGCAATGAGCGCATGCCTGTTTCACAAATCAATCAAATATTGGACAGTAAAAACCGAAAATTTGCAGGGCCGACAGCTGCACCAGAAGGCTTGATTTTGAAAGCCGTCATTTATCATAAATGATTGCATTTCATCAGCATTGAAGAAGAAGGAAAAAAATGAGTAAGAAAGTTTTGGCAGTGCACGATATTTCGTGCGTGGGAAGATGTAGTTTAACAGTGGCGTTACCAATTTTAAGCCATTTTGGCCTTGAAACGCGTGTGCTTCCAACGGTACTTTTGTCAACTCATACCGGTGGATTTACTGGTTTTACCTCTCTTGATTTGACCGATGAAATGAAAAAAATAATGGCCGCTTGGCAACCGCTCGATTTGCAATTTGATGCGATTTATTCGGGATATATGGCTTCTGCGGAACAAATTGATGTTTTGAAAACATTGATTTCGACTTATAAAAAGGCTGAAAATATCATGATTATTGATCCTGTCATGGCTGACAATGGTCAACTTTATCAGGTTTTTGATGCAGCTTTCGTTGACAAAATGGCTGAGCTTATTCCATTTGCTGACGTGCTGACACCCAATATTACAGAAGCTTGCTTGCTGACAGGCACTGCTTACGAGTCAGGTCTTCATAATGAAGAATGGCTGTCAGAAATTATTGGAAAACTCCATGCCAAAGGAGCAAAAGTGGTGGTTCTGACAGGTGTTAAATTAGAAACTGGAAAAATCGGTGTGGCTGTCAGTGCTGACAAGCAGTTGCAGATTTATACAGCTGAGGAAATTTCAGGAACTTATCATGGCACAGGCGATATTTTTGGATCAGTATTGACAGCTGGCATCGTGCAAGGACACAAGACTTTTGATGCGGCAAAGACTGCTGTGGATTTTGTTTTAGCAGCCATTCAATCCACGCCTGAAATGCAAGACAAACGCTATGGCGTTGAATTTGAGCAAGTTCTTGCAAGTGGAAAGTTTTTGTAATAAAATGTAAGACATAATAAAATGAGAAAGGCCGACGATGAAAAATGATGCAGCAGATGTGTTGATGCCGACCTCGATAATAAAGGAGTCTCATGAATACGCAACATCGCACATTTAAAATCACGCTGCTGGCAATCCTTGCGGCGCTTACTTTCGTCTTAGGCTGGTTTACAAAAATTCCTATTCCTGGCGGTTATTTTACGCTTCTCGATGCGGGGATTTTTACAAGTTCCATGCTTTTAGGCAAAAAAGAAGGCATGATAGTTGGGGCTTTAGCTGGCTTCCTGAATGATTTTTTAGCAGGCTATGCGGCTTATATGTTTTTTACCCTTGTTATTCATGGGCTTCAAGGATTTACAGGAAATTTAACCAAGCACAAATGGTTGAATTATATCATTTCGACAATCGTAATGGTCGGCGGTTATTTTATTGCCGACATGATTATCGCACACAGTTTGGGTGTTGCTTTGCCTGATTTATTCATCAATTTTGTTCAGACAACAGCAGGCTTTGTGATTGCATTGATTTTGACACCGCTCCTTAAAAAAGCGATTGGAAATAGAGGATAATATGGATTTTAAGAAATTAGAAACAGATACACAAATGATTATCGATGATGTTATCGAAAAATCTGGCATTAAAGCAGGTCAAATTTTTGTTTTAGGTCTGTCTTCAAGCGAAGTTAATGGTGGTTTGATTGGCCATGCTTCATCTGCTGAAATCGGTGAAGTAATTGTAGGTGTGATTTATAAGACCTTGAAGGCCAAAGGGATTTATTTGGCTGTACAAGGTTGCGAACACCTGAACCGTGCGCTTTTGATTGAACAAGAATTGGCTGACAAAAAAGAATTCGACATTGTGAGCGTCATTCCTCAGCTCAATGCGGGAGGAAGCGGTCAAGTTGCTGCTTATAAGTTAATGGAAAATCCCGTTGAAATAGAACATATCACAGCAGTTGCAGGTCTTGACATTGGAGATACCAGCATTGGCATGCATGTTAAACACGTTCAAATCCCATTGCGCCCCGTTTTGAAAGAACTGGGAGGCGCACATGTTACAGCGCTCAAATCACGTCCTAAGCTGATTGGTGGCGTTCGCGCAAAGTATGCAAATTAAAAAAATCCTTACTTTGAGAATAATTAGTTGACAAGTTCTGATGAATTCGTGTATAATTAAGTTCGGGCACTGGTTTTCAAAATGAAAGCTGGTAAATACAGAAGCTCCCCATAGGGGGAGCTTATTTTTGTTTTTCCCACTGATTAATTTGTAAATATCAAAAATCTCTTGTTTTTCGTAAGATGAACGAAGCGATTTGAGACAGAAAAAGGAGAAGTCATGTCAACGAAGTACATTTTTGTTACAGGTGGTGGTACATCATCAATGGGGAAAGGGATTGTTGCAGCGTCACTCGGACGTTTGCTTAAAAATCGTGGCCTTAAAATCGCTGTTCAAAAATTCGACCCATACCTTAATATCGACCCAGGAACAATGAGTCCATATCAACACGGGGAAGTTTTTGTCACCAATGATGGCGCTGAAACTGACCTTGATCTCGGTCACTACGAACGTTTTATCGATATTAACTTGAACAAATATTCATCTGTATCATCAGGTAAAGTTTACAACGAAATTCTCCAAAAAGAACGTAAAGGGGAATATCTTGGGGCAACAGTTCAAATGGTTCCTCACGTAACTGATACAATCAAAGAAAAGATCATGCGTGCTGCTACGACAACTGACGCCGATGTTATCATTACTGAAATCGGTGGAACAGTGGGCGATATGGAAGGAATGCCAATGATTGAAGCAATCCGTCAGATGAAATCTGATATGGGTGCTGAAAATGTCATGTATATCCATACTGTTCCAATTCTTTACTTACGCGCAGCTGGCGAATTGAAAACAAAAATCGCACAAAATGCGACAAAGACTTTGCGTGAATTTGGAATTCAAGCCAATATGCTCGTGCTTCGTACAGAAGTTCCTGTCACAAATGAAATGCGTAATAAAGTTGCCATGTTCTGTGACGTAGCTCCAGAAGCAGTCATCCAATCTGTTGACGTTGAACACTTGTACCAAATTCCATTGAACTTGCAAGCACAAGGCATGGACCAAGTGGTTTGTGATCACCTCAAAATCAATGCACCAAAAGCAGACATGACAGAATGGTCAGCCATGGTTGATAAAGTCATGAACTTGAAGAAAAAAGTCAACATTGCAATGGTCGGAAAATACATCGAAGTACCAGATGCTTACATCTCAGTTGTTGAAGCATTGAAACACGGTGGTTTCCCACTTGATGCTGAAGTCGATGTGGATTGGGTTAATGCCAATGACTTGACAGATGAAAATGTTGCAAAACGTCTTGAAAATGCAGACGGTGTGATTGTTCCTGGTGGTTTTGGTCACCGTGGAACAGAAGGAAAAATCGCTGCCATCAAGTATGCGCGTGAAAACGATGTGCCATTCCTCGGCGTATGTCTTGGGATGCAATTAACAACCATTGAATTTGCACGTAATGTCCTTGGCATGAAAGACGCCAACTCATTTGAATTAAATCCAGATACAAAATATCCAGTTGTTGACATCATGCGTGATCAAGTTGACGTGGAAGAAATGGGTGGTACACTTCGTTTGGGCTTGTATCCTGCGAAACTTAAACCAAATACAAAAACAGCGGCAGCCTATGACAATGCAGAAGTTGTTCAACGTCGCCACCGTCACCGTTATGAATTCAACAATAAATACCGTGATCAATTTGAAGCAGCTGGCTTCACATTCTCTGGTGTCAGCCCTGACAACCGTTTGGTAGAAATTGTCGAACTCTCTGACAAGAAATTCTTCGTGGCATGTCAATATCACCCAGAATTGCAATCTCGTCCAAACCGCCCAGAAGAACTCTATGCGGCATTTGTTAAAGCTTCACTCGAAGCATCAGAAAGTAAATAATAAAAAAGTCTGTGCAAACAGACTTTTTTTTATCGGTAAATATTTTTTGATAGATATCGATCACTCCCATCTGGGAAAATCGTAACTAATATACTTCCTTCAGGCAAGCGTTTGATTTCTCTTAAGGCAGCGGCAAAAGCAGCACCACTAGAACTTCCGACTAAGAGTCCTTCGTTTTTTGCAAGGAGACTGACCAGTTTGAACGCTTCTTCATCAGAGATGGTTTCGTAAGCACTGACAGCAAGCGATTTGACAAATGGTGGGATGAATTCCACACCGATGCCTTCAATGTCATGTCCGTGAGCGGGACCACCGTTCAAAATTGAGCCTTCGGGTTCAACGCCAATCAGTCGAATGTCGGGTTGAACCGATTGGAGATACGCACCGACACCAGCAAAGGTTCCACCGCTTCCAAGCCCTGCAACAAAGCTAGTGATTTGACTGCCTAAATCTTCGACAAGTTCTGGTCCAAGGCTTTTGAAATAGGCATCAGGATTGTCAAAATTTTCAAATTGCAAAGGCAGATAGGCATTTTCCATGCTGTCTCTCAAGTCTTTAGCTTTTTGAATGGCAGCAACAATGCCACCTTCTGTCGGCGTTGAAACAATCTCAGCACCTAAAGCCCGCATCAGTTGTTGCTTTTCAAGACTGAATTTTTCGGGAACTACAAAAATTGATTGAAGTCCCAGTTGCGACGCTGCCAATGCAAGTCCAATCCCAGTATTTCCAGCAGTAGGCTCAATAATTGTAGTTTCAGCGTTGATTTTTCCTTCTTTTAGGGCTTGTTCCAGTAAATACTTCCCCAAACGGTCTTTGACACTGCCACCTGGATTTAAAAATTCCAATTTGGCATAGATTTTTGAACCCTCTGGAATTCCATAGGCTGGATTTGTGATTTCAAGAAGCGGTGTATGTCCCACGGCCTCTAAGATTGAATGTATAATCAAAAGATACTCCTAACACTTTTTATCGTTCATTTCTTATTTTAACAAAAAGCAGACGGACTGACGATAAAATTATTTAAATACGGTGATTGAAAGCAATAAAAAACATTGTCAATGGACAATGTTTTCATTTACGGCGGCTAATTCTTCATCGTCGTCAGTATTTTCTTCAATATTATCAAGGGTTTCTTCGAAATCATCCAGTTGATCTTCGACATCATCAAGCCGTTCACGAATGTCTTGATTTTGTTGATAGACCTCGTTGAGCAAGATTTGAATGTCGCCAAGCATTTCGGTTTGGATTTTTTGAATTTGCATGTTGGACGTTTGATCGTCCATCATCAGATGATCCAGTTTTTCATGGAGGGCTGCAACGCCTTTTTCAGATTTGATGTTGGTCTGAAAGTCATTCTTGGCAGTCAAGCGGTCATGATCGGCTGCTCGATTTTGACTCATCATGATAAGTGGAGCCTGCATGGCAGCAGTGACAGAAAGAAATAAATTGAGCAAGATGAAGGGATATTTATCCCATTGAAGCCCAAAGAAGAGGCCTGTCACATTCAAGAACATCCAAACAATGAGAATGCCCGTATAAATCAAAATAAAATTCCATGAACCAACAAATTCAGTGACTTTGTCAGCAGCTTTTTCACCTAAAGTTTCTTGAGCTTCAAGTTGTTCTTCGACGTCATGAATTTCAAAGTTCGCTTTTTCAAGTTCTTCATTGAGTCGGTCATTGACAGTGAAATTTTTCTGTAAATCCAAGTGAAACAAGGTATCAAGCACTTCCAAACGGAATTTGACCTGATGTTCATTACAAATAAAACTATGCGAGTGTGAGGCTGGATAATCACGTTTGATCACCGTCTGCAAACTCGGGTCAAGATTTTCGAGATAGTCGCCGCCTGATACGCGGTGAATTCGTCCGTTGACCAGACAGATTACTTTATTAGATGCAAGTGGAGCCATAATTGGTGTGGCTTCGGCGTGAATAACAAAAATGCAAAACAGCACAACAAAAGAAGCAGGGTGTGGCTGTTTTTATTTTAGAACAGAGAAAGAAACAGGAGCGTGCAAAAAAGCGTCCTGCGCTAATAACCTTTGTGGTAAATCATCAAAATCTGCGTTCGGGGGTATAGGGGTGTCGCTATTCAAACTGAAGCACTCTCCTTTCTTTTGTTTCTTTTTGTTCTGCTTTGAGAACATTCCTTATTTATTATAACCTCTTTTGTCATTTTTTTCCTCTATAAGCATTATAAAGTATAATAAAGCATTTTTTGCAAATAAAATAACTCTAATTCGATAGGATTAGAGTAACTTTATAATTGTCATTGCTGACAAGAATTTTACTTGCTTTCAGAAGGTTCGATGACAGCAATATTGCTGACCAAGTAAACGAACAAACCGAAAATAAGTGAGACAATAAGCGTCCAAAACACATTGTCAGTAACGCCAGCAAGTGCTGTCATGATGTAGCCGGCAACTTGTCCGATACAAACTGACCAAAAAAGTGCAACAACAAGTTTCATTTTTTTGCCTCTTTCCAATAGGTTCTTCAAAGCCCAAGTATAATACAAAAGCTTGATAATGTCAAGTTTCTTCAAGAGTTAAAAAGCTTAAAACATGTCCGATTATGAAAAAGTACAAAGCCGATTGAAGCTTGTGAAATCAAGCTTTTAAGCGGTTTTTAAATTGAGACTCATCTTGAAAAAAAGTCAAGATTATGCTACAATAAAAGAACTAATCTCAAGGAGAAATCACAGCTTTTTTCTTTGAAAATAAGCTGAAAAGAGACCGAAAACTCTTTTTTTTTCGAGAGGACAAAAGTAAGAAAGGAGCCTCATGTTCGCTTTATTAAACACCAAAACAGAATACAATTTTTTGGACAGTGTTGTTCGTTTGGATGACTATATTGACCTCGCTCAACGTTATGGCTTTCATTGCATTGGGATTTGTGATCAAGGTAATCTGCACGCTGCCTACCAATTTATCAAAAAAACACAGCAAAAAGGAATGCAAGCAGTCGTTTCAATCGAACTGGCTTTTGAGCTTTTTGGTTTTCCAATGACCATTGCTTTTGTCGCGAAAAATACAGTGGGTTACAAAAACTTATTGCGGATTTCGACGCTCCACAATCAAGAACAAAGACGGTTTTCAGACATTCAATCTCATCTTGAGGGGCTTGCCTTAGTCGTTCCAGAAGCTTATAGCGACCTGTCAGCGCTGACAGAGCTATCTCAGCAGTACGAAATTTACGTAGGCATTACTCAGCAAACGCGACCAGAGACCGTTTTTCAGTTGCCTACCTTGCCATTCCCATCTGTGCGCTATTTAAGCCGTGCAGACAATGCCACACTTGAGGTCTTGCACACGGTGCGGGATGGTGCTACATTTGATGACACAAAAAATTTGGGCACACAGGAGCTCTTGCAAACGGCTGACACTTATGAAAAATACTATCAGAAGCATTTTCCACGAGCTTTGGCAAACCTGTCAGCACTGACAAAATCGATTGCTTATTCACTTGATGAGCAGCTCGAATTGCCTCGCTTTGACAAAAGTAAAAATCCTGCTGAACAGTTGAAGATGCTTGCCATGCAAGGCTTAGTAGATAAGCATTTGCAAACTGATGCATACGTCAACAGGCTAAATGAGGAGCTGTCTGTCATTCACCAAATGGGTTTTGACGATTACTTTTTGATCGTTGGTGATTTGCTTCGTTATGCCAGAGAAAATCAGATTTATTGTGGAATGGGACGTGGATCCGCAGCGGGATCGCTGGTGGCTTACGTCTTACAAATCACACAGGTTGACCCTGTTAAGAACCATTTGTTCTTTGAACGTTTCCTCAATCCTGAACGCGTCGCCATGCCCGATATTGATATTGACATGCCTGACGACCGTAGAGGACAGTTACTTGCTTACATGAAACAGCGCTACGGGAGCGTCCATGTGGCACAAATCGTTACCTTCTCAACTTTTGGGAAAAGACAAGCCCTGCGTGATGCCGGTAAAGCATTTGGCATGACCGAAATGGAGCTTGGACAACTGACGAAAATGTTGTCTCGCCGTTATGACAGTCTGTCTGCCGAATATGAGAATAACCCTAAATTTAAGGCTGAATTACTAAAAAATCCAAAACTTCACAAGATTTATGAGCTGGCAAGACGGATTGAAGGAATGCCAAGACAAACATCTACGCACGCCTCAGGTGTGGTCTTATCAGATGAGTCTCTGGTCAATTACGTGCCATTGAAGCCATCTGACGACTTAAGCCTGACGCAATATGAGGCACCAGACGTTGAAGCCTTAGGATTGCTCAAAATTGACTTTTTGGGGCTGCGAAATCTGACCTTGATTTCACAAATGCGTCAATTGGTCCAAGAACAAGAAAAAATAGATGTTGATCCGCTTCAAATCAATCTTGAAGATGAAGCCACTTTGGCATTGTTTAGAGCTGGAAACACCATGGGGATTTTTCAGTTTGAAAACCCACAAATGCGTCGTTTCTTGCGCAATTTAGCACCGACAAAATTTGACGACATCGTTGATGCAACGTCAATTTTCCGTCCCGGGCCAAGCCAATTTATTCCAGAATTCGTGGCCAGACGGCATGGAAAAGAAGCAGTCCCACTCATCGACCCATCAATCGATGAAATCCTTGGGACTACTTATGGAATCATGATTTATCAAGAGCAAATCATGCAGGTTGCCCAACGTTTTGCAGGATTTTCTCTCGGGAAAGCAGATTTGCTGCGTCGTGCCATTTCTAAGAAAAAGGGAAATGAATTTGAAAAACTGCGGGAAGAATTTTTAGCAGGAGCCATAAAAGAAGGGCATACTGCCCAACAATCCAAAAGCATTTATGAATTGATTGAGCGCTTTGCAAACTATGGTTTCAACCGCTCTCACGCTTATGCTTATGCAGCTCTGGCCTTTCAGATTGCTTATTTTAAAGTTCATCATCAGGCGGCCTTTTACGAAATCCAATTTCAAGACCGCAAACGAGAACTGATGATTGCAGATGCTATCGAAAATGGCCTTCAAATCGAGTCCCCATCCATCAATCAGATGCCTTATCATGACCGTGTTCGTGCAGGAAAAATATATCTTGGCCTTTCGCACATTCAAAATATTCCACGTGATTTTGCTTTTTGGATTGTGGAAAATCGTCCCTTTGAGTCTGTCGAGGATTTCATCCGCAAATGTCCTGAAAAATTCCAGAAAGTTGAACTAATAGAGCATCTGATTAAGATTGGAGTGTTTGATAAAATGGAAAATAATCGAGGAAAGTTATTAGCAAATGTGGCTAATTTGATTGATTATATCCAAAATATTCAACTTGACTTGTTTATCAATTCGCCTTTAAAATTCAGTTTTCAAGCCGCTGATGATTTAAGCCAAGCTCAAAAATATGAGCAAGAAAAAACGGCTTTAGGTGTCGGAATAACGCCACACCCATTGCAAAGTTTGGCTCAACACTATGCCGGCCAATTCAGCCCCTTTGCTGACTTAAAGAAAAATCAACGGGCGACAGTTTTGGGCGAAATTCAGTATATCCGAACGCATCGGGCAAAAAATGGACAAAATATGGCTTTCTTGACGATTTCAGATAGTCAAAATCAACTGGATATTACGCTGTTTCCTGAATTTTACAGAGCCTTTCAAAATCAACTTGAACAAGGAAAATTTTATTTTTTCACTGGAAAAGTGACAGAACGCAATGATAATTTACAGCTAGCTGCTGACAAGATTGCTCCGGCAGAGCTGACAGACCGCAAACTTTGGCTGAATTTGACTGACGCAAGTAAAAACACACGGCTCAATCAAATTTTACGGGAATTTCCAGGCAATCATCAAGTCATTTTACATTTTGCAGATAAAAAAACGACCACTCAAACCAACATTTACGTGGAAGAAAGTGATCAGTTAATCAAGCGCTTGACAGGTTATGCGCAGAATATTATTTTTAAATAAAAAACGAGCAAGGCTCGTTTTTTTATTATCCCATAAAGCCATACACAGAAAACCACATCAAAATGGCTGCGATAAGAACAAAGATATGCCAAACCACGTGTGCATAGGGGAATTTGTAGTGATAAAAGAGCGCCCCTAAAGAATAAGTCACTCCACCAGCTACCAAAAGCCAAAATTGGAGTGGCGTAATGGTATTCCACAAAGGATAGATTGCCAATAAAATCATCCACCCCATCAAAATATAAAGCAGGGTCGAAGACTTTGGAACGCTGTTCCAACGCGGTAAATAAATGGCAGTCAAGGTAATGCCGACAATGGCACAAGCCCAGATGACTCCAAAAATTGTCCAGCCTAACCAGCCTTTGACAGCCACTAAACAATAAGGTGTATAAGTTCCCGCAATCAAGAAGTAAATCCCGCTGTGGTCAAAAACTCGAAAAACTTTTACTGCTTTGGTAAAATGCAAACTATGCGCTAAAGTCGAAAATAAGAAGAGCAAGATTAAAGATGCCCCATAAATGCTTGCAGAAACAACCTGCATGGCTGAACCACTCGCATTGGCTTTGATTAAAAGTAAAACTAAACCAGCAATCGCAAGCCCCAAACCAATCCCATGTGTAATGGAATTGAAGACTTCATTGATGATTAGGTATTTACGAGATTCAATTTTTTCCATAAAACCCTCATTCTAAATTGAAACTAATATACTCGAAATTTTCTGTCAGTAATGACGAAAATAAAAAATGATAATAATACATCATTTTGCCTTAAAATATTAACTTGGCAAAGAAATTTTAACGAAAACTATCTTTTTTCGTCTTTCCACCTGAAAATTTGATATAATATATAATATCATAAATCGTATAGAAAAGGAAATGAGTTTTTTGACAGAAAGCTAGCTTCTGTCAGTACTGATGGATTTTTATTAATCAATTTGTAGTAAGTAGAAACTTAATTTGGAGACATTATGGCAATTAAAATTGTGACAGATTCATCAATTACGATTGAACCTAAAATCGTAGATGACCTGGACATTACCATCGTTCCGCTTTCAGTAATGATTGATGGCGTATTATATTCCGACGCAGATTTGGAATTAGATGAATTCATGGAAAAAATGGCAACTGCCAAAAATTTACCTAAAACGAGTCAACCACCCGTCGGTGTTTTTGCTGAGGTCTATGATAAATTATCTGAAGAAGCAGATGAAGTGATTTCGATTCACATGACAGATATTTTGTCTGGAACAGTTGAAGCAGCACGTCAGGGAAGTATTTTATCAGGAAAAAATGTAACAGTTATTGACTCTGATTTTACTGACCAAGCGCTCAAATTTCAAGTGGTTCAAGCAGCGAAAATGGCAAAAGATGGTGCAAGCAAAGATGAAATCTTAGCTGCAATCAAGAAAACACGCGAAAATACAGAACTTTATATTGGCTTTTCAACGCTTGAAAACATGGTCAAAGGTGGCCGCGTTAGCCGTATGACTGGACTTTTTGGAGCGCTCTTGAATGTGAAAGTTATCGGGACACTTAAAGACCATGAATTAGGTACTTTAATTCGTGGGCGTGGTAATAAAACCTTTAACCGTTGGCTTGAAGATTTAGCTGCTTCAATCAGTAGCTCAGGTCGTGCCATCAAAGAAATTGGAATTTCACACGTTGAAAGCCTCGAATTTGCACAAAATGCGAAAGACACCCTGCAAAAATTTGTTGAGAAACCCATTGCTGTTTTGGATACAAATTCGACCATTGCAACGCATACAGGACCTGGTGCGTGGGCAATCATGATTAGTTATGAATAAGATGAAAAAAATAGTGATACAAGTTGCTGGCTTCCTGCTGGCAACTTTACTTATATTTACTGCCCTATGGTTTTCAATTCCTAAAGCAGGAAATTTGCTGACCAATAAGACGGCAAGCATAAAAAATCAGAAAAATATTAAGCTCGTGGCGCTTGGAGACTCCCTAACAGAAGGCGTCGGCGATACAACAAAGCAAGGAGGATTTGTCCCACTCTTTGCTAAAGCAATCGAAAATTCAGAGCATAATACAATTACTGTAAGCACTCAAAATTTCGGTAAAGCTGGCGATACAAGCACTCAGATTTACAAGCGAATGACCACGAACACTAAAATTCAAAAGGCCTTGAAAACAGCAGATGTCATCACGCTGACTGTTGGTGGAAATGATGTCTTGAAAGTTTTTAGAGACAATATCACAGAGATTTCAAACATGAGTGAAAAGGACTTTGAGAAGCCCGCTGAGCTTTATCAAAAACAAGTTGAGGAAATATTTGCTCAGATTAGAAAAGTCAATCCCAACGCACAGATTTACGTGCTGGGTATTTATAATCCTTTCTATCTCAACTTTCCAGACATTAAAGCATTCCAAAATATCATTGATAACTGGAATGCGGCGACTGAGAAGGTCGTCAAGGCACAGCAGCGGGCCTATTTTGTACCAATCAATGATTTGCTCTACAAGGGTGCCGATGGACAAGCAGTCGATGCAATTGAGTCCAGCAAGACGTCAACGGATGAAATCGTCAATGAATTACTTTATTCTGGCGACCATTTCCACCCGAACAATACGGGCTATCAAATCATGGCAGATGCTGTTTTTGAGCGTTATGTCAAAGAAAATCACTAATCAAAACGGAGCACGTGCATGACCGAAAATAATGAAAATATAGAAACTCAAGCAGCAACTCAACCAATCGAAAAAAGAAGCCAGTCAAAAACCCCAAAAATAAAAAAAGAAAAAACAAATAAAAAATTCTCCATTTGGAAAATCCTCTTTTTGCTTTTACTTGCATTTAACTTAGCAGGCTTGATTTTTGTGGCTGTTCGAGTAACAAGCTTGAGAGATGAAGCCAGCTTGTCAAAAGTGACATCAACTGTAAAAAGTGGGCAAAAGATTGCCAGCATTTCAAGTACGACAGACAGTCTCAATCAAGTCATTAACAGCTATCTTGACAAAAATCAAAGCAAAGATTTGACTTATAAATTTTATATCTCTGATCGTTATGCTGTTTTCAATGCAGATTATAAAATTTTGGGGACAAAAGTGCCACTCTATATTTATTTTGAGCCGGTAGCCTTATCAGATGGTTCGATTAGCTTGAGTGTGTCGAGTATTTCGGCAGGTACATTGAGTTTGCCGACCTCAGAAGTCTTACTCATGGCTAAGTCTTACAAGCTTCCAGCATTTGTTGAAGTCAAAAGTTCAGCCAATCAAATCATTCTTCATCTGAATAAAATCGAGCTTGGCAATGATTTGTTTGTCAAAGCAAATCAAATTGACCTTCCTTCTGGAAAATTTATTTTTGATTTAATGAAAAAAGATTAAAAATCAATAAAAACGGTGTTAAATCGCCAATTTAGCTTGCAAAGACGGGCAATATTTGATAAAATAAACAGTGCCTAAGTAAAAGGTAAAAAATAAATGGAGGACATTTTTAAAATGGCTAACAAACAAGATCTTATCGCTGAAGTTGCAGCAAAAACTGGTTTGACTAAAAAAGATTCAGAAAAAGCAGTTAACGCTTTCGGTGAAGCAGTTACAGAATTCCTTGCTAAAGGTGAAAAAGTACAACTTATTGGTTTTGGTACTTTCGAAACTCGCGCTCGTGCAGCTCGTGAAGGTCGCAACCCTCAAACAGGCGCTGCAATCAAAATCGATGCAACAGTAGTTCCTGCATTTAAAGCTGGTAAAGCACTTAAAGACGCAGTTAAATAAGAATTAATTATAAAACAGAGACATCGCAAGCCTTGCGGTGTTTTGTTTTATTTCGTCATTACTGCGTCAAAAAAAGCTGTCAGTTCTGACAGCTTTTTCTTATGCGTTTTTCTTTTGAAAAAAGTAATTCAATAAGCCAATGAGTGACACCACAGCCCAAACACCTTCAAGTGCCACAAAGCCCCATTGTTGAAGATGGAGGGCATCCAGTGCCAAAATGGTTGAACCGATGGCATTGAGAAACAGATAAATCAGACTGCTGGCTTTCAAAAGCCCGATTTGTGCCAAAATAAAGGCAATCAAAATCAAGGCAGAGCCAAAAACTTGTAGTAACATGAGTATTCTCCTTAAAATTACGCCGTCGTGCTTACCTGGTACGGTGTTTGTCGTCAGGAGAAAATAACTTTTCTGTATCTATTATATCACATTTTTTAAAATGCTACTTTTTACTTTTTTATTTACCAATTTAAAGTGCCATAAGCAGCACTTGAAGCATAGTAGTTTGAAGTATAACTTGCTGATATTGAAGCAGAACCTTTAGCTCCAACCCCAATATTAATACTTCCACTACCTGTGGTAGTTTGAGTTCCAGTCTCATAAAAATCGCCGTTGATACTATAATAAATTCGATTGGCGTTTTCCAAGTTAAAGTAAATGTTTCCAGTAAATAATTTAGAGACGCCATTGTAAGTTCGATTCATATTAACATTCAATATTTTTACTATTCCATGAAACAGTCCGCTTTCAGATGTTTGGCAATAGAATAATAATATTGGTTTATAAGTGGCAGTTACTGTAAACTGAATAGACAATGTCCGATAAGTGTTCAAATCTCGTACTCTCAAATTGATACCTAGTTGGGTAGCTGCTGCAGATAAAGAAATTCCGTTATCTTTTGCGAATTGAGAAACAATTTGTGTTGAAGTCATACTATCACTAGGTGTTGCATCTTGATAGATATCTGCTAGTGCAGCATTTTGTGGGATTGTACTTACATCATCGGCATAAACCATGAGTGGTGCTACTGGAGATAGTAGTGCGATGCTTGTCAGAAGACCAGCAATAATTTTTTGTGTTTTCATAAGAAATTCCTTTCTGTTTAAGAAATGAGAGAGGTCTCATTTGTTTTTTATTTAATTTAATTATAATCAATAAAGCATTAGTCATATAAAATAACTCGTTCCTATACAGGAACGAGTTAAGATTTGTTTTTTAATATTTTTATTTTTTCACGATAATAATCACTTACTTGTTTACTGTCCAGTTTTTCAAAATTGTTTAGACAGCATTCAATTTCTTCATTGGCCTGTATGGAATCGCCAAAGCAATAGTCATGAATGGCATGGGCTAAATGGGATAATTGAGTTATAAAAAGGTCGTGTGTGATTTTTTTCCGATTACAAATTTTTAAGATGAAATCTGATAATCGCTTTTCTCCGCGAAAGTCCAAAATAATGCTGGCACGATAGGCGACCTGAAGTATTCTTCTACGATATTTAAAAATATCATAATAATTTTTACTTTTTTGCTCAAATCGGCTTAGAATTTCAATAATGTTATTTGTTTCAAGATTGTCTATCGTGAAATAAACTAAGCAAATTTGAAGATAGCCATATTGTTTTATACTTCCTAAAAAATCAAGTAATGCTTCAACTTCAGGGAGGCTCAAGTGAGAAAATCTCGCTTTTGCCATGATGGCAAACCAGTGGTATCCAGAGTCTCTTGCAGTGACATAGAGTTCTTGAAGTTTTTTAATGTCTTTTGCATAATCAGCTTCCTCAACTTCTAAAATAAATTCTTCTTGAAAGTCCATTGAAAAATTGTTAAGCATGAGTTCATACTCTGCTAAACTTACATTCATCTCTTGGAGCATGATATCTAGTGTTGCAAATCTAATTCCCACATGTCCATTTTCAAATCTGGAGAGTACTGAACGTGCTATCCCTATATTTTCAAAGTAGCTCATAGGAAGTCCTTTATCATTACGTATTTCTTTAAAAACTTGCCCATATCTTGAATAAACCATTTGGCACTCACTTTATAAAGTATTTTTTAAATTTCATTATATCACATTTTAAAAAAATCGACATTTAATTTTCGGATAAGTTTGCCTTTAGCTTCTGTTAAGTCATGTCGGTTATACTATATTTATTCCAAAAATATTTTTCATAAAAACTCCTAATAAAAACGGTACCTGAAGTGAGTGAGGGTACCGTTTTTGTGTTATAATTGAGGAATGAATGTTAGAAAACTCGTCAGCTTTGACGGGACTTTTTCTTTCATAACAAGTCTAGAAGCAGAAGAAATAGGAACAAAAAAATGATTTACTTTGATAATTCAGCGACCACAGCAATGGCGCCTGAAGCAATTAAAACTTACACTGATGTGGCCAGTCGGATTATGGGAAATCCATCAAGCCTGCACAATTTAGGAACTGTAGCAACGCGTTTATTAGACGCATCACGCCGTCAAATCTCAGAATTATTGGGCGTGAAGGCTCATGAGGTCTTTTTCACAAGTGGCGGTACTGAAGGCGACAACTGGGTTCTAAAAGGGGTGGCTTTTGAAAAACGGCCTTACGGAAATCACATCATTGTCTCAAATGTTGAACATCCAGCCATCAAAAACGCTGCTGAATGGTTAGCCACACAGGGATTTGAGATTGATTATGCGCCAGTTGATGACAAAGGTTTTGTCAGAACTGACAAACTCGCAGCCCTTATCAGAGAAGATACCATTTTGGTATCAGTGATGGCGGTTAACAACGAAGTGGGAGCCATTCAACCTTTGCGTGAGATTGCAGCATTGCTTGAAGACAAGCCAACCATTAGTTTTCATGTGGATGCAGTCCAAGGGCTTGGTAAAATTGCTGTGGAGGACTTTATGCTCCCTCGTGTTGATTTTGTCACATTGTCAGCTCACAAGTTCCACGGCCCACGTGGCGTTGGGATTTTGGTAATCAAAGCTGGAAAACGCCTGACGCCACTATTACACGGTGGAGGTCAAGAAAATAATCGACGTTCAACCACTGAAAATTTACCAGCCATTGCAGCAACTGCCAAAGCCATGCGTCTTGCGCTGACTGATGATGCCATGAAACGTCAGAAAGTCGCGGGTATGAAGCAAGTGATTTATGACGCTTTGAAAGCTTATCCAAAAGTCGTTTTATTTAGCGAAATGGAAAACTTTGCACCTAATATTTTGACTTTTGGAATTCGTGGCGTTCGTGGCGAAGTCGTTGTGCATGCGTTTGAAAATCATGAAATCTATATTTCGACCACATCGGCTTGTGCTTCGAAGAAGAACGCAACAGCTGGAACCCTTGTTGCCATGAATGTACCAAATAAAATCGCAACAAGCGCGGTCAGAATTAGTCTTGATCACACCAATAATATGGCTGAAGTTGAACAATTTTTGACTGTTTTTAAACAACTCTACACAGAATTTGATAAAATCGCCCGTTAAGCTGATTTTAAAAGTCATTGCTTAAAATAGAGTTATGAAAAAACAAAGCAAGACATCACAGCGCCGAAATACACAAAGCAATTTGGCTTTAAGAAAAAAGATGAAAAGAAAAAAACAGCGCCGTTTTTTAATGAGCATCGCTGTTTTATTGATGTTACTGGCTGGCGCTTTTTATAGCTTTCAACAGCTAGGAAACACGCAAAGTTCAGCAAGTAGCCAAACGACTTCGTCCACAAGTTTAAGCTCAAATTTGGGTATTCCAACGACTAGCTCGACGATTAAAGCTTATTTAAAAGTTGCCTCAAGCTTGAATTCGGGAAATGCAGTGATTGAAAAAACAATCAGTGAGGGCTTCAAACTGGTGGGCATTAGTCCTTATGTTTATGGCGGAGGGCGCACAGACGCCTCCGTAGCCAAAAATGAATATGATTGTTCGAGTTTTGTCGCGCAGATGTTTCGATTAGGCGGTCAATCTCTGGTCTATCAATATGCGGCTTCGACGACACTTCTTGCACAAACAGGAAATTCGGTGAGTTGGTCAAATAAAGCAAGAGGAGATTTGCTGGTTACTGCTGCAGATGCGACTGAAAATGAACAACACGTTGCAATATATCTTGGCGATGGGTACATCTTGCATGACTCAAACAGTACAGATGGGGTCAATATCAGTAAATTGACTGACGTTATTAATCCGTCAGTTTTAGGAGACATGACTTGGCAGCAACTTTTTGAAGCTGGTGTCGTTCGACGTGAAGTATAAAAAAATGCTAACGGAAGGTTAGCATTTTTATTATTTGGTCAGAAATGATGCTTGTATTAGTCAAAATCATATAAAACTGTTGAGAGGTAACGTTCGCCATTGTCAGGCAGAATGGCAAGCACTTTTTTACCTTTGCCTAATTTTTGAGCGACTTGGCGAGCGGCATAAATGGCTGCACCAGAGGAAATACCAACCAAGAAACCATCTGTAGCGCCCATTGCGCGTGCAGTCAAGATAGCGTCGTCACCTTTGACAGCGATGACTTCATCATAAGAAGTTGTGTCCAAAATGCTTGGAATGAAACCAGCAGAAATTCCTTGAATTTTGTGAGGACCAGCAGGATTACCTGACAAGATAGATGACTCAGCAGCTTCAACCGCATAAGTCTTGATGTTTGAATTTACTTTTTTGAGGGCATGAGAAACTCCAGTAATGGTACCGCCTGTGCCGGCACCTGCAACAAAAGCGTCAAGCCCAATGTTGTCAGCACTGATTGCAAAGCTGTCAATGATTTCTTGACCTGTTGTCGCTTCGTGAATGGCAGGATTGGCAGGATTTTCAAATTGCATGGCAAGGAAATAGCCTTTTTCATCAGCAAGTTCTTTAGCTTTAGCAATCGCAGCACCCATTCCGCCAGCACCTGGTGTTAAGACAAGCTCAGCACCGTAGGCTTGAATGAGTTTGCGACGTTCGATTGAAAAAGTCTCAGGCATGACAATCACGACCTTGTAGCCCAAAGCAGCACCTACAAAGGCAAGTCCAATTCCGGTATTTCCTGAAGTTGGTTCGACAATGGTTCCACCAGCAGTCAGTTTGCCGTCTTTTTCTGCTTGGCGAATCATGGCAAGAGCGATACGGTCTTTAACAGAGCCACCAGGGTTGAAACTTTCCAGTTTAACATAGACATCAGCTGCATTTTCATCTGTCTGTGCGAGTTTAAGAATTGGTGTTTTTCCGATTAGTTCAGTGATGTTGTCATAAATTTTGCTCATTTTTTGTGACCTCTTTCTTAGGCTTTTTATACCTCTATTTTACACTATTTTACGATTTTCGCTATAAAAAATATTTATGTCAGCATTAAAAAAATTTATAAGCAATACTTTTCAAGGTATCATTTTGCAAATGGATTAGAAATCTATTATAATAGGATTAAGCTTTAGAGTTGAATAGAAAGTGAGTAAGGAATGAAAAAGAAACATCAATTTGCTTTAGGGGCGTCTGTCCTCGCCCTGTCAGTACTGACAGGTGTCAAAGCACAAGCATTGTCTGTCACATCGATTGCGCAAGCTGTTACGCCCGTGGCCAATGAATATGGTTTATATCCGTCAGTTATGATTGCTCAAGGTATTTTGGAGAGTAGTCACGGTCAAAGCGGACTTGCAAATAATTACAACAATATTTTCGGCGTAAAATACACGTCAGGAAATCCTGTTTATCTGCCAACACAAGAATACATCAATGGCCAAATGCAAACTGTTGTTGAACCTTTTCAGGCTTATGGGTCACTTTATGAGTCATGTATTGCTCATGCGCAACTTTTACGTGGTTCAAAACTTTATGCAGGGGCTTGGCGTGAGAATACAAGCTCATATCGCGACGCAACTGCTTGGTTAGAAGGCCGTTATGCAACAGACCCTGATTATGCATCAAAACTGAATTACTTGATTGCAGAACTTGGTTTAACAGCTTATGACAATGGTGGTATCCCCTCATCAACACTGACAAGTGCTACGACAAGTAGCTCAGGCCAAAGCTATAAGGTTCAATCAGGCGACAGTCTCTCAGCCATTGCTGCTAAATATGGCGTCTCTGTATCAAGCCTTGTGTCAATCAATGGCCTCACCGACAGCAATAGCTTGCAAGTAGGACAAGTCTTGAAAATCAGTGGTTCAAGCACAGTGACAAGCACGAGTAGCCAAACAACGACAAGCTCAAGTGCAGGCACTTATACGGTCAAATCAGGCGATAGTCTTTCTTCTATTGCGAGTCAGTACGGCATGACGATCAGTCAGTTGATGTCTGCCAATTCGATTAGTGATGCAGATGTAATCCATATCGGAGAACGGTTATCCGTCTCTACGGCGTCTCCTGCAACACAGACAACGACCAGCAGTAGTAGCACAACCAGCAGCACGCAAAATTCCCGCTATGCGCATACCGTTATCTCAGGCGAAAGTCTCTACTCGATTGCGACCGCCAATGGAATGTCAGCAGAAAGATTGGCTGAAATCAACGGTATCGGGACAAATGAGACCATTTTACCAGGTCAAACCATAATGATATAAAATTAAAAAACTGTCAGTTCTGACAGCTTTTTTTTTGCTTAAAAATTGAAAAAATAAGAATGAATTTTCTAGTTTAGTATAGAAAACAGGAATATTTGTCCGAACTTTTACATTTGATACTGTAATTTAATTTCTACGTAATTTATTTATTACGTCAAATTTGGTAAAATGATTACAGATTTAGAAAACGATTTCAAAGATAATGAAATTGCTTCCTAAACGAAAGATATTTCTAAAACCCGTTTTCACTAGGAGGAAACAAAAATGAATTCTTGGAAAAAAGTTGCACTCGGCGGAGCATCAGTTCTTGCAATCGCAACACTTGCTGCTTGTGGAAGTTCAACAAGCTCAACTAGCTCATCATCATCTTCTACATCAAGTTCAACAAACCCTAAAGATATTAAAGGTTCAGTTAGCTTGATGGTCGATACTGCTACAGTACCTGCCTACAAGACACTTGCTGCAAGCTTCATGAAAGAATATCCTAACGTTAAAGTTACTGTTGCTACTAACCCAAATGGTTCAGCCAATGCTAAACAAGATATTGCCAAAGACCCTGCTAAATACGCTGATGTCTTCAAAGTTCCAAATGACCAACTCAAGTTTCATGGATTAAATCAAATGATATCGCGATTGCGGCTACTGCTGTAACTTGGAAAGGTAGCGTTTATGCTTACCCACAAGACCAACAATCTAATATCATTTTCTACAACAAATCTAAAATGAAAACTGCTCCAGCAGCTTGGACAGACTTCACAGCAGCTACTCCAATCGGTACTGACTTCTCTAACGCATACAACTGGTACCCAGCCTTCCTTTCAAATGGTACTGTTTTGTTCGGTAAAGATGGTGAAACTTTGACTGGTACAACTGCTGCCAATGCTCAAGGTGTTCAAGCTTTGAAATGGTTCGCTGCTCAAAAAGCAAATGCTGGTGTTAAAAACTCTGGTACTGCCCTTCTTGCAGACTTCCAAGCTGGTAAAACTTCAGCTGTTCTTGATGGCCCTTGGGACGCAACCAACATTCAAAAATTCCTTGGTTCTAACATGGGTGTAACAACACTTCCTACTATCGATTTTGGCTCAGGTTCTAAACAAATGCAAGCCTTCTCTGGCGTAGGTACACTTGCTATCAATGCCAAGACACCATCTGCTGACATTCCTGCAGCAAATGCCCTTGCACAATACCTCTCTAACGAAGAATCACAAATGGCTCTTTACAAAGCAGAAGCAGCCATCCCTGTATCAACATCAGCACAAACAAATTCTACAATTACTGCTGATCCAGTTGCACAAGCCGTTATCAAACAAGTTGCTAACGATACTTTGATGCCTAAGATGCCTGAAATGGCAACATTCTGGACAGAAGCCGCTCCTATTATCCAAAATGCATATCTTGGAAAAACACCTGCTGCTCAATTCCAAACTCAACTTACTAAATTCGTTACTGATATCTCAAAAGCAGTTAACTAATTTCATGATGATTAACGGGTGGGCAGAGCCCGCCCGTTTCTTTTTTTAGAAAGTACAAGATATGTTTAAAAGGAAAATAAAGCTTCCACCTGAAGCGACTTTCAAAGAAGTTTGGACGAAAGGTGATTTGGCGACCAAACTGAGCTTTTTCATTATGGGGACGGCCCAATTAAAAAATAAGCAATGGCTTAAAGGATTAGTCTTTTTATTCACTGAAATTTTCTTCTTTGCGTGGTTGATTATTGGCGGACTCTCTGCCTTGAGTGGCTTGTCAAATCTTGGTGCCAATAAAACCATTCACAGAACAGTCGATGCACAAGGATACCCCATCACAGTTCAACCTGACGCATCACTTCCAATCTTACTTTACGGAGTATTGGCAATTATTGTTGTTGCCTTGTTGATTTACATTTACTATGTCAGTCTCAAGTCAACCCGTCATCTTTTCGCTCTTAATCGTGATGGAAAACACATTCCAACTACGAAAGAGGATTTGAAATCACTTTTGGATGACCGAATTCATCAAACCTTGATGACCATTCCTTTGCTCGGAATTTTGCTCTTTACTGTTTTACCTTTGATGATTAACATTTTGGTCGCATTTACCAATTATGATTTTAACCACCAAATCGGTTTTTCATGGACAGGATTTGAGGCATTTGGTAAAATTTTCACCCAAGGTAATATCGCCAATACCTTCTTCTCACTTTTGATTTGGACAATCGTTTGGGCAATTCTTGCAACCTATACCACTTTCTTCTTTGGTATTTTATTAGCTTTGCTGATTGAGAAGAAAGGGGTCAAGTTCAAAGGCTTCTGGCGGACTTTGTTCGTTATCGTCTTTGCCATGCCTCAATTCATGTCATTGCTGATGATGAGTCAATTCTTTGCGGATGGTGGCCCAATCAATACGTGGCTGCAAAGCATTCATGTCATTGGCGCCAACAATCCAATTCCGTTTTTGTCTGATCCAACCTTTGCAAAAGTAACTGTTCTTTTGGTCAATATGTGGATTGGTATCCCAGTTTCGATGTTGCTTGCGACAGCTATCATTCAAAATATCTCTCAAGATCAAGTGGAAGCTGCAAAAATCGATGGTGCGAACACTTTCCAAGTTTTCCGTTCCATCACTTTCCCACAAATCTTGTTTGTCATGACTCCTGCCTTAATCCAACAATTCGTTGGGAATATCAATAACTTCAACGTTATTTATTTGTTGACAGGAGGGGCCCCCTTGAATGCCAACTTCTATCAAGCAGGATCAACAGACTTGCTCGTTACATGGCTCTTTAATTTAACCATGAAAGGCGGTATCGCCAATTATAATATTGGTTCTGCCATCGGTATCTTTATCTTTATCGTCGTTGCAGGCTTCTCATTGATTACTTATCGTCGGACATCAGCATTTAAAGAAGGAGCAAATTAAAATGAAATCTTAAAAACTTCAAAATCAAATTTCATTGGTATTAAGCTATATTGTGCTGACGATTTTGGCAGTCATTTGGCTGTTTCCTGTCCTTTGGATTATTCTGGCAAGCTTTTCACAATCAACAACAGGATTTGTCCAAACGTTCATTCCACAACATTGGACCCTATCAAACTATACAGGAATCTTCAATAACCCCCTCTATCCTTATGGAAACTGGCTTATCAATACGTTCTTGATTGCGGTTTTCTCAACGATTATCAGTACCATTTTTGTACTCGTGGTTTCATTCTCCCTCTCGCGTCTTCACTTCAAGATGAAAAAGACCTATATGCAACTGGCTTTGATTCTCGGAATGTTCCCAGGTTTGATGTCAATGGTCAGTCTTTATTACATCATGAAGGCTTTCAATATGCTCAATCTTGTCGGCTTGCTTTTGATTTATGTGGGTGGTGCAGGTTTAGGATTTTATATCTTCAAAGGTTTCCTCGATACCATTCCAGCGTCGATTGATGAAGCAGCCATCATTGATGGTGCGACCAAATGGCAACTCTTCATTCATATTACGCTTCCTTTGTCTAAGCCAATCATTGTTTATACAGCTTTGATGGCTTTCATCGGCCCATGGTTAGATTTCCTCCTGCCAATGATTTTGTTGGGGACAGGAAGTCCTAAAGGATGGACAGTCGCATATGGTCTTCAAAACATGATGACCAACGCCAGAGGTGCAGCAGGTGGATATTTCCCACAATTTGTCGCTGGGTGTATCATTGTCTCTGTACCAATAACCATACTCTTTATCATCATGCAACGTTTCTACGTCAACGGCATTACCGCTGGTGCAGATAAAGGTTAATTGTTAAAATCTTTGCTGCTGATGAAGTTGTCCAAAGTCGTTTCCTCCTAAATGGATATTTTTGAGCGATTAGGTCAGTAACAAGTTTTTTATACATCAAAAAAAGACGCTGTCAGTACTGACAGCGTCTTTTTAATGTCTAAAGAAAGGATTATTCGCTTTCTCGTATCCAATTTGTGTTGCTTGACCATGTCCTGGAAAGACTTGGATACGATCGGGCAGTGTAAATAACTTGCTCTTGATTGATTTCCGTAAGCTCTCATAATTTCCGGTCGGTAAATCCCAACGTCCAATAGCTTCTTTGAATAGGGTATCGCCGGTAAAAACAAGCTCATCATCTGGAAAATATAAACTGACACCACCAATCGAATGACCAGGTGTTTCTAAAACATGGAAGGAAAAACCTTTGATTTCGCTTTTCCTATCCACAGTATAGAATAAATCAGCATCTGGTGCGATAATATCTTGATGAAGAAGTAATCTTGAGGCATTTAACTCAGGTGCTTTGGGCCAAGCTTTCTCAGCCTCATGAAGATAAATCGTTGCTTGTGGTGCAAATGTCTTTAGTGACTCAAGCCCCATGATGTGATCAAAATGGGCATGTGTCAGTAAAATGGCGACCAAAGGCAAATTTAGATTGTCAAGTTCTGTCAACAGTTGCTCTGGATTTGAACCTGGATCAATAACCATGCACGCTTGAGCGTTGCTAAGCAGATAAGTATTTTCCTGAGCAATGGAATTAATAATTTTTTGTATTTTCATGATTAATTATTGACCGTTACATAGGAGCCATCATCGGTAACGGTGCTTGGAGCAGTCCAGTCTGTCACTGTCGAAGGATCAGGATAGAACATCGACATCATGCTTCTAAAGACGCTCGTCGCACATAAAATCGTATCGCCATAAATTGGGGTCATACGGTTTTTGTAACCTGTCCAAACGGACATCGAGTATTGAGGCGTGTAGCCGACGAAGTTTTCATCGGGCGAAACCATTCCTGAGATTGAACCGTATTTTTTGTCAATTTCGGCACGTTCAGTGTCATCGTAATTTGACGTTCCTGTTTTACCAGCGAGTGCTGTCAGTCCAGGAACATTTGCGTTTCCACCAGCAGAAGTTGAAATCGGAAGCTGTACGACACCTTTGAGCATGTCAGTAATGACATAAGCGGTAGAAGCTTTCATGGCCTGAGATTTTTCAGGTTTATAGTCAATTTCGCGTCCGTCAGAAAAGACAATTTTCGTCACATAATAAGGCTTCGTATAAACACCCTCATTGGCAAATGCAGCATAAGCAGAAGCCATTCGGACAGAATTCACACCTTTGGCACTTGACTTGGTCGAATGAGACAAATTACTTGAAATCGCATTTGACCAAACCAGTGGTGACAAGTCAATTCCGACTTTATTAAGAAAATCATTGGAATTGGTTAAGCCGACTTTAATCAATGTTTTAACGGCTGGAATATTCCGTGAGTATTGAAGGGCTGATTTAACAGTCATGGTTCCCAAATAAGAATTATTCCAGTTCTTAAGTGCGGTTCCATCAGGATAAGTTGTTGGTTCGTCGCTGACCGTATCCGCAGTAGAAGTGTAAATGCCATCTTCAAAGGCAGGCCCATAGTCAACGAGTGGCTTCATGGCAGAACCCCAGTCACGATTGGTTTGAACTGCCTCATTGGTACCAAAAGTAACGTTTGATGGTGTATTTCGACCACCAATTTGAGCCACGACAGCTCCAGTCTGGACATTGACTACTGTTGATGCGACTTGCAAATCTTTGTCAGGATAATTAACGTATGTGTCAGTATTGACAATGTTGTACAAGTTTTGTTGAGCAGCGGTATCTAAAGTCGTATAGACTTTAACGCCTGCATTTGCAGTATCGACACCGGCCAATTCGTCAGCTTGCGCTTTTGCTTCTTTGAGGAAGTTGTCCGCGTAACGTGGAATGGTAACACTCTGTTTCAAGGGCTGCAAACCATCTTTAATCGGTGTTGCAAGAGCAGTCTTGCGTTCTGCGTCAGTAATTTTTCCATACTTGTACATGGCTTCAATGACCAAATCTCGACGGTATTTAGCAGCAGTAGGATTTGTGTACGGATTGTAGGTTGTCGGCGCTTGAGGCATCCCTGCAAGGAGTGCAATTTGAGCGATTGACAATGCAGTTAAATCTTTTCCGTAATAAGCCTTTGCGGCTGTACCCATGCCGTAATAACCATTTGCCATGTTGACTTTATTGACGTATGCCGTGAAGATTTGCTCTTTTGTCCATTTTTGATCTAGTTGGAGCGCAAGCCATGCTTCTTGAATTTTAACACGTAAATTTCGGTCAGAAGCATCGGTTGAAAACATGCCCAATTTAATCAGTTGCATATCGAGCGTAGATCCACCATTGAGTGAGCCGCCCTTTAAGTTATGCATGAATGAACCTGCAATACGGACGGGATCAATGCCTCGCGTACTGAAGAAACGATGGTCTTCAATAGAAGTGACAGCATTTACCAACTGAACAGGAATATTGTCAGTTTCGACAAGGGTTCTATTTTCCGTCCCCATGGTAGCAATAACGTTACCTGAAGCATCTAAAAATTGACTAGATGGTGCAGACGAGAGTTTTGTTAAGTCCAATTTTGGCGCATCTTTCGCGTAATAAACAAAGATAGAACCGCCAGCAATTACCGCTAATAAAATTGCAGAAAAAAGTACAATAAAAAAAAGTTTAATTCCAGTGATCCACTTGGCTTTTGTCGAACGATGAGCTTTCTTGTGTTTTGATTTTGACGTATTTATTTTAATTTACCTCACAAAGTTTTTTTATGATATCTAAATAAGGAAGGCGCGGAATTTGCTCAGACGGAATTTCGTAGCCAAACTTTTGAATAAACGGAAGTGGAATTGATTTCAAGCCGTGCTTCTCATAGTAAAATTCTATCAGATTTGCTGAAGGAAGTAAATATGTTTTACCAAGTGTAGCAAAATGAAGCAAAACAAAGGCAATTCCGCCCTGTTTTAGAACACGTTCCATGTGAACGATTTGATGCTCATGGAAATTCTTCAGCGGAAAAACAGTTTTCTGCTGGGTTTCTTTGGCTTCAAAGTCAATATATTTCCCCTGCCAAACGCCTGAATAGTCTGTCGTTGACGCCTGTTTGAAGTAAGCTTCTGTGATTTTAGCGCGACTTCGTTTTGGATAATCCACTTTAACAATCTGAATGGGCGTCGGCTTTTTGTGAATGACCGCAAGCCCGCGACTCAAATAATAATTATTGGTCTCGTTGATTTCAGCTTCAAAATTCATGCCTCGCTTACCGAATTCGACCTTATTTGAGGTCTTGTCAGCACTGACAGAAGGTCTTTTGATCAATTTCAGCCGATTTTCTAGCGAAACTGTTGGACTTTTATCCGGAATGGACGCTTTGACAGGCGCTGTTTTCACGCTTTTTCTGATAGGGCGTGAAATGCCATTTGGATATTTTATCATCTTGACCTCCTGTTCTCTTTTTTTTTCATTTAAGACTTGTAGTATAATGTTTATTATAGCATAGTTTAGCGGGGATATCACATAAATGGACGCACTTTTAATCACAGGATACAGTAGTTTTGACCTTGGCATTTTTGACGAAAAGGACTTAAAAATAACCGTCATAAAAAAGGCCATTCGCAAGCGCCTGATTGCCTATCTTGAAAATGGCTTAAAATGGCTTGTTTTCACAGGTTCAATGGACTTTGAATACTGGGCTTTACTCGAGGCAAAGGAACTGCAAAAAGAGTATCCCTTCAACATTTCGACGATTTTTGATTTTGAAACACATGGCAAAAAATGGAACGAAGCCAATCAACAAAAATTAGCAGCATTTAAGACCGTTGATTTTGTCAAATATGCCTATGAAGATTATCAAAATCCGTCTCAATTTCGTCAGTATAATGAATTTCTACTGGAAAATACCGAAGGCGCCTTTGTCTTTTATGACGAGGAAAATGAAACACGTTTGCATTATTTGGTAGATAAAATGCGTGCAACGGAAGATTATGAACTCGACCTTCTCAATTTTGAAGATTTGCAAGAAATATTTGAAGACATGAACGAATAAAAGAAAATTATTTTCATTTTTTTTCATTTGCACTTTTTTTGCTACAACAATTTTGATATAATAGAAAAAAGTATCTAAAACGTTGGCTCATTTTTTGAAGGACGTTTTAATCTATTTTCTTTCCAAAATCATTTGGAAAGCTATAAAAAAACAGAAGAGAGTAGGATCAAAAAAAGTGATTGATTTGTATTTGTCTCCTTCATGTACGAGTTGCCGAAAGGCACGTGCCTGGCTACAAAGTCATAAAGTTCCATATATAGAACACAATATCTTGACTCAACCATTGACACCGGATGATTTAAGAAAGATTTTGACCAAGACAGAAAACGGGACTGAAGATATTATTTCAACCCGTTCCAAAGTTTTTCAAAAATTGGCTGTTGATGTTGATAATTTAACCATCAATGAACTGATTGACCTCGTGTCAGAGTTCCCCAATTTGTTGCGTCGTCCTATCATTACTGACGAAAAACGCCTGCAGATTGGTTTCAATGAAGATGAAATCCGCGCCTTTTTGCCTCGGGATTATCGTCGTGCCGAAATGTCTAGTTCGATAAGGAAATAAGGATGAAAGAGAATTATTCATATCCGATAGATTTGACATGGAGTACTGCTGAGATGACAGTGGTGCTTTCATTTTTAAATCAGGTCGAAAAATATTATGAAGCAAAAATTGAATGTGCTGATTTTTTAGCACATTACACAGCATTTAAAGAAATTGTTCCTTCAAAAATGCAAGAAAAGCAAATTGGGCGTGAATTTGAACAAGCAAGTGGCTATTCTATTTATGAAGCAGTAAAGGAAGTCAAAGCAAGTGAAAAAAAATATGTCAGCCATCAAGCTTGAACGAGCTAAACAATGGGTTCAAGAAGCTGGAATTTTTTTAAGAGACAATCTTTCAAATCCAATGGAAATAACCGAAAAATCAAGACATGATGATTTGGTGACGAATTTTGATACTGCCGTGCAAGAGTTGATTGTAGGGTATATTTTGAGTGATTTTCCAGAAGATTTGATTTTGGCGGAAGAGGATAAGAAGAGTCTGACTTTTTCTGTTGACATTCCACATTTGTGGATTTTAGACCCTATTGATGGGACAACAAATTTCATTGTGCAAAAGGACAAGTTTGCGATTATGCTTGCCTATTATGAATATGGTATTGGAAAATTTGGCATCATTCTTGATGTCATGAAAAACAAACTTTATTGGTGTGATGAGAACGACGCTTATCGTGATAAGGTCAAGCTCACTCAAAAGAAATATCAGCTTAGTCAAAGTTTGATTGGGGTCAATGCCTACATGTATCGAACCAATACAGGTGGTCTCTTGACGCTGAGTCTCAATACACTTGGCGTTCGGTCATGCGGTTCGGCTGGCATTAGTTATACCGAGCTGATTGAAGGTAAAATGATGGGCTATTTTAGCAATTTGCAGGTTTGGGATTATGCTGCAGGGCAGTTAATCACAGATAAATTGGGCTTTGTTACAAAAGCATTAGATGGGCAAGCGCCTCGATTTGATGGGCGGCAAATGATTTATACAGTGCCTGCAGATTTGCTTGATGAAGTCCAAGAAAAAATGAAACAAGACAACTTCTAATTGACCGAAACATTTTTTATGTTATAATAAATAAGCTTTTAAGCAGGTCAAATGTTTGGGTATTATTTACATTTGAAAGCGAACCGAAGGGAAATATTGAAATGGATAAAATTATTGTAAAAGGTGGCAATACACGACTTCAAGGTGAAGTTGAGATTGAAGGTGCTAAAAATGCCGTTCTTCCTCTGCTTGCAGCAACATTGCTCCCAAGTGAAGGCGAAGTGGTCTTAAGCAATGTTCCCATCTTGAGCGATGTTTTTATGATGAATAACTTGGTTGAACATTTAGGTGTTGACTTAGCATTTGACCAAGAAAAGAAAACAATCCACGCTAAAGCAGGAAAAACAATCGAAATTAAAGCACCATACGAATATGTCAGTAAGATGCGCGCCTCAATTGTTGTGATGGGGCCAATTCTTGCAAGAAACGGACATGCACGTGTTTCAATGCCAGGTGGCTGCTCAATCGGCTCGCGTCCGATTGATTTGCATCTCCGAGGTTTCGAATTAATGGGTGCAACAATCACGCAAAATGCAGGCTATATTGAAGCAAAGGCAGACCATCTCAAAGGGGCTCAAATCTACATGGATTTCCCATCTGTAGGTGCGACACAAAACTTGATTATGGCAGCAACACTGGCTGACGGTACTACGACGCTTGAAAATGCAGCGCGTGAACCTGAAATTGTTGATTTGGCAAACCTCTTAAACAAAATGGGGGCTAATGTTAAAGGTGCAGGAACAGATACCATCATTATTAAGGGTGTCAAGTCAATGCACGGTGCAAAACACGCGGTTGTTCAAGACCGAATTGAAGCAGGAACGTTTATGGTCGCTGCAGCGATGACACACGGAAATGTCTTGATTAAAGACGCCATCTCAGAACACAATCGTCCTTTAATTTCTAAATTGACTGAAATGGGCGTTAAATTTACAGAAGAAGCAAACGGAATTCGTGTGGTTGGGCCGGAACGCTTAAAAGCGACAACGGTTAAAACTTTGCCACACCCAGGTTTTCCGACAGATATGCAATCACAAATGACTGCTGCTCAAGCAGTTGCTGAAGGCGAATCAACCATGATTGAAACGGTCTTTGAAAATCGTTTCCAACATCTTGAAGAAATGCGCCGAATGGGCTTGAATGTAGAAATCACACGCAATACAGCATTGATTGAGGGAACAAAACAACTTCAAGGCGCAGCCGTTAAATCAACGGATTTACGTGCGTCAGCAGCTTTGATTTTACTTGGACTGGTTGCTCAAGGGCAAACAGAAGTGTTTAAACTCAATCATTTGGATCGTGGCTATTATAAATTCCACGAAAAATTGAAAGCTTTGGGGGCAAATATTGAACGTGTCAAAGCTGACGAAAACGAGGAAGACTAATGTTTAAAAAGACCATAAAATTTTTAGGAGTGAGAATATCTTTGTTGCTGCTCGTCTTGATTTTGTTGGTTGCAGCAGTTATCTTTGGCTTAATGCTCGGCTACGGCGTGCTTGGTGGCGGAAATGCCATACGTATTTTTGATCAATCCTTATGGCAAGACGTTATGACAAAATTAAATCCAAAAAAATAAAAGGCCTAGCCTTTTATTTTTTTTTGATTTGTTTTGCTGTTGTTAAAAAGTGTAAAAAGTTAGCCACGATAAACAAAGCACCCGTGATGAAAATTGCTCGGTAACCCCAAGTATTAGCAACATAAGCCCCAATCAGTGGGCCAAAGACACCGCCGAGAGACATGAAGGATTGATTGTAAGCAAAAATGCGACTGGTCATTTCACTTGGCGATGATTTTGTCATCAACGAATTGATCTGAGGTAACATAGCGGCATCGGAAATCCCAATCATAAAGCGAAGGAGCATGAGTACAAAAATGCTACTGACAAATGCTGTCGGAATTTGAACAATGAAGGCCAGTATAAATCCGCCAATCAAAACGTATTGAGGGCCGATTTTATCTCCGATTTTTCCAAAACGTGGTGCGGCGATAATGGTTGAAATTCCTGGCAGGGCAGCGATTATTCCGACGAGCAAGGTTGTGTTCCATGAGGTATGATTGATTTCACGAACAAAGAGTGCCATGATTGGATTGATGGAAGTATTGACGATTTGGATAACCATCGTTGTGATGAACATGCCAATCAAAAGATTTTTATTGGGTAAATCTTTAAAAGAATGGCTGGCAACTTGTTTGTCATTGCTGACAAGTTCGGTTGGTTTGTGATTTTCTGTCACTGCAAAGATGACTAAAATCGTAACGACGAAAAGAAAGAAACCAGTGATGAGAAAAGTGCCACGGTAAGAAAACATGGAAGAAATAATGCCGCCGAGTAAAGGGCCAATCAACTGACCTGAAGTGGTACCAGTAACGATGATGCCCAGCGCCCTCCCGGCTTTAGCTTTCGGCGTTTGGGTAGCAATTAAAGCAGTGGCATTGGAGATGAAACCTCCAAACAAGCCTTGCAAGGCACGTAACACAATCAGTTGCCAAACGTTTGTCACGCAAGCCATCAAACTGATGACAATGGCCATGCCAAGCGCAGCACGAATGAGCATGGGTTTACGCCCATATTTGTCGGCTAATTTTCCCCAGTAAGGAGAAACGAGTGCTGTCATGATGAAACTAATGGCAAAAGTAACACTCGATAAGATATTTAATGTTGCCGTATCAAAATGTCCGAGTTGTTCGATATAAAGCGGTAAAAAAGGCATAAAAGCGGAGAAGCCCATGCCTGCCATAAATACGCCAAACCAAAGAACAACAAGATTTCGGTTGGCCTCAGCTTCAATGCTGAGGGCTGTATTTTTTTTAGTCATACCGACATTATAGTACTTCCAAAAACTATTGTCAATAGTTAAAAAGTTATGAACGATATTTTAAGCTGTCCTTAATCTTAGTATATTTTAATTAAAAGATAAAAATAATTCGAATTTCATAAGAAAGAACTGTCGTAAAGACTTGAAATATAAGGTTTTTTATGCTATTCTTGAAAGGTATGAAATTCTAGGGGGAAAAAGTGCCGAACTTGTTTATAAATAAGGAAAAGGTTTACTGACAAAGGCCCCTAAAATAAGGAGAATCTAAAAATGACTGCAAGTTTTGAAAAAACTGGTGTTAACAATGGTACACTTTCATTTTCAATCGACCAAGAAACAATCAAAAATGGTCTTGATAAAGCATTTAATAAAGTAAAAGGGAACATCGCTGTTCCAGGTTTCCGTAAAGGTAAAATCTCTCGTCAAATGTTTAACCGTATGTACGGTGAAGAAGCTTTGTACGAAGAAGCTTTGAACGCTGTACTTCCTGAAGCTTACGATGCTGCTGTTAAAGTTGCAGCTATCGAACCAGTTGCACAACCAAAAATCGATGTTAAAAAGATGGAAAAAGGTTCTGACTGGGAATTGACTGCTGAAGTTGTTGTTAAACCTGAAGTTAAACTTGGCGACTACAAAGGTCTTGAAGTTTCAGTAGAACTTTCTAAAGAAGTAACTGATGCTGATGTTGAAGCACGTTTGGCTGCGAGCCAAAATAACCTTGCTGAACTTGTTGTTAAAGAAGACGTTGCTGCAAACGGCGATACAGTTGTTATCGACTTTGCTGGTTCAGTTGACGGCGTTGAATTCGAAGGCGGAAAAGCTTCTAACCACAGTCTTGAACTTGGTAGCGGTCAATTCATTCCTGGCTTCGAAGAACAATTGGTTGGCACTAAAGCTGGTGACGAAGTAGAAGTTAAAGTAACTTTCCCTGAAGATTACCAAGCAGCTGATTTGGCTGGTAAAGATGCTATCTTTGCAACAACAGTTCATGAAGTTAAGACTAAAGAAGTTCCTGAGCTTGACGACGAATTGGCAAAAGACATCGACGAAGAAGTTGAAACTTTGGACGAATTGAAAGAAAAATTCCGCAAAGAATTGACTGAACAAAAAGCTGAAGCTTTTGATGACGCTGTAGAAACTGCTGCTATTGATGCTGCTGTAGCTGCTGCTGAAATCGTTGAAATCCCAGAAGAAATGATTCACGAAGAAGTTCATCGCGCGATGAACGAATTCCTTGGTGGAATGCAACAACAAGGTATTTCTCCAGAAATGTACTTCCAAATCACTGGACAAACTGAAGATGACCTTCACAAACAATACGAAGCAGACGCTGACAAACGCGTTCGCACAAACTTGGTTGTTGAAGCTATCGCTGCTGCTGAAGACTTCGCTACATCTGATGAAGAAGTTGAAGCTGAAATCGCTGACCTTGCAGCTCAATACAACATGCCAGTTGAACAAGTGAAGAGCTTGTTGCCAGTTGATATGTTGAAACACGATATCGCTGTTAAGAAAGCTGTTGATTTGATCACTTCATCAGCAGTTGTAAAATAATTTTGAAATAAAATGAATGGTCAGTGCTGACAAAGCCTGATCATTTTTTTATTTTATTGATAAGTCTTGGATTAAATCGCCTAACTCTTAAAATCAAATAGTTGATGACATTGTAATTAAACTTTGTGAAAAAAACGTCAAAAAGTCCTAAAATGAGTTGAGAATTGATGAAAAATGCGGTATAATAAGTCTGTAAGGTTGTGATTTAATTAACTTTTCAAAATTTTTAATTTAAGATTTTTACTGAAAGTATAGATTAGATTGATTGGGTTTGTTGGCGCAAATCCGATGGATTGGAGACTGAAATGGTTGAAGATTATAAGCAAGTGACTGGAATGATTCATTCGACAGAAACTTTTGGAACTGTAGATGGCCCTGGGGTACGTTTTGTTGTGTTCGTCCAAGGCTGTCGTATGCGTTGTAAATATTGCCACAATCCCGATACTTGGGCGATTAAAAGCGATAAAGCAACAGAACGCACGGTGGAAGATGTCATGGAAGAAGCACGTCGTTTCCAAGGTTTTTGGGGCGAAAATGGTGGGATTACGGTCTCAGGTGGTGAAGCCATGTTGCAGATTGATTTTGTCACAGCACTGTTTACTTATGCTCATGAGCTCGGCATTCACACGACGCTGGATACAGCTGGCCAACCCTATAAGACCAACGCTTATGTAACGGAACGCATTGATGACTTACTTGCAGTGACTGATTTGGTCTTGCTCGACTTGAAAGAAATCAATCCCGAACGTCATAAAGAATTGACAGCCAATAAAGTGGACAATATCTTAGAATTTGCTCAATATCTTTCAGATTCTGGGAAAGCCATGTGGATTCGTCACGTCTTGGTTCCTGGCGAATCAGACTTTGATGAAGATTTGGTAGAACTTGGCAAATTTGTCAAAACCTTAAACAATGTCTTGAAATTCGAAATCTTGCCTTATCATACAATGGGCGAATTTAAATGGCGTGAATTGGGCTGGAAATATCAACTTGAAGGCGTACAGCCGCCTACAAAAGACCGCGTTCATAATGCCAAAGAAATCATGAATACCGAAAGTTACCAAGATTATTTAGAACGAATAAAATAAAAACTGTCAGTACTGACAGTTTTTTTCTCAAATCTGGGAAAAAAATGAAAATCCTAAAATCTGGGTTTATAATGAATGTATCAAAATAAAGTGAGGCTTTAAGATGATTGCAAAATTTAAAAACCAAGTTGTCGAGGTTTGGGAAGTTTCAAAAACAGGAGCGCGTCCTGACTGGGTGGTCGAGGCTTTTAAAAGAGAACATTTTCTTTGGCATGACAATCGTTTACGGATTCGCATGGCTTTTGTTCAGCCACACGCAAGCTCAAATCTTTTGTCAGGTCTGACTGGCGGTGCTGGAGGCTATGTCGCTGGTTTTGGCGAAGTTGTCATGGCTGACGATGGAGATTTTATTGACCGGACAAACGGAAAAATCGTTAGCCCAAAAGCATTTGCCAAGAAATACAGCCCTATCGATGAATAAAAAGCTTGTCAGAACTGACAAAAAACTCACTGGTGTGAGTTTTTTAATTTTATCTGATGATGACTGGAACACCCGTGCGTAGATTAGAATAAATCCATTGGGCATCTGGGATAGAGAGACGGATACAGCCGTGGGACATACCAGACCTACCAAGTTGCTGAGCTTCAGCCACATTGACGCTACCGTTCGGATTGAGTGTAACCGAGTGGAAGAGGTAAATGCCATGCCCTTTCCAAGATGTATATGTTTTGGCGATATTAAAGCCGTATTCATGTAAGTAAGGGGCTCTTTCTGCTTGAACAGCAAAATTACCAGAAGGGGTAACGCCTAAACTTGCTTTAGCAGTCGAGGTGTACATGATAAAGAGAACTTGGTTGTTAGATTTAACGTAAAGTCTTTGTTCTGATTTATTAACATAAATGGAAATGTTTGAATAATTTCTCAAGTTAGGATATGCCTTTTGACTTGATGGCAAATTCCAGTAAGCACCTGTCATTGGCGTCATCTTAATCAGACTGCCTGGACTCAAATGGAAGGTGCTTCCGTTGATTTTTTTATAGCCAGAATTTGATTTTCCTGACAGGTAAGCATTGGCTGTGCTACCAGATTGGGCTGTTCCCTTAGGAACCAGTTTGATTTTAAATCCTTCTGCCCGCAAGCTGAGTGAACTAGTTCCAGAGTTTGCTCCATTTTTAGCCCAACCTAGCCAACCTAGACTTTGTACATGTGTCGTGTATTGAATATCAAAATATTTTGCCAGATCGCCAGTTAACTTGACATTCAAGGTCTCAAGGCGAAGGGCACGTCTTGAAGTACCTGCAACGGCACCATTTGAAACAGCGGACTGCCAACCGATATTTTGAACTTGCGTTTGATAAACGACACTTCCAGATAAGCCTTGAGGCTGATTTGGGATGGAGATTTTCAATGCTTCGACACGAAGTGAACGCCCGGAAGTACCTGCAAGCGCCCCGTCTTTTACGGGAGCTTGCCAACCAATATTTTGCACATGGGCTTGGTATTGCAGGGTTGGTTTATATAAATAAGCAAATTTATTGCCACTAGCTGTAGGAGCAGCTGCTCCTTTTTTGACCAGTTGAATTTGAATGGCTTCAATCCGATAAGCCATTCCAGAAGAACCAGCAATAGCGCCATCTTTTGCATAAGCTGTCCACCCTGCATTTTGGATATGGACACGATAATAAACAGAATATTGGCTTGCCAGTTGGCCAGTCAGACGAATTTTGACCGCTTCAGTTCGAAGTGCCTGGTTTGGAGCTCCAGATACAGCTCCGTCTGCCCGTTCAGCTTGCCAGCCTGAATTTTGCAAGTAGCTTTGATAAGCAATGCCGCCGGTAATCTCATCGGGTAAATTTGTCAGACTGATTTTCAAGGCTTGGAGCCTTAAGCTTTGTCCACTTGTTCCCATTGAAGTCCCGTCAGTGACTGGACTTAACCAGCCCTTGTTTTGAACTTGGGCAGTGTATTCTACCTGAGGAACTTTCTGCTCTGTCGTACTGTTTTGATTTTGTCCCGCGTCGGATGGGGGAGTTGATGTATTTGTTGCTGAACTTGTCGAAGTGAGAGAAGAACTTGAACTACTTGCGCTAGATGGTTCAGAAGATGAGCTACTTGAAGCACTCGTTGAACTAGAAGTACTCGCTGAGCTTGAAGAAGCTGGTGTTGTATCTGGAAGTGAGCTTGAAGATGCACTTGTCAGTTCTGACGAAGAAGTGGTTAAGTCATCTGCCAAGCTGACCGTGCTTAAAATTGGACTGACCAGCAGACAAGAAAGCCCCAATAAGATGAACTTTTTTCTTTTCATAATTAAAAACTCCTTATTATATATCCTACAGTTATTTTGTCATAAAAAAAGAAATATTGCAATGCTTTCGTTATAATTCTTGAAAATTTAATGCTTATCCAAATACAAATAACACAGCAAGCCAGCAATCACGAAAAAATAAACCAGATGAGTCTGAAATCTGGCAAAATATGATTTAAAAAAAGAACCAAGGACATTAAAATAGCACTCATCAGTCCTCCAATGAACATCTTGTATTTTTTTTCCATGTTGTCTCGCTTTGTGTAATAATTATACTACAAAATGAAAGTCCTGTCAAAATTTATTAGGAATGAAAGTATGAAATGTTCTTCCTTTTTTGATATAATAAAAATGAATATAATTTAAAAAGAGGTATTAAACATGTCAGACAAAATTTTAGTCTTTGGTCATCAAAAACCAGACACTGACGCTATCGGTTCATCAATGTCATTTAGCTACTTGTCAAACCACCGTAAACACGTTGCATTGAACACAGAAGTTGTTGCACTTGGCCCTGCCAACGAAGAAACTCAATTTGCACTTGACACATTTGGTCTTGAATTGCCACGTATCGTAACATCTGCAAAAGAAGAAGGCGTGGACACTGTTATCTTGACAGACCACAACGAATTCCAACAATCAATTTCAGATATTGAAGATGTAACAATCATGGGTGTTGTTGACCACCACCGTATTGCTAACTTCCACACAGCAAGCCCATTGTTCATGACAGTTGAACCTGTTGGTTCTGCATCATCAATCGTTTATCGTAAATTCCTTGAAGAAGGCGTTGAAATTCCTAAAGCACTTGCAGGAATGATGTTGTCAGGTTTGATTTCTGATACATTGCTTTTGAAATCACCAACTACTCATCCAACTGACTTTAAAGTGGCTGAAGAATTGGCTAAAATCGCTGGTGTTAATCTTGAAGAATACGGTCTTGCGATGCTTAAAGCAGGAACAAACTTGGCTTCTAAAACAGCTGAACAATTGATTGATATTGACGCTAAAACATTTGAACTTAATGGAAAACAAGTCCGTGTTGCCCAAGTCAATACTGTTGATATTCCTGAAGTTTTGGCTCGCCTTGACGAAGTTAAAGCTGCAATCACGAGCTACATGACAGCTGGTGGCTTTGATGACTTTGTTTTGATGATTACAGATATCGTTAACTCAAACTCAGAAATCTTGGCACTTGGTTCGGACATGGATAAAGTTGAAGCTGCTTTTAACTTTAAACTTGACAATGACCACGCCTTCCTTGCGGGTGCTGTTTCACGTAAGAAACAAGTAGTACCACAATTGACAGACGCTTTTAACGCCTAAGCATTTCTGAAGAACCCTTGAGTTCTGAGAGGAAGCATGAAAATTACAATATATAATGAAAATCGACTGACCCGTCAGCCGTTTTTCAAATCTTTGATTGCTTATTTAGCTCAGACTGACGATGTCAATTTGCGTCAGTTGCATCACGTTTTTAAGGCTGAAGACAAGTTAGACCGTAAGTTAGACGCTTATATTGCTGCTGGTTTGATTGAACGTCAAAATCGGCGCTATCGCAACAGCTTCAAAATTTTCACTGATGAAGATTTTGAGTTGTCAAATTTTGAAAAGACTAGTACTCCTCAAATCAATACTTACGACCGTCCGTTTTTTGTTGAAAGCGGAAGTCAGATTGAGACACTGCTCAATCAGTCTCTCATTTTTCAGATTTTAGAAAATGATATCAATCAAATCAAGCTGCATTTTACGACTCGTTTTGATTTTAAAGAAAACCCAACAGACGACACCGTTCCCGCGACTTTGGCTAATTATTTTATTAAAGTTGCTGAAAATCTGCCGTTGACTGCTTTTGAAGAAGGCATTTATCATATCATGGGCGATACTGATCCCAATTATGCTCTAAAATACATGACCAGCTTTTTATTGAAATTTTCAAAAAAAGACAGGGTTAAAAGTAAGCCAGATATTTTTGTCAAGGTTCTTGAAAAATATGGCTTGATTGAAGCAATCAATGAGAAAGAGTATGCCTGTCTAATTGACTTTGAAGGCGAGTCGCCTGCTCTTGTTCAGTTTGAACAGGCAGATGATTTTATTGTGGCACAGTTGAAGCAAAGTAAAAGATTAGCGTCATGGATTGAAATTGGCTGAGCTAAAAAATTTTTTATAGTGAAAAGGAAACCAAATGAAATACGAAAAATTGTTACCACGTTTTATTGACTATGTTAAAGTAAACACACGTTCTGATGAAAACTCAACGACCGTTCCTTCTGTTCCATCACTCGTTGAATTTGCACACAAAATGGGCGAAGAAATGAAAGCCATTGGTGTCAAAGATGTTCATTATCTTGAAAGCAATGGTTATGTTGTTGGGACAATTCCTGCAACGACAACTAAAAATGTCCGTAAAATCGGTTTGATTGCACACATGGACACGGCTGATTTTAATGCTGTTGGAATTAACCCTCAAATTCTCGAAAATTATGATGGAAAATCCATCATCGAACTTGGAACTTCTGGTTTCACGCTTGATCCAGCTGAATTTCCAAATCTTAAAAATTATGCTGGGCAAACATTGATCCACACTGATGGAACAACTTTGCTTGGTTCTGATGATAAGTCAGGTGTAGCAGAAATCATGACTTTGGCGGATTATCTTTTGAACATTGAACCTGATTTTGAACATGGTGAAATCCGTATCGGATTTGGCCCTGATGAAGAAATCGGAACAGGTGCTGACTTGTTTGATGTCGCTGATTTTAATGTTGATTTTGCCTATACGGTCGATGGTGGCCCACTTGGCGAACTTGAGTATGAAACATTCTCAGCAGCGGGTGCGGTGATTGATTTCCAAGGTAAAAATGTCCACCCTGGAACAGCCAAAGACATTATGGTCAATGCCCTCCAAGTTGCAATGGATTATCATGCCCAATTGCCTGAGTTTGACCGTCCTGAAAAAACAGAAGGGCGTGAAGGTTTCTTCCATCTTTCTAAACTTGAAGGAACAGTTGAAGAAGCGCGTGCTCAATACATTATTCGTGACCATTCGGAAGAAAAATTTGAAGCACGTAAGGCTTTGATGGCTGAAATTGCTGATCAAATGAATGCTGAATTTGGTGTTGACCGTGTCAATGTTGTCATTAAAGACCAATATTACAACATGGCTCAAATCATTGAAAAAGACATGTCTATTATTGACATTGCACGAGAAGCAATGGAAAATCTTGGCATTGAACCAAAAATCGAACCCGTACGTGGTGGAACAGACGGTTCTAAGATTTCATTCATGGGACTTCCAACACCAAACCTTTTTGCAGGTGGCGAAAACATGCACGGTCGTTACGAATTTGTTAGTTTGCAAGCCATGGAAAAAGCAGTAGATGTTTTGCTTGAAATCATGAAATTAAACAACAAAGTTGAAAAATAAGTTTATACTAGTTCATCTTTAAAAATACTGAAAGTATTTTTATTAGATGAACTGCACATATACTGCCTTGCGCAAGCCTTTTGCTCTTGTTGCTTTAGCAACTAAGCAAACGGACAAATGTTTTAAGCCTTTTGCTCTTGTTGCTTTAGCAACTAAGCAAACGGACAAATGTTTTAAGCGTAAAACGCAAACTTTGCGACTGCGACTAACGAACTTGTTCGTGTAGCGAGCATCGACAGCGAAGCAACTTTTAACGTATTTTTAAAAGTTAAACAGTATTAAAACATGAATAAAATAAAAAAGCTGATTTATTCAGCTTTTTTGTATGCAATCAATTTGTCAAGAAAGGTGTGACCGTATTTTTTGAGTTTGACAGGACCGACACCTGAAACATCAAGCATTTGTTCTTGAGTCTGAGGCAGTCGGCTTGCCATGTCTTTGAGACTGGCGTCTGAAAAAATCATGAATGGTGGTACGCCCTCTGATTTGGCAATGTCAAGGCGGAGCGCTCTAAGTTCTTCAAAGAGACTTTCAGAGAAGTTGTCAGCACTGACAGGCCTTTTGTCAGCGATAAGTGTAGCCTTACGATAGACTTTTTCTTGTCCCCGCAATACTTTTGCTCCTTTTGGAGATACACTCAGCAATGGAAATTTACCTACACTGACGGAAAGATAATTTTCTGCGGTCAGAAAATCAATTAATTCGCTGACGGCTTTTTGAGAAATACCTTTCATAATGCCAAAAGTAGAGAGTTTTTCAAAATTCCAATGTTCAAGTGCCTTATTTTTTGAGCCAACCAGAACCTGAGTGACTGCGGTTTTGCCAAAACGTTCTTGCATTCGTATCACGCAGGAAAGGACTTTTTGTGTCTCAATCGTGATGTCAACTCTCTCTCGCTGGTCAGTGCAATTTTGACATTTGCCACAATCATCGCCGTCATCCCCGAAATACTGTAAAATATAACGTTGCAAACAGCCTTCAGAATTCGCATAGCCTTGCATTTGGCGGAGCTTTTCATAGTCGTTTTCCTTGTGACTTTCATCGGCTTCCGATTGTTCAATAAAATAATTTCGGAGGCGGACGTCATTTGCCGAATAAAACAAAATGGCATC
Organism: Lactococcus sp. dk101; assembly: GCF_009601055.1. Taxonomy (GTDB): domain Bacteria; phylum Bacillota; class Bacilli; order Lactobacillales; family Streptococcaceae; genus Lactococcus. Next base: position 124,498 of record NZ_WITI01000001.1, read on the forward strand.
GGATGGCAAGCCATCCCGACCTGCACGGCCGGCTTCTTGATAATAAGCTTCAATAGTTGACGGAATTCCATAATGAATGACAAAACGAACATTACTTTTGTTAATACCCATGCCAAAAGCGTTAGTAGCAACCATGATTGGCTTTTCGTCATAGAGAAAGGCATCTTGATTGGCCTGGCGGACTTTTTCGGAAAGTCCAGCATGGTACATGGTCGCTTGGAAATGTGCTTTATTTAATGCCTCACAAATGCTCTCGACATCTTTTCGCGTTGAGGCATAAATAATGCCAGATTGGTCGGTATGTTTTTTGAGGTAATTTCGCAGATATGTCCGTTTATCTGAACCCTTAACGACTTCAAAGCGAAGATTTTCACGTAAAAAGCCAGTTTGGACAGTGTTGTCAGCGCTGATGGACAGAAGTTGCTGAATGTCACGACTGACAAGTGGCGTTGCGGTAGCTGTCAGTGCCAAAAGCGTTGGCTGCGTCGGCAAATCGCGTAAATGATGGGCAAATTCGACATAAGATGGTCTAAAATCATGCCCCCATTGACTGATACAATGGGCTTCGTCAATGGCAACCAGTTCAATGGGGAGTTGCTTGAGAAAAATGTTGAAACTGGTCATTTCAAAGCGTTCAGGAGCAACGAATAAGATTTTGACGTGGCCTTGTTCGACTTGCATCATGCGATTTTGAGTCTCAAATTCATCAAGGGTTGAATTGATAAAAGTAGCTGGAATACCTGCTACATTGAGTTGGTCAACCTGGTCTTTCATCAGACTAATCAAGGGCGAAATGACCAAAGTTACCCCATCCAGTAAAAGAGCTGGTAGTTGATAACAAATCGACTTTCCTGCACCAGTCGGCAGAATGCCTAAACTGTCAACTCCTGCTAAAATTTGTTCAATAATTTGTTTTTGGCCCGCCCGAAAGGAGTCGTAACCAAAATTTTCTTTTAACGCTTTTTCTAAGTTCATCACTCCTATTATACGTGAAAGAAATGAAAAAAGAAATCATTCTTAATTTTTGAATTAAAAATCAGATAAAACTTGAAAAAATAAAAATGAAAGCGTATAATAAAATTAAATAAGTTAGTGAAATCACAAACTAATTACTGAATTTTTGTCATTAAACAGTCAACAAAATAAAGATAATATAAGGAGATTTTCAAAATGAAAGCAGCAGTAGTAAGACAAAACCCAGACGGCTATGCCGATATCGTTGAAAAAGAACTTCGTCCCATCAAAGCAAATGAAGCCAAACTCAAAATGGAATATTGTGGTGTCTGCCACACAGACCTTCACGTTGCAGCGGGGGATTATGGCAATATGGCTGGAACAGTCCTCGGTCACGAAGGAATTGGGATTGTGACCGAAATTGGTAGCGATGTGAAGTCACTCAAAATCGGGGATCGTGTTTCTGTCGCTTGGTTCTTTGAAGGTTGTGGACACTGTGAATATTGCGTTTCAGGTAACGAAACATTTTGTCGTGAAGTTAAGAATGCTGGTTATAGCGTCGATGGCGGAATGGCTGAAGAAGCAATTGTCACAGCTGATTATGCCGTGAAAGTTCCAGAAGGACTTGACCCAGTTAAAGCCTCATCAATCACTTGTGCTGGTGTAACAACTTACAAGGCCATCAAAGTTTCAGGCATTAAGCCAGGTCAACCAATCGTCATTTTCGGTGCAGGTGGACTTGGAAACTTGGCCATTCAATATGCCAAAAATGTCTTTAATGCAAAAGTCATTGTTGTTGATATTAACCAACCAAAACTAGATTTGGCTAAGAAAATCGGTGCCGATGTGATTATCAATTCGGCAGAAGTTGATCCGATCAAAGCCATCAAAGAAAATACACCTGGCGGACTTGGTGCAAACGCTTCTGTAGTTTGCGCAGTTGCGCGTGTTGCCTTTGAACAAGCCGTTCATTGCCTTCGTCCAATGGGGAAAATGGTTGCCGTTGCCCTTCCTAATTCAGACATGTCATTGTCAATTCCAACAACGGTATTTGACGGTGTTGAAGTTGCGGGTTCTCTTGTCGGAACACGTCTTGATCTTGAAGAAGCATTTGAATTTGGCCGTCAAGGATTGGTTACACCAATCGTTGCCACACGCCCACTTTCTGATGTCAATGCCATCATTGACGAAATGAAAGCAGGAAAAATAGAAGGACGTATGGTCATTGATTTTACAAAATAAAATCTGAAAATATTGAAAAGGAGTATCTTTATATGGAGTCATTAATCAATTATACCAGCGAAGAATTTCACCGTTTGTCAGAGTTTAAGCAAGAAGAAATCACAAATAATTTCAAACGTGCCATTTTGTACAAGATGAAAGAAAAAAACTTGGATATTGATACTGTTGGAACCAAAGCAGGTTATACTGGTCGTCAACTCAGCACCTTGCTTCATTCTGATACCGTCAATTATGAAACGCATGCGGAGTTGCAACGGATTTTAGCTGTTGTCAATGCCTTTCCTGATTGATAATGTTGAAAAAATAAGATGAAAAAAACGACTGTCAAAGTCGTTTTTTGATTTACAAATATTTTTCAGCCGCCGCCGTATCTCCAAGATAAGGTTCGCGTTTTCCCATATAAAGTTGGAATTTATCCGTTCCTTTTCCTGCGATGATGACTGCGTCATCTGCCGTGTGGCTTCTTGAAATGGCTTCTTTTATGGCAAGTTCACGGTCTTTGACGAAATCAACTTTTCTGCTCACATGACTGGCAATTTCGTCAGCGATGACAGCAGGGTCTTCACGGTTGGAGTCGTCGGTTGTCAAAACAACATCAAGGCGAGGGTGTGCTTCAATCACGTCCCCAAAGTCTTTACGACGGCTTTCGCCTTTATTTCCAGTAGAACCAAGGACTAGAATCAATTTTCCTGTGTGATGTTCTTCAACCACTTGAACCAAATTTTTCAATGAGACACCATTGTGTGCATAGTCCACATAAATGTGGGCGCCGTTGTTTGCTGTGAGTAATTCCATGCGTCCAGGAACGACAGCTTTTTTGAGGCCTTCACGAATTTGGTCAAGGCTTGCTCCCAGGTGTGATGTCATCAATGCAGTGGCCAAGGCGTTTTCTTGATTGAAACGTCCTAAGAGGCGAATGTCAAAATGTCCAGCGATTTTACCACTTGTGACAAAATCAAATTGACCGCTGTCAGTAATGATATTTTCTGACCCTTGTCCGTAAAAATCCGCAGGCACATTAAAGGCTTGCAATTTTTGTTCGACCAAATTGAAATGACTCATTTCATGATTGGCAACAAAATAACGTGCATGTTCAATCAGCATACTTTTACAGTAAAAGTAGTCTTCCATGGTTGGATGTTCATTGGCACCAATATGGTCTGGGAAGAAGTTGGTAAAACCAGCGACGTCAAAGTCTAAGCCGTAAACACGTTCGGTTTTGTATGCTTGGCTCGATACTTCCATGACCAAATGGGTCATGCCATTGGCAACTGCTTGGCTCATCATATCAATCAAATCAAGACTTTCTGGTGTTGTCAGTTCTGACTTGAAATAATGTTTGCCGTCCAATGTGGTTTGGGCAGTAGATAAGAGCGCCGTTTTCCCACCATTCATCTCATCCAAGATGGATTTGGCAAAATAAGCTGATGTTGTTTTTCCTTTGGTTCCAGTGATGGCAAGGATTTTCAACTTGTCCTGAGGACGACCGTAAAAAGCTTGAGCAATTAAACTCATGGCCCGTTTGACATTGCTGACAATGATGGCAGGAATATCAACTTCATAGTCGGTTTCAGAAATATAAAAAGGAATGGTCAAATCTGCCAAATAATCTCTTTTAAAGTTAATTCCTTTGGCAAAAAATAAAGTCTGGTCGTCTGTTTTACGGCTGTCGTAGGACAGGCGATTAAAAAATGTGTCAGTGCTGACAGTGTAGTAGTAGTCATTTTCAAGAACAATTTCTCTAAAATTGTTATCTTGTTTCAAGATTTCAAGAATTTGTAGTAAACTTATCATATCTTTATTATAATATTTTCTTTGAAAAAAAGCTAAATTAGGGTAAAATAGAGGAATGGAAAATATAGAACAGATTGAAGAGATAGAAAATTCAGCCCTCACTGCTCAACAAGGTGCCACAAAAGCGAAAGCTCAGATGCTTTCGGGTACCGCTTGGCGAACAGGTGCTGATATGTTAGGAAAGGTGTTGGGGGTTGTTTACATCATCCCTTGGTATGCTTGGATGGGGCAAGCCGGTAACCAAGCCAATGCACTTTATAGTATGGGATACAATATTTATGCCCTCTTTTTGTTGATTTCAACTGTTGGTATTCCTTCTGCGGTTGCACGAGAAGTAGCGCGTTATAACACGCTTGGCGACCCCAACATGAGTTATCGTTTGGTCAGACAAATGCTTGGCATTATGACGATTTTAGGCGTTTTCTTTGCCGTTATCATGTCGGTGTTTGCGGCGCCATTAGCCAATCTACTTGGCGGAAGTGCTGCATTGGTTCCAGTCATTCGGAGTTTGTCGCTCGCCATCTTACTTTTCCCGTCCATGTCCGTTATTCGAGGCTATTTCCAAGGGCTCAATCAAATGAAAGCCTATGCCATTAGCCAACTTTGTGAGCAAGTGGTGCGGATCATTTGGATGTTGGTAACAGCTTTTGCCATCATGAAACTTGGTTCAGGAAACTGGCAAGCTGCCGTTACACAGTCCACGTTGGCTGCATTTATCGGAATGATTGCTTCCTACGCTGTGTTGATTTTCTACCTTTGGAAATCAGGAAATCTGAAACATCTGATTTCGCCTGGTCCTGCCAGAAGTAAAATCAATCCCATGCAAGTCATGAAAGAGACGATGAGAACAGCCGTTCCCTTTATTGTCTTAGGATCTGCAACACAAGTTTTCCGCTTGATTGATAACTCGACTTTTATGCACTTTATGCCGATGTTTACGAGCTTTAGTCACAGCACTTTAATGGATTATTTGAGTTATTTTTCTGCCAATACGGATAAATTAACTTTGCTTCTCTTAGGCGTTGCTTTGACTTTAGGTTCTGTTTCTGACCCATTGATTACAGAGCATTATGTGCGGGGCAATAAGCAAGCCTTGTCAACGCTAGTCGGCTACAATTTCCAATTGTATGTTGGCTTTATGTTGCCTGCAATTATTGGTATGTCATTGCTGACAAAACCGATTTATACCTTGTTTTATCAAATTCCATCGACTTTCCAAATTGCTTTATTTGTCTTTACGGTTTTACAAAGTTTCTTACTTGGACTTTACATGTTGGTTTATCCACCATTGTCCGTCATGGATCACAAACGCTTGGCCATGAAATTTTTCGTGGAAATGTTGGTTGTGAAATTGATTTTACAAGTGCCAATGATTTGGCTCTTCCATAGCTATGGCCCACTGATTGCAACGACCATTGCCTTTGTCTTTGGAGATTATCTCTTCATTCGCAAACTCAAACGCTTGACTAATTTCTCTGTCAAAAATACCGTTCGTGGTATTCAGGGCGCAGCCTTATTGACTTTGATTATGGCGATTGTCGTCATTATTGTAGAAAGCATTTTGGGCATGTTCTTTGGGAAAAGACCAGGACGAATGGCTTCTGCAATTATCCTTGCTTTGAGTGGTGGTGCTGGCTTTTATGTTTATCTATATCTGGCCGCACAGCTTGGACTTTTGGAAAAATGGTTCGGCGAAAAAGGCAAGAGCTTACGCCGCAAATTGCATATCTAAAAATGAGAATGAAAAGCCTGAAAAGGCTTTTTTATGATATAATGATAGTGTTCTAAATAGTAGAAATATTGGAGAAAATTATGACAAGAATTCAAGATAATCTTTTTGAAGCAGTCAACGCAGATTGGCTTGCAACCGTTGAAATTCCTTCTGATAAACCAAGAATGTCAGCATTTGATGAATTGGTGCTGGAGATTGAAAAAAACTTAACGTCAGACCTGACAGAATTGTCAGTCAACCTGCCAAAAGAAAATAAGGAATTACTTGAAGCCATCAAGTTTTACCTGAAAGCAGGCGATTGGGCAAAACGGAATGCTGATGATTTTTCAGCAGTCAAAAAAGAATTACAAAAAATAAGCGACTTGAAAGACTTTGAAACTTTCAAAGCACAAGCGGGCGATTTGATTTTGCATTCGCAAGCAGCCATGCCTTTTGGACTCGCAGTCGAGTCTGATATGATGGACGCCATTCATCATGCTCTTGTCTTAACTGGGCCAGGGCTCATCTTGCCAGACACGACTTACTATGCAGATGAACACCCACGCAAAGCAGAGTTACTTGATTTCTGGGCAGAAAATTCAGCAGAAATTCTTGCTGCATTTGGGTTTGAAGACGCAGAAAAAATTGCAGCAGATGCGGTTACTTTTGATAAACTTTTAGCACCATTCTCAAACACATCTGAAGAGTGGGCGAAATATGCTGAATTGTACCATCCTGTCAGTGCTGACAGCTTTTTGTCAACAGCAAGCAGCCTTGATTTTAAAGCCATTATTGAAACCCTTGTGGGCACAATGCCTGATAAAATCATTGTCTTTGAAGAACGCTTCTATGAAAACTTTAACCAAATTGTCAGTCCTGAAAATTGGAACTTGATTAAGGCATGGATGCTGACAAAAGCAGCCCGTAAGGCAACCAATTATCTGTCAGAAGACTTGCGTGTAAAAGGCTCTGCTTACAGCAGAAAAGTGTCGAACGTCGCAGAAGCACGCAAACAAGATAAACATCAACTTGATGTTACTGAATCTTATTTCAGCCAAGTGATTGGACTTTTCTACGGTAAAAAATATTTTGGTGACGAAGCAAAAGCTGATGTCAAAAACATGACGGACAAAATGATCAAAGTCTATCAAGATCGTTTGCGTACGAACGCATGGTTAAGCGAAGCAACACGATTGAAAGCCATTGAAAAATTAGATGCTATCACAGTAAATATCGCCTATCCAGATCAACTTCCAGAATATTACAGCCGTTTGAAAACAGGTACAGGAAGTCTCTACGAAGATGTTGTCAGCTTTGACGAAATTTTGACTGCTCGTCATTACGAAAAATTCTCACAAGAAGTGGACAAAAAAGAATGGCAAATGCCTGCACACATGGTCAATGCCTACTATACTTCTGACAGCAACAGCATTTTCTTCCCTGCTGCTATCTTACAAGCGCCATTCTACAGTTTGACACAGTCCAAATCACAAAATTATGGTGGGATTGGTGCAGTCATTGCCCATGAAATTTCTCATGCCTTTGACAACAATGGTGCTCAATTTGACAAAGACGGTAATTTGAACAAATGGTGGTCAGAAGCAGATTATGCTGCATTTGAGAAGAAACAAGAAGAAATGATTGCTGAATTTGACGGTGTTGAAACAGTTGCTGGCCCTGCCAACGGAAAACTTATTGTGTCAGAAAACATTGCTGACCAAGGAGGAATTACGGCAGCGCTGACAGCAGCTCAAAGCGAAGATGACGTCAATTTGGTTGATTTCTTTGAACAATGGGCAAGAATTTGGCGCAACAAAGCCAGTTTGGAATTCCAACAAATGTTGCTGTCAATGGACGTTCATGCTCCAGCAGCACTGCGCGCCAACATTCCACCGACAAATCTTGAAGAATTCTATGAAACTTTTGGCATTGTCAGTACGGACAAGATGTATCGTGCTCCAGAAAATCGAGTTAAGATTTGGTAATCCAATCAAGACTCAAAAGGACAAACCATGGATTATGATGATTTAAAACCTGAAACCAAACGGATTTTAGCAGAAATAAAAGCCATTCCGTATGGTTCTGTCAGCTCTTACAGGGATATTGCCATAAGGGCGGGTCTTATCAATGGTGCAAGGCAAGTTTCGAGAGCCTTGCATGGTCTATCCGATAAGTACGCATTGCCTTGGTGGCGCGTGATTAGAAGTGATGGAAAAATTGGACTGACAGGGGCAGGAAAAAATGAACAAATTCGTCTGCTGCGACTGGAAGGTTTGGAAGTTTCAGAACTTGGAAAAGTAATGTTAAAAAAACACGATTGAGGTCGTGTTTTTGTTTTTTTCAGGCGCTTGTTCTATCAAAAATAGGAAGACGAAACCTTGTATAAATTGACAAAAAATGCTATAATAGTAATAATGGTTTGTCAGCAAAACCCAACGGATCTCTTGTCCCTGCGGGTCTTGTAAGCAGCGAAAAACGTTTGTTTCTCGTTGCTTTTTTGGCGTTTTTTTACCATGAAATTTGAAAAGTTAACAAAAAGACAAACTACTAAATTTTCAGATTTTTTAATGAAAAACTCACTAAATTGACAGATTAAACTTATTTTACACTATTTCTGACCTTTGAAAATGGGGAGAAATAGATAATTATTAGAGGAGAAACAACTTGGCAGGACATGACGTACAATACGGTAAACACCGTACAAGACGCAGTTTTTCGCGCATCAAAGAAGTAATCGGATTGCCAAATCTGATTGAAGTTCAAACTTCAAGTTATCAAAACTTTCTCGACACTGGCCTCGCAGATGTATTCAAAGAAATGTTCCCAATCGATAACTTTGCCGGAACAATGGAACTTGAATTCATAGGCTACGAAATGAAAACACCTAAATATACAGTTGAAGAAGCTCGTGCGCACGATGCAAACTATTCAGCTCCTATTTATGTGACTTTCCGTCTTGTGAATAAAGAAACTGGCGAATTGAAAACTCAAGAAGTTTTCTTCGGTGATTTCCCACTTATGACTGAAATGGGGACATTTATCAACAATGGTTCAGAACGTTTGATCGTCAGCCAGTTGGTTCGTAGTCCTGGGTCATATTTCCATCTTAAAACAGACAAAAACGGTCTTGAAAGTTATGGACATACGACAATTCCTAACCGTGGGGCTTGGTTCGAACTTGACACAGACGCTAAAGGCGTTGGTTACGTCCGTATCGACCGCACACGTAAATTAACATTTACAACAATGGTACGCGCACTCGGATTTTGTTCAGATGAAGAAATCCGTGAATTGTTTGGCGAAAGTGAATTACTTGAAACAACTTTAGGTAAAGACATTCACAAAAACCCATCAGACACACGTACAGAAGAAGCACTTAAAGACATCTATGACCGTTTGCGTCCTGGTGAACCTAAGACAGCCGATAGTTCTCGTGGGCTCTTGGTAGCACGCTTCTTCGATCCAAAACGTTACGACTTTGCACCTGTTGGACGTTACAAATTCAACAAAAAATTGGCGCTTAAGAACCGTTTGCTCGGATTGACTTTGGCAGAACCAATCGTTGACCCTGAAACTGGTGAAATTGTCGTTGCTTCAGATACACTTGTAACACGTGATGTTTTGAATATCATCGAACCATTGCTTGAAGCTGGATTAAACACAGTTATTTACCAACCTTCTGAAGATGGTGTAATGCTTGGCGAACCAATCGAAGTTCAAGCCATTAAAGTATATTCACCAAAAAATCCAGAACGCGTCATCACTTTGATGTCAAATGGACAAGTTCCTGCTGAAGACCGCGTTTTGAAACCAGCCGATGTGATTGCTAATATCAACTACTGGCTCGGACTTTTCGAAGGAATCGGCAAAGTTGATGATATCGACCACTTAGGTAACCGTCGTATCCGTTCCGTTGGTGAATTGCTCCAAAACCAAGTTCGTATTGGACTTTCACGTATGGAACGTGTCATTCGTGAACGGATGTCATCTACTGAAAATGAAAATATCACACCTCAAGGTTTGATTAACATTCGTCCTGTTACAGCTTCAATCAAAGAATTCTTTGGTTCATCTCAACTTTCACAGTTCATGGACCAACACAATCCTTTGTCTGAATTGTCACACAAACGTCGTTTCTCTGCCTTAGGCCCTGGTGGTATCTCACGTGACCGTGCTTCATATGAAGTACGTGACGTTCACTATACTCACTACGGTCGTATGTGTCCTATTGAAACACCTGAAGGACCAAATATCGGTTTGATCAACAACTTGTCAACTTATGCCAAGATTAACGAATATGGTTTCATCATGTCTCCATTCCGTCGTGTTGACCGCACAACTGGTATTGTAACTTCAGACGTTGAATACTTGACAGCTGATGAAGAAGACAACTATACTGTTGCCCAAGCCAACTCTCGTTTGACAGCTGACAATCATTTTGCCAGCGAAACAGTTATGGCCCGTCATCAAGGGAACAATATCGAAGTTGAATCAGCAAACGTTGATTACATGGATGTTTCACCTAAACAGGTAGTTGCGACAGCCGCTGCATGTATTCCTTTCTTGGAAAACGATGACTCAAACCGTGCCCTTATGGGAGCCAACATGCAACGTCAAGCCGTACCATTGATTGACCCACACAGCCCTTGGGTTGGTACTGGGATGGAATACCAAATCGGTCACGACTCTGGAGCTGCTGGTATTGCTAAACATGATGGTATCTGTGAATATGTTGATGGTAATGAAGTAAGAATTCGTCGTACAACAGGCGAACTTGACATTTATAATGTTACAAAATATCAACGTTCAAACTCAGGAACTTCTTATAACCAACGCCCACTTGTTGCTCTTGGCGACAAAGTAGAACAAGGCGATGTTGTCATCAATGGTCCTTCAATGGTCGATGGCGAATTGGCTTTGGGTAACAACCCACTTATCGCCTACATGACATGGGAAGGTTATAACTTTGAAGATGCCGTAATCATGTCAGAACGTATGGTTAAAGATGATGTTTATACATCAATCGCCATTGAAGAATACGAATCAGAAACACGCGATACAAAGCTTGGCCCTGAAGAAATTACTCGCGAAATTCCAAACGTTGGTGATGAAGCAATCAAGAACCTTGACGAAGACGGAATTATCCGTATTGGTGCTGAGGTTAAAGATGGCGATATTCTTGTTGGTAAAGTAACACCTAAGGGTGAAACAGATCCAACACCAGAAGAACGTTTGCTCCGTGCAATCTTCGGTGAAAAAGCACGCGAAGTTCGTGATACATCACTCCGTGTTCCTCACGGCGGTGGCGGTATTGTTCACCAAGTTCACGTCTTTACTCGTGATAACGGTGACGAATTGCCTTCAGGTGTCAATACACTTGTTCGTGTCTTCATTGCGCAAAAACGTAAAATCCGTGTCGGAGATAAAATGTCTGGTCGTCACGGGAACAAGGGTGTCGTTTCAAACATCGTTCCTGTTGAAGATATGCCATACCTTCCAGATGGAACACCTATCGATATCATGTTGAATCCACTTGGTGTGCCATCACGTATGAATATCGGACAAGTTAAGGAACTCCACTTGGGAATGGCTGCACGTATTTTGGGTATCCAAAACCGTGAAGCAGGTAAAGATGAAGACTTCTATGTTGCAACACCAGTCTTTGATGGGGCTTCCGATGATGAAATCTGGGAAACTGTTAAAGAAGCAGGGATGGCAGCTGATGCTAAGACCGTGCTTTATGACGGACGTACAGGTGAACCATTTGATAACCGTATCTCTGTTGGTGTCATGTACATGATCAAGCTTCACCACATGGTTGATGATAAACTTCATGCACGTTCAGTAGGTCCTTACTCACTCGTTACTCAACAACCGCTCGGTGGTAAAGCACAGTTCGGTGGACAACGTTTCGGTGAAATGGAAGTTTGGGCACTTGAAGCGTATGGTGCATCTAATGTCCTTCAAGAAATCTTGACTTACAAGTCAGATGACGTTATTGGACGTACACGTGCCTATGAAGCGATCGTTAAAGGCGAACGCATTCCTCGTCCAGGTCTTCCAGAATCATTCCGTGTCCTTGTAAAAGAATTACAATCACTCGGTCTTGACATGAAAGTCCTTGATGCAGATCACAACACAATTGATTTGCGTGAATTGGATGATGATATGGATAACCGTCAACCAGAACCAGAAATCACAGCTGAAATGCTCGAAGCTCAAGAAGCACGCGTTGTTGAAGCTGAACAAGAAGAACAAACTTTGATTGATACTGATAAAGCATAAGCATTTTTGAAATAGCGTAGCTATTTCGTTATAAGATAATTGAAAACAGTTGTTTTATAACGGAATAGCTACGTCAAAGAAAAAATTCAATCATTTTTAGATTGCAAAAAATATTTTGCACTAAAACTTAAACTGATCAACAGTATCATATTTTATAAGAAGTGGAGAAAAAATTGGTCGATGTAAATAAATTTGAGAGTATGCAGATTGGTATCGCATCTCCCCAAAAAATTCGTTATTGGTCATATGGTGAAGTTAAAAAACCAGAAACAATCAACTATCGAACACAAAAACCAGAACGTGAAGGACTTTTCGACGAAAGAATTTTCGGCCCACAAAAAGACTGGGAATGTGCATGTGGAAAACTTAAAGGTGTTTTCTACAAAAATCAAGTTTGTGAACTTTGTGGTGTTCAAGTAACAACTGCTAAATCACGTCGTGAACGCATGGGACATATCGAACTTGCTGCCCCAACATCACACATCTGGTATTTCAAAGGAATTCCATCACGTATGGGACTTGCTTTGGACATGAGCCCTCGTGCGCTTGAAGAAATCATTTATTTCGCAAGCTACGTCGTAATTGATCCTAAAGAAACTGATCTTGAAAAGAAACAACTTTTGACTGAACGCGAATATCGTGAACAACTCTTGAAAAATGGATTTGGTTCATTCGTCGCTAAGATGGGTGCAGAAGCCATTCAAGATTTGTTGAATGATGTCGATTTGGACAAAGAAATTGCTGAACTCAAAGTTGAGTTGAAAGTTATTTCTGGTCAACGTCGTGTTAAAGTTATTCGTCGTTTGGACGTTTTGTCAGCTTTCCGTAAGTCTGGCAACCGTTTGGAATGGATGGTACTTAATGTCCTTCCAGTTATTCCACCTGATTTGCGTCCAATGGTTCAACTTGATGGTGGTCGTTTTGCCACATCTGACTTGAACGATTTGTATCGTCGTGTTATCAACCGTAATAACCGTTTGAAACGTTTGATGGAACTTAATGCACCAAATATTATCGTTCAAAATGAAAAACGTATGCTTCAAGAAGCTGTCGATACTTTGATTGATAATGGTCGCCGTGGTCGTCCAATTACTGGTCCTTCTAACCGTCCATTGAAATCATTGTCACACATGCTTAAAGGGAAACAAGGACGTTTCCGTCAAAACTTGCTTGGTAAACGTGTTGACTACTCAGGTCGTTCAGTTATCGCCGTAGGTCCAACACTTAAAACTTACCAAATGGGTCTTCCACGTGAAATGGCAATCGAATTGTTTAAACCATTCGTTATGTCAGAACTTGTAAAACGTGAACTTGCTGCTAACATTCGTGCTGCAAAACGTAAAGTTGAACGTCAAGACTTTGAAGTTTGGGATGTCCTCGAAGATATCGTTAAAGAACACCCTATTTTGATGAACCGGGCACCTACGCTTCACCGTTTGGGTATTCAAGCGTTCGAACCTGTATTGATTGATGGGAAAGCAATGCGTCTTCACCCATTGGCCTGTGAAGCCTTTAACGCCGACTTTGACGGTGACCAAATGGCCGTTCACTTGCCTTTGTCTGAAGAAGCCCAAGCTGAAGCACGTCTTTTGATGCTTGCTGCAGAACACATCTTGAACCCTAAAGATGGTAAACCAGTCGTTACACCATCACAAGATATGGTCCTTGGTAACTATTACATTACTATGGAACAACACGACCGTGAAGGTGAAGGAATGATTTTCTCTTCTGCTGAAGAAGTAGAAATTGCACGTACAAATGGTGTCGTTCACTTGCACACACGTATCGGTATTTTGGCAAGTGCTTTGGATCGTCCTTGGACTGAATTCCAACAAGATAAAATCTTGATCACAACAGTTGGTAAAGTGATGTTTAACTCAATCATTCCTGTCGGAATGCCATTCATCAACGAACCAACTGATGCTGCTTTGTCTAGCGCAACAGATGACCGTTTCTTCATGGGAGCTGGTGAAGATATTCACGCTTTCCTTGAAAACTTGCCAACTGTATTGCCATTCAAGAAAAAATACTTGGGTAAAATTATCGCTGAAGTCTTCAAACGTTACGGAACAACAGCAACATCAATGTTCCTTGATGAATTGAAAGACCTTGGTTACCACCAATCAACATTGGCTGGTTTGACTGTGGGGATCGCAGATATTCCAACGGTTGAGAAAAAACCTGAAATCATCGAAGCTGCGCATGCTAAAGTTGCTCAAATCACAAAACAATTCCGTCGCGGTTTGATTACTGATGAAGAACGTTATACACACGTTTGTGATGTTTGGCGTGATGCAAAAGAAGCACTTGAAAAAGAACTGATTGCGCACCAAGATATTTCTAACCCAATCGTCATGATGATGGACTCTGGAGCCCGTGGTAACATCTCAAACTTCTCACAACTTTCTGGTATGCGTGGATTGATGGCAGCTCCTAATGGTAAAACAATGGAACTTCCAGTTATTTCAAACTTCCGTGAAGGTTTGACAGTACAAGAAATGTTCTTCTCTACCCATGGTGCCCGTAAAGGGATGACCGATACGGCCCTTAAGACAGCCGAATCTGGTTACTTGACACGTCGTTTGGTTGACGTTGCGCAAGACGTTATCATTCGTGAAGAAGACTGTGGAACTGACCGTGGACTTTTGGTTCAAGAAATTGCCAATGGTAAAGAAATGATTGAACCATTGTTCGAACGTTTGGTTGGTCGTTATACTAAGAAATCTATTTTCCATCCAGAAACTGGTGAATTGATTTTGGGTGAAGACCAATTGATCACAGAAGAAATTGCAAACCAAATCGTTGATGCCGGCATTAAAGGTGTAACAATCCGTTCAATCTTTACATGTAAGACAGCACACGGTGTATGTAAACACTGTTATGGTATGGATATGGCTACTGGCGGAACTGTTGAAGTCGGTGAAGCTGTTGGTATCGTTGCCGCACAAGCCATCGGGGAACCTGGTACACAACTTACCATGCGTAACTTCCACTTTGGTGGTGTTGCCGGTAATGCCGATATCACACAAGGGCTTCCTCGTGTCCAAGAAATCTTTGAAGCACGTAATCCTAAAGGGGAAGCAACAATTACTGAAGTAACGGGTACCGTTCAAGCATTTGTTGATGATCCTGCTACACGTACACGCGAAATCACAATCAAGGGTGAAACAGATACACGTTCATACGTTGTTCCAATGTCTTCACCACTTAAAGTTGAAGAAGGCGAATTTATTCACCGTGGTGCACCACTTGTTGACGGTTCTATTGAACCAAAACACTTGCTCCAAGTTCGTGATGTTTTGTCAGTTGAAACTTATCTCCTTGCCGAAGTTCAAAAAACTTACCGTGGCCAAGGGGTTGAAATCGGCGACAAGCATATCGAAGTAATGGTACGTCAAATGTTACGTAAAGTCCGTGTTATGGATACTGGTTCAACAGACCTCCTTCCAGGTACATTGATGGATATTGATGATTTTGAAAAGAGCAATGAGTCTGCTTTGTTGAATGGTGAATTGCCTGCAACAGCACGTCCAGTTCTTATGGGGATTACAAAAGCCTCACTCGAAACAAATTCATTCTTGTCAGCTGCCTCATTCCAAGAAACAACACGTGTCCTTACTGACGCTGCGATTCGCGGTAAAGAAGACCACTTGCTTGGTTTGAAAGAAAATGTCATCATCGGTAAGATTATTCCTGCCGGTACTGGTATGGCACGTTACCGCAATTTGGAACCATTGTCAGATTTGACAAATGCGCCTGAAGTGGTAAAAAAAGAAGTTGAAACTGTAGCTCCTGAAGCTGCTAAAAAATAAACAATAAAAAAACGAGCAAAAGCTCGTTTTTTTATTTTGTCAGTGCTGACAGATGAATAATCAGTAAATGATGGTTCGTTTTTCTGTTGATAAGGTCAAAGGATCATTTTTGAGGATTTCGTGCGTCTCTCCGTCAATTTGGACGGGTTGATTGACATCGGTGGTTACTGTAAATGTCTTTGAGATACGATGATCAAATAAAGGATTTGTCAAATGTGTGCCTTTGAGTACTTTAGGGACAACTGGAAAAATTTTGCGCATGGGATGACGATCGAATTCAACCAAATGAATTTCTGCGTTCGAATTACTTGCCTCAGGCGAAATTTTGACACCGCCACCGAAATAAGGATGTTTGGTAAATGTCATCAAAAAGGCTCTGGCATATGCTTTTTCTTGAACTTTATTGTCGTTTGTCAGAGCTGACAAGTGGACAGCAAACGGTTTTTTTGTAAATAAAACATGGAGAGCTGTCATCAAATACGCCAGTTGTCCAAGTTTGATTTTATTGAGCCAGGTTTTGAGTTTTCCTTCATTGGCTGATTTGACAATTTGTGCGTCAAGGCCAATGCCAATGTTATTTAAGGCATAGCCAGAAAGCTGATGAGAACTGTATTTGATGATGTATATGTCATGCTTTTCTTGGCGTTCAATATTTTTGAATGCTTCAATCGGGTCAAGTGAAATATGCAAGCTTCGCGCGAAGTCATTGCCCGATCCTGCAGGAATATAGGCAAAGGGAATATGGTCAGGGAGAGCATCAATGGCAAGTGAAATGGTGCCGTCTCCTCCAATAATCAAGAGCTGATCGGTACTTGTTTTGAGTTCTAAAATAGCATTGATAAGTTGAGCTTCCTGCCCAATTTCTGAAGTGGCAAAAAGTTGATATTTAATCTGATTTTCATTAAAATAAGGGAGTAAAACATCAAGCGTATGTGCCCCTTTTTTAGCACCAGAATTTGGATTTGCAAGAATGAAATAAGTCATGCTCTTATTCTACCAAAAAATCAGACAAATATTCACATAAAAAATTAGGAAATAAGGAAAATGGTTTGAATTTTTATGCAAAATGGGTTATAATTATACTTAATATAAAAAAATATTGAATAAAATAAGAAAAGAGAACAAATTATGAGTTGGAGTTTTATTCCTGAATACTTACCGTATTTTAATGACGGTGTCATCTTTACCATCATTATCTCCGTCTTTGTCGTTATTTTTGGAACAGTGATTGGGATTTTAGCCGCACTTGGAAAAATGTCAAAAATTGCACCCTTGCGTTGGATTTTAAATGCCTACATCGAAATCTTCCGTGATACACCAATGTTGGTTCAAATTGCCTTAGGTTATGCCATTCTTGGTGTGTCAAATTGGCCAACCATTCACATTGGGATTTTATCAGAAGACTCAAACCGTCTGGCTGTAGGGATTTTGATTTTGTCCCTTAACTCAGGTGCTTATATGGCTGAAATTGTGCGTGCGGGGATTGAAGCAGTTCCTGCTGGCCAAAAAGAAGCAGCTTACTCACTCGGTATTCGTCCAGCCAAAGCCATGATGAGTGTCATTTTGCCGCAAGCCGTTCGGAACATTTTACCAGCTGTTGGTAATGAATTTGTGACCATCATCAAAGATAGTTCGCTCTTGTCAACTATCGGCGTTATGGAAATCTACTTTGGTACACAAACAGTAATCACGTCAACCTACCAAACAATCACACCACTTTTATTGGTTTCTGTTTATTATTTCGTTGTTTGTTTCGCGCTCAGCCGCTTGCTTGCACGATTTGAAAAGAAACTTGGAAAGGGCTATGCAAAATGAGTGAAAATTTAATTGAAATCAAAGGTTTATACAAAAGTTTCGGAAAAAATGAAGTCTTAAAAGGACTAGATATCGCGATTAAAAAAGGCGAAGTCGTTGTTATGATTGGGCCTTCTGGTTCGGGAAAATCCACTTTCTTGCGGACCATGAACTTACTTGAAACACCAACCAAAGGCGAAGTTTATTTTGAAGGAACAAACATTGCTGATAAATCCGTGGATGTTTTTAAACACCGCGAAAAAATGGGCATGGTTTTCCAACAGTTTAATCTTTTTCCAAACATGACGGTTCTTGACAATTTGACATTGGCTCCTGTTAAAACAGGAAAAATGACCAAAGATGAAGCGACAGCAAAGGCAAAAGAATTGCTCGAACGTGTCGGACTATCTGAAAAGGCTGAGGCTTATCCACAAAGCTTGTCAGGTGGCCAACAACAGCGTGTTGCGATTGCACGTGCCTTGACCATGGCACCTGATGTCATGCTCTTTGATGAACCAACTTCTGCACTTGATCCAGAAATGGTTGGCGAAGTATTAAACGTCATGCAAGAATTGGCTAAAGAAGGCATGACCATGGTTGTCGTCACTCACGAAATGGGCTTTGCTAAAAATGTAGCAGACCGCGTGCTGTTTATGGCAGATGGTGTCATTGTTGAAGAAGGCAAACCTGAAGCTGTCTTTGATCATCCAAAAGAAGCTCGGACACAAGATTTTCTTGCTAAAGTATTATAATCAATGAGCTGTCAGTGCTGACAGCTTTTTGTTTTCTCAAAATCAAATATGAATAAAGTTTTAGTAGAGACTGTGGTATAATTAAACTAAGAACCAAAAGAGGAACTTGAACAAGAAAAGAGAATCTATGAAATTTGAAAATATAAATGATAATACAATTAAGATAAGTCTGACCTTTGAGGATTTGTCAGATCATGATGTCAAGCTCTCTGATTTTTTCCAAAATCAACAAGTTATCGAGCAGTTATTTTATGATTTGGTTGAAGAATTAGGACTAGAAAATCGCTTTAATCAGACAGGATTATTGACTTTCCAAGTCCAACCGCATCCAAAAGGCGTTAATTTAATTGTTTCTGAAGAAGTCTTAGGAGAAGATGGAACTGGCGAAATTCCAGATGATCCAGAAGAATTTGAAGAATTGATGAAAGGCTTTTATAGCAAGCTAAATGAAATTGGCTCTGATATGGCTGCCGAACGTGGAATCAAAGACTTTAAACCTGGACTTGGTGCAGAAAATGCTACCGAAAATGAGGATAAAAAAGAACGCGATTTTATTTTTTATGCCATTGAATTTGCTCAACCAATGGCCCTTTTTTCAGCAGTAAAAAACGTTGTTTTTGAAGAAGAATTATCTGAGCTTTTCCAATTTGACGATAAGTTTTATTTGGTTGTTTTGGATAGTATTAAAGCCAAAGGACAGTTGCAAATTGATGCCATGCGGAGTCGTTTGTTGGAATATGGTCAACTTTCGCCTTACGAACGTGATTACTTGCAAGAATATGGAAAATGCCTGATTGAAACCAATGCAATGGCTATTCTCAGAAAAATTAAAGGCTAATTTATGACAATATCAGCAATCCCTTTTTCACTTAAATTTTTGATTGTTTTGGTGATTACATTTTGTATTTCGCTTATTTTAACGCCTTTGATGACATTTGTCTCTAGAGCCATCGGCGCAGTTGATAATCCAAATGCCAGAAGAATAAATACAAAACCCATGCCATCGGCTGGAGGTTTGCCTATATTTATTTCTTTTGTTATCACAACTTTGGTTATTTTACCTTTGATAGTTCATGCACAGCCTTCAATGTTGGGCGTGGCTCCTGCAAAATCAGGCAGCGGGCCACAGTTGCAAACCTATTATAGTTATATCCTACCCTTTGTGATTGGCGCAGCTATCGTTGTCATAACGGGTTTGATTGATGACATCAAAGAGATTTCGCCAAAGATGAAAATGCTTGGACTGACGATTGCAGCAAGCTTCATTTGGTTTTTCACGCATGCTCGATTTGACAATATCAAAATTCCTTTTGGTGGCCCTTTGCTTATTTTTCCAGCTTGGCTCTCGTTTATCTTTACCGTTTTCTGGATTTTGGCTATTACCAATGCCATCAATCTGATTGACGGGCTAGACGGGCTTGCAAGTGGGGTATCCGTGATTTCATTGCTGACGATGGGCTTAGTTTCTTACTTTTTCCTTCCCAGTCCAAATGTCTTTTTGCCAATTACAATCTTTACATTAGTCGCTGCCATTATGGGCTTTTTCCCTTATAATTATCACCCAGCCATTATTTATTTGGGTGATACAGGTGCTTTATTCTTAGGATTTATGATTTCGGTGGCTTCTTTGCAGGGCTTGAAAAATGCGACTGCTGTTGCTGTTTTGACCCCCCTTTTAATTTTGGGGGTTCCGATTACGGACACGGTCATGGCTATTTTACGTCGTAAGCTTAATCGCCAGAGTATCACATCAGCGGACAAGCGTCATTTGCATCATCGTTTGATGGCACTCGGTTTTACACATCGCGGAGCTGTCCTTGTTATTTATGGCATTGCTGGCATTTTTGCCTTTATCTCCGTGATTTTGCAGGTTTCATCACGTTTTGGTGGGATTTTGCTCCTTGTTGCTTGCCTGTTTGGTTTGGAAATCTTTATCGAGCTGGTCGGAATTTTGGGAGAAAATCGTCAACCCATGTTGAAATTATTACGTTTCATCGGAAATTCAGGCTACCGTGATGCTGTGCTAACGCACACAGATTACGAGAAAAATGAGGCTGAACGAGATACAATTGAACTTGAAAGTCCACTCATTAAAGAGGAAGAAAATCAAGTCAAAAGACCTCAACATTTGAGTCGTGTTGAAAAAGATAAAAAATAGGAAATAAACAGCTTAAACCTACCAATTAAGCTGTTTTTTTGTTAGAATAGAACTGTTTAAGTAAAATGTCAAATCTAATTGACAGAATACAAAAACGAATACAAATTGATTATTTAATACTGTTTAACTTCTAAAAGCATAGAAGTTAAAGTTTGCGTTTTACGCAGCGGTGCATGTCCGTTTGCTTAGTTGCTAAAGCAACAAGAGCAAAAGGCAAACCACTTCTTGCGCACGCGCAAGGCAGTATATTTGCAGTTAATCTACTAACCGACTTAAAAGTCGGTTAGAGGTTAACTAGTATAAGTTGTTTAAAATAATAAAAAAGTTGTCAAAGAAGGAGCGGTATGTCAGTTTTAGAAATTAAAGATTTACACGTAGGCGTTGATGAAAATGGCGTTCACACATATATTCTCAAAGGTGTAAATTTAACAATTAACACAAATGAAATCCATGCAATCATGGGGCCAAACGGAAATGGGAAATCAACGCTTTCTGCGGCAATCATGGGAAATCCCCATTATCATGTTACAAAGGGAGAAATCCTTTTTGATGGCGAAAATTTTTTGGAAATGACAGTTGATGAACGTGCACGTTTGGGGCTTTTTCTGGCCATGCAATATCCAAGTGAAATTCCTGGCATTACCAATGCCGAATTTTTGCGCGCTGCCATCAATGCACGTCGTCCAGAAGATGACAAAATTAGCGTCATGAAATTCATTAAAAAATTGGACGCAAACATGTCCCTCTTGAACATGAAAGAAGAAATGGCTGAACGTTATCTGAACGAAGGCTTTTCTGGTGGCGAAAAGAAACGCAATGAAATTCTTCAACTTTTGATGTTGGAACCTACTTTTGCCATCTTAGATGAAATCGACTCAGGACTTGATATTGATGCCCTGAAAGTAGTAGCTAAAGGTGTGAATTCAATGCGTGGCGAAAAATTCGGTGCCATGATTATCACTCACTACCAACGTTTATTGGATTATGTGACCCCTGATTTTGTTCATGTCATGATGGATGGGCGCGTGGTCAAATCAGGTGGTGCAGAACTTGCACTTCGTCTTGAACAAGAAGGATATACAGGAATTGCTGCCGAACTTGGTTTAGATTACAAAGAAGAAGAATGAGGAGGTCTTGAAGGCGAGGACAGTATGATTTGTGCTTTGCCGAAAATTGTATGAACGAAGAAATTTTAAACTTTTCACAAGCTCATGCGGAGCCGAAATGGTTGCAAGAACTCCGTCTCAAATCAGCAGATACTTTCAATGAAATTCCGTTGCCATTTATCGAAAAAGTAAGACTTGAACGCTGGAAACTTGATGAATTTAAGCTGGCAGAGTCTCTTGAAACAGGAAATGTGCCAACATTCACAGAACTTCCTAATCACCCAATGCTTGTTCAAGTTGGTTCACAAACCATCATGGAACAAATTTCACCTGAGCTGGCTGACAAAGGCGTAATTTTCACGGATATTTCGTCAGCGCTGACAGAAATTCCAGAAGTAATGGAAAAATATTTTGCCAGTCTGGTAAATTTCAATGAAAACAAATTGACAGCATTAAATGTGGCTGCCTTTAACTCAGGTGTGGTTCTTTATGTTCCTGACCACGTTGAAGTGATGGAACCAATTGAAAATTTATTGTTCCATGATTCTGAAAGTGATTTGCCATTTTACAAGCATGTTTTGCTCGTTGTTGGGAAAAATAGTAAAGTTGAATACTTGGAACGTTTGCAGACGCTTGGCAAAGGCAAGGAAAAAATCAAAGCCAATGTGGTTGTAGAAGTCATTGCTGACAAAGGCGCGCAAGTTAAATTTTCTGCCATTGATGAATTGGGCAAACAGGTCACAGGATTTATTACCCGTCGCGGTTTGATTGGTGATTCTGCAAGTATTGACTGGTCAATTGGTGTCATGAATGACGGAGAAGTTGTTTCTGATTTTGACAGCGAGTTACGTGGTCAAGGTAGTCATTCCAATATTAAAGCAGTTGGGATTTCATCAGGCAAACAAACGCAAGTAGTTAACACGCGTGTGACCAATTATGGACGCAATTCAGTCGGTCATATTTTGCAAAATGGGGTCATTTTGGAAAGAGGAACGCTGACTTTCAACGGGATTGGTCACATTATTCATGGCGCATCTGGTGCTGATGCACAACAAGAAAGCCGTGTTTTGATGTTGACAGATAAAGGACGTGGCGATGCCAATCCAATCTTGCTGATTGATGAAAATGACGTTACCGCAGGCCATGCCGCATCTGTTGGACAAGTTGATGAAGAAGACTTATTCTATATGCAATCGCGTGGAATTGATGAAGAGACTGCTAAAAAATTAGTCATTCGTGGCTTCTTAGGATCAGTAGTTACTGAAATTCCAATCAAATCGGTGCGTGAAGAGTTTATTGCAACAATCGATAGAAAGCTGGACATCTGATGTTCGATGCTGAAAAAATTCGTCAGGATTTTCCAATATTAGATCAAGTCGTTAATGACGAAGCATTGTTCTATCTTGACAATGCAGCAACAACGCAAAAACCCTTGTCAGTACTGACAGCCTTGCGTGATTACTACGAAAGTGACAATGCAAACGTCCATCGCGGTGTTCACAGCCTGGCAGAACGAGCAACGGCTGCTTATGAAGCTTCACGTGAAAAAGTGCGTGCCTTTATCCATGCAAATTCGACAAAAGAAGTGCTTTTCACACGCGGAACGACAACTTCGCTCAATTGGGTCAGCAAGTTTGCTGAACAATGCCTGACGAAAGACGACGAAATCCTGATTTCCATTATGGAACATCATTCCAATCTAGTGCCTTGGCAACAAGTGGCTGATAAAACAGGTGCCACATTAAAATTTGTGGGCATCAAAAATGGCCAACTGGACATGGAAGATTTGAAAAACAAGCTGTCAGCAAAGACAAAATTTGTCAGTATGACGCAGGTTTCAAATGTTTTAGGCTGCATCAATCCCATCAAAGAAATTGCACAGCTGGCTCACCAAAATGGAGCTTATATGGTTGTTGACGGCGCTCAATCTACACCTCACATGCAAATTGATGTGCAAGATCTTGACGCTGATTTCTTTGCTTTTAGTGGACATAAAATGCTCGGCCCAACAGGAATTGGCGTTCTTTATGGAAAAGAAGAATTGCTCAATCAAATGGACCCTGTTGAATTTGGTGGCGAAATGATTGACTTTGTCTATCAAGATTATTCGACCTGGTCAGAATTGCCCTGGAAATTTGAGGCGGGAACGCCCAATATTGCGGGGAGTATTGGTTTGGGTGCTGCCATTGATTATCTGTCAGCGCTGACCATGCCTGCTGTTGAGGCGCATGAGCGTCAACTGATGGATTATTTAATGCCAAAACTTCGTGCCATTGATGGCTTGACCATTTATGGACCTGAGGATAATGCCAATCGCAGTAGCGTGATTGCTTTCAATCTTGAGGGCTTGCATCCACATGATTTGGCGACAGGGCTTGATATGGAGGGCGTCGCAGTCCGTGCGGGACATCATTGTGCGCAACCATTGATTGAGGTCTTAGAGACCAAAGTAGGAGCAACAGCGCGTGCCAGTTTTTATGTTTATAACACAAAAGCCGATTGTGATAAATTTGTAGAAGCGCTCCTTGCGACAAAAGCATTTTTTAGCTTTTAATCAAATAAAATATTAAAAAGGACAAGAAAATGTCACTTTCAAAACTAGATAATTTATACCGTGCAGTTATTCTTGACCATTCGGCTCATCCTAGACACGCGGGGCAATTAGCAACGGGTTGTCAGATTGATTTGAACAATCCAACCTGTGGTGATGTGATTCGACTGACGGTCGAATTTTCTGAGGATAAAATTAAAGATATTGCTTTTAGTGGGCACGGCTGCACAATCTCTACAGCTTCTGCGTCAATGATGACAGAAATTGTCATCGGAAAAAGTAAGGCTGAAGCACTTGATTTGGCGCACATCTTTTCTGACATGGTGACAGGTCAAGAGGACGACCGTCAAGAATTACTTGGCGATGCTCAATTTTTAGCAGGCGTCTCCAAATTTCCAGCCCGCGTCAAATGTTCGACATTGGCATGGAATGCCTTGAAGAAAGCATTGGACGATGACCAGGAAAAAGCAGAAGCAGTTGTCAGAGCTGACCATTAAAAGAGAAAACGAACAGGAAGGTAAATAATATGACTGAAGAAATCCCAGAGTTGGGAGAATATAAATTTGGCTTTCATGATAATGCTGAATTAGCATATACAACTGGACTTGGTCTGACTGAAGATGTCATTCGTGAAATCTCTGCAACCAAAAATGAACCAGAATGGATGCTTGATTTTCGTTTGAAATCATTTGAAGCATTCAAAAAAATTGATTTGCCAAAATGGGGGCCAGACTTAACAGAAATTGATTTCGACGACATCGTCTATTATCAAAAACCCTCAGCCAAAGCAGCAAGAAATTGGGACGATGTTCCAGAAGAAATTAAAGCTACCTTTGAGCGCATTGGTATTCCAGAAGCTGAACGTTCATATCTGGCGGGTGCATCTGCGCAGTATGAGTCAGAAGTGGTGTACCACAATATGAAAGAAGAATTTGAAAAATTGGGCATTATCTTTACGGATACTGACTCAGGACTTCGGGATTATCCTGAAATTTTCAAAAAATATTTTGCAAAATTGGTTCCGCCAACAGACAACAAATTGGCCGCTTTGAACTCAGCCGTTTGGTCAGGTGGCTCTTTTGTCTATGTGCCAAAAGGTGTCAAATGCGAAATCCCAATTCAAGCATACTTCCGGATTAATAATGAAAAATCAGGTCAATTTGAACGCACCTTGATTATTGTTGAAGAAGGTGGCTCAATTCAATACGTTGAAGGCTGTACAGCACCAACTTACAGTGCAAGTTCACTTCATGCGGCTGTCGTTGAAATCTTCGTTGAAGAAGGCGGCTATATGCGTTATTCAACCATTCAAAACTGGTCAGACAATGTCTATAATTTGGTAACGAAACGTGCCAAGGCAGAAGCCAATGCTACAGTTGAATGGGTGGACGGCAACCTCGGCTCACGTGTCTCAATGAAGTACCCATCCGTTTATTTGGATGGCCCTGGCGCACGCGGAACCATGCTTTCGATTGCTTTTGCGGGAGAAGGTCAAAACCAAGATACAGGTGCCAAAATGATCCATAATGCACCGAACACGTCAAGTTCTATCATCTCAAAATCCATTTCAAAAGGTGGAGGAGCCGTGAACTATCGTGGTCAAGTAAAATTTGGACCTAAATCTAAAAAATCAGCTTCCCACATTGAATGTGATACCATCATCATGGATAACATTTCCAAATCAGATACCGTACCATTCAATGAAATTCATAATTCACAAGTCGCACTTGAACATGAAGCAAAAGTATCAAAAATTTCAGAAGAACAACTCTACTATCTGATGAGTCGTGGCTTGACTGAAAAAGAAGCAACCGACATGATTATTATGGGCTTCATCGAACCCTTTACAAAAGAATTGCCAATGGAATATGCCGTCGAACTCAACCGTTTGATTTCATACTCTATGGAAGGTTCTATCGGTTAAGTAAAACAAACCCAGTCGTATCAAGGATTTAGAGACATCGAAATTTACAATACATCATGATAAAAAAGGTATACACGTTGTTCCATCCCATCCATAGGAGATTAAAATGAGGATTGAACTTAATAAGCTAGTAATGCTAAAATTGAAGAACGGCAAAACATACAAAGGTATGTTTACTGAGATTTTTCAAAAAGAAGACTGGGATACTGAAAAAGACCATTTTGGTTTTGAAGTTTATAATCAAAACGGTAATGGATATGAAATAGATCCAGATGATATTGAGTCCATCGAAAAATTAGCTGACTAATAATCAGAACAACATTATTAAAACGAGAAACGAGCGCTTTTCACACAAGATAAGTATGTTTACTTATTCGTGTGGAGGTGCTTTTTGCTTCTCGTTTTTCTTTTGGGAACGCATAGCGGGGCACAAATTACCTTAATGTCATACCTCCTTATGAATAAGTTTCAGATTACAGGCCCGTGGGTGCAACTCCTGCTGTTCCCATCCATATGAGCACACGTCAACTGCTCAAATAAAATCCAACGAGTTCGTAACTCGTAAAAGAAACGTGAGGAGAATAAAAATGAAACGTGAGGATTTGAAAAATCTCGGGCTAACTGATAACAGATTGATGATGGCATGGAGATGTACGGTTTTATAGATTGATTTTAACAAACCCAGGCGTATCAAGGATTTAGAGATTCGAAAAAAACTTTTTTATGAAAAAGAGCAGAAAATACAAAAACTCAAGTTCATTAGACTTGAGTTTTTTTGATACAAAAAAACACCTTTCGGTGTTCTTATTTCATCATAAGAAGCATTATTTAGCTTCTGCAGTTGCTTTAACTTCTGGTTTCACAACAGTTTTAACACCGACTTTGTCGAAGTGTTTGTTTCCGCCGCTTTTACGGTTACGTTTACCAGCTTTTCTTGATTTATAAGCCATTTTGGATTCCTTTCCTTATCTGAATGCCAAATTGGCACCATTTATTTCTTCATTTTATCATATTTACCCTTTTTTTTCAAGATTTGCGTTGGACAATAGAACAAACATGTCAAAATATGTTTTATTCTTTTCAAATGATTTTTTTTCAATAAAATATAAAAAAGGCTTTGAAATTTTATCAGTTACTGTTATAATTAAAGATGTGTGTTTTTAACAATAAAGTTAGGGGAAAAGATGGAACATACCTCGTCAGAAGCAGGATTTCGGAAGCTTTTAGCCAAAATTTGGCAATTTTTTTATTCAGATAAAGTTTTCTTGATTTCTTTCTTCATCGCACTTAATGCCATGGTCTTTGGCCAAGCGCATTTCACTACGGAATTTTTTGACTGGAAGGTCATCGCAACAGTTTTTGGGCTAATGCTTGTCATTGGTGGTTTTAGAGGATCAGGCTTGCTTCGTTATATCGGAGAAACCATGGTTAGTAAATCAAAAACGACAAGACAACTGGTTCGTTTTACGACAAATTTGACCTTTTTCTTGGCTGTTTTCTTTACAAATGACTTAACGATTTTGACCATGTTACCTTTGTATTTGTATATTACAAAGCATGTTGAAAATCGAAAAAGCGTTTATTTGGGAGCGGCATTCATTGTACCTGCTTGTCACATGGGTTCAACCTTGTTACCTTTTGGTAACCCGCACAACTTGTACGTGTACAATTTCTTCCACTTATCATCAAATAATTTGGAATTCTTCAAAGGAACTTTTCCAATGTGGATTTTAGGTTTGATTGTTTTAAACCTTGCTTGTTTATTGATTGATAAGGATCCCATTCATGTGGATACAAAACCTAAGAACTTCAATATTGTTGAGGTCATGGTTTTTGTGGCTTTGATGGTTTTGATGGCAACATCAGTCTTTACAAAAGTTGCAATTGGTGGAATTAATTTCTACTGGATTGCGACTGGGATTACAGCACTTATTGTCTTTTTATATAAGCGTGAATTGTTCAAAACGGCAGATTATCATTTGATTTTGACCTTCATGTGTTTCTTTATTATTGTTGGAAATCTTGTTGATATTCATCAAATCACAACTTTTGTTTCAAACATTGGTGCAACACCTCAAGGTGCTTTCTTAGGCACAGTCTTGATTAGTCAAGTGATTTCAAACATTTCATCAGCAGTCTTGATGTCGCCATTCACATCACACGGAATGGCCGTTCTTCTCGGTGCAGATGTCGGTGGTGTCGGAATGCTGACTGCTTCGATGGCAACTTTGATTGCTTATAAGGTCATCGTTGTTCAAGCACATGGCGAATTGGCAGGTTTTGCTAAATATTTTGCCTACTGTATGGTTGGTTTCTTGATTGTATTGACCTTACTTGGACTTCTTGTTGTTTCAGTAATTTAAGAATTGTAAGCTGGCTTTGCCAGTTTTTTTTGATTTAAAAATGTTTGTTCTTCGCAGTAAAAACGAGTATAATAAAGCAAATATCAGAAATTGGAGTGCTTATGGAAATCAGATTTGCAACAAAAAAAGATGCAGCAGCTTGCCTTGAAATTTATCGTCCTTACGTCGAAAAAACGGCCATTACTTTTGAATATGATGTTCCAAGCGTGACCGAATTTGCCAAAAGAATTGAAGCAACGGCTGCTGATTTTCCGTATTTTGTTGCCTTGGAAGAGGGCAAAATCATTGGCTACGCCTACGCGTCCCGTTATCGTGAACGCAAGGCTTATGATTGGGTTGTGGAGCTGTCGATTTATGTGGACGAAAATGAGCAACATCACGGAACTGGAAAAATTTTGTACAAAAAATTATTGTCAGCTCTGACAAAACTGAATTATCAGCGTGCTTATGCCTGCATCACTTATCCGAACGAAAACAGCGTGGCATTTCATGAACATCTTGGCTTTCATTGGATTGGCGTTTTTGAAAAATCAGGCTACAAGTTTGAACAATGGTGGGGCATTAGCTGGATGGACATTGAACTTCAAACAAGTGACGAAGTCAAGCCAGTCAAGCTTCTGTCAGCTCTGACAGAAGATGAAAAGAATGAATTATTATAAGACCGATAGGTCTTTTTTTGTTTGCAAAGCCCAGATAATGTCACTTATAGTTGACATTTGATTGAATAAATCATATACTCATTACAATACCAAAAAAGGAGTACTGAAATGAATGGCAAAAATTTTAAGTTGAAAGCGGAGCGAACACTCAATGGCATGACCCAACAAGAACTCGCAGACGCAGTGGGCGTAACCAGGCAAACGATTGTTGCGGTTGAGTCGGGAAAATACAATCCGACCATCAGTCTCTGCAGACAGATTTGCAAGGTACTTGGGAAAACGCTCGATGATTTGTTTTGGGTGGAGGATTAAAGGGGAGTAAAAATGGATAAGTTTGTGAAAAATAACAGGTCGATTTGGGGGATTATTCTTTTTCTAATCGGGCTTATTTGGGGACTTGGCGTTGGTTTTATATTGGATATTTGGTTGAACCCGATTGCGATAGCTTTAGTTGTCATCGGTGTACTTTTATATATTGCGAGTCTGAAAGTCAGTGAAGAGGATATGAAGGCTATTTTTTCTCGCACTTGGATTTATGATGAGCGCCAAAGAATGGTTCGGCATCAAGCCTATACGCATGGTTTCTTTATTCTTGCCGCGCTCGTTTATGTAGGGAGGATTATTCAGATTTTCAGTCCAAAGCTGGATCCAGATTATTTAATAGCCAGCATTGCTCTGACCTTCCTTATCATCATAGGCGAAATGATTTTACGCAATGCCTTTGAGAAAGAGTCAAGCAATATTCCTATCATGCCCTATGTATATGGCATATGTTTCGTGCTTGGTGTGGGTTTAATTGTGCTTGATTTTGTGCGGTTTGATTCTCGTTCAAATGACATTTTCTCAAGGTTTTTAGAGCTTTTTTGGGGAATTTATTTAGTAGAGTTTGGTTTGCTTTCGCTTGGGCGAAATCTGTGGAATAATAAGCATCAAAAAGACGATGATTACTCGGATGATTATGACCATAAAGAGGAACATCAAGAGAATGAAATATTTTTTTGACACTACCACTTGTTTGTCTGACAGAATTAAGAAATGCTTGAAAGACCGTTAGGTCTTTTTTTGTCAAAAAAAAAAATAAGTCACATATAATTGACTTTTAGAATGATATATCATATAATGTACGCAAAAGAATAGAAAAATAAAGTGAGCGAATGGCGAATAAGAATTTGAAATTAAAGGCGGCACGTACTCTGCTTGGCTTGACGCAAAATGATTTGGCCGAACGTGTGGGCGTGACTAGGCAAACCATCGTTGCGGTGGAGTCTGGTAACTATAATCCGACCATCAGCCTCTGTCTTGATATTTGCAAGGTTTTGGGAAAGACATTGGATGATTTATTTTGGCCGGACACATCAGCATGAAAGGAAAATGCGATGAAAAAATATTTTAAAAATCAGTTATCTCTTGTTGGCGGCACTTTTGTGGTTATCGGTGTCATTTGGATGATTATTTTCGGTGGACTGTTGGGTTTTTGGTTCAATCCCATCGCAATCCTGCTGATGTTTGTGGGCCTTATTTGTTTTGCCATAGGACAGAAGCGGGCGCAAACTTTTGAAATGCCCTACTCAAAAAAGTTTGATGAACGGCAACGCATGGTGAGGGGAAAGGTATTCACACACGGCTTTCTTCTGTTTGCCCTTGTCAATTTGATTGGAATTTCCTTGTTGACTTTGGATTATAAAATGGCTCGGATGGTGTTCATCGGTGGCTTTTGTCTGGTCTTTTTCATAGTACTTGGCGAACTGATTTTGCGTGGCGCATATCAAAAACGTGGCGTGGGTTGGGCATATCATCCGCGTTGGTATATTTTTTATATCTTTTTGGGTCTTCTTTTCTTTCATATGTTCAGACAGTCTTTAAGGCTATCAGGTACATTGGATTTTAACAGTTTTGCTCAGCTATTTGACAGTATTATTTTTCTTGAGGTTGGTATTCTTTCTTCTGCGAAATATCTGTGGGATAAAAAGCATTAAAAATTCCCAGATATGAGAATAAATCGAGAATTGCCTTATTCTATGGTAAAATAAAGGCAAGAATTAAAAGATAAAAGGGGATAGGATGACCTTAAAAATTGAAAATATCACCAAACGTTTTGGAGAAAAAATTGCGGTCGAAGCTTTGTCAATGCAAGTTGAACCAGGGCAAATTTTGGGACTTATCGGACAAAATGGGGCAGGAAAAACAACGACTTTTCGCATGATTTTGAAATTCATCAGTGCTGACACAGGCTCAATCAGTTGGAACGGTGGCCCAATTACGCAAGAAGTCAAGCAAAAAATCGGCTTTTTACCTGAAGAACGTGGCCTCTACCAAAAGATGACCGTTGAAGACCAAATTTTGTATTTTGCGGAGTTGCACGGCATGAAACGTTCAGACGCACGTATCAAATTGGCCGACTGGATGAAACGACTTGAAGTTGTTGGAAAACCGACAGACAAAGTACAGACCTTGTCAAAAGGAAATGCCCAAAAGGTTCAATTTATCGCAACATTGCTTCATGAGCCAGAATTTCTTATTTTGGATGAACCATTTACAGGACTAGATCCGGTCAACACGGAACTCTTGCGCAATGAAATCAAACGCAGTCGTGATAATGGTGCAGCGGTAATTTTCTCAAATCACAACATGAGTGATGTGGAACTTTTATCAGATCAACTTTTGATGTTGAAAGCAGGAAAAACAATCCTTCATGGCAGTGTTCAAGCCATTCGCGAAAGCTATGGACGCACGCGAATTTATCTGGAGTCGCCAGTCACGGATGACGAAATCAAGGCAATCGCTGGTGTAAGGTCAGTCGAAAAACAAAGTTCTGGCCGTTTAATCACCATTTCGGAAGCTGAAATTGGCCGTCAGATTTTCCAAAAAGTCGCCGAAAATGGCTACGTGCAAGCTTTTGTTCAAGCACCACCGTCTTTAGATGAGATTTTCCGACTGGAAGTCGCCACTGTGGACAAGGAAGAAAGTCATGGAGGAACCTTATAAAATGAAGCATCAAACTTGGCTTGTCGCCAAAAATATTTATCGGAGTCGAATTAAAGGTGCAGGATTTTGGGCATTGGTCGTTTCTCCTTTCCTACTTGCTGCTGTTTATTTAATCATTGGACTGATTGTATCTTCTGGTGTCAATGCTACGCCACAAATTGCAGTTGTCAATGAACCCGCCTTGAGACAGGTTTTGCAAGCTGACAAAAATCTGAAAGTGGATTTGACGGATGTCAGTGATGAAGCCAGTGCCAAAACAAAATTAACTGACGGAAAAATTGATGGTTATTTGACCATCAATTCGGGAGCTTATACCATTGTTACCAGCAGTAAAACTGCTGTCAAAGTTGATCAGACTGCCTTTCAGTCAGCGCTGACAGAAATTAAAATCAGCCAAACAGCTAAAAAATTGGGCTTGTCAGCTGCTGATGTGCAAAGTTTATTGACGCCAGCGTCGCTTCAAATGCAAACTCAGACGACCACAGGAAAAACAAGTGGTGGCGATGATCGTGCTGGCGCTAATATTGCGGTTGGAACCATCGCATCAGTCTTGATTTTTGTGCTTTTGATGATGTATGTCGGCATTATTGGACAAGAAATCGGGAACGAAAAATCAAGTCGTATCATGGAAACTTTGCTGGCAGCGACCAGCTCAAATGTTCAATATTATGGAAAAATCATCGGAGTCATTCTACTAGCACTGACGCAAATCGCAATCTATGTAGTTGGCTTTAGTATCGCTTATCCATTTATCAAAACACAAGACGCAGTCAAACAAATCCAAAGCATGCTGTTAGGCATTGATGTTGGTTTTGGGATATATCTTATTTTGATGGCTTTGGTCGGCATTTTAGGCTATTTGTTCCTTGCCTCAATCGTCGCCTCTTTAGTTAATGAACAAGCACAGGTGCAACAGGCCACACAACCGATTGCCTTTCTTTCAATGATTGGTTACATTGGCGGAATTGCTGGTGCAGCTGTTCCAGGAAATCTGGTTTTGAAAATCTTGAGTTTTGTCCCATTTGTCAGTCCAACCTTGATGACTTCACGTTTTGCCATTCAATATTCGACCACGGCTGAAGCATGGACAGCGCTTGGCTTGCAACTTGTGGCAACCATTTTGGTGGCTAAAGCAGGTGAGAAAATTTACGCCAGAAATGTTTTGTCTTATAGTGATGAAAAGATTATTACACAGTTGTTCATAAATATAAGGGGTAAAGAAATCAAATCGCAGAAAAATACTTCAAAAAATCAAACTTGGAAACAAAGAAAATTACAACCTTGGCGGATTATTTTGGCTATCCTTATCATTATCTTGATTATTTTGTTCAAATTTTTCTTCAAATAAAATCTAAAACCAGTGATTATTCATTGGTTTTTTCGTACTAAAAAGTATGGAAAAACTCATTCAATGGTTACAAAACCACCAAAAAATGCTGGTCATGTCAGCAGTCGTTTTTATCGCAGTCGGAATTTTTTACTTTGTCAGTTCTGACAAGCCCGCAACGACGCTTTCTGTGGACGATTTATACGCTGTCAGCACTGACAGAAGTAGTAAGCTGGATAAAACGCAGTCCTCGCAGGAAAAAAGTGCAAACACTAGGATTAAAGTGGATCTGAAGGGCGTGGTCAAAGCTCCAAAAGTGTACGAACTTTCAAGCGAAAGTCGGGTCAATGACCTGATCCAAATGGCAGGCGGTTTTATGTCTGACGCCGATCAAAATAGTGTCAATTTAGCTTCAAAGCTGAAAGATGAAGCAGTGATTTATGTGGCAAGCAAAGGTGAAAATCAGTCTGTTCTGACCAATTCAAGCGGACAATCTCAGGCAGCTGCTTCAAATCTTGAAAGCAGTCAAAAGGAAAAGGTTAATATCAATACAGCCGATGCAACGACTTTGCAGACTTTGAGTGGCATTGGGAGTAAAAAAGCACAAGATATCATTGACTATCGCACTCAAAATGGAAATTTTAAAACGGTTGACGAGTTAGGAAAAGTCAGCGGTTTTGGCAGTAAAACATTAGAAAAATTGAAAGATTTGATTACGATTGATGAATAAAATTCATTTTCCGCTTATTTATCTGGCTTATTTATTGCTGTTGATTTATTTTAGTATTTTCAGTTTTCAAATTCCCTTACTATTTTTACTTGTTTTTTCGCTGATTTTTCCAATAAAAAAGAGACAGTATCTTGTCCTACTTGTTTTGACCTGCTTTTCTGCATATTTTTTCTGGGTCAAACAGGTTGCCGCCTTTGAAAAAGCACATCAACCGACTCAAATAAGTCAGATTAGTCCCATGATTGATAGCTTGCAGTTAAACGGCAATCAACTTAGCTTTCAGGCAAGCTCTGACCACCATAAGTTCCAAGTCTATTATCTCTTGAAAACAGAAGCTGAAAAAAAATACTTTCAAAAACTTGATAAAAATTGTGAACTGACGGTAGAGGCAAGTCTCTCAGTTCCTGAGACACAACGCAATTTCAATGGTTTTGATAATCAAAAATTTTTGGCAACAAAAGGCATTTATCGGCAAATCAAAATCGAAAAAATTATTCGTATTCGAGAAAATGAGCGCCTCAATTTGCGCCGTCTGCGCCGACAAGCCATTGTCCATATTCAAACGCATTTTTCTCCAAGAGTAGCAACTTATATGACAGGGCTTTTATTGGGTTATTTACCGAAAGAGTTTAGCGAAATATCTAGAATGCTCAGCAGTCTTGGTATCATTCATTTATTCGCACTCAGTGGCATGCATGTCAACTTTTTTGTAGATAAAATCAGGAAAATTCTCCTGCGTTGTGGCTTGACGCAAGAAACGGTCAAAATTCTGCTTTTGCCCTTGTGCTTTTTTTATGGTGCCATGGCTGGATTTTCTGTCTCAGTCATCCGAGCCTTGATACAAAAAAATCTTTCTTTTAAAAGCTTAGACAATCTGGCAATGGCGCTAATGATAGTCATGCTTTTGATGCCGTCAAGTTTGTTAACTGTTGGCGGCCAACTGACCTTTTTTTACGCCTTTGCACTTGCCATGTTGCAGGGAAAATTTGTCGGAAAAAATAAGATGATCAATAGTCTGGCTACGGGAAGTGTTTTGTCAGTACTGACATTGCCCCTATTGGTTGTCCAGTTTCATGTTTTTCAACCCTTGTCGATACTTTTGACTTTTGTATTCGGAATGTGTTTTGAACTTCTGATTTTGCCACTTTTATTTATTGCCTTTGCTCTTTCATTTCTTGGTTTATTTTTGCCTATTGACTTTATTTTTCAAGGCTTTGAAAAAATACTTGCTTTTCTTGATGGACTCTTTCATTATCCAATGGTTTTTGGGACGCTTCAAAATTGGCAATTTTTGTTGCTTCTCATTTGTATTGGTTTGTTAGTTGATTTTTGGCGGCAAAAAATGAAACGTCGGTTGCTCATTTTGGCTCTTTCTATTCTCTTCATTTCTGGTAAATATCCTCTATTTCCAAGTATTACAATGATTGATGTGGGACAGGGCGACAGCATCCTTTTGCAAGACAGTTTCAATCGACACACCATTTTGATCGATACAGGTGGAAAAGTAACATTTGAACAGCCAGACAAGTGGCAGCAGGCAAGCCAGAAAAGCAATGCTGAAAACACACTTATTCCATATCTTCAAGCTGCGGGAATTGGTAAAATTGATCAGTTGATTTTGACCCATACAGACGATGACCATGTTGGCGATTTTGTTAAACTGGCGGATAAAATAAAAATAAAAGAAGTCTGTGTCAGTGAGGGAGAACTGAGCAATCCTTCATTTATCAAAAAATTAAAGCAAGCTAATAATATTAAGGTGAGACTTCTGAAAATGGGCGATCAACTTCCTATTTTTGATGGACATTTGCAGATTTTGTCTGCTGGATTCACTAAAAAAGGTGATAATAATGATTCTGTCATCACTTACGGCAATTTTTTTGGCAGTCGATTTTTATTTACAGGGGATTTAGAAAAAGAGGGCGAGAGTGAATTGCTCAAAGCCTATCCTCACTTGAAAGTTGATGTTTTAAAGGTGGGACATCATGGTAGCAAGTCAAGTTCATCTGTTGATTTTATTCAAAAAATACAGCCAAAACTGGCTTTGATTTCTGTGGGCAAAAACAACCGCTACAAACATCCTAATCAAGAAACGCTGGCTACCTTGGATCGTCAGCGGGTCGAAATCCTTCGAACAGATGAAAATGGAAGTATAAAACTAATAAAAAAATTAAAAAAATGGAAAATATTGACAGTAAAATGATATAATTTATCAAAGATAAAAATTAGCCCAGCGCCTCGGTGTGACATCAGTGTCATACGACAGGCGCGTTTATACTATCCCAACTAAAAAGGCATTATTTTTAGTCGGTCCAGTAGAGGATAACAAAGAAGGAGTAACAATTGGCACTTATAAATCTTGAATACTTTAGTGAAGTTCTTGGCATGAACCGTAATGTTAAAATTATTTATCCTGAAGCCAGTAAGGTAGAACAGTTTACAGGAGAGGACATTCCTGTTTTGTATCTGCTCCATGGTATGTCAGGAAATGAAAATTCATGGCTTAATCGTTCTGGAATTGAACGTTTGGTTCGTAAAACCAATCTTGCCATCGTGATGCCTTCTACAGATTTGGGCTTCTACATCAATACGACTTATGGAATGAACTATTTTGATGCGACAGCGATTGAGTTGCCTCAAGTCATTCATAACTTTTTCCCAAATTTGTCAACCAAACGCGAGAAAAATTTTATTGCAGGGCTGTCTATGGGAGGCTACGGCGCTTTCCGTTTGGCTTTAGGGACTGATCAATTCAGCTATGCGGCAAGCCTCTCAGGCGTCCTTACATTCGATGGTATGGAGGGTCATTTGAACGATAGTGAAGCGAGCGCAGCCTATTGGGGCGGTTTATTTGGAAGTTTTGAGCAATTTAAGGGGTCAGAAAATGAAATCTTGACCTTGGCTGAAAACTACCCAACGGAAAAACCAAAACTTTACGCGTGGTGTGGTAAACAAGATGGGCTCTTCTTAGGCAATGAATATGTAGCAAGTCAACTCAAAAAATTGAATTATGACTTGACTTACGAAAGTTCAGACGGCATTCACGAATGGTATTATTGGACAAAAAAAATCGAAAGCGTTCTGGAATGGCTTCCTATTGATTATGTTCAAGAAGAAAGAGCAATATAAAAAAGATTTGGCATTGCCAAATCTTTTTTTAATTCACATAATTTTCAAGATAGGGAAGATTATAAATCATAATTAAATTGTCGATAATGTCGATAACGCCCTCTTCTTTGAGGTCATGGATAATCCGATTGACGCTTGTTCGGGTAGAGATACCACAAAAATTGGCGATGTCTTCGTTTGTAATTGCGAAATTGATGAGGATGCCGTCTTTTTTCTGAATTCCAAAGCTATCAATCAAATTATAAATGCAAACGCAAACGGCGCCTTTTTTACCATTGGTCATCATTTTCTGCAAAATTTCAAGAAAAGAAGACAATCTGAACTGATAAAACTCATCAACAATTCTAAGAAGTTCAACGTCAGCGCTGACCCATTCCCAAAAAGCTTTCCGTGGCACTCTGTAAAAGGTTGCCTCCTCGGTTTCAACGCGAACATTGAATAAGGCGAAAACATTATTGGTCTGCTTGTTTTCGAGTAAAGAAATGAAATCGGGTTCGGTCACATAAGCGATATTAAATTCGCGTCCGTCCCGCAAGATATTGCTGATTTTGGCAACACCTTCTTTTAAAATGTAAATGTATTCTGACTCGATGCCTTGATACATGACATAGGTATGTTTTTTTCTGGTTACTGTCCCGATCTGCTTTTCTTGTAGCATTTCCATCAAGTAATTGAAATTTTGAAGCATTGAATTATCTTTCTAATACTGTTTAACTTATAAAAAAACGTTAAAAATTGCTTCGCTGTCGATGCTCGCTACACGAACAAGTTCGTTAGTCGCAGTCGCAAAGTTTGCGTTTTACGCATAAAACATTTGTCGGTTTGCTTAGTGACTAAAGTCGCAAGAGCAAAACGCAAACCATCTCTGCGCTTACGCAAGGCAGTATATCTGCAGTTGCCATTTGGCGTTGTTGCTTCAGCAACTTACAGCCAATGGACAGCGTAGTAATCTAATAAAAATACTTTCAGTATTTTTAAAGATGAACTAGTATAAGCGCTCAATTTGCCGTCTTTTTTGTTCTTAATTATACACCTTTTATGGCTTAAGCTCTCTTGTTTTGTTTCTTACCATGAATCAAGTAATAAATGACCCAAACGATAAGGACTGCTGGGGCGCTATAGAGATAGAGATTTTGGAAACCTTTCATGCCATGGCCAAGCATGGGAATCAAGGCACCCAAAATGATTGGACCGCCACCAACACCTAAATCCAGAAAGCCAAAGAAAGTAGAAGTAGCAACGCCAATGCGTTCTTTGTTTGAATCACGAATTGCAACAGCTTGACCAAACGGTGCAACACCACCATAACCGAGACCAAAAGCGCTCCCTGCGACTAATAAAATCATAAACGCCGTTGCTGGCGTAAAGAAACCTGCAATTCCGACAAGAAGCATGGCTACCGCAAAGAAAAAGAAGGTAGGGTGCCAAACCCAGTTATCGCCTTTTGTATCAAAAATCCGTCCGGTAAATGGGCGTGAGAGGAAGATGAAAATGGCGTACATCGTAAAGAATAAAGAACCTGCCAGTGGAATTTTGAGGTCTGTTGAGAAAGTTCCCATTCCTGTTAAAATGGCCGAATCAATGAAACCAGCAAGAAAGGCAACGATTGAAATTGGCAGAGCTGATTTTTCAATGTAACGATTAAGTCCTTGCGGTTGATTTTGGAGGGCATGAATTCGTTCTGCTTCGGATAATTCTTTAACATGAACGAAGAAAATCAAAACAAAAGTTAATGCTAATAAAGCAAGTGCAATTCCCAAAAGGACATTAAAACCAAAATCAGAATAAATCATAATCGATAAGGCAGGACCAACTGCAGCCGCCAATGTGACGGATAAGGCATAGTAGCCAATTCCTTCACCACGACGGCGCGCCGGAACCACATGACCGGCAATGGTTCCAGAAGCGGTCGCACCGATTCCGAAACCAGCCCCTTGAATGATTCGGATTAAGAAAAGGAGTGGGATATTTGTCGTTAAATAATAACCAAATGTCAAAACGAGAAAAATAATGCCACCAATATAAAGCAGCTTTTTCATTCCCAGTTTGGTAATGGAAAGGCCAGTCCAGACATGGCCAATCAAAGCCCCAATGACAAAAATACTTGATAATGACAAACTAATAACTGTTGACTGATGCAGTTGAACAAGTGCGTAAGTTCCGATTGAAGAAGTCAGAACGTAAAAGACGATGTAAAATAAAAAGCTGATAAGCGTATTTATAATGAAAGTAGGGGTAAAGATACTTTCTTTTTTCATGATGTTTCCATTTCTATTGAGGTGGCTTTTGCCTGTTTTTTCCTATTTAATTGACATAAAAAAAATTGTCAGAGCTGACAGATTTTTTTAGTTGTTGACTTGTTTGATATTTCTGACCACAAAAGCAAAAGTATTATCGTCGGTTGTCATAAAGCCTTGATGTGCATTGACATAGGAAATCGCACTATTGATATTATCAAATTCCCGGATAACACTAGGGATATTTGCATCTCCCATATAATCACAAGCTGCATCTTCTTCGAAACTAGAAAGACCTTTAAATTCAAATCTCATTGTATTGACTCCAATATTTATAATTTTCGTTGTTTACTCTGTAACTGTGACGAGTTCACCAGCGAATGTTCATATTTTATAAAAAAATTGGACATTCTTCCACAACATTATTGAATATTAAATCAGCATAACAAATGGGGTTAACAAATGTTAATGGTAGAGAAACACTTGCATGGCAGTTATAAGTAGTAAATGGACTACGAGCTTTTGAGATAATCTATGATTACTAGTCGATTTGTAAAATAATTATCTTTATTTTCATGCAAAATTTTGACAAAAAGTTAGAATAAGGCTATAATTTTTAAGTAATATCAAATTGCGAAATAAGAAATTTCGCTAATAGAAAGAGGTCTCACATGACAATTATTCTTAATTCTCTTGGAGCTATCGCCATTGGTCTTGCCGCACTTGGTGCAGCAATCGGTGACGGACTCATCGTTTCAAACTTCCTACAAGCGGTTGCTCGCCAACCTGAACTTGAAGGAAAATTACGTGGTTCTATGTTCATGGGTATTGCCTTCGTCGAAGGTACATTCTTTATCGCCCTTGCGATGGCTTTCCTTTTCAAGTAAGAATTTGTTCTCAACGAATGATTAACTAGAAAGGGGATGGAATATGGAATCAACTTGGACCTTCAATATTGGCCCGATTGCATTTGACGGCACTGTCACAGTAATGACTGCTGTCACAATTCTAATCGTCTTTGGTCTAATATTCTGGGCTAGCCGCAATATGCAGCTAAAACCTTCAGGTAAACAAAATGTTCTTGAGTGGACAGTTGATTTTGTCAATGGTATCGGAAAAGATATGCTTGGCAGTAAAGAATCACCTCGTTTTTCACTTTTGAGTTTTACCCTGTTCTCATTCCTTATTGTTGCTAACTCGATTGGTTTGGTTACAAAATTGAGTACTACAAATGATGTATCCCTCTGGAAGTCCCCAACTGCAAATGCTACTGTGGACTTGACTTTGGCCGTAATCGTTGTGGTGCTTTCCAACGTTTTAGGGGTTCAAAAATTTGGCTTTGGAAAATACATAAAAGTCGCATTTTGGAAAGATCCTAAAGCTTTACTTCCAATGAATATTTTGGAAGAATTCACGAATACACTCTCTCTTGGACTTCGTCTTTACGGAAATATTTTCGCTGGCGAAATCATGCTTGGACTGATTGCAGGAATGATTTCCGCATCAGCTTTCATGTATCCAATCGCGATAATTCTTGAAATTGTTTGGATTGCTTTCTCACTTTTTATCTCAGCCCTTCAGGCCTATGTCTTTGTCTTATTGACAAACTTGTACATCAGCCACAAAATCTTAGAAGAAGAATAGGAGTAGAATATGTTTACATTATTAGAAACTGCTCCGAACACCGTTATTGGTAACGTGATCGTTGCGAGCGGAGCGTTTATTATCTTGTTGGTTTTGCTTCGTGTCTTTGCATGGAAACAAATCACAGGAATTTTTGAACAACGTGCGAAAAAGATCTCTGACGATATTGATTCTGCTGAAGAATCAAAAGTTGAAGCAGCCAAATTGGTTGCCCAAAGAGAAAATGAACTCGCTGGCTCAAAAGCAGAAGCAGCAAATATTATTCAAACAGCTAATGATACTGCGACTCAAAACCGCAATAAAATCGTAGCTGCAGCAAATGAAGAAGCTGCCAATACAAAAAAACGTGCACAAGGTGAAATTGAACAAGAACGCAAAGAAGCGCTCAACTCAGTTAAAGGTGATGTGGCTAATATTTCAGTCAAAATCGCTGAAAAACTGATTGGTCAATCACTTGATCCTCAAGCACAAACTGAATTGATTGACACTTATCTCGCTAAAATAGGAGAATAAGATGACAAAATTAAATTCACAAAAATACAGTAAAGCCCTTCTTGAGGTCGCAAAAGAACAAGACAAGGTAAATGAAATTTTGAATGAAGTGTCAGAGCTGACAAAGCTTTTTGACGGTTCAAATTTGAAAACTTTCTTT
Source organism: Lactococcus sp. dk101 (assembly GCF_009601055.1). Taxonomy (GTDB): domain Bacteria; phylum Bacillota; class Bacilli; order Lactobacillales; family Streptococcaceae; genus Lactococcus. Next base: position 166,307 of record NZ_WITI01000001.1, read on the forward strand.
GCAAGTGATGTCTATTCTTTTAAAGTAAAATCTCAAGTTATTGAAACACTTAATCAATCTGCATCTGAATTGATGCGCAATTTTTTAAACACTATTCGAGCAAATGGACGGATCGCTGATTTATATGAAATCTTGACTGAAGTCAAAAATTTGGCGGATGACCTGTTTAAAATCGCTGATGTCGAAGTGGTCACAAGCGTGGCATTAACTGAGACACAAGTCGAAAAGATGCGTCAGCTTGCCCAAGCAAAATTTGATTTGAACACCGTTAATATCATCAATCGAATTGACGAAAAAATCATTGGTGGCTTTGTGATTAACTCTCGCGGAAAAATTATTGATGCTTCAATTAAGACTCAACTTGCGAAAATCGCGCAAGAAATATTGTAAGAAAGGAGTAAATCTTTGGCAATCAATGCAAATGAAATCAGCTCGCTGATTAAACAACAAATTGAAAATTTTACACCAGATTTCGAAGTTGCTGAAACTGGTGTCGTTACCTATGTTGGTGACGGTATCGCCCGTGCTTACGGTCTTGAAAATGCAATGAGTGGTGAACTTGTTGAATTTTCAAATGGCGTGTTTGGTATGGCGCAAAACCTTGATGCTACTGACGTTGGTATCATTGTACTCGGTGACTTCCTCTCAATTCGTGAAGGAGACACTGTAAAACGTACAGGTAAAATCATGGAAGTTCAAGTGGGTGAAGAACTCATCGGACGTGTCGTAAACGCACTTGGACAACCAGTTGATGGACTTGGTGAAATCAATACTGGTAAAACTCGTCCTGTCGAAGCAAAAGCTCCTGGTGTTATGCAACGTAAATCCGTTTTCGAACCCCTTCAAACTGGTTTGAAAGCCATTGACGCCCTCGTTCCAATCGGACGTGGACAACGTGAATTGATTATCGGGGACCGTCAAACAGGGAAGACATCAGTTGCAATCGATGCAATTTTGAACCAAAAAGGTCAAAATATGATTTGTATCTACGTGGCAATCGGACAAAAAGAATCTACTGTTCGTACACAAGTAGAAACACTCAAAAAATACGGTGCAATGGATTATACCATTGTCGTAACAGCATCTGCTTCACAACCTTCTCCATTGCTTTATATCGCTCCTTATGCTGGTGCAGCAATGGGTGAAGAATTCATGTATAATGGTAAACACGTTTTGGTCGTTTATGATGACTTATCAAAACAAGCCGTTGCTTATCGTGAACTCTCACTCTTGCTCCGCCGTCCACCAGGACGTGAAGCATACCCAGGTGACGTTTTCTATCTCCATAGCCGTCTTTTGGAACGTGCTGCTAAACTTTCTGATGATCTTGGTGGTGGTTCAATGACTGCTTTGCCATTCATCGAAACGCAAGCAGGAGACATCTCAGCTTATATCGCGACAAACGTTATCTCAATCACGGACGGACAAATTTTCCTTGAAAATGATTTGTTCTATTCAGGTGTTCGCCCTGCCATCGACGCAGGTTCATCTGTATCCCGTGTTGGTGGTGCTGCACAAATCAAAGCCATGAAGAAAGTTGCTGGTACTTTACGTCTTGACCTTGCGTCATATCGTGAACTCGAAGCCTTTACTCAATTTGGTTCTGATTTGGACGCTTCAACACAAGCCAAATTAAATCGTGGGAAACGTACTGTTGAAGTGTTGAAACAACCATTGCACAAACCATTGGCTGTTGAAAAACAAGTCTTAATCTTGTACGCTTTGACACACGGCTTCTTGGATGATGTTCCAGTTGAAGACATTCTTGATTTTGAATCAAAAATGTCTGACTTCTTCGATGCAAATTATGCTGACTTGTTAAATGTCATCACAGAAACAAAAGATTTGCCAGAAACTGACAAATTGGACGAAGCAATCAAAGCATTTAAAAACACAACAAATTACAATAAGTAAAGGGGGTTAGTTGTGACACTGTCAGAGCTGACAAGTCTAAATCGCAGCGCTGACAGCATCACATAAGTACAAATATGCCAGCTTCACTTAACGAAATTAAAACAAAAATCGCATCAACTAAAAAGACCAGTCAGATTACAGGTGCCATGCAAATGGTCTCTGCAGCAAAATTGCAAAAATCTGAAAGTCATGCTAAAAAATATCAAATTTATGCGTCGAAAGTTCGACAAGTAACCGTTGATTTGATTGCTCATGATAAAGGCCCTTCAAAAAACCCAATGCTCTTGAAAAGACCAGTAATAAAGAAAAAAGGTTACTTGGTCATTACATCAGACCGTGGGCTTGTTGGAGGCTATAACGCAAATATTTTGAAATCCGTTATGTCAGAGCTGATGAAAGAAAAGGACGAAGACTCATTTTCTGTCATGGCACTTGGTGGAATGGGCGCTGACTTTTTCAAAGCTCGTGGGATTAAAGTCGCTTACGAATTGAGAAATTTGTCAGACCAACCTTCATTTGACGAAGTCAGACATATTGTTTCAGAAGCCGTTGACCTTTATCAAGCCGAAGAATTCGATGAATTGTATGTTTGCTACAATCACCATGTCAATTCTTTGGTTAGTCAAGTTCGCATGGAAAAAATGTTGCCCATCAGTTTTGACACTGTTGAGGAAACACCTTCAAAAGCGGAAACTTTATTTGAATATGAACCAGACCGTGACAATATTTTAAATCAATTATTGCCACAATATGCTGAAAGCATGATTTATGGCTCAATTGTTGATGCCAAAACGGCAGAACACGCTGCAGGTATGGCAGCAATGCGTACCGCTACCGACAATGCGCACAATGTCATTAACGATTTAACAATTCAATACAACCGTGCCCGTCAAGCTGCAATCACGCAAGAAATTACGGAAATTGTAGCAGGAGCCGCAGCGCTTTAAGGAAAAATAAGCTGTCACTATGTTGACAAAGCGCGTGAGCGCTACCTCGAGAATTTTTCTAGTAGTGAGAATACCAACAGCTTTGCTGTTGAGTATTCCGCGCAGTGGGAAATCATCTCGTAGTCAGTCCTTACAGATGTGAAGACTCCAAAGGAGACAAGCAAGCTGTTAGAACTGTCACGAGAAAGTTCCCCGAGCATTCACTACTAGAAATATTTCTCAAAAAAAAAGATTAAAAATAAAACAAGGAGGAAATACATTGAGTTCTGGTAAAATTACTCAGGTTATCGGTCCCGTCGTTGATGTGGAATTCCCTAGCGACGCAAAATTGCCTGAGATTAATAATGCCCTCGTCGTTTATAAAAACGTCGATGGTCTTAAAACGAAAATCGTGCTAGAAGTTGCGCTTGAACTTGGTGACGGTGCAGTTCGTACCATTGCCATGGAATCAACTGACGGCTTGACTCGTGGACTCGAAGTCCTCGACACTGGAAAACCAATTTCAGTTCCCGTCGGAAAAGAAACACTTGGACGTGTGTTCAATGTTCTCGGAGATACGATTGACCCAGGCGAAAATTTTGCAGCGGATGCAGAACGTAGCCCAATTCATAAAAAAGCACCAACATTCGATGAATTATCAACAGCTAACGAAATTCTCGTAACTGGGATTAAAGTTATCGACTTGCTTGCCCCTTATCTTAAAGGTGGTAAAGTTGGACTTTTCGGTGGTGCCGGTGTTGGTAAAACCGTTCTTATCCAAGAATTGATTCACAATATCGCTCAAGAACACGGTGGGATTTCAGTATTTACCGGTGTTGGAGAACGTACACGTGAAGGAAATGACCTTTACTTCGAAATGAAAGAATCAGGCGTTTTAGCTAAAACAGCCATGGTCTTTGGTCAGATGAATGAACCACCTGGAGCACGTATGCGTGTTGCTTTGACTGGTTTGACACTTGCCGAATATTTCCGTGATGTTGAAGGACAAGATGTCTTGCTCTTTATCGACAACATCTTCCGTTTCACGCAAGCCGGATCAGAAGTATCAGCCCTTTTGGGTCGTATGCCTTCTGCCGTTGGTTACCAACCAACACTTGCAACTGAAATGGGACAACTTCAAGAACGGATCACATCAACTAAAAAAGGTTCTGTTACTTCAATCCAAGCCATTTACGTCCCTGCCGATGACTATACTGACCCAGCGCCAGCTACAGCCTTCGCCCATTTGGACGCAACAACAAACTTGGAACGTCGCTTGACTCAACAAGGGATTTATCCTGCCGTTGACCCATTGGCATCATCATCTCGTGCATTGACACCTGAAATTGTCGGTGAAGAACACTATGCTGTTGCGATGGAAGTTCAACGTGTCCTTCAACGTTATAAAGAATTGCAAGACATTATCGCCATTCTTGGGATGGACGAATTGTCTGATGATGAAAAAGTATTGGTTGGACGTGCGCGTCGTATCCAATTCTTCCTTTCACAAAACTTCAACGTTGCTGAAACATTTACTGGTATTCCAGGTTCTTATGTTCCTGTTGAAAAGACAGTGGAAGACTTTAAAGCTATTCTTGATGGTAAATATGACTCACTCCCTGAAGATGCCTTTCGTGGCGTAGGTCCTATTGAAGACGTCATTGAAAAAGCTAAAAAGATGGGATTTTAATCAATGAACTGTCCAAAAGGACAGAAAATTGATACTCATTTGTCTTTGAAAGTTTACTTTCAACAGTGACGGAAAACTTGACTTGAGAGAGCATATTGGAGGAAAAATGGCTGAAGATTTAGAAGAAATGACAGTTCAAGTCATTACACCTGATGGCCTTGTTTACGATCACCATGGCCTCTTTGTCTTGGCTCGCACAACTGGTGGGGAAATGGGGATTTTACCTCACATGATTTCTACCATTGCGGCTCTGGAAATTGATGAATTGAAAATTCGTCGTCCAGAAGACAAAAAAGGGAAAGTTGATTATGTAGCAGTAAATGGCGGAATTATCGAGATTAGTCATAATTTGGTTACGATAATTGCTGACTCTGCTGAACGTGAACGTGACATTGACGTTTCTCGTGCTGAACGTGCTAAAATCCGTGCAGAACGTGAAATCGAAAAAGCGAAAGCTGCTTCCAAAGTTGATGACGTTAAACGTGCAGAAGTTTCACTTCATCGTGCTTTAAATCGCTTGAATGTTGCAAAACATCTTTAATTGATACTGCAAAAGAAAATTCTATGATTTGTTCATAGGATTTTTTGTTTCTTAGACTATACATTGCACAAATGTTGCATTCATGATAAAATGATTAAGTAAAACAAAAAGAACGAGAAAGGTGGGAAATGGATTCAAAAGCTTTTAAAAATTTACTGTTTGAGCTCAATCGACTCGAACAAAAAGTTCATCAAATGGATGACTTGAAACGTGAATTAGCGATAGAAGTTGATCGACAAATCAATCGGAAAGCGACAATCCTTTCCGGCCTTTTTTCCGTTCTTTTAATTTATGTGTATTCAGTGGAGTTTTCAACACTCTTCAAAGATGAAGCCATTCATGTCTCATTTTTTGCTTCTTTTTTGCAAATGTTTCTGATTGGCTTTATTGCTTGGGGCTTCGGCTTGTTTTTAAAAGTTGTCTTTACTGAGCTTTGGTCGAAAGATAAAATTCCAGGTGGAAGGAAATCAATCACTGCACATACAAAGGCCAAATTCGCTGCAAAAGAAAAAGTCATTTTGATTGAGATTGATCACATCTTATCCCAAGAATTGATTGTGGATTCACACTTGCCGTATCAATATTTGAATACGAGAAGTTTGAACTATTTGATTGATGTGTCAAATCAGCAGGAATTGGACTCGGTTGATGCGGCCATCCAATTGTTAGAATTGGAAATAAGAAATCCGAAGGCACATCGTTATTTATTGCCGGATGAAAATTTGATTACCTATGCCAAACGAATGACTGCTTTGCAACTCAATAAATAAAAAATAAATTAGACTAGTGGAAAGGCAGATTATGCCATTATTATCACTCATTGTTCCTTGTTTTAACGAGGAAGAAGGGTTGCCCGAATTTTTTAAACGGACAGAAAAAATCCATGCTCAACTTGGAATAGATTTTGAATATTACTTTGTCAATGACGGCTCAACTGACCGAACGCTACAGGTTTTGAGGCAGATGGTAGCTGAAAACAAAGACGTGCATTATCTTTCTTTGTCCAGAAATTTTGGGAAGGAAGCTGCAATGCTTGCTGGATTAGAAGCGTCAAGCGGGGATTTTGTCACCATTTTAGATGCCGACTTACAAGATCCACCCGAACTTTTGCTTGAGATGTTTGAAAAAATCCAAGCTGAAGATGTGGACTGTGTTGCAGCCAAAAGGACGGATCGTTCTGGAGAACCGGTCATCATTTCCCTTTTTTCACGGCTGTTTTATAAGCTCATCAACAAAATGACTCAAACGCCAATCATTGATGGGGTAAGAGATTTCCGCTTGATGACACGACAGATGACCGATGCGATTTTGAGTTTGACCGAGACCAACCGTTTCTCAAAAGGCTTGTTCACATGGGTCGGATTTCAGACCGAATATGTCGAATTTGCCAATGAAAAGCGGACAACTGGCGAAAGTAAATGGAACTTTTCATCTAAAGTTCGTTATGCGATTGACGGCATTGTCAACTTTAGTGAGGCACCTTTAGATTTTGTGACATATAGCGGACTTTCAATGGTTGTCATGACTTTGTTAGCCATTATTGTGTTGATTATCCGTCAACTCTTTTTCCATCGGTCTGTCTCAGGTTGGACGTCGATGGTTGTAATTATGCTATTTTGCTTTGGTTTTACTTTGCTAACCTTGGGCGTGATTGGAAAATACATCAGTACCTTATTTTTGGAAGTCAAAAAGCGTCCGATCTATATTATTAAAGAGAAAAAATAGCCTTTTTTATATGTATATAATATTTCAAAACGAAACTATTGTAACAAAACAAAAATAATGATAAAATATGAGTATTGGAAAAGTTATCTTAGAAAGGAGAATGCGATGACAAAAAGAAAAATAAATCACTGGTTTGGAAATAATAAATTTGTTTATCCACTCCTTTTACTCTTTACGGTGGCTGTCAGTCTTGGCTTATTTTCACAATCTGTGCGTGCAGAAGAAGTCAGTTCAACTGCCAATCGTTTGGAAGCTGGCTCGACATTTACTGTCAAGGATCCTTTTACACATTGGACAGATCCAAGTCTGTGGCATAATTATGGCAGCACAATTGATACATCAGACGGTTCTTATTCGTCGATTTTGGTCAATAATCAGGCTTCATCGGTTGGTTATGCCTTTTTGGAAAATGATGTGGATATGACAAAGAGTTTTGACTTATCAGGTCAATTCTCTTTTAAAGCTCATTCGGGGACGGATCCATTTAAAGCTGGCGATGCACTTGGCTTTATTTTGACGCCGGAAACTTTTGATAAAATTCAAGCGAACCGTGCTAATGCAGCAGGTTCAAACATTGGGATTGGTGGACTTTCCCAGTCGGTCTTTGCGGGACGTGATTTATTCCAAAACCGGTTGGTAGATAGCTTAGGTACAGGTGCGATTGATAGTGCCTCAAATGACATCTCCATTCGACAAACGGATGCGACTGGTGCGTTGATTTGGACAAATTATGCTAATCTTTCAGTTCCAGATACTGGCAATCAAGACTATCAGGTCTCAAATGTAATGACCATGAATTGGCAACCAGAAACTGTCAGTGCTGACAAGACTCAAGTGACGGGACAGTTGACCTACACTATCTCATCAGCAACTGCGGCCACTCAAACCATTAGCCAAACGCTGACACTTTCTAGAACAATGAAAATTGGTGTTGTCGGTGGGACAGGCGGAAATTATGGCTGGCTCAAGTTGGATTATTTTGTTGAACCAACACGTGTCTTAAATCAAGCAACCGTTCGTTATCTTGATGTAGATAGTCAAGAAGAAATCGCGACAGCTTCAACAATCAATGCTTATGAAGGTGATGTTTTATCTGTTAATTTAACAGAAGATGAAGCAATGCGCGCAGAAGGATATGGCTTTGTTGCACCAACACTAGCAGATTATCGTTTTGTATCTTCAGAGAAAATGGTCATGAATGCGACTGGAAGCAATCTTATCACTGTTTATTACAAAAAAATTCCAGATTCGACAGTCAGTTTTGATTTTGCTTGGACGGATAAAGATAATACAGCAGCATTGCCACAGACGATTGTATTGACAGGACGTCCTGAAGCGACGATAACAGCGCCAGAGCTTACTTTAGCTGATGGTATCAGCATTTCATCTGTTGTCAGCGCTGACGGCACAAGCTACGCTTCTATAGCCGAAGCGATTGCAGCTTATCCGCTCTTTAAAGAAAATGAAAATCCTCATTTTACCATCAATTTACAAAAAGCCGCTGAACCTAGCCCAATGCTACCTGCCATTGATGACGTGACGTCAACACCAATAACACCTTCAAATACAGACGATTCAGATGAAACAGCTCAAACAAATTCTACATCGCCACATGGTTTGATTGACCAGATTGAGTCGATAAATCCAATCTCAGCAGAGCAACATCCACTCCTTGCCTTCATTCCAGCTTTGTTTTCTCCAAAAGTGACACAAGAAAGTCAAGAGAAGAAAACAGCTACTGCTGCACCAATAGCCGTAAATGATACTGAAGAAGCATCCGATGCTAAATCAAATAAGAAGCGTACGGGTGTTGATAAGGAAGCTTATTTGCTCAAGGTAAGATTAATTGGAACGAGTGGAATCGTTGCTGGTGGAGCTTCGTCAGCGGCCCTCCTTTTCTTCCTTAAAAAATGGATTTTATTCTTGAGAAAGTAAAAGTTTGAATTGTATATAAAATAATAAAATATATTACAAAAAGTCAGCATTCTGGCTTTTTTTGTGTTAAAATAGAGCCATTATTTCCTTAGAAATAAGAATGAATTGAGATTGGAGATTTTATTATGCGTAAAGTAGGAATTATTGGTTTGGGTCATGTTGGCGCGACAGTTGCTGTAAATATCGTTCAAGGTGGTTTTGCTGATGAATTGATTTTGATTGACAAAAAGCCTGAAGTGGCTGAAGCCGAAGCGATTGATTTGCAAGATTCATTGGCTCTGCAGGCATTTCACACCAAAGTTTATACCGGTAGCTATGCTGATTTGGCAGATGCGGACATTGTCTTGTCAACTTTGGGGCATATTGAAGCACTCAAGCCGGGTGGAGACCGCTTCACTGAACTTCGATTGAATGCTGAAGAAATCAAACAAGTGTCCGAGGACTTGAATGCGTCTGGTTTTAAAGGAATTTTGATTGCAACGACCAATCCTAATGATGTGATTGTTGATATGTACGCCAAGTATTTAAACTTGCCTAACCAACGAATTTTGGGGACAGGGACTTATTTGGATACGGCACGTATGAAACGGCAAGTGGCTGGACATTTAGGCTTAGACCCCCGTTCTATTGAGGGATATTCGCTTGGCGAACATGGCAATTCACAATTTGTCGCCTGGTCAACAGTCCGTGTTGGTGGGCGTCCCTTTACCGAAATCGCGGCTGAAAAAAATTTAGACTTAGATCAGATTGAAGAAGCTGCGCGTCAAGGTGGCTTTGCGGTCTTTAACACCAAGCATTATACGAATGTTGCCATTGCAGCAGCAACGGTTGGTTTGATGAATTTGGTTTTCTCAGATGCTAAAAATGTAGCGATTTGTTCACATTATGATGAAAAATTTGTCTCATATATTTCGACACCGGCTTTGATTGGTAAAGCTGGTGTGGAGGCATTGATTGATTTGCCACTAACTGCTGAAGAACAAGTGAAACTCCAAGCATCAGCAAATGAAATTCAAGATAAAATTAAATTATTTGGATAAGAAAAACCCTGTCAGTACTGACAGAGGGGTTCTATTTTTTTTATAAAAAGTCGGTATAAGTCATCGATTGAGCCATTTACATCTGTTTTTGAGAAATAAATCGCATCATCAAAGCCATTGATTTTAATCTCAAAACCTGTCATTATTCTTCCGTGATATAAATGCCCCTTCACATCGGTGACATCATGCCATAAGAAAGGCCCCCTTTCGTTCTTAGTATCAGGTAAATAGACGAAATAGTTTTTGTCATTGTAGAGGATAAATTTGCTTCCTTTTTTAATCCAACGCAGAATGCAATACACAGTGTATACAGCGAAATTTATTGTGAAAAAGTAATTTGCGATAACTAGAGAAAGTGTTATTACGATGACTGAAATGAAGATACCGAGAAATGAGCTAAACTTAACTTTAGATGGGACATATCCGCCATCATTTGAATTTTTTTCAATCATCAAAAATCCTCTTTCTTGTATAAATTAACTCTATTATAGCTTTTTCTGGTGGAAAATACATTTTGTAAAATAAGAAAAACCCTGTCAGTACTGACAGGGTTTTTAATTAAGCATTTAAAACTTTTGATAAGAAATCTTGCAAACGTGGATGTTTTGGATGATCAAAAAGTTCTTCCGGTGTGCCGTCTTCAAGGATAACACCGCCATCTGTGAAAATGACGCGGTTGGCAACTTCACGGGCAAAGCCCATTTCGTGAGTCACAATCAACATGGTCATACCTTTGCCAGCCAAATCTTGCATAACTGCAAGAACGTCACCGACCATTTCAGGATCAAGCGCAGACGTTGGTTCATCAAAGAGCATGACATTTGGATCCATGGCAAGCGCGCGAGCAATGGCTACACGTTGTTTTTGTCCACCTGAAAGCATGGCTGGCATGGCATCTTTTTTGTCCATCAGACCAACAGTTTCAAGCAATTTGATTGCTTTGGCTTCAGCTTCAGCTTTGGTCATTTTCTTCAGCTCAACAGGAGCATAAGTGATGTTTTGAAGGACGGTCATGTTTGGAAAAAGGTTGAAATGTTGGAAAACCATTCCGACATTTTGACGGACCAAATTCAAGTTGGTATTTTTGTCTGTCAAGTTGTAACCGTCAATGATGATGTCGCCAGATGTAGCAGTTTCAAGTCCATTTAATGTCCGAAGGAAAGTTGATTTACCAGAACCAGAAGGGCCGATGATACAAACAACATCGCCTTTATTAAATTTTGTTGAAATACCTTTTAAAACTTCATTTTTTCCATAGTATTTATGCAGGCTGTTGACTTCAATTTGTGTTTTTGTCATTCTATTTTTTCCTCCTTGTTCTTATTTCAATTTCTTTTCGACGTAACGGCCGAGCCACATGATAATCAAGAGAATTACCATGTAAATCACACCGATAATTCCATAAACGCGGAAGGCTTGGAAGTTACGGGCAACGATGATTTGTCCTGTTTGGAGTAATTCAACCAAACCGATAACAGAAACAAGTGTGGTATCTTTTGTTGTGATGACAAATTGGTTAATCAAACTTGGAATCGTGATTTTAACCGCTTGTGGCAAGATGACTTTACGCATGGTTTTCACATAAGGAATACCAAGTGAGCGAGAAGCTTCCATTTGGCCGACAGGAACGGCTTTGACACCGCCACGGACGATTTCAGCAATGTATGATGACTCGTTGAGTGTCAAGGCAATGACACCCGCTGTGAACTCGTTGAGTGGCGATTGATGACCAGTAATCATTTGAATCAAGTTTGGAATACCATAGAAAAGGAAAATGGTCAAAACAAGGAGTGGCAATGAACGGTTAACGTCCACATAGACACGTGAAATTCCACGTAATGTTTTACTTGGAGAAACTGAGAAGAGTCCGAAGATGATTCCGACAATCAAAGCTAAAACAAATGAAATAAGTGCTAATTCAATCGTAACTTTAAGTCCATTAAGGATTTGTGACCAGTTGTTTTGAATAATTCCCCAAACGGTTGTTTCATCAACAGTAGAAGTTTCAGTCGTATCTGTACCAGTTGAGAGGTATTTTGCAACGATTTCATCGTATTGACCATTGGCACGAAGTTGTGCTAAACCGTCGTTAAACATTTGGATAAGTTCAGGATTTTGTCCTTTTTTAACAGCAAATCCATATTGACCATCGGCAATTCCCTTAAGTGGTGTTTTGATTTGTTTGCCTTGTTTGATGGCATATTGAATGACAGGTTCATCATCCATGACAGCTTTGATTGAGCCATTGTCAAGTGATGAATACATGGTCGTTGCATCAGTGAAAGCTTTGAGTGTAAAGCCATATTTTGAAGCATTTTTACTCAAATAATCATAAGAAGCAGTTCCGTTTTTAGCACCAACGGTTTTCCCTTTGAGGTCATCCCATGACTTGATGCTGTCGTCAGTCTTGGCGACACCCAATGTCAGATTAGCTGAGAAGTAGGCATCTGAGTAATCAAATACTTTTTTACGGGCGTCAGTAATGGTCATTCCTGACATCATTCCGTCAGCATGGCCAGCTTGGACAGAGTCAACGGCCGATTGGAAACCGATGAAGTTCCATTTGATTGTAAAGCCTTGATTTTTGGCAATGGCATTGAGCAAATCAACGTCAATACCTGTGTATTTTTTATCTGTGCCTTGGAATTCGAAAGGTGCAAAACTGTTATCTGAAGCAATCGTGTAAGTTGCTTTTTTTGGTGTTGCTTTTTTTGTTGTTCCGATGTAATTGGCTAAAATCTTGTCATAAGTACCGTCAGCTTTCATGGCTGTGAAAGCTTTGTTGAAGCCGTCAACAAGGTTTTGGTTCTTACCTTTCATGACCGCAAATCCATAGCCACCCGGCATTGAAATTGAAGGCATGTTGATGGCCAAATCTTGACCTTGTTTGATGGCGTAAGAGATGACAGGATAGTCGTCCATAGCCCCAACAATATTTCCTGCACTTAAAGCAGCATACATGTGCGTGCCATCAGAATAAGTTTTGATGGTATAGCCATACTTTTTCTGATTGTCTTGAAGCCAAGTTTGTGATGCAGTTCCATTTTTGGCACCGACTGCTTTTCCTTTTAATTCAGAAAATGATGTAATTTTTGTGGCTTGCGTTGTTGCGATTGTCAGCGCTGACGTGTAGTAAGGTTCTGAAAAATCGAAAGTTTTCTTACGTTCATCAGTGATTGACATTCCGGCGATAACACCGTCGACTTGTCCACCTTGCAAGTTTTGAAGTGCGGCATCAAAACCTGGAAAGCTCATTTCGAGTTTCCAATCATTACGCTTAGCGACCTCTTTCATGATGTCAACGTCGATACCCGACCATTGTTTATTTGAATCTTGGAATTCAAAAGGTGCATAAGAATTGTCACTTGCAATTTTGACAGTTGTTGAAGCATGTGCTGAACTCGCAGAAATTGAAAATCCAGTGAAGATGGCTAATAAAGTAGCCAATGATAATAAGAACTTTTTCATTTATTCCCCCTATTTTTATATTGGAATATTATATCACAAAAGCTGATGATTTCCAATAGGATATGTGAGAAGATATAACATGAACCAATCAATAAATGACATTATTTGAATTTCTCATCAATAGATTAGAAATACTCAGAGCTTGCAGAAAGTGTTTGTATAAAGCGTTGAATTAGTGTAAAATTAAAAAAGTGGAAGTCCACTAAATCAATAGTAGAAAACTAGGATATTAAAAAAATGTTTATAAATCTTTCAATCTTTGGCTTTTTTAATGATTGGATGACCAATTTTGCGCAAATGCCAAATGGACACATTTGGATTTACGTTTTGCTGGGCGCCATCATTTTCATTGAAACAGGCCTTGTCGTCTTCCCCTTTTTACCGGGAGATTCGATTTTGTTCTTTGTCGGCTCACTTGCTGCCATGTCCAATGGAAAACTTTCATTGCTTTGGTTGATTGTGACTATGGGAGCGATTGCCTTTGTAGCTAATCTGCTGAATTATGAGATTGGCCGTCGCTTTGGCGATGTTATTCCCAAACATCCCAAACTGAATCGTTTTTTGAAACCTGAATACATGGAAGAAGCACATCAGTTCTTTAAAAAATGGGGCGCTTGGGCTATTTTCCTGGGCCGTTTTATGCCAATCATTCGGACAGTTGTTCCTTTTACAGCAGGCGCTGGAAAAATGCCACATAAAAAATTCATCTTTTTCAACTTGATTGGTGGATTTGCATGGGTAATCGTTGCTTTGGGTGCCGGTTATCTGTTTGGTCAAGTGCCATTTATTAAGAAGAACTTTGAGTTGGTCATGATTGCCATCGTCATCGTCTCACTCTTGCCAGCATTGATTGGTGTTGCAAAACGCTTTTTTGCAGGAAAAAAAGCATAAGTTTTATCTTACAAAATGAAATCGATGTTAGAAAAGTGTATAATAGTATTTACAACTTATAAGACAAGTGTAAATGCTATTTTTTTACCATAAGAACGAGGAAGATGACGTGGAAATTTCAGGTTATACTAAAATGGCAGCAGTCGTTGCGCGGCCAATTCAACATTCTTTGTCGCCATTTATTCACAACGCTGCTTTTCAAAAGACGAAAACAGACGCTGTTTATTTGGCTTGGGAGGTCTCCGATGAAGATTTGCCTGCCATGATTAACAATGTCAAAAAATTAAAAATGTTAGGACTCAATCTGTCCATGCCCTTTAAACAAGCAGCCATGCCTTACATGGACGATTTGACGCAGGAGGCAAAACTGATTGGTGCCATTAACACTGTGGCCTATAAAGAGGGAAAATTGATTGGACATAATACTGACGGAGCTGGATTTTTTAAGGCTTTAGAGCAGCATGATTTTTCCATCGCCAATCAATCCATTGTCATTTTAGGAGGCGGTGGTGCAGCCATTGCGATTATGGCACAAGCGGCCTTATTAGGTGCGTCAAAAATTACTGTGTTTGCACGCCGCTCCCCCTCTTTCGCACCACTTGAAGAACGAATTGCGCAGCTGTCAGCGCTGACAGGTCAAAAGATTGATTTGTTTGAGCTTCCGTCAGTTGATAGGGATACTCAAGATCCAGCAGTTGTACATTTTCAAGAGGCCGTCAGCCAGACGGATCTTCTTGTCAATGCGACTTCGGTGGGCATGGACGGTGTTAGCCTTCCCTTATCCAATAAAATCAAGCTCAACCGAAAGACCATCGTGGTTGATGTCATCTACAAGGTGATGGAAACGCCTTTTTTGGTATGGGCTGCGGCGCAGGGCAATCAAACCTATAACGGTCTTGGCATGCTCTTGTATCAAGCTGCAGAGAGTTTTAAACTCTGGACGGGAAAAACCCTGCCTTGTGAAGAAATTAAAAATGAATTAAAAAAGAAGCTCGAATTGCTCTAATTTTAAAGGAAAATGTGATGAAATTAAAAATCGAATTAGAAACACACCCTTACGAATTGAACATTGAAAAGAACAGTCTGAAACATATCGGACAATGGGTGTCAAGCCTTTGGAAAAAACAAAAAATTGTCTTGATTTCGGATACCAATGTCTTTCCATTGTATGGCAAGCAGGTAGAGGACGCATTGACGCTAGATGGATTTGAGGTTACAAGTTTCGTTTTTGAAGCGGGCGAAGCCAGTAAAAATTTGGCTACAGCGGAGTTGGCTTGGGACTTTTGTGCGCAAGAAAATCTAACACGAACGGATGGCATTATTGCACTTGGTGGTGGTGTTGTAGGCGATTTGGCGGCATTTGTTGCCTCAACTTATATGCGAGGCATTCATTTTTTACAGGTGCCGACCAGTTTAACAGCACAAGTGGACAGCTCAATTGGTGGAAAAACAGCAGTAAATTCGAAACGTGCCAAAAACATGATTGGGACATTTGCTCAGCCAGACGGTGTTTTGATTGATCCATTGGTGCTCAATAGCTTGGGCGACCGCGAATTTAAGGAAGGCCTTGGTGAAGTCATCAAGTGCGCCTTGATTGGCGATACGGAACTATGGCAGTTGCTTGATGCGACCGAAAATGCCGACTTGCTCCGAGAAAAATATGCCGAAGAAATCATTTTCCATTCTTGTCAGGTCAAGCGCAATGTTGTCATCGCTGACGAACATGACAATGGTGTCCGTCTTTATCTGAATTTTGGCCATACCATTGGTCATGCGATTGAGGCTACTTCTGGTTATGGCAAGGTCATGCATGGTGAGGCAGTTGGAATTGGCATGGTTCAAATTACTAAAATTGCTGAAGAAAAAGGTCACTCACCAAAAGGTCTAAGCCAAAAAATTTCCGAGATGTTGGAAAAATTCGGACTTCCGCTTACTTACCAACCTTGGAATGAAGCAGAGCTTTATCAAGCATTGCTCCATGATAAAAAAGGCCGCGGTAAACAAATCAAAATTGTCCTTGTACCAGAAATTGGTCAGGCAGAAATTCATGTCATTGAATTTGAAGAAATGAAAGATTATTTAAAAAAATGAATGTAGAACTTAAGAAAAATCCGCCCAAAATGTTTGATGAACAGTCCTTTAAAGTGTTTGAAATTGATGGCCTAGACGCAAGAATGACAGCAATTAGAGCAGAAATTCAACCGATTTTTCAGGCCTGTGGGGAGAAGTTCTTGTCAGTACTGACAGCAAAATATCCCACGCAAGATTTTTTCTTACACATCGCACAACACCGCAGAAGAACGGCCAATGCGCCGGAAAATACCTGGTCGGCAATTTCGACCAAACCGCGTGGTTATAAAATGGAAGCTCATTTTCAGTTGGGGATTTGGGGAGATTATGTCTTCATGTATTTGTCCATGATTGACCAGCCAAAAGATCAAAAAAAATACGCTGAAGCATTGAAAAATGTGAAATTGCCACAATCGTTTGTTGTTTCTAAAGACCATACGAAAGCTGAATTTTTCCCAAATACTGAATTTTCAGCGGCCAGAGAACGCTTTGGCAAAATTAAAAAAGCAGAACTTGAATTTGGACGGATCTGGGAAAAGTCACGTTTTGACGGTCAACAAAATGAGAAAATTTGGTCAGAAATGTTAGAGACGCTCGACCAATTACTTCCGATTTATGAGAAGTTGATGAAGGAATGAGAACCAAAGGAGAAATAAATGAGATATTTTACAGCTGGTGAATCACACGGGCCACGTTTGACGGCCATTATTGAGGGCGTTCCTGCTGGTTTGCCTTTGCTTGCCGAGGACATCAATGTTGAATTAAAACGCCGTCAAGGTGGTTATGGGCGCGGTGGCCGCATGAAAATCGAATCTGACCAAGTCGAAATCACGAGTGGTGTGCGACATGGAAAGACGATTGGAAGTCCAATTACCTTGTCGGTCATCAATCGAGATTTCAAAAATTGGCAACAAATTATGGCAGCCGAAGAAGTGGATGAAAAAGTCAAAAAGCAACGCCGTTTGACCAAACCACGCCCTGGCCATGCAGATTTGGTTGGTGGCATGAAATACGATTTTGATGATTTACGAAATGTTCTTGAGCGTTCAAGTGCGCGTGAAACGACCATGCGCGTGGCTGTTGGAGCTGTAGCTAAAAAATTGCTGCATGAACTCGGAATTGAAATTGCGAATCATGTGGTAAATTTCGGTGGTTTTGACCTGTCGTCAGCACTGACAGAACCCATGAGCGTTGACCAAATTAAAGAGACGGCAGGACAAAATGATTTGTCTGTTGTTGATTTGGCAAAAGCAGATGAGATTAGGACTTATATTGATGACATTAAAAAAGCCGGCGATACAATCGGTGGAATTGTCGAAGTTCGTGTGGAAAATGTTCCAGCGGGACTAGGCTCTTATGTCCAATTTGATCGCAAGCTGGACGGAAAAATTGCCGCCACCGTTGTTTCAATCAATGCATTTAAAGGAGTCGAATTTGGCCTTGGCTTTGAAGCAGGTAAGCTGAAAGGTTCTCAGGTTATGGACGAAATTGTTTGGAGTGAGACAGATGGTTATAGCCGAAAAAGCGATCGTTTGGGGGGCTTTGAAGGTGGCATGACCAATGGACAACAAATTATTGTTCGTGGGGTCATGAAGCCCATTCCGACCCTTTACAAGCCATTGATGTCAGTTGATACCCAAACGCACGAGCCTTATAAGGCCTCAGTGGAACGCTCTGATCCAACGGCCTTGCCGGCTGCCGGCGTGGTTATGGAAAATGTGGTTGCCACAGTTTTGGCACAAGAAATATGTGAGAAATTCCCGTCAGATAATTTTGCTGAACTTCTGTCAGCACTGACAAGCTATCAAAAACGATTGGAAGAATATTAAAATGAACCCCGATGAAAATCAAATCAAAGTCGTTGTCAATAAAAGAGAAACCATGATTTTTGACGACATGTTACAATGTAATCAATTTATCGACAGTTTTACCATCGATTTTGCGGATAACATTATTTTTGGTGCGCCGAAAGACCTACACCCTGATTTTGTTCAAATGTCCATCATTTTTTATAACCCATATCAAGAAAAGCCCAATGGACAAGAAGTGGTTCTGCTTGATGTTGATATGCCAAAGAAAAACTAGTTTAAACTGGTTTTTTTATTTTATTACAATATTGTAAGTTTGAAAGTTTCCCTTGCTGATATAATAAAAGTATAAAGAAATACACAAAGAAAAGAGGGAGAAAAATGAAAAAAATACTCATTGGTCTTGTAGCATTGCTTGCCATCTTGATGGGCGCGGGTTTTATGTGGTATCAGTCAAATTACGGCGGTCAAGCTTATTATGTCCAAATCAAAGCAGACGGAAAAGAAATTACCGACCTGACGAGTGACGGAGAAAAAATGAAACGTTACGAATATCAACAAATAGGTTATAGTGATAAAGGAGCAGCACAAAGCTTTACTTACACTGCCAGTCACAATTTGAAACAAAAGGCCTATCTTAAAATAACTTACAACAAATCCAAAGGCGTAACCAGTTGGAATGAAGTCCAAGCGGACAAAGTTCCTAAATTAGCACGCGACAAAATAAAAGCAGAATAAAAAGTTGATAATCACGAGGAGGGAAAAAATGACCTTATTTCAATTAAATTTAGCCTTATTAACACTGACTTTCGTTTTAGTTTCAATCATGATGTCATGTGTCTCGTACAGTATAACTCAAGTAAAAAAAAGACTAGCCAAAGAAAAGGAAGAGCAAAATGTTATTAGAAGTTCGTCATATAAAGAAAGTATTTAAAACACGATTTTCCAAAGAAGAAACAACAGCGCTTGTAGATATTGATTTCAGCGTGGAAAAAGGGGAATTCATCGCTATCATGGGAGAGTCGGGTTCAGGGAAAACGACCCTGCTCAATATTTTATCCACACTAGAAAAGCCTACTCAAGGCAAAGTTTTGCTAAAGGGAGAAGAAATAACAGCCATCAAAGACAAGGATATTTCAGCTTTTAGGCGTCAACATCTCGGCTTCGTCTTTCAAGATTTCAACCTTTTAGATACCCTGAATGTTCGTGATAATATTTATCTTCCTTTGGTACTTTCCAAAGAAAAGTTACCTGAGATGAAAAAGAGGCTCGATTTACTTGCGCCTAAGCTGAATATCGTTGACTTATTGGATAAACAGCCTTTTGAATTATCAGGCGGTCAAAAACAGCGTGTTGCAGCAGCGCGTGCATTGATTAGCCATCCTGATTTGGTCTTGGCTGATGAGCCGACGGCGGCGCTTGATTTCAAAAATTCGGAAAAATTACTGGATTTGTTTGAAGAAATCAATCAAATAGGACAAACCATTATTATGGTGACTCACTCCAGCTTAGCTGCTAGCCATGCGAAA
The DNA here is from genome assembly GCF_009601055.1 of Lactococcus sp. dk101. GTDB lineage: Bacteria > Bacillota > Bacilli > Lactobacillales > Streptococcaceae > Lactococcus. Next base: position 185,844 of record NZ_WITI01000001.1, read on the forward strand.
CGCGTGCTATTTATCAAAGACGGTGTTTTATATCACCAACTTTATCGAGCAGAAAAAAGCGCACAAGAATTTGCTAAAGAGATTACCATGTCGATGACGGCCTTTCTAGGAGCGCCAGAACAAGAGGATCATGAAGGAGAGGGGCATGCTTAGTTTAAAACTTGCGGCGCGTAACATTCGAAAAGACATGAAAAGCTTTGGCCCATTTCTAATCGCCTGCTTGACCATGTTCGTCATGCTCTTTGTAGCAGCTTCGATTGCCTTTTCACCATCGGTCACCAAATTGCCATTTGCAGGTGCTGTCGTTGGACAGTTGATGATTTTGGCCCTCGTTGTCTTGGCTATTTTTGGAGCAATGATTTTGATTTATTCTTATCGTTTTCTCCAACTGCAACGGTCACGTGAATTTGGACTTTACGATATTTTAGGATTTGGTAAAGAAAAAATTGCACTGGTTTCATTTTATGAACTCCTGATGATTTATCTGATTACTCTGGTGTTTGGTAGCGTGATTGGGATTGCTTTTTCCAAATTCTCATTCTTAATTTTTGTTAATATCATCGGTGGAAAGACTTTTAATTTGGTCATCAATCCCGTCAGTTATCTTGTGGTTGCAGCAATTTTCCTCGTTTTCTTTCTTTTGCTTTTGATTATTGGTTGTTTCATCATTTGGAAATCATCAAGTCTTGATCTCTTGAGAGAAGCCAGCAAAGGTGAGAAAGAACCGAAAAGCAATATCATTTTCGCTCTCTTAGGGATTGTTTTACTGGCTGTTGGTTATTACATGGCCGTTTCAGTTGAAAATCCAGTAAAAGCGTTGAGTCAATTTTTCATTGCGGTTATTCTGGTCATCTTTGGGACTTACTTTTTCTATGTGAGTTTTACCGTTTGGTATTTGAAACGCAAGAAAAAACGGGCCTCTTACTACCAACCAAATAACTTCATCACGACAAGTTCAATGCTTTATCGGATGAAAGCCAATGCTGTCGGCCTTGCAAACATCACGATTTTACTTTCGATGGCCATTGTTACAATGGTGGTAACCGTTGGTATCTTTTTCGGAACGGAACACTCGCTTACCAAACAGTATCCGATGGAAGCACAAGCCGTTGCTTACAATATGTCAAAAGAAGCACTGGCAAATAAAATCGAAAGCGTCTCAAATGAAAAGCAAATCCCTATTGAAGATTTGAAAGTTATTGAGACGCAATCTAATTTGATAGTTGGCACACAGACAAAGGACAAAACGCTTGCGGTTGAAAAATGGAACGCAAATGCGAACCAAATCAATTTTTCGATTGTCAGCCGTGACGATTTGGTCAAACTTGGCAATTCAGTCCCTGAATTGACCAATCAACAGCTTCTTGTTTATACGATTTCAGGTAAGGAGGCCGCTTTTAATCAGTTAGACTGGTATGGAAAGAATTACCAGGTTGACCGACTAAAGACGCTCAAAAACTATCCACTTCAATCCACATTTATGGATACAATTTTGATTGTCAGCAATGACGATAAAACATTGAAAGAGATGTCGCAGGCTTATAATGAAACCATTGATGGTTCAAAACTGCTTCAAACCGTTGCCTTATTTGAGATTGCACCAACAAAAGCGGATACTTTTGGTCTGGCCTTGGCGAAGAACACGTCTAATTTGTCTATGTATTCGCGTACGGAAGTACTCAAGAGCGCTAAGAGCGTGATTGCAGGATTTGTTTTCATCGGCTTTATCTTGGGCATCAGCTTTATTTTGGGGGCAGCTTTGATTATCTATTACAAGCAGCTTTCAGAAGGCAGTCAGGACAAACGCTCGTTCAAGATTTTACAAGAAGTTGGCCTGTCCAAAACAGAAGTTCAAAAGACAATCAAATCACAAGTTCGAATGCTCTTCTTTTTACCGATTGTTGTTTCGATTATCCACTTTGGCTTTGCATACATCATGATTAGTAAAATCATCGAAGCCTTTGGTATCACTGATACAGTACTGGTTGCTTGGGTCAGTATAGGGACGATTTTAATCATCGCCATATTGTACTATCTGATTTACAAATTAACTTCACGGGTTTATTATAAGATTGTGGAGCGCTAAAAAGAGTCTGTCAGTACTGACAGCTTTTTTATTTTTAGAATATTTTGATAAAAAACGTTATAATTGTTAAAACGAATAGAAAGAAGAGAAATCATGGATAAAATATTTATTGTTGAGGATGACGAGGCCATCGTGAAATCAATTAAATTAGCATTAAAAGATGAGTTTTCTGTGAGAAGTGTCTCCAATTTCCGTGCGGTCAAACAAGAAATATTAGAATTTGAAGCCGACCTTGTCCTAATGGATATCGGATTACCCTTCTATAGTGGCTTTTATTGGACGACTGAATTGCGTAAAATAACTCATCTTCCAATCATTTTTATCTCATCTTCCTCGGACGATATGAACCAAATCACAGCCATGAACCAAGGGGCAGATGATTTTGTAACGAAACCTTTTTCGCTGTCGCTTTTGCGGGCAAAAATTAAAGCCTTATTGAGACGTTCCTACGCTTTTGCAGGCAGTGAAAAGCTTGATTTTTTGGAGTTCTCACTGTCGGAAAATATTGTCAGTACTGACAAGCAACAAATCGAGCTGACCACTTCTGAAAATAAAATTTTGATGCTGCTTTTTCGAAAAAAAGGCGAAGTGGTCAGCAAAGAAAGCATTTTGCAAGAGCTTTGGCAGACCGATGAGTTCATCGATGTCAACACTCTCAATGTCAAAATGACGCGTTTAAGAAAAAAAGTTAGCGAAATTGGACTGGATCAGCATATTGTAACGAAACGGGGGGCCGGATATGTATTGGCGTAGCTTTTTAAAGGCAAAACTGCCACAGATCAGTGTTTTTTGCTTAATTTTGGTCATTTACATCATCAATTTTTTACTCTGGGATTTGCCACTGATTGCCTTTTTTAACTGTAGTTTGCTGGCGCTACTCGTTTTCATTATTTACTTATTGTTTTCTTATTCACGTTGGAAAAATGCGCAAATTAAGCTTTCTGATTTGGAAAAAGAGAATGAAGATTTAAAGCAGAGTCTGGATGAGCAAAGTAGAATAACGCAAGACTTTACAGATGTTATTCGGGTTTGGTCACATCAGATGAAAGTGCCACTTTCTGCTATTGATTTGATGTCACAAACTCAAGTTGATGAGAATGAACTTAAAAACCAAGTTTTTTTATTAGAAAATTATTTGAAAATTTTGCTGGAATATCAACGAATAACCAATCTTTCAACTGATTTTAAATTTGAAAAATTTTCAGTTTCAGAGCTTTCAAAAAAAATCATCAAGAAATACAGCCATTTTTTCATACAAAAAGGCTTAACCATTCGTTTTGAGATACAAAATGACTGGTTTGTCAGTACTGACAAACGTTGGTTTGAACTTGCATTAGAGCAATTTATCAACAATGCCGTAAAATATACTAAAACTGGTGGCGTGACCATTGTGATTGAGCCAGGTCGGATTGAAATTCAAGATACTGGAATAGGTATTCTGGCCGAAGACTTGCCCCGTTTATTTGAGCATGGTTTTACAGGATTTAACGGCAGAATTCAACAAAAATCAACAGGACTTGGCTTGTATTTGGCGAGACTGATTTTAGAAAAGCTGGATTTTTCCGCTCAAATTCAATCTGAGATTGATAGTGGAACGCAGGTTTCAATCGTCAAAAATCAATAACAAATGAGAAAAGATGCTTCAAAAATCTTTTAAATGATAAGAAAAGAAGAATAAGATGAAAAAAGTGATGATTATAGGTCTGGGACTAATTGGGAGTTCCATGGCATTAGCAATTCGAAGGGAATATTCAGCGGTTGAAATTTATGGGATTGACACAGAAGCAACGGCAACTTTTGCCTTAAATGAGGGCATCATTCAAGCAAAAGCGAGTTTGGAAGATGCCAGTCAGATGGACTTTATTCTTTTGGCAACCCCGATTGATGTGACTTTAAAGTTAATGGATGACTTGTCACAGCTGACATTTTCTCATTCTGTCCTCATTTCAGATACCTGTTCAACGAAAAATGAAATTATGATGAAGGCAAAAGAAGTTTTTTCTGATAAAAATGTGAAATTTATTGGGGGGCATCCCATGGCAGGTTCTCATAAATCTGGTGTTCATGCGGCGGATGTCAATTTGTTTGAAAATGCCTATTATGTCTTGACTGAAGAAAATCAAGACCTGCAAGAGCTTCTTTGCGGTTTGCATGCCAAATTTATCATTGTTGACGCAAAAGAACATGATCAAGTCGCAAGTCAAGTTTCACATTTTCCTCACATCATAGCCTCATCTTTAGTTCAACAATCCAATCAATATGCCAAACAGCACCCATTGGTCAAACATCTGGCAGCTGGTGGTTTTCGAGACATGACACGAATTGCTGAGGCAAATAGTCGCATGTGGACTTCTGTTTTACTGTCTAATTCTAAAGAGATTTTTGAGCGAATCAACGACTACAAACAGCAATTAGATCACGTTTCGCACATCATTAGCCAAAAAGATGAATCTGCCATAAGAAAATTCTTTGATTCTGGCAAAAAAATGAGACAAGAAATGGAAATCTTGAAAGGCCGAGGTGCCATTCCAAATTTTTACGATTTGTACCTGTCTGTTCCGGATGAAAAAGGCGTTGTGTTACGTGTGTTGGCACTCCTACAAGACATTTCCATCACCAATATCAAAATCAATGAAGAAAATCGTGAAGATATTCATGGGCAACTTCAGATTAGTTTCAAATCAGCAAATGACTTAGAAAAGGCTAAGGAAATTATTAGAGTAGCGACTGATTTTACGATTGGAGATTAGAAAATAAGATGAACATGAGTGTAAAATTAGCAGAACATTTGAATTTTGAGACAGAACGGCTAAAACTTAGAAAAATAAAGATGGCGGATGCCACAGACCTTTTTGAAATCTGTGGTAATCCATTTGTTGTTGCAAATACTGGCTCAAAAGTCGATGCAAATATAATAGAAACCAAAGAGAACATTGCAAATTATTTTATACCGCAAGGGTTGTCAATATGGGCACTGGAGCTTAAAAGTAAGCAGAAAATGATTGGCTTCATTGAGCTTCATGTCAATCATGACCAAGGAGAGATGGGCTGGATGCTCAATCAAAGCTATTGGGGACATGGATTTGCACCAGAAGCAGCCATATGTCTGCGAGATTTTGCCTTTCAGACCTTAAATCTGTCAGTGCTGACAGCCAGTTGCGATACGGAAAATCCAAAATCAAGTCGTGTCATGGAAAAAATTGGCATGAAAAAAGTTGGTCAAACATGGAATTATTTACGACTAGAAGAACAATCTGTTTTGAGTGATTATTATGTCTTAGTAAAAAATGAATACGAGGAAAAGTATGAATAAAGATCTGATTTTAGCACAGCACCAAGTTTTTGAGACTGACCGGCTCATCTTACGCAAGGTAGAATTGGCGGACGCTCCTGCCATATATGACTACGCGAAAGACGAAGAATGCGTCAAATTTATCACGATAAAACCGAGTCAAAGTCTTGAAGAAACTCAAATCGGCATTGCCACTTATTTTATGGAAAATCGACTGACATGCTGGGGAATTGTTGATAAGACGACAGATGAGTTTCTTGGAACCATTGATATGCGCGTGAATGGCGACAGTGGAAATTTTGGCTGGATATTGAACAAAAGTCATTGGGGACGCGGGATTGTGCCGGAAGCAGCGCAAACTCTTGTGGATTTTGCCTTTAATGAATTGGGACTCAAGGTAATTACAGCGGAACATTTTGCAGAAAATCAAAAATCAGGTCGTGTCATGGAAAAAATCGGCATGAAAAAAATGGGACAAATCTATCTTTATGTTGACAAACTTGAACGCTCCGTCTTATGTGATTACTGGGCTTTGACAGGGGAAGAATACGAGAAAATGCATGGATAAAAATCTGATTTTGGCAGAACATGAGGTCTTTGAAACAGAACGCCTTATTCTCCGCAAGCTTGAGATGACGGATGCTGAGGATTTATTTGAAATTTTTAGCAATCCTGAAATTGTCCGTTATGTCACCTTTCGTGCGCACCATTCGATTGAGGAAACCAAAGCAGAGCTTGCCAATAAATTGCTGCCCCAGAGGCTGATGATGTGGGGAATTGTTGAAAAGACAAGTCTGAAAGTGATTGGCATGATTAGTCTTTATGTCAAAGCTGACAAGGGCGAATTTGCTTGGAGTTTAAATCAAAAATTCTGGGGAAAGGGGCTTATGCCGGAAGCAGCGCAAACTCTTGTGGATTTTGGTTTTAATGAATTGGAGCTCAATGTACTAACAGCGGAACATTTTGCAGAAAATCAAAAATCAGGTCGTGTCGTGGAAAAAATCGGCATGAAAAAAATGGGGCAAATTTATGCTTATATCAAGAAGTTAGAAAAGTCCGTCTTATGTGATTACTGGGCTTTGATGCTGGAAGAATATCGACAAGAAAGAAATGAAAAATAGGTGCGTAGCACTTATTTTTTTATGAGTAAAAAAACTTGACGTTTACAAACGTAAATGTTATATTGTAGATACAGTTTACAAGCGTAAACGATAAAACAATAATAAAAAAAGAACAAATAATAATGAGGAGAATGATGGCAGATTTTTATATTGAGACAGGAAACAAAAAATTAGCACCCGTCCTTCTCTTACACAGTACGGGTGGTGACGAATTTCAACTTTTGCCGATTGCACGTCAACTTTTTGAAAATCATCCTCTGATTGCTATTCGGGGGCGAATTTCTGAACAGGGTATCAATCGCTACTTTAAGCTCAAAGGCCCAGCGTTCACGAAAGAAAATTTTGATTTGGCCTCGTTAGCCGAGGAGTCGGACTGGCTGATTTCAAAAATCAATCAGCTTCTTAATGAATATGAGCTTGACGGATCGCAACTGATTGCTTTGGGCTATTCAAATGGCGCAAATGTAGCCCTGAATATGCAACAAAAGGGACTGGTCAGTTTTGACAAAATCATTGCATTTCATGCCATGCAGCTTGAGGATTTAGTGCCCATTTCAATGCCAAATCCTCCTAAAATTTGGCTAAGTCATGCCGATAATGATTCCATTGTCAGCAAGGATAATTTTGACGCATTGACTGAAAACTTGAGTCTTTCAGGCTGTCAGCTTGAAATTTATAAAAGTCAGGCGGGACATCAGTTGACCGCCTCTGAAATAGCAGCAGTTCAAGCATGGATGGCTTCACAGCCCGAGAAAAAGGAGACATTATGACAGGAACAATCGAAAAACCATACATTTTAGCAGGTGTTCATCACGTTACAGCTATCACATCAAGTGCGCAAAAAAATTATGATTTTTTCACTAATATTTTAGGATTGAGACTTGCAAAACTAACGGTCAATCAAGATGATTACGAGACTTATCATTTGTATTTCACTGGCGAAGACGGAAAAAGTCCAAACATGACCTTCTTTGACTTTAAAAATGCCCCCCAAGGAATGCACGGTGTTAATAGTATCGAACGTGTATCATTCCGTGTGGCAACAGACGCCTCGTTGACTTATTGGCTTGACCGTTTCGAACATGCACATGTCAAACATGCTACAATTTCCAGCAAATTTGGACAAAAAACTCTGGAATTCGAAGATTTTGATGGTCAAAAGTATCAACTCATTTCAGATGAAAAAAATACAGGAGACGTGGCACTTGATCGGCCATGGATGTTGTCAAATGTGCCAGAAGAACATGGTATAATTGGCTTAGGACCCGTTTTTGTCAAAGTAGCAGATGCAGAACAACTGCGGACGATTATGGAAACTGTTTTTGGCTTTCATTATGCAGGGCATGAAAATCAAATGCACCTTTTTGAAGTTGCAAATGGAGGAAATGGAGCTGCACTTATTCTTGAAGAAGCAAATGAAAATGAGGTTTATGCCTATCAAGGCTTTGGAACCATTCATCATTTGGCATTAGGTACCGCAAATCCCGAGACCTTGCATTATTGGATTGAGCGCATTCGTTCCTTTAGATTGCCGCATTCAGGATTGGTTGACCGTTTTTACTTCTCTAGTGAATATGTGCGTGTTGCGCCTGGCGTCTTGTTTGAAATTGCCACTTTTACACCAGGAATTGGTGCTTTAGAAATGGCAGAAGCTAAAGAAGGTGTGGTTGACAGCTATGAAGAAGCCTTGATGACATCAGGATTTTGGATTGATGAAAGCAAAGAAGAAGCAGGAAAAAATCTGAGTTTACCAGCGCATCTCTTTCCTGCAGAAGAAGCTGAAAAAGCACGTTTAGCTTCAAGTTTACGCCCACTGGATACAAAAGATACTTTGCGTGATCGGCGCCAAGATAAACTTTGGACACAAGAAAAAGTGCTAGAACGCATGGAAGGCGAGAGCTTGGCTGCATTTGAAGCACGCTATGTCGAATAAATGGATTAAAAATCTGAGCCTTTCAGGCTTGGAGATGAACGTGGTTTTAGCGAACGGCACGTTTATCTCTAAACCTGAAAGAAATGAGGAAATGATGAAAAAATACAAAGCAGATGACTTAACGCAGCAACAAATTTACAAACTTCTTTCCGGAAGTGTCGTGCCACGGCCGATTGCTTGGCTAACGACTCAAAATTCAGATGGCCTTGTCAATCTTGCCCCATTTAGCTTTTTTTCGGTGGCATCCAGTCAGCCTCCCTTACTTTCAGTCAGTTTTACAGCTGAAAAAGACAGCTTTAACAATCTCCTAGCTACAAAAGAAGCGGTTGTTCATCTTGTCAGCACGGACAATCTTACTCAAATGAATGAAACGGCTGCAACTTTACCAGCAGAAATCAGTGAAGCAAATGCTTTTGACATTGAACTGATTCCCTCCGAAATGCTTACTGTCCCAAGTATCAAAAATAGTAAGGTTCGCTTTGAAACGCGCTTGTTTCAAAACATTGAGCTGCCACAGGGACACTTGGTTTTATTGGAAGTGATCAATTTTATCTTTGACGAGGCTGTCATTGATGACGAAAAATTTTATGTCGATGTCAAGGCACTTGATCCTGTCGCAAGGCTTGCTGGAAATCAGTATGGCAAACTTGGCGATTTATTTGAGCTTGAACGACCACATTGAATGAAAAAAGCGATGGTTTAAGAATACGTAAAATGCTATAATAATCTAAAAAAGAAAGGAGAAAATGATGAAAATTACCTATCACGATGCCAATCAACAAAAAACGGCGACCTTTGAAAATATGGCTGATTTTATCATGCTCCAAATGCGGGAAGTACCTGCACTTGAAGATCATTTGACGATTGACCAGCTTGAAATTTCGGGCGAAAAGGTTGATTTTACAGGCTCTGTTCTTGATTTGTTCAATGCATATTCAAACAAAATTTAAGAAAAAATTGCTGTGAATAGCTTGATGATTAAAGAGAAATAAAGCTTGCCTTTTCATAAGGCAGGCTTTTTTTTGCGATTGCTTTGATGAAGGCTATATCTGGCATTTTTGCTGAATTGTATAGATTATTTCGTCAAATGCCATTGCGGACATAAATCAGACGCCGACTTGTGTTATAATTGAGGTAAGATTTGTAATTTTGATGATTGGAAAAGAAGATGAAATTAGAAACACATGCACAAGGATTAAAAGGAACCATTACTGTCCCTGGGGACAAATCAATTTCACACCGTTCAATTATGTTTGGAGCCATTGCCCAAGGCAGAACAGAAGTTTCTGATATTTTACGGGGCGAAGATGTTATTTCGACCATCAATGCTTTTCGTGCAATGGGCGTCGAGATTGAGGATGATGGCGACAAGATTATCATTGAAGGCAGGGGATTTAAGGGCTTAAAAGCACCACAAACACCGCTTGACATGGGAAATTCTGGAACAACGACGCGTTTGATTTCAGGAATTTTGGCGGGTCGTCCTTTTGATTCAGAACTTTTTGGAGATGATTCTCTCTCAAAACGTCCTATGGATCGCGTGGCGCAGCCGTTGCGTCAAATGGGAGCGAAAATCAAAGGGCAAACGGCGCGTGATTTGCCACCACTCAAGATTAGTGGGACGCAGCAGTTGCAAGAAATTGATTATAAATTGCCCGTTGCTTCGGCTCAAGTCAAATCGGCACTCATTTTTGCAGCTTTGCAGACGGATAAAAAATCTGTCAGTCGCATTGTTGAAAAAGAAAAAACACGCAATCATACAGAAGATATGTTGCTTCAATTTGGTGGCGAATTGGCGATTTCAGGGAAAAATATTCTTGTGCCAGGTGGACAAGAATTAAGAGGCCAAAAAGTAAGTGTACCGGGCGATATTTCTTCCGCAGCCTTTTGGTTGGTGGCAGGACTCATTGTCCCAAACAGTGAAATCGAATTGCGAAATGTTGGCATCAATGAGACGAGAACAGGCATTCTTGATGTGATCGAAATGATGCAAGGTCAGGTTGTCGTTTTATCTGAGGACAAAGTTAATAAATCAGCAAGTCTGGTCGTTCGGACAAGTCAGCTGGTTGGCTGTGAGATTTCAGGGCAAATGATCCCACGTTTGATTGATGAATTGCCTATTATTGCCCTTTTGGCGACCCAAGCAGCCGGCGAAACCATTATTAAAGACGCAGAAGAATTGCGCTTGAAAGAAACGGATCGGATTGCGGTCGTAACCGATATTTTGCAAGCAATGGGTGCCGAAATCACGCCAACTTCTGACGGCATGATTATCCGAGGAAAAACGCCACTCCATGCCACAAAAGTCAATACTCAAGGAGATCATCGCATCGGCATGATGGCTGCGATTGCGGCCCTTTTGGTCAACGATGACGAGATGATTTTGGAACGCAGTGAGGCCATCAAAACAAGCTATCCTGAATTCTTTACTGACATGGAAAGATTGCTGAAATGACGCTTGTACTGATTGGGTTTATGGGGGCTGGAAAGTCCACTGTAGCGCGTCTATTGACCGCTGATTATCAAGATTTAGATAGGGTCATTACGGACAAGATTGGCATGCCGATTGCCACATATTTTGAGCAATTTGGAGAGCGAAAATTCCGCCAAATTGAACAAGAAAGTTTGCTTGACTGTTTAGAGAATACGAATACCGCGGTCATTGCAACAGGTGGTGGCATTGTTGAGTCTGCCGAAAATCTAAAAATTTTAGCAAATGAAAATGAAGTGGTTTATTTGAAAGCTGATTTCGAATGTCTTTTTGAACGTATCAGGTCAGATAAACTTAACGTTCGTCCGTTAGCTCAACAAGGTCAGCAGTTGCTTTTAGAACGTTATGAAAGTCGAAAAAACAAATATGAAGCAGTCGCCGATTTGATATTGGATGTGAGACAGGATACTCCAGAAGAGCTTGCAAGAAAAATTAAGGATTGGCAAGGACCTAAGAAAAAGCTTAGAGAAAGGTAAGGAAAAGATGGAAATCGCATATTTAGGACCCAAAGGTTCTTTTTCACACCAAGCTGCTCAACTCGCCTTTCCAAATGAACATTTGCAGGCGGTCGCGTCAATTCCTGAATTGATTGAGCAGTATGAAAATGGAAAATTTGACCATGCATTAGTGCCGATTGAAAACAGTATCGAAGGCCCAGTCAATGTGGCCATTGATAAAATTTATCATCAAAGTACTGCGCAAGTGGTTGCCGAAATTGTCTTGCCAATCGTTCAAAATTTGTTAGTTGCTGATTTAGCGGTGGAACCAGAACAGATTTTTTCACACCCGCAAGCCTTGGCACAAGCACGTGAATATTTAACCGCACATTATCCGAACGCCCAAATTCAAGCAGTTGCCTCAACAGCTTTGGCAGCGGAAATGGTACAGCAAAATCCTGATAAGGCGTATGGAGCGGTTGCCAATTTGAAGGCAGCAGAATTTTATGACTTGTCAGTGCTGGCAGAAAATATTCAAGACAGGGATGAAAATAATACGCGTTTCTGGTGTTTAGGAAAACAAGAACCAACGATCTTATTAGCTAAAAAGGCGGATAAAGTCAGTCTGGCATTGACTTTACCTGAAAATCTGCCAGGAGCATTGCACAAAGCAATTTCAACATTTGCCTGGCGGGGCATTGACATGACAAAAATCGAATCTCGTCCTTTAAAAACACGCTTGGGTCAATATTTTTTCATCATTGACCTTGTCAGCGATGACAAGATTAGATTTGCATGTGAAGAAATGAGAAGTTTAGGCATTACGGTTAGAATGTTAGGAAAATATAAGATTTACGAAGGAAAAAAATGAAAATATATTTTGTCCGTCATGGAAAGACGGAGTGGAATTTAGAAAGAAAACTTCAAGGACAGACTGGCGATTCACCACTTTTAGAAGAATCTTTTGAGTCAATCGCACGCGTTCGTGCTTATTTGGAAACGCTCAAACTGAATCAAGTGATTGCAAGTCCTGCCAAACGTGCTGTTTTGACTGCACAGTTGCTGACAGATTTACCTGTCAGTACGGACGAGCGCCTTGCAGAGTGGAATTTCGGTCAGTTGGAAGGTCAGTTGATTAAGGATGCGATTGAGCAATATCCTGAAGAAATGCACACCTCACGGTATGATTTAGCGCATTTTGATGGCTCCGCCTTTGGTGCCGAATCAGTTGAGTCAGTGCTGACAAGGTTTGACGCACTTGGACAAAGCTTGATTGCGAGTGGCGTTGAGGAAGTTTTACTGGTTGGGCATGGTGCGAGCGGAACTGCAGGTATTAGACATTTAGCAGGCTATCCCGTCTCAGAATTACGTTCAGAAGGCGGCTTAACCAATAATTCGTTGACAATTTTAGAATCTGTCGGCGAGCATTTTGAAATGAAAGTTTGGAACAAAACAATAGAATGAATGACAAAATCTTTTTTACTGGCGAAATCGCAGCGATTTTTTTCAGCAACTCAAGTAATTTTTACAAAGTTTTACTCCTTGAAATTGATGACACAAATGCTGACTATGAAGACAGTGAAATTGTTGTCACAGGGACCATTGGTGAGCTTGTCGAAGGCGACCATTATACCTTTTATGGAAGCTTGACCACGCACCCAAAATACGGCGAACAGTTAGCAGTAACGACTTATGAAAAGGCCGTTCCGACCAGTTCTGCGGGATTGATTAAATATTTTTCAAGTGATAAATTTCCAGGAATTGGGAAAAAAACCGCTGAAAAAATTGTGGAACGTTTCCCAAAAGACACGGTCGATTCGCTTTTGGATGACCCGCAAGCTATCTCAGATTTACTGACTCCAGCCAAACGCAATTCATTTATTAAAATTTTGCGAGAAAATCATGGCATGGAAAAAGTACTGACACAACTTGCTACTTATGGCTTGACAAGCAAACAAACCTTCCAGATTTATGAGAAATACAAGGATGAAACCTTGGCTAAACTGAAAGAAAATCCTTATCTTTTGGTTGAAGATGTCAAAGGCGTCGGTTTTAAAACAGCAGATAATATTGCCAAAAACTTGGGTATTGAGGCGGACAGCCCCGAGCGCTTTAAGGCCGCGCTGATGCACCTTTTGAGCAGTCAGCCACTTGAAACAGGCGATACATATATGGAAGCCAAAGCCTTGCTCGAATTGGCGGTTGACCTGCTAGAAACGTCCAGAAATGTGGAAATTTCTCCTGTCGAAGTGGCAAATGAAATTAACAGCCTCATTGAAGAAGGCAAAATTCAGCAAGAAGGAACCAAGCTCTTTGAAAACAGCTTGTTTTTTGCCGAGGAAGGCATTAAAAAAAGTCTAAACAGTTTGATTGAGCGACATGGTCAAGACTTCAAAGAGGAAAAATTGCTGTCAGAGCTGACAAAAGTCGAAGAAGATTTGGACATGACTTATGATGACCTTCAAAAACAGGCCATTATTGGAGCAATGAAGCACCAATTCTTTGTTTTGACTGGCGGTCCTGGAACGGGGAAAACAACGATTATCAATGGGTTCATTGAGCTTTATGCGAGAGTTTACAAGGTGGATTTGGACGTTCATCACTACAATGACGATTTGTTTCCGATTTTGCTGGCGGCGCCTACGGGACGTGCCAGCCGCCGAATGAACGAGCTGACAGGACTTCCTGCAGCCACGCTTCATCGGCATTTGGGTTTGGGACAAGACGAAAACATGGCAGACGAATTCTCAAATGATTTGTCGGGTTCTTTATTGATTGTCGATGAGTTTTCGATGGTGGATACTTGGCTTGCCAACAAGTTATTTCAAGCCATTCCTGCCTCAATGAAAGTCCTTCTAGTTGGCGATAGCGACCAACTTCCGTCCGTTGGTCCAGGGCAAGTTTTTGCTGATTTACTCAAAATTCCACAAATTCCGTCTGTTAGGCTCAATAAAATATTCCGACAAGATGAAAATTCGACCATCACGTCATTGGCTCACAGTATCAAAGACGGTCATCTGCCCGCTGATTTTACGGCAAGAAAGCCCGACCGCTCTTATTTTGAAAGTCGTTCGCAAGATGTTCCTTATCTGATTTCACAAATTGCAGAGGCTTGGAAGAAAAAGGGCAACAATCCCTTTGAACTCCAAATCCTAGCGCCCATGTACAAAGGGCAAGCGGGGATCAATACGCTCAATCTGCTTTTACAAAATCTCTTTAATCCGCTCGAGGATCGATTAGAATTCAAATTCAATGACATTCAATTTCGTGAGGGAGATAAGGTTTTACATTTGGTCAATGACGCCTCTGCCAATGTCTTTAACGGTGATCTGGGACTTGTCAGTGAACTGATTGTTGCCAAACATAGCGACAGCAAGCAAGATGAAATCGTCATGGATTTTGACGGTCAAGAGGTCTCTTATCCACGTGCCGAATGGTACAAGATTACACTGGCTTATGCCATGTCCATTCATAAATCACAAGGGACAGAATTTTCAACGGTAATTGTTCCTATGGTCTCTTCATATTCACGGATGTTAGAGCGTAACCTGCTTTATACTGCCATTACACGTGCCAAACAAAGCCTTATTTTAATCGGCGAACAAAGGGCATTTGAGCAAGCCGTTGCGAAAGAAGGTTCCAATCGTAAGACTTATTTGATTGAACGTTTTTCAAATCAAACCGCTGAAATTGCAGAACCTGTAAAAATTGAAGCAGAAGAAAAGTCAAAAGAAGCAATAAACAATCAGACCAACAAAGCAGCTAAAATTGAAAATGAACCTGAGGAAATCTTGCTTTTTGAGCAAGAAGAAGAAAAATTCAGACCGAGTGAATTGACAGAAGCTATTATCAATTCAGGTCAATTTGACCCTCTCATTGGACTGACTGAAGCTGATTTTATGATTTTTAAACAGTAAGAAGAAAACAAAAAAACGAGCCATGGCTCGTTTTTATATTCCTGTCAGTACTGACAAACGTGAAAAAAGACAATAAAAAAGCTTGTCACTACGTTTTCCAATCATTTCCATCGAAAAATCAATGAGAACAAGTGGCAGAGCTGACAAGACGATTTATTATCCTAATTTAGCAGCAAGACGTGATTTGTCACGTGAAGCTTTGTTAGCATGGATAAGGCCTTTTGTAGCAGCTTTATCGATTGCAGATGAAGCGGCTTTGAAAGTATCTTCAGTTGGAGCTGCTTCAAATTTTTTGATTGCTGTACGCATAGCAGATTTTTGTTCTGAGTTACGTACGTTAGCAGCAGTGTTCAATTCAGCACGTTTAATTGCAGATTTGATATTAGCCATTTTGTCCTCCCAGTTTTTTTAATACTTATCAATTATACAGAAAAAAACTGCTTTTGTAAACTATTGACCATTCCAATTTTAATTTTCTCTCTAGAAATGAGAAAAAATGAATTTTTAAACCATTTAATATGGCGGATTATTTTCAATAATGTTATAATAATAATAAGGTTTTCATTTTAATAAATTGGGAAATAATGTCAAAATCATTTGACATCTCAATTCTTATTTAATATAAAATTATAATGGTAAAATGAATCTATATTTATTATTGGCATAAGTGGCTTATTTTTTCTTTAATTATTACGGAATTATTAAAGAAAAATGAGAAAACGCTTATGATAGGAGGTTAACATGTTAACAATTGAAAATTTAGCTCGTTTTCAGTTTGGGATGACCACTGTTTTCCACTTTTTCTTCGTTCCCTTCTCAGTAGGGATGCTTTTCATGACGTTCTTGATGGAATGTTTTTATGTTAAAACCAACGATGAAAAATGGAAGCAAAGAACAAAATTCTTTGGCTCAATCATGCTTTTGAGTTTCGCGGTCGGTGTTGTTACAGGGATTATTCAAGAGTTCCAATTTGGAATGAACTGGTCTGATTATTCTCGTTTTGTTGGGGATATCTTTGGTGCACCGCTTGCCGTTGAAGCCTTGCTTGCATTCTTCATGGAATCTACTTTCCTTGGAATTTGGATGTTTGGCTGGGATCGTTTGAACAAAAAAGTTCACTTACTTACCATATTCCTTGTCTTTATTGGTTCTTTGCTGAGTAGTTTGTGGATTCTTGCTGCTAACAGCTTCATGCAAAAACCAGTGGGTTACGAAGTGATTGATGGTCGTGCAACTTTGACGAGTTTTAGTGCTTTGTTGACAAACAATCAAACCGTACTTGAGTTTACTCACGTCGGCTTTGGATTCTTCTTGATGGGTGGTTTTGCAGCCGCTGGGATTTCAGCATTCCAAATCTTGAAAAAACGTGGAGATGTTGAGTTTTGGAAACCGGTTCTTCGTTTGGGACTTCTCATTGCCTTGCTTGGTTCAATCGGTAACTTTATTGCCGGTGACCAACAAATGATTGAAGTTAAAGAATCACAACCTATGAAATTTGCCGCAACTGAAGGGGTTTATACCACAACTGGTGACCCTGCAGAATGGGACATGATTGCCTTCTTTGATGAAGCACAACACAAAGAAATTTTCGGAATTAAAATTCCTTATATGCTTTCGATTTTGACTTATCACAAACCATCTGGTTCTGTTGAAGGGATGAATGAAATCAACAAACAGTTGCAAGAAAAATATGGCTACGATAAGGACTATTACCCACCTACAACGGTGCTCTTCTATACTTTCCGTATCATGGCAGCCTTGAGTATGTACTTTATCCTGATGTCAGCTTTGGGACTCTTCCTCACACGTAAGAAGAAGACTTGGATGTATGAGAATAACATCATGATGCGCATTTATGGGTGGTCAATGTTCTTACCATTTGCCGCCATTACGAGTGGATGGTTAGTTACCGAACTCGGACGTTATCCATGGACAGTTTATGGCTTGTTTACGATTAAAGAGTCTGTGTCACCAAGTGTTTCTGTTGGTTCGCTCTTGTTCTCAAATATCGTTTACTTCTTGCTCTTTACAATGTTGGGTGCATTCATGATTATGTACACGCGTCGCATTATGATTCACAACGATATCGAAAATGCAACAACATCTTATGTCGAACTTGATCCATTTAGTAAAGAAGCCTTTGAAGCAGAAGACGAAACAGATGCTTCAAAAGATAAGGAGGTAACACAATGACAGGTATGCAGATTTTTTGGTTTATCCTTGTAGGTGTCCTCTTTGGTGGTTTCTTCTTCCTTGAAGGCTTCGACTTCGGTGTCGGAATGAGCGCAGTAACGCTTGCCAAAGATAAACGTGAAGTTGATCAAACAATCGGAACCATTGGCCCAGTTTGGGACATGAACGAAGTTTGGTTATTGACAGCAGGTGGAGCAATGTTCGCCTCTTTCCCATATTGGTATGCTTCACTTTTCTCAGGATTTTATAACATTCTCTTCTTGATTTTGGTTGGTTTGATTTTACGTGGGGTAACATTTGAGTTCCGCCACCATGCCATTACCGAAAAAGCAAAAGATGCTTGGCTCAAGGTTCTTGGGATTGCAAGTTTCGCCATTCCATTCTTGTTTGGACTTTTGTTCACAGGAATGATTCAAGCTGTTCCAATGGATGACAAAGGAAATGTCTATGCGACATTTACCACGTACATCAATCCACTTTCAGTTGTGGGTGGTGTAGCCGTTGTATTGCTTTGCTACTTACACGGCTTGAATTATATTGCCGTTAAGACAGATGGCGATTTGCGTGAACGTGCCAACAAATGGGCAAATAAACTTTACTACGTTTTATACGCTGGCGAAGTTGTCTTTGCAATCTTGGTTATCATCTATACTGACTTCATGGAAAAACATCCAGTTGGTACACTCTTGACACTTGGCTTGATCGTGGTTCTCACTGTGATTGCTCACATTGCTGTTATGAAGAAAAAAGAAATGACTGCCTTTTTGGCTTCAGGTTTGACTTTTCTCTCTTTAGTGGCTTTCATCTTCCAAGGAATGTTCCCACGTGTGATGATTGCAACAGATCCAGCAAATTCAGTCTTGATTAAACATGCATCATCTACACCTTATACTTTAAATGTCATGAAATGGGTAGTGATTTGCCTCTTACCTTTCGTTCTTGCATATATGGCTTGGACTTACTGGGTATTCCGCAAACGACTCAAAAAATAAGTCCCTATCAAGAGCAGTGGTGTGAAGTGAATAACTTTATACCGCTGTTTTTATTGATAGGGAGAAAAAATGAAAAGGAAGAAAAATGATTGATAAAGCTCTTTTCAAACTGCCTGGTTTAAGGAAGCGAATGCCATTTATTGCAATCCTAGCAATATTACAGTCCTTAGTGATTATCGGACAGGCCTTTTTTATGGCAACTGCAATTACGAGTTTATGGCATGGCAAAGGCGTTAAAACAGCTATTCCAGCCATTGTTGGTTTTGCTATCTGTTTCTTTTGTCGCGAATTGGTCAACTTTTTTAGACAACGTTTCTTAGATAAGTTTGCCTACCAGACCTCGATTGAGATGAGAACAGAACTCCTCGACAAAGTCTTTAAACTTGGCCCTAATTTCTCAACAGGAATGGGTTCAGGCTCTTTGACCACAACTGCAATTTCAGGAATTGAAGATGTTGAAACTTACATCAAATTAGTGCTTTCCAAAGTTTTGAATATGGTTATTGTGCCTATGATTATTCTCTTGGCGGTAATTATTTTGGACTGGAAAAGTTCGATTGTTTTGATTTTGACATTTCCTATCTCCATTCTCTTCATGATTATTTTGGGGTATGCAGCTGAGGGGCGTGCAAGTAAACAGTATGACTCTTACCAAATTTTGTCCAATCACTTTTTGGACTCTTTGCGTGGGATTGCGACTTTGAAATATTTTGGTCGTTCAAAAGACTATGCCAATTCGATTTATCATACGTCAGAACGTTTCCGTACAGCAACCATGAAAACGTTGAGCATTGCGATTTTGTCAACCTTTGCCTTAGACTTTTTCTCAACTTTGTCTGTTGCAACCATGGCACTGTTTTTGGGACTGCGATTGATGGATGGTATTGTGACACTCTTTCCTGCCTTGATGGCTTTGATTTTGGCACCTGAGTATTTCTTGCCATTACGTGAATTTGCCAGTGATTATCATGCCACTTTGAATGGTAAAAACTCATTTCAAGCGGTTCAAAAAGTTTTGGACACTGATGAAGGATTGTCAGAACAAATTAAAGCACCAATTTTATGGACTGACCAATCAAGTATGCGTTTGTCAGGACTGACAAAAAAATATGAAACCAATCGTGGTGTTTCTGATGTCAATGTCAGCATTTCTGGCTTTACAAAAGTGGCGATTGTTGGAGCTTCTGGTTCAGGAAAATCAACCTTGTTGAATTTACTGTCAGGTTTCTCAAACCCAACGTCTGGTACTTATCACATCAATGAAATGGATGAAATTCCTTCATTGAATGACTTGAATTGGCGGAAATCAGTTTCATTTATTCCTCAAAATACCTATATTTTTGCGGGAACTTTGCGAATGAACCTTTCATTCTATGAACCTGAAGCAACCGATGAAGCTATTATTTGGGCAGCAAAACAAGCCGGACTCGAAAAATTGGTTGACTCACTTGGTCTTGATTGTTTGATTGGGGCGGGTGGTCGAACACTTTCGGGTGGTCAAATGCAACGTGTTGCTTTAGCTCGTGCTTTCCTCTCAAAAGATCGAAACATTATCTTGTTAGATGAGCCAACAGCGCATTTGGATATTGAGACTGAACTTGAGATTAAAGAAAGTATTCTTCCTTTGTTTGATGACAAGTTAGTTTTCTTGGCAACGCACCGTTTGCACTGGTTGCCACAGATGGATTTGGTTGTTGTCCTTAGTGACGGAAATGTTGAAGGCGTTGGTAGCCACCAAGAATTGCTTGCAAGCAATGCTTACTACCAAAAATTGATTGCGGAAATGAGAGGTTAAAATAGATAATATGAAACTGAAAGAAATTTTATTTAGTAATAACTGGATTACGCCATATCTGAAGAGATATAAGTCTGGCCTTGTCTTAGCCGTCTTTTTGGGAACATTGACCATGTTGTTTGCAGGATTATTGATGTTTTCAAGTGGTTACGTCATTTCCAAATCAGCGAGCAAACCTGAAAACATTCTGATGATTTATGTACCTGTCTTGATGGTGCGTGTTTTCGGGATTGGACGTCCTGTTTTGCGTTATGTCGAACGTTTGACATCACACAACTGGATTTTAAAAATCACAAGTGAACTTCGTAAAAAACTTTATTTACGTCTTGAAAAAAGCTCCGTAACCATCGCCAACAAATTGAAAATTGGTGATTTGCTAGGAATTCTGAATGAAGACCTTGCCAATCTGCAAGATTTGTACTTGCGGACAATTTTCCCAGTTTTAATTGCTGGAACACTTAGCTTATCGCTTTTAATTGCCTCTGCAGTTGTGTCTTTGAGTCTGGCACTTGGCATTGCAATTTTCTTTGGTATCGCACTTGTTGCCATTCCTTTGTTCTCATACAAATGGACGGTTGAGCCAGATACTAAGCTGAAAAAATATCGTAATGATTTGTTCTCAGATTTGACAGATGATATTTTGGGCTTGCAAGACTGGACTTTGTCTGGTCGTAAAGATGATTTCCTTAAAAATTATCGCCAAGCTGAAGAAAATACGCGTTCTGTACAAAAGGGGATGTTTAGTTTTACACGTAAACGTGGCTTAGTCTTGCAATTTGTTTATGCAGTGCTGGTTGTCTTTCTCTTGATTTGGTCAGGTTTGCACTTGACTAGCGGTGAGTCGCTCAATTATATTGCAGCTATTTCTTTGATGGCCTTTCCATTGTTTGATGCTTATGGACCTTTATCAGAAGCCATCGTTGAAACGCAGCGTTATGGAGACTCCGTACAACGATTGAATGACCTTCCTGATAGCAATGAAGCCGTGAGAACAGAACAAATCACAGATGATAACTTGACAATTTCACATCTTGATTTCTCTTTTGATGAAGGACAAACCATCTTTAAAGATTTGAATTTGGAAATCAAAAAAGGAGAACATGTCGTTATTTTAGGGCGATCTGGTGTTGGTAAATCAACACTTGCAAGTCTTGTTCGTGGAGATTTGGCACCTGTTTCTGGTAGCATTAGATTTGGTGCTGTGGAGCCATCAAAAGCGAATAATGTGGAACATAAAATCGGCGTTATCAATCAAAATCCTTATTTGTTTAATGCAACAGTCAGAAGTAATTTGACGCTTGCCAATTTGGATGCGACAGATGAACAAATTTGGGACACACTTGAATTGGTTGGACTAAAGAAGATGATTGAAAATCTTCCGAAAAAATTGGATCAATGGATCAATGAAGCGGGTTCTCAATTTTCTGGTGGTGAACGACAACGTTTGGCGCTTGCCCGCATTTTGCTTTCAAATGCAGAAGTGATTATTCTTGATGAGCCAACCGTTTCGCTCGATCCAATCACAGAAAATCAACTTTTAAAACTTTTCTTTGAACGTTTGAAAGGAAAAACCATTCTCTTTATTACGCACCATTTGCTTGGTATTCAACAGATGGATCGGGTTATTTTCTTAGAGGATGGAAAAATCAAAATCGATGGAAGCCCAGAAGCTTTGATTTCAGAAAACGAGGATTTCAGACGCCTTTATCAACTGGATCAAGGATTATAAAAGAATCAGTCTTAGGACTGATTTTTTTAATTTATTTAGTTTTCTATTGACAAAACTAAATAAATGGCATATAATAATTTCATTAGATTAAATACAATCTAACTAACTAAATTAAAAAAACACGAATAGAGGAAACAAAATGTCAGAAAAAACAAATGAACTCCTACATCTTTTTTCACAATTATTGCATAGTCCACGCTTTATGATGGCCATGCATATGGAGATGATGTACACAAAATTGCAAAGCCGTGGAAATCGAAACGGTGCCTCAGGACTCATGGTGGAACTTTGGAAACAAGATGGGCTGACCAATGCAGAGATTGCGGAACTGCTTGATATTAAGCCTTCAAGCGTCACAGCGCAAGTTAAAAACCTAGAAGAAGAAGGCTATGTTGAACGCCGTCAAGATGAGAAAGACAAACGTGTCAATCGCGTTTATTTGACGGAAAGTGGACGGAAAGTCTATGAAAAGAGAGCTGATTTTAAAGAAAGTATTGGTATTGAAGTTTTTGATGGGCTGAGTCAAACAGAAAAAGAAACATTGGCCGACTTACTTTCCAAATTGAACGCACTCAATGCAGACTCTGAGTTGGAAGATATGATGGCATTCGGCCCTGGTGGCTTTCCATTTCCACCACATGAATTTCACCCAGACCACCGCGACATTCATCGGATGAGAAACGAAATCCGTCAACAAATGAGAGGTCAAGATTGGAACAGAATGAGAAAACATCGTTTCTTCAGTGAAGGAAAAGACGGAGAATTCAATCCATTTGATTGTTCTCCATTTGGCCCAATGCCTGCAAATCGCAATGCTGACAAGGACAAAAAGAAAGCAGAAGCTGACGAATGGAATGATTTCTAAACTGTCAGTACTGACAAAAATAAAAAAGGAGCATTGCTCCTTTTTTTATTTATTTTTTAGGCTTGTCAAGCACACGTTTTTTGATGAAATAGAAGACCGCAGCAATGAAAACTACAACCAGAACCATAACAGTAATGTTAGAATAATTGTCTAAAATTTGAGCGATACTTTCCCAGTTGTCGCCTAAAGCACGTCCGAGAAAGACTAACACAACATTCCAGATTAAAGTTCCAAGCGTAGTCAAAAGCAGGAAATTTGGGAATTTCATTTTGGCTGACCCTGCAGGAATTGAAATTAAACTTCTAATCAATGGAATAAAACGGCAGAAGAAGATGGTAGCGTAGCCACGTTTCATGAACCAGCTTTCCGCTTTTCGAATATCGCCTTTTTTAAGTCTGAGAATTTTCCCAAGTTTTCCAGAAATCATTGTCTCCAGACGATCAACGCTGAGGACATAACCGATATAATAAAGAATGGCGGCACCAAGAACGGAACCAATTGTTGCAGCAATCACGACGCCCCAAACGCCAAGCTCAGTGTAAGTCGTCATGAAGCCACCAAAAGTTAAAATCACTTCTGATGGGATGGGCGGGAAAATATTTTCAATCATGATTAAAAAGGCAACGCCAAAATAGCCAAATTGGTTCATGATTTCAATAATCATTTCTTGCATTGAGATACTCCTTTTGAGATTGAGGTCAAAAAATAGGCTTTGTCTAAGGCAAGGTCTATTTTTTTCCTTCATTTAGTAGATTAACTAGTATAAAAAGCAGGTCTTATTCTGCAGCAAGTGCTTCGATCGTGTTCAATTTTGCAGCGCGTCCACTTGGGGCAAGACTTGCAAATAAAGCAATCAAGACCGCAACAATCACAGCAAAGATGATATGTCCAACCGAGATTTGTACAATGCTGGCACCGTCCAAGAATTTACTCAAGGCAGAATTGATTGCCATTTCACCCAGCAAGGCTGCAACAATCGCAATCACTGCTGACGAAACGCCTAAGATTAAACTTTCAAAAGTGAACAAGCGAGAAATATCTTTTCTGCGTCCACCCAAAGCACGAATAACCCCGATTTCTTTTGTACGTTCGGCAACAGACATATAGGTTGTTACCACAATCATAAAGATTGAAACAATCAAGGAAATTCCGGCGATGGCAGCCAAAACATAGCTGACAATGTTGGTAATGTTGGTCAAAGTATCAAGAATTGTTCCCAGATTAAAGGTTGCAAATGCTTTTGTTCCGTTGACCTTGATGTCTTGAATGTCAGAAGCGACAGATTTGACATGATCGACTTTGTCAGCACTGACAACGGCATAAGCAGCGTCTGTTGCAGCTCCAGCCGTTGACAAGGCAGATTTCAGACTGTCATAAGTCACGATAACAGATGAAGCACTACTTGCACCTGCACCCATGCTATCAGGATTTTTCAAAATCCCTGACACTTTGAAGTCTTTAGAAACTTGGACGGTTTTACCATCAGTTGTTTTGGCAGCGAAGTTAAGTTGGATGCTTTGTCCAACAAGTGCTTTATAATCACTCTTTAGCGCTTTTGCATCTTTTTCATAAAGGGCAATTTCACCAGTACTTGGTTTTTTACCTGTGACATAACTGTCATTGACATTGGATGAATTCCATGTGCTGATTGAAAACAGTCCTGCTTTTGATTGGCTGTCATATTTGAGCGTTGTCAGTCCGCTGAAAGAATAAGCAGCTTCAACTTTGGCGACATTTTTAGTACTGTCAAGTTTATCCAAGAGACTTTGTGAGAGTAGATTTGCAGGCGCGCCAAGATTTTGTTGAGCTTGACGCATGGCTTCTGTGTTGTCCATCGAATTGTCAGTGGTCGTCCGTTTAAAGACCGTGACAATATTTGGATTGACATTTGATGTAATCATGTCATTCATGTAGTGGGTGGCACCATTCCCAAGTCCGAGGAAGAAGATAACTGAAAAGAGGCCAATCGCTGTACCAATCGCAATCAAAAGGTTAATCTTCCATGCGTTTGTAAAATGTTGGAAAGCCGTTTTAAATGTATCAATTCGAGATAAAGCCTTCGATTTGACCCGCTCATGTTCAATGACTGGATAAGCTGGCTTAATGCGTTCATCACCAGTAATCCGTCCATCTGCCAAATGAATAATCCGTGTCCCGTAATCCGCAACTTCTTGTGAGTGCGTAACCACGATAACCGTTTTTCCAGATTGAGCAATATCACGTAAAAGTGCTAAAACTTCTTTGGTATTTTGACTGTCAAGGGCACCCGTTGGTTCGTCAGCGAGGATGATTTCTGGATCACTAGCCAAAGCACGCGCAATGGCAACCCTTTGTTTCTGCCCACCAGATAATTGGCTAGGCTTTTTCTTCCGATGGTCGTAAAGTCCTACCTGCTTGGTCAATTCAATGGCCCGATTTTGACGTTCTTTTTCAGACAAATCCGTCATTTTCAAGCTAATCATGATATTATCCACAACGGATAAATATGAAACCAAGTTGAAAGATTGGAAGATAAAGCCAATCGTATCACGACGGTAGGCGTCCATGGCTTTTTCTTTTTTCGTACGTTGGACAAGACCGTCAACGATGACATCGCCTTCGTATTCACGATCAAGCCCACCGATAATGTTCATCAAAGTTGATTTACCACCACCAGACTCACCGAGTAAGCTGACAAAATCGCCGCGTTCGAATTCCAAGTCAATTCCATTTAAGACAGGAAATTCTTCTTTGCCAAGAAAATAAGATTTCTTGATATTTTTCAATTCTAATACAGACATAAAAATTCCTTCCATACTGCACAAACTAAAAACGGTTCGCTTTTAGTCAAGCTACTCTCGCAGCTTTCCTTGTTCGCTAGTCGCGCCAAGGGCAGTCAACTACAGATTAGCAACTAAAATCAGAAAGATTTTAAAGCCAATCGTGTATCAATGAGTAGTGGGTTTGTTAAACTTTGCACATATCCTTAATTCTAACATAAAAGCCTTAAGTTTTACTAAGACTTAAGGCTGAATTTGGTCTTATCCGTTTAGCAAGAAGTCAAGGACGTTCATGCCTGTGCTTGTTTTTGACCTGTAAAGTTCAGTAAAACCACATTGAGAACAAGAGATGGTGATAAATTTCTTATTTTGAACATTAAAAAGTTTCGAAAATTCGCCACCTGTGGATTGGAACTGATCCTCCTCGTAGGTATGGTTGCCACATTTTTGACACGTATATTGACGTTCATAACCGTTCATCGTAATCCCTCCTTTTCACTATTATAAAATCATTATACACTAATTTTTCAAAAAAATAGAGTGGTATCCTAAAGAATTGTTTCATTTTGCTTGGGATTTGGTATAATAAATAAAAAAGAAAAGGAACAAACAAATGGAATATCAAGTTGACTTTAAAAATGTCGAAACGATTGGCTTAGAAAGTTCTCCTGTGGCCGAACAGTTGGCAGGCTTGCGGGCAAATGAAGCCCGTTATTTCTGGAATAAATACAAGTTTAACTACGTGGTTTATTCGGCAGATGAAAAGACAAAAGAAATTGAATGGCTCAATAAAATTCTTCAAGATGAGCGTGATTTGGCATTTTCAGCTCCGATTTTAGAAGTGGCTATTTATGAGGATGACATGCTTTATTGGCCAGAGTTCTATTTTGAAGATGGCATGGTACTCAATGTGCTTTATGAAAAAGTTCCAGCAGCAGAAGGGAAAAAGCCCAAACGTGCTGTCGGCATTAAGTTATCTGTTGGCATGGAAGTACCTAAAGAACTGGAAGGCAAGTTCAAATTTGCCCGTCAAAAATCAAAATTAGCAGGCGAAGTGAGAGGAAGTTTCTTCACACTGAAAAAAGAATGGTTGTAAAATAATAAAAATGCCTTGAGGCATTTTTATTTTTTATCGGCGAACTTACGTGCGAAAAAAGGCGAGATTTGCTATAATGAAGGTTGATTGTGAAAGGGGAGCAGAGTTTTGCATACTGAAGTTCGTGAGAAATTACGCGTTGCTCTATTGATGGCCTTATCGGCTGGTTTTATTGACGGATTTACATTTTTTCATTATGATGGCCGCTTTGCCGGCGCACAAACGGGAAATGTTATTCAAGCTGGGATTTATTTGGCACAGGGAGACTGGGTTAAATTTTGGGACTTTGCAATTCCGATTTTCTTCTTTATTGCAGGGGTCATGTTCAAGGTCTTTTATTCGACCTATTTGGCTAAACGACGCAAATTTGATGCCTTGTACATGCTGAGCATTCAGCTTGTTGGTATGACTGTTTTTTCTGTCATGTATGCAGCTTTCTTAAAGCTACCCAATTCAATTTTCGTTGGGATTATTTCCTTTTTCATGGCTATCCAGTTTGATACCTTCAATCGGGCACATGGAATGGGCTATACTTCCGTTTTCACAACTGGGAACATCAAGATTTTCTCTGTAAATCTTGCCAAATGGATTATGACGCGCGAAAAACAGCATCTCCATGCGGTACGCATTCTCGGTGCGATTATTCCGACCTTCTTTGTTGGGGCTTATCTAGCAACTGTTCTCGGAAATTTCTTTGGCGCCTGGACACTTTTGGGTGCTTGCTTCATGTATTTCCTCGTTTTCTTGATTTACCGCACCGAAGCCGTTTAAAAATATGAATAACCAAGTCTGTCAGTACTGACAGACTTTTTTAAATCCTGTCGTCATAATCAAAAGGTGAAAAAAGCAGCCAAACTGCTTTTTTGATATAATATAGAAAAAGCATTCAATAAAATAGGAGGGCAAAATATGAAATTAACAGCACTTGGTGTTTGGGGAGGTTACCCAACGCGTGATGCAGGGACTACCAGCTATCTTTTGCAAAGTGAGTCAGGCTTCAATCTCTTGCTAGACTGTGGCTCACGCGCTGTAACAGAGCTAGAACATGAGCTGCAGCCGACACAACTGGATGCGGTCATTTTATCTCACTATCACGAGGACCATATCGCTGATTTGGGGGCACTTCGTCAGTACAGACAGCTTTTTCCTTTGGGACAAGAGGGCTGGGACGGCATGATTTTGAAGATTTACGGGCATACGGAAAACCAGTACGAGTTTGACAAGTTAACGTTGGCAGGTGTCTCAGAAGGGCATGCTTATCAGCCAGATGAAACTTTGAAAATCGGCCCTTTTGACATTAGCTTCATGAAAACAGTTCATCCTGTAGTCAATTATGCCATGCGCATCGTGGAACGCAAAACAGGGCAAGTCTTGGTTTATACGGGAGATACCGGTTATTTTGACGGTTTGGCAGATTTTTCAAAACAAGCAGATGTCTTACTTGCTGACGTTTATTTCTTTAAAGATAAGGCAAAAATGCCCAATCATTTGTCATCAGTTGAAGCGGGGCAGATTGCCAAAAGTGCAGCGGTCAAAAAGTTGATTTTGACTCACTTGCCTCAATTTGGCGACCTGAAGCTCCTCCAAAATGAAGCCCAAGAAGCAGCTGGAACCATCGCTGTGGACTTGGCTCAACCTCATCAGAAATGGCAACTTTAATGCAAGAATTGATTGAATTTACAGAAGAAGAAAAGGTAACTTTCATGCAAGAAGCACTGAAAGAAGCCCAAAAAGCAGCGGATAACGAAGAAGTTCCTATCGGTTGTGTGCTTGTCAGTGCTGACAAAACAATCCTTGCGCGTGCATTTAATCGGCGTGAACTTGACGGGCAAGCCACCCACCATGCCGAGATTTGTGCGATTGAGCAAGCAAATCAAGTCATCGGCAACTGGCGTCTGACAGACTGCGCCTTGTTTGTCAGCATTGAACCATGCGTCATGTGTGCAGGTGCGATTGGATTGGCACGTATCCCTCAAGTTTATTTTGGTGCCACCAATCCAAAATTTGGAGGAACCGTCAGCCTTTACCAAATCCTCGAAGATGAACGCCTCAACCACCGCGTGCACGTCGAATCAGGCATTTGTCAAGAAGCATCAGCTGAAATCATGCAAACTTTTTTCAGAAATCGCCGCAAAAAGTTGAAAAACAAAAAAAATATGATATAATTAATTACGGAGCAATAAGTCCCTTATGAAGCGTGTCAGGACCTGACGGTAGCAGCACTAAGTAGGAGGCTTATGTGCTCTTTTTTTGTTTTGAATATTTAGGTTAAAAAAAGCACGTAATGTGCTTTTTTATTATTCAGCAAGAAATACACTATCTATCCCTCCACTAGAAGTTACTATTCCATCAGTAAGAGCTAAAGTGGGTGTGCCACCTGTAAAACTTGTGTCTGTATAACCATAATAAGTATTAGTTGTACCATCAGACCAAACAATAGAAAGTTTTACGTTAGTTTCGACCTTTTTTATATTCAAAATATTATTTGATAGAAAATAAGTGGATTCTAAATTATTTTCTTTAGAAACTGTATAGGTTCCAGCTTCGCCACTTTTAGTTTTTGCTGTCCCATCATCGTTTAAATATAAAATATCATGATTATCATTTTGAGCATTATAAGTTCCTGCCCAACTATTCATGAGGTTATTGGAGCTTGATAAACTAGAGGGAGAAACTATCTCCATAGCTATTTTATTAGTAAGGGATTTAGAAGAGTCATCAGAATAAAAACTAGAAATTACTTTTTCCAAGGTATCTGTTATAGTTCCTTCATAATTTCCGAGTGCTATGGTTAGATTATTCCCGACGATGGAAACTTGACCCATTGATACATTAAATGCAGAAAGAAGCGTTCCATTTTGTAAAGTACCAGTCATCGCAAATTTATCGTTTGGCCCTATAAGAGAATCTGGCCCATGAGTAGTGTTTGCATCTACTTCTTGAATCAAAATTGCAATCTGTTGATTAAGTGAAAGATCCGTCCATTGAGTTGGTGTTCCGTTGGTCGAAGTGCTAGAACTTGATGAGCTGCTCGAACTTTGAGAAGATGTGCTTTGGGTGCTGGAGATTGGTTTGCTACTCTTTTTCGTTGATGATGAGGCAAAGCCTGCCGACGTCGATGGTTTAGGATTGGGATAAAAAAAGACGATGAGAGAAACAGCAATCGCAAGCACCGCAATCACACCTACAATGATGACGGGAAAACTGATTTTGCTTGGCTTTTTTTGATGTTTCATCTCACGGTTCAAATGTTCTTCTTCATTTTCAACAATGATAGGATTTTCGTTATTCATCTTAATTATTCCAATCTATAAAATAAATTTTTCAAAATAATTATAGCATAAAAACGTAAGTTATGGAATACAATATACCTTCAGTTTAAAAATATTTTTTATAAAATCATTTTTTTAGCCCTCGTCTCTTTAAATAGAATCTTTACAAAAGTTACGTTTTGGCTACGCAGGTCATGAAGGTTTGAAAAATCAGCAAAATTAGGGTAAAATAGAAGTATCTAATTGGAATTAAAGAAAGGCCCTTCATGTCGTATTCAAATTTGAAGTTGTTTGCGCTCTCTTCTAATCAAGAATTAGCACAAAAAGTTGCTAAGGAAATTGGAATTGAGCTTGGGAAAGCGACCATCAGAACATTTTCTGATGGCGAAACGGAGATACATATTGACGAAAGTGTTCGTGGTGAACATGTTTATGTCCTCCAATCAACAAGTGCACCTGTTAATGAAAACTTGATGGAATTGTTGATTATGATGGATACCTTGCGTCGTGCAAGTGCAGCATCTATTAACATTGTCATGCCTTACTATGGTTATGCACGTCAAGACCGTAAAGCGAGAGCTCGCGAACCTATCACATCAAAACTTGTTGCAAATATGCTTCAAATCGCTGGTGCCGATCGTTTGATTACTTTTGACTTGCATGCGCCTCAAATTCAAGGTTTCTTCAACATTCCTGTTGATCACTTGATGGGCTCACCATTGATTGCTGAATACTTCAAACGTAATTTCGTTGCTACAGGTGATGATGTCGTTGTCGTATCTCCTGACCATGGTGGTGTAGGACGTGCTCGTAAATTGGCATCTTTCCTTAAAACACCACTCGCAATCATTGACAAACGCCGTCCTCGTGCGAATGTTGCCGAAATCATGAACATTATCGGTGATGTCAAAGGTAAAAAATGTATTTTGATTGATGATATGATTGATACCGCTGGTACGATTACATTGGCTGCCAATGCCCTTAAAGAATTGGGTGCAACAGAAGTTTATGCTTCATGTACGCACGCGGTCTTGTCAGGCCCAGCCATTGACCGTATCGAAAAATCAGCGATTACAAAATTAGTTGTTTTGGACACGATTCAAATTCCAGAAGAACGTAAGAGTGAAAAAGTTGTTCAACTTTCGATTGCAAACTTGCTTGCGGATGCGATTATTCGTATTCACGAAAAACGTCCATTGTCACCTCTTTACGAACTTCGTCGTCCCTCTGAAAATATCTAATCATTCAAGCGGCCGCGGGTCGCTTTTTTGAAATAAACACTTCTTGCTCAAGAGAAGTGAGTAAAAATGAGCAGTTGTTTCTCCTTTCTTCGTGCAATGAACTAAAAGCAATCCTTTAGAGATAAAAGACGATAAGGAGCAGACCTTGCTAGGTTGAAAAATGGAAAAAGAAAACATTCAAAAAATTCGCAGTCTTTATCAAGATGTCGATATTTCAAGCCTTTCGTCACGTGAAAAAGCACTTTTACTTCTCTTAAATGAGGAGGAAAATGAAAAGCTTGATTTTTCCAGTTTATCAAACGGAAAATATCGAATTTTGCAGTTTAAAACACCAAATTTTGATGATTTGGCATCCACTTTGAAACTTTTACTTCCCGATATTGCCCTTGTCATCACTGACAAAAAGTTGGTCGTCGAGAAGTTTTCAGCTGACAATCTGACAAAATCAGAACTTTTTGATGTGCTTCAAACCCTTTCGCAAGATACGGGAGAGCAAATTTCAGCATTTATTGGGCTTTTTACAGAGCTTTCAGAGCTGAATGCCTGCTTTGAGGAAGAAAGATTGGCTTTTTCACAAGATAAGACCTTCAGCGAGATGATTTTTTCACATCTTCTTAAAACAGAGAAAAGTCTGGCATTGACCAGAATAAGAGAAGAGCTGCTTGTCAGCCCTGACGACCAAAAATTGGTTCGCAGTCTCTATCAAACTGCTGGAAATCAAGCAAAAGCCGCGAAGATTTTATTTGTTCATCGCAACACACTACTCAATAAAATAAAAAAATATGAACAAAAATACGGTTTACAACTCGTGGGCAGTGATTTAGTTCTTGCTTATCATTTGATATAAATCAACAAAATTTTACACTAAGCCGCATATTTTTTGTTATAATACTAATATTCAGAATCATTTAAAAATGGAGAACTTATGGAATATAACCATCAAGAAATTGAAGCCAAATGGCAAAAATACTGGGCGGACAACCAAACTTTCCGTACTGGTACTGACAAAAACAAACCTAAATTTTATGCTTTAGACATGTTTCCTTATCCTTCAGGAGCTGGCTTACACGTCGGTCACCCAGAAGGTTATACAGCAACAGATATTCTGAGCCGTTACAAACGTGCGACAGGACACAATGTCCTTCATCCAATGGGGTGGGACGCTTTTGGCTTGCCTGCTGAAAACTATGCCATGTCCACAGGACATGACCCTGCCGAATTCACTGCAGAAAACATTGCCAATTTTAAACGTCAAATCAACAGCCTTGGTTTTTCTTATGACTGGGATCGTGAAGTAAACACAACAGACCCTTCATTTTACAAATGGACGCAATGGATTTTCACTAAATTGTACGAAAAAGGCTTAGCTTATGAAGCCTTTGTCCCAGTCAACTGGGTTGAAGAACTCGGAACAGCGATTGCCAATGAAGAAGTACTGGCTGACGGAACTTCTGAACGTGGAGGATATCCTGTTGTCAGAAAACCAATGCGCCAATGGATTTTGAAAATCACAGCTTACGCTGACCGTTTGCTTGACGACTTGGATGACTTGGATTGGCCAGAATCAATCAAAGAAATGCAACGTAACTGGATTGGTAAATCAACTGGGGCTGACGTAACGTTTAAAGTGGCAGATTCAGACCAAGAATTTACTGTGTTCACGACGCGTCCAGATACACTTTTTGGTGCAACATATGCAGTTTTGGCACCTGAACATGATTTGGTTGAAGCAATCACAACAGCAGAACAAGCACAAGCCGTTGCCGAATACAAACGCCAAGCCAGCCTTAAATCTGATTTGGCACGTACTGACCTTGCAAAAGAAAAGACAGGGGTCTGGACAGGTTCTTATGCCATCAACCCTGTAAATGGTAAACAAATCCCAATTTGGATTGCGGACTATGTTCTTGCAAGCTATGGACATGGTGCCATCATGGCTGTACCTGCGCACGATGAACGTGACTGGGAATTCGCCAAGGTCTTTGGACTTGAAATTATTCCAGTTTTGGAAGGTGGAAATGTTCAAGTAGCGGCCTATACTGAGGACGGACTTCATATTAACTCTGAGTTCCTTGATGGACTTGATAAAGCAGAAGCGATTGCTAAAATTGTCGAATGGCTTGAAGCAAAAGAAGTCGGAACTAAGAAAATTACCTATCGTTTACGTGACTGGCTCTTTTCTCGCCAACGTTATTGGGGGGAACCAATTCCAATCATTCATTGGGAAGATGGCACATCAACGGCCGTTCCTGAAAAAGATTTGCCACTTGTTTTGCCTGTCACTTCTGACATCAAACCTTCTGGTACAGGAGAATCACCACTTGCAAACTTGACAGATTGGCTTGAAGTTACACGCGAAGATGGTGTCAAAGGACGTCGTGAAACCAATACCATGCCTCAATGGGCTGGCTCATCTTGGTATTACTTACGTTATATCGATCCACACAATGACGAAGCATTGGCAGATCCAGAACTTTTGAAACAATGGTTGCCAGCGGATATTTATGTTGGTGGTGCGGAACACGCGGTTCTTCACTTGCTTTATGCGCGCTTCTGGCACAAATTCTTGTATGATTTAGGCGTTATTCCTACTAAAGAACCATTCCAAAAATTATTCAATCAAGGCATGATTTTGGGAACGTCATATCGTGATCACCGTGGTGCACTTGTTGCAACTGATAAAGTCGAAAAACGTGACGGTTCATTCTTTAATATTGAAACAGGTGAAGAATTAGAACAAGCACCTGCTAAAATGTCTAAATCACTTAAAAATGTTGTCAACCCTGACGACGTGGTCGCACGTTACGGTGCAGATACTTTGCGTATTTACGAAATGTTCATGGGCCCACTTGATGCAAGTATTGCTTGGTCAGAAGAAGGACTTGAAGGCGCACGTAAATTCCTCGATCGTGTCGTACGTTTGATTGACAATGATAAAGTAGTTGCCGAAAATGACGGAAGTCTTGATAAAGTTTATAACGAAACGGTTAAAAATGTAACGGAACGTTTAGACCATATGCTCTTTAACACAGCGATTTCTCAATTGATGATTTTTGTCAACAGTGCCAATAAAGCAGAAAAGCTTCCTCTTGAATACGCTAAAGGTTTTGTTCAACTCTTGGCACCATTCGCACCACATATCGCTGAAGAATTGTGGGTGAAACTGGGTAATGAAGCAGGAATTTCATATGTCGCATGGCCAACCGCTGACGAATCAAAATTAGTTGAAGATGAAGTCGAAGTTGTTGTTCAAATCAACGGAAAATTGAAAGCAAAAATTAAAATCCCTAAAGATTTATCACGCGAAGCACTTGCCCAAGCAGGCCAAGAAGCTGTCGCTGCACAGTTGACAGGCAACATTGTAAAAGTGATTGCAGTCCCAAATAAACTGGTTAATATTGTAATGAAATAAGAAAAAAGTTTCTGTCAGCACTGACAGGAACTTTTTTGGTACAATAACAGTGAGGAAATTAAAATGAATTTTATTCCAGAAAAGGTAAGAACGTTAAACGAGCTTGAGGCGTCCGTATTCAACTATATTTTAGCCAATATGGAAGCGGCACAAGCGATGACGGTGCGCGAATGTGCAGAAAAAGTTCATGTCTCTACGGCAACGGTCATGAGAATGGCCAATAAATTGGGCTTTCATGGCTGGGCTGATTTACGTTTTTATTTAAAAAACAGCAAAGAAGTGCTTGAAGTCCCTGTCAATTATTATGAAAATTTAGTTCAATTGGATTTGTTTTTGAGAAGCATTAGTGAAAAAACGTATGCTAAACTGATGGATGATGCTGTTGAACTCATTCGTCAGGCGCGTTATGTCGTTTTTATTGGTCTTGGGACTTCGGGAGCATTGGCTCAATATGGCGCCCGTTATTTTTCCAATATCGGCCTTGAGAGTTATGCCATTTCTGACCCTTATCAAGCAGTTAAAGGTCAAGGAGCGGCAGATGTTTTGACTATTGTTTTGTCTGCTTCTGGTGAGACGGACAAGATGATTGACATTATGCTCAAGCTGAGAAAAGAAGCAGACTCAAAGCTGATTTCGATTACCAACACTGAAAATACAACCGTTTCTAAGTTGTCAAATATCAATTTGACTTATAATTTTCAAACAGAATTTTCAGAATACGACCCGCTTGAAAACTTGACGAGTCAACTTCCAGTCCTTGCTTTAATTGAAATTTTGGCACACCAAGCGACTGAGAAATAAGGCAGATAAAGACAGAAAATTGGAATCGCTAGAGATTGCACGTTTTTCGTCTGCTTTAAAAATGATTTAAAAAACTTGATTTACCTATGACACATCAAACGAGTATCGGCTTTTATGCTTGATACGTGGAGAAAAAATGGAAAACAAGACGCTGAGGAGGAAAGAGAAACAAGGAGACCGCATAAAAGCTCCCCTTGTTGCACTTTTTGGCTTTCTATCCTTTGTAAGTATGTTTTTGTACAGTGAAAATTCACCTTTTTATGCGACAAATCCTTGGTCTGGCCCCAATTATTTTATGACGGTTGGCAAAGGGATTGTGCATGGATTGGTGCCATACAAGGACCTTTTTGAACAAAAGGGTCCCGTTTTGTATTTTCTTCATGCTTTGGCTTATCTTGTGACGGGAAACAATTTTTATGGCGTTTATCTGCTTGAAAGTCTGTCATTACTGACAAGTCTTTGTCTTTTTTACAAGATTGCACGTTATTTCTTAACGGAACGGTTTGCTTTCTTTGCCAGCTTATTTTTACCAGCGCTTATCTTGGGCGCAAGCTCTTTGTGTGCCAATACGGCTTGGTTTGTCACAGGAGATTCGGCAGAAGAGTTTGCTTTTCCAGCAATTTTGTATTTGATTTACGTCGTCATTCGAAAGACCAAAGAAAATCGCTTTCGATTTTCGACTCTTGATTTGTTTACTTTTGGTTTGATTACAGGGCTCTTGTTTTGGACAAAATACACCATGATTGGCGCTTATGTGGGTTTTTATGTCTATTGGGCCGCTCGTCTCCTGCTCAAGAAAGACCTGCGTCACTTTGTTCGCGGGCTTGTAGTGATCGCGCTTGGCTTTTTTGTCGCCACGCTTCCTATTTTGCTTTATTTTTTGTTAAATAATGGTCTAAATGCTCTTTTTAATGTTTATTTTTGGGTTAATTTGACAACTTATGGTAGTTCGAAAACTTTCTTGGGACATCTTCATCAGATTGCTCAGCAACTGCTCAATGGCTTCCGTGCTTATCCTTTCCTTTTTCTGTTAGCTGCTGCTGAAGTTTATTATATTGTGAAAAATTTGAGGCGGAAAAGCAATCAGGTTCAGATTGGGCTGATTGCGACTGCATTTGCTTTTGCGACTATTTTTGCTTTAGCTGACGGGCAACCTTGGATTTACTATTTCTTGATTTTGGTTCCCTTTTTCAGTTTGGGTTGGATTGCTAGTTTTGAGTGGCTTGAGCCATTTTTTAAGGGCAAAAACAAGCTCAGTATGATGACGGCTTTGGCTTCAATTTTTCTGGCAATCTTGTTTCCTTTTTTAGTCAACAATAATCTGTTGGACTCGAAACTTTTTGTGCAAACCAATAAAACGCCTCAACTTACTTTTGCCAAGCTGATTGATCGTGTGCCACACGCGACGCTGTTGAGTTATGGTGTTCAAGATGTTGGCTTCTATATGGCAGCAGATGTATTGCCGACAAGCCCTTATTTTGCTCAAAATAACATTGCTTACAAAAATTATCCCGCTTTAAATGATGGACAATCGGCTGTCATTTCTGACAAGAAGGTTGATTTTGTTGTGACAGATGCCAAAGCACTCGTCAAATCAAATCAACTCATCAATCCCAAATCAAGAGTCCCAGAATATCTGGCGCTTAATTATCAACTGGTCGCCAGTCAGACAGATTCGCGTAACCAAGAGACATATTTTTTATACGAAAATAAGAAATTAACGGAAAAATAAAGCAACAGCATGTCAAAATGTAACCAAACATGTAACCTGTTACAAAACTAATGAAACCCCTTGCAAAAAATTGCGAGGGGTATTATGATAGTCTTGTAAGTCATTATTACGACATATTCAATCAACAGCTAAGTGCAGTTGTTAAAAAAAATTGTTTGGAGGATTTATTTATGAATGAGTTCATAAATGACAAAGTGTTGCCGCCGATTATGAAGTTCGTTAATACGCGTGCGGTCAATGCCTTAAAAAATGGGATGCTTTATGCCATGCCATTCATCATTGTCGGATCAATTTTCTTGATTCTTGCCAATTTGCCAATTCCGTCAGTTGCGACTTGGTTAACCAATAACGGTTGGGCTGCGATTTTTAGTCAAGCCTATGCCATGTCCTTTGGTATTCTTGCCATATGGGCAGCTGTAGGGATTGGTTATATTTATGTCAAAGATGCGGGTTATGGCGATGTTGCCTTGCAAGCTGGTTTGACATCATTGTCTGCCTTCTTCATCGTTCAATCTTTGTCTATCGCAAATCCAATTACAGCAGCTTTGGCTACTGGAAATGAAGCATCAGGTATTGGTACATTGACAGGAACTCAAGCGACAGCCGCTTTTGAAAAATTGCCGGATGCCATGCAAGTCTTCTTGAATAATCCTGTAACAGGTGTTATCAATTTATCTTGGCAGGGCGGACAAGGAATGATTGCTGCCATTGTAATTGGGATTTTATCTGGCTGGGCATACACAGCCATGATGAATGCAGGTTGGAAAATTAAACTTCCTGAACAAGTGCCAGCAAATGTAGCCAATCAGTTTACAGCTATGATTCCAACAGGTGTTATTATCATTGTGGCAACAGTTGTCTATGCCATGTTTAAAAATATCGGAAACACGGACCTTGTAACCTTTATTTATCACTGGCTCAGTGTTCCGCTTCAAAGTCTTGGTGACTCATTTGGTGGAATTATCGTCATTGCCCTCTTGGTTCCATTCTTCTGGTTCTTTGGTGTCCATGGTGGAATCATCATGGGAGCAATCGCTTCAGCATTCTTAATCCCCAATACAGCAGCCAATGCAGCCCTCTACCAATCACATAAATTGTCTTTGGCAAATGGTGCTCACATTGTAACCAACGAGTTTTACAATAACTTTATTAACTTGTCTGGTTCTGGGATTACCTTTGGTTTGATTATCTTTACTTTGTTCTTTGCAAAATCTCAACAAATGAAATCAATCGGTAAAGTTGAAATGGTGCCAGGACTGTTTAATATCAATGAACCTTTCCTTTTCGGATTGCCAATGGTGATGAACCCAGTTCTTGCCATTCCATTCTTCTTGACTCCAGTTATTGTTTCTGCAACTGTTTATGGTGCGATTTACTTCGGAATTGTCCCACCAATGAACGGGGTTGCAGCACCTTGGACTACACCTCCAATTATTTCAGGTTTCTTAATAGGTGGTTGGCAATATGCAGTGCTTCAAATCGTTGCCCTTTTGGAATCTATCTTGCTCTACCTGCCTTTCGCCCGTAAGTACGATAAGATGTTATTGGCTCAAGAAGCTGAAGAAGAAAACAATTAAATTGAAAGGCCTGTCAGAGCTGACAGACCTTTTCGTGATAAGAATAAGTGAATAAAATAGACGTGCCTAACGCAAAATAATTTTATTAGTTAGTGAAGAATAGAAAATGAGGAAATCAAGTGACTAAAGAAATGCCAAAAAAATTTTTCTGGGGAAATTCAAGCTCATCAATGCAAACTGAAGGCGGTTGGAACGAAGGCGGAAAAGGTTTATCCGTTTATGATGTACGGCCTGCAACTGAAAATACAATGGATTGGCACGTTGCCATTGACAACTTCCATAATTATGAACAAGATTTGGATTTGATGAAAGCAATGAACATGAACATGTATCGTTTTCAAATTTCTTGGAGTCGGGTTTGTCCTGATGGAGATGGGGAATTCAATGAAGAAGGCATTGCTTTTTATAGCCGCTTGATTGATGATTTAATCGCCCGCGGCATTGAACCAATGATTTGTCTTTATCATTTTGATATGCCGCTTCATCTGGCAGAAAAATACAATGGTTTCATGTCTCGCCATGTGAAAGATGCCTTTGTGCGTTATGGTAAGGCCATGGTAGATCGCTTTTCTGACCGTGTCAAATATTGGATTGTTTTCAATGAACATAACCTGTATTTCACTGATGAAAGTTTCCATATTTCAGGCTATGAAAAGGGAAATCAAAGCCTGTCTGACCTGTACACCATTTTCCATCATACCATGTTGGCGCACTGTGAAATCTCGGATTATTTGCATGAAACATCAGATGCTAAAATTGGTGGTATGGTTGCCTACACAGAGATTTATCCTGCAACAAGTTCGCCGCTAGACAATTTAGCGGTCAGAAAACAAGAAGAGTTTTTGTATCAAAACCTTTGTGATGTTTATACTTATGGAAAATATTCGAATGAAGTGTTAACATTCGTTAAAAATCAAGGCATTGACATGGACTTTGTCAGCACTGACAGCGACATTTTAGCTAAAGGGAAAGCAGATTTCATTTCCTTCTCCTATTATCGTTCGGCTTTACTTGACAGTAGCAAAATCAAAGCAGGAGAAGCACCAAATCGTTATTTGAATGACGGCATGGTGATTGATAAAAACCTGCCTGCAAGTGAATGGGATTGGACGATTGATAGCACAGGCTTCAGAAATATCATGACGCGACTGTACAATCAGTACGGTTTACCGATTTTCCCTATTGAAAATGGAATCGGAATTCGTGAACAATGGGACGGAGTGCATGAAATCGAAGATGATTTACGTATTTCTTATCATAGAGACCATATTCAAGCCATGAAAGACGCCATGTTCATTGACGGTGTCGATGTGATTGGTTATTTGGGCTGGGGCTTGATTGATATTCCAAGCTCGCACGCAGATATGGAAAAACGGTATGGTGCCGTCTATGTCAATCGTGGCAATCACGACTTACGCGATATGAAACGGGTTCCGAAAAAATCATTCCATTGGTTCAAACGTGTCCTAGCAACAAATGGAAATGAACTGGATTAAACACAAAACAATAAGAAAGCGGATTGACAAGAGTCAATTCGTTTTTATACTAGTTGATTTTTAAACGTACTGAAAGTACGTTTATTAGATCAACTGCAAATATACTGCCTTGCGCTGGCCTTTTGCTCTTGTTGCTTTAGCAACTAAGCAAATGGACAAATCTTTTATGCGCAAGAAGTGGTTTGCGTGAAACGCAAACTTTAACTTTCAGTATAACTGAAAGTTAAACAGTATTAGGTTGAAAAAAAGCAGGCAATATAGTAAAATGGATTTCCAAAAATGAAGCAGCTTCGTTTCATTTGCGGGTATCATTCTGCTTTTTGGAGGTTATTTTATGGGGCGGGAAACACGTCAACAAATCATCAACGCCTATTTTAGACTAGCACTGAAATCACCAGAACAATCGGAGTTTAGTTTGACCGAGATTGCAAAAGAAGCTCAAATCAGCCGACAGGCCATTTATCAAAAACACTATCGAAATGTTCAAGAAATTAAAGAAGACTTGTCAAGTCAGCTCCTCAGGCACATGGAAAAAGTGTTTGGCGAGCAAAAACATCAAGCCCATCATAAGTTTCTTGAGAATTTTGCAGAACACGTGTTGCCTTTGCTTTATCAATATCGGCAAGATTTGAGAGCTTTTTACACAACGAGTTTGTCGGCGCATTGGCAAATCAAATCAGAGTCCTTTTTTCAAAAATGGCTCCGTCCCTATTTAAAAAATAAATATAAAAATAAACGGCTCAATATCAACAAAATGGCATTCGCGATGTCAAAAATGCTATCCGCTCTCATTGCGACATGGCTTACAGAAGACTTTCCATTGCCAGCTTCTTGTTTTAAACAGACCTTTTTGAACCTGCTCACGAATTTTTCAGAAACAGCAGTAAAAGAAAGCTTTTTCAGACATCCTAAAATTGCTTGACTATTCACAATTTAATTCTGTCAGTCCTGACAGAATTTTTGTTACAATAAAAAGAGAGATTTGGAGGAAAAAATGTCTTTTTTTATTACCAATGATGCCGTTGAAATCCATTATCATACTTATGGAAATCCAGAAAATCAAGCCATTATTTTAGTCAATGGGTACTCTACTAGCGAAGTAACCTGGTGTTGTCAAGTTGATGCATTTGCAGCAGCGGGCTTTTTTGTCGTTACTTATGATCACCGCTCGCATGGACTTTCTCAAAAAGTGAATTACGGTTTGAAATTAGCGCGGTTAGCAACGGACTTGAATCAACTGATCAAGCACTTGGAGGTTGAAAAGCCTATTTTACTGGGACATTCGATGGGTGCCGCTACCATCATGGCTTATGAAGAATTGTTCACAGACAAAGACTTAAGACTGGTCATCACAGAGGATCAGGGGCCAACTTTCATGCGTCATGATGATTGGTTGGACGGCAAAACTGGCCGTTCTTTATCAGACTTAGGCCAATTTGTCATTGATTTTCCACGCACCAAATTAACCCGCAAGAAATTAACAGATGACATCAAACGTCAACTAGGCAAGAAAATGTATCCTTTTGACTTTAAAGCATATAGAAGCCTTTTACTAAATGTTATCGAGCAGGACTGGCGTGCTACATTGACTCAAGAAACAAAGCCACATCTCTTTTTTGCTGGCGAATTATCACCTGTTTTTCCACACGAATATGCACCAGCAGCCCTAAAATTGCAAAACAATCCGCATTCAAAAGCCGTTTTGTTTGAAGGCTGTGGACACATTTTACACTTGGAAGACGCGGACAAGTTCAATCAAACCGTCCTTGCATTCATTGCTGAAAATAAATAAAAAAAGTTGTCAGTACTGACAACTTTTTATTTTATTGTAACTTGGATTTGTTCATTTCTAAAGTCAACAATTTCGATATTTGGTGCAATCAATTCACCAGCGCCCATGATTTCGATTAAGGGGCCATTTTTCCGAATTTGCATCTGAGGGTCAAGGTACATGGTGCCCCATTTTTTATAGTAAATCAGCCCGCAATTTGAAGGAATCGACCCGTCAAAAACGTCAGGAAGCTGGTTTTGCTTAATCAATACCAGACGGTAACGTGTAATGCCACAACAGTCCTGTCCAACAAGTTCACGACTCAAGGTGTGGTCAAAATCAAGGACTAAATCAGCTGGAATTGTTTTTGTCAGCTCTGACAAGCGTTGGCTGACGGTTTCATCAAATGTAATTTTCATTTTTCACCCCTTTCTTTGGGACAATTTTATCAAAAGAGAAGTTAATTTACCAATAAATGAAAACTTATATAATTAGAAAACTTTAATTTGTATTTCATTTTAAACTCATAAAAAGAATTGATAAAATAGAATTAACAGAAAGGAGGTGCTCAAATGAGAAGTAAACACATTGAAAGCCAAGAAATCGAGCATCCACACATTTCAGAAGTCAGCTCCCATAGCCCTAACATCGAAAGCGCCATCCTCAAATTAGTGATTGACTCTTATCTTCACGGCGCACAAACTTGCCAGCTACACGACGGAAAGATTTTGGGAGTCAGCATTCATCAGGGAGAAAGTGACAGCATTCACTTGTTTGTCGATGACCGACACAAGATGACGATTGAGGTCAGAAATGGCGTCAGTAGAGTGTCACTTTTGAAACAAGAAACGCAAGAAGACATTGACTACCTGCTTCCTTTTAGTAAATGTTTGGGTTTGCCCAATCAGGTTCTTCTCAATTCGTTGAAATGAAAACTAAGTGAAAAATGAGTGAAATATTCACAAACTTATAAAGCTCTTATTTTTAACTTAGAATTGCTTTTTATATCGGAAAAAGAAGTAGAAGAAAGTAAAGGATAGACTTGTTTGACATTGGGAAATCAAACAGGTTTATTTTTTTGTGAAAAGATTAAAAAAATTTTCACGTACTGTTTTGTTCGCAAAAACTTTACAAAATGCGTAAAAAGGACTATAATAAAGGTTGAATTATTATTATTTATAACTTATTAGGAGAAATATCTCGATGTCTAAGAAGAAAATCGTAGTACTTGGAGCAGGTTTCGCTGGAATTTCAGCCACTCGTAAACTGTCAAAAGCACTTAAAGATGAAGCTCAAATCACATTGATTGACCGTCACAGCTACCAAACAAGTATGACTCAACTTCATGAAGTTGCAGCAGGTCGTGTTCCATTTACAAATGCACAATATGACTTACAAAAATTGCTTGGAAGACGCAAAAACGTTAGCCTTATTACTGATTCAGTAGTAAAACTCGATAAAGAAGGCAAAAAAGTCATCACTGAAAATGGTGTTTATGACTATGACTACGTTATCGTTGCTATCGGTGGCGAACCAAACGACTTTGGTGTACCAGGTGTTAAAGAATTTGGTTTCACACTTTGGTCAATGGACGATGCTTTGAGAATCAAACGTCAATTGGAACGTATGGTTCAATTAGCTTCAGTTGAAAGAGACCTTGAAAAACGTAAAGCAATGTTGACATTCAATATTGCTGGTTCTGGTTTTACCGGAATTGAAATGGTCGGTGAATTGGTTGATTGGCGTAAAAAAGTTGCGCGTGATTGGAAGATTGACGAAAGTGAAATCACACTCAACGTTGTTGAAATGATGCCAACAATCTTGAACACATTGGATCGTAAACAAGCAGATAAAGCACATGCTTATCTTGAAAAGAAAAATGTTAACATCCTTACAAATCATGGGATTACAGGCGCAGCAGAAGATCACATCGTGGTTTCAGTTGGTGCCCGTGGTGAAGAACACGTTGAAAAACAAATTCCTTCATACACTTTGATTTGGACAACAGGGGTTCAAGGAAATACTGAAGCTCAAGCTTCTGAATTGACTGAAACTGAACGTGGCCACCGTTTGCTTGCCAATGACTACATGGAAGCTAAAGGCTTCGAAGGTCAAGGCATCTATGTTGCTGGTGACGTTTCTGGTGTTATGGACGAAAAATCAGGTCGTCCACAACCACAAATCGTTGAAGCAGCTGAACAAACTGGTAAAACTGCAGCTGGAAACATCATTGCCGAAATCAAAGGTGGAGAAAAAGCTAAATTCGTTGGTAAATACCAAGGAACAATGGTTTCAGTTGGTTCA
This sequence comes from Lactococcus sp. dk101, assembly GCF_009601055.1. GTDB lineage: Bacteria > Bacillota > Bacilli > Lactobacillales > Streptococcaceae > Lactococcus. The sequence continues at coordinate 230,156 of NZ_WITI01000001.1, forward strand.
CAATGGGGCGTTGCCATGATTGGTAAAGTCCGTTTGACTGGCTTCTGGGCAATGTTGATGAAAAACTTCATCTACATTCTTTACACATTGCAAGTTAACTCAGCTTACTATTGCTTCACTTATCTTAAAAACGAAATCTTCCACACTGAAGATGAACGTAACCTTTTCCGTGGTCATTCATCACGTCGTGGAAACGTGCTTTGGCTCTTCCCACTTCGTATCTTCTTTGGACTTGCTTGGTTGCTTGATGTGCTTCCAAAACTCTTTGGTAATGCATCACAATCTTGGATGGGCTCTACCCTTAAAATTTCAACATTCTTGAAATCTAATGGTGGATGGCTCCAAACACCAGCTGAACGTGCAGCAACTCATGCAGCAGACGCAGCAGCAGGTGCAAGTACAGCTGTTTCAACAACAACATCTGATGTTACTGTTCAACAAGCCCTTGCAACACTTGCAAAACACGGTGTTACAATCACAGATATTAACCCTGCTAAAGGAATTACATATGAATATGGTACAGTTCCAGCAGCGATTACAAATGGTGTACCACACTGGATGCAATCAATGATGAAAGTCTTCATGCCTAATACAGATGCTGGTTACAATACAGCATTGGTAATGCAAAAAGTGATGACATTTGTCGAATTGGGACTTGCACTTTGCTTGATCTTCGGTGCCTTCACATTCATCGCTTCTGCAGGAACTGCAGTCTTGACTGTTATGTTTGCCACAACAGGAATGTTGACTTGGGTATCACTTTGGTACATCCCAGTTGCAATTGCCTTGATGGCTGGATCTGGTCGCGCACTTGGTCTTGACAAATGGCTTCAACCATGGCTCCAAAAGGTGCTTGGTAAAGCTTGGTATGGAAAATCAAAATCAGTTTACACTGGTCACTAATATGAAATAAGAAAACTCACGGTGTGAGTTTTTTCTTTTTCAATTTTTTAGAAGTCTCAGACGAATTGTGATATAATTACTTGTGAAAAAAAGAACTTATTGAAAATAAAGTGGGAAAAAATGGATAATCTAAGATATAAAAGTGTTTTTGATATTATTGGGCCAGTTATGGTGGGGCCATCGAGTTCACACACTGCTGGTGCAGCAAGAATTGGAAAAATTGTACGTTCTATTTTTGGAGAGTTACCAGATCAACTCGAAATTCATTTGTATGAATCATTTGCCAAAACTTACAGAGGACATGGGACTGATGTTGCTTTAGTAGCAGGTGTTCTCGGTATGGAGACTGATGATGAAAATTTACCAGATGCGCCACGAATTGCCTATGAAAAAGGGATGGAAGTGAGTTATGTTCCTCATCCTGAAGAACGTGCTGATCATCCCAATACTGCTCGCTTGATTTGTCGTAAAGGAAACCGCGAAATGACGGTGACTGGAATATCAATCGGAGGAGACATGATACAAGTCACCGAACTCAACGGTTTTGACATTTCGATTTCGGCGGGGATGCCGACATTTGTTATCATTCATGAGGACGTCCCAGGCATGATTGCTAAGGTCTCTCGCGTTTTATCTGACCATAACATCAATATTGCTCAAATGAATGTAACACGTGAAGCCAAAGGCGAGAAGGCCATTATGATACTTGAGGTCGATACGCCAAATGTTGATGACGCATTTGATGAAGTAAAAGCAATTCCTCACCTTCATGCGGTCAATTTCTTTAATTAAATCCAGCAGAAAAGAGAAATAAAAGTGGAAGTAAAAAAGTTTACAAATGTTGAGAGCTTGATTGAAGAAGCTAAAAAATACGACTCTGTTGCTGAAATGATGATTGCTATTGAAATCGAACAAACGGGGCGTGAACGTGCACAAATTATTGAGATGATGGAGCATAATTTGGCAACCATGCTGGCCTCTGTAGAGAAGGGACTTCTGGGCGAAAAATCGCGTACTGGATTGACGGGGGGAGATGCAAAATTGATGGACGCCTACATCAAATCAGGAAAAGCCTTATCAGGAGATGTCATTTTGGGTGCTGCTCGTGACGCGGTCGCTGTCAACGAAGTAAATGCACAGATGGGCTTGATTTGTGCGACACCTACCGCTGGTTCAGCGGGATGTTTACCTGGTGTTTTGACCGCTGCTACTCAAAAATTGGGATTGAGCCATCAACAGCAAGTAGATTTTCTATTTGTGGGTGGAGCTTTTGGGCTGGCCATTGCCAATAATGCAACGATTTCTGGGGCAGAGGGAGGCTGTCAAGCTGAGGTTGGTTCAGCTGCTGCCATGGCCTCAGCGGCTTTAGTTATGGCTGCTGGAGGCAGTACAGCACAAGCAGGATATGCCATTGCCTTAACCCTTCAAAATATGTTAGGGCTTATATGTGACCCTTTGGCAGGCTTGGTTGAAATTCCATGTGTGCATCGCAATGCAATGGGAGCATCGCAAGCGATGATTTCAGCTGATATGGCATTGGCTGGTGTAGCGCCTAAAATTCCAGTAGATGAAGTCATTTCCTGCATGTACAATGTAGGGCGAACATTACCTGCTGCCTTTCGTGAGACGGCAGACGGTGGATTAGCGCAGACAGCGACTGGCCGTAAAATCATGGCTGATGTCTTTGGATAATAAAAGCTGATGTTAAATCAGTTTTTATTTCTTTTAGTTTACATTTTCTGATTATTTACATTTCAATGTCAGAAAATATTACACAAAACAGTACAATTTGTTTTCTTTAGTGTTAAAATAGCTAACATGACTAAGGAGGACTTATGAATACAGGATCAATCGCTTTTATTCTTATCTGTGCGGCGCTCGTTTTATTGATGACGCCAGCACTTGCTTTTTTTTACGGAGGGTTAGAACGCCGAAAAAATGTCTTAAATACAATGATGATGTCGCTCATTCCAATGGCTTTAGCGTCATTGTTATGGATTATGTTTGGCTTTAGCCTTTCATTTTCAGGAAGTGGAGATTGGATTGGGAATTTCAACCATTTCTTCATGAATGGGGTGGACATGGGTAAAAATATACTTTTCCCAGCCAATCAAATCCCTGACGGACTATTTAGTGCATTTCAAATGATGTTTTCAATCATTACCGTTGCTTTGATTACGGGATCAGTTGCGGGGAGAATGAGATTTACGCCTCTCGTGATTTTTATGGTCTGTTGGCTAATTTTAGTTTATTATCCCTTAGCACACATGGTTTGGGGAGGTGGCTTCCTTGCCAAAATGCATGCCATAGATTTTGCAGGTGGAGATGTTGTCCATATTTCAAGCGGAGTAACCGGTTTGGTTTTAGCACTTGTGGTTGGGAAACGAAGTGGGTATCAACGTTTGGAGTACCGCCCACATAATATTCCATTTGTGGTTTTAGGAACAGGTTTGTTGTGGTTCGGCTGGTTTGGTTTCAATGCAGGCTCAGCACTTGCTGCGAATGGTGTTGCCATCAATGCCTTCTTGACAACCAACACCGCAGCAGCAGCGGCCATGTTATCATGGGTCTTGATTGAAAAGATTTTGATTGGCAAGCCTTCAATCGTTGGTGCATGTTCGGGGGCGGTCGTTGGTTTGGTTGCAATTACTCCAGGAGCTGGCTTTGTTTCCTTGTGGAGTGCCATGCTGATTGGCTTTTTGGTGAGTCCAGTCAGCTACTTCATGATGTCTGTTGTTAAAAAGAAATTTGGTTATGACGATGCTTTAGATGCGTTTGGCTGTCACGGGATTGGCGGGATTTTTGGTGGAATTATGACAGGAATTTTCACAACGCCAGCTCTTGCACTTGAAAAAGGTTACTCAGGTCTGATTTATGGCTCAAGTAAATTATTCTTTGCCAATCTGTTTGCCATTGTCTTTACTTTAGTTTTCACGGTGGTCTTGAGTTTTATCATCATCAAAGTGATTGCTTTATTCATGCCTTTACGTGTGAGCAAACGCGAAGAAGCGATTGGACTTGATGATAGTGAACATGAAGAAACAGCATATCCTACTTTCTTAGGTTTGGATGCTTGATGAGGATTAAAAATGAAAAAAATTGAAGCAATTATCAGAACTGACAAACTAGAAGATTTGAAGGAAGCACTGACAAAACATGACTTTACAAATGGCATGACGGTCTCGCAAGTCTTAGGATACGGCAAACAAAAAGGATTTACAGAATACGTGCGCGGACAAAAAGTTGAAATTGCCCTGCTTGCAAAAATTAAAATCGAAATTGTTTGTTTAGATTGGGATGTTGATGCCTTGATTGAGATTATCATTGGGGCGGTCAGAACAGGAGAAATCGGGGACGGTAAAATCTTTGTCTCTCCTGTCGAGCGGGTCGTCAGAATACGAACTGCAGAAGAAGATAGTAATGCTATTTAGATTGCATAAATGTCTAATAAGACTTAGAAACTCAGTTAAAATGGCTGAGTTTTTTCTTTTCTAATGCTTTTACTTGACATTTTTAGTTTACAAATGTAAACTATAATTAGATGTAAATTTTTCATTTGAAGGAGGTGAGGTCATGGAAGAAGAATGTAATATCTCCAACGCTGAGATGATCGTAATGCGAGTCATTTGGTCGCTTGGCGAAGCGCGCGTTGATGAGATTAGCTGCCAAATTCCTGAGGATTTGGACTGGTCTCTTGCAACGGTTAAAACCTTATTGGGACGTTTGGTTAAAAAGGGAATGTTATCCACAGAAAAAGAAGGGCGAAAATTTATTTATCGTCCAGTCATGCAAGAATGCACTGCAGTTGGATTATTAGGTAAATCATTACTTTCAAAAGTGTGTGCCACTAAGCAGAGTCAATTGATTGCCGGAATGATTGATTTGTCAGAGCTGACAAACCAAGATGCCACACAGTTGATTGATTTGTTGCAATCAAAAATTAAGACAGGTAAGGTCGCTTGCACTTGCTTACAAGATGCGGAATCTTGCACGTGTGTGCATGAAACGGAAGTTGAAGAAGTTTCTGTTTAAAGACTGTTTTTGATCTAAACCAATAAGTATAAAAGAAATCAATCAGGCATTGATTTCTTTTTACTTGCTTATGTTGACATTAAAAATTTAAAAAAAGCATGCTGTCAGCGCTGACAGCATGCTTTTTTATTTTATCACTCTTTTTTACGTCTTAAATAGTCATAAGTCACAAACAAGAGACAGCCAAGAACAAAAGCTACGAGGCCAGTTTTAAAGCCTTGAGGGACAAAAGTCATTTTGATGGTGTGTTTTCCTTTAGGAACAGCAACTTTCATAAAGCCGTCTTGCGCCCGTTCAATTGTGACTGCTTTTCCATCAACTGTGGCAGACCAGCCCTTGTCGTAAGGAAGGGTCATAAATAAATCACCAGAAGTTTTAGCGTTCACTTCAAAGGAGGCTCCATTTTTGAGTTCCGTTGCATCAACGTGATTACTTTTAAGTTGGTCAATGGTCTTTTGATATGTGGACGTATTGAGTGCCCAAAATGAAGTTGTATCAAAAGAAACTTGGGAATTTCCAGGAAAACTTACAGTGACTTTGATTTGTGTTTCTTTGTCATAATCGCCAAGATTGAAAAGATAGCCCGTATCATTTGTTCCAACGGTGTAGCCAGCACCAGGTTGGAGATGGCCTTCCGCTGTAATTTGGCTGACGGTAATAACGGTTGTATTTGCGCTGGTATCAAGGTAAGTCAGATTTGGAATGGACAGATAAAGCTGCGTATGAGCAGGAACAGTTAAGCCGTAAGTGACAGACAAATCCTCTTTAGCTTGGACAGGCTTTTTCGTCAAAGTAATGCTATCACCTGTTCCTGTGATTTTGTTATCTGTTTTTTCACTTGTCGTGTAAATCTGGTTGAAATATTTTTGGTTGCTCTTGGTCAAGGCATTGACGAAGGCCGTTTGATTTTTGATAGCACTGGTCTGGTCATCAATCAAGGTCGCATCTTGATAGCCACCTGGAACGAAAATACCGGTTGATAGAGCATTGGCGTTTTCTGTCAATGCAGACAAGTTTCCGTTAGCACTGACAGGATTGAAGTCGTACTTACTAGGTTGACTTTGACTGATATTAAAGCGAACGGCAAAGATAGAGTCCATTAAAATAGTATTTAAAGGATAACGCAGGTTCAGGTAAGTGTCGTCGGTATGGAAACCTAGTTCTCTCATCACACTGCTTGAATTACTGTTTCTGACAGATGAAAATTGAGAAATACTATTGTAGCCAAACTTCATGCCGTCATTTGCCGTGTCGGGTGTCGTGTTGTCCATACGAGAAAGTTGGGTGCCGCGGATTTGGTTGGCTTTTTCGACAAGGGGATCAATCGTATCGGTTTGTTGATTGTAATAAGTTCGACTGGCAAAATTCCATTCTTTTTGCAAGCCCTCAATTTGGAAATAACCATTGATACCGGCTTCAGCCACCATGAACAGCGCCAAGATTGGAAGGAAAAGTTTGATAGAAATCCATTTTTTAGTCCGACTAATCAGCAAAATTAAGTATGCCAACAAGAATAAAGCGGTCAATAGGAGGTTTTCGAGTGCTAAATAAGCATAAGTCTGATAGAAATAGGCAGCCGCAAAACCTAAAACTAAGAAGCCTACAGCAATTAAAATCGAGCGGATTTTGATTTCCTTTAATCGAACAAAGGTTTCGCAAGCTAAAATCAAAATGAAGAGGCTAAACAAGAAGGCATAACGGTGTAAAAACATATTTGGTGAGTGCATGCCTTGCCAAAACAAGTCCAAAATCTGAAAATAAAAGGATGCGATTAGGACAGCTAAGACACCGAAATACGCCATTTTTGTTTTCCAAGAGATGGATTTTAAAAAGAAAAACAAGACTGCAAGAAGGAACGGAAACAGACCAACGTAAATCATAGGGACGGCATTATATTGGGTCGTGTCATAGGCACCTACGAAATTTTTAGCAAATAAATCAAAGGGCTTTGAATTTTCTGTAAAAAGCTGTGTAATTTCTGAAAAGGCCCCCGTGTTGTTGGCTTTCAAATCCAAATACATGGGGAGCAACATGATTAAACTGGCAATTCCTGCACATCCTGAGCTGACAAGGAAATCAAGTACTGTTTTGAAAGACCATTTATTTCTTGTCGCACGAGCCAAGAAATAAAGGACAAGAAACAGGGCTACCATGAATCCAAAATAGTAATTTTGAATAAATAAAATGGTCAAGCTGACAAAATATAGCATGCGTTTTCCATCATCTTGCAAGCGATGAAGCCCCCAAATAATCAATGGAAGCAAGATGAAAATGTCTAGCCACATGACAATTTCGACTTGACTGGTGATAAATGACATCAGTGAATAAGCGCATGCGAAAGCCAATAGAATGAGATTGGGCAATTTTTTATACATGTTTTTAAAACTGATAAAAAATGACAAGCCCATAAAGCCAGCTTTTAATAAAGTCAAAAGGTAAAGCGCATCTGGCATATTGTGAACATTGAAGAAGAAAGTAATCGGCATGAAAAAGCTGCCCATATAGTAGGCCGCAAAAGCATATAAATTCATGCCTAGTCCACTCGTGAACGTATAAAAGAAGCCTTGTTTCCCAGCCGAATGTAAAATATTGTCATAGAGGGCATGAAGCGCAACGTATTGATGATAAGAATCTCCTGCCAAAATGGAGCGTGTGCTGCCCCAGTAGATTTGATTTGCTGCAAGAATAATGCCCATCAATAGCAATGGCACTACAAAACTCAACAGTAAAAACCATTTGTTTTTCTTGATAAAATTTGTCATGCTTTCATTATACTAAAATTCTGACGGGAATAAAAAAAGAATCAAAAAATATAACTCTTTTTATGATTGCTAATGAAATATTTATTTATTTTTTTAAGTTAATCTTGTTTTAAGAGTCTCAGCAATTTCGGTGAGTTTTTCATCTTGATTGACCTGAGAAAGTTTATATCCAATAAAATAAGGAGAAGTGATAAAACGTGGCACGATTTTGCAAATGTAGCGACCAGCAAAATGATGGAAGAAAAGATTGTAAGAATCACATCTGCCCTCAAGATAGTCATTGAGCAAATATTGGGTGATCAGTTGAACATCATCAGCCAAGGCTTCTACATTTTTTAAATCAGAAATAGCCACATTGAACTCGACAAAACCCATGATTGGGCGTGTCGAAATGGAAACAGAAGTACTGCCTTCCTTGACTTTTACACCTTCGAAATTTTCAGGCGAGATGTTTTGGTAGCCGTCCACATTCTTGAGGCCAACAATTTGCATGTGAGGATGACGAAGGGTACCGCCTGAGCGTGGACCGAAATTTTTGAACATTAAAACAGAAGCATAATCAGCAGAAGCAATCAGTTGATCCCAACATTCAAAGGCAAATTTGAACACCTGCCGATTTTCGGCTTGTGAATAAATAGAAACATCGCCAAGATGCTGGTCAGACTCGATAATAACAGTCATCAAGCTTTCTTCGATGGTCGAATATTTATTTTTGAGCCAAATCTTGTGATCGTCCGTCCGTATGATATTGGTTAAGCTTTCTGTTTCGCAAAAAGGACAATGCGCGTGATTTTCAGTGGCTTTTGCATATTTTGTATTATTTATCTTGGCATTGAAAACCAAAGGATTTGCTGTATGTTCAATCATGTTGTCATTATACCATGTTTTCAGTTTAGGAGCTTTAATATTTGTTGAATTTTTGCTATAATTGTTCAGTTACCTATTATACAGGTGAATGGATTTTTAGCTATTATATCTTTAATCCTTTGCCTGAATAACCAACAAAAGTCAGCCTTCAAACTGATATTTTGTAATAATCAAAATAGAAAGAGATGGTAAAAAATGGTAGATAACTCTAAAACACGTGTCGTCGTTGGAATGTCCGGTGGTGTCGATAGCTCAGTTACAGCACTTTTGCTGAAAGAACAAGGCTATGATGTCATTGGTGTCTTTATGAAAAACTGGGACGATACAGACGAATTTGGTGTCTGTACAGCAACAGAAGACTATAAAGACGTAGCAGCAGTCGCTGACCAAATTGGAATTCCTTATTACTCAGTTAATTTTGAGAAAGAATATTGGGATCAGGTCTTTGAATATTTCTTAGCGGAATACCGTGCAGGCCGCACGCCAAATCCAGATGTCATGTGTAATAAGGAAATTAAATTTAAAGCCTTTCTTGATTATGCAATGGAACTTGGTGCAGATTATGTTGCAACAGGACATTATGCAAAAATCCGTCGTGATGAAGATGGAACAGTTCACATGCTTCGTGGTGATGACTCTAACAAAGATCAGACTTATTTCTTAAGCCAACTGTCACAAAAACAACTTCAAAAAGTCATGTTCCCGATTGGCAATATTGAAAAACCAGAGGTTCGACAAATTGCTGAACGTGCTGGTCTTGCAACCGCTAAAAAGAAAGATTCGACAGGAATTTGTTTTATTGGAGAAAAGAATTTTAAAGAATTCTTGACCAATTATTTGCCTGCTAAAGCTGGAAGAATGATGACGCTGGATGGCGTGGACATGGGCCCACACGCTGGTTTGATGTATTATACAATCGGTCAACGTGGTGGTCTCGGCATTGGCGGTCAGCACGGACAGAATGACTCACAGCCTTGGTTCGTTGTCGGAAAAGATTTAGAAACAAACACCCTCTACGTAGGACAAGGTTTCCATCATGAACACCTTTATTCGACAAGTCTGACGGCTTCTCAAGTTTCATTTACTCGTGAAATGCCAGAAAGTTTCAGCATGAAATGTACGGCGAAATTCCGCTATCGTCAAGCTGACACAGGTGTAACCATTCATGTCAACGCTGACAAGGTGACAGTTGAATTTGATGAACCTGTACGTGCCATTACACCTGGACAAGCTGTCGTTTTCTACGATGGAGATGAGTGTCTTGGAGGCGCAATGATTGATTTTGCCTATAAAGATGGCAAAGTCATGCAATATCAATAAGAAAATGTAAAATAAGCTTCGGCTTATTTTTTTGCGTTTCTTTTCTTATTTAATTCTCATTTTGATATAATTTATTTATCATAAAACAAGGTAAAATAAGATGTGAACAAACAATCCTAAACGCTTATTTATAGCGTTCGTTGGCCTATTATTGACACTTTTATTGCTTCTGATTATAAGAGGACAGTGGACAAAACGAAACAGTATTCCAGTTGTGCTTGTCCCCCAACAAGTTACTTTTTACACGACAGAACAAATCAGCCAGCTCACGCGCAAGCAAATTCAAAATGGTGATTTTTCTGCATTGGCGGGCAGATGGAGAAGCAAAGACGGAACGGAAGATGGTCTTCAATTTGTCATCGCTGACAACTGTTTGCTGATTGCTGACAAACGTTATTATTTACGATTTTCTGGCAAAAATGCTGATGACGCCATTTATTTGGAGCAATATGAAAATAAAAATGCGTCGCCGATTATCTATTATCCCAGTGGGGCTAAAATTCCGATTATGCTGCCTGACGGTCAAGTAGATACAAGTGGTCTATATGACCCGTCAGACCAGACACAGCCTCGCATTTTGCTTGGTCAGACCACATTATCGGCTGAATTGGTAGAAAAATTAACAACATATTTATCAGATTAAAATTATTAAATTTGTGATAAAAAAGTGCGAAAAATTAAGCAAATTATAATCTTTCTAAAAATAATTATAAAAAAAATGAAAAAAGACTTTTACTTTCTAATAAAATATGTTATAATTACCTACATGGCTGTGTGCCAGCCAAATTGTTGGAGGAATTTTTTTTACAAATGAACGAATTTGAAACATTATTAAACAGCGTTGAAGACGTTAAAGTACGCGACGTCGTTAAAGGTGAAATCCTTTCTATTGAAAACGGTCAAGCACAAGTTGCTATCGTTGGTACTGGTGTAGAGGGTGTTCTTACACTTCGTGAAATCACAAGCGACCGCGACGCTGATATCAATACATTTGTTAAACCAGGTGATGTCCTTGACTTGCTTGTTATTAAGCAAATCGTAGGTAAAGAAGCAGAAGGTGCTAACGTATATCTTCTCTCATTGAAACGTCTTGAAGCTCGTAAAGCTTGGACTGCACTTGAAGGCAAAGAAGGCGAAATCGTAACTGTTAAAGTTACTAAAGACGTTAAAGGTGGACTTTCAGTTGACTTCAACGGAGTACGTGGATTTATCCCAGCGTCAATGATCGACACTTACTTCGTTAAAGACACTAAGAAATTTGTCGGCGAAGAAATCGAAGCTAAAATCATCGAAGTTAACGCTCAAGAAAACCGCTTCATCCTTAGCCGTCGTGCTGTAGTAGAAGCTGACGCTCTTGAAGCTAAGAAAGAAGCATTTGCTCAACTTCAAGAAGGCGACATCGTTGAAGGTACAGTATCACGCGTTACTAACTTTGGTGCATTCGTTGACCTTGGTGGTATCGATGGACTTGTTCACGTTTCTGAATTGAGCCACGGTCGTGTTAAACGTCCTTCAGACGTTGTTAAACCTGGTGACGAAATCCAAGTTAAGATCTTGAAACTTGACGAAGAAGCTGGACGTCTCTCACTTTCTCTTAAAGCGACTCAAAAAGGTCCTTGGGAAGAAGTTGAAGAAAAAGCTCCTGCTGGATCAACTGTTGAAGGAACTGTTAAACGTTTGACTGACTTCGGTGCATTCGTTGAACTTTACCCAGGCGTTGAAGGACTTGTACACGTTTCACAAATTTCTTGGGAACGCGTTGAAAATCCAAAAGATGTCCTTAAAGTAGGTCAAGTTGTTAACGTTAAAGTTCTTGATGTTAAACCTGAAGAACAACGTATCAGCCTTTCTATCAAAGCGCTTGAAGAAGCTCCAGAACGTTCAGCTCGTCGTAACAACGAAGATGGAGAAAAACGTGACCGCAAACCACGCGCTCCACGTAAAGCAGCTAAACCTTCATACGAATTGCCAGAAACTCAAGAAGGATTCTCACTTGCAGACTTCCTTGGTGACGATTTCGACATCAACGACTTATAAATTGAATGAACAAACAAAAGACATTTCGATGTCTTTTTTTGTCTTCTTTTTTCTCAGTAATTGGAGTAAGCAACTGCTCATTCCTCTTATTTTTTGCTATAATAGGCATAGAGGAGACGCAAAATGCTCTGGTGTTTTGTGAAACTGGAAAAATAGAGAAAAATAAAAATGAATTCAATTATAAAAGCAAAGCTAGAATTGTTGCCAGAAAGTCCAGGCTGTTATTTACATAAGGACAAGCAGGGAACGGTAATCTATGTTGGTAAGGCCAAAAATCTGAAAAATCGTGTCCGTTCTTATTTTCATGGTTCTCACAATACCAAAACTGAACTTTTGGTCAGTGAAATTGAGGACTTGGAGTGGATTGTCGTGGGCTCAAATATTGAGTCCTTGGTGCTCGAAATCAATCTGATTCAGCGCTACAAACCCAAATATAATATCATGTTAAAGGATGACAAATATTATCCTTTCATTAAAATTACGAATGAAAAATATCCACGTTTACTGGTCGTTCGACAGGTTAAAAAAGACGGTGCGTCTTACTTTGGCCCTTATCCAGACGTAAAAGCTGCCAATGAAGTCAAGCGGTTGATGGATCGCATTTTCCCATTTAGAAAATGTGGGTTAAATGAGAAAAAAGTGTGCTTTTATTATCATATCCACCAGTGTTTATGTCCTGTTGTTAACCATGTTGATCCACAAGTCTATAAGGACATGACAGAAGAAGTCCGTCAATTTTTAACTGGAAATGATCAAAAAGTGATTAAATCATTGCAAGAAAAAATGATGGCAGCTTCAGATAAAATGCAATTTGAACAGGCAGCTGAATATCGTGATACCATCAATGCGATAGGGACTCTGAGAACCAAACAACATGTCATGAATCAAGATTTGAAAGATCGTGATGTCTTTGGTTACTATACGACAAATGGCTGGATGTGCGTGCAGGTCTTTTTCGTTCGACAAGGTAAAGTCATTCAACGCGATGTCAATATGTTTCCGATATATGACGATCCTGAAGAAGATTTCTTGACTTATTTGGGACAATTTTACCAAAACCACAATCATCTTTTACCGCAGGAAATCCTTATTCCGCAAGGCATTGACATCGAATTGGCGCAAGCTGTTGTTGAAATGGTAGCAGAGCCGCCTCTGTCAGCGCTGACAGAACACTCACTTGCGGCTGATCGTGGGACTGGCAAGGGCAAAATGGCATGGCGTCAACAGATTTTTAGTCCAAAAATGGTTAAATTTCCCGATCAGGATATTGAACAGTCCATTGTCAAATTGGACAAAGAATTGACCGCTGAAAAAATAAATAAGACAGCCCATAAGACGAAAATCATTCAACCTAGCCGTGGAGAAAAAAAGCAACTAATCAACATGGCTATGAAAAATGCGCAAGAACAACTGATTTTGAAATTCCGTGTTGCTGAACGTGATATTGAACGAAGTTCTGGTGCTGTTGAAAATTTAGGTCGGATTTTGGGCATTCCAAAACCGGTACGGATTGAGAGTTTCGATAACTCAAACATTATGGGAACTTCTCCGGTTTCAGCAATGGTGGTCTTTATTGACGGTAAGCCAAGTAAAAAAGACTATCGAAAATACAAGATTAAAACAGTTGTGGGTGCTGACGATTATGCTTCCATGCGAGAAGTGATGACGCGGCGTTACAGTCGTGCTATTCATGAAAATGGACCTCTGCCCGATTTGATTGCGATGGATGGTGGAGCAGGTCAGGTCAATATTGCCAAGCAAGTCTTGCATGAATTGGGCTTGACTATTCCCGTTGCAGGCATGCAAAAAAATGACAAGCACCAAACCAGCGAACTTTTGTTTGGTGACCCTTTGGCTGTGGTTGATCTCCCACGACAGTCACAAGAATTTTTCTTGTTAACACGTATCCAAGACGAAGTGCACCGTTTTGCCATTACCTTTCATCGTCAGGTTCGAGGGAAAAATACATTTTCTTCTAAGCTCGACGGAATTGAAGGCTTGGGGCCAAAAAGGAAGCAAAGGCTTTTGAGTTCCTTTAAAAATTTGAAAGCAATGGAAGAGGCAAGCATTGAACGAGTCGCAGAAGTGGGTGTTCCGTACGATGTTGCCAAGCGTGTCAAAGAAAAATTATCAAAACCAAAAGAAACAGATGAAGCATGGGAGTCATTGAAAGACCAGACGCCAATGCAAGACGAAAAAACAGTTTAGAGGCTGTTTTTTCTTTGCCAACAAAAATAAAAGACCTAAAAATGAGGATATGCTATAATAAGGCTAATGAAAACTGAAGAAATAAAGAGTGAAATATTCCAAGAAAAGTTACTCGAATGGTACGATAAAAATAAAAAACCACTGCCTTGGCGACAAACAACAAATCCTTACCAGATTTGGATTTCAGAAATTATGGCGCAACAAACGCAGGTAGAAACCGTCATTCCCTACTATGAGCGGTTTATGAAAAAATTTCCAACCATTGAAAGTTTGGCCACTGCAGATGATGCAGAACTTTTGAAAATGTGGGAAGGACTTGGCTATTATTCACGGGCAAGAAATTTAAAAATTGCTGCAAATCAGATGATGACCGATTTTGCAGGAGAATTTCCATCAGATTTGAGCCAAATTTTGTCCTTAAAAGGTATCGGCCCATATACAGCAGCAGCCATTGGCTCGATTTCATTTGGCTTGAAAGAACCAGCCATTGACGGAAATCTGATGCGCGTGGGAAGCCGTCTCTTTAAACTTGAGACAGATATATCAAAGTCCAATGCAAGAAAGGATTTTGACCGTGTTCTAAGTCCGCTTGTCAGTACTGACAGACCGGGGGATTTCAACCAAGCATTGATGGATATTGGTTCAACCATTTGCACACCAAAAATGGCTTATTGTCAGCAATGTCCGCTCCACTCTTTTTGCCTTTCTTCTCAAGACGGAAGTTGGCTCAATTATCCAGTCAAGACTAAAAAAATCAAACAAAAAGAACTATATTTTGCAGCATTTGCCATGCAAAACACCTTGGGCGAATGGTATCTGGAAAAACGGCCTGCAACTGGTTTGTTAGCCAACATGTGGCTTTTTCCTATGTCAGAGCTGACCAAGTCGGAGTTTGAAAATGCTGCAAGCAATGGCTTAAGCAAACGCCCAAAAATGCCAGAAACAATCTCGAAAATAAATTTTGTCAGCAATTACAGACATCTTTTTTCTCACCAAAAATGGAACATTGCACTATTTACATGTCAAACAGTGGACAAATTTGAGATTTCAGAAGCTTCGCCAGATGAAAATAAGCAATGGTTGAAAGACTTTACGACGCATCCATTGGCAGGACCGCAGGTAAAAATGTTTGAAATCTTGGAAAAATAGTTGACAATGAGGTGGAGGATTTCCTGAGCGTGTGTTATAATGAGTGTTAAAATTCAAAATAAGTAGGAATTCTATGAATAAAGAATTAACATTTCGGCAAGGTTTACGGGAGACTTTGCCGACTATTTTTGGTTATCTCGGCATCGGAATTGCTTTTGGCATGATTGGACGCGCAAGCGGTCTAAATTTGTGGCTTATTTTTCTCTTGTCTTGTCTGGTTTACGCAGGTTCAGCGCAATTCATTATGGTAGGGCTAATGGCTGTGCAAAGTCCGATTTTGTCGATTATTCTTGCAGTCTTTTTGGTCAATTCACGAATGATTTTGATGAGCATGACAACAGCGCGCTATTTTAAAAATGAAAAAATGTGGAAGAACATTTGGTTGGGAACGCTTTTGACCGATGAAAGTTTCGCATTAGGCATGAATAAGCAAAATTATACCGACGGAATTTTGAGTTTTCCTTGGTTTAATGCTGTAAATCTTTTTTCTTATGCGAGTTGGGTTTTTGCGACTCTGATTGGTGCTATTTTAGGAAGTTTTATTCCTAATCCCAGTCAATTTGGCTTAGAATTTGCGGTGATTGCCATGTTTATTGGCCTTTTATACTTGCAAGTCATCAATGACCGCACTAAGAAATTAAGTCTACAACTGATAGTGATTGGCTTAGTTTGCCTTCTATTTTATGTGGGCCTTATTTTTATTCCAGCCAATCTCTTAATTCTTTTGGTGACTTTGGTCTGTTGCGGCTTAGGAATGGTGGTAAAACATGTCTTCTTTTAGTTTTGTTTTTCTGACGGTGGCTGGCTGTGCCTGCGTCACGTGGCTGTCAAGAGTTCTCCCATTTGTCTTGCTCAAACACTTTAACTTACCAAAGCCACTTTTAGAATACTTAGATTTTGTTCCCATTGTAATCATGTCAGCACTTTGGTTTTCCAACCTTTTTGTTCAAAATATAGGGCATTTACCTTCAGTAAATTGGCTCAATTTTTTTGCTTCAGTTCCAACACTTATCGTGAGTGTCTTGACGAAAAATCTCCTGCTGATTGTTTTGACTGGAATAATCTCGCTTGCCCTCCTACAGATGTTATTTTGATGATGTCAAAGTTTCATTTTTTTGATATAATGGAGAGTGAATAAACTTTCAAGGAGATAAAATGACTAAGATTGATTTTAATGCTGAAGTTGAAAAACGCAAAGACGCGTTGATGGAAGATTTGTTTACGCTTTTGCGCATCAATTCAGCTGAAGATAAAGCTCATGCTGATGCTGAAAATCCATTTGGCCCTGGCCCTCGCCAAGCGCTTGATGCCTTTCTTGCGATTGCAAAACGCGACGGTTACCAAACAAAAAATTACGATAACTATGCTGGACATTTCGTTTACGAAAATGGTGCTGCTGATGATGCAGAAACACTCGCAATTATTGGTCATTTAGATGTTGTACCTGCAGGTTCTGGTTGGGATTCAAATCCATTTGAACCAGAAATCCGCAACGGCAATCTTTATGCCAGAGGAGCTTCTGATGATAAAGGCCCAACAATGGCTTGTTACTATGGCCTCAAAATTTTGAAAGAGTTGGACGTAAAATTATCTAAGAAAATCCGTTTCATCGTTGGTACAAACGAAGAAACAGGTTGGGCTGATATGGACTACTATTTCGAACATTGTGAACTTCCAATGCCAGAATTTGGCTTTTCTCCAGACGCAGAATTCCCTATCATTAATGGTGAAAAAGGAAACATTACAGAATACCTTCATTTTGCGGGTAAAAACGAAGGCACTGTCGTTCTCCACAGCTTTAAAGCTGGTTTGGCTGAAAATATGGTTCCAGAATCTGCAACAGCAGTGATTTCAGGTGCGACTGGTTTAGCTGAAAAATTGGAAGCATTTGTTGCTCAATATGCAGACAAAAACTTACGTTTTGACCTTGCAGAAGAAGCAGGAAAAGCAACGATTACGCTTTACGGTAAGGCTGCACATGGTGCCATGCCAGAAATGGGAATTAACGGAGCAACTTACCTTGCCTTGTTCTTGAACCAATTTGATTTTGCTGCAGGTGCTCAGGCCTATATCAAAGTTGCTGCTGAACTTTTGCTTGAAGACCACGAAGGCAAAAAATTGGGAACTGATTATGTTGACGACTTGATGGGCAATACATCAATGAATGCAGGTGTTTGGTCATTTGACGAAGCGACTGAAGGTACAATCGCATTGAACTTCCGCTTCCCACAAGGCAACAGCCCAGAACGCATGCAAGAAATCTTGAAAGCCATTGACGGTGTAGATGATGTAACATTATCAGAACATCTTCATACGCCTCACTATGTGCCAATGGAAGATCCACTCGTTTCAACACTGATTGATGTCTATGAAAAACATACAGGACTTCGCGGATATGAAACAATTATTGGTGGTGGAACATTTGGCCGTCTCTTGAAACGCGGTGTTGCTTATGGTGCCATGTTTGAAGGAGAACCAGATTCAATGCACCAAGCCAATGAAATGAAACCTGTAGAAAATATCTTCAAAGCAGCTGTTATCTATGCAGAAGCCATTTATGAATTGACAAAATAAGAAAAGTGAAACTGCCCCGTGCAGTTTTTCTTTTTGTCTTTTTTGCAATGGCGCACGATTTTTACAAGCTTTAATTGAAACAAAAAAGTGAAGACAGGGGCGTCTGTTTTAAAGTTTTTTTCGAGCCAAAGTAGTATAATAGTAACCATGATCTATGGAAATGGTGTCGATAATGTCGAATTAGCAAGAATTCAAGAGGCAATGAAACGCTCCGAGCGTTTTTCTCAACAGGTTCTGACTGAAAATGAACTGATTAAATTTTCAAAATTTCAATCAGAAAAACGAAAAGTTGAATATCTGGCTGGTCGTTGGGCAGCTAAAGAAGCATTTGCAAAAGCTTACGGGACAGGTTTTGGCTCGCAACTTAAAATGCATGATTTAGAGGTTCAAAATGATGAATTAGGCAAGCCATTTTTCTCCATGCATCCCTTTGACAAAGGGCAAGCTCACTTGAGCATTTCGCACAGTAATTTAGAAGCTGTCGCCTTTGTCGTATTAGAAAATGATTAGAGAAATTAGAAGAAAGTAGGAAAATAATGAAATCTTCTCCCCACCGTCACACCCCAGCGATAATTGATTTAAAAGCAATTCAAAATAATATTAAAAAAATGCGTCAGCACATCGGCTCAAAGGCTGATTTGTTTGCTGTCGTCAAAGCTAATGCTTATGGTCATGGCGCAATTCCAGTTGCTCAGAGTGTTCATGATTTAGTTGACGGTTTTTGTGTCTCAAATCTTGATGAAGCGATTGAACTACGCAACCATTTGATTACAAAACCAATTTTAGTTTTGTCAGGCATAGTTCCAGATAATGCAGACATTGCAAGAAGTCTTAATATCACGCTTGCTGCGCCAAGTTTGGAATGGCTAGAACTGATTGTCAGCCAGAAAACAAATATTAAAGGACTGAAAATTCATCTTGCTGTGGATTCTGGAATGGGACGCATTGGTGTGCGTGATGCTGACGAAGCCAACGCCATGATTGAACTTGCTGATCAAAATGGCATCATCTTTGACGGTGTCTTTACGCATTTTGCCACTGCTGACGAAGCAGATCTTACAAAATATGAAGCACAAAAGGCTAAATTTGCAGCGCTTGTCAATCAACTTTCACGTCGCCCCAAATACGTGCATTCGACTAATTCGGCTGCTGGTTTGTGGCATGCGGATCAAGTTCAAGATATTGAACGTTTAGGCGTAGCCATGTATGGTCTCAATCCAAGCGGACGTGCCCTTGGTTTGCCTTTTGACTTAGAACCAGCTTTTGAGTTGAAGTCAGAGCTGACACACGTTAAAACCATTCATGCTGGTGATACTGTTGGCTATGGCGCAACCTTTACAGCGACAGAAGATACGATTGTTGGGACGGTTTCGATTGGCTATGCGGACGGTTGGACACGGGATATGCAAGGCTTCCACGTGCTTGTAGATGGTCAATTTTGTGAAATCATTGGTCGAGTTTCAATGGATCAAATGTGTATTAAATGTGAAAAACATTATAAAATTGGAACGCCAGTAACGCTCATTGGTAAAGATGGTGCCCATGAAATTACGGCACAAGAAATCGCAGAATGGCGACATACCATTAACTATGAAGTCCTCTGTTTGCTGTCTGATCGCATTTATCGAGTATATAAATAATTATTAAAAAGTCTGTATCATCAACAGACTTTTTTCTTTTGATTACAATTCCGTTAAAAAACGTGAATTCTATAAAATACTCATTTACTTATTTTCTAATCATGTTATAATATCATTATAAATAAATGAGAAAAGCATTAGAAAATTAAAAATAAGTGAGGACAACACCCCATGATTAAAATTTACACTGTAATGTCGTGCAGCTCGTGCAAAAAAGCAAAAGAATGGCTTGAAAGCCATCAACTCGAATTCGAAGAAATAAACTTGATTTCTGACAAAATTACTCGGGAGGACTTCTTGAAAATTTTATCGCTGACTGAAAATGGGACAGAAGAGATCATTTCCAAAAGAAGTAGAGCATACCAACGTTTAGACCTTGATTTTGACCGACTATCAATCAACGAATTGGTGCAAATTTTTGGCGATAATCGAACACTTTTACGTCGGCCATTGATTTTAGATGACCGTCGTCTGCAAGTGGGCTACAATGAAGATGACATCCGTAAGTTTTTACCCCGCCAAATTCGACAGGTGGAAATGAAGACAGCGACAGAAAATGTCAAAACATTTGATGAAGAACGCGCTGCAAATAGTTAATGAACAAGAGCGATAGGGAACTATCGTTTTTTTGTCTCAATATGAATGTTCGTTTTTCATTTATGATATACTAGGGGTATGGAAATTATGGATGGAAAAGCGCTCGCAGCCAAGATGCAAGCAAATTTAAAAATAAAAGTTGATGCTTTGAGAGCCAAGGGACTGACACCAGGACTCGTTGTTGTTTTAGTTGGTGAAGACCCAGCCAGTCAGGTATATGTTCGTAACAAAGAACGCCGTGCGACCGAATTGGGCTTGAATTCAAAAATTATTCGTCTGGCAGAAACAGTCTCAGAAGAAGAACTATTGCGCATTATTGAGCAATTAAATCAAGATGAACAATGGCATGGTATTCTTGTTCAACTGCCTTTGCCAAAGCATATTTCAGAAGAAAAAGTTCTCTTAGCCATTGACCCAGATAAAGATGTTGATGGTTTTCACCCGATGAATATGGGCCGTTTATGGTCAGGAAATCCAGTCATGGTTCCAAGCACGCCAGCAGGAATTATGGAAATGTTTAAGGATTATGGGGTTGATTTGGCAGGAAAACGTGCTGTCGTTATTGGACGGTCTAATATCGTTGGAAAACCAATGGCGCAGCTTTTGATGATGGCAAATGCCACCGTAACTATTGCGCATAGTCGGACTGAAAATCTGTCAGCTCTGACAAAAGAGGCAGATATTTTAGTTGTTGCTATTGGGCAGGCTAAATTTATCACGGCTGACATGGTCAAAAAAGGTGCTGTTGTCATTGATGTCGGAATGGACAGAGATGAAGAAACTGGGAAACTATGTGGCGATGTTGATTTTGCCAGTGTGAAGGATGTAGCGCGTCTGATTACACCTGTCCCTGGTGGTGTAGGCCCGATGACGATTACCATGCTGATGGAGCAGACCGTAAGGGCAGCAGAACGCTCAGCTCTCAAGAAAGATTAAGGAAGAAAAATGCCAGAAAAAAAAGTCGCTTTTCGTAAGCGTCCCTTGATGACAATTGGATTCGTGGGAATGACGGTCGTTTTACTGTGGAGCAGTTTTTCTTTGATTCAGGTAGGAAATTTCATGGGTTACTGGCTTTTATTGCTGGGCCTTGTGACTTTACTTGCTTCATATGGACTCGTCCTTCGTCTGTTTGTGCCCGCCATTCGTTATTCGAGTGAGGCCATTCGCTTTCAAAGAATTGCCTTGTTCAAGTCAAAAGCTACGAAACAAAAAGAACTTTTTAAACTGAAGGACATCAAATCTTTCAAGCACTCTGTTTCTTTGTATCGTGGAACAGAGCGCAATGCATTTGATTTTACGGTCAGCATTGCTGCTAAAGAGCAGATGGGTTATCTTTTGGGCGAAGCAGAAGAAAAATTCGGTCAAAGAAAAAATGCACCTGCTCATATTGAAATCAGCATGCCTGACCTTAATCACAGCGACCGTGCCGCATTCATTGATTTCTTGAATCAACAGGTAAAGAAACAGCGAAGATAATGGAAAGTAAGGCTTTGAAATCCAATTTTCTCTTACTTGGTCTCTTTTAGGAAAGATGTAATATGACAGAATATTTAACAGTAACCACATTAACAAAATATCTTTCAGCCAAATTTTCACGTGATCCTCATTTGGAGCGGGTTTATTTGACAGGAGAGATTTCCAATTTTAGACAAAGGCCCAATCATCAGTATTTCGCGATCAAAGACGAAGGTGCCGTTATTCAAGCGACCATGTGGGCAGGCCAGTTTAGAAAACTAGACTTCAAATTGGAAGACGGCATGAAAGTCCTTGTCGTTGGACGCGTTTCCCTGTATGCACCGTCGGGTTCGTATTCAATCAATATTGAAACCATTGTGCCAGACGGCATTGGGAGTTTAGCAGTCAAATTTGAACAGGTCAAGAAAAAATTGACCGCAGAAGGTTTATTTGAAGCCCGTTTTAAACAGGCGATTCCAGCATTTTCTAAGAAAATTGCTGTTGTCACTTCACCATCTGGTGCGGTCATTCGAGACATCATCACAACGGTTCAGCGGCGCTTTCCAATGTCTCAAATTGTCCTTTATCCTACAAAAGTGCAAGGAGAAGGATCGGCTGCTGAAATCGCAGGAAATATCAAATGTGCCAATGACCGTGGTGATTTTGATGTCATGATTATCGGGCGTGGCGGTGGTTCAATTGAAGACTTGTGGGGCTTCAATGAAGAAAGTGTTGTTCGGGCCATTTTTGAGTCACGAATTCCTGTGATTTCGTCCGTTGGACATGAAACAGATGTGACTCTGGCAGACTTTGTGGCAGATAAAAGGGCGGCAACCCCAACTGCTGCTGCTGAACTGGCGACACCAAATTCGAAAGTTGATTTGCTTTCTTGGACAAATGATCAAGAACAGCGCATGACCAATCGTTTGTCAGGCCTGATGAAAAATTATCGAGAAAAGGTTGAAAAAATATCAAATTCCGTTGTTTTTCGTCAGCCCGAACGCCTGTATGACGGGCATGTTCAAAAGCTCGATCACTTGGTAGAACGGCTGTCAGTACTGACAGAGCAGAAACTTGCCAGCAATCAGCACCGTTATGAGCTATCAGCGACCAGATTGATGCCAGCCTATCGTAAAATCATTGAACAAAAAAGAAATCGAATGGAACGTGCCAGCCAAAATCTCCTTTTATTAGATATTTCTAAGATTAAAGCAAGAGGATTTTCGGTTGTTACAAACCAAGACGGAAAAATCATTAAAAGTGTCAAAGAAGTGAAAAAGGGCGAAACGCTTGAACTTTCACTGGTTGACGGCAGCATAAAAACGGAGGTCAAATAAGATGCCAGCAAAAAAAGACGAAGCAAAATTTGAAGAAAATTTAGTAGAATTAGAAACCATTGTTAGAAAATTAGAGAGTGGCGACGTTGCGCTTGAAGATGCCATTGCCGAATTCCAAAAAGGCATGCTTCTTTCTGAAAAATTGAAAAAAACACTCAATGAAGCAGAAGAAACACTTGTAAAAATCGTTGGTAAAGACGGCTCAGAAAGTGAATTTTCACCCGAGCAAAAATCATATTGAGTTAAAAAAACTTGCAGAAATGTAGGTTTTTTTTGATGCAATGATAAGAAAGAATTACATTTGTACAAATAAATTTCTAAAAAATTGAAATATTGATGAGCTAGAAATTTTGATCTTTTGTTAACAACAATTTTTTTGACAGTTTAGTTAATTTTGATTACAATTAAATTACAACAACTAAAGATAGGTAATCATTAATGAAAAAGAGAACAACATTTCTTGCACTGGGGATTATTTTATCCAGTCAATTTATGCCGCTTATGGCTCATGCAGAAGGAATACAAGTTCCTACATCAGCAGAGAAGTTATCAGAAGCTTCTAGTCATGAAATAGAAGGTACTGATTCTAACTTTGAAGAGATTATCGCAACAGGAGAAGATACAACTTCTAACTCCGACGCACTTGAGACAATTTCTTCAGAATTAGAAGCTGATGAAAAAATAGAGGTAAACCAGTATGATAGTATAGAAGTCATTACAGATTCAATATCCGATTCAACCAATATTGCTGAAGGGGTTTTTGGAACATCAGAATGGACGATTGATGCTTCAGGGACTTTGCATATTCGGGAAGGCACTTTTGCAGATACGCCAGCGAATGCCAGCGGAGGAGTTTTTGGACCATGGTATCAGTGGCGTGACCAGATTTATCATGTTCGTTTTGAAGGTGAAGTTGTTGCTGGAAAAAGGTTGAGCAGATTGTTTGAGTATTTTAGTCATGTCGAAGTTATTGAAGGAATTGAAAAATTGGACACGTCTGAAACGACCCACATGTCGCGCGTATTTGCAGAATGTAGGAGTCTCAAAAGTTTAGATTTGAGCTCTTGGGATGTGTCAAATGCAACTGAAATTTATTCTCTATTCTATGGTGCAGAACAGATGGAAACACTAGATGTGTCTACTTGGGATGTATCAAATGTCACGAGTATGTCATTTACGTTTGCATATATGCCAAAACTTAAGGTATTAGATTTGTCTCAATGGAAGGTAACACCACTCGGTCTAGCACAAGGTGTCTTCATGGGTGACAGGTCGATAGAGTCGCTTGATCTTTCAGGATTTGACATGACAAAATTGATGACGCTCACCAGTGGGCTTCCTTCAGGTTATGAGATGGCTTCATTTTTTAAAGGGGCCACTTCTTTAAGAAGCTTGAAGCTAGGAGAAAACTTCAGATTTTGGTCTGGTGAAAAGGCCAATGTAGAACTACCAGAAATAACGAAAAATAACAGCTATACTGGTAAGTGGCAAAATGTATCTTCAGGAACCAGCCAAAAACCTACTGGGACTGATTTGTGGACAAGCGATGAATTAGTAGCAAACTTTACTTCTCATCCTAAAAACGACATTTATGTCTGGCAAACGAGACAAATTGCTGGAGCAGATATTACGGTTCGATACCTCGATGAAAATGATGTTGAAATTGCGAATACTGAGACATTAACGGGTTATGTTGGGGAAGCATATCAATCTAGTCAGAAAGACATCACTGGGTACAGCTTTAAGGAAGTCAAAGCAGATAATACTAATGGAGTTTTTACTGAACACTCACAAGTAGTGACTTATGTTTATAGCCGTAATTCTGCTGATGTGACGGTTGAATACGTCGATGAAAATGGAAAATCACTTACAGAAGCGGTAATATTAACAGGTAAATTTGGTGAGAACTATTCATCAGAACAAAAATCATTTTCTGGATACACCTTTAAAGAAGTGAAAGAAAAAAATGAGACGGGTGTATTTACAGATCAAGCGCAAACAGTGACTTATCTTTATCATAAAGACAAGGAAATCGTTTGGTCAGAAGTGACAGTCCATTATCTCGATGAATCGAATAATCAGATTGCTGATTCCATCATATTAACTGGTCATGTTGGAGAAGCTTATCACTCGGACAAAAAAGAAATTTCTGGTTATACTTTTAAAGAAACCAAAGGAAATATTAAGGGAACATTTGAAGAAAACGCACAGACCGTTATTTATATCTATGCTGAAAATTCAAAAGAAGAAATCATAGTTCCTGAGGAAAAAGACGATAAGGAATTGAATAATTCTAGTCAAGTTCAATCAAGTTCTAATACAAGTTCTCAATCGAATTCTAGTTTAAGCTCAAATTCCACGAGGAAGCTGCCAGAAACAGGAAGCCAATCAGTAGTTGTTCCCATTTTTATGGGCGGCGTATTTTTAGGAATTGGAACACTTCTTCATCTATTCAAAAAACGGAACAGCAAAAAAACATAGAAATTCTATGTTTTTTTGTTGAATAATTGGCAGATTTGTTTGAATTTTTTCAAACAAATTTTTTGTTCTACTTTTTTGTGAAAGTAATATCAAATTTGTATTTCTCATTTCGGAACAGACAGTCTTAATTAAATATTGTGATAAAATTAATTAGATGTGATTGTTAATTAAGTTACAAAGTTTAAGCAGTCAGATCGATTAACTTAATTATTTTGATTAAGGAAGAGGAGGTGCATCATGATTTCCCCAAAGTGTGGAAACATTAGATGGTTGGTATGCCTTGCATGTGATTTATAAAATGGATTGGCATGCTTGGAATCAGTTGGATCAAACAACAAAAAAAGAGTTTATTAAAGAACTGCAAACAGTAATTAAAGACTGGAAGCAGGTGGAAATAGATGAAAATGGGAGCCATTATCTTTGGAATGTGACTGGACATAAAGGAGATTGGGGCATTTTTATATTGCGCCCAGAACTCAAGGATTTGAACGAAGCTGAAAATCGTTTGACAACCTTAAAGATTTACGATTATCTCAATCCTGTTCATAGTTATGTTTCAGTCATGGAGCTTAGCACTTATAGTGGCATGCCAAAAACAGAAACAGGGATGAAGCGCGCAAAAGCGCATATGTATCCCATTCTTCCAAAAGATGAATACATCTGTTTTTATCCCATGAATAAAGTGCGCGCAGGCGACATTAATTGGTACACGCTTCCTTATGAGAAACGTCAAGAATTAATGAAAGAACACGGCATGATTGGACGTAAATATGCTGGTAAGATCCACCAATATATTACGGGATCGATTGGATTTGATGATCATGAATGGGGCGTTACATTATTGGCGAATGATCCTTTGCAGTTTAAAAAGATTATTTATGAAATGCGATTTTCTGAGGCCAGCAGTGTTTATTCAGATTTTCCATATTTTATTGTTGGGCGCTCATTAAATGACGATGAAGCTTTAGAAAATTATTTTCGTTGTCAGTTGTCGCATGTAGAGAAGTAGGAGTTTTGTTTTGTTATCAGGAGTAAAATCTACGAAAAGTTTTCGTTGGTTAATTATTATTAGTTTATTTGTTACGCAGCTAGATTCAGGAATTATTAGTACAAATTTGTCATCAATGACACGTGAGTTAATGCTGTCAGCCATGCAAAAAGGTTGGGTTGTTTCGATTTATACCATTGGCTTGCTTTTAGCAAGCCAATTATGGGAAATTTAATTGACCGCTATGGTTATCGTTTCGTCTTTTTGACGGAGTTGGCCTTTTATTTTGTGGGAGTTATGGGAATTGCTTTGAGTCATTCTTTTCCAGTTTTATTGGTAAGCCGTTTGATCCAAGCTTTCGGAAGTAGCTCATTATTGACTTTGGCGATTTCATTGGTCTTTGCCACGCATGAAAATAAGGTAGGATCTAAAGTTGGGACAGTCGGTGTTTGGGTTTCCCTTGCGACCATTGTTGCCCCGCTTGCGAGCGTGATTAGTTTGGCACGGACGCACAACTGGCGCTCAATTTATTTCGTCCTGGCACTATTGATTTTTGTCTTGTTTATTTTAGGCTTATGGTTGATGCCTAAACATAAAGAAGGAACGGTTGGTTCGTTTGACATCAAAGGAAATACTGTTTTTGCTATTGGACTTGTCATGTTCAACCTGTTCCTAAGTGTTGGTATTCCAAGAAAAAGTTTCCTTTTGAGCATTTGTTTGATTGTTTTAAGTCTGCTCATGCTCTGGTTCTTCATAAAAATTGAGACCAAAAGAGAAAATGAACAAAAGCACGTCTTGATTTCTAAACGCCTTTGGTCAAACCGACTCTATCGTAAAACCTTGTTTAATGGAATGGTTACGGGATTGGTTATGTCCTTGTTTACTTTCTTCCCTTCATTTATTGAGGCTTCTTACCATGTCAATAGTCGTAGAGCGGGTTCGTTTTTGACTTTGATGGCAGTCGGAACTCTTATAGGAGCGAAAATTGGTGGCTTTTGGACTGAAAAACGCGGTGCTTTACAAGCCAGTCGTGGTGCCATGCTTTGTGTGGCAGTCAGTCTTATTTTGATGTTCGCTAGCTTGAATTCATTCATGCTCTTCTTAGTCGCTTTAATCTTGTTTGGGATAGCCATTGGAATGGTCATGTCAGTAACTTTACAAGTGATGATTGTTGAGATTTCGCCGGATGACCGCAATGTTTCATTGAGTTTATTATCTATTTCTAAAAAAATGGGAATGGTATTGGGAATTACTTTGGTTAGTTTGTTTGCAGGACTTTTGGATGCGACTGGAATTAAAGCCATGTTAATCTTATTAGTTGTTGCGACATTAATCGGAAGTATTGTTTTAAGAAAAGGAGTAAGTAAAAATGTCTAAAAAAATAGCAGTATTATTGATGAGTTATGGAACGCCAAACAACATTGATGAAATTTGGGATTATTATACTCACATTCGTCATGGTCATGTACCAACACAAGCTTTGTATGACGAATTAGTCGGACGTTACGAAGAAATTGGTGGTGTTTCACCACTTGCCCAAGTGACAGAAGACCAAAGACGTGCAGTCGAAGAAACATTAAACAAACGTGGCGATGTAGAATATGAAGTGTTTAATGGCTTGCGCCATATCCGTCCTTTTATTGAAGATGTCTTGGACGAAATTGTTGCAAAAGGATTTAAAACCATTCATGGTTTGGTTTTGGCACCACATAACTCGACATTTATTCAACAATATCACGATCGTGTGTGTGAGCATCTTGCTGATCATTCAGAAATTACTTATGTTCAACACCACCATTTTTGGAAAGAAGAGGGTTTCTTAAACTTCTGGGCTAAACAAATTCAAGCCACATTAAATCCATCTAAAAAACAAAAATTCTTGTTTACAGCGCATAGTTTACCAGAACGCTTGTTAGCCAATGGAGATCCATACGTTGACGAAATTAAAGCAGCCGCTGCTGCAATTGTTTCTCATGTTGACGGTCAGGTTGATTTTGACAATGCTTGGCAAAGTGTGGGAAGAACAGCTGATAAATGGATTGGCCCAAATGTTGAAGACGTGACAGAAGATTTGATTCTCAAAGAAGGTTACGAAGAAATCATTTATATGCCATTTGGTTTTGTAGCTGACAATTTAGAAACGCTTTACGATAACGATGTAGAATGTAAAGAACAAGTCGAAAAATTGGGTGCAGAATACAAACGTTTGAACATGCCAAACGATAATCAAGTATTTATTGATGGCGTCGTGAACGAATTGACAAAATAAAGAAGTTACATGCGTCATCAAGATGGCAGTGGCTTCAAATAAAAGTCGAAAAGAGGAAGCTCTTTTCGGCTTTTTGCATTTTTATAATGGGAGCGGCTTGTGTTTTGAGTAGTCGCTAAATTTTGGACTGCGTCATAAGAAATACAAGAGTCAATCAAGGAGCTTGTTAGCTCACTTTTGATTTCTGAACGTGCAAATAAAGCGAAAATATTTCGTCAGATGAATGGTATAAAATGAGCCAAAGGCGCCGTTTTTTTGGTATAATTATTACTAATGAACACTAATATTAAAAAAATTGAAGAAGTTCTTGAGAACTTTTATAAAAACCCACAATTTCCTTCACATTTGGCTGATTCAGCGGCCTATTCATTGCTTGCTGGTGGCAAACGGATTCGTCCGGTCTTGCTTTTAGCCATGCTTGAGGCTTATGGCATCACACTTAAACCTGCACATTTTGAGGTTGCAGCAACGGTTGAGATGATTCACACAGGATCGCTCATTCATGACGATTTGCCTGCTATGGATAATGACGATTATCGTCGAGGAAAACTCACCAATCATAAAAAATTTGATGAAGCAACAGCTATTTTAGCTGGGGACAGTCTTTTTCTTGATCCTTATTATGTTCTTGCAAATTGTGGCTTACCTGCAGTAGTTGTGGTTGATTTGGTGAAAGAATTAGCCTATGCTTCGGGTTCGTTTGGCATGGTTGCAGGGCAAGTTTTGGATATGGACGGCGAAGGTCAGACGCTTGAACTTGTACAAATCGAGCAAATTCATCTGCTGAAAACGGGACGTATGTTGACCTTTCCTTTTGTTGCAAGTGGGATTATTGCAGGGAAATCATCTTCAGAAATCGAGAAGTTACGCTCGATTGGGCAGACTTTAGGCCTTGCTTTTCAAGTACGGGATGACATTTTGGATGTGACCAGTTCATTTGAAGAAATCGGAAAAACACCTGGTAAAGATGTTTTAGAAGAGAAATCAACTTACGTTGCGCATTTGGGGCTTGACGGTGCAAAAACACAGTTGAGTGACCTGCTCATCAAGACACAAAAAGACCTGTCAGCACTGACAGAAATTGATGTGACGGAAATTTATCCGATTATTGACCATTTGGCCTTATCATGAGAAAATATTAAAGAAAAAGTTAGAAAAAGAGAACGAATGAAAGAAAGAGTAGATGTTTTAGCGACCAATCAAGCCTTGTTTGACACGCGTGAACAAGCCAAACGTGGCATTATGGCAGGTCTTGTTGTTGATGCAAAAAATGGAGAACGTTTTGACAAGCCAGGTCAAAAAATTGATGAAAACACAGAACTTCGTCTGAAAGGCGAGAAATTGAAATACGTGAGCCGTGGTGGCTTGAAATTGGAAAAAGCCTTGCATGAATTTGGGCTTTCTGTCGATGGAAAAACCTGCCTTGATATTGGCGCCTCAACAGGTGGTTTTACTGATGTCATGCTCCAAAGTGGCGCAAAAATGGTTTATGCACTTGATGTTGGAACCAATCAGTTGGCATGGAAAATCCGCTCGGACGAACGCGTTGTGGTTATGGAACAGTTCAATTTCCGTAACGCTCTTTTGACGGATTTTGAGGTTGGACAGCCTGAATTTGCATCGATTGATGTTAGTTTTATCAGTCTGGATTTGATTTTGCCACCTTTATTTGAAATTTTGGCTGACGGTGGTCATGTGGCAGCATTGATTAAGCCTCAATTTGAAGCTGGGCGTGAGCAAGTCGGGAAAAATGGCATTATCAAAGACCCTAAAATTCATAAATTGACAATTGAAAAAGTCCTCTCGACAGCAATAAAATGTGGTTTTTCCGTGAAAAATCTTACCTTTTCACCGATTAAAGGTGGGGCAGGGAATGTCGAATTTTTAGTGGATTTACTGAAAGATGGAAAAGGTGAAATTGCAAGCACTGTCAGCGTTGACAAGATTTTGCAATCAGAAAAGGAGACACTGGATTGAAGAGAGAAGAACGCTTAAATTTTATTGCTGAATTGATTTCAAAAAACGAAATAAAAACGCAGGATGAATTGGTTGCCTTGCTTTTAAATCATCATGTAGACGTAACACAGGCCACAGTTTCGCGCGACATTAAAACTTTGGATTTGGTCAAAATACCAGCACAGTCGGGCGGTTATTGCTATGCCTTGCCTAAAACTACAGAAGGCCAAACTTTCAATTTATCTCAGCAGGATTTGGTTTATCAGTCGATTTCTGAGATTAAATTGAAAAACGACATGCTTGCTTTGCATGCCAATCCAGGAACGACAAGTTTGATTAAAAGTCATTTGTTGGCTCAATTTGAACAAGAAATTTTTACAGTTATCATTGATGATGACAGTGTTTTGGCTATTTTTGTTACAAGCATTGCGGCTAGAAATGCCTATGATTTACTGAATAATTAATACTGTTTAACTTCTAAAAATGACATTTAGAAGTTAAAGTTTGCGTAAACGCACAAAACATTTGTCGGTTTGCTTAGCAACTAAAGTCGCAAGAGCAAACCGCAAACCGCTTCTTGCGCACGCGCAAGGCAGTATATTTGCAGTTGCCATTTGGCGTTATCGCTGAAAATATTTGTCCGTTTTCCCTAGGCGCTGAAGCGACTGGCAAAAAGGCTTCAGCGATTTACAGCCAATGGACAGCGTAGCAATCTACTAAAAGTTAGCACTTTTAGAGGTTAACTAGTATAAAATCTATTGGAGGGTAAGATGTTACAAGAAATTTCCATAAAAAACTTTGCGATTATTGAGGAAATTCATCTTTCTTTTGAAAATGGGATGACCATTTTAACAGGGGAAACAGGGGCAGGGAAGTCAATTATTATTGATGCCATGGGACTCCTATTGGGCGGACGTGCGTCAAGTGATTTTGTGCGACATGCTGCTGACAAATCCGAAATTGAAGGTTTGTTTTTCTTTCATCATAACTCAGAATTGCTGTCAGTACTGACAGATTTAGGCTTTGAAGATATCAGCAATGAATTGATTTTACGACGAGAAATTTTTGCAAATGGACGGTCGGTTTGTCGCATTAACGGGCAAATGGTTAATCTGACAACCTTGCGTCAAATTGGCGAATTCCTTGTTGATATTCATGGACAACATGATAGTCAAGAATTGATGAATGCCAAACATCATTTGCATTTGTTAGACGAATTTGGCGATGAAAACTTTGAACACGTTAAGGCCATTTATCAAGAAAAATTCGACCGTTACAAAGACTTACGTTTCAAATTGACCAAACGCCAACGCAACGCACAAGAGTTTGCACAACGGATTGAAATTTTGCAGTTTCAAGCAGAAGAAATTGAGGCAGCGGAAATCAATCCTGAAGAAGACCAAAACTTGTATGCCAGACGTGAAAAATTGAACAACATCAAAAACATTGCGGATGCCTTGTCAACTGCTTATTTGGCGCTCGATGATGAAGAAAATGATTATTCCAGTTTGGGAAATATCAAAACCTGCATGAGCGAGCTTGACCAGATTAGTGAGTATGATGCAGATTATCAAAAATTGGCAGACAAGGCAGCAGAGAGCTTTTATTTGTTAGAAGATGTGGCCAGCCAAATCAGTCATCAGTTGGATAATTTGGAATTCAATCCTAATGAGTTGCTTCAAATCAATGACCGTATCATGACCGTGAACACACTCAAGAAAAAATATGGTCCAGAGCTGACCGATGTGGTTCATTATTTAGAAAAAGTTCAGTTAGAGCTGTCAGACCTGACAGGAGTTGAAAATGACTCCGATCTTTTAGAAAGTCAGGTGAAAGAGGCCCAGACAGACCTCATCAATGCCAGTAATACGCTCAATGAAGTACGTCATCAGATTGCCAAAGGACTTGAAACAGACATCAAGCATGAGCTAGCAGAACTTTACATGGAAAAAGCTGATTTTGAAGTCCGCTTTGAAACAGGGAAGTTTTCAGCAAACGGGAATGAACATGTTGAATTTTTCATTCAAACCAATCCTGGTGAAGGCTTTAAACCACTTGCGAAAACAGCATCTGGGGGAGAACTTTCCCGTCTGATGTTGGCTATCAAATCAAGCTTTTCGAGAAAAGAAAATAAAACATCGATTGTATTTGATGAAGTCGATACAGGCGTTTCAGGTCGTGTTGCTCAAGCGATTGCGAACAAAATCTATAAGATTGCCCAAAGCGGGCAAGTGCTTGCCATCAGTCATTTGCCACAGGTTGTTGCCATTGCTGACACGCAATTTTATATCGAAAAAAATTCGTCAGCAGATGTGACAACATCGATTGTTCGCAAATTGCAGCCAGATGAACGTGTGCAAGAAGTGGCCAAAATGTTGGCTGGCGATGATTTGACCAAAGAAGCATTAGCGCAAGCCAAGAAATTATTAGAAAAATAGGAGAATCAAAATGTTTAAAGCATATAAAAAATTCTGGCAAAAAGCCTTGAAATTTGACGGTTACAGCAGTCGCTCGGACTATTGGTGGGTCTTCCTCAGCAATACCATTATCTTTGGAATTCTTTGGGCGGTTCGTTCAATGGTTTCGATTCCAGTTGTGGCCAAAATCATGGAAGATAGTAAGTCTTTGAGCCAAACGGAGCTTTTGGCAAAAGCACAAGATTTGTCACGCCATCCATCAGGTTCAGTTTTGATTGTGGCTATCGTATTTAGTGTGATTGGACTTGCCATCATCATTCCAAATGTCGCCTTGATTACTCGCCGCTTGCGTGATGCTAAAATGCCAACCGTCATTGCCATTCTCTATGGTCTCGGTGCCTTTTATGGCGTATTTGCAGGTTATCTTTCTGGGAGCTTTGTAAGTGTGCTTTCAGCCTTTACGAGCTTGATTACGCTAGTAACTTATGTGCTTTGCCTCTTTCCATCAAAATACAGTGACGAAGAAGATGACGATTCAAGAAATTACGATTGAGTTAAGTTAAATTTGATATTATTTTAAGAATTGGAGGTAATATGTACGATTCATATCATAAGTTTTGGTTAGGATACTTGACCTTTAACAAGAAAACGACTAAAAAAGACTTCTGGCAAGCGATTTTAATGCATGTCATTGTGATTGTAGCGTTGATTTTACTGGCTGTTGGGTTCAATAGTCTGGGGAGCCAAGTGCTGCCTGACGGTTTAACGGCACTTTCGCTCGTTTTTAGATATTTTCTGACTTTTTATTTACTTGCAAGTTTGCTTCCTTTTCTGTCAGTGCTGACTAGACGGATCAATGACACTGGATTGCCTTGGGCCTTGATTTTTCTGTATTTCTTGCCCGTAATCGGTGGTATTATCTTACTGATTTTTGCCCTTTTGAAATCGTCAGAGCATGTACAAATGCCTGAATTTACAGGTGCCTTGCCTGCCCCTAAAATCAATGAAGAAGGAAAAATTTCTTTTGTTCAGATGCTCAAAAATTATGCTGTGGGCTATTGTTTCTTTCGTGGAAGAACCAGTCTAGCTAGTTTTTGGTGGATGCAGCTCCTCTTTTTAGGTATTGGTGCAGTCTGTGGTCTCTTGTCAGTTATGGCAAACCAGTTAGATTTTATCATCTTTGGAACGCATGCCATTTTTACATTTACCATGTACGGTGTCAGCATCTTGATTTTAATTCCAGAGCTATCAATTATGTCAAGAAGGCTTCAAGATACAGGATTTTCAGTGAAAGTCATTTTGAGTTTCTTAGGAGCGGCACTTTTCTTGCTTTTCTATAAAATTGCTTTGGAAAGAGTGAACAGTTTAAGTTATGGGGTACGCAATTTTTCCCTTTTGTACTATTTGATTTTCCTAGCTTCAATGGTTTTGTTTGTGTTGCTCGTTTCAGCTTTGATGAAAAAAAGTCAGCAGTCGAAAGTACAATAATTGATCAAAAAGGACTGTTTTTAAACAGTTTTTTTGATAACCGACGTTTACGCCTCCTGTAAAGAGATTGACACCTTTAAGATGGGAGAAAAAAATCAGACAATCGAAAACAGCGGAGCTGTCCACTTGCTTTGCTTTTATTCGATTAAAGGATTTGACAACAAATTGACAATTTGTAGTAAAAGGGCTTTTAAAATTATCAAAAAGTGGTATAATATAGTGAGTCTATTTTTGAATAAAAATAGCTTTGCAACAAAACACTAAAGGAGAATGGCAACTTGCCTCAAACAAAAGAATTCAAGCATGATACTGTCTTATTACACGAAACTGTGGATCTACTTGAAGTGAAGCCTGATGGAGTTTATGTTGATGCCACCTTAGGTGGTGCTGGACATAGTGAATATCTTTTAAGTCAATTAACAACAGGACACCTTTATTCATTTGACCAAGACCAAACTGCACATGACAATGCGAAAAATCGCCTCTGTCAGCAGCTTGAAGAAGGAAAAGTAACCTTAATTAAAGATAATTTTCGTCATTTAAAGGCAGCCTTGGCTGAACATGATATCAGCAAAATCGATGGCATCATTTACGATTTAGGTGTTTCAAGTCCACAATTCGATGAAACTCAACGTGGTTTTTCTTACAAAAAAGATGCCCGTTTGGATATGCGAATGAACCAAGAACAAGCACTTTCTGCTTATGAAGTCGTTAACGACTATTCCTTTAATGATTTGGTTCGTATTTTTTACCGTTATGGTGAAGATAAATTCGCCAAGCAAATTGCCCGAAAAATTGAACAAAGAAGAGCTGTTCAGCCGATTGAAACAACGCTTGAACTTGCTGATATTATCAAATCAGCGCTCCCACAAAAAGAATTAAAGAAAAAAGGACACCCAGCCAAACAGATTTTTCAAGCCATTCGGATTGAAGTTAACGATGAGTTGGGCGCAGCAGAAGAATCGATTGAACAAGCCATTGACATGTTGAAAGTGGGCGGACGTATCTCTGTCATTACTTTTCATTCTTTGGAAGACCGTTTGACTAAAACGATTTTTAAAGAATATAGTACAGTCAATGTTCCTAAAGGCCTTCCAATGCTTCCCAAAGAAATGGAAGCAAAACTGAAACTGGTTAATCGTAAACCAGTACTTGCCAGTGCCGAGGAATTAGAATTCAACAATCGTGCACACAGTGCCAAACTTCGTGTTGCAGAAAAACAAAACGATAATTCATAAAATGATAATTAAAAGAGAACAGACAATGAAAGATACAAAGGAGGAAAGATGGCAGCTCAACCCAAAGAATATTTCGATATAGAAACCGCCGCTAAAAAAGACAGTTATCGTATCGATAGAGATTCATTAGCTCCAGAAGTTCTTGCAAGTAAATTTCAAAGATTCAATGGTGTCGAAAAGATATTTTATACGGCACTCGTTATCGCTGCGATGACGCTCGTGATTGGTTTGCTATATATTCAAACCAAATCAAAAGAGGTTCAGACTGAAACCATTCGTTTGCAGACGCAGAATACACAGTTGACAACGCAAAATGAAGAGTACACTCAACAAATTACTGATTTGGGTGCTGGTCAGACCTTATCTGATATTGCAGCAAAAGATAACTTATCTCAAAATTTTTCTAATGTATTGAAAGCGACAAAATGATAACATTTTTCAAAAAATTATTTTCTCTCCCCTTCAAAAAAATCAAAAAAAATGCGAAAAAGACTAAACTAAGCTCAGAAAATAATCGCAAACACGTAGGAAAAAGTTTATTTTTCCTAGCTATTACTGTGTTTGGGATTTTTATTTTCCGACTGGTTTGGCTGGTTACGGTCAATCATGTTGGAAGTACCAACTTGAAAGAATACGCCACATATAATTATCAAAGTACCGTAACGGTAACAGCGAAAAGGGGAACGATTTACGATCGTTATGGGAATGCCATCGCTGTTGATGCCAGTAATTACACGATTTATGTTGTACTTGATAAAGAACAAGTCGATGTTAACGGCAATAAATTGTATGCACCAAAAAGCGATTTCGACAAAATTACAAACTTCTTAAATAGTCAACTGGGCATTGATAAGACCTTGATTGAAACACAGCTCAATCTTAAAGGGGCTAAACAAGTCCAATTTGGTACAAAAGGAAGCAATATTTCCCTCCAAAAAATGCAAAGTCTTCAAAAAGCGGCAGATAATGAAGGACTGAAAGGAATTGGCTTTACACCAACAACCGCACGGTCATATCCCTTATCAAATGTTGGCTCTGGCTTTGCCTCTCAATTTATCGGTACCGCATCATCTGTCAACGGCACACTCGTTGGTGCTGATGGTCTTGAGTTAGCATACAATGATATTTTGAGTGGAGAAAATGGTGTCGAAACTTACCAAAAGGATTATTCAGGTCACTCTATTCCAGGGACAACAAAAGTTGAAAAAGAAGTAAAAAATGGTTCTGATGTTTATACAACCTTAGACTCACGCCTTCAAGAACAACTTGAGACCTTGATGGATAAGGCCGCGTCAGATTCAGGTGCGCAACAGTTATCTGCGACACTGATGACGAAAGATGGTCAGATTTTGGCAACGACTCAAAGACCGACTTATACACCAAATACGCGAAGTACGGCAACCGATCAAAAATACTTTACTTATAATAGTCTCCTTTTCCAAACTGGTTTTGAACCGGGTTCTGTTATGAAGACCTTTTTAATGGCTTCAGCATTGGACAGTAATAAAGTTGATTTAAATGCCACTTATGACCGTACAAAGTTGCAAGTTTATGATGCCACAATCAAAGACTGGGACATCAATGAACATTCAACTTACTTGCTACCAACGACCGTTACATTTGCGGATGGTTTCATGATGTCAAGTAACGTCGGAATGTCTAAGATTGAACAACAAATGGGCTACTCGACTTGGAATCAATATTTGAAAAAATTTAAGTTTGACATGCGTGTCCGTACTGGTTTGTCTGGCGAAGTAGCAAGTTCATTGCCTGCAGCCAATGCCGTTTCTCAGGTTCAATCTGCATTTGGACAAGGGATTGCGGTGACACAAATTCAACTGCTCCGTTCATGGACGGCTTTTGCTAACGGTGGTGTCATGTTAGAACCACATGGGGTTAGTCAAATCGTTGATACTAATAACAATACTTCATTGGTAACAGGAAAAGAAATCATCGGAAATCCTGT
This sequence comes from Lactococcus sp. dk101, assembly GCF_009601055.1. Taxonomy (GTDB): domain Bacteria; phylum Bacillota; class Bacilli; order Lactobacillales; family Streptococcaceae; genus Lactococcus. The sequence goes on from NZ_WITI01000001.1 coordinate 267,840, forward strand.
TTCATCAAGCGCCATATCAAAAACCTTGACCTTGATGGAAGGTGTTGATACCAATGCGACTTACGGGACAGCTTATACTGCCATTGGTGACAGTGAAGATAGTATTGCGCCAAATAGTCCTTTGGTTCAAGTCAATGGACAACCAGCCGCGGTTAAAACGGGGACAGCCCAAATTGCTGCTCCTGGTGGTGGATACCTTCAGGGTGCTGAAAAGAACCTTTATTCAATGGTTGCCATGTACCCTGCGTCAAACCCAGATTTCATCATGTATATGAATATTAAATTGCCTTCAAATACATGGTCTTTGCATTACATCAGTCGCGTAGTTAATTCGATGCTGACACTTGCTGAGGCAAGAAAGAGCGAAATCTTCCAAACCACAAGTGTTGATAAAGCTGGAAAAATTACAATTAAAGATTATACCAATAAAGAACCAGGCACAACAGTAGATAGCTTGCGTCAAGAAGTCTTGCAACCCGTCTTGGTTGGTGATACAACGAATACAGGTTCAAAAATTGTTGAACAGTCCATTGCTTCAGGTAAAAAAGTTGATGCCAATACACGGATCTTATTGTTGACAAATGGAGATCCCATCATGCCTGACATGTACAGTTGGACAAAAGACCAAGTGGAACAAGTCGCAAGTTGGTATAATTTGAAAGTGACTTATTCAGGCTCAGGATCTAAAGTAACAGCTCAAAGCGTTGCTGCATCTTCAAGTTTGAAAAAAGGCCAAGCGATTACGATTACCATGGGAAATTAGTGTCGTTATCGTTTATTAAAGGAGAGTAAAATGTTAGTAGGTGGATTAATAGCGGCGGTAATCTCAATGGTTTTGACCATGATTGCCATTCCTCGCTTTATTATGTTTTTCCATAAGAAAAAGTTGGGAGGACAACCCACACTTGAAGAAGTGAAACAGCATGCTTCAAAAGCTGGAACGCCGACAATGGGTGGCTTTGTCTTTGTTGTGGTAACACTTATTGTGTCATTGGTTGGCGCTTTGATGATGAACATCATGAGTCCCTTGTTTATCATTGCATGGTGGGTTCTTGCTATGTATGCAGTCATTGGTTTCTTTGATGATTTCTTAAAAATATTTAAGAAAATCAATGAAGGATTGACACCTGTTCAAAAATTGCTGGCCCAGATTGCTATCGGTGTTGTTTCTTATGTGATTTATACAGCGGCGCCTCGCTTTAAAGGCCTGCCAGCTGCACATGGAATGAGTCCTGACAAAGGTATGGATCCAAATCATTTGCAAATGTTCAACTGGGATTTTAATATGGGGATTTTCTTCCTTATCTTTATCATTATCTGGTTGGTCGGCTGGTCAAATGCAGTGAATTTGACAGATGGTATTGATGGTTTGGCTTCGATTACAGTTGCGATTTCATTGACGGCCTATGCCATTATCGCGGTTTCTCAAGAACATTATGACATCTTTGTCATTATTTTGGCGATGATTGGTGCCTTACTTGGCTTCTTTGTTTTCAACCATAAACCTGCAAAAATATTTATGGGAGATGTGGGAAGTCTTGCACTTGGTGGCTTTTTGGCAATCATTTCGATTTTACTTCATGTCGAATGGACGCTCTTGTTGATCGGTGCCATTTACGTGATTGAAACTTTGTCAGTCATGATTCAAGTGACTTATTTCAAGAAAACCGGTGGAAAACGTATTTTCCGTATGACCCCTATTCATCATCATTTTGAGTTAGGTGGTTTTTCTGGACATGCTGCGGGCTGGTCAGAATGGAAAATTGACATCGTCTTTTGGATAACAACGGCCCTTTTATCAAGCTTGGCCTTGTGGATTTACTTTAGCTTTTAATCATTAACATAATAAATAAAAAGTCTGTCAGAGCTGACAGGCTTTTTTTATATTAAAGTTTTATTAAATATTATGAATTTTAGTTTCATTTTAGTTTATTATAAGGAATTATTAAGAGGTTAGGTTTATAATTGATTTCATATCAATCAGAAAGGTAGCATTTATGATTAAAAACATTTTAAAATATAAAATTGTTATTATTTCAGTTTTAATCGCATTTGCAGTTGGGGGAACGGGTGGCTATTTTTTAGGAAATTACGTGAGTGATAAAAACCAACAAGAGAAGATGGGGCAACAAATGTCCTTCCCAGGAAATAATACGGGTGGCAATAACTCGAACATGCCGGGCGGTGCACCAAACGGCAATAGCAATGCTTATGGCCCAGGAGCTGGAATGGTTCAGCAGATGCTAATTCAGGTGCCTCAAGTAATGAATCTGGAAGTACAAGTAATAATGACTCAAATTCAGCAAACGGGATTTAATCCGCTCAAGAATTAAGGGACTCACGCTCAAGCATAAATTTTACTTGGGCCAATCATTCAACCCAACGGGTTATCAATAGAAAAATGAATTGTTAGGCGCTAACGAGACAAAAAAATTTATTTGGTGATAAGCCAAATAAATTTTAATTATCAGCGAAACAATTTCAAGAAATGGAGAACATATGGATTTCATAAGACGTGCATGGCTTTTTACTAAAGCCAAAATTTCTAGAACAATTTTACTTATTGTCGCATTTTCAGCAATTTTAATTTTTGTTCTTTCCGGTCTCATTATTAACAGTGCTGCCAATGCCTCGATTGCCAATGCAAAAAAAGCGGCGGGCGCAACTGTTTCACTTTCAGTTAACATGCAAAATGTCATCAAATCGGCTCAAGAATCAGCTTAAGAAGATACATCAAGTAGCTCAAGTTCATCAGATTCTTCAAGCCAAGGCAAACGTTTTGATATTAGTTTGCCCACGATAGCTGAAAGCACAGCTAAAAAGATTGCCAATCTATCAGGCGTGAAATCTTATAGTTTTTCTTACTCAGCATCAGCAGATGCTAAATCAGATATTACCAAAGTTTCTTAATCAGGAACATCATCAAGCTCAAGCTCATCAGATACACAACAAGGGCCTGGCGGACAAGATTTCCCCGGTGGTTCAGGTGGTGGAATGACCCAATCTGACTTTACCATTGAAGGAACTAATGATTTAGAAGCAAACACTACTTTTACAGATGCTTATAAGATTACTTCTGGACGTGCCATCACTAGTTCTGATGAAGGAACAAACAATGTTGTGATTGAATCAACATTGGCTGACCAAAATAGCTTGAAAGTTGGTTCAACTTTTGTACTTGAAGATAGCAATAGTAAATCATATACCATGAAAGTTGTCGGTATTTATACGACATCTGGTAGTTCAACTGAAAGTTCAATCGCCTACATGAATACCATGTACACATCACTTTCAGTTGCGAACGCTATGAAAGCAACAACTGGAAAAATCTCAACGGCTACTTATAGCATGGAAAACCCAGCAGATGCGGACAGTTTCGTTAAAAAAGCCAACAAATTGGTTAATGACGACAACTTCGAAGTATCAAAAAATGACCAAGCCTACCAAAATGTGAAATCATCATTGAATAATGTTGCAAGCTTTGCTAAGAATATTGTCATTCTTGTTGCGATTGCAGGTGCGATTATTCTTGCCTTGATTGTAATGTTGATGGTGCGCGAACGCCGTTTCGAAATCGGTGTACTCATGTCACTTGGAGAAACTAAGGCAAAAATCGTGGCTCAATTCTTTACAGAACTCTTTATGGTTATGGTTGTCTCAGTCGCCATTGCTTCAGCTGCAGGAAATGTAGTGGGTAATGTGGTTGGACAACAATTATTGAAACAACAAACAACACAAACAACAAGCAGCAGCTCAAATCAAATGCCTGGTGGTCAAGGAAACGTGGATCAAAAATCTGGCGGCGGACAAGGCGGTGCCCCTTCAGCTCCTGGTGGAAATGGCGGCGGATTCGCTGGTCGTGCAGGAAGTGCATTAGGTATTGGCCAATCTAAATCAGAAGCACAAGCACTTGAAAAATTGAACATCAAGACATCATTCTCTGAAATCGCGATGCTTCTTGGAATTGCTATTTTGATCACTTTGATTGCAGTCGGATTGGCTTCAATCGGTATCTTGCGCCTCAACCCTAAACAAGTTTTGACCAACTAAGATCAGGAAAAGATTGAAATGAGAGAAGTGTTGAAACTTATCAGCACTGACAAAAAGCAAAGGATAAAATATGACATTAAAAGTTGAAAATATCACGTATTATTATAGTAATCCAGAAGACTATCTATTTAAAGATGTTAACGAAAGTTTTGAAAAAGGAAAAGTTTACTCAATTTTAGGACAATCAGGTTCAGGAAAAACAACTTTCCTTTCCATCTTGGCGGGTCTTGATAAACCAAAAGCTGGGACACTTTCTTTTGATGGACAAGCCATCAAATCAAGCAACTTGACGGCTTATCGGAAGAAAACAGTGAGTACCGTCTTTCAGGCATACAATTTGCTGACCTACATGAGTGCTTATGACAATGTTAAAACTGCTGTCAAAATCTCTGCTGTCAAATTTGACGACGAGAAGGCTACAATCGTTGAGGCTTTGGCAAAAGTTGGCTTGAGTGAAGATTTGATTTACAAACCAGTGAGTAAGTTGTCAGGTGGTCAACAGCAACGTGTTGCCATTGCACGCGCCCTTGTTTTGAACCATGACATCATTATTGCTGATGAACCAACAGGAAATCTTGATGAAGAAACAACCAATCAAATCGTTGATTTGTTCAAGAAAATCGCACATGAAGACAATAAAATTGTTATCATCGTAACACATGAAAGCGAAGTTGCTGCAGCAAGTGATATTGTCTTTACCTTGAAACACCGGAAGTTCGAACGTGAAAACTAATAAAAAGGAGCTTGGCTCCTTTTTATTAACGCTTTTGTCAGAGCTGACAGTCAATTTGTCGTTGACGCTCCAGCGGAAGTATCGGTGCTTGAATTTGACGCACTGCTATTGCCACAGCCGGTAAGCAAGGTTGTAGTCAATACAAGTAGTGTCAGAGCTGACATGAGTTTTGTTTTTTTCATATGGCGTCTCGATTCTTTTTAGATTTTAGATGATGCTGTGGAGGAAGTTGATGTTGATGTTGATCCTGATCCTGATCCTGTATCAGATGTGTTATTACTTGTTGCACCGGTTGTGCTATCTGTAGAATTACTTGAGCCATTTGCCGTGCTTGGTGCAGTCGGAAGGGCTGTTCCGCCATTGCTACTTGGCGCTCCGCTAGGCAGGCTGTTCGAGCTTGAATTTGCTTGACCACTATTTGATGGCATTTGCTGGTTGAGTGTCGCAGGTGTTTTGCTTGTATTTGCAGCTCCCATCAGATAGCCTCCGGATCCTCCAACGAAAAGAGCGAGTACAGCAGTTAAAAATAAGAGTTTAAATTTTAATATTTTTTGAATCATGAGAATGACCTTTCTAATTGAAACTGAGCTTATTATAAGGCGGTTGACTTAAGAGCTGCTTATTTAGAAATAAAGCTAAACTAAAAGAATACAAAAAGAAAATAAAGCTGAAACCGTTCACATGGAAACCGATAAAACTAAAAAAATTTGGTATAATAGAAATATCATGATAAGAGAAGTTGGAAATATGGATAAAGAAAAAAATGCTGTTCGTTTTGAAGTAGAAGAGTTTGAAAAACTCAAAAAAATTCTGGTGAAATATAATTGCGCCCTCGAAGTCGTAGTGACGCATCTCAATAATTTAAACACCTATTACAATGCATTTGAGCCAGTCAATCCAATCGAACATATCAAAAAACGCATTAAATCTCCAGAAAGTATTGCTGGAAAATTGAAACAAAGAGGGCTGCCGATCACATCAGAAGCAGCCGATAAGAATTTGCATGATATTGCAGGGATTCGGATTATTTGTGCCTACGCTAAAAATATTTATGAAATTGTAGAGATTATCAGGAATCAGCCCGATTTTACCTTGGTTCGCGAAAAAGATTATCTCAATAATCCCAAGGAAAGTGGTTATCGTTCGTATCATTTGATTGTGGAAATCAATCTGGGACGCTTGTTTGGCGATCAAATCTGTCAAGTCGAAATTCAACTGAGAACCTCTGCTATGGACTTCTGGGCAACACTTGAACATAAAGTAAAATACAAATATGATGGTCATATGCCTGATTATCTGAGCAAAGAATTGCAAATCTCAGCAGAACAAATTCATGAGCTTGATGAACGCATGTATCACATTCACGAGTTGGTTGATGAAATCAATGAAGATTTGATTTAAATCAGGAAATAGTACTTGAAATAATCTTTTAAATTTGCTATACTTAATTTTGTGCCTTGTGCATAAATAAAACTGTCTATCCGCTGAGCGGGACGCTGAATGATGGGCAAAAGGAGAAAAATATGTCAATCTCATTGATCGAAGCTATCAATGCTAACCAACTTCGTAGCGATATTCCTGCATTCCGTGCTGGTGATACTGTTAAAGTTCACGCAAAAGTTGTCGAAGGAACTCGCGAACGTATCCAAATCTTTGAAGGCGTAGTTATCGCTCGCAAAGGTACTGGTATCTCAGAAACTTACACTGTTCGTAAAATCTCAAACGGTGTTGGTGTAGAACGTATCTTCCCACTTCACACACCACGTGTTGAAAAAATTGAAGTTGTTCGTCACGGTCAAGTTCGTCGTGCTAAATTGTACTACCTTCGTGGTTTGCAAGGTAAAAAAGCGCGTATTGCTGAACGTCGCGTTAAATAATCGACTTTTAAACCGCTCTGTTGAGCGGTTTTTTGTTTCTCAAAAGTTTATTATCAATGGCCGATAAGGTGAATGATTGTATCAAGGTGGCAAAAAGGTGACAAAAAAACTTGTCAGATTACTTCTGGCAAGGCTTTTTCTGTTTCAATTTTTTCTCGTTTAAAGTTTTTGAGGCTGGCGAGATAAAGTGCTGCACCGACAATCGTGACAACCCCACCGACCCAGCCTAGAAAAGGAATAAGGCTGACTGCGGGCCCAACAATAAAGAGGATGTGAGCCGAAACCATGACTGCTTCATTTTTTTTATATTTGATAAAGGCAGTAATGCCAAGCCCCAGAAGCACCAACTTCAAAATGGTTAAGACAATGATAGCATTGATGGTCATGGATTCTGAAGAGCCACTGACAAGGTCGGTAAATGAGCTGATAAGAATTAAAAAAGGGCCAAGTAAGACTAAAATGCCACCAATAAGACCAACAATACCATTGGTCAAAACTAAACTATTACTTTTCATAGACAACTTTCTAACCTAGCATTTTCGTGGGTCAAGGCTTGCACATCTTATCAATCTTAATTATTTTCTAATTTTAGTTTAAAGCAAGAAGTGAAAAATGTCAATAGTAAATCATAAGCAAAATGATAATATAATATGAAATAAAATAGTCTTATTGACAATGATAAACAAGTGGTTTATAATATAAACTAAAAGTTAATATTCAAAGGAGCGCCATGTTTATCAATCAATTAAAAAAATTACGTCAAAACAAAGAAATGACGCAAAAGCAAATGGCTGACCTCATGGAGGTGTCGCTGGTGTCTTATAGCAACTGGGAACGCGGTTTGAAGTCGCCCTCGAAAGAGAATATGCAGAAATTGGTACAGTTTTTTGAGCTTCCGCTCTATCAATTAGAGGGACGCGATGAAATTGAAGGCCAACTGCTCGAACAATTTGCTCAGCTTTCACAATTTCGGAAGAAAAAAGTGGTCAGTTTTGCCAAAAAACAAGCGGTTGAGCAAGCTGAAGATTTTCTGACCTTCAAGCAAAGTAAAATTTACAATAAGGTCAAGGTTTATGAAGGTTTGTCAGCTGGGACAGGATTTGGTGTCACTGGTGACGGAAGTTTTGATCAGGTTTTGACAGATGAAGAATTGCCGACCTATGATATTGCGGCTTGGATTCGTGGGGATTCGATGGAGCCTAAATTTTTGGACTGGTCGGTTGCCCTGATTCGAGAGACAGGTTTTGATTATGATGGGGCAATCTATGCTGTTTATGTCGAAGAAACCAACACGACATATATCAAGAAAGTCTTTGTCGAAAAGGATGGTCTGAGATTGGAGTCGCTCAATAAAAAATATCCCGACCGTTTCATTAGTCTGGAAGACCACCCGATGATTATTGGAAAAATCGTTGGAAATTTTGTGCCGATTTCAGAGTAAGGAGGCAAATCATGGAAGATGAGGACAAAGAAAAACAAATCAATTTTGACTATGCCAGAGAACCACGGCGAGACATCGCATTTGTAGATATGAAAAGTTTTTATGCGTCCGTTGAATGTTTGAAAAGAGGACTTCATCCTTTGTCGGCCTGTTTGTGTGTGATGAGTCGTGCTGATAATTCCAATGGCCTAATCTTAGCCAGTTCTCCGACCTTCAAATGGGCATTTGGCAAGTACAATGTCAGCAGAAGTCGAGATTTACCATTTGATGTGAACAGTCGAAAATTTAATTGGTACAAATGGAATAAAGACCATGCAAGCCCTTGGAAGACAGAAATCGAAGCTCCGAGTCCAGCTTATGTTGCTCATATTGAACATTGGGCTAAAAAAACGATTTTTGCTCCTCCGTCTATGGGGGATTATATCGAGGTCAATGGAAAAATTCAAAAGGCCATTCATCAAGAAATTGCTCCATTTGAAGATTGCTTTTGGTACTCGATTGATGAAGGCTTTATTGATTTGACCAGTTCGCTTAACTACCATGTCAGTAGGGTCCAAGAAAAATTGCCTGCGTCCACCAAGTTGGACTTGGTTTCAAAAAAGCTGCAGAGGGTCATTTATGATGCGACAGATGGCATTATTTCAACGGTCGGCATGAGCAATTCAAATCCTTTACTGGCTAAGCTGGCGCTGGATAATTATGCCAAGCATGAACCGACCATGCGTGCTCTTATCAATTATGAAGACGTTCCAGACAAACTTTGGACCTTGTCAGAGCTGACAGACTTCTGGGGAATTGGTGAGCGAACCAAGAAGAACCTAGCCAAACTTGATATTCATTCGATTGATGCATTAGCACATGCCAATCCTGACCTGCTCAAGAAAAAAATGGGCTTGATTGGCGTGCAGCTTTATTGCCATGCAAATGGGATTGATGAGAGTTTTTTACAAGAAGAACCTTATCGTCCTAAAAATCGGAGCATCAGTAATTCGACTACCCTGCCACGCGACTATTATCATAAGGCAAGCATCATGCTGGTGTTACGAGAATTGGCGGAGCAGGTTGCCATTCGTTTGCGACGCATTCATCAAGAGGCAACGACACTTACACTTTATGTTGGCTACGCGTTTAGCGAAAACAAGCGGGCCATCAATTGTTCACGAAAAATCGAGCCAACTAACAACACTCGAAAATTGTGTGACGCCATTGCCATGCTTTTTCTTGAAAAATATGAAGAAGGTGGTGTTCGGCGTCTGGGCGTGACATATTCGAATTTAATCGCAGAGCCATTTCATTTGATTAGTCTATTTGATGAAGATGAGCAGGATTTCTACAATGAAGAAAAGGAAAATAAATTGCAAGAAACCATTGATGATATTCGCAGTCAGTATGGCTTTACCAAAATATTAAAAGCGTCAGCGCTGACAAAAGACTCCCGTCTTATCAGTCGCAGCAAGCAGATTGGCGGACATTCTGCAGGAGGTTTAGATGGCTTACAGTAAGGTAGATCGGACTTATCACCCGTCCAAAGCAATTCGCGAATACCAAGATCGTGGCATGATGAAATGGCAGGGCTTCTATCTGTCAGAGCATAGCAGTGCCATGCGCCAATGGCAAGCAGAAGAGAGAAATCCTGTCAGTACTGACCAGATGGAAAGCGAAGAAAAAGCACAGCTTTTAAGCCAATCCATGCTCAATTCATTTGAGATTGTTTTGAAAATGAAACCGGGTAGATTAGAAGATGAGCAGATAGGAAGCGTGCGTGAATGGCTGAGTCCGAGTGAAATTTTATTTGAAAGCCGTCAGCATAAATTGAAACACGTAAGTGTTGCAAAGATTTTGAACATCAAAAAAGCCGACCTTAAAGAATGGGACGACGATTAATACTGTTTAACTTCTAAAAATACCATTTAGAAGTTGCTTCGCTGTCGATGATCTCTACACGAACAAGTTCGTTAGTCGCAGTCGCAAAGTTTGCATCAACGCATAAAAGATTTGTCCGTTTGCTTCGCGACTAAAGTCACAAGAGCAAAACGGCTTCAGCGATTTACAGCCAATGCCTTTATTGTTTGAACTTTAGTTCATTACAGATAAAGGGCAAATGTTTTATGGGACAGCGTAGCAATCTACTAAAAGCTAGCACTTTTAGAGGTTAACTAGTATAAAATTATAAACACAGTGTCTAAAAAAACAGAAAAATTAGTTGATGAGTTCAATCAATAGTTCTGTGATTTCGGCAGGTGTTTCTTTTTTATTTCTGCGAATCCACGCTTGCGTAACACCAAAAACAGCATTGGCAAAATAGGTTGTGGCGTAAATTTCGCCAAGTTTTCCAATATCATGGTGTCTAGGATTTTGTGGAAAAATGGAACTCTCCAGTAAATCTTTTAATTTTTGTAACATGAAAAGATGAATTTCTTTACTGCCATTTTCGGAAAGTAAACTGGCATAAATTTCATTGTGATCTAAAAATTGATAGGTCTCAAGTAGCGTAGCGCGTAGGTTTCCGTTGTTTTTTTCAAAAACATATTGAACAGTATTAAAGAGCATTTTTTGATAAGCGTCAATCATGTCGTATTTATCTTGATAGTGCGTGTAAAAACCACTTCTTGAAATGCCAGCCGTTTTTACAAGTTCTGTTGTTGAGATTTGGTCAAAAGCTTTTCTCTTGAGCAACTCAATCATTGCGTCTCGAAGTGCAATTTTAGTTCGGTCTTTACGCGGATCATTGGTCATGGAAAACGCCTCCAAGTTCTAAGTCTTATTTTATTATAGACATAAATGTACAAACTGTCCAAAAATGAAGCTTATAAATTGTCAATTTTTGAAAAAAGGTTATAATACAATTATATCAATTTTTGGACGGAGTGTCCATAACAAATTGAATTAAATAAAATAATCATTCAAAAGGGGAGAAAATGCTGAAAAACGAGTGGAAAGCAATTTTTAAACACAAATTTTTTATCGTTGTTATTATAGCACTGGCGCTGATTCCAGCCCTTTATAACTATGTCTTTTTAGGGTCAATGTGGGATCCGTATGGAAAACTCAACGAGTTACCCGTTGCCGTTGTCAATTTGGACAAGTCGTCCGAATTAGAAGGTAAAAAAATCGAAATTGGTGATACGATTGTCAGTCAAATGAAGCAATCGAAGGATTTAGACTATCATTTTGTTTCTGAAAAAGAGGCATCTGACGGGATAAAATCAGGGAAATATTATATGAAAATCACTTTCCCCAAAAATCTCTCAAGTCAAGCGGCGAGCTTGATGACAGACAATCCAAAATCCGTTCAAGTGGACTATCAAACGACCAGTGGTCACAATTACATTTCATCAAAAATGAGTGAAAGTGCCATGAACAAGCTGAAAGCGGAAGTTTCTGGTGATATTACAGAGACATATACGAAAGCTATTTTTGACAGCTTGTCCACTTTGAAAACAGGAATGAATGAAGCCGCAGATGGTTCGTCCAAATTAGCCACAGGTGCAAGCCAAGCTAAAAATGGCTCACAAACGCTCAGCTCAAACTTGGATACTTTAGCAAAATCAAGTTTGACATTTAGCGATGGTGCAAATAGTCTCAATGTTGGGCTAAATCAATATTTGTCTGGTATTGAGTCTGCCTCAACAGGTGCAAATCAATTAGCTACTGGGACGAAAACCTATGTTTCAGGTGTGCAACAAGCAGCAGCTGGTACAAAAACATTGAACGAAAGCTCATCAGAGCTGACCAGTGGTATCAGTAGCTTGCAAGAGGGCTTGTCAAAAATGGCTAGCGAAACCGAAATGTCTGATGCAGACAAAGCCAGTCTTGCAAGTCTTCAGTCAGGGCTGACAAAGCTGAATGCTTCCATTCAAGCAGGGGCGACAAATAGTGCTAGCGCTCAAGCGGTGACCGCAGACCTTAAAAATGTCGAGGACATCTTGACCAATAAGCTGGTTCAAAATCAAGCCGCCGCAATCATGAAGACACAGGCTTATCAAAGCTTATCTGCTGAAGGAAAAGCTGAAATTATGACAGCCATGCAAACGTCTGCTCAAAATGATTTGGCAGCTGTATCGACTAGTCTGAAAGATGTCGAAAGCCAGCTTCAAGCCATGAATGCACAGACACAAGCACTTGCACAGGCTTCAAACCAAGCACTTCCTGCAGCAAATCAAACATTGACGAAGCTTTCAAATGGACTTTTAACAGTCAATACAGCTCTCAATAGTCAAGTCATGCCAGGACTTAGCCAGCTTCAAACAGGAGCCAATGCTTACACAGCAGGTGTCAGTCAAGTCAATACAGGTTTGCAGACTCTGAGTCAAAATTCAACACAACTCACTACAGGAAGCAGCCAACTTGCAACAGGACTTGCGACACTCACAGCCAACCAAACAGCTTTAGCTGATGGTGGCAGTCAACTTGAAACAGGCGCAAGTAAAATCGCATCTGGCAGTCAACAATTAGCGAGCGGAAGTAACAGCTTAACGACTGGCTTAAATCAAGTCTCAACAGGAACTTCTCAGTTGGCTTCATCACTTCAAACAGCGGATAGCAGTTTGAAAAAAACCAACAGTAAAACAAGCAATGCAACAGCAATCGCAAAACCAGTCACGCTTAAAAAGACAGACGCAGATAAAGTTGAGAAAAACGGCGTCGGAATGGCACCTTATATGATTTGTGTGGCCTTGTTTGTCGGTGCTCTTTCATCAAATGTCGTGATTGGGACAGGCTTCTCAGGAAAATCATGGAAAACAGGACGTGAGTTTATGCTCGCAAAAATTGGAACGAACGGAGTCGTTGCCCTCCTTCAAGCCCTGATTGTTTATGGCGCGGTTGTCTTGCTCGGTTTAGTTCCAAAATATCCACTCAAGACATTGTTCGCTGTGATTTTGATAAGTTTCACATTCATGGCAATCGTCACCTTCTTTGTGACCTTGCTAGGAAAAGTTGGCGATTTCCTGATGATTATCCTTTTAGTACTCCAACTTGCGACAAGTGCAGGAACTTATCCTATCGAACTGACAGATAAAATTTATCAAGTGATTAGTCCACTTTTACCAATGACTTACGGACTCAAAATGCTTCGTCAAACCATTGGGTTGGACGGCAATATCACACTCTTAGCAGTTGGCTTCATCATTGTCATTGCAATCTTTACAGGACTCTTAAGCTTCTTCAAACGCATGCCAAGATTAGCCTAAATAAAGAAAGAAAAGAATCGCTTCGGCTGTTCTTTTTTTGTTTTATTTTCTTTAAAAAAAGCATGATTTTTCAGCGCCACTTTCTGTTAATTGTGATAAAATATGGAATAAATAGAATACGAAATGGAGGGAAATCATGAAAAAAAGAGTTTAAGTATCGGTGTTATCGTATTTATAGCAGGACTTGTAGGCAGTCTTGTATCAATCGTTGAGCCACTTTCAACAAGCGATAACACGATAACATTAGCCATCACAGAGCTTTACCAATCCACTGGTATCATCACAAGCAGCAGTCTCATCTTGCCAATATTATCTTGCATTGCCCTGTTCATCGGCTACCTCTTGGTGAGAGTGTTGGATAAATAATAAAAGTAATATTTTTAAAGCGACTAGACCTTCAAGTCTAGTTTTTTTTGATAAAATTTGGTAAAATGAAGCTGTAAAATTCATTTGACAGTCTCCTTGCAAGAGACGTTCAAGGAGGAAAATATGGCTGATAAATATACTGAAGCACAAGTTGAAGAAATTAAAAATAAGATTTTAGAAGCGCTGGAAAATGTCATTGACCCTGAACTCGGTATTGATATTATCAATCTTGGCTTGGTTTATGAGATTGTCTTTGATGACAGCGGCTTGACTGAAATCAAGATGACTTTGACGACAATGGGCTGCCCTTTGGCGGATATTTTGACAGATCAAATCCACGACTCGCTCAAAGAAGTTGAAGAAGTAACCGAAATCAAAGTGAATTTGGTCTGGTATCCTGCATGGACAGTTGACAAAATGTCACGTTATGCTCGGATTGCATTGGGCATTAGATAAAGAAATAAGAAAAGCAGGCTGTTTTCAGTGTGTTTTTTTATTGGCGATATTTCATTTGACAATTTAGATGAAATAGGGCGAAAAATAGGGTACAATAAGGGGAGAAGCTAGCTGATGAGGGGCAGAAAGGATGATGGAAAATGAATGAAAAAGATGAAATGAAGCAGCTTATTCAACGCAAAATTAGCATGTATTTTGTGCTGGTCGTTTTATTTTTCGTATTTGACTTTTTGCTCAGCCAAAATAAGCAAGACGAATGGATCAATCAATTTTCCTTTGCCAGACATCGCTTGATTTATTTGCTTGTTTTCATTGCGTTTGCCTTGGTTCATTTATTGCTCAGCTACCTAAAAATGAAGAAGCGGAAAGATAAAATTCCGGAAAAAAATTCGGAAGAGTATCATTTTCTTCTGCAAAAGGAATACAATTATTATGAGCGTGAGGTGGCGCTTGGGGATCGTAAACTAGACTTTTTGAAAGAAGTATCGCCAATCATCGTTACTTTTGTTTTCCTACAAGGTTTGTTTGAAAAAATATTTACAGAGAGCATTCAGATGGAATTTAGTGAGATTTTAGGTTTTGTGATTGTTTTATTTTATGTTTTTGTCTTTATGGAAACTTGGCACACTTATCGGATTGATACGGGTTATCTCTTACAGTTTAAAAATGAATTGACTGAATTTGACAATCAAGAAAAACGAAAAGAAAAAGAAGGCTGTCAGCACTGACAGCTTTTTATTTTGTGCCATTTTTTAAGTCTTTAGACTGATGTCAGCCAGCCTTTGCTATGCTATAATGAGGGTATGAGTAAACGACTAAAGGCAATTATTATCATTGAGATTGTAATATTGATTGGATTATTGTTTCATGTAATCAGAACGCCTCATATGTGGATGATGGTGCTACTCGCACTTTTATTTACTTATTTGGCAAACCGTTCGCGGTCAAAAGCTTTAAGAATTATCAGCATCGTTTTCTGGGCGACCGCCGCGATGGTGCTTTTTACTGTCGGTTGGTTTTGGGCAGCCATCTTTTTCCCAGCCCTCATGTGTATCATTTTCTGGAAGAATAATCCGCGCTCAGACAATCGACAAGCGCCACGAAACTTCTACGAAAGTTTTTATGATCAACCTGTCAGCGCTGACGAAACAGTAACCAAAGCAAATGGCAATGACATTATTGATCTAGCCAGCGTGCATTATCGTCATGCAGGAAATCACTTGTCCATCAAAAAAAATACAGGCAATACTAAAATCATCGTTCCTGAAGATGTCGCAGTCATTCTGGATATTTCTGTTGGAACAGGCGTGGTTAAAATTTTTAATGAAGCCGCAAAAATCAACACGAAAAATATTCGTTATTTCAGTGATCATTTAGGTGATTATAAGAAGAAAATTAAGATTACGATTGACGTTCAAACAGGAAACGTTGAAATCGTTCAAGGATAGATTAACTGAAGGGAGCGGAGGCTTTCTCGTTAAGCCTTCAAAATGAAATATGAAACGTTCAATCGTCACAACATTTTTATCCGTTTTTTTCATCATTATCGGAGTGGGAACACTCCTTTTTGTGGTGTTCAACAATCAGACCAGCATGGTCGATATGCCTCAAACCATGGGGAAAGTGGGCGGCCATCTCTATGGCGTTTGGGTCTTTTTCTCGATTGCCGCCATTTTATCGCTGGTTTTTACCCTTTTTAATTATTTTGAGAATGTTGCCATTCAAAAAGAATTCGAAGCGGATGCCAAACGGATTGAACAAAACCAAATGCCAGAAAATTCTCAGTTGAAAATCATTTATAATAAAATGACGGAATTATCAACAGAATTGCAGGAACTTTCTCAACAAAAATCAGCGGATAAGGCTGAAATTATCGAGCTTGAACGCAAGCGGATTTCACGCGAATTGCATGACTCCGTCAGCCAAGAATTGTTTGCTGCCACCATGATTTTGTCATCAGTGACAGGAGCAACACAAATTTTGAGCAGGGAGCAAATCGAAACACAAACGCAACTCGTCTTGAAGGTACTGCATTCGGCACAAAACGAAATGCGAGCCTTGCTTTTGCATTTACGTCCGGTCGAGTTAGACGGCAAAACATTAAATGCAGGGCTGTCAGCACTGGCAGACGAATTGCAAGCCAAAATATCTGCAAATATCACAGTCAAACTGGCAGATATTGAAGCAACAAGCAATATCGAAGACAATTTGTTCCGAATGGCACAAGAAATTTTGAGTAATACGCTTAGACATTCACAAGCAGATAATATAGAACTGTCATTACGTGAAAATTATGGTAATATAGTTTTAAAGATTGCGGACGATGGCGTTGGTTTTGATACGCAAAAGAGCGACAAAACTGCAAGTTATGGGCTTGCCAATATTAAAGAACGTGCCTTATTATTAGGGGGCGATGCCAAAGTCATATCTGCACCTAATCAAGGGACGACAGTTGAAATCCGCATTCCAAAAACGAAAAAAGAATGAGTAAGCAAAGTAAAGAAAAGAAAGAACAATGGAAAAAATTAAATTATTGATTGTCGATGATCACCAAATGGTGCGTCTAGGCTTGTCTAGTTTTATGAACATTCAACCTGATATTGAGGTCATCGGCGAAGCAGCGGATGGGGAATCGGGATTTTTAAAAGCTGAAGCCCTCAATCCAGATGTCATTTTGATGGATTTGGTCATGGATCGTTTGGACGGAATAGGCTCAACTCAGAAAATTTTGGCGCAAAATCCAACGGCTAAAATTTTGATTTTGACGAGCTTTATCGATGATGAAAAAGTTTTCCCAGCCCTTGCCGCCGGTGCCAAAGGCTATATTTTGAAGACTTCTCAAGCTGCTGAAATTGCCAATGCCATCAGAAAAGTAGCCAAAGGTGAAGATGTTTTGTCAGACGCAGTGAAGGAAAAAATTTCACAACAAAAGCATCGCAAGCACGAACTTTATGACGATTTGTCAAAACGAGAGTTAGAAGTGCTGAAAGTATTGGCGACTGGCTTGTCCAATCAAGAAATCGCTGATGAACTCTACATTAGTTTAAAGACAGTCAAGACACACGTGTCCAATATTTTCAATAAACTAGAAGTTTCCGATCGGACACAGGCAACGATTTATGCCATTCAGCATAAACTGGTTTAACAGTCCTGTTAAAATATGATATAATATAGAACAGATTATTTTATACTAGTTAACCTCTAAAAGTTCTAACTTTTAGTAGATTGCTACGCTGTCCATTGGCTGTAAATCGCTGAAGCCTTTTTGCCAGTCGCTTCAGCGACTAGGGAAAACGGACAAATATTTTCAGCGATAACGCCAAATGGCAAGCAAACCGACAAATATTTTATGCGTTGACGCAAACTTTGCGATTGCGACTAACGAACTTGTTCGTGTAGCGAGCATCGACAGCGAAGCAACTTCTAAATGACATTTTTAGAAGTTAAACAGTTTTAGTTTGAAAGATGAAGAGATGGAAGAATTATTAAAAAAAGCAGAGCAGATAAAAATTATTTTCTTTGACATTGATGATACCTTACGTGTTAAAAATACGGCCTATATGCCCGACTCAATCAACGAGGCCTTTGACAAATTGCGTCAAAAAGGAATTATGACTGGTATTGCAACTGGTCGTAACCTGTACGGTGTCGTTCCTGAAGTTAAAGCCTTAAAACCTGATTATTTTGTTACCATTAACGGGGCATTTGTTATGGACAACAAAGAAAAAGTGATTTACAAAAATCCATTTCCGAAAACAACAGTAGAAGAGATTATTGCTTGCTTGGAAGCCCAAGACAGTGAATATTCATTTGTCGGATCGGATGCTCTCCGCGTTTCGAAATGGGATAAAGTCGCAGCAGATGCGATTGGTCCAGTCTATGCAGAGCTTGATGAAGACAAAGATTATTATGTCAACAATGACGTTTATCAAATGTTGTCAATCTCTGATCACGATGACCGCTTGACTTTGACAGATGACTTATCTGAAAAAATCAGAATGGTGCGTTGGCATGAAAATTCATCTGACTTGGTACCAATGAATGGTTCGAAAGCAGAAGGTTGCAAACAAGTTCTTGATTTATTAGGACTTACACCTGAAAACATGATGAATTTCGGTGATGAATTGAATGACCGCGAATTGTTTGACTTCGCTGGGCTTTCAGTAGCCATGAAAATCTCACACCCTGAGATACTTGAGAAAGCTGATTATATCACCGATAAGGTTGAAAATGACGGCATTCTTAAGGCCTTACAACACTTGCACATTATTGACTAATAAATCTCATTTATTTCCCAAAATTAGAAAGAAAAAAATATGACATATCCACAAATTGACCTTGAACAATACGCCGGAACAACAGCAATCATGCACACCAACCACGGAGACATGACCATCAAACTTTTTGATGAATTGGCACCAAAGACAGTTAAGAACTTTGTTGAATTGTCAAAAACAGGTTATTATGACGGTGTTATTTTCCACCGTATCATCAAAGATTTCATGATTCAAGGGGGAGACCCAACAGGAACTGGAATGGGTGGCAGCTCAATTTACGGCGAAAAATTTGAAGATGAATTTTCTTTGAATGCCTTTAATGTCCGTGGTGCTTTGTCAATGGCAAATGCTGGTCCAAATACAAACGGTTCACAATTCTTTATCGTTCAAAATCAAAACTTGCCTTATCCTAAAGAAGCTTTGGTTGAAGGTGGCTGGCCAGAAGAAATTGCTGAGCTTTACACACAAGGTGGGACACCACATTTAGATGGTCGTCACACGGTCTTTGGACAACTTGCAAATGAAGAAAGCTTTAAAGTAATGGACGCCATTGCTGCAGTGAAAACAGGAATTCAAGACAAACCAGTTGATGAAGTCGTGATTTCTTCTATTGATATTATCGAAAAATAAATGAAAACAGAACAAAAAATAGGCGACGTCGTTGAAGTCGAAGTTATTGGCGTTCAAGATTATGGCGCATTTGTCAAATTTTTTCCAAAGAACGACAAAACAGCCGAAGAACTTAAGGGCTTAATTCACATTTCTGAAATACAATCGGGATATATCAGTAATATTCGTGAAATTATCAGAATTGGACAAAAATTGCAAGCGCAAATCATTGATATTGACGAATATAATGGTAAAATTAGTTTATCAGTGAGAAGTCTTGAGAAAAACCCGCAAGTTCATCATTTTTATCACAAAAAGCATTTTACCGATGCGCGTAATAAAATTGGCTTTGAAAGTTTAAGTCGTGAACTTGATCATTGGGTTGAAGAAAATGAGGCATATTTAGCAAGTCAGCAAGCCGAGGGCTTGAAAATGTAGGTTGATTTCAAAGGGAGTGAGGAGAGTTTTTGAACGATAATGTATTAAGATACATCAAAAAGGCTTTTAATATTATCACAATTATCGGCTTTATCGCCACCATAGTTGGTGCAGTTTATTTATGGCATTTGGGCGTTTTCCAAAATAAGGAAGCCCTTCAACAACTTATTCTCGCCCATAAATATGTTGGCCCTTTGATTTTCTTTGCTTTACAAGTCATTCAAGTTATTGTTCCCATTATTCCTGGTGGAATTACGATGGCAGCAGGGGTCATGATTTTTGGCCCTGTTTGGGGCTTCATCTACAATTATGTTGGGATTACCCTTGGCTCACTTCTCTTATTTTACTTTGGTAAAAAATACGGTCAATCTTTGGTTAAGGTTTTTATCAAAGAAAAAGCATACGACAAGTACATGGGCTGGTTTGAAAGTGGACAAAAACGCTTTAATATTATTTTTGCACTTTTGATACTGTCGCCCGTGGCACCAGATGATGCTTTGGTCTTGGTTGCAAGTCAGACAAAAATGACTTGGCGCTATTTTGTTTGGACAATCATTTTATGTAAACCACTCCCAATTTTGATGTACTCTTACATCTTGATTTATGGCGGTGGAATGCTTGAAAAACTGCTTTAATAAAGAAAACCGCTCATGCGGATTTTTTTATTAAAATTCCTCATCAAGAGAACAGTTAAAAAATGAACAATTTAATCAAAAAAATGTATAATAGAGATATTGATTTTTTGAGATAAAACTTATATAAGTTTGATACACTGGAGCTAGAATTGAATAAAAAAAATAACACCCGATTTAGTATTGACAATCGAATAGATTATGCCTTATTGCTTCCGGCATTTCTATTGATTTTAATTGGTTTATACGCCTTGTATGTGGCGCTAACACATGACCACCCGACAAGTGCAACCCAAATGCTTGTTTCGCAAATCATGTGGATTGTGGTAGGAACAATCATTGGTTTTGTTGTCATGCACATGGACTCACGGGTCTTGTGGAAATTGACCCCTTATATTTATGTTTTTGGACTGCTTTTAAATGTCCTCCCCATCATCTTTTATGACAGTGCAACAGTTGCTTCAACTGGTGCGAAAAACTGGTTTGCCATTGGCGGAAAAAATATTTTCCAGCCCTCCGAATTTATGAAGATTGCCTTTATTTTATTTATTAGTCGAATTGTGGTCAACTTCCAAAACAATTTGGCAGAACGGGACATCAAGGAGGATTTTCGTTTGATTGGAAAGCTCTTGCTTGCCATCTTACCAGTTGCCATTTTGTCAGTCTTGCAAAGTGACTTTGGGACTTTCTTGGTTTTCGTTGTTATCTTAGCAGGTGTCATCTTGGTTTCGGGTGTCAGTTGGAAAATTATTATTCCCGCTGTCGTCTTGGCAGCTGGGATTGCTGGCGGGATTGTCGCCCTTGTTGCAAGCCCAAATGGACAAGCATTTCTGGAAAAAACAAGTTTTGCGACTTATCAAGTGCAACGTTTTGAGGCTTGGCTTCATCCTTTTGACAATATGCAAACCTTTAGTTTACAACAGGCAAGATCTTTGATTTCGATTGGGATTGGTGGTGTCTGGGGAAATGGACTTGGCGTGGCCAATGTATCCGTTCCAGTCCGTGAGTCAGATATGATTTTTACAGTCATCGGTGAAGATTTCGGTTTTGTTGGTTCGACTTTTGTTATTTTGCTTTATTTCATGCTCATTTATCGCATGATCCGAGTAACTTTCAAGTCAAATAACCAATTTTATACCTATATTTCGACAGGAATTATCATGATGATTTTATTCCACGTATTTGAAAATATCGGTGCGGCAGTTGGTGTTGTTCCTTTGACAGGGATTCCATTGCCTTTCATTTCACAAGGTGGGTCTTCAATGATGGCCAATCTGATTGGCTTGTCTCTAGTATTGTCGATGAAATACAACCAAATTCCAGAGGGAATTATGAAACAAGCCTCCATTGAAAATGGACGCGATCGCTTGCAGGCCAAAAAAGCCAAACGATCACAAAAAAGAGGATAAAAGTTCGTCTGACGAGCTTTTTTTCTTTTTGTCAGAGCTGACAGATTTGATTTGACAGGGCTTTAATGCTGTGGTATAATGAAATCAAATTTTAGAAGGTGGTAAGGGCGATTGAAAATTTAAGTCATGAACAAAACACAAAATTTAAAAAAACAGTTTAAGTTTTTTTGCATGTTCACGACATTTTTCAACGCATAAGCCAGCTTTTTTTGTCTGATTTTTTTCAGTCTCATCAAGCTACTTTTCATGCCTTGTCGTGAAAAGTATTTTTTTATTGAAGGAGAAGAATGACAACAATTGAAATTAAAAATTTAAGTTTTGGCTATACAGATGAATTGCTTTTTGATCAGGCAGAAATCAAAATAGACAAAAAATGGAAACTTGGGCTAGTTGGCAGAAATGGGCGGGGCAAAACAACATTGCTCAAACTCTTATCGGGACAGGTCAAAGCGGATAGCTTTAGACAAGACGGCAGTTCATTTGTTTACTTTCCAGAAGCTTTTGATGATTTGTCAGTACTGACACTTTATCTCTTACAAGAAAAAGCCAACTTTGAACAGTGGGAATTGGAGCGGGAGCTACGCTTACTTCAAGTGGATGTGGATGTCTTATGGCGGCCCTTTGATGCTTTATCTGGTGGAGAGCAGACCAAATGTTTACTTGCCTTATTGTTCTTAACACAAAATTCATTTGCCCTGATTGATGAACCAACCAATCATTTGGATCACACGTCGCGTCAAATCGTTGCAACATATCTAAAGAAAAAATCTGGTTTCATTCTGGTTTCGCATGACAGTAGTTTTTTAGATGCGGTTTGTGACCATATTTTAGCGATTGAGCGGGAGAAAATCAGCCTCTATCAAGGTAATTTTTCCACTTACGAGATGCAAAAGAAGTTGCAAGATAAAACAGAAAGAGCAGCAGATGACAAGTTGAGTCAACAAATTTCGCGATTAAAGAAAACAGCACGAGATAAGGAAGATTGGGCGAAACGGCGTGAGGGAGATATTCATGGCAATCCACAGCTTAAGAATTCGGGCGGAATTGGTCATGATGGCGGTATTACAGCTAGAGCGGCCCGTGTGATGAAGCGGTCTAAAAGCTTAGAGAAACGCATGAATCAAGAAATTGAAAGTAAAGAAAAGCTCTTGGAAAATATCGAACAAATTGATGATTTGTCCCTTTTGATGAAGGATGACCACCATCAACGCCTCCTGAGCTGTGAAAATGTCAGCTTGAGCTATGGCTATGACCAGCCTTTATTTGAGCCTGTCAGCTTTTACATCAAAAAGGGAGAACGTGTGGTCATTGCTGGCGACAATGGTAGCGGGAAATCTAGCTTCATCAAGGCCCTTCAAGGTCAGTTTGAAGGACAAATCTCAGGAAAAATTCAGTTGCCTCACTCAAGTCTTGCCGTTTCTTATGTGCGTCAAATTTTTGATAATCGTGGCAATTTGAGAGATTTCGCAGTAGAAAATGGACTTGATGTGGAATTGTTTTTATCCAATTTACGAAAATTGGGAATGGAAAGACGGGTTTTTGATCAAAAGATTGAACAGATGAGTCAGGGACAACAAAAGAAGGTCGAATTGGCTCGCAGTTTATCGCAAGAAGCTTCCTTTTATATTTGGGACGAACCGCTCAATTATTTAGATCTTTACAATCAAGAACAGTTGATAAAGTTGATTGGCGACCGTCAACCGACCATGTTGATTGTGGAGCATGATACGCGTTTTATTAAAGCCATTGACGCAAAAATTATAAATTTAATAAAAGGATAAAAAATTAAATATTCTTAAATGCCATATTTAAAAGTTTAGTGTTATAATAGAGCTTATGACAAATCAACAAAGAATATTTAAAGGAACGATGCTTGCAATTTTTGCAGGCATTTTATGGGGAATTTCGGGCATTTTTGGACAGCTTTTCTTTGAAGCTTATCACGGAGATGCCTTATGGATTACCTCATTTCGCCTCTTGGTTGCCGGTATTGTTTTACTGCTCCTGTCTTATATCAAATCGCCAAAAGATTTCTTTAGTCTTGTTAAAGAAAAGAAAAATTGGCCCGTTTTATTGCTTTACGCGTTTGGTGGCGTCTTTTCCGTTCAATTCTTTTATTATTGGACAATTCAAGAATCAAATTCAGCAACAGCAACCATTTTACAATATACATCGCCCGTTTTCATTTTGATTTATGCAGCGATTTATAATCGTAAACTGCCTAAACTTAGTTCAACACTCTTGGTTTTTGGAGCCATGTTTGGCGTCTTTTTGTTGATAACCAACGGAAATTTTCATCATTTAATGATTAGCAATTTGGCACTGATTACGGGGATGATTGCTGCCATTGCTGTAGTTATTTATTCAGTGGCACCACGGCGTATTTTGCGGCAATATGGGTCACTCAATGTGGCAGGCTGGGGCATGATTTTAGCGGGTATCGGAAGTAATATCGTACATCCTTTTTGGAAAATCGATTTCAAAATCGAAGCCTTATCTGTCTTTTACATTCTCTGCATTGCAATTTTAGGAACGGCGATTGCTTTCTTGATTTGGTTACAAGCTACAGAGTATGTCTCACCATTGATTGTCAATGTTGCAACGGCGACAGAGCCTTTGACCTCAGTTTTGGTCAGCGTCCCTCTGTTTGGCCTTGTCTTGACACCTCTATCAATTTTTGCCATGTTGTTAGTGGTCGTCTGTGTTATCTTTTTATCAAGAAATGAAGGTTAAATTAAAACAGTCCGATGGGCTGTTTTTTTGAACAAAATATATGCGATTTATTTCCTCATCTGTTATACTAAAATTGTACCGAACGGTAGGTAAAGGAGAAATCTTGGCAGAAGCAAAAAACATCATCATTCAGACAGCAATGCGTTTGTATTGTCAAAAAGGAGTGAAGGGAACGTCGATTTCGGATATTTTAGAGGACTCAAAGACAGGAAAAGGGCAATTCTATTATTATTTTAATTCCAAAAATGACTTAACACAAAAGGTTATTCAGTCGCATATTGAACGCTGGCAAACCGAATGCTTTACTGGCATTTTAGGGAGTGGTCAATCGCCCAAAAATAAAATTTCAGAAATGTTGGATTGGATTTATGCCTCACATCAAAATCAAATCGTACATTATGGCTGTCCGATGGGTAATTTAATTTTTGAATTGAGTACAGAAGATGAAACTTATCGCCTCATGTTTGACCAGTGGTTAAAGGCTTGGCAAAATGCTTTGGGACACTGTGTGTTCGACTTAAAGCAGGGTTCTGAAAATGAAGCACAAGAAGCTGCTGAACAAATGATTGCAAGCATTCAAGGGAGCCTTCTCTTACTCAAAATTAACCAAAACATCGACCAATTAGCCTTGCATTTAAAAGCAGTAAAAGAAGCAATTTGAAGGAGAAAAAATGGAAACTAGAACATATAAAAATTTAATCATTGGTTTTGGTAAAGCAGGTAAAACATTAGCCAAGTTTTTGAGTGGTCAAGGAGAGACCGTTGCCTTGATTGAAGCATCAAGTGACATGTACGGAGGAACCTGTATCAACGTCGGCTGCATACCGTCAAAATCATTGATCGTCAATAGTCAGAAAAATGAGGGTTACGCAGAAGCATTTGCGAAGAAAACGACTTTGATTGGTAAATTAAATCCCAAAAATTATCACATGGTTGCTGATTTGGAAAATGCCGAAGTCATTGATGGCAAGGCACGATTTTTGTCAGATCATTTGGTCGAATTGGTTGGACAAGACCTTCAAATTCGTGCAGAGCGGATTTTTATCAATACAGGCGCTCAAGCGATTTTGCCCGATATTAAAGGACTTGATGGCAGCCAAAATGTACTGACATCAACTGAAGCACTCCAACTGGAAACTCTACCAAAGGAACTTGTCATCGTTGGTTCAGGAAGTATTGGTTTAGAATTTGCTCAAATGTTTACCAATTACGGAAGTAAAGTGACGGTTTTAAGCCATGCCACGCGCATTCTGAAAACGATGGATGAGGATGTCAGTGCACAAGTTCAATCAGATATGGAAAAAGCAGGCATTACATTTGAACTTGGTGTAGAGCCAGTTGAGCTGACAGATAAAGAGGGACAAACGGAAGTGACTTTTGTCAGCGCTGACGGAAATCGTTCAAGTCCTTGAAGCTGATAAAATTTTGTTTGCTATTGGTCGTAAACCAAATACAAGTGATTTGGGACTTGAACATACGACGGTTGAACAAGATGAAAAAGGAGCAATTCTGGTCAATGAAAAATTAGAAACAAGTGCAAAAAACATTTGGGCCTTGGGCGATGTTCATGGTGGGCCTCAGTTTACGTATGCCTCACTCGATGATTTTCGGATTGTAAAAGACCAACTTTTTGGCAGTCAAACTAAAAATTTAAACAATCGTAGTCAGATGCCACAAAGCTTGTTTATTCAGCCTGCACTCTCAACGATTGGTAAGACTGAGGCTCAGTTAAAGGCCGAAGGGATTTCTCCTCGTGTCTTTAAACTGGCATCAACGTCCATTCCAAAATCAGCAATTTTAGGACAAGCAAAAGGCTTCTTTAAAGCCATGGTTTCGGCAGAAACAGACCAAATTTTAGGGGCTGTCATCTATGCAGAGGAATCTTATGAAGTCATTAATTTGTTGGCTTTAGCCATGCAAGCACAGTTGCCCTACACGGTTTTACGCGATCAGATTTTTACACACCCAACCATGAGTGAAGCCTTAAATGATTTGTTTGCTGCTGAAAATGAAGTAACGCTGTAATTTTTTAAATAGAATGGGTTTATTTTTCGATGATTTATGATAAAATAAGACTTGGATTTAAAAGTAAAGAATCAGGATCATGGAAAAAAATAAAAAAACTTATGTCATCATCGGCCTTTTGGTCGTCATTCTTGTTGCCATTGTCACGGTTGGACTCAATCGATCTGACCAAGTCTTAAAGGCAGAAACTCTTGAAAACGTTGCTTCAAGTCAACAAAATGCGACAAGCACGCAAGACAAATCAAGCACGTCATCAACGCAGCAAACCAACAAAAATAAAACAACAGCAATCGCTAGTTTGCCCAATGCCAAGCAGAGCGATTGGAACCTCATTGTTGTCAATCGAAACCAGCCAAAAGCTGAAATCAACCCTCCGTTGACAACGGTTGACGGCAAGCAAGTGGACAGTCGAATTGCAACAGCAGTTCAAAACTTTTTAGTTGCGGCTCAAAAAATTGCACCTGCTGAGCATTTGATTTCTGGCTATCGTTCGGTAGCCTATCAAAGCCAGCTTTATCAACTTTATTTGAGTCAAGAATTAGCTGGAAATGGAACAGTCAACCAGACAGGTAAGTCTATTTCTCAAGCACAAGCGGTGGCGAATGTGAACAGTTATTCACAACCTGCAGGAAGTTCAGAACATGATACAGGGCTTGCCATTGATATGAGTACGGTCAACAGTTTGAATGCAGCAGACCCGACTGTCGCTGCTAAAGTTGCCAGCCTAGCACCACAATACGGTTTCGTCTTACGTTTTGAAAAAGGAAAAGAAGCCTCTACAGGTGTCAATTATGAAGATTGGCATTATCGTTATGTAGGTGTTGAAAACGCAAAATACATGGTTGCGCACCATCTTTCATTAGAAGAATATGTGGCTTTATTGCCAAAATGAGAAAAGAACAGTAAAATGTTCTTTTTTTGTATGTTTCACGAGGCTAAAATGTGCTATAATATGGCATGTTAAAAAATAAGAAATTTATAACCCTTCAAATCTTTTTTCTTCTCTTTATCATTTTATGCTTAGGTTTGTCCCTCCTTTTTTATGGAAAAATTACCTTGCATTCATCAATTAACCTATCCATGAGCATGGCTTGGAATGTTTTTTTAGCCTTGTTGGCTTATGATTTTGCTTATCTTTGTGTCCAAGCAAAAAATAAAATTCTTAAAGTTTGTTATGGCTTTCTTTGGTTGATTTTTTATCCAAATACTTTTTATGTGTTGACGGATGCCAAGCATTTTGTTGACTGGCTTAATCCAGCGAAAGTAGAAGCATTGATCGACAATCGGACAATCGTTGACTTTAATGTCTTAATTTTTGGCATTATTTTTGGAGTTGTCTTGGGAATTTGGTCCATTCAACTCATGCTGGAGGCTTATCTCAAACATTGGTCACTGAAAGTCCTTGTGGTCAGCTTGATTTCATTTTTGAGTTCCATCGGGATTTATGTTGGACGTTCAGAAGCTTTGCGTTTGAATTCGTGGGATTTAGTCTTGCACCCGTTAAAAACCTTGTTTTTAATTTTGAAATCAATCAATGGACAAAATCTCGGCTTTTTTGCCGCATTTACCCTTTGTCAGATTGCTTTGATTGCTTTAATTTATCTAGCACCGCAATTTTCTGTCAAAAGGGCAGAGAAAAAAGCTTGAAGCTTGACAATTCTTCGGATTATGATATAATAAGATTAAATAATTAGTAGAATGGAGCGTCTGAGAGGACGCTCCTTCTCTGTTGCTTTGGAAAGGAGAATTATGTCAGAAATTACAGAAGTAGTAGAAAGTTTTATCACACCACATTTGCCAGAACCTTTTGTGCTTCACGCGGTTGAATGGGAAAAGTACGGCGGTGATATGGTTTTACGGATTTTGATTGATAAAGCTGGTGGCATCACCATCGATGAAACTGGAGAATTGAGCGAGGTGATTTCACCTTTGTTGGATACGATGAGACCAGATCCATTTCCTAAGGAAGGCTATTTGCTTGAAGTTGCAAGCCCTGGAGCTGAACGACCATTGAAAAAGCCTGAACATTTTACGGATGCCGTTGGCGAATATGTTTTTGTCAAACTGTATCAAAAAATGGACGGAGAAAAAGAATTTTCTGGAGATTTGATGAGCTTTGACGGCGAAACATTAGTGTTAGACGTTTTAGACAAAACACGCCATAAAACAGTTGAAGTCCCATTGGAGCTAATTTCAAAAGCCCAGACAATGGTTAAGTTCTGACCATGCGACTTAGTGCTTTAGCACTTAGCGAGCATGGTCGTTCGCGCGGAGTCGCGAACATCGTAGGAGGACTTAGTGCTTTAGTACATAGCAATCGCCATTTCGTCTAGCAAGGTTTAAAATTGCCTCGTGCGAATGAGCAGCCTAGCAAAGTTACTCCAATTTGGCAGCTCAACTAAAGCTGTCAGTACTGGCAGAACTGATTACGATTGAGAAAATAGACAAGAAATTAAATTTTCTACAAAGAAAGTGAGAATAAAAATGAGCAAAGAAATGCAAAACGCCTTTGCAATGTTGGAAGAAGAAAAAGGGATCAAACCTGAAATTGTCGTTGACGCGATTGAGCAAGCCATCACAGCTGCTTACAAACGTCAATATGGACAAGCACAAAATGTGAAAGTTATCTTTGACGAAAAGAAAGGCAACTTTAACGTTTATTCAACACGTGAAGTCGTTGATGAAGTGTTTGATAGCCGTCTTGAAATTTCGCTTGAAGATGCTTTGGAATTGAACCCACACTACGAAATTGGCGACAAAATCATGTTTGAAGAAAAACCAAAAGATTTTGCCAGAACAGCGGCTGGTGCGGCCAAACAAGTCATCATGCAAAAAATGCGTGAAGAAGAACGTACGATTATCTATAATGAATATTCACGTTACAAAGATGAAATCATCACAGGTACAGTTGAAAAAATTGATAACCGTGCGGTTTATGTTAATCTTGGACGCGTTGATGCTTTGTTGACAAAGAAAGATCAAATTGCACAAGAACGTTACCATGTTGGAGATCACGTTAAAGTTTATGTTACAGATGTTATTTTGACACCAAAAGGAACACGTGTTTTCATTTCACGGACGGTGCCAGATATGCTTAAACGTATGTTTGAAAAAGAAATCCCTGAAGTTTTCGACGGTACTGTCGAAATCAAATCTATTGCTCGCGATGCAGGCGACCGTGCGAAAGTGATTGTTCAATCACACGATGCCAATGTTGATGCAATCGGGACAATGGTTGGTGCTAAAGGTGCGCGTATTCAAGGTATTATTCGTGAACTTGCTGGCGAAAAGATGGATATTATCGAATATTCAAGCGACAAAGCGACTTTGATTGCCAATGCTTTGAAACCTGCTAAAATTGAACAAGTTTTGATTACTGCAGAAGGCGCAACTTTGGCTGTTGTTGCCAAAGATCAATTATCACTTGCAATCGGTAAACGTGGACAAAACGTCCGTTTGGCTGCTCATGTAACAAACAGCAAAATCGACATCAAATCTGCTGATGAATTTAACATGGACGACTATGAATTCGTTACTGAAGACGAAGATGCTGACTCAGTAGATGTTGCAGAAGCACTTGCAGCAGCTGCAGCAGTAGTTAAAGCTGAAGGTATTGAAGAAATTGCTGAAGAAGTGATTGAAGAAGTTGTCGAAGTTGCTGAAGAAATCGTTGAAGAACTTGAAGAAGCTACCGAAGAAGCTGTCAGCACTGACAAGGTCGAAGAATAAAAAATTCATTAAGGATATTGAGGATTTTCAATGAAACAGAAAAAAATTCCAATGAGGAAATCTTTAGTTTCAGGTGAGCAATTTCCCAAACGTGACTTGCTTCGCGTTGCGTGTACCAAAGAAGGTGCAATTTCGATTGACCCTGCTGGTAAAGCACATGGACGTGGCGCCTATATCGCCTTGTTGAATACAGAAGCACAAATGGCAAAAAAGAAACGTGTCTTTGACCGTGCCTTTCAAATACATATTGCAGATGAGTTCTATGATGAATTGATTGCCTATGTTGAACACCAAGTTGCACGTCGTAAGCTTTCAGAAACGACTTATTCAGCTGAACAAGCACCTGATTATGACTAAAAATAATGGATAAAAAACAACAATTATTCAATTTGGCAGGACTTGCAAAACGAGCAGGAAAAATAACGACTGGTGAAGAATTAGTCACCAAAGCAATCCAATCGGGTCGCACTAAATTTATCTTTCTAGCCAATGATGCCAGCCAAAACTTGATTAAAAAAATGACAGATAAATCAAAATTTTATGAGGTCACTGTATGCCAGACCTTCTCTGAAATTGAACTGTCGCAAGCAATCGGACAAAACCGAAAGGTCATTGCCGTTCTTGACGATGGATTTGCAAAGAAAATGGAGAGCCTCATGACTGAATAATCGAATAAAGGGAGGACTAAATTGTCTGATAAAAAACGGATTAACCAAATCGCAAAAGAAACTGGAATGTCGAACATGGACCTTGTCAACGCTGCCCAAGCACTTGGCATGGAAGTAAAATCTCATTCAAGTTCAGTGTCAGAAGATGACGCTAAAAAAATCGTTGCTAAAGCGAGCCAAGGTGGCGTGAAAACAGCACCTGCCAAGCAAGCACCAGCAAAGAAAAATGTTAAAAAAGAACCCGTCGCACCTGCTCGCACTTTTGCAGGAAAAGCGATTGTGGAAGACCCAGCCATTCTTGCTCGCATCAAAGCGAAAGAAGAAGCTGACAAAGCCGCTAAATTGGCAAAAGCAACAGCAACAGAAGCACCCGCACAAGCAGTTGCGAAACCTGTTGTCAAAGAAGCCCCTAAAGCGCAAACCGCAGCACCAAAAACAGAAACGAAACCCGTTGCTGCTGCAGAAAAAAATGAAAAGAGTGAATCAAAAATCGTAGCGAAAAATGAAACTGCGAAAAACGACCAACCAAAATTCGGTAAAAAACCAAGAATTCAAATCAAAGTCGTTAAACGTGCAGAAGATATCAAAAAAGAAGCAGAAGCTGCTGCTGACAAACGTAAAGCTGAACATAAATCATTCGACCGTAATCGCAACCACGATAACCGTCGCAACAATGACAATCGTCGTCCTCAAAATAAAGATGGTCAAGGTCATTTTGACAAGAAACGTCCGCAAGGCCAACAAGGACAAGGCCACAATAAATTTGATAAGCCAGCTTCAACGACAGAAACATTTGCAGCACCTGTAACAGGTAAAACAAGTCGTCGTGACCGTGACAAGAAGAAAACTGAACACGATAACAATGGCGATGGCAACCGTAAAGGTGGCCCACTTCACGTTAATGATAACCGTAACCAAGTACGTAATGCTAGAAATTCTAACTGGAACAGCGGAAAACAACGTGGAAGAGGACGTAACAATAAATTTACGCAACAATCAGTACCAGCAACACAACGTAAATTCCACGAATTGCCAGAAAGTCTTGAGTACCAAGTCGGCATGAACGTGCAAGATATTGCCAAATCAATCAAACGCGAACCAGCTGAAATCATCAAAAAACTCTTCATGATGGGCACAATGGTCAACCAAAACCAATCACTCGATGAAGAAACAATCGAATTGATTTTGATGGACTACGGTATTGAAGCTGTTAAGAAAGTTGAAGAAGACAAGACAGATATCGAACGTTTGTTTGTTGAAGAAGGCTATCTTAAAGAAGAAAACATGGTTGAACGTGCACCTGTTGTTACAATCATGGGACACGTTGACCACGGTAAAACAACCTTGCTTGACCACTTGCGTAATTCACACGTAACAGAAGGCGAAGCAGGCGGAATTACACAAGCCATCGGTGCCTACCAAATCACAACTAAAGGAAAGAAAATTACCTTCCTTGATACACCAGGTCACGAAGCCTTCACAAGTATGCGTGCACGTGGTGCTTCAGTTACTGACATTACCATTTTGGTTGTTGCCGCTGATGATGGTGTGATGCCTCAAACCATTGAAGCCATTGACCACTCAAAAGCAGCCAATGTTCCAATTATCGTTGCAGTCAATAAAATTGATAAACCAGGTGCTAATCCAGCACGTGTCATGCAAGAATTGGCAGAACACGGTGTTATCTCAACAGCTTGGGGTGGCGAGTCTGAATTTGTTGAAATCTCAGCAAAATACGACAAGAACTTGGACGAATTGCTTGAAACTGTCTTGCTTGTCGCAGAAGTTCAAGAATTGAAAGCTGATCCAACAGTTCGTGCCATCGGTACAGTTATTGAAGCTCGTCTTGACCAAGGTAAAGGTGCGATTGCTACCCTTTTGGTTCAACAAGGTACGATGCACATTCAAGATCCAATCGTTGTCGGAAATACTTATGGACGTGTTCGTACCATGGTCAACGAACGTGGTCGTCGTGTGAAAGAAGCTGGTCCATCAACACCTGTTGAGTTGACTGGTTTGAATGACATGCCACAAGCGGGTGATCATTTCGCGGTCTTTGAAGATGAAAAAACAGCACGTAGTGTTGGTGAAGAACGTGCGAAACACGCTCAACTTGAAAAACGTAAGAATACCCGTCGTGTCAGCCTTGACAACCTCTTTGATACCCTTAAAGAAGGACAAACTAAGACGGTTAATATCATCATCAAAGCTGACGTTCAAGGTTCAGCAGAAGCGCTTGCTGCTTCACTTCAAAAAATTGAAGTCGAAGGCGTAAAAGTGGATATTGTCCATGCCGCTGCCGGTGCCATTTCTGAATCTGACGTTGCTCTTGCTGAAGCTTCAAATGCCATTATCGTTGGTTTCAATGTTCGTCCAACAGGTATTGCCCGTGAACAAGCGGAACGTGCAGATGTTGACATTCGTCTTCACAACATTATTTATAAAGTTATTGAAGAAGTTGAAACTGCTATGCGTGGAATGCTTGACCCTGAATATAAAGAAGAAATTACAGGTGAAGCAATCGTCCGTGAAGTCTTTACTGTATCTAAAGTCGGAACCATTGCTGGTTTCCTTGTGACGCGTGGTAAAGTCTCTCGTGATGCAAGTGTGCGTGTTATTCGTGAAGGCGTTGTGCTCTTTGACGGCACTATTGCCAGCTTGAAACATTTCAAAGACGACGTGAAAGAAGTCGGAAATGCACAAGAAGGTGGACTTATGATTGATGGCTACAACGATATTGCAGTCGATGATACACTTGAAGTTTACAAGATGGTCGAAATCGAACGTAAATAAGAATTGATGAGATGATGACCAAAGCCACAAACTGTCAGCTCTGACAGCTTGTAACAGCATAAATGAAAGGATATACAATGGGAAATTCATTTAGAAGTGACCGTGTCGCAGTCGAAATCCAACGTGAAATCAACGATATTTTGCGTAACAAGGTGCGTGATCCTCGTGTTCAAGACATCAATATCACTGATGTTAAAGTAACCGGAGACCTTTCACAAGCGACAGTCTATTATAGCCTCTTATCTGAATTGGCTTCAGATAATCAAAAGGCACAAGCTGCTTTGAAAAAAGCAACAGGTCTATTCAAAAGCGAATTGGCCAAACGAATGTCTATTTTTAGAATTCCAGAATTGACCTTTGAAAAAGACCAATCTGTTGAATATGGTTCAAAAATTGACGAGCTCTTACGTGGGTTGAATAAACCAGAATAAAAGAGAACGAGCAAAATATAAAAAGACGAGAAATTCATTTTTCTCGTCTTTTTTTAGGAATTTGTCACAAAAATGACCTTGAAATATCATCAATTATTAGCGCTGTATGCTGACTATCAGAGTGTGGTTGCCCTTTTATTTATGATATAATAGAAACATAACAATTATTTTTTAAGGGGAAAAAATGAATCAGGCATTATTTTTAAACTCGGTTTTACAAGAAAAAATTTGGGGCGGCGACCATTTGAAAGCTTACGGTTATGATTTGCCAAGTGATAAAGTGGGTGAATATTGGGCCATTTCGGCGCATCCACATGGCGTATCAACCATTGCTAATGGTGAATTCAAAGGGATGACGTTGGATAAATTGTATGCGGAACACCGTGAATTATTTGGCGACAGTGAAGAAACTGTTTTTCCGTTGTTGACAAAGATTTTGGATGCGAATGACTGGTTATCTGTGCAAGTCCACCCAGACAATGCATATGGAGCAGAACACGAAGGTGAACTTGGAAAAACGGAATGTTGGTACATCATTTCAGCTGAACCAGGTGCTGAGATTGTTTACGGACATACAGCAAAAAGCCGTCAAGAATTGGCACAAATGATTGCCGATGGAAACTGGGATAATTTGTTGACAAAAGTTCCTGTCAAAGCTGGCCAATTTTACCATGTTCCTTCTGGAACCATGCATGCTGTTGGTGCGGGAATTGTGATTTTAGAAACGCAACAATCTTCTGATACGACTTATCGGGTTTATGATTTTGATCGTCGCGATAAAGAAGGCAATCTGCGTGAGTTGCATATCCAACAATCTATCGATGTTTTGACGATTCCTGGAGATAAATTGCCAGACAATAAGGTTATGACAGAAAAATTTGAAGGTGCAGAACTTTCAACATTAGTTAAATCTGAATTTTTTGATGTCTATAAATGGGTCATCAACGGAAGCCATGACTTTACTAAAAATGCCATTTATACATTAGTCTCAGTTCTTGAAGGAGAAGGAGAACTGGAGATTGAGGGACAATCCGTTAAGATTAAGAAAGGCAATCACTTTATTTTACCAAGCACCGTTGAAAATTGGAGAATTTCTGGTCAACTTGAAATGATTGCAAGCAACCCTACAAAATAATAAAACACATAAACTAAGTCTTGTCAGGGATAACCATGCCCGAAAGGGCTGATTTTCTCCCGTTTTAAGGAACTGGAGACTGTCAGTGCTGACAAGATTTTTTCTTACATATCGTTAAATCTTTGCAAATTGAAAATTTTGTGATATAATTTGATACATGAAATGATTTGCGGTATAAAATATTACTAAACAAATCGGAGATAAAATGAAAACAGATTTTGATAGAGTCAACGAATGGTTAATTCAACTGTTCCATGATTTCATGATTTTAGAGGAGCAATTTCTCAAAGATCGCGAGACCCCTGATGTGACTGTCAAAGAGCTTCAAATATTGACGCTTATCCATGCTTTAGGAAGCTGTCGTGCGACAGATATTGCTAAAGACCAAAAATTGGCCCTTTCAACGATTACCATTACACTTAATCGACTTGAGAAAAAGGGATATATTCGAAGAACACCGTCAAAAACCGACCGTCGTGTCATTTTTGTGGGTCTTGAAGAAAAGGGCAATCAAATCTGTGATGATCACCGAGAATTTTTCAGTGATATTACCGACAGTCTTTTCGATAGCATTTACGATACTAGCGAGGATAAACTGGAGGGTGCATTAGATAACTTGCATCATTCATTGGAGAATTTGAAATAAAATGTTTGCAAAAATTACAGCAGCAGCTCATGCTTGCCCAAGTCATATTGTAAGTAATGACCAGCTTTCAACCATTATGGATACTTCAGACGAATGGATTTTCTCAAGAACGGGAATTAAAAATCGTCATATTTCTACTGGTGAAGATACTTCGGATTTGGCGATTAAAGTCGCTCAAAAATTACTTAACCAAAAAGGACTTGATGCCAGCGAGCTTGACTTTATTATTGTAGCTACCATTACGCCAGACTCACAGATGCCGTCAGTTGCGGCGCGTGTTCAGGCAGCAATTGGTGCTGAGCGTGCATTTGCCTATGATTTAGTTGCTGCGTGTTCGGGCTTCGTCTTTGCCTTGTCAACTGCTGAAAAATTGATTTTGGCTGGACAACAAAAAGGACTTGTGATTGGTGCTGAAGTTTTTTCTAAAATTTTGGACTGGTCAGACCGCTCGACTGCTGTATTATTTGGAGACGGTGCTGGTGGTGTCTTGCTGGAAAATGCAAGTTCAACACCATTTGTCATAGCAGAAGAATTAAGAACAGATGGTTCACGTGGAGACAAATTAACCTCAGGAGCAACAGGCGTGCATTCGCCATTTGCTCAAGTTGATGGGCCAAAGGCGAGCATTCAAATGGACGGACGTGCCATCTTTGATTTTGCAACGCGAGATGTTCCTAAAAATATGCTGTCAGTACTGACAAAAGCACAACTTGCTGTTGAAGAAGTTGATTATTTCTTGCTTCATCAAGCCAATTCTAGAATTCTTGATAAGATGGCCAAAAAAATAGGCGCTGACCGCCATAAATTTTTACAAAATATGGCAGAATATGGCAATACAAGTGCTGCCAGCATACCTATCCTCTTGTCAGAATCGATAGAAAGTGGTAAGCTATCATTAGGAATAAATCAAAAGATTATTCTGAGCGGATTTGGTGGGGGATTGACTTGGGGAACTATGTTGATTCAACTCTAATCCAACCCTAAAACATTGGTTATAAACCGCGCTAAGCGGATTAATAATATATTTACTAACGAATGAAAATTTTCATTCACAATAAAAGGAGAAACACTCATGGCTGTATTTGAAAAAGTACAAGATATCATCGCTGACGAACTTGGAAAAGACAAAGAAGAAATCACACTTGAAACAACATTCGAAGCACTCGATGCTGATTCACTTGACCTCTTCCAAATCATCAATGACATCGAAGACGAATTTGAAGTTGAAGTTGATACTGACCAAGACCTCAAGACAGTTTCTGAACTTGTCAACTACGTTGAAGAACTTAAAAAATAATGAAAAAGGGGTGTTCGTGCCCCTATTCATTTTAAAAAAATATAGTTTGATATCTCAAATAAAACGGTGAAAAACATGACTAAAACAGCATTTCTATTTTCTGGGCAGGGCGCTCAAAAATTGGGTATGGCTTATGACTTATATGAAAAATATGATCTCGTCAAAGAAACATTCGAACGTGCCAGCAGTTTGCTGGGCTACGACTTGCGTTTTTTGATTGACCATGATGAAGACAAGCTCAATGAAACCAAATACACTCAGCCAGCCATTTTGGCAACTTCAGTAGCCATTTATCGCTTGCTCGAAGCCAATGGCATCACGCCAGATGTTGTTGCAGGACTCAGCTTAGGCGAATACACAGCAATGGTTGCCTCTGGCAAAATGACATTTGACGAAGCGATTGTTCTCGTTTCTAAACGCGGTCAATTCATGACTGAAGCAGCACCAACAGGCTCAGGAAAAATG
Organism: Lactococcus sp. dk101; assembly: GCF_009601055.1. Taxonomy (GTDB): domain Bacteria; phylum Bacillota; class Bacilli; order Lactobacillales; family Streptococcaceae; genus Lactococcus. The sequence goes on from NZ_WITI01000001.1 coordinate 305,242, forward strand.
GTCGCTGTCATGAATACCAATGCCGAATTGATTGAAGAAATTTGTCAAAAGGCAAGTGAAAAAGGCATTGTCAGTCCTGCCAACTATAATACGCCAGGACAAATTGTGATTGGTGGTCAAGCAGAAGCAGTTGACACAGCTGTCGAGATGCTCAAAGCAGCGGGCAGTAAAAAGTTGATTGAACTGAAAGTTTCAGGCCCATTCCATACGGCAATCTTAAAACCAGCCAGCGAAAAATTGGCTGTTGAACTTGAAAAAATTCAATATGAACCATTCAAACTTCCACTGATTTCGAACACCACAGCTCAGGTCATGGAAGATGACCAAGTTGTGTCATTGCTGACAAGACAAGTAATGGAACCTGTCCGTTTTTACGAGTCAGTTGAAACCATGAAAAAACTGAATGTGACCCGTTTTATCGAGGTTGGACCTGGTAAAGCCTTGTCTGGCTTTATCAAACGGATTGATAAGACTGCTGATTTCACAAATGTTGAAGATTTAGCAAGTTTTGAAGCCTTGATAGAAGCTGAAAAATAAGGAATTGCAATGAAAATTAATCTCTTTGGCTTAGGAATTTTTATGATTGTGCTTGGCATTTTGGTCCTTCTTTTAGGAGGCAAAATCGCAGGTGCGTACATTTACACCATTATTCTGGTGGTCTATGGTATTGGATTAGTCGTAAAATATAAAGGAAAAAAATAGTGGAACTTAAAAATAAAAATGTTTTTATTACAGGCTCAACACGCGGAATTGGACATGCCATTGCATTAGCCTTTGCTAAAGCAGGAGCCAACGTAGTTATCAATGGTCGCTCTGCCATTTCATCTGAATTGCTTTCTGAATTTACCAGTTTTGGTATCAAAGCGGTCGGTGTTTCTGGTGATATTTCAAGCTCAAGCGATGCCAAACGGATGATTGCCGAAGCTACAGAATTACTCGGCTCTGTCGATATTTTGGTCAACAATGCCGGAATTACGAAAGACGGTCTGTCATTAAAGATGAGCGAAGCGGATTTTGAAGCAGTCTTGAAAATCAATTTGACCGGAAGTTTCAATATGACGCAAGCTGTCTTAAAAGCAATGACCCGTGCCAGAAGTGGTGCCATTATCAACATTTCATCAGTAGTGGGATTGATTGGTAATGCGGGCCAAGCCAATTATGCGGCTTCAAAAGCAGGCTTGATTGGTTTGACAAAATCGATTGCACGTGAGGTTGCTGGACGAAATGTTCGAGTTAATGCCGTTGCACCAGGATTTATCGCGTCTGACATGACTGCTGTCCTTTCTGACAAGGTCAAAGACGCCATGTTGGGACAAATTCCGATGAAGCGTTTTGGTCAGGCAGAAGAAATCGCAACTGCGGTCCTCTTCTTGGCAGAACAAGAATACATTACAGGTCAAGTCCTCACGATTGACGGCGGTATGGTAATGTAAACATTGAATAAATAAACAAATAATAGAGGTAAATCATGACAAATAGAGTTGTAATTACAGGATTTGGTGTCGTTAGTGCGATTGGGAATAGTCCAGAAGAATTTTGGCAAGGCTTGAAAGCTGGTAAAACAGGTATCGGTCCTTTGGATCGTTTTGATGCGGAAGCAACGGGAATTTCTGTTGCTGCACAAGTTAAAGATTTTCCATTTGACAAATATTTCGAACGAAAAGACGCACGTCGCATGGATTTGTTCAGCCAATACGCTGTTCACGCGTCACTCGATGCAATGGCAATGTCAGGCATTACTGAAGACAACACAGACTATGATCGTTTGGGCTGTATCATGGCTTCAGGTATTGGTGGCTTAGGACAATCTCAAAAGAATTCACAGGCCTTACTCAAAGGCCCTAAAAAAGTAGCACCATTGTATGTTCCCCTTGCAATTGCAAATATGGGAGCTGGAAATGTTGCCATGCGTGTCGGTGCAAGAGGAACCTCCCGTGCAGAAGTCACTGCATGTGCAGCAGGTGCCAATGCGATTGGTTCAGCCTTCCGTGAAATCAAACACGGCTATGCTGATGCAATGATTGCTGGAGGCTGTGAAGCAGCAATTTGTGAACTCGGAATTGCTGGATTTGCTAATTTGACCGCTTTGACAAAAGAAACAGACCCAAGCATTGCCTGCCGTCCATTTGACAAAAACCGTTCAGGTTTTGTCATGGGTGAAGGTGCTGGCGTTCTGATTTTGGAAAGTCTTGAACACGCACAAGAACGTGGCGCAACCATTTTGGCAGAAATCGTTGGTTATGGCTGTACAAATGACGCCTTCCACATGACAACACCAAGTGGAACAGGGGCTGAAAACGCAATGAAGATGGCCATGGCAGAAGGTGATATTGAAGCAGAAGATGTGGATTATATCAATGCACACGGGACTTCTACACACGCCAACGAAGAAACAGAAGCAAAAGCCATTCACAATGTTGTTGGTGACAAAGCATTGGTTTCATCAACAAAAGCCTTGCACGGTCACGCACTCGGCGCAACAGGTGGTATCGAAGCCGTTGCAACTGTTTTATCACTCATGAATCAATACGCACCAGTTAATGCTGGGACAACAGAACTTGACGATGACATGACCATTAATGTCGTTATTGGACAAGGAAAAGAAGCAGAAATCAATGTTGCATTGACACAAGACTTCGGTTTTGGTGGACACAATGCCGTCCTAGCTTTCAAAAAATGGGCTGACGCATAAGAATTGACGAAGCACTAAGGGGAAACAAAAAAAATGAATATTTCAGAAGTAAAAGAATTAATGGATAAATTTGAAGGCTCAAACTTACGCGAGTTTTCATGGAAAAATGCTGAAGGCGAATTAGCCTTGTCAAAAAATGAGGGACATTTTGCACCAACAACACAAGGAATGGCTCCTGTCATTGCAGCTACACCTAGTACTGTTAGTGCTGTAACATCAGTTGAAACAGCAGCTTCATCTGCACCAGCAGAAAGCCCAGTAGAAAGTCAAGCTGAAGGCGAAGCTGTCAAGAGTCCACTTGTTGGTGTCGTCTATCTCAAGGCATCACCAGACAAAGCAGCATTCGTTCAAGTGGGCGATCAAGTTAAAAAAGGACAAACCCTTTTGATTATTGAAGCAATGAAAGTCATGAATGAAATTCCTGCACCAGCAGATGGCGTCGTAACAGAAATCATGGTTTCAGCAGAAGATGTTGTCGAATTTGGACAAGCATTGGTTCGTATCAAATGATTAGCGTTCGCTATCAATCACGCGGAGGCAATAGTAAAGCTGTTGCCGATTTGATTGCTGAGGCGTTTGGACTTGACGCGCAAGAGATAAGCCGTCCAGTAGAACTGGAAAAAACGGAACTTTTAATTCTTGGCGGTGGTGTTTACTGGGGGAAAATGAGCAAAAAACTGAGACATTTTGTTCAAAATATTGAAAGTGGTAAGGTCAAACAAGTGGCACTCTTTCAAACATCTGGAAACACCAAAGGCCCATTGGACGAACTTGAAAATACCCTTAAAAGCAAGGGGATTACTGTCTTACCGAGTCGCTTGGAACTGGCCTTGCATGGCCAAGGAAACTTCTTTTTGGGAAGAAAAGGCGGAAAATTGACAGCAAAACAAGAAGAAAAAGTTCGCCAATTTGTCAATGCGATTAAAATTGACTTGATTGATTTGAAAGGCTAAATCACAATCAGCGAAAGGAATAAAAAATGACTGAAAATGCAATTGACATAACAAAGATTATGGAGGCTTTGCCTCACCGTTATCCTTTGTTGCTCGTGGATCGCGTACTTGAGATGAGTGATGATGAAATCACGGCAATTAAAAATGTGACCATCAATGAAGAATTTTTCCAGGGACATTTTCCAAAATACCCAATCATGCCAGGTGTCTTAATCATGGAAGCATTGGCACAAGCAGCAGGAGTTTTGGAACTTTCAAAACCTGAAAATAAAGGCAAACTCGTCTTTTATGCGGGTATGGACAATGTCAAGTACAAAAAACAAGTGGTTCCAGGAGACCAATTAGTTTTGCATGCCAAATTTGTGAAACGACGCGGCAGTATCGCTGTTGTCGAAGCAGAAGCAAAAGTTGATGGCAAAGTAGCAGCAAAAGGAACCCTTACTTTTGCTTTAGGAAATTAATTCCTTTTTACGCCAGACCTAACTATTCATTTATAAACGAAATATTCTTGCCACAGTCCGCGATTGTGGCAAACCTTTGGACTTATTTTTTGATTTGAATTATCAAATATTTCGATAGATAGAATAGTATGAAATGTAAAAGTAATGAGAAAAAAGAAGTTCATTCATTCCTGTGAATGATGGAGAAAATAATGTTTAATAAAATTTTGATTGCCAATCGTGGCGAAATTGCTGTGCGGATTATTCGTGCGGCACGAGAACTTGGAATTGATACAGTCGCTGTTTATTCTGAAGCGGATAAAGATGCGCTTCACGTGGCTTTGGCTGATGAAGCCATTTGTATTGGCCCAGCACGTGCGACGGAAAGTTACCTCAATATGAATAATATTCTGGAAGCAGCTGTTGCAACACATGCACAAGCCATTCACCCAGGTTTTGGATTTTTGAGTGAAAACTCAAAATTCGCACGCTTATGTGAAGAAATGAATATTAAATTCATTGGCCCATCTGCTGAAGTCATGGATGCTATGGGAGATAAGATCAATGCCCGTGCCAGAATGCGTGAAGCAGGCGTGCCTGTCACACCGGGTTCTGATGGAGAAGTGTTCACTGCTGACGAAGCACTTGTCATTGCTGACAAAATTGGTTATCCAGTCATGCTCAAGGCATCTGCCGGTGGCGGTGGAAAAGGAATTCGTAAAGTAAGCTCAAGTGAAGAACTTGTTCCTGCCTTTAATGCAGCAACAGCGGAAGCTCAAGCTGCCTTTGGGAATGGTGCCATGTTTATTGAACGAATGATTTATCCAGCACGTCATATCGAGGTTCAAATCTTAGGCGATAGCTTTGGTCATGTAATCCATCTTGGTGAGCGTGATTGTTCTTTGCAACGCAACAACCAAAAAGTTCTTGAAGAAAGTCCTTCAGTCGCTATTGGTCAGACCCTCCGTGATAAAATTACCACTGCTGCTGTCAAAGCTGCCCAAGCGGTAAATTATGAGAATGCAGGAACCATTGAATTCTTGTTGGATGAAAAAGCGGGACAATTTTATTTCATGGAAATGAATACCCGTGTTCAAGTCGAACACCCTGTGACAGAATTTGTTTCAGGTGTGGACATTGTGAAAGAACAAATCAAAATTGCATCAGGAATTGCACTCAATCTTCAACAAGAAGACATTCATTTCTCTGGTCATGCGATTGAATGCCGAATCAATGCTGAAAATCCAAAATTTAATTTTGCACCGCAACCGGGAACCATTACCAACCTTTTCTTACCTTCAGGTGGCGTAGGTTTACGTGTTGATTCGGCTATGTACAATGGTTATACCATTCCTCCATATTATGATTCAATGATTGCCAAAGTGATTGTTCATGGTGAAAGTCGTTTTGAAGCATTGATGAAAATGCAAAGAGCGTTGATGGAATTTGATGTCGAAGGTGTTGTAACAAACATTGACTTCCAACTCGAATTGATCTCGGACGCGCACGTTATTGCTGGGGATTATGATACAGGCTTCTTGGGAAATACTTTTTTACCTGCTTATCTTGCAACCCCAGAAGAAAATGATTAACAGCTTGTTCGATCAATTGAAATAGAAAACCGAGGATAGAAATGCCTTTATTTAAGAAAAAAAAATATATAAAAATTAGTCCAAATCGTTCTGTCATTGAAGACAAAATTGCCAATCCAGAGGTGCCAGATCAACTTTTTGCAAAATGCCCAAAATGTAAACACAGTATCTATGTTCATGATTTAGGAATTGAAAAAATTTGCCCTCACTGTGCATATAATTTCCGGATTTCTGCGCAGGAACGCTTAGCCTTGATTGCTGATGACGCCTCCTTTGAAGAATGGTTTACCGGTATTGAAACGAAAAATCCATTGGATTTTCCAGCTTATCTTGAAAAATTAGAAAAAATGAAAGCCAAAACGGGTCTTGATGAAGCTGTTTTAACAGGAAAAGCCAACATCAATGGCCATGCGGTTGCCTTAGGCATTATGGATTCTAATTTCATCATGGCTTCAATGGGAACAGTTGTTGGCGAAAAATTGACCCGCTTATTTGAAGAAGCGACGCGTCAAAAATTGCCAGTCCTTATCTTTACGGCGTCTGGTGGTGCCAGAATGCAAGAAGGCATCATGTCACTGATGCAGATGGCCAAAACATCGGCAGCAGCTAAACGTCACTCCAATGAAGGGCTGCTCTACATTACCGTTTTGACTGACCCGACAACGGGTGGTGTTACAGCCTCTTTTGCCATGCTTGGTGACATTATCTTGGCAGAACCACAGTCATTGATTGGCTTTGCTGGACGCCGCGTGATTGAGGAAACGGTGCGTCAAACGTTACCTGATGACTTCCAAAAAGCAGAATTCCTGCAGGAACATGGCTTTGTTGACGCTATTGTGAAGCGGACAGAGCTTCGGGCCAAATTGTCACTTTTACTTGAATTGCACAGCGGAAAAGGAGAAAATCATGGCTGATAAAAATGAAAAAAAACAATTAACTATCGCCGAGATTATCACAAAAGCGCGTGCAGTCGATCGTGTTTCTGTCCGTCAAATCATCGCCAATTGTTTCACTGATTTTTTCGAACTTCATGGGGATCGTCAGTTGACTGATGATCAAGCGATTGTTGGAGGCATTGCTAAATTTCAAGGGACTGCCGTTACCGTAATTGGCATTCAAAAAGGTCAAAATCTTGCTGAAAACTTAGCGACTAATTTTGGTCAACCGAGTCCAAATGGCTACCGTAAGGCGCTTCGCTTGATGAAACAAGCAGAAAAATTTGGCCGTCCAATCATTACTTTTGTCAATACTGCTGGTGCTTACCCAGGGATTGAAGCAGAAGAACGTGGACAAGGTGAAGCCATTGCAAGAAATTTGTATGAAATGTCTGATTTGACAGTACCAGTTATCACAGTTATCACAGGTGAAGGCGGCTCTGGCGGTGCTTTAGCACTTGCCGTTGCCAATAAAGTCTTCATTTTGGAAAATGCGGTCTATTCTGTATTATCGCCCGAAGGTTTTGCCACTATTTTGTGGAAAGATGGAAAACGACGTGATGAAGCAGCAGAATTGATGAAAATGACGTCGCAACACCTTTTTGAAATGGGCGTTGTGGACGGCATTATCGAGGAGGACAATCTCTTTGAACACCTGTCAGAAAAATTGGCAAGCGCGCTTCAAGAATTGTCACCTGTCAGCGCTGACGGCTTACAAGAACAACGTTACGAACGCTTTAGAAAATTTTAAAGACAAATAAAAACGCCATTAAATTGGCGTTTTTTTGTACGAAAGAAGAAATAAGTCTCTTTTTGTTGACACTTTGACCAGTTCTTTTGACATCTTTCAGCTGTCTTATTGTCTGAAAATTATGGTATAATACATAAAAATAAGATTGATTAGTAAGGACATCAAATGGGATATAATTTTGCAGCTGGCCCATCCGTTTTGCCAGCAGAAGTATTGAAAAAAGCTCAAGAAGAACTCTTAGATTATGCGCATTCGGGCATGTCAGTTATGGAATTGACGCATCGTGGCCCTGAATTTTCAGACATTCTTAGTAGAGCAAAAGCCTCCTTACGCGACCTTATGCAGATTCCGGAAAACTATAAAATTCTCTTTCTTCAAGGAGGAGCTTCCACACAGTTCACCATGGTACCGCTCAATTTGGCTCAAGGCAAGAAGGCTTACTATGTCGAGTCTGGAAGTTTTGGTAAAAAAGCATTTACCGAAGCACAAAAACTGGCCAAAGTGATTGATTTTGAACCCATTTCGCTTGGTTCGACGGAACAATCCGGCTTTGATCATCTTGTCAGCTTTGACAGCAGTCAAATTGACCCTGAAGCCGTTTATGTTCATGTCACTTTAAATAATACTATTGAAGGAACGGCCATTTATGACCTACCTGAGACCAATGGTGTTCCTTTGGTCGGAGATATGAGTTCGGATATTTTGGCTGTTAATTATGATGTGACGCGTTTTGGCTTGATATACGCAGGAGCGCAAAAAAATATTGGGCCTGCTGGTGTTACCTTGGTTATCGTGCGCGAAGATTTGCTTCCTCAAGTTGAAATATTCTCATCCATGATGGACTATCGGATTTTGGCGGAAAATGACTCCCTGTATAATACGCCCCCTACTTTCGGGATTTACATGGCAGGCTTGGTCTTTGATTGGGTTAAAAGTTTAGGCGGTGTACCTGCACTTGAAGAAAATAATCGAAAAAAGGCCCGTCTCTTGTATGATGAAATTGACCAAAGTTCATTTTACCAAAGTCCAGTAAAATTCGAAGAAGAACGGTCGATTTGCAATGTTACCTTTAGAACAAATAGTCCTGAAATGGACAAAAAATTCATTGCTGAAGCTGACCAGTTGGGCTTTAAAAATATCAAAGGACATCGGTCAGTTGGTGGCATGCGTGCTAGTATTTACAATGCTTTTCCAAACGAAGGCGTTATTGAACTTGTGAAATTCATGAAGGAGTTTGAAGAAAAAAATGACTTATAATATTAAAACAATCGGAAATAATATTGACCAAGAAGGCTTGGCAGAATTAGGCGCTTCATTTGCAATTGACCAAGTCCCTGAAAACCAAGCAGAAGCTTTTATCTGTCGGGCTCAAAATTTCCATGATGTCGAATTTAGCCAACATTTATTAGCTATTGGTCGTGCTGGTGCAGGCTTTAACAATATTCCTGTTGACAAATGTGCAGCAGAGGGAATTGTGGTTTTCAATGCGCCAGGTGGTAATGCGAATGCCGTTAAAGAATTGGTGCTTGCCATGATGATTTTCGGTTCACGTTTTTTGAAACCAGCAAACAAATGGCTTTCAAATCAATTGGGCGATGATAAAAGTATCGATTTAGCTGTTGAAAAAGGAAAAAAAGCATTCTCAGGAAAAGAAATTGCGGGAAAAACAGTCGGGATTATTGGGCTGGGCAATATCGGGTCGCGTGTTGCCAACGACGCTGAAAAATTGGGCATGAACGTGATTGGTTATGACCCTTACATTGCAGTTGAGCGTGCTTGGGAAATTTCATCACACGTCAAACGGGTCAATAATTTGAGCGAAATCTTTGAAAAATCGGATTATATCACGGTTCACACGCCTTTGACTGCCGAAACGCATCATATTTTCCGGGCTGAAAATTTCGCCAAAATGAAAAAGGGCGCTGTGCTTTTAAACTTTGCCAGAGATGAAATAACCAACAAAGACGACCTCTTAGAATATATTGAAAATGGTACCATCCACTATTTTGCTACAGATTTTGGATCAGAAAAATACTATCATAACGATGCCATTTTTGTCAGTCCACATTTGGGAGGATCTACAGCGGAAGCCAGCCTAAATTGTACGCGCATGGCGGCCAATTCACTTAAACGCTATCTTTTGACAGGTGAAATTATCAATTCGGTCAATTTTCCACGTGTTGTGCAAGAGTTGACAAGCCCTTATCGGATTACTTTAATCAACAAAAATGTACCAAATGTCGTGGCTCACATTGCTTCAGCGGTTTCTGAGCAGGCCATCAACATTGCCAATATTGTCAATCGTGGCCAAGGCGATTTTGCCTATACCCTGCTTGACTTGGATGAAGTTGACGAAGCAAAAATTGCAGCACTTGTGGCTTTGTTTGAAGCCAGTGAGAATATTGTCCGCGTGCGTGTCATCAAAAATGAAAGAGGGGTGTAAATGGTAGTTTTACGTGCCTTTAAGGCAATCAGGCCTGAGCAAAAATTAGCGCAGGATGTCGCAACATTACCCTATGATGTCTTGTCATCAGAAGAAGCCCGTCAGCTTGGACAAGACAATCCATATAGTTTCTTGCATATTGACAAAAGTGAAATCGATTTGCCACCTGAGCTTGACCATCATGATGACCAAGTCTATCAGCAGGCTCTGTCAGCGCTGACAGCATTTTTGGCAAAGGGATGGCTAAAAAAAGCAGACCAAAATCAATTTTATCTTTATGAATTGACCATGGACGGACGCACACAAACGGGAATTGTAGGGACAACGGCTGTTTCTGACTATGAAAATGGCTTGATTAAACGGCATGAATATACCTTGCCAGAAAAAGAACAAGATCGCATTCGGCATTTTGAGGCGACACAATCGAACACCAGTCCTATTTTTCTGACCTATCGAAGCCAAGAAAACATTCAAAAAATAATGTCGGATTGGAAAAATCAACATCAGGCTGAAGTCGATTTTGTCAGCTTCTATGGGGTGAGACATCGGGTTTTTGTAATTGATGACAAGGCTGTGATTGCCAGCTTAGAAAAGGCATTTACAGCAGTGCCTGCCCTTTATATTGCTGACGGACATCATCGCACGGCGTCAGCAGCTAAAGTCGGAAAAATGCTTGATAGTACGGAGGCACAGTACTTTTTATCGGTTATTTTCCCAGATGATGAATTGGAAATCCTCGATTATAATCGGGTGGTGAAAACAGCTTTGCCGTCAGATTTTTGGACACAAGTAGCGCAGAAATTTGATATTGAGCCCGTTAAAAAATCAAAACCAGCAGGAAAACATCAGATACATGCCTTTACAAAAGCAGAGGGCTGGCAAAAATTAACGGTTAAAGCAGAAAAGGTTTCAAATGATGAAGTGAATTCGCTTGACGTTGCCATTCTGCAAAATGAAATTTTAGCTCCACTTTTGCAAATAGACAACCCAAAAACCAATCCTAACATTGCATTTGTAGGAGGGATTAGAGGAATTGACGCACTAGAAAAAGAAGTAAATGCTGGCGCAAGTATCGCATTTGCAATGTTTCCGCCAGCAATGGAAGAACTTCTAGCGGTTGCGGACGCAAAAAAAATCATGCCTCCAAAATCGACATGGTTTGAACCAAAACTCTTATCAGGTTTATTTTTACATGATTTGAACGATAAAAAAAAATGAGCATTGGCTCATTTTTTTTTATGATTTTCTCCCGAAAATGAGTGACACAATCAAAATAACAATGATTGCTCCAATGATTGATGGAATGAGTGCCATACCAGCAAGCGAAGGACCCCAGTTTCCAACAAGGCGATGGCCAACCCAAGAACCGAGTAGTCCTGCGATAATGTTTGTAAAACAGCCCATCGAATTTCCACGTTGTGTGATTGCTCCAGCGATTGCCCCAATAATAGCGCCGACGATAAGTGACCAGATCATATTGCCCTCCAATTATTTCTATTTTTAATAAAATTCATTTCTTTTTTACTATTTTAACATATTTATCACATAATTGTTAATCTAACTCTTTTAAAAATAAAATCTTTCATGAGTTTGAGCAAGATATTTGTTCAATATCTTAGAATTTAAATTCTTAAAAAGGATAATTATTTTTAAGAAAAACCTGCATTTACACTCTTTTCCGTACATTTTAACAGCTCTACCTAACTTTCCTGTAATATAAAACTCAAAAAGCATTTTGTATTATAAAGATTTCGTGATATGATGGATTTAAAGAAAGGGAGACAAAAAAACAAGAAAGGAAGTGAGATGATCTATAAAAAATATGGACAAACGTTTAGGGCGTTACGCAGGCAACGCGGACTTTCACTCATTTATTTTGAAAGAATTGGGATTTCGAAATCAGCACTTTCCATGTTTGAAACGGGCAAAAGTATGCTGGCTTTTGACAAGTTAAATCTAGCACTTCAAGAAATGCACGTCTCCCTCCAATTTTATGGCATGCTTCTAAATGGACGTGAGATGGATTACTTTTTAATCAAATTTAATGAAATCGATCAAGCCTATTATAACGATAACCAAATACGGCTTCACAACATTTACAAAGAGTTAGCTGAGTCGGCTGACGAGAGCTTATATGACTTATCTCTTGCGGCAAAAGCGAGAGTGACCTTACTCACAAGGGCAGAGAAAGAAGAACTTCAAACCTATTTTTCGAAGATTAAAATTTGGGGCAGATATGAATTACTCCTTTTTCTCAATACGTTAGAACAACTTGAGATTGGTTTAGTCATAAAAATAAGTTCAGATCTCATCAGCCACCCACGCCAGTATGATTATCTTCATATTTTGCCCGATTTTCGAGTCATTTTCATTCGCATTATCGGCATGATGATTTTTAGACTCTGCAAATTGGGGAAAAAAGAAGTGGCGTATGCCTTTTTTGAAAAAGGTCAAGCCTTATTAAAAGAATCATCGGCAAATATGGACGTGACCAATACTGTCTTTTTAAAATTTGCTGAGGGCTACTGGATTTACACATTCGAAGATCGCGCCAAGGGAAATCGTTTGATGAAACGCGTCATTCGGATTTTGGCAGATTTGGAAAATTATCCCCTAAGAAATATGTTTCGTCACTATCACAAACTGATCACACAAAATAAAGCATAAAGAAAAGGATGACACCATGAAAAAAACACCACTCTTACTGGCAACCGCCCTCATTCTCATAGGAATAACTTCAATCAAAGCACATGCAGATACTGTATCAGGAATGACAGGAACAGGATATGCATCCGTTACCTTTACAGCGGGAAGTCTTAGCTTTGTCCAAGTTCCAGACTTGGACTTTGGTGCACATCAGATCACTTCAACTTCAGGCTTAACTGGTTTAACTCAACCTGTATCTGTTACTTCTGATTTGATTGTTGACGATTATCGAGGGTTGCCTGAAGCTGGACCAGATGCAGGTTATTATGTTACAGCCTCGGTAAAAAATGGGGATGTCGGATTTGTTGGTACGACCAGAAGTTTAACTACTTCAGATGTTTCAATGAATTTAGGAACACTTGCAAACAGTAATTTAGCTGGTGTAGCCGCAACTGGCCTTGACAAAGGCACAAGTAAAATTGCAGTCGGAACTGCTGGTCTTGCTTTAGGGGAGCTAAGGACAGATGGAGGAACAGCGTCCATTTCGATTGCCAATAGTTCAGTTTACGTGGACACATACAAAGCAACGATAAATTATACTCTGACTGCAGGTATTTAATTTCGATTGTAAATCTTGGTAGAGCTAGCCCTTTTTGGACTGGCTTTTTAGGACAATGACTTCATGGAGGAAGCAAGATGAAAAAAATTATTCTGACCATAATGCTCATTTTTGGTTTAGTTATCACTACTTTACTTCCACAAACGAACGCTTTAGCAGCAAGCAATCAACCGGGATTTTCAGTTAACATCGTAAAAAATCCATTTCAAAGCCAAGACATCGGTTATTTTGATTTGACAGGTCTAAAAGCCGGAGACAAAACAACCCTTCAACTTGATGTTAGCAATTTATCGGCTGAAGCAGTTACTTTTGATGTTATTACCAGCAATGCCTTGACCAACCAAAATTTAATCATTGACTATTCGGGGCAAGTATCAGAGGGACAAAAAGTTGACGGATTGCATTTTTCAGACTTGGCTAAGCCACGGCAAGCAGTGATTCATCTGGCTGCGCACAGTAAAACGCTGGTAACGATTCATTTAACCATGCCAAATGTAACTTTTGATGGACAAATCATGGGCGGGATTTATCTAAAGAAGCATGATACAACTTCCAAAACGGCTGGTATTCACAATACTTTTAGCTATGCCAATACGGTCATCATTCGGCAAGGAAATCAGGACATCAAAGCGCAGCCAAAAGTGTCTGACGCCAGCTATAAAGCCAAGAATAATGTTTCAACGGTTACAGCTAAGGTAACAAATTCTGAACAGGCGTATCTGTCAAATGCGAAAGTCACGCAATTCGTTACAGATGAAAGTGGGAAAACCATTAAAAGTGAAAGCTCTGATTATCGTGCTTTTGCACCAAGAACGACGACACCGATTAACGTTCAGATGGATATACTCTTGGTTCCTGGGACCTATTATCTGCATCTCAAAGTAGAAGACGGTGCGCGTGTCATTGAGAGTAAGACGCCATTTACAATCAATGCAACAGCAGCAGTAGTAACGGGAATTGCTACCATTAACAATACCCTTTGGCTTTTCCTTGGCATGATAATGTTTTTCCTTCTGATTATTCTATTCTTACTTTGGTTCTTCTTATGGAAGCGTCGTAAGAAAGATGAAGATGAAGAAGATAATAATGAAAATAAAAGCGAGAAAAATGAGTAAGGAAAGGTATGTAAATCAGTCAATTTAAAGGGTGGAAGGAGATGAGATGAATAGAAAAGTTTGCATTTTATTCGGCTTTTTGGTCACTCTATTGTGTTTTCAAATCCGCGTTCAAGCAACGGTTACTCAAACGACAGATGGGCAAGGGATTACTTGGCAACTTGTCAGTGCAGGAGATGATTTGCGGACCTTGCTGACCTCCTCAGCCATCAACCCACTTTATATCAAGGCAAGTCAAGTTTTAACTTTCGGTGGTGGCGATATCAAGCTCCCTGCTGGACTCACTGTGACTTTAGACATGGGAAATCATGCACTTTTCAGCACCCAAAATGGAACTTTCGGCCTAAATAATAATTGCAAAGTCACATTTCAAAATGAATACAAGGTCTCAACTGGAACGACGAACCAGACCACAGTCCCAAATACAAACGGGATTGGTACCATGTCGGGTTATTATAATAATTATTGGGGGACTTGGTACACGACAGGAGGCTTAAGCGGGACGAGCTTGACCTACAAAAATGTGACCGAAGATTTGAGTTCAATAAAAACATGGGGGAATGGAGGTCAACCTTTTTATAACTATGGTATCCCTGTCAATTTTTCTGGAACGAATGTCTTTAACTACCAAAATTCAGGGCAAGAATTCATGGAAGGAAATGGCATTATTGTTTTAGATGGTACAACGACCATTACGCATTATTCAACAGGGTCTGGTATCATTTGGGCGAATGCAAGCCCGGTTATCAGTGTTGCTGCGGGCGCAAGTTTAACGATTGATGCAAGCACATTGCCAAATTCAGCTCGCGGCTTTTGGTGGCTTGAAAATAATCCAGCAATGACCATCACCAATAATGGCAGTTTGAATTGGAAAATGGCGCAAGCAAATACTGGTTTTTATCTAAATGGTGGCTTGTCATCGCTGACCATGAATTTTGGCCCGCAGTCAAATACAACGATTACTGCACCTGGTTTCTTTGATTTTAGCAAGCCTTCTGGTCCATTTACGACAACGATTGGCAATGGGGCAACTTTTATTTACAATGCGGGCGCTTATCAAGTATTCAATAACACTCCAAAGGCAATTGATAAATTTACCATCAACTCAGCCAATCTGGTTCGCTTGAATTCTAGTTTGACACCAACGACTTCTATCTTGGGAGCTGATAGCACGCAAATGCCAATCAGTTTACAGCTTGACAATCTGGATAATTCAGGCATGGGCTACAATATCAATGCCTATGATAGCAGTGGAAATGCGAAATTAACTTCCAGCATGACGGCAGGAGTTTATGGCATGATTGGTAGTTTTCATGCCGCGCTGAACGATTTGTCAGCACTGACAAATGGCCTCCATGTCGCTTCTAGCAATGACGTCAAAACTTATCAGACAGCAGCTCAATTAGAGTTTGTTAAACAAAATGCTAGCCTTTCGTTTTTGCAACTGCCCGATGCCACAAGCATGAGTTGGAATTATCCGATTTCAAGTAGTTTTTCAAATCTTTTACTGTCGAGAAATGGGACTAGTCCAAACATGGCGTTTTCGATGATGGCAACGGCACGAAAACCAAGCTTTTCGCTTCAAGCAAGCGTTCAAAATTCCAATCTGCCTACAGGAATTAATTTTGCTTGGTTACAATCCAGTTCAGATTCGCTTGTTCCTTTGAATAGTGCAGCAACGACTCTATTTACAAATGCATCAGCGGGCGTGACAAATCCATCTTATGGTCAGTTCAATTTGACCCAATCTGCGCAAATGGGCTTATTATTACAGACACAATCCAATAAAGTCTATCAAGGGACTTATTCAGCGACTATCAATTGGACATTGGTTGACGGCATTCAGTAGTATGTTGCGAGAAGAAATCAAGGGGCGATTGTTGATAAAAAAATGCGATAGAGCGTTTTTGTAAATTGAAAAATAGAAAGGGATTTTTATGGAAAAACAAAATGAAAAGAAAGTTTTAGCCATTATTGGCCTCGTTTTCGGTGGTATTGGGCTTTTAATGTCATGGTTACCAATTCTAAACACGGTCGGTGCATTTTTCGCAGTCATTGGTCTTGTTTTAGGCCTCATCGCGTTTTTTGTCAATTTAAGGCGAAAGAAAATACTTTCCTTGATTACTGTAGCGATTTCACTTGGAGCGATTGCCATTGTTTTGGTCACACAATCGATGTATTCAAAGGCACTTGATAAAGTTGGAAACGAGGTGAAAACTACGATTTCAAGTCAGGAGAAAAAAGCCAATGACCAGTTTAAGTGGACTTTGGCAGATTACAATGCTTTGAAAACGGGCGACACGATAACTGGAGCAGGCGGAACGAATTATGATTCACTTGCGACAAAATTTGGAAAAGCGACGCATTCCTCTGAGACCACATCAGGAGATTTTACGATTAAAAATGTCAGTTGGGACAATATGGGAGCAAGTACATACAAATCCGTCGATCTTACCTTCACAAAACAATCGGACGGTTCATTCTTGCTTTCCAATAAAATGCAATCTGGACTTGAATAAAGATGCATATTATAAAATTTCGCCAAACAAAAGCCTGTGCGAATTCCACCAAAAAGTGTGTTATAATAAGGTATCAACAATAAAAAGATCAGGGGAGAATGATGTACACTTTTTACTGGTATCCGAAATGTTCAACATGTAGGAAAGCAAAAGCCATATTAGACCAAAGAGGTATTAAATATGAAGCCATTGATTTAAAAGCAACACCGCCACAGGCTTCAGATTTTCAAAAATGGTTTGAAAATAGTGAGTTTCCTGTCAAAAATTTTTTTAATACGAGTGGCCTTGTTTATCGTGCGCTTGGGTTGAAAGATAAATTGGCAGAAATGACTTCCGATGAATGCGCAACTGTGTTGGCATCAGATGGTATGCTCATCAAGCGCCCCTTGATGATAAAAGATGGAAAAGTTGTCAGTATTGGCTTTAAAGAAGAATTTTATCAAAATGAACTATAAAAAAAATGAGCGTATGCTCATTTTTTGTTGTCAGCGCTGACAGCTTAGAGGTCAAATTCCAAAAGAATTGGCAGATGATCCAGTCTAGCACCCGTTTCGATTGGTTCAGATTTACTGATTTTTTCAGCTACGCGATTTGAGGTTAACCAATAGTCAATCCGCCAGCCCGAATTATTGGTTTTAGATGTTCTGGCACGTTGTGCAAACCAAGTATAAATGCTCTGTCCTGAAGCGAAGTTTTTTTCAATTTGACCATGGATTTTGCGGAAGCTATCCGTAAATCCAGCGGATAATAAGGCTTGGAATTTCTCACGTTCTTGGTCAGAAAAGCCAGCAGTATTATGATTTCCTTTAGGATTTGACAGGTCAATTTCAGCAACGGCAACGTTGAAGTCACCACAAGCAAAGACAGGTTTTTCTTGGTCAAGCGTTTGTAGGTAAGCACGATATTGATCGTCCCATTCGCCACGCAAATCAAGTCGTGCCAAACCTTCTTGGGCATTTGGAGTATAGACAGTCGTCACGTAAAATGCTGGAAATTCAAGCGTAATCATGCGTCCTTCGTGATCCATTGGTGCAGGGGCATCAATTTCTGGGAAAGTAACGACAGGATCACCCAGCACTTTTTTCCACAACATCATGGTTCCTGAATAACCTTTACGAGCAGGAGGTGTTGAGATACGGTGGACAATGGCATACTCTGGGAATTTTTCAACTAAAATATCATAAATTTTCTTTACTTTTTTATCATCGTCAGAAAGCTTCGTTTCTTGAATGGCAAGCACATCAGGCTTTTCACTGGCAATTTTATCAACGACAGCCATTGATAAGGCGGCACGGTCGCTAGTTCCGGTCAATGCAGCATTCAATGAGTCGATATTCCATGAGATAAATTTATATTTTGTCATTTTAATATCCTTTATTTTTTGGTATAGTTAATTATAACAAAATTTTGATATAATGAGAGAAGTAATTCTGGCGAGTCTCATTTGCTCGTCCTAGGAGGTTTAGAAAATTGACTGAAGAACAATCAAAAAAAACATTTTACATTACAACACCTATCTATTATCCATCCGGAAAATTGCATTTGGGTTCAACTTATACAACCATTGCTTGTGACGTTTTAGCACGTTACAAACGTTTGATGGGCTATGATACTTTCTATTTGACAGGACTTGACGAACATGGACAAAAAATCCAACAACGTGCCGAAGCCGCAGGAATGGAACCAAAAGCATACCTTGACCCAATGGCTGAGGACGTCAAAAAATTATGGCAATTATTAGACATTTCTTACGATAAATTTATCCGGACAACGGACACTTATCATGAAGAAGCAGTTCAAAAAATCTTTGAAAAATTACTTGAACAAGGCGACATTTACTTGGGTAAATATGAAGGTTGGTACTCCGTTTCTGACGAAGAATTTTTCACTGAAAGTCAGTTGGAAGAAGTTTACCGCGATAATGATGGCAATGTCATCGGTGGGATGGCACCAAGTGGTCATGAAGTGGAAAAAGTTGAAGAAGAATCTTACTTCTTCAGAATGAGTAAATATGCCGACTGGTTGTTGAAATATTATGAAGAACACCCTAATTTCATTCAACCTGAAATTCGTAAAAACGAGATGATTAACACCTTCATCAAACCAGGACTTGAAGATTTGGCTGTTTCAAGAACCACATTTACTTGGGGAATTCCAATCAAATCTAATCCAAAACACGTCATTTATGTTTGGCTTGATGCCCTTTTTAACTATGTGACAGCGCTTGGATATGGCTCTAGCGATGACTCAATGTACAAAAAATTCTGGCCAGGTGTGAACATGGTTGGGAAAGACATTTTACGCTTCCATACAATTTATTGGCCAATCTTCCTTCATGCCTTAGGCATGGAAACACCAACGCAAGTTTTTGGACACGGCTGGTATCAAGTCAATGGTCGCAAGATGTCTAAATCATTCGGTAATGTCATTTATGCAGAACCATTGGTTGCTCGTTATGGACTTGACCCTTATCGTTATTATATTTTACGTGCGATGCCTTTCGGTAATGATGGCAATTTCACAGCTGAGAGCTATATTGACCGCATTAACTTTGATTTGGCAAACGATTTGGGGAACTTGTTGAACCGTACGGTTGCCATGATTAACAAATACAATGGCGGAGTAATTGAAAAAACGGATGTTTCGACTGAATTTGATGGTGATTTGTTGGTAGTTGTTGAAAAATCAATGGCCAATTATCACGCTGCCATGGATAAATTTGAATTTTCTGTTGCCTTGTCTGAAGTTTGGAATATTATCTCAAGAACCAACAAATACATTGACGAAACAGCGCCATGGGTACTTGCTAAACTTGATTCTGATAAGCCAAAATTGAACAATGTGCTTTATCATTTAGCAGAAAATTTGCGTTTGGTTGCGAGTCTCTTGCAACCATTCATGCACGGTACAAGTGAACAAATCTTTGCGCAACTTGGTTTGACTGAAACTCGTTTTGATTTGGAAAACTTGACTTTCGGTTATTCATTCACAAATCCAGTCGTTGCTAAGGGAGAACCTATTTTCCCACGTCTTGACCGTGAAGAAGAGATTGCTGTAATCACGAACGAAATGCTCGGTGGCGGTGAAAAACCAGCTGAAAAAGAACTCGTTCTGAATAAAAAACAAATTGAATTTGATGATTTTGATAAAGTTGAAATCCGTGTGGCGCAAGTTGTTGCGGTCGAACGTGTTGAAGGCTCAGATAAATTGCTTAAATTTGAACTTGAAGCAGGGGATAAGGGAACACGTACCATTTTATCTGGTATTGCTAAGTTTTATCCAAATGAACAAGAATTAGTCGGTCAAAAATTGCAAATTGTTGCCAATTTGAAACCACGTAAAATGATGAAAAAATATGTGTCAGAAGGCATGATTTTGTCTGCTGAATTTGACGGAAAACTGTCAGTACTGACAGTTGATGAAAGTGTACCAAACGGTTCAGTCATCGGTTAATTTTTTTCATGAAACGGAATTAAAACGTCTGAGTCAACTGCTCAGGCTTTTTATTTTTCATTTATTCTGCTAAAATAGATACCGTTGTTGGAATTATTCATCTGATGACCCTCAGGACTTTAAGACCTTTGCCTGAGCATATTACACTCGCCATTGCGATAAAGGAGAAATATGAATAAAACACATGCTACACACCGGTTTTCTGTCGCGGAAATTGCAAAAATTGGGCTTGTTGCTGCCATTTACGTGGTATTGACTGTCATGCCCCCGCTCAATAATTTGGCTTATGGCCCCGTTCAATTCAGATTATCTGAAATTTTGAATTTCTTGCCATTTTATAACAAAAAATACATTTGGGGCGTTACACTCGGCTGTTTCGTTTCGAATTTATTTAGTTCCAACATTGCTGTCGTCGATATGGTCGTTGGGACGGGACAAACCCTGATTTGTTTGTTGATTGGAGTTTGGCTTTTCGACCGCTACAAGAAACAATATTTTGGCCCATTTAACCGTGCCTTTGTCTATTTTGCAGTATTTGATGCAATTTTTGGCATGGCAATTATTGCGGCTGAATTGTTGCTTGTTTACAAGACACCTTTCTTTTATATGTGGGGAACAATCGCTGCAGGCGAATTTCTTGTCTTGCTGATTGGGGCGCTCATTATTGACCAACTTGGAAAACGTATTGATTTGACCAAATAAACAGCCACGGCTGTTTTTTTATTTGTGCTTAAGTCGTTTTTTGAGCTATTTTTTGGTATAATAAAAGGTAAACTAAAAAAATGGAGGTTCTAAACATGAATAAACTTCAAGAGAAGTTAAAAGCAGAATTTGGTATCGTATTTACGGATGAAAAAGTGTTAGAAAAGGCTTTTACTCACTCTTCTTATACAAATGAAGAACGGCTCCCAAAGGTTGCAAACAATGAGCGTTTGGAGTTTTTGGGAGACGTGGCTTTAAGCCTAGTTATTTCTGATTATCTTTACCGGACATATCCCGAAAAATTGGAAGGGGAATTGTCTAAAATGCGTTCGAGCATTGTTCGGACAGAGTCGCTGGCTAATTTTTCTCGCCGTTGTGGGTTTGGTGAATTTTTAAAACTTGGGCATGGTGAAGAAAAAATGGGCGGTCGAAACCGTGAAACAACCCTTGAGAATTTATTTGAAGCCTTTTTGGGAGCTTTATTTCTTGATCAAGGAATGGAAGAAGTGCGGAATTTCATCTATCGGGTGGTCATTCCTCATATCAAAGCGGACGACTATGTCAAAGTGATTGATTATAAAACAGAACTTCAAGAAATTTTACAAGTCAATGGCGAAACAATCATTGCTTACGACATACTTGAAGAAACTGGTCCAGCACATGCGCGTAAATTTGTGGCTGCAGTCTCTAATAATGGTCAAATTTTAGGAACTGGAGAAGGACGTTCGAAAAAATTCGCTGAACAAAAAGCAGCAGAAAATGCAATAAAAGGGCAAATGCATGTATCTGAATAAAATGGAAATTGTCGGTTTTAAATCATTTGCCGACCGCACAAAAATCGCTTTTGACCAAGGCGTTACAGCGATTGTAGGACCAAATGGTTCTGGAAAATCAAATATTGTCGAGGCCTTACGTTGGGTGCTTGGCGAACAATCAGCTAAATCATTGCGTGGGGGGAAGATGCCCGATGTCATTTTTTCTGGTACCGAAAAACGAAATGCGATGAATTTTGCAGAAGTGATTGCCAGCTTTGATAATCGAGACGGCTATCTTCCCAACCATGACGAAGACGAGGAAGTGATTATTTCGCGGCGTTTGTACCGCAATGGTGACTCTGAATTTCGGATCAATGGGAAAAAATGTCGCTTACGCGATATTCATGACTTGTTTTTAGATACGGGTCTCGGTCGAGATTCACTCTCGATTATTTCACAAGGTCGGATTGAATCGGTCTTTAATTCGAAACCAGAAGAACGACGTGCCATTTTTGAAGAAGCTGCTGGTGTCTTGAAATACAAGAGCAGAAAGCATGAAACAGAGTCTAAACTTTCCAGTACTCAGGACAATTTAGATCGTCTGGAAGACATTATTTTTGAGCTCAATGGTCAATTAGTTCCCTTGCAAGCGCAAAAAGATGTTGCCTTGCGTTTTAAAACGTTAGACGCAACACGTTTTGATTTGGCGCTTGCCGTTTTGATTGGTCAGTTGAAAAAAGAAAAGGCCAAATTAGAAGCAACGAAAACATCACTACTGACAGCAAATCAAGCCTTGGAGGCTTTGTCAAGTCAACAAAAGCAGTATGATGATGAGCTTTTGACCTTGCGCAACAAACGCAATCAAGTCGAATTGGAACAAGAAAAAATTCGTCAGGAAGCCTTGTCTTTAACTGAATTAAAAGCAGATTTGACACGTAAAATCGAACTTTTTGATGTCCAAAAGAATTCGTCAAAAGAGTCGGCTAAAGAGCGTGAAGCACGTTTGAGCGAGTTAAATACCAAATTACTTAATTTGTCTGCTCAACAAAAAGAAGCAACAGAGAAGTTGTCAGTACTGACAGCCGAAAAAATGACGCTGGACACAAAGGTATCAGAGCTGACAAGTCAGGTTGACCGCTTGGCTGAAGCGCCTGAAGTCACTATGGAGCGCTTGCGTGAAGCTTTTGTTGACTTGGTCAATCAAGAAGCTCAAAAATCAAATGTCCGCACCAAAAATCAAGCTGAGATTGATAATTTACTTGAGAAAATGGCGGCGCGAGATGAGTCAACAAAAGAGAACACGGCGCAACTTTTGTCCGTCTCCGAATCACTACGCTCGCTTAAGACAACTTATGACACTGTCAAATCAGAAATTGCGGAATTAGTTCAACATTTTGAAAGTCAAACTGCCGCAATCAAAAAGCTCCAAGAAGCAGAACGCCTGGCGCAAAATGAAATGTATGACCAGATGAACCAGCTCAACAAAGACAAAGCCCGTTTATCAAGTCTTGAAAACATTCGAGACAGTCATAGTAACCTCTATCAAGGGGTACGTGCGGTTATGCAAAATCAAGCACAGTTTTCTGGTATTATTGGCGTTGTCGCTGATTTGCTGACTTTTGACACAAAGTATACAACGGCCATTGATATAGCGCTTGGTGGTGGCAGTCAAAACATCATCACAGGTGATGAAAATGCAGCTAAAGCGGCCATCAATTTCTTGCGTGACAGACGGCTTGGACGTGCCACTTTTCTTCCTTTGACGACGATTAAAGGCCGTCAATTTCAGTCCTATGACCGAATTTCATCGCTGCCTGGTTTTATTGATACAGCCGTTAACTTGGTCAGCTTTGACGAAAAATTACGTCCCGCTATCTCCAGTCTTTTGGGGGCAACGGTAATTGTTGACACAGCAGAACACGCGACAGCGATTGCCAGAAGCATGAATTATACCGTGCGTATCGTCACACTGGACGGCACACAGATTAATCCTGGCGGTTCTTATTCTGGTGGTGCGGGAAAACGAAACTCAACCACCTTTACACAGGCCGAAATCGAAAGCCTGCAAAAACTAATCCAAGCAGCAGAAGAAAAATTAAAAGAAGCTGAAAAAGCAGTTCAAGCAGTTCAATTCAAGAAAGAAAACCTGACACGGACGCTTGAAGACTTGAAAGCTCAAGGCGAAGAAAAACGTTTTGATGAGAAGAGTCTGCTTTTAAAAATTGAACAATTAGAAGAAAGCAAATCCAATTTGACCGCTTTGTCAGCATTGACAGAGTCAGCTCAAGTTCAAACCAGTCTGAACAACTTACAGGAAAGTAATGAAAGTCTGTCGGCAGAACTGGAGAAGATTGGCCAAGAAAAACGTGCGATTGAACAACAACTTGAGGATGTCAAATCCAATTCGCAAGCGCAAAACGAACAAAAGACACAACTTTTGGAAAATCTCAATCAGGCCAAACTTAAAGTGTCGGAACTGACGAGCGAGCTTCGTTTTGTCAGTACTGATGAAAATCGTTTGTCAGCCGAGATTAAGCAACTCAACGAGGAAAAATCACGCTTGCTTGACTTGTTGGCCCCTGAACTTGATTTTGACGACGCAACGCGTCAACAATTCGCAAGCCAACTCCAAGAAGTAAGCCAAAAGCTTCAAGCCTTGAATGTTAAAAGTGTGAGTCTGAAATTTGAACGCGAAGATTTGGTGGCCCAAATGGAAGATTTGGAGCAACATAATCACGACTTTATCGAACAAAGTCACACGTTCAATCTACAAAAAACGCGGCTTGAATTACAAATTGAACAAATGGAGCAAGTCCTGTTCGATAAACAAAACGAATTGAATACAGAATACGAAATGAGTTTTGAAGAAGGAGTCAATAAGGCGCGAGTCCTTGAAGATTTAGAGGCTGCGGAACTTGAATTAAAACAAGTCCAACGCCAAATTCGTGCTTTGGGTCCAGTAAATCTAGACGCCATTGCTCAATTTGAAGAAGTCAATGAACGTTATCAATTCTTGAATGGTCAAAAACAAGACTTGCAAGAAGCGAAAAATCTACTCTTATCAACGATTGATGACATGAATGAAGAAGTCATCGTTCGCTTTAAAACAACCTTTGATGCCATTCGTGAAAGTTTTAAAACGACATTCTCACAAATGTTTGTCGGTGGGAAAGCAGATTTGGAATTGACCTCAGATAATTTGCTTGAAGCAGGTGTCGAAATCAATGTTCAGCCACCTGGAAAGAAATTATCAAGTCTTAATTTGATGTCGGGTGGTGAAAAAGCATTGACTGCCTTGGCTTTGATTTTTGCAATTCTGCGCGTGCGCACAGTGCCTTTCGTGGTTCTTGATGAAGTTGAAGCAGCACTAGATGAGGCAAATGTGCAACGTTTTGGTGATTATATGAACCATTTTGACAACAGCAACCAGTTTATCGTGGTGACGCACCGTCGTGGAACAATGGCGGCCGCCGGTGCCATGTATGGTGTTACAATGGCTGATGCAGGTGTCTCAAAAATGATGTCTGTAAAACTCTCAGAACAAGCATAAATTTAAGTTTCACATAAGAAAAGTCTTTATACTTAATAGAGAACCTAATAAGAATACAAGACGGCATTATTTATTTTTACTGATAATGCCCTTTTTAATGACTAAAGTATAGAAAGGCGAAAGAATTGAAAAGACTAATCCATTCAATGAACACTCGTCTCGGAATTCTTGGTGTATCCCTCTTTTTTGTCTGGGTTAAGACAGTCCTTGCCTATTTCACCGAATTCCAACAATTACATAGCTCAAATCTAGCCGACTACATTCTCATGTTTGTCAATCCCATTGGATTTACGGCTTTCTTCTTGAGTTTTACACTATATATCAAAAGAAAACAGCTCTTTTATTTGGCTGTTCTCATCATGGATTTGCTCGGCGGCCTGCTGGTTTATGGGAATGTCCTTTATTATAGAGAATTCCAAGATTTCTTATCCATCAATACTATTTCAGGTGGTGCGGGAATGATGGGTCATGGTTTTGATTATTCTTCAATCCCTGTCCACATGCTTGATTTGATTTATTGGCTTGATATTATCGTTTTTGTTCTTCTTTTTGTTTTCAAAAAGCTCAAGATGGACGACACTTATCGTGGGGTGCCATACGCTTTCAAATATACTACCTTGTCGCTCATGATTTTTGGCTTGAATTTTTGGGCGGGAGATGCGACAGAACACCGTTTGGTTTCGCGACAAGCACAGTACGATGATACCTACGTGGTGCGTTATTTGGGCCTTGGCCCATGGCTTGCGACAAATGGTTGGTACACACATGTGGCCAATCAAACCCGTTCTTTAGCTTCCAAATCAGATTTTACAAAAGTAGAAGAATACATTAAAACAGATCGCTATTTGGCACCCAATGCCAAAATGTTTGGGATTGCGCAAAATAGAAACTTGATAGAAATTCATCTTGAGTCTTTCCAACAAGATTTGATCAATCTAAAAATTAATGGTCAAGAATTAACGCCATTCCTGAATTCACTTTATAATAACAACAAATCCGTTTATTCATTCAGTAATTTCTTTAACCAAGTGGGACAAGGGAAAACTTCTGATGCTGAAACCATGCTGGAAACTTCAACTTTTGGACTTCCAACGGGGTCATTATTCACTCAGCTTGGGTCGACTCAAACCTTCCAAGCCATGCCTGCTCTCTTGAATCAAGAAGCTGGTTATTCATCTGCGGTCTTTCATGGTAATGTCGGCTCATTCTATAACCGAACCAATGTGTATCGCAATATGGGCTACCAGAATTTCTTCTCACAATCTTTCTGGAACGAAAATGATACCAATAAAACAGCCTGGGGCATTAAAGACAAGTACTTATTTGCAGACTCTGTGCCCTATCTTGAACAACTTCAGCAACCATTTTATGCCAAATATTTGACTGTAACCAATCATATTCCATACACTGGTCTTGATAAATCAGAAGAAGATCCCAAATTTGTCACTACAAATACGGGTGATTCGGTTGTTGACAATTATTTTGTAACGGCACATTATCTCGACCAATCTGTCAAAGAATTCTTTGATTATTTGAAAGCGTCAGGACTTTATAAAAAGTCAGTCATTGTGCTTTATGGTGATCATTATGGTATCTCAGGTACAGACACGGAAGCTTTTGCGACTGCACTTGGGCGCGATCCTAAAACTTGGACAGATTATGATAGTTTAATGATGCAACGCGTCCCATTCATGATTGATATTCCAGGGCGTACCGATGGACATATCAGTAATGAATATGCCGGTGAAATTGATGTAATGCCTACATTGGAACACCTTTTAGGACTTCAAACTTCAACTAATATTCAATTTGGTCAAGATTTATTTAGTTCAAATCGAGCCAGTTATGTTGCGCTTCGTAATCGAGGCTTTGTTACACCAACCATTACTAAAACAAGTGGGACGGCAACGACTTATTACGATACCAAAACGGGTGCACCGCTTGTCTTGAATGCACAACAAGAACTTGAAGTGACTAAAATTCAAGACAGTGTCAATAAGCTTTTGGATATGTCTGACACACTCAACACAGAAGACTTACTTCGTTTCTATACGCCTGCTGGCTTTACACCAGTCCGTGCAAGTGATTATTCTTACACGGTCGATCAAACCAAGAAACGTTTGAAAGACGAAGAAGAACAGCTCAATGCGCGCTCTACCTCACTTTTATCTGCGCATGAAGGCCAAACAACGCTTGGCTTGTTTACAACAAATGACGCCCTTTTGGAAGCACAAATCAAAGCGGCTACTGAAAAAGACACACAAATCTTACCCGCAACGTCAACTTCATCATCATCATCAAAAGGAAAGGTAAAATAAATGCAAGCA
Organism: Lactococcus sp. dk101; assembly: GCF_009601055.1. Taxonomy (GTDB): domain Bacteria; phylum Bacillota; class Bacilli; order Lactobacillales; family Streptococcaceae; genus Lactococcus. The sequence goes on from NZ_WITI01000001.1 coordinate 332,734, forward strand.
GGATACTTTCAGCCCCTAAATGCGCCTTATCGAATGGCTTGGATGTGGTGGGTTATTTTACTCTCCTTTCAACAGATTTTGTTTTTTGAGAACAATCTCCAAATGACATGGTTGACTGCCATTTTACTGGCTTTAGTTGTTCTTAGTTTTTACTTTTTAATCCGTCAACGCCGCTTTTTCATTGTCGGCACGGTGGTGCATTTTACCAAGGACTTTCGTCTTGTGACAGAGCAGATTGACTTACGTTATGTCAATTCTGTCAAAGTTAACAAATGGACGGTTCAATTTATTTATATCGGAAAAGAATACCGATTCTTCATTTATGGAAAATCAAATCAGCTGATTCGGGCACTGTTTGCGGAAAAATTAGCAACGGAATCTAAAGGGTCACACTGAACTACTATTTAAGGATTTATCGTGGAAAATATTAGGAAGTTTTATTCTTTTCTCAATGTCGAAAAGAAAACAAAAAAAATTGCGCTACTTATTTTTGGATTAGCCAATCTCATTGCGCTCTTATTTACAAGACAATGGCATCTGACGACACTCATTGCCTTTATCTTGGGAAATATCACGCTGCTGGTTTCAATGGTCTATTTGCTCTTTGTGTACCAAACAAGTCAGCATATTGACCAAGTCCCAGAAGAAAAAACGCACCGCTTTTACAGAACTTCAAGCATTATTCTCACCCTTGCAATGCTTTTTGTACCATTCTTCTTTATGGTTAAAGTTCCATTTTCAGTTCATAACTGGGACTTCTTTGTCCTATTTGAAAACACCAGCTTTTTAAAAGGTCAAACTTTTGACCATTTACCTGCTACAGAAAATCAACTTTTGTATTTTCTAAGATACCCAAATAATCAATTTTTTGCCATTTTACAAAACACCTTGTTTGCAAAAACAACGTCTGTGCTGGCAAAAATTATTTGGATGACAGGTTTATCGTCAGTACTGACAACAATTTCCGTTATGGCAGGCTCTTTGACCATGAAGAAATTGGCTTCAGAAAAATTAGCTTTACTTTATAATCTGGCTGCTTTTGCCTTCATGCCATTTTATATGTACGGCGCACAGTTTTATACGGATACGGCCTCAATCCCCTTTACGATTTGTGGGTTGTTATTCTTGGTTTACGGCTTGCAGGCTAAAACCATAAAAAAAGAAATTTTATGGTATGTTCTTGCTTGTTTAATTATGTTTTTTGGCTATAATATCAAACCAACAGTTACGTTTCCGCTCATTGCGCTTTTTGGCTTCTTTGTTTTAAATAAGAAGTGGAAAAAAATTGCCCTCTTGTTGCCGATTGCTTTGTTGACATTTTATGGGACACATCAATATGTCAAATCTGTGGTCTCAAGTGATCCAGCTTTTACACAAGCAGCCAACAATCGTTATAATTTACCTTTGATGCACTGGGTAACCATGTCTTTTGCACCTGGAAATTATTCAGGTGGATTTGACCCGGCTGTTCTAGCTTATTCAGAACAATTTCCGTCAAAAGCAGAGAAGCAGGCAGCAGACATTCGTTTGTTCCAAGAAAATCTGAAAAAACAAGGCTTTTTTGGGATTATTTTCCAACTGGGGCGAAAAATTTCATACACTTGGCTCAATGGCGATTTGCGTGATTACTTTTATACTTATCAGCACATGAACCCCATCCTCTATCACTATTTTGACTGGATGAATGATCGAAGTATCGGTAGCCATGCAGGAAATATCCTCAACCGTTGGGGGCAATCTTTACTTTGGTTCCCTCTTGTCTTTTTCATGTGGTATGAAATTTATCTTTCGCTATTTAAAAATTGGAAAACCTATTGGTTCATTTTGGCTCTTTCGATGGTTGGCTTAACAGGATTTTTATTGATTTGGGAGGCTAACTCACGCTATCTTTATAATTTTGCTCCAATCATGATTATTCTGGCGGTCAAAGGCTTGATGGATTATAGCAACATGAGACGTCAAAAGAAGGGGATAGGGTTAAAAAATGAAGTTATTAAATAAAATGCTCTATGGTTCTCTTTTGGGTTTATTTGGCTTGGCATTTTTTGTCATGCTTCTTGAACCATACACCGATGCTGGCTTTGTTGAGCCAGTTTCTGTTGTATTACTGACCCTATTATTGTTTTTTGTCTTTCGTTTCATTTTTAGAAAACTTAAAAACTTTTCTGCAGTACAAACGAAAAAATTAGTCCTTCTTAACTTTGTTCTTTTCATTATTTTTCAAATTATTGCCGTTTCGGCTGTTCGTCTTCAAGTTTTTGGTGACCCTTGGCATACGGCAACGCAGGCACTTCAACTGACAGAAGGCAGTCACGTTTGGGACGAATGGGTGCAATATTACCCAAATTTAATTCCATTTATGAGCTTGCAAATTGTCTTAATCAAGCTGTCGAGCTTGTTCCACCTGTCCTATTATGTCTTTTTTTACGGCTTCAATATCCTAATCAATAGCTTAATTTGGTTGATGGTCGTTCGGATTTTAGGACGGAAAAAGCTAGCTTTCGCTGCCTTTGCTTCCATTTTTATGCTGATTCTGCCAATGAATTACGATTTTATTCTGAGAATTGGTTATACTGATGGCATCGCTATTCTAATGCTCTTGTTGCTAGCCAGTCAATTTCAAGTGCTTTTGACAAATCGAGTCTTTAAAAAACGTCAGTATCTGTCGCTTGTTTTGATTTTTATGCTGGCTTATCTGGCAAGACCAAATGTGATTGTCGTTTTGGTTGCCTTAGTTATTTTTGCGCTCATTGCCTTTTTTGACAAGGTAAAATATGGGAATTTATGGCAATCGTTGGGTAAGTACTTTTTGGCCTGCTTGATTGGAATGGTTTTAGCATTTGGTGCGACACGTGGTTTGGCAAAAGCTGTCAATTATGATATGAACAATCCCAATGTTTTTCCCACTTCAAATTGGTTTTACGAGTCCGTTAACTTTAGCAGCATGGGAGAATGGACAACGGCGGACCGGGATTATATTCTTTACCACCCAGGCTATGAAACTGCCAAAGAGGCAGCGAATGCAGGGATTGTACAAAGAGTCAGCGAATTGGCAGCGGCCCCTTGGAAAATTCCAGTGCTTTATATCACGAAATTTTCAAGCTTGTGGTCTTGCGGAACTTTTGCGACGGGAACGGATTATCAGCTTTATTCCTATGTTTATCATTGGGCAAAAGCACCTGCCTTTCTAATCGAGCATATCGGTGCCATCAATCTCTTTTTCGAAAGCTACGCCAAAGCACTAATGGCACTTTTATTACTAGCGATTTTCCTTAGACTCAAGCAAGAAAAAAAAGCGGCAGTCAATCTGTTCACTTTTGCCATTTTGATTATTATGGGGATTTCACTCTTTCATACTTTTTTATGGGAAGTGAAACCACGCTATCAATTCATGACCATTGGCTTGTTAGCTGTTTCAGGAATACTTTCACTGGAATCACTTTTTTCACTAAAAAGTGTGCCTTTTCTACCTAAACGAATAGCAAACTTAGGGAAAAAGAAAATGGTCGTCATCTTAAGCCTTTTATCTGTCTTGTCCCTAGGACTTATGGCAACTGTTATGAGAATGCAACCCAAACAGACCATCGTTGTCAATGCCCAATTCCAGCCTTTGAACAATTACAATCTGGATAAAGGTTTTGTCTCACTCAAGCCGGGCCAGAAAATCAGTCAGATTGTCAACTTGAATACGGAAGCCGATTTGTTGAATGTAACGACCGCTAATTCAGCTGAACTTGAATTAAGGGTTGAGAAAAAAGTGAATCAGAAGTGGCTGTCAGTACTGACAGCTAGTGTGGCGGCAGGAACTACTGACTATCTTGTTCAGCAGTCTTTTGAAGCTGGCCAATACCGCATTGTTTATGACAATCGAACAGCCAAAACACAAAAGGTTGGTGCAATGACGGAGACCGCCGTTTTGGATTATCCAACACGCGCTGAATTTGACGGAAAAGAAGTAGCTTTAGGCTTCCAATTTACAAAAATTCAGGCAGAATATAAGTATTCAACAGGTTTAATTGCTCTGTTTGCCTTACTTTATTTACTCTTAATCGGAATCTATTATAAGACGCATTGATTGCGTCTTTTTTCATTTTTAAGACATATTTAATCTTTTTATGGTAAAATTAAGTTGAGACATAGTGAAAATATTTATATTTTTACATTTAATTGTCTTTTTACTTTTTTATATGTAAAAAGTTAATAATTTCGGCTGGTAGCAGTAGAGTGCTGAAAAAAAGAACTTAAAGAGGTTTTAAATTGAAAAAATTACTTTCTGGATTTAACACGCGAGTGGGGATGATGACTTATCTTGTCCTTTTCGTGTGGGCTAAATCAATGATAGCATATTTTGGTGTCTTTAATTTACGGGCAGTTGGCGTAGCTGAGTACCTGATGATGATTGTAAATCCAATTGGATTTACATTTACCTGTTTTGCGATTTTGTTGTTCATTCGACGGACATCGCTTTATTATATTGCGACCTTTGTTTTGGCAATCATCGCAAATGTTTTGCTCTACCTTAATGTGTTGTATTACCGTGAATTTACTGACTTTGTCACTATTGATACGGTAACAGGTGGAGCTGGCATGTTCCAACATGGCTTTGATTTTGGTTCGGTACCGGTGCATTTGATGGACTGGGTTTACTGGATTGACTTGATTGTCATTTTGGTGTTAATCATTGCCAAAAAAATTAAGTTTGATAATCGTCCAATTGGTGCTAAGCGTGCCTTTACCTATACTTCACTTGGTTTGGCTATGTTTGGACTCAATTTTTGGGCTGGAGATGCGCTCAAAAATCAGTTGATTCTCAGAAGAGCACAATCAGATAAGACCTATGTGGTACGTTATCTTGGCTTAGGTCCTTGGATGTTGACAAATGGTTACTATACGCACATGGTCAATACCGAACGTAAGGATGCCAATAAAAGCACGCTTGAAGAAGTTCAAAAATACATTGCGTCCGACCGTTACCTTTCTCCAAATATTGAAATGTACGGCATTGCCAAAAATAAAAATGTCATCGAGATTCATTTGGAATCTTTCCAACAAGATCTGATTGACTTGAAGATTAAAGGGACGGATGGAAAAGAACATGTGGTTACACCATTCTTGAATTCTGTGTATCACTCAAATCAGACCTATTCATTTAGCAATTTCTTCAACCAAGTTGGTCAAGGAAAGACTTCTGATGCTGAAACCATGCTTGAAACTTCGACATTTGGCTTGCCAGCAGGCTCACTATTTGCAAAATATGGATCAACGCAGACTTTCCAAGCCATGCCAGCAATTTTGGCACAACAAGATGGCTATAGCTCAGCCGTTTTCCACGGCAATGCAGGTGCCTTCTACAATCGTATCAACACCTATAAACAAATGGGTTACGACAATTTCTTTGATCAAAGTTTCTATGATAATTCATCTGAAAATATGAGTCCGTGGGGCATTAAAGATAAGGTCTTCTTCGAAGATTCTGTTCAGTATTTAGAACAAATGCAACAACCATTTTATACAAAATTCATGACGGTGACCAACCACTTGAATTATGAATTGGGAGATTCAGACAAGGATCCAAACTTTGCGACAGTTGATTCTGGTAGTAAAGTTGTAGATGGCTATTTTGAAACGGCACACTATTTGGATCAAGCGGTTGAAGAGTTCTTTACTTACCTGAAAAATTCGGGATTGTATGACAAATCTATTATTGTCCTATACGGTGACCATTACGGAATTTCAGGGTCAGATACTAAAACATTCCTCCAATATCTTGGAAAAGATGCGGACAATGTAACAGCTTATGACAATACCATGCTCCAAAGAACGCCATTTATGGTTCATATTCCTGGACAAACAAACGGTCATATTATCAGTACTTACACGGGTGAAATTGATGTTATGCCAACCTTGGAACATCTTTTGGGCATTGATACCAAATCTTATATTCAGTTTGGACAAGACATGTTTGCCTCTGGTCGTCAAGACTATGTCGCCCTTCGAAATGGTGGCTTTGTTACACCAACCATTACCCTTCCAAGTCTCAATAGTCGTCATTACTATGATACACAAACGGGCCTTGAGATAGACGAATTATCAGAAGCACAGGAAGCTTATGTCAAAGAAATAAAGAGTAAGGTTTCAACCATGCTTTCCATGTCTGACAAGGTCAACAACCAAAACTTACTTAGGTTCTATCAACCTGATGGATTTAAGACGGTCAATGCCAGTGATTATGACTATTCTGTTAAGGCAACCAAAAAACGCCTGAAAGAAGAAAATGAAGAATTAGCAGCTAAATCAACCAGCTTAATTTCACAAAATCAAGGAAAATCGACCATTAGTGATTATCCAACAGTAAAAAAATAAAGGAGAAATAAGAAAAATGCAATCAGGTTTCTTTCTTCCCGTTTCAAGCAACTATCGTTTGGCTTGGCTCTGGGGGATTATCGTTTTATCTTTTGAACGGGTCGTTTTTTACGAACTTAACAAACAATCGAATTGGTTATTGACACTCCTCATGTGGCTGTCAGTACTGACATTTTTGATTTTGATCTGTCCGCACCGTTTTATGATAACGAAAGGACAGCTCTATTTCCCTTCTTTTCCACGTTTGAAAATGAATGAATTTGATTTGAAGCATGTGAGTGCGGTAAGAATGACACGCTTTGGCTGTGGCTTTAGCTATGCAGGTAAAAGGTATCACTTTTTTACAGTTGGCAAATCAAAAGCAATCTTTGCCGACATGATTTCAAATAAGGCAACTCAAATGCCTGTAGAGGAGACAAAAGCATAAAAAACGAAAAAGGGTGACTTCGGTCATCCTTTTTCATTGAAATTATGGCCTTTCTAGGTTAAAATGACTAGAGAATAGTAGTGGAAACGATATGAAAAAGAAAATAATACAACTGATTTTTGTTCTGTTAGCGAGTCTGCTTGTTTTTGTCATTGTTGACAATGACGCAGGCCTTTATCAAAAAACAGTCGGAAAAATTGTCAGTGTACAAACGACAAATCAACAAAAAATTGAAGACAATTATCAAAATACAGACCTTCAAATCACGCAAGCTTTAGAAATTCAACTTCTAAATCAATCTAAAACAAAAGTGGTGCTCACAAACGAGGTTGCTCAGTCACAGGTGACAGGGCAAGTTTATCGGGTCGGCCAGCAGGTTATTTTGCAAAAAATCGGAAATCATTATGAAATCATGACTTTAAAAAGAGATGCCTTGCTTGCAGCCATGGTCGTTCTTTTTATCGGAATTTTGTTGCTGTTGACGCAGCTGCGTTTTTCAGTCTTTTTAATGCTGTCCCTTTTATTAAATCTGCTTTATTTCGTCGTGGTTGTTTTGGTCAACGTGAATTTTACACCGCCAGTATTGCTTTTATTTGGCTTTCTATCTTTGGTATTTGCGGCCTCCTCATTGCTTTTTGTCATTGGCCCCAATCGACAAATGCTTTATGCACTGTTAACCACCGTTTTGACCACTTTATTGACCTTTGCACTCGTATTTCTGGTCTTGAGTTGGACAGGAAATGCAGGCGTTCATTTTGAATATTTAGAGTATGTGACGCAAAATCCAGCACAATTTTTCTTTGTCGGCACAATGATTTCGGTTTTAGGTGCCATTATGGATGGGACAGGAGACATTGTGGCGGGCCTGTTTGGTCTCTCCAGACAAAATCAGCTCAATCAAATTCAACTGACTTTTCGTGATTATGTTCGATCAGGCTTTAGCATCGGGCAAGAAATTATCGGCACGCTGACCAATGTGCTCTTCATGATTTTTATGGCGGAAGCCTTCCCCATGCTCCTTTTGCTTTTGCGCAATGGTAATAGTTGGGACTACATCGCATCCGTTGGTCTCAATCTAGGACTCCTTCAAACCTTGATTTCAGCAATCGGAATTGTGCTTGCCGTTCCTGTGACGTCATTTGTGACAAGTTTTGGAATTGTCTTTCATGAGAAAAAGGAGGGCTTATGAATAGCTTACTGATTTTATTTATCCTCTTGTCAGTGCTGATGATTGCTGTTGCCAAAAAAGACGGAATTCGTAATCTTTTAGGACTTGCTTTTAATTTTATTGCCATCTTTTTATTGGTCAATTTGATGGGCTGGGGCTTTCCAGTCTTGATTATTTTACCTGTCTTTACGGTCATTATCTTGGCATTGTCCATTTATATGTCCTCAGAAGATGGCGATACGACAAATATTGCCTTCAAGACAAGTATCATCGTTGTGCTTTGTTTGATGGTGGTGGCTGTATTCCTTCAATATTTTGGTCAATTTCAAGGCTTTTCTTCTGAAAATGCTGATGAACTGGAAAATTTGTCCCTAACCGTTGGATTGAATTTCTCAAACGTGGTCATCGCCGTTATGACGATCTCAATGTTAGGTGCTGTTGCTGAGTCTGCAATGGCGATTGTGGCTAATTTGATAGAGGTGATAGAACAAGACCCTGAAATGACCCTGACGCAGTTTCATCAACAAAGAAAAGTACTGAGTCAGCAGATCCTTGGCACAGCAATTAACACCCTCTTTTTTGGAATGCTTGGGGCAACCGTTGGGTTGATATTATGGTTTGTCCGTTTGCAATATTCTTGGGCACAAATACTGAATTCCAAACTTTTGATGGCAGAAGTGGCAAGTATGCTGCTAGGAATGTTCGGAATTCTCTTTGCCATTGTTCTTGCGGCAGCATTTGTCGAAAAAGACTTTCGAAAAAAATTGAACATGAAAAATAAAGCTTCTGTCCTTTCTGACAATGTGGTATAATTTCTTTAGATTACACCAAAGGATAAAAAAATGTCAAAAGAACGTTTTCTAAATTATACGGATGCCATTGTAGCAATCGTTGCCACCATTATGGTACTGCAACTTCCGTTGCCTCAAAATGCGACTTTTCATGCGTTAAGTCAAGAAGGACTGCCTTTTTTTGCCTACCTATTGAGTTTTGCGGTGATTTGGGTGGTTTGGTATAACCACCACTCGCTATTTGAAGCCGTCAGAAAAGTGAATGTTAAAGTTTACTGGTACAATGGCTTTTGGGTTTTTACCATGAGTTTATTTCCTGTGGCAACGGCTTGGGTGGGGAGAAATCCGAATTTGTTCTTGCCGGAGCTCTTTTATCTGCTGATCATTTTTTTGTGGTCATTGGCTTTTAGTTTGATGGAAGCAGAACTTATCCGTGAAGGAGAGTATGCGCGGATTTCGGTTTTTTATAGCAAAAATCGACAGTACTTTTATTATGTCTTGTTAGGCATCAGCGCTTTTGTCATCTGGTTCCTGCCTATTTTTGTTCTTCTATCTGTCTTTATCTTTGCCACTTATGGCGCATATGAACAAATCAAATTTGGTGGTATTTATGTCAACAGATCCCTTGTCAGCACTGACAAGAAGTAGAACAAAAAATTCCTCGTTCATTCACACGATTGGGTTGGAACTATGTTATAATTATCACATGGAATACGAAAATTATATTTGGGATTTGGGCGGTACCCTATTAGATAATTATGAAAGTTCAAGTCGCGCATTTGCAGCAGCGCTGTGGGCAAAATCCGAACGTGTTTTTTTGCACGAAGACATTTATGATGCTTTAAAGATTTCGACGACACATGCTGTTGAAACTTTTGCCAGTGATATTCCTGATTTTCTGAGCTTTTATAAACAGCTCGAAGCAGAAACGCTTAAACAACCGATTTTATTCAAGGGAGCGGAAAAAGTCCTGTCAGAGCTGACAGCAAGTGGCTGTAAAAATTTCATGATTTCCCATCGGAATCATCAGGTCATGGCTATTTTGGCGCGGGCAGGCATTGACCAATTCTTTACCGAAGTGGTCAGCTCTGACAATGGCTTCAAGCGGAAGCCAGCACCAGATTCAATCTTGTATCTCTGTCAAAAATACCAGCTGAACCCGCAAAAAACGGTGATGATTGGAGATCGACCGCTGGATATTGAGGCAGGAAATGCAGCAGGTGTAGCCTCTATTTTCTTTGATGCCACCAAACGCAATCCAGATGCCAGTCAATCCATAAAAAGCTTGCTTGATTTACTTGACTAATGAAAAATCAAACTTAGAAAATAAAACCTGTCTTATTCAGCAGCAAAAAAATATAAAGTATAAAAATAAGTCTTTCAGAAAGATTTATTTTTTTGATTGGAAGAAAAAACCGCTAAATTGTGCTATAATAGTAGTAATGACTCGATAGAAATGAGATTTATTTTGAACGAAAAAGATTTAGAAATAGAAAAGCTTGCAGACAAATATGACGCCAGTCAGATTCAAGTCCTTGAAGGGCTCGAAGCCGTTCGGATGCGTCCAGGTATGTATATCGGCTCAACCTCAAAAGAGGGATTGCACCATTTGGTCTGGGAAATTGTAGATAATTCTATTGACGAAGCTCTTGCTGGCTTTGCAACACATATTGAAGTTTTCATTGAGCCAGATGACTCAATTACCGTTGTTGATGATGGTCGTGGGATTCCTGTTGATATTCAAGAAAAAACGGGACGTCCCGCAGTAGAAACAGTCTTTACAGTCTTGCACGCCGGAGGTAAATTCGGCGGTGGCGGTTATAAAGTTTCAGGCGGTTTGCATGGTGTTGGTTCTTCAGTAGTCAATGCTCTGTCAACCATACTTGACGTGACAGTTCATAAAGACGGCAAGAAATATTACCAACAATACCATCGCGGACATGTCATCGAAGATTTGAAAGTGATTGGTGAAACAGACCACCGTGGAACAACCGTTCACTTCGTACCAGACCCTGAAATTTTCACTGAAACAACAGCGTTTGATTACGAGAAACTTTTGACACGCGTGCGTGAATTGGCATTCTTGAACCGTGGACTTCGCATTTCCATCACAGATAAACGCGAAGGCAATGAAAAAAATCACGACAGTTTCCACTATGAAGGTGGGATTAAATCTTACGTTGAATACCTCAACGAAAATAAACAAGTCATTTTTGAACCTGCAATCTTTACAGACGGCGAAATGGACGGCATTACTGTTGAAGTTGCCATGCAATATACAGACACTTATCATTCAGTTGTTATGTCATTTGCCAATAACATCAATACACATGAAGGGGGAACACACGAACAAGGTTTCCGTACTGCCTTGACGCGTGTCATCAATGCCTATGCCAAATCTCAAAAAATCCTCAAGGAAAATGAAGACAATTTGACTGGGGACGATGTGCGTGAAGGATTGACAGCCGTTATTTCAATCAAGCACCCTAATCCTCAATTTGAAGGACAAACGAAGACAAAACTTGGAAACTCTGAAGTAACAGGGATTGTCAATAAAGTCTTTGCTGATGCATTGCAAACATTCATGCTTGAAAATCCTCAAGTGGCACGTAAAATTGTCGAAAAAGGAATGTTGGCTAGCAAGGCACGGATTGCCGCAAAACGTGCGCGTGAAGTAACCCGTAAAAAATCTGGACTTGAAATTTCAAATCTTCCAGGTAAACTTGCGGATTGTTCATCAAATGACCCAACACAAACTGAATTATTCATCGTCGAAGGAGACTCAGCCGGTGGTTCAGCAAAATCTGGACGTAATCGTGCTTTCCAAGCTATTTTGCCTATTCGTGGTAAAATCTTGAACGTTGAAAAAGCAACCATGGATAAAATTCTTGCCAATGAGGAAATTAGATCACTCTTTACAGCCATGGGAACTGGTTTCGGAGCGGATTATGACTTGTCAAAAGCCCGTTATCACAAATTGGTCATCATGACCGATGCCGACGTCGATGGTGCCCACATCAGAACACTTTTGTTGACTTTGTTCTATCGTTACATGCGTCCAGTAGTAGAAGCAGGTTATGTTTATATTGCACAACCACCAATTTATGGGATTAAAGTGGGGTCAGAAACAAAAGAATATATCCAACCTGGGCCAAATCAAGAAAAAGAATTGGCTGAAGCACTTGAACGCTGGTCACAAAGTCGTTCAAAACCAACCATTCAACGTTATAAAGGGCTTGGGGAAATGGACGACCATCAACTTTGGGAAACGACAATGGATCCAGAAAATCGTTTGATGGCACGCGTTTCATTGACCGATGCTGCTGAAGCGGATAAAGTTTTTGATATGCTCATGGGCGATCGTGTTGAACCACGTCGTGAGTTTATCGAAGCCAACGCACAATACTCAACGATTGACGCTTAATTCTAAGCTTCATATTGTTGCTAAAAAAGAATTTAGATTATCGAGAAAAGACAAGCTGTTGCTTGTCTTTTTTTGTGGTAAAATCTAGAATTCAAATCCTTGACAAAAATATTCTAGTGCTATATAATAATTAACGGTATTAGTAAATAATTAATATTAGAAACAGAATATCGTTATTGATTGCTATTTTTAACCAAGCTTAGAGGGGGAAATGATGGATTATAATCATCTTGCTGAACAATTGATCGTCAATGCGAAACCACCCAAGAGGACAGAGATTTTCAATCGCTTTAGTGTCTATTCACATGGGGAGCATCAGGTCATTTTTTATTTGTTCAAAAATTCGGGAAAACCGATTGTTCCGAGTGACATTTCAAAATATACCGATACGAGTACGGCTCGGATTGCGACGATTTTGAATAATCTTGAGGACAAGGGAATGATAACACGCGAAATTTCCAGAGAAGACCGGCGTAAAATTTTAGTCAGCATTACCGATAAAGGTCGGAAATATGCTGAAAATGCACATAATGAGTTTATGGGGCATACTGCCGCAGTCTTGCAAGCCATGGGAGAAGAACGTGCAAAAGAATTTGTAGAAAGCGTCAAGATTTTCTTAGATTTGGCACTCTCGCTCGAAAGAGATAAACAAGAAACGAATTCTGAAATGGAGAAGAAAGAGAAAAATGGATAGTACAACTACTCAACATGATCACGCTGCTGAAAAAGTTTACGGCGTTGATATTCATGGACATAAATTTAGTCGTTGGGCAATGTTAATTCTGATTTTGGTCGGAACATTTGCTTCAATGCTGATGCAAACCTCGTTGGGAACAGCTATCCCAACATTGATGACAGACTTTGATATTTCAATGTCAACTGCGCAACAAGCAACCACTTGGTTCTTATTGGCAAACGGAATTATGGTACCAATTTCAGCTTATTTTGCTACTAAATTCCCAACACGTTGGCTTTATAGTCTTTCATATATTATTCTATTTGCGGGAATGTTTTTGGCTTACATTGCACCAACAGATGCATGGTGGGTCTTCCTCGCAGGACGTATGTTCCAAGCCATTGCGGCTGGGATTACCATGCCTTTGATGCAAGTATGTTTGGTTAACATGTTCCCACCGAAACAAATGGGTGCTGTAATGGGGCTTGGCGGAATCGTTGTCGGCCTTGGCCCAGCCATCGGTCCAACTTTTGCCGGTTGGTTGATGAGCAATGACCACGTCTTTTTAGGCATTACACTTCCAGGAAGTTGGAGAACGATGTTCCTTTTTCCAATGGTTATCGTGGCCATTGTTACAGTGCTTTCGTTCTTCTTGATGCGTGATGTTGTTCCAAACCGCCCAATCAAACTTGATTTGATTTCATTGATTGAATCAGTAATTGGTTTTGGGATTTTCCTTTGGGGATTCACAAATGTCTCTTCAGATGGTTGGACAAAATTCAGCACGGTCATCTTGCCAATCTTGATTGGTTTGGTCTTCATCGTTGCCTTTATCTTACGTCAACTGCATTTGGATCAACCTTTCTTGGATATTCGCGTCTTTAAAAATCGTCAATTCACATTGACTACAATCATTCTTGCCTTGGCAACAATGGCAATGATGGGTGTTGAAATGATGTTGCCCCTTTACTTGCAACAAGTTCACGCTTTGAGTGCCTTTGATTCAGGTTTGATTTTAATGCCAGGGGCGCTTATGATGGGATTCATTTCTCCATTAGCAGGGATTGCCTTTGACAAAGTGGGAGTGCGTCGTTTGGCCATTCTTGGTTTCTCAATCTTGGCACTTGGTACAATTCCATTCTTGTTCTTCGGAACAGCTACGCCAGACCACTTTGTAACAACCCTTTATGGACTTCGTATGTTTGGGATTGCCATGGTTATGATGCCATTGACAGCCTCAGCCATGAATGCTCTTCCAGTAAACGAAGTTGCTGATGGGACAGCGTCGAACTCAACAGCACGTTCGCTTGCCTCAGCAGTTGTCGTTGCCCTCTTGTCATCAGTGACACAAAATGTCATCACAAATAATATGCCTGCTGACAGCTTACAAAAATCAAATCCTTTGAAATATGCTGGTGATGCCATTGACAGCATGCTGAAAGGTTACCATACCTCGTTTGCTATTGGTTTAGCATTTGCCATTGTTGGTTTCGCGGCTTCATTCTTCCTTGCGAAAAAGAAAAAAGAAGCAGCACAATTAACTGTCATTGAAGGAGGAGAAAAATAATGATTATTATTATCTTAGCAGTCCTAACTTTATTGACTTTCTACTGTATCGTTTTTATTAAAAATAAACCCCTTCGTTTTGTTACAGGAACCATTTCTTTCGTTCTTTTGACACTTGCGGTGTTAGGATTAACCTTGCAAATCACTGATAAGTGGGCAATGAAAGAAGTGACAAGTACAGAAAGTCATCAAATCTACACTGCTGGTGACACAACAGCTCCTTACGGCATGTTGGTTCAATCTGAAATTGGAAAAAACACCAATAATTATGTTTTAGTTTATCGTAACGATGAGAAAAGTAAAAAACCTGTTACAACAAATGTACCAGATGAAAAACACATCATTGAAACCTTGAAGAAAACAGCAACTTATAAAGTCGCTGATGTTGAAAAAGCAACAGCCAAAACAACGACTACAAAACGCGTCTTTAAAAATGAGTTTTGGAAAGTCATTTTCGGTGTTGGTGGTGAACAAAATGAGCTTGTCAAAAAACACACGCTCGTGACAGTTCCGAAAGACACATGGCTTGTATTGACACAAGACCAAGTGACAAAATTGACCAAAGAAGCACCAGCCATGCAAGCTGAAATGAAAGAATCGCTCAAAGCGAATCCAGAAAAGGCTTTGCAACTTGCTGAACTTCAAAAATCAGATCCAACCGCTTATGCCAAAATGCAAGTCCAACAAATTAAGACCCTTTTAGGTATTAAAGAATAAATAAAAAAACTGTCCTTTGGGGCAGTTTTTTTGCTGTCACTACTGACAGAATTTGGTCAGTTATTTTTTCTTGTCTTGTGCGCCTTCGACTTCATATTTGTATTTGTAATCGGAAAAAGAGCGGAAAAGTTTTTGGTACCATTTTTCTTTGACTAGCGCTTTGTTCATGTCAATGGCATTTTGCAGTTTGAGCTTGGTCTCGCTGAGTTCGGCTTTAGCTTCGAGGAGGTCAGAACGGCTTTGTGACGCTTGTTCGGTCAGTTGTTCCATGCCTTTTCTCGCGCCGTCGTTTTCTTCAAGTGCCTGCGTTACAAAGATTTGGATTTCT
The DNA here is from genome assembly GCF_009601055.1 of Lactococcus sp. dk101. Taxonomy (GTDB): domain Bacteria; phylum Bacillota; class Bacilli; order Lactobacillales; family Streptococcaceae; genus Lactococcus. Next base: position 348,194 of record NZ_WITI01000001.1, read on the forward strand.
TCATCTATCGGTAGGGCTTGGACGCTGATTTGGTCAAAGTAGGCCGTTTCTTCGAGAATTTTATCACTAAAATGATTGAGAATATTTTCCTTACGCCAATCAATATAATGGTCATTTTCTTTGAAAAAATCAAGGATATTTTTTGTAAGTTGGATGTCAGTATCAGCCGTGCGCTTTTCTTCAGTAAAGGCAACAGATGAAACCAATTCGTCAGTTGGATAGTCCATAAGAGACCTCTTTTCTTCTTTTTTGTTACATGTATCATGCTGAAAGCAGAAGCAGTTTCGTGTCCACTCTCTTTTTATTATAGCATTGTTATTCTTTTTAGTACAATATAAGTATTGGATTTCATGATATAATAAAAGGAGATTTCTAAAAAAGGAAAGACAATGAAAAAAATATCAGATACTGAAACTTATACATGGGATTTTTTAGAGAAGAATATGGCAAAAGTACAGTTGTCATCAATTACAGAACTTGCCGAATTGGCACACGTCAGCACGGCAACAATTGTCAGAACACTTAAAAAGAAAGGCTTTGATGGCTTTCCAGATTATAAAAATTCGTTGAAGCGTGCCAATCATGACTCGCTGATTCGTGTTGCTGGTTTGTCTGATGAGGCCAATGCTTTTGTTTATCGTAATCTGGAAGAAGTCGTACGAACGATTGGCTTTTTGAACACAGATAGCTTGGCGGATATGGTAGAAGCTATTGATAAAGCCAGACAAATTGTCATCGTAGCAAGAGATGCCGGTGAAGATATTGGCGATGATTTGATGCACCGACTGCAATCGATTGGCAAAAATGTCATCACCAGATACTATGACAATATGGAAGAATACGCTGGTAAAATGCAAGCCGATGATGTGATGATTGCGCTTAGTTTTACGGGGCAAGAGCGAATTATTATTGAGGCTGCCAAGAAAGCCAGACGAAAAAATGCGACGGTTCTGGCCCTCATTTGTGATTTTCCAAGCGAATTGGCCAAGATTTCCAACAGCTATTTGCTTGGTTACAAATCAAAATTAGAAAAAGAAATCGTGGCGGCAGACGAAGAGAGTTCCATGCCACTCGAATTACTTTGTCGGATTTTGCTCGATATGTACATCATTTATAAAGAAAAAGGCAGTATTCGTGCCACAAAATAAACGAAAAAAATTCCTGTCAGCACTGACAAAATGAACAGATAAACCGTCCTTTTAGGGCGTTTTTATTTTAGTAAAAATTTACATCGAAAAAATGAAACTATGAAAACCTTTTCTTGTAAAAAGGTTTATAATGAATTTATCAACGAAAGAGAACGGTTACAAAATTTTCTGACGTGGAAAATGAAAACAAAAAAATAAATTTGGAGGCGCTATTCATGGCGACATCTGCACTTTTAAAAGCAGGGCAATCTGCAAAAATTCCGAATGAAAAAAATCAAGTTCAAGTGGGAAAGGCAGTTCCTGTCCTCTTATTTCTGATGATTTTTTCTTTGGTTATCGACAATTCTTTTAAGATTATTTCTCCAGAACTGGTGACTTATTTCCATGCGTCAGCGACGACTGTTTCTTGGCAAGTGACATTGGCTGGTTTAGTGATTGGGATGGGAGCAGTTGTTTATGCTTCTTTATCTAGTGCCATTTCCATTAAAAAATTATTGATTGTCGGGATTAGTTTGATTAGTTTTGGTTCCATTTTGGGCTACATATTCCATCAATCATTGATTCTCGTTGTTTTATCACGCGTTATTCAAGCGTCTGGACTTGGTGCAACAGAAACCCTTTATTTGATTTTTGTGGCTCGTTATATTGACAAAGACAAACAGAAAAAATACATGGGCTTTTCTACATCTGCCTTTCAACTGGCAACAGTTATTGGAACCTTGACGGGTGGCTTTATCACGACCAATTTGGCGTGGCAAGATTTGTTTCTTGTGCCACTTTTGACCCTGCTGGTCATTCCTTTTATCTTAAAATATCTGCCAAAAGAAACGGGCGAGAAAAAACGTGTGGACATTATCGGAATGATTTTGGTTGCCGGGGTAGCTGTTTCGGTTATGATTTACATTACGGACTTCAACTGGCTTTATCTTGGTGTCTTTGCGCTCGTCTTTATCGCTTTTCTCACCTATATTTCTAAAGTAAAATCGGCATTCATCAGTATCGAATTTTTCAAAAATAAACTGTATGTCTATAGTCTCTTGGTCAATCTCTTGATTTATTCTGTTCAAGCTGCCTTTATCCTCAATACTTTTTCATTTTTGATGACCAATGTCTATCGCATGAACTTATCAACGATTGCTCTTCTTTTCATTCCAGCGTCGCTGGCAAGTGCGCTTGTTGGGAGTTTATCAGGTGCTATTGCCAAAGTCTTTAATTCATTTATGGCGATTTTGATTTCAATGCTTGCTGTTTTGGTTGCCATCGTCATTGCTGCTTTGTCAGTAGGGACAAGCAGTTGGATTATGGTTGGCATGTTGATGGTTACGTCTTGTGCCTTTGCCATGCTTTACGCACCCTTGTTGCACACCAGTATTGATCAAATGCCTGAAAATGATAAAGGGACGGCGATTGGATTTTACAACTTGGTCATCAATATTGCCATGGCGGTCGGCTTTACCTATTCGTCAAAATTGATTGATGGTTTGAAGTTGCAACTTCCATTTACAGCGGGTGGAACGGTGGGCCATTATGCAGGTGTCTTGCTTGCCATTGCTTTGGTTGCTGTCGTATCTTTGCTGATTTTCTTAGGATGTGTTGGCAGAGAAATGAAGAAAAATTTTACAGCAAAATAAAGTGTTTTAGAATAAATTTACAGCAAAAAAATGCGTGTAAATATGATATAATAAAAATAGAAACGAGATTAAAAGGTTTTCAATCGTCGAAAACCAATGCTCAATAAGGAGAACAAAATGTCACATAAAAAATTTGGTCGTGTACACATCATCGTTATGGACTCAGCTGGTATTGGTGAAGCACCAGATGCCAACCGTTTCTTCAACCACGAAACACCAGATACAGGCTCAAATACCATTGGCCACATTTCTGAAACTGTTGGTCTTGATGTTCCTAATTTCCAAAAATTAGGTTTAGGTAATATTACACCACTCAAAACAGTTGCTCCAACGGATCACCCACTTGGCTACTCTACAAAATTGGAAGAAGTATCAAATGGGAAAGACACAATGACAGGTCACTGGGAAATCATGGGCTTGGACATTAAAAATCCATTCCCCGTTTATCCTGACGGCTTCCCTGAAGAACTTTTGACAAAAATCGAAGCTTTTTCAGGTCGTAAAATCATGCGCGAACCAAACAAACCTTATTCAGGAACACAAGTTTTGGACGATTTTGGTGAACGTCAAATTGAGACAGGCGAGTTGATTATTTACACATCTGCTGACCCTGTTTTGCAAATTGCAGCGAATGAAGCCATTATTCCACTTGATGAACTTTACAAAATTTGTGAATACGTCCGCGAAATCACTAACATTGGTTCAGAATGGATGCTCGGTCGTATCATCGCACGTCCTTACGTTGGTACAAAAGCAGGTAGCTTTGAACGCACACCAAACCGTCGTGACTATGCACTTGCACCATTTGGCCCAACTGTGCTTAATCACCTTGATGATGCTGGTTATCCAGTTATTTCAGTTGGTAAAATCCATGACATTTATGAAGGTCAAGGCATCAACAAAGACATGGGTCACAACTTGAACGATATGGACGGTGTTGACCGTATGCTTAAAGCAATGGCATTGCCTGAATTTGAAGAAGGACTTTTGTTTGTTAATTTGGTTGACTTCGATGCTAAATATGGTCACCGTCGTAATCCAGAAGGATATCGTGATGCCATTCAAGACCTTGATGGACGTTTGCCAGAAATCATGGCAGCCATGAAAGATGATGACATCTTGATGATTACAGCTGACCACGGAAATGACCCAACATTTGTCGGAACTGACCACACACGTGAATACATTCCACTTGTCACATTCTCTAAAGCCTTCACACAAGCTAAACCACTTCCAATCGGACACTTTGCTGATATTTCTGCAACCGTTGCTGAAAACTTTGGCGTTAAACCAGGTGAAATTGGCGAAAGCTTTTTGGACGAATTGGTTTAAGTAGGTCACTCACTGTCAGTAATGACAGAAAATGACGACGAATAAAAAATGAAAAAAATATATTTTCTCTGCACAGGAAATTCATGCCGTTCACAAATGGCAGAGGACTTTGCTCAAAAATACCTAGCAGATGGCTATGAAATCCGTTCCGCAGGTGTGGAACAACATGGCCTAAATGTGACTGCCGTTCAAGTGATGGCAGAAGTTGGAATTGACATTTCAGATCATTCCTCAGATTTGATTGATTTGGATTATTTCAATGCTTGTGATTTGATTGTCACCCTTTGCGGTGACGCCAGAGATAAGTGTCCGGTTATTCCAAAAACGACAACACATCAGCATTGGGGACTCGAAGACCCTGCTGGAAAATCTTTAGATTTTTTCCGTCAGGTACGTGATGAGATTGAAAATCACGTCAAGCAACTTGACACATTATAACTTTCCTAGAAAGTGTCATTCAAATGAAGAAACAATTTTGTCAAAGCTGTGGCATGCCACTGACACAAGCCAGTGATTTTGGTACAGAAAAAGACGGCTCACAATCGAGCGAGTACTGCCATTTTTGTTATCAAAATGGAAGCTGGACCCAGCCGGAGATTAGCTTAGAAGAAACGATTGCCAAGGGACACCAAGCCATCGATCAAATGCAAATCAATCCGCTCAAAAAATGGTTTTTCAAAACTTTTTGTGGCATGCAAATCAAATCATTGAAGCGCTGGTCATCAAAAAAATGAAAATTGACTCTGTCAGTACTGACAGCCTGGTTTAGAATATAAATCAGCTAAAATTTATGAAAGAAAGTAGAATAATACTATGCCAACACCACATATTGAAGCTCAAAAAGGCGAAATCGCAGACAAAATCCTTTTGCCTGGAGATCCATTGCGTGCAAAATTCATCGCTGAAAACTTCCTCGAAGACGCTGTTCAATTTAACAATGTCCGCGGAATGCTTGGCTTTACTGGAACTTACAAGGGCGAACGCGTCTCTGTAATGGGAACAGGAATGGGGATTCCATCAATCTCAATTTACGCCAATGAATTGATCACAGAATATGGTGTGAAAAAATTGATTCGTGTGGGAACTGCTGGTTCAATCAACCCAGATGTTCACATTCGTGACCTTGTTATTGCACAAGGTGCAGCAACAACATCAAGCATCATTAAAAACGATTTCCCAGGATTTGATTTCCCAATGATTTCTGATTTTGACTTGCTTGACAAAGCTTATCACATTGCCAAAGACATGGAATTGCCAGCACACGTCGGAAACGTGATTTCATCTGACTTGTTCTATGGCGGCCCTGACGGAGTTGCACTTGGTCAATATGGCGTTATGGCGATTGAAATGGAAGCAGCAGGACTCTTCTATCTTGGCGCAAAACATCACGTACAAACACTTGCAATTTGCACAATTTCTGACCACATTTTGACAGGTGAAGTAACAACATCTGAAGAACGTCAATTGACATTTACAGACATGATGAAAGTTGGATTGGAAACTTTGATTGCTTAAACAGTCCTGTGGACTGTTTAAGGTTGCAGATAAGGGAAACGCAGTTTCCCTCAAAACAGTCCTGTGGACTGTTTAAGGTTCTGAATAAGGGAAACGCAACTTAGGAGCTACTAGAAAAAACAATCTTTTAAAACATAAAAACTTTTGTCATTAGTGACAGAAGTTTTTTTGTGCTATACTAGCTTAAAAAGGAGAATTCCATGAAATATAGTGATTTTATTCAAGAAGCGGGATTAAATCCTGCGGATTTTCGCGGGGCATTTGCTTTTGGAAATGATGGTGAAGTGATTACTGATCCTCAAATGGCTGATGATTTGGCACTAGAAGTCCTTTCGGGGCGAAAAACGGCGACGGCTAGTGCGGTTGAAGGCTACACAGAAAATGAGCCAATGCCTACTGTTGACGGTAAATTTGATATTATCCTCAATGGAAAAGGTCAACCGATTGCTGCGGTAACCAATAGCAAGGTTTATCAAACCACGTTTGACAAGGTAACGGCCGAACATGCTTATAAAGAGGGAGAAGGAGATTTGAGTCTTGCTTATTGGCGTCAAGCTCATGAAGAATTTTGGCGTCAATTTGGCTTATTTCGACCAGATATGCCCGTTTTATGTGAAGAATATGAGATTTTATATAAAAAAGACAAGTAAAATAAGCAATGGCTTATTTTTTTGTTCGATATTTCCGAACAATAAAGCAAAAGAAGTGAATAAAATGGTTAATCTGCTGTCAAAGACATCAAAAATTCGTTAAAATGAAAGGAGAGAACAGGAAAAGAGGCAGGATATGCAGGAAATGCACCCACATTTAAAAGAAATTCTATTTACCAGTGAAGCAATCGATAAGAGAGTCAAGGAACTTGGCGCCCTTATTTCTCATGACTATGCAGGAAAAAATCCTTTGGTTGTCGTAATTTTAAAAGGCTCAATCATGTTTACAGTCGATTTATTGAAGTCCTTAACTATTGATGCGGAAGTTGATTTTATGGACGTTTCCAGCTACGGTGCAGGGTTGCGTTCTTCTGGAGAGGTGCGGATTTTGAAAGATTTATCAACTCTTGCTGAAGGCCGTGATATTTTGATTGCTGAGGACATCATTGACACAGGAAACACATTGCTTTATCTCAAAGGATTGCTTGAAAAGCGCGGTGCAAATTCGGTGAAAATCATTTCATTTTTAGATAAACCAGCAGGTCGGAAGGTTGACATTGAAGCCGATTATGTTGGTTTCGAAGTTCCAGACCAATTTATCGTGGGCTACGGCATTGATTATGCGGAACGCTACCGTCAGTTGCCTTATATTGGTATCTTTAATGAAGCATTTTTAATCAAAGAATAAGAATAAAAAAACAGAGGCGACTCTGTTTTTTCTGAACTTTCTAATTTTATAAAAATTTGATAAAATAGGAAAAGCAGAAAAGAAGTAGGAAAATGATGAAAACAGATATTGAAATTGCACAAGCCACAAACATGGAACCCATTACAAAAATTGCCGAAAAAATCGGTCTCTCATTTGATGAAATCGAACTTTACGGCAAATATAAAGCCAAATTACCACTTGAAATTTTAGAAAAAACAAAAAATGAAACAGATGGAAAATTGGTCCTCGTGACCGCCATTAGCCCTACACCCGCTGGCGAAGGAAAATCTACAGTCACAGTCGGCCTCGCAGATGCCTTCAATCAAATCGGCACCAAGGCAATGGTCGCCTTACGCGAACCCTCGCTTGGACCCGTGATGGGCATGAAAGGTGGGGCTGCTGGCGGAGGTTATGCCCAGATTTTACCAATGGAGGACATCAATCTTCATTTTACCGGAGATATTCATGCCATTACCGCTGCAAATAATGCCATTGCTGCCTTTCTTGATAATTCAATTCATCAAGGCAATCCGCTTCGGATTGATCCCCGTCGTGTGATTTGGAAACGCGTTTTAGACCTGAATGACCGCGCCTTGCGTCACATTACCATTGGTCTTGGTGGCCCAATGAATGGCGTGCCACGTGAAGATGGCTTTGATATTACCGTGGCCAGTGAAATTATGGCGGTTCTTTGTTTGGCAACTTCCTTAGAAGATTTGAAAAATCGAATTTCACGCATTGTCATTGCTGACAGCTATGACCGTCAGCCGATTTGCGTCGGCGATTTGGGCGTTGCGGGTGCCATCACGCTTTTATTGAAAGATGCCTTGAAACCTAATCTGGTTCAGACCATTGAAGGAACGCCAGCGGTTGTTCATGGCGGCCCATTTGCCAATATCGCACATGGTTGTAATTCGGTTTTGGCGACGCAAATGGCACTCAAGTTGTCTGATTTAGTCATCACTGAGGCTGGTTTTGGTGCTGATTTGGGAGGTGAAAAATTCCTAGATATTAAAACCCGTCAGCTCGGACGTACGCCTGACGCCATTGTCATTGTGGCCACGGTTCGTGCGCTGAAAATGCATGGTGGACTGGATAAGAATAATCTTAAAGAAGAAAATATTGAGGCGCTCAAGGCCGGTTTTGTTAATCTGGAGCGACACATCAAAAACATGCAGTCTTATGGCAGACCTGTCATTGTAGCGCTCAATCAATTTGAATCAGATACGCAAGATGAAATTGAAACCTTGTCAGCGCTGACAGAAGCATTGGGAGTTCCAATTTCGCTCTGTCAGGTCTTTGAAAAAGGCGGAAAAGGTGGCGTTGACTTAGCAGAAAAGTTGCTTCCAATGTTACAAAATAATTCTGATTTTCACTATTTATACGCCCTTGAGGACAGTGTTGAAGCCAAAATTGACAAATTGGTAACAAAAGTTTATGGTGGGAGCAAGGTCAATTATAGTGCAAAAGCCCTTCGTCAAATGAGAGAAATAAAAGAAAATCATTGGAATGAGCTTCCAATCTGTATTGCCAAGACTCAATATTCATTTTCAGATAATCCAAAATTATTGGGTGCGCCGGAAGGCTTTGAAGTGACGGTTCGAGAACTGATTCCAAAAATCGGCGCAGGCTTTATTGTGGCTTTGCTGGGTGACATTATGACTATGCCTGGCCTTCCTAAAGCACCTGCTGCATTAAAAATGGACGTTACAAATGAGGGAAAAGTGAGAGGCCTCTTTTAATAGGAAATCATCACAAAGTTACGAAAATATTTTCCTGAATAAAAATTAGTTTACAAAAGATTAAAATATTAAAAGTCAGTAAAACCGTTTGAAATGCGGTTTTTTTATGTTATACTGAAAAGTATGTTAAAGAAAACAATTATCGCAACAGCCCTCGTCGCAAGTTTTGTCACATTTTCAACGACAAAAACGGCAAAAGCTGACCAAATTGAGGTTGACACAACACAACTCAGTGTCTTGTCAGAGCTGACAGAGGTTAACCAATCTCTCGACCTTTTGACAAAGACAATGAACACAACAGTTACAACGCTTGCTAACGAAAAAACAGCACAAGCTAAGGCAGAAGAAGCCAAAGCGCAAGCTGTTAAAAAAGTGAGTGAAGCTGAACAAATCACACAGTATGCCAAGAAGTTTTTGGGTGTTCCTTATGTATGGGGCGGCTCAAGCCCAAGTGGATTTGATTGTTCAGGCTTAACGAGTTATGTTTACCGTCATGTTTTAAATAAAGAAATCGGTAGAACGTCAACCAATCAAATCGCCAATGGCAAGCATGTGGCAACAAGCCAAGCAAAAGTTGGTGATGTCCTCGTCTTTTTAGGCGGTAGTCATGTGGGAATTTATCTTGGCAATGGTCAATTTATCCATGCTCCACAAGCAGGAGAAGTGGTAGCCATCAGCTCATTTGATGAACTCACTCCAGATTATGCACTAGAGTTTTAATGAAAAATAAAATGAAAATAGCCAATGGCTATTTTTTTGTTTTCCGTATAAAATGAACGAAAGAGGAAAAAAAGATAAAAATCTTGTATAATAAAGAGAGAATTTGAAAAAGCTTAGCAAAAAGCGAGGAAATTTAGTATGGTACTCCAACTCTACCTGCAAGGACTGTTGATTTCGTTCTTGTTAATGCTGGTTTTGAGTCTGATATATGCACTGGCATATCTGGTCAGAAATCAAGATAAATCACGGACAGTGATTCGAAATCGAATCTTTGATTTGATTTTAATCAATCTTTTAACGATTCCTGTCTTGAGTTTTGCCTTTTTAGGCATTTTGGTGATTCTTAAAACCCGCGCACTCTAAGAAATCAGCTTATACTAGTTAACCTCTAAAAGTGGCAACTTTTAGTAGATTGCTACGCTGTCCATTGGCTGTAAATCGCTGAAACGATAACGCCAAATGGCAACTGCAAATATACTGCCTTGCGCGAGCCTTTTGCTCTTGTTGCTTTAGCAACTAAGCAAACGGACAAATCTTTTATGCGCAAGAATCGGTTTGCGGTTTGCTCTTGTGACTTTAGTCGCTAGCTACGCATGTCCATTGGCTGTAAATCGCTAAAGCGATAACGCCAAATGGCAAGCAAACGGACAAATCTTTTATGCGTTTATGCAAACTTTGCGATTGCGACTAACGAACTTGTTCGTTTAGAGAGCATCGACAGCGAAGCAATTTCTAAATGATATTTTTAGAAGTTAAACAGTATTAGACAAGCAAATTAGTGGAAAAAACAATTTATAAAGTTTACAATTGTAATTAATAAAAATTAGAAACAAATGAGGGACTCAAGTGACTGAAAAACAATATGATGTAATTATTATTGGTTCTGGACCTGCTGGAATGACAGCTGCCATGTACACCGCTCGCTCAGAAATGAAAACCTTACTTTTGGAACGTGGCGTTCCTGGTGGCCAAATGAACAATACGGCTGAAGTTGAAAATTATCCTGGATATGGGACCATTATGGGTCCTGAATTATCCATGAAAATGGCTGAACCGCTCGAAAATCTTGGCGTGGAAAATGCTTATGGCTTCGTGACTGCTATTGAAGATCACGGGACATACAAGACCGTTGTAACTGAAGATGACCGTTTTGACAGCAAGTCAATCATTATTGCGACAGGGGCAAATCATCGTAAACTCGGTGTACCTGGAGAAGAAGAATTTGGGGCGCGTGGCGTTTCATACTGTGCCGTTTGTGATGGTGCATTTTTCCGCAGCCAAGATATTTTAGTTGTCGGTGGTGGAGATTCAGCAGTTGAAGAAGCGCTCTATTTGACACGTTTTGGTCAAACGGTTACGATTATGCACCGTCGTGATCAACTCCGTGCACAAAAGATTATTCAAGAACGTGCTTTTAAAAATGACAAGATTAAATTTATTTGGGACTCAACCGTTGAAGAAATCAAAGGTGATGACCGTAAAGTTACTTCTGTCGTTTATAAAAATGTCAAAACTGGCGAAACAACAGAAGCAGCATTTGGTGGTGTCTTTATCTATGTTGGTCTTGACCCTGTTGCAGAATTCGCGACAGATCTTGGCATTACTGATGAAGCAGGTTGGGTCATTACTGATGACCACATGAGAACAACACTTCCTGGCGTATTTGCCGTTGGTGATGTTCGTCAAAAAGACTTCCGCCAAATCACAACAGCGGTTGGCGATGGTGCACAAGCTGCCCAAGAAGCATACAAGTATGTTGCTGAATTGGACTAACAAAGAGATAAAATATTAAAAAAAATATGACAAATCTATCAATTCGCCAGGTTTTATGATACAATAGAGTCAACGTATTTTGAGATGAGAAGGGAAGAGCGTAAGCTCTTGATGATAGTATGGAAAAAGTAATATACGATGCACTTATTGTTGTGATGTTGATTGTGTCAGTTTTAATTGTAGTATCTATCTTTATGCAACCATCGAAACAAGATGGTGCGGCAGACGCGTTTTCAGGTGGCTCTGGCGAACTCTTTGAACGAAGAAAAGCTAGAGGATTTGAAGCGATCATGCAACGCTTCACTGCAATCATGATTGGCTTATGGCTCGTGATTGGATTTGTACTGGTTGTCTTATCAACGAAATAAAATACGGGCTGATATAGCCCGTTATTATTTTTTTAAGGAAAAATAATATAAAAAATTAAACTAAAAGTAAGAGGAAAAATGACAATTAAAGAAAAAATTATTGAATTATTAAAAAATCACCCAGAAGACCGCTTTTCAATAGAAGCGTTAGCGCTGGAATTGAAAGTAAAACAAGCAAAAGATTTTAAAGAAATGGTTAAAACACTGGCCATGCTTGACGGTGAAGGGAAACTTCATTTTACAGATGAGGGAAAAATCCAAGCAACGCAAGCACCTAAAAATCAGCCCAAAGCCTTGGTATCTGGAATTTTCCATGCCAATGCGAATGGGTTTGGTTTTGTGACCATTGATGCAGAAGAAGACGATGTCTTTATTGCCAAAGGCAAGACAAAATTTGCACTTGACGGCGATGAAGTTGAGATTGAATTGACCAAAAATGGCAACCCACTGAAAGCACAAAGTGCTGAGGGTCATGTTGTGCAAATCTTGCAACACCAAATTCATCAAGTTGTTGGACTTTACCACCAATTCAGCAAAAAGGAAGCCAAAGAAAAAGGGGGACTCGGTTTTGTCAAATCACGAAACAAAAAGTTACCTTATCAGGTTCTTGTCAGCGCTGACGGCATCAAAGCTGAGGACAAAGCAGTGGTTCGTGTGGAAATCACACAATGCCCGTCTGCTGAATTTCCAGAAACAATGCGTGGGGCCATCACTGAAATTGTTGGTCAAGACACCGACGCTGGCATTGATGTTTTAGAAATCCTTGCCTCAATGGATATTCGTTCAGAATTTCCAAAAGATGTCATTGACGAAGCCAATCGTGTGCCTTCTGAGGTGCTAGACAGTGATGTGGCTGGTCGTGTGGATTATCGGAATGAAATTACCTTTACGATTGATGGCGCAGATGCAAAAGATTTGGACGATGCCGTTCATGCTAAACGCCTTGAAAATGGTAATTTTGAGTTGGGTGTCCATATCGCTGATGTTTCGCATTATGTGACAGAAGGTTCAAGTCTTGACCGCGAAGCATATGAGCGTGCAACGTCAGTATATGTGACCGACCGTGTTGTTCCAATGCTGCCTGAACGCCTGTCAAATGGGATTTGTTCGCTCAATCCAAGAGTCAATCGTTTGACACAATCTTGTGTTATGGAAATCACACCACAAGGAAAAGTCGTTAATTATCAGATTTCACAATCCATGATTAAAACAACGGAACGCATGACTTATGATGATGTCAATTTGATGATTGCAAAAGATCCGTCAGCGCTGACAAAATATGCAGCGATTGCGGAATCTGTTGAAATCATGACCGAATTACACGGCATTCTTGAAAAAATGCGTCAGAAACGTGGTGCTATCAATTTTGATACGGTAGAAGCAAAAATCATCGTTGATGAAAAGGGATTACCTGTTGACATTCGCAAACGCACACGTGGAACAGCAGAACGCATGATTGAGTCCTTTATGCTGGCTGCCAATGAAACAGTTGCGTCTGATTTTGAAAAACGCCAACTGCCTTTCATTTATCGTATTCACGAACATCCCAAAGAAGACCGTTTGCAACGCTTCATCGATTTTGCTTCAACATTTGGCATGAAAATTTCGGGAACTGCACAACACATGACGCAAACGGCCTTGCAAGATTTCTTGAACAAAGCTAAAGGAAAACCGGGCGAAATGGTGCTTTCAACCATGTTGTTGCGTTCAATGCAACAAGCCAAATATTCAGAAAATAATGCTGGTCACTTTGGACTTGCTGCTGACAATTATACCCACTTTACATCGCCTATCCGTCGTTATCCTGACTTGTTGGTTCATCGTCTCATTCGAGTAATGGCGCATCCAACATCAAAAGACATTGAAAAATGGGAAGAACGCATTCCTGAAATGGCTCAACACACCAGCAATCGTGAACGCCGTGCTGTTGATGCTGAGCGTGAAGTTGAAAAAATGAAGAAAGCTGAATTCATGTCAACGCACGTGGACGAAGAATTCGACGCTACTGTCGCTTCAGTGACTCGTTTTGGTATGTTTGTCGAACTTGACAATACTATCGAAGGTTTGGTTCATATTTCGACCATTAAAAATGATTATATGACATATCAAGAACGAAGCTTGACACTGGTTGGTGAACGTTCTGGCAAGGTCTTTCGCATTGGTCAACCGATCAAAGTGAAACTTGTCAGAGCTGACAAGCTGACTGGCGATATTGACTTTGAATATTTGCCAAGTGACTTTGACGTGATTGAAAAAGCAGCCAAATCAAAAGGAAAATCACGCCGCCGCCCCAAATCAGACGACAAGAAAGACAAACAAGACAAACAAGCTCGTCCTGAAAAAGCATCATCAGACAAACGTAAAAAACCAATGGACAAAAAACAAAAGCCATTGAACCAAAAAAAGAAAAATAATCATCAAAAACAAACGACAGACTTCAATCCTAAAAACAAGTCTAAAAAGCCTACTGAGCAAGTGAAAGCTAAATCCAAAGGACAAGCGAAAAAGAAAACGGCTCATCCTTATACCATCAAAACAAGAGGCTAATGTTTCGTCAATAAAATTTTGAGGTTAAGAGCTGACATTTGACCAAAAATAAGTTATGATATTTAGAGATTTAGACGAATTTAATTTTAAAATCGTCCAGATTTTATGAGTAATACAGGATAAAAAATGTGAAAGAAGAAACGCATGTTAGATGCATTAAATCTTAAAAAAACAGCACTCGTCATGATTGATTTACAAAAAGGTATTGCACTTAATCCCCATCTGGCTCCTTATTCAAGCCAAGAAGTGTTGGAGAAAAATCAAAGGCTTGTCAATCATCTGCAAGACACAGAAGCGTTGATTGTCTGCGTTCATGTCGAAAATTATGGCCCAGAACGCTTGCAAGCACTGACAGAAAATGGTCCCTTGTCACAGGCAGATGTACCAGATGATTTTAGTCATTTCATCTTGCCGATTGCTCAAGATAAAGCTGCCAAAAATGTCATTCATGTCAAGAAACACAACTGGGGCGCATTTTATGGTACGGATTTAGATGTGCAACTCAGAAGACGCGGGATTGATACCATTTTGTTGACTGGAGTAGCGACGAGTATTGGATGTGATACTACGGCTAGAGAAGCCTATCAGGCTGATTATCAGGTTATTGCTGTTGAAGATGCCATGACAGACTTTAATGGTGACCTTCATCATGCCATTGTCAAGCATATTTTTGGTCGCTTGGGATTGGTTAGAAAAACGGAAGAAGTGGTTGATTTAATCCATTCATCTATATAAATTTTGGAGAAAAAATGAAAAAGTTTTGGAAAACAACAGCCAAAGTCGTAGGAGGACTGGTTGGCGTATTGCTTTTAGTGGTTGTAGCTTATGTCATTTATGCTTATGCTCAATATCATCGGATACCAGATAATGTCAAACAGACGGTTGACAACAATCAAACAACACAAGTTGAGTTAGGTAAATCTTATAAAATGATGACCTTCAATATTGGCTACGGCTCATATCCACCTAGCTTTAGTTTCTTTATGGACGGCGGGCCAGACGTGCGTGCTTATTCAAAAGCATCGGTAGAATCTGCTATCAATGAAGATATTCGTCTCATCAAGAAGGAAAATCCTGATTTCGGAAATATCCAAGAAATTGACTGGGAAGGCGACCGTTCACGTCAGGTCAATGAACCTCAAATGGTCAGAAATGCACTCCCTGAATACGGGTCAGTGCTGACACAAAATTACGACTCAGCCTATCTCTTTTATCCTGTGACAGATCCGATTGGAAAAGCAAAATCAGGGATTTTAACTTACTCAAAATACGAAATCAACAAGGCAACGCGTTATCAACTGCCGATGGAGACGAATTTTAATAAGTTCTTTGATTTGGATCGTGCCTTTAGTGTGAGTGAGTTACCTATTAAAAATTCGAACAAGAAATTTGTCATCTTTAATACGCATCTTTCAGCCTTTATCAAAGACCAAAAAATTCAACGCAATCAACTTTTGACGCTGTTTAAAGCCATGCAAAAATACGTTGATGCAGGCGATTATGTGATTTGTGGAGCTGATTATAATCATGCTTTGGCAGGAGAGGCACATAACGAACTGACATGGATGAAGACATTTCCGACAGAAGATTTGACCAAGGGCATGCGCGTGGTTGCGCCAACAAATGCACCGACGGTTCGCTCACTTGATCATCCTTATGATCAGAAGTCACCTCAAAATATTTTTGGTATCATTGACGGCTATTTGGTCTCAAGCAATATCAAAGATCTATCAGTAAAAACCATTGACAATGAGTTTAAATCATCCGACCATCAACCCGTCGTGATGAATTTCCAACTGGAAAAATAAAAAGACCGAAAGGTCTTTTTTTAATGCCAAGCGCGAATGAGTATGCCGATGAGAAGCGACAATGCAAGCGAGCCGTTGTATAAGATTAAATTTTCGATTTGATAATGGAAAGTTTCTGATTTGACCTGTTTGGCTAAGAATTTTTTCATGTTGCGGTAGATAAATGGAATGATTAAGACCATCAGCGCTGACGACAAGGGTAAGATGCCAAAGGCAAAAGCAATCAAGATGCAGAGTCCAGGGAAGATATACATGACGGTATATAATTTTAGTGACCATGGCACAGTTAAATAAAAAGGCAAGGTATAACGACCATTTCGAATGTCCTGATCCAAGTCACAGATGTTATCAGATAACATGACGTTGAAGTTCTGGAAGAAACACATCATGCCAACTATGGCAATCGGGATTAAAATCCCCAAATCCCATCTCCAATTCATGACCCAGCCGTCAAAGCTGATGAAAAAATAACCCTTATCAAATGAATTGATGTAAACAGCTAGGAAAAATCCGAAAAAGCCTTCACATAGGCCTGCTAAAATTTCGCCCAAAGGGAAGCGACTGAAAGCAAAAGGCCCAAATGTATAAAAAATGGCAACCAAAAAACAAAGCCCACCGATAGGTAAAATGGCTAAATTGGTTAAGAAAAGCACAATAATCCCAACGATAATGTCAATCCCCAAAAGGATCATACAAATCGTGAAAGCGAGTTTTGGATTGATGTTACGATTGGAAATGATATTTTCGCGCGTTTTATATTCAGGATCTAATGCCTTGTAATAATCCATCAAATTATTCCATGCACTGACGAAAAGATTGATGGCAGCAAGTCCGACCAAAAATAAAAGCGTGGCTAATAAATGAAAACTCTTGAAATACCAAAGCGAAAACATAATTCCAGCAAAAGGCGATAATAAGGCCACCGGCAAAGTTTGAATGCGGGTGAAATTAAGAAAAGTTTTAAAGTTCATGACCAAATTATAACAGATTATATCTGAAAACGCTTGTTTTTACTGGAAATCATAACTGACAACAATTTATTTGACAAAAGAAAAACTTGTCACTACTGACAAGCCCATCATCAAGCGACTTGACGCGTCGCAGCTTTCTTTTCTCTGAAGAGGAAAGAAAATATTTTTTTGACCAAAGGTTGAATGAAGAAAAGTTGTGCAAAAAATGCAAAGGGAAGATTATAACAAATGAGCTTGAGCCAGTTGGCAAGTAAAGTCAAAAAGTTAAAGCCATCTTGATAAGGATAAAAAGACCAGGCCGCAATAAAACTCATGGCAGGACACATCAGACTGACTGTCACAAAAATCATGGTGGTTTGAACTAAAAGCGGGTGCGAACTTTCAGGTTGAGCCAGCTGCATGGTGCGTTTTAAAGCATATTTCCCGACGAAGGCAACTTCTAAAGTAAAGGCGAAAATAATTTCAATGACAATAACTGCCCAAATCGGTAGGAAAGTCCCAAACATATAGAGTCCACCTTGAGCATGAATGGCAGCTAGAACAGAAGAAGTATGCGTGATGGTCATGGCAGAACTGCCATTGATGACATACACGCTGTAGAAAACGAATGCAAGAACGGTGAAAAAGACTGTGATAAAAGTGAAAACGAGTGTTTGAAAATTGTTTTTTGGCAAAATGTCCTCCTAAAGACAGAAAAAAACACGCAGATTTGTTAGCCCGAAAGTCTGTACGGAAAGCATAATCATGTTCCGTTGCAGATTTACGTGCTAAGCACTACGTGTATCCTCATGTGTAAATAAATTTTATTCTCTTATTTTACAGGGATTGTAGCGGATTGTCAAAGAAATGGTTTAGAAATTTTACTCAAAAAAGGAAAAGGCTTTCAAGATGATTACTTTTTTAAGAAATAATTGCTATAATAAAGAGAGAATAAAATGAAGAAGAGGTCATTATGGTTAATATTTATTTAGTGCGACATGGAAAAACAATGTTTAACACGATTGGTCGGGCGCAAGGCTGGTCAGATACACCTTTGACAAAAGAAGGTGAAATTGGTGTCACTGAGCTTGGTCTGGGATTTAAAGCAGAAAGCATTAAATTTGATCGGGCTTATTCGTCTGACTCTGGTCGCACCATTCAAACAATGGGCTTCATCTTGAGTCATTCAGACAATGAAGGCATTCCTTATCAGTACGATAAACGCATTCGCGAATGGTGTTTTGGTAGCTTTGATGGCGGTTATGACGGGGACTTGTTTGACGGTGTTTTACCTCGCATTTTCGTCGAAAAAGGTCAAGACGGCCAGATGAAATCTTATGAGGCAATTGCACAAGCCATTTATGAAGTAGATACGGCAGGCTGGGCAGAGACTTGGGAACAACTTTCAGGTCGTATTTTGACTGGTTTTAACGACATTGCCAAAGAAGCTGAGCGTTTAGACGCAAAAAATATTGTCATTGTCAGTCATGGCATGACCATTGGCACTTTTGTCAAACTGCTTGAGCCTGACCAACCACGTCCAAGAGGACTTGAAAATGGCTCTGTCACGCATTTGACTTATGCTGACGGACACTTTACTGTCGGAAAAGTTGGCGACTTGTCCTACCGTGAAACAGGTCGAAAAATCATGGCAAATCTCCCAAAATAAGATTATAATAAAAGAATGAAATCAAAGTTTAAAAATATATTCAGCCAGTCTTGGCTGATTTTATATGTCAATGTGGCCCTATTTTTTTATGCAGTCAGTGAACTTCTCCATTATTTGATGGTTTATCCCAACTTTTTTTCCAGTTTTTTAAAACAGTTGTTTACCAATCTTTCCTTTATTTACTATAATAATACGCAAAGTTTGACCAACTGGCGTAACCTCGTTTTTATCGCCCTTCTGGTGATTGTGATTGGTCTTTTGGTGAGGTTCTGGCGATTTAGCTTTGTTCTTTTGGAGTGTATCGGCCTTTTTGTCTTGGCGGATTTCGCATTTCTTTATTTTAATAAAACAATCGGTCTTCAAGAGGGATTTATGGTGGCTGTTCTCATTGTTTCCCTCTTAAATATCTGGCAAAACTCCCGTCAATTGGGGCTTTTATAAGAAAATTAGCACTCTAAACAAAAGAGTGCTAATTTTTTGTGCTAATTTGCTTGACAGGCGAAAAAAAAAGCGATATAATAATTTTAGCACTTAAGGAAATAGAGTGCTAATTGAAAAAGAAAATCAATGGAAAGTGAGGGCAGTCATTGATTACAGACCGTCAAAGACAAATATTAAATTTAATTGTCTCACTTTATTCGAAAGAACGAAATCCTATTGGTTCCAAAGCTTTGCTGGATGAAATTCATGCGTCAAGTGCCACCATTCGTAACGATATGAAAACACTTGAAGAATTGGGCTTCATTCAAAAAGAGCATACGTCAAGTGGACGAATTCCAAGTATCTTGGGCTATAAATATTTTGTAGAAAATGTTTTGACCCTTGAGGAATTTAGCCAAAATGACCTTTTTCATGTGATGAAAGCATTTGATGGCGAATTTTATCGGCTGACCGATCTTTTTCAGACCGCAGCAGATACTTTGTCAACGCTGACAGGATTGACAGGCTTTGTCCTAAATATTCCACAACGTGATCAGATGTTAGCGTCCTTTGAGTTGGTCTTATTGGATAGTCACTCCGTCTTGTCAGTGGTGACACTTGGTACAGGCGAAGTTCGAACCAATCAGTTCTCGTTACCTAAAAGCATGACCGAGATGGACTTGCAGACCTTTTCAAAGCTGGTCAAAGACCGGCTGGTTGGAAAAAAAGTATTGGATATTCATTATACTTTACGGACTGAAATTCCTCAAATCGTTCAGCGCTACTTTAAAGTAACGACTGATGTGCTTCAACTTTTCGATACTGTCTTTTCAGATTTGTTTGAAGAACGATTGATTTCTGGTGGGCGTCAAAATCTCTTTGACTACACGACAGAAAATCTCTCTGAACTCTACAAACTTCTAACCAATGATAAACTCATGGTTCAAGAAATTAGAGAAATCACAGACAATGACGAAATGCGGTCAGTCGAATTTAATAAAAAAGATTTTCTCAAAAATTTCACCATTCTCAATCAAAAATTTGTCATTCCTTACAGAGGACTTGGAACTTTGACTTTGATTGGTCCAGTTGAAATGGACTACCGTCAAATTCTTTCAGTACTCGATTTGGTGGCAAAAGTCTTAACCATCAAATTGGCAGATTATTACCGTTATCTTGACGGCAATCACTACGAAATTAGAACATGAGAGAAGATGAAAGATGATAAAAAATCCATTTAAAAAAGGGGGGACTATGTCCGAAGAAATGAAAGAAGAAGTTAAGAACGAAGCTGTTGGCAATGAAGAAGTTGTTGATGTTGCTGAAGATTTAACTGAAGAAGCACTTGAAGGCATTGTTGAAGACGAAGTTTCAGAACTTGTTGAAGCTCAAAATTTGGCAAAAGAATTTGAAGACAAATACCTTCGTGTCAATGCAGAAATGCAAAACATTCAACGCCGTGCCAATGAAGAACGTTTGACTTTGGTCAAATATCGTTCACAAGATTTGGCAAAGAAAATTTTTCCATCGCTTGACAATTTGGAACGTGCGCTTGCCGTTGAAGGATTGACAGAAGATGTCAAAAAAGGACTTGAAATGGTTCAAGAAAGTCTTCTCGCAGGACTTAAAGAAGAAGGAATTGAAGAAGTTGCAACAGAAAACTTCGACCACAACTTCCACATGGCCGTTCAAACTGTCCCAGCTGACGAAGAACATCCCGCTGACAGTATCGTTCAAGTCTTCCAAAAAGGATATCAACTTCACGAACGTTTGCTTCGTCCAGCAATGGTCGTTGTTGCTCAATGATCGAAATTAGCCCGGCCAAAAGCTCAGAGCTGACAGCCATTATGGCCATCGAAAATCAAGGGTTTTCTCCAGCAGAAGCAGCAAGTCCTGCTGCCATGCAAGAAAGAATTGAAAAAATCCCTGACACTTTTCTTGTGGCACATGAGGATGACCAAGTTCTCGGCTACATTGTGGGACCAGCCTATCATGAACGCTATATTGATGATGCCTTGTTTGATCAAGTTGTCCCAAATAAGCCAGAAGATGGCACGCAAACTATTTTAAGTTTAGCAACAGCTCCATTTGCACAAAAAAGAGGCTTTGCAAGCCAATTACTTGAGGCTCTTGAGTATCAAGCAAAAAAAGACAAGCGCCAACTGATCTCATTGACTTGTTTAGAACGTTTGATTCCATTCTATCAGGCACATGGCTATCAGAATGAAGGTGTTGCAGCTTCGACACATGGCGGGGAAACATGGTATAACATGACCCTCGACTTAACAAAATGAAAATAATTTGACCGAAATGTCATTAAACTATGAAAAATAAAAAAACGCGCATAAAAAATTTGTCCGTTTGCATAGTTGCTAAAGCACCAAGAGCAAAAGGCATGAGCGCCAACAGAGATTAATTTCTCAAATAAAAGAAGAAAAGGAAAAATAATATGTCTAAAATTATCGGTATTGACTTAGGTACAACAAACTCAGCAGTTGCAGTTCTTGAAGGAGCTGAATCAAAAATCATCGCAAATCCAGAAGGAAACCGTACAACACCTTCAGTTGTTGCCTTCAAAAATGGCGAAATCATCGTTGGTGATGCAGCAAAACGTCAAGCAGTAACAAATCCAGATACGATTCTTTCAATCAAATCAAAAATGGGTACACCTGCTAAAGTTTCTGCAAACGGAAAAGAATATACACCACAAGAAATCTCTGCAATGATTCTTCAAAACTTGAAAGCGACAGCGGAAGCTTACCTTGGTGAAAAAGTTGACAAAGCAGTTATCACCGTTCCTGCTTACTTCAATGACGCACAACGTCAAGCAACTAAAGACGCAGGTAAAATTGCAGGTCTCGAAGTAGAACGTATCGTCAACGAACCAACAGCCGCAGCGCTTGCTTATGGCCTTGACAAAACAGACAAAGAAGAAAAAATCATGGTTTATGACCTTGGTGGTGGTACATTTGACGTATCAATCCTTGAACTTGGCGATGGTGTCTTCGATGTATTGTCAACTGCTGGTAACAACAAACTCGGTGGGGATAACTTTGACCAAGTCATCATTGACTGGATGGTTGCTGAATTCAAGAAAGAAAACGGCATTGACCTTGCCCAAGATAAAATGGCTTTGCAACGTTTGAAAGATGCTGCTGAAAAAGCGAAGAAAGACCTTTCAGGCGTTTCATCTACAAACATCTCACTTCCATTTATTACAGCTGGTAGCGCAGGACCTCTTCACTTGGAATTGACTTTGACAAAAGCTAAATTCGACGAATTGACACTTTCACTTGTTGAAGCAACACGTCAACCAGTACGTCAAGCGCTTTCTGACGCTGGACTTTCAGCATCAGATCTTGATGAAGTTTTGCTTGTTGGTGGATCAACACGTATCCCAGCTGTTGTTGAACTTGTTCGCAAAGAAACTGGTAAAGAACCTAACAAATCAGTTAACCCTGACGAAGTTGTAGCCATGGGTGCTGCAATTCAAGGTGGTGTCATTACTGGTGACGTTCATGACGTTGTCCTCCTTGACGTAACACCATTGTCACTTGGTATCGAAACAATGGGTGGGGTCTTCACGAAATTGATTGACCGTAACACAACAATCCCAACTTCTAAATCACAAGTCTTTTCAACTGCCGCTGACAATCAACCAGCCGTTGACATTCACGTCCTCCAAGGAGAACGCCCAATGGCAGCAGACAACAAGACTTTAGGACGTTTCCAACTTTCTGATATTCCAGCAGCACCACGCGGAATCCCACAAATCGAAGTAACATTTGACATTGACAAAAATGGTATCGTTTCTGTTAAAGCTAAAGACATGGGAACTCAAAAAGAACAAACCATCGTTATCAAATCTAACTCTGGCTTGTCTGAAGAAGAAATCGAAAAAATGAAACAAGATGCTGAAGCCAATGCTGAAGCAGATGCAAAACGTAAAGAAGAAGTTGACGTTCGTAACAACGCTGATGCCCTTGTTTTCCAAACAGAAAAAACAATGAAAGACCTTGAAGGTAAAGTTGACGAAGCTGAAATCAAGAAAGCTGAAGATGCTAAAGAAGCATTGAAGAAAGCACTTGAAGGCGACGACACTGAAGACATCAAGAAGAAATCAGAAGAACTTTCTGAAATCGCTCAAAACCTTGCTGTTAAACTTTACGAACAAGCAAATGCTGCTCAAGAAGCTGCTGGCGGCGCTGAACAAGCTCAAGATGCTCCAAAAGATGACAATACTTTTGATGGCGACTTCGAAGAAAGCAAATAATAATGAATAAAAGAGTCCTGTCAGTACTGACAGGGCTTTTTTTGTCAAAAAATAGAAGCATATTAAATTGATAAGGCAAGTTTAAAAAAATAAATGGCAAATTGCAAATTTAATCTAGCCACCCTGTAACATCTGAAAAGGTGTCTGATACTTGAACATTTTTCTTGGATAGTGATTCATCCAAGTTTCAATACGAGCGACTTCATTCGAAGTCGTTTTTGT
>NZ_WITI01000010.1 GCF_009601055.1 Lactococcus sp. dk101
TCGTGTGTTATAATGGTCTTGCATCTGAATCCTCTTCCTACTTGTGTTTCCCAATTCAAGTATAAGAAATTCAGATGCGTTTTGCTTACTTCAAGGTGGCTAAACTAATTTTACAATTTACCATTTTCTAAATAAACTTAAAAAAAGCTGTCAGCTCAATCATTCAAAAAATTGAACGGTCAGTGCTGACAGACTTCTTTTTCAAATTAGTGAATTGCAATCGTGTATTCGCAAGCGAATTCAGCGGCTGGCTCTAGCGTGTTAATTCCAAATTTCGTGCTAAGCTCTCCATCAGTCGCCTCGTCGTCAGCAATGCCGCACCAAGGTTCGATACAAACAAAAGGTGCTTCAGCAGGATAAGGACTCCAAAGTCCAAAATAAGGCATATTTTTCCATGATACTGTAACGCCAGCATCATCAATTTGATTGGTCAAACTGATTTTCATTTCATCAGACGACGTGAAAACCAAGGCATCTTCGTTAAACAATTCCCGATTTAATGCAAATTCACTCACTTCTTTTTCAACTTTTTGGCTTAATTTCAAAGTACCCGTTGGTGGATCAAGTGGAATAAAAGTCCGTTTTTCCGCTGGCGAAATGGTCAGTTTATAATCTTCAAAGCTTCCATTTTTCAAAGGCACATTGAAGGCTGGATGAGCACCCACGCCAAATGCCATTGTTTTCTCATCTTCATTCTTTAATTCATAGCGAACTTTAATCTGATTTTCATTTAATTCATAGGAAACGAGGAAAGTAAAACGAAATGGATAATGTTTCAAACTTTCATCTGAAGCCACCAGTTCAAAAATAACCTTTTGTTTGTCAGAACTGACAAGCTTAAATTCATTGTCACGCGCAAAACCGTGACCGCCCATTTGATAGGTTTTTCCTTCCAACTGATACTGCCCATTTTTCAATTTTCCAACAATCGGAAATAGGACTGGTGCATGACGTGCCCAGTAAGCCTTATCTGCTTGCCATAAATACTCTGTGTCAGCTTTAAGAATGGAATGCATTTCCGCTCCAAAACTATCGACAGCAACCGTTAATAATTCATTTTCTAATGTTACTTTCATTATCAAGCTCCTTCAAATACCATTTATCATTATTATATCATTTTTAGCTCATGAACCCTTTATTTTATTCTAAAAAATGGTAAGGCTGATTTGTTCAATTTCAGTAAAAAGACCTTATTTTTCACATTTTAATATAATAAATCTTATATTATATTTTTAAAAAAATAATTATTCAAAATTTTGACACAATCTATTATTTTTGTTACAATTTTTATAATAAAGGAATAATTAGAAATAAGTGGGGCTGGAGTTTTGGTCAGTAAATCCGTAGCTAGAGAAAGAAATCAAGTCGAATTGTATTTCATCTGGGGCGTTGTCACCGTTGCCGTAAATGTTTTCATTTTTTACATTTTAAAGTCCAAGCTGGGCATGAATTACCAACTTGCCAATTTCATTGACTGGGTCATTACCGTTCTCTTTTCATTTGTTGTAAACAGAATTCTCGTTTTCAAATCAACATCTACACATGTTTTCACAGAACTTTTCTCATATACACTCACACGACTTTTCTCATTTTTCATTGAACTGGTTCTTCTTTGGCTCTTTATTTCAGTCATTCAAAGCGGCTCAACAATCAGTAAAGTCATCGCTCACAGCGTCTCACTCGTCATCAATTATTTCCTTAGTAAACTCTTATTTAAAAAGGTTTGATGATTGGTTTGATTGTTATAAATAAAAAAAAGCATTGATTTCATCAATGCTTTTTACATTCTTGGTTTATAGAAATTTCGGTTGCCGAGGGGCCAGATGCGTGGGCTGAATTCTCCTGGCTCTAGGCTGTTGATTGCTGTGGACATCATCATCATTGTAGCGTCCATCATGTCGATTTGGTGGATCATTTCTGCTTCCATCACTTGTGGACGTACTGGACTGCCGTACTCGAGTTCTCCATGATGACTGAGAAGGCAATGGCGGAGCAAGATGAGGTCTTCGTTATCATCGTCAAAATCGAGTTCTTGTGCCACTTTGCTAACTTCCTCATCAATCAATACAATGTGTCCCAGAAGGTTGCCTCGCAAGGTGTATGTGGTATTTTCAACGCCTGAAAATTCAATACATTTTGCCATGTCATGCAAGAGACATCCTGCGAACATCAGGCTTTGATTGAGCTGCGGATAGACTTCGCAAACTTGTTCAGCAAGTCTTAACATGGTTGTCGTATGATAAGCAAGCCCGCCTTCAAAGGCATGGTGATTGGTCTTAGCCGCTGGATAAACATAAAATTCTTGGTCGAATTTTTTCAGAATGGCTCGAACCACTCTGTTCCATACTGGATTTTCAATGCGAAAGACGATGGATTGAACATACTCACGCAACTCCGTTTCACTAACTGGTGATTTGGCTTTGAAATCTTTAGGTTGGTGCGGTTCACTGTCATTGGCCAATCGCATTTGAATTTTGTTTACTTGTGGCATGCCATTGTACAACTCTTTTTGAGCCTTCATAAAAACAACACGGCCCGCTCTAAATTGTTCAACTGCTTTTGGATTAGCATCCCAAACATTTCCATTTATTGTGCCTGAACGGTCTTGAAAACTCAAGGCAAGATATTCTTTTCCTGCTCGCGTCTGTCGAAGTTCAACGGATTTGATCAGGTAATAGCCTTCGAATGTTTGGTTGAGTTGTAAATTTTGAATCAGCGTCATGATATCCCTCCGGGGCAATTTGCCCGATTAGTCGTTTTCGTCTTCTTCATAAAAACCTAGAAGGCTTTGGCTTGCTTGATCATCAATACTATCAATATTTCTTAATTGACGGCTCATCACGTTTGTTCGTGTGGTGATCAATGTGTTAATTTCTTTTTCAGATTGTTGCAATCGTTCGTGTACCTTCTTCAATGATTTCTCGAATTTAGCAAATTCGGTCTTGACTGCACCGAGTAATTCGTAAACTTCTGAAGATTTTTGTTCAATCTGAAGTGTTTTAAATCCCATTTGAAGACTGTTAAGCACTGCTGTCATCGTTGTTGGACCAGTTACATTAACTTTATAGTCGCGTGAAATTTGTTCATAAAGGTCTGGATTGTTGACCACTTCCATGAACAAACCTTCTGTTGGTAAAAACATGACTGCAAAATCTGTTGTTTTTGGTGGCGCGATATATTTTTCTGAAATTGACTTGGCTTGTGATTTAACCGCAGAGAACAAGGCTTTTCGTGAGCTTTCAATCTCTTTGCTGTCATTACCTTCAAGCGCAGTCTGTAAGCGCTGATAGTCTTCCATTGGGAATTTTGAGTCAATTGGCAGCAACACTTCGCCGCCCTCGATTTTCCCTGGCATGACAACGGCATAATCGACAGCATTATTGCCTTGAATATTGACTTGTTCACGGTATTGACTGGCTGTAAAGATTTGCTCCAAAATACGCCCGAGCTGGATTTCACCGACAATCCCACGTGTTTTGACACCTGTCATTACTTTTTGAAGACTGTCCACGTCGCTTGCCAAATTTCGCATCTCTCCAAGGCCTTCTTCAACGTTTTTCAAGTGAAGTGTCACTTGTTCAAAACTTTGTGAAATTCGTTTGTTCAAGGTTTCTTGAAGTTTTTCGTCCACTGTTTCTTGGATTTGAGTCAGTTTTTTATCATTACTTTCTTGCAAATCTTTGAATTTATGGTCAAATTTTGATGTGATTGATTCTGTCAAAAGAGACAGATTTTCAGTCAATTTTTCAGTTGTTTCTGTCAGTCCTGATGAAATCTGTGATAATTTTTTCTCGTTTGATTCTTGTAAATCTTTGAACTGATGGTCAAATTTTCCATTGATATTTTCTGTCAGTACTGACAGATTTTGATTGACATCATTGCTGACAGAACGCAGATTACCTGACATTTCCTGTCGATTTTGACCAAGTTGTTGGTTCATATCCTGTCGCAATTCTGACAAGTTTTGGCTCAAATGATTGAGCTGATTTGTCGTGCCTTGCTGACCCGTTTTCTTGAAAAAATTTGCTAATCCTAATATTAAAATGAGAATAAGCAAAATGATCATTATTATTTCCACATTTTACCTCTTTGTTGATGAGTGATTGATCCGTTTAGTTCAACTGATCCTTCAATTTTTTAATGTTGTCCTCTACATTTCCTTTGAAGACAAAACTTCCTGCGACAAAAACATTAGCTCCTGCTGCTTTGGCCAAACTAATGGTTTCGTCAGTGATACCACCATCAACTTCGATTTCAAAGTTCAAGTTTTTAGCTTCACGAATGGCACTGAGTTCCGCTACTTTTTCCATCGTTTCAGGAATGAATTTTTGACCACCAAAGCCTGGGTTAACTGTCATGACAAGAACCATATCGACCATCGAAAGCACGGGTTTAATCAATTCCACAGATGTCCCCGGATTGATAACAACGCTCGCTTTCATGCCAGCATTTTTGATTTGTTGAAGGGTTCCGTGAAGATGAGGCGTTGATTCGACATGAACCGACATGCTATCTGCACCCGCTTTTGCAAATTCAGTAATGTATTTTTCAGGATGTTCAACCATCATGTGACAGTCAAAAAAGAGATTTGTTTCTGGTCTCAAAGCAGCAACTACACCTGCTCCAAAGGTCAAATTATCCACAAAATGTCCGTCCATTATGTCAATATGGACAACTTCTGCGCCTGCTTGTTCGAGGCGTTTAACATCGCGTGTAAAATGACCGAAATCCGCCGATAAAATCGACGGTGCAATTTTATAATCCATCATTAGTGTTTCTCCGTTAAATATAATTTATTCTTTATCTTTTGTAATTCCGAAAAAGGCTTTGTTGAGCCAAATCAATCCAAAAATTGTCAATAAAACAAGGACAATAAAGAGAATGATTTGTACTGCTGTTGGCAGCTGTTTCTTAAAGAAAATCAGAAGGATCCAAAACAAAACAAGCACAAAAAAGCTCATTTCTTTTAGAATGATGTTGTCTTTAAACTTGTTTTTTTCTTTTTTTGGCATAAGTTTCCCTCGTCTTGTTGATTTCTGACAAGAGTTGCAGATAATTGTCATAACGACTCTGCAAAATCTCTTGATTTTCGACTGCTACTTTCACATCGCATTCAGGCTCGTGGGTATGCGTGCATTCTCGGAACTTGCAACCATGACTCATTTTGGCAATTTCTGGAAAAGCATTGTTCAAGTCAGGAAGATTATCAATCTCATAATCAAGGCTTGAAAAACCTGGTGTATCTGCGATAAGGCCTTCAGCAACATGGAAAAATTCGACATGACGGGTCGTATGACGTCCACGACCCAATTTTTCAGATGTTTCGCCTGTTTCCAAATCCATTTCTGGTGCAATTTTGTTGAGCAGGGTCGTTTTTCCGACCCCCGTTTGCCCCATAAAGACTGTTACTTTTCCTTTGAGTGCCTTGATGAGACTATCTGTATCAAAGAAAATTTCATAGCCAATTTTCTCATAATTTTCTTTGAAAGTTGTCATTTCTTGCAGGTCGTCCAATAAATCAAGTTTTGAAATATAAATCAAGGGTGTGATGCTTTTATTTTCCAAAAATGCTAAAAAACGATCCAATAAATTGAGGCTAAAGTTCGGACTAACCGTACTCATCACAACGACCGCTTGATCAATATTCGCAATGGCTGGTCTAATCAACTGGTTTTTACGACTTTCCATCTCAAGCACGTAACCTTCAGAATTTTCTTCAGCCGAAAAACTGACAAAATCACCAACGACAGGCTTCATTCCTTTTTTTCTAAAATTGCCGCGGGCTCTTGTTTGATAAACAAGTCCGTCGGCTTCTACATAATAAAAACCCGCGAGAGATTTTACAATACGTCCATTTTTAATCATGTCTCAATTATACCAAAAAAAGGCTTAACTGTAAGCCTTTATCTGTTTTTTACTGAAATTAACTCAAAATTTTGATGGTCAGGTTTTTGACACCCCAAGCGGTTGCTTGAGCGACCGTAGGAAAATGCACATCAATATGATTTCCAATGATGGCACCACCAGTATCACCAGCAATAGCTATCCCATAACCAGGAACTTCTAAGAGTGAACCTAGCGGAATAACGCTTGGATCAACCGCCACACACATCGGATTGGTTCTTAAATCAATCCCCATTGCAGTTGTTGTTCCGACATTTTGCCAAGAATAAGCCGTCGCAAAAACACTTAAGGTCTTTCCACTTGTTGTCGTTGGCGTCGTTTGAGTCTGCGTTGACGTTGACGAATTGGTTGATGTCGTGCCTTGAGCGCTCGACGTACTGGTTACACTTGCTGATTTCTTAGCTGCTTGAGCCGCGGCTTCTGCCAATTTAGCTTGTTCCGCTAACTTAGCTTCACGCGCCTTTTGTTCGGCTGCTGCTTTTGCCTGCATTTCGACTAAAAGTTGTTTATTAGAAGCAATTTTTGTTTGCAAATCACTGATATTGCTTTGCATATTTTTTACTTCTGCTTGGTAACTTTTTTGGCTGGCTTCCATTTTTGCTGTGGTCTGTTCAAGTTCAGACTTCATTGACTTTAAAGAATCCTGCGTCTTTTTAAGTTCGTTGACTTGCGCAGCTTCTGCTGAAGCGACGATATTAAAATTAGTCAAGCGTTGAATCAAAGTCGTCAAGTTATTTGACGAAAGAAAAATGTCAATATAAGATTGTGTGAACCCACCGCTGGATTGCAAATCGCGCATTTGGTGACCAATTGTTGTTTCAAGACTGGCTTGATCCTTTTCAGATTGAGCAATCTTAGCTACCAGCTTTTGAATATCAGCTTTACTTTTTGTCACTTCCTCTTGAGATTGGCTCGCCTTTTCATAAAGTGAATTAACCTGAGATAGTTCAAAATTTAATTGCTGCTGAAAGCTCGTAATCTGCTGATTTACACTTGATTGGGTCGTCTCTGCTTTTGTCATTACTGACAGCCCAAAAGTCATCATCGCAGTACACGCAACCACAATTGATTTTTTCATGAACGTTATCGATTTCATATTCTTCATATTACACTATTTTAACATATAAAGCTTCATTTAAGTTAACATTATCATGAAAAATATTACGTAAAAATTACTGATTTTTCGAAATAAAAAATGAATATTCATTTTTTTCAATTGAATACTCATTTTATTTTGTCTATTAACGAATTTCGACATCGAGTGCTTCGACCAAATGTTTTGAAATTTTATTCATGGCAGCTGTGATTTCTTCGTCTGTCATCGTATTTTCAAGCGGTTGGAATGTCAAGCTATATGCCATTGATTTCTTTCCTGCAGGTAAGTTGATTCCTTCATAGATGTCGAACAATTCAACTTTAGTCAAAGTCTTAACCTTGCTGCTTTCGATTGTATCTACGATTTGGGCATGCGTCTTATCTGCGTCAATCAAGAGCGCAATGTCGCGAGTTACAGCTTGGACTTTTGGAATGTCAGTAAATACTGTTTGCGCAGGTGCAAGCTCAAGCAAGCGTGCCATATCAAGCGTTCCAACATAAGTTTCTTTGATATCATAAGCTTTGGCTGTCGCTGGGTGAACCTGTCCAACAAAACCGACTGTAGTGTCACCAATGACAATCTTAGCTGTCCGACCTGGGTGCATTTCTTTGATGCCATTGTATGCTTCAAAGCGAACATTTGAATAAGTCGCAAGCAAGTTTTCAACGACTGCTTTGGCATGGTAGAAATCAACAGGAACAGCTGCGTTTGCGTATGATTTTGAAACAACATTTCCAGTAATGGCAAAGGCACAGGCTGGCAATTCACGTGGGCGAATGTCTTCTTCAGTCAAGAAAATATTGGCGATTTCGTAAATGGCAAGATCCGTATTTTTACGGTTCTTGTTGTAATTAATGATGTCAAGAAGTCCTGAGATCATGTTGACACGCAAAGTTGAGCGGTCTTCAGTCATTGGCATCATGAGAGACGTTGTTTTCCAATCTCCTTCAACAAACTCAACTGCTTTTTCTGGTGTTGTCAAACTATAACCAATCACTTCTGATAAGCCAGAAGCTTCAAAATTCGTACGAACTTGACGACGGAATTTTTGCATGGCTGTCAGTTCACCCGCTTCAGCTCCAGCAGGAAGTGTACTTGGCAAATTGTCATAACCGTAGATACGTGCCACTTCTTCTACCAAATCTGCTTCAATGCTGATGTCCCAACGACGAGATGGAATTTCAACAGTGAACAGCTCACCGTCAACGCTGACAGTAAAGCCAAGTTGTTTAAATATTTTTTCAACCACTTCAAGACTCAATTCTGTTCCCAAAGCAGCATTAACACGGCTCAAGCTGATACTTGTGACTACTGGTTGAGGTTTGTAATCATTGCTTTCAACCACACCTTTGAGCACTTGTCCTCCTGCGAGTTCTGCAATCATTGCAGCCGCAAAATCAAGGGCTTCAGTCACAGTTCCTTCATTGATCCCTTTTTCAAAGCGACTTGACGCTTCACTACGAAGAGCAAATTTTTGAGACGTTTTACGGATTGAAATGCCTTCAAAAATCGCAGCCTCAAGGGCAACTGTTGTTGTTTCATTTGTGATTTCGCTGTCCAAGCCACCCATAATTCCTGCAAGAGCAACTGGTTTTCCGTTAGCAGTGATGGCAATGTCATCAGAAGTCAATTCACGTTCAACACCATCTAAAGTTGTCAATTTTTCACCATTTTCAGCTTGACGAACAAGAATTTCGCTTGACCCAAATTTGTCAAAATCAAAACTATGCAAGGGTTGTCCATAATACATCAAGATAAAATTCGTCACGTCAACTACGTTGTTGATTGGACGCACGCCCGCATTCATCAAGCGTGTTTGCAACCAAAGTGGACTTGGTGCAATTTTCACGCCTTCGATGACACGAATTTTGTATGTTGGCACTTTGTCAGTACTGACAGTGACTGAAATCTTGTCTGCTGTTGCTTTTTCGATTTCGGTCAGTGCTTTTGTAGGAAAATTGACTGGCAAGCCGTAAATGGCTCCCACTTCATGTGCAGCACCGCGCATTGACAAAGCATCTGCACGGTTTGGTGTGATTGACAATTCAATGATGTCGTCGTCCATGTCAAGATATGGGAAGATTGACTCTCCAACGACTGCATCAGCTGGCATTTCAAAAATTCCGTCTTCATGTTTCATTGGATTGATTTTTTCATCAATGCCAAGTTCATCGAGTGCGCAAAGCATTCCGAGGCTCTCAACACCACGAATTTTACCTTTTTTGATTTTGTAATTATCAGCGATACGTGCACCAACAAGAGCAGTGATTGTTTTCATGCCAACACGAACATTGTCTGCACCACAAACGATTTGCAAAGGTTCGCTGTCTCCAACGTTGACTTTCGTAATGTGCAAATGTGTCTCAGGAATATCTTCACTTGAGACAATTTCACCAACGACCAATTTTGACAAGCCTTCGGCTGCATTTGTTACACCTTCGACTTCAATCCCAGTCGTTGACATTTTATATTCCAAATCGGCAGCAGTTGCTGTCAGTTCTGGAACAAGTTCTTTTAACCATTTATAACTTACTAACATTTTTTATTTTTCCTTTTTATCATAAAAAGAATTGGAAGAGAACACATCACATGAAGCAAAATGTTTCATTCCGTTTCGTTTTTTCTCTCTTTTCTTTCAGAAGCAATAAATGCCTCACTATCGCGGTTAAACGATCAAGAGAACTGTTCCAAGAAACGCACATCGCCTTGATAAAAGCCACGAATATCGTTAATCCCATATCTCAACATGGCGATACGTTCTTGTCCAAGTCCAAAGGCAAATCCTGAATAAACAGTGCTGTCAAGACCTGACATTTCAAGAACGTTCGGGTGAACCATTCCTGCACCAAGAATTTCAATCCAACCTGTATGCTTGCAGACGTTACATCCTTTACCACCACATTTGAAGCATGAAATATCAACTTCAACAGAAGGTTCAGTAAATGGGAAATAGCTTGGACGCCAGCGGAGTTCACGATCAGCACCAAACATTTTTTTCATGACCAAATCAAGTGTTCCTTTAAGGTCAGCCATTGTAATATTTTTATCAACCACTAATCCTTCGATTTGGTGGAATTGGTGACTGTGCGTTGCATCGTCTGTATCACGACGATAGACACGACCTGGTGCAATCATACGAAGACCACCTTTTTTGAAATCATGTGCATCCATTGTCCGTGCTTGCATTGGGCTGGTATGTGTGCGAAGCAAAGTTTCGCTATTAATGTAGAAAGTGTCTTGCATATCACGCGCAGGGTGATCTTTAGGCAGGTTCATGCGTTCAAAGTTGTAATGGTCTGTTTCAACTTCAAAACCATCTACGACCTCATAACCCATACCAAGGAAAATTTCTTCAATTTCTTCTTGAGTTTGTGTCAAAATATGACGTGTCCCTTTTTTCATTTCTGTTCCAGGCAATGTCACGTCGATGGTTTCACTTTCCAAAGCAGCGTTCATCATCATTGTTTCAAGTTCCGCTTTTTTAGCTTCAAAAGCTTCTCCAAAACGGTCACGGAAACTGTTGGCAAGTCCACCAATTACTGGACGTTCTTCGTTTGACAAATCCTTCATACCTTTAAGAATTTCAGTCAATTCACCTTTTTTACCGAGCATTGTTGTACGTAAGTCATTCAATGCTTTTTCATCTGTTGCTTCTTTCAAAGCGGTAATTGCACGTGCGCGCAATTCTTCAATTTTTTCTTGTAAAGACATAATTACCTTTCTTTTCTAGGGGGCCTGTCTTTCATTTCTCCCTGCTCAATCGCAAGAAAGAAAATAAAAATACCCCGATTTTTCTACTCCAAAAGGAGCGAAAAAACCGCGGTACCATCCTATTTTATTACTTAATTTAAGTTGATTATTTAATTTTATGTGAGGTGAACTTCAGAATTTTTTGTCTATTGCAACTCTCAGTCGGTGATTGCAACTCCCTTTTGACAAGCAGAAACCTACTCTTCTCACATGCTACTTCTAATTTTATCACTTTTTAGGCTTTTGTCAAATTATTCATATAAAAAAGGCGGAGCAACCTCCACCTTTTCGTTTATTCGTAATTATTTTTCTTTTCGAAGTGTTTATTAACCCCAAACACTTTCCAAAACGTTGGTTTGTTCGCGTCCTGGGCCAACTGAGAATGTTGAAATGCGGACTCCAACGAGTTCGCCGACACGGCGAACGTAGTTACGGGCAGCTTCTGGAAGTTCTTCAAGGGTACGCATACCTGTGATGTCTTCTGACCAGCCTGGCATTTCTTCATAAATTGGTTTGCAATCCGCAAGTTCTTTGAGACTTGCTGGATAATATTCAATGCGTTCGCCATTTGATTTTTCGTAAGCGACACAGATTTTAACTGTTTCAAGTCCTGACAAGACATCAATCGAGTTCAAGCTGAGATTTGTCAGCCCTGACACACGTTTTGAGTGACGCATAACAACTGAGTCAAACCAGCCAACACGACGTGGACGTCCTGTTGTCGTTCCATATTCGTGTCCGACTTCTCGGATTTGATTGCCGACTTCATCAAAAAGTTCTGTTGGGAATGGGCCATCACCAACACGTGAAGTGTAGGCTTTGCAGACACCTACAACCGTGTTGATTTTACTTGGGCCAACTCCTGAACCAATGGTAACACCACCAGCAACTGGATTTGATGAGGTTACAAATGGATAAGTTCCTTGGTCAATATCAAGCATGACACCTTGCGCACCTTCAAACAAGACACGTTGGCCATTGTCGAGTGCTTCGTTAAGAATAACCGATGTATCACACACATATTGTTTCAGTTCTTGACCGTATTCGTAGTATTCCTCAAAAATATCTGAGAATTCCAATGGTTCTGAGTCATACATTTTAACGAATTCACGATTTTTCGCTTCCAGATTGCTCCGCAAACGTTCTTCAAAAATTTCTCTATCCAGTAAATCAGCCATACGAATTCCGACACGCGCTGCTTTGTCCATGTAGGCTGGGCCAATTCCTTTAATTGTTGTTCCGATTTTATTGTCGCCTTTTGCTTCTTCTTGCAAAAAGTCGAGTTTTTTGTGATAAGGCAAGATGACATGCGCCCGATCTGAAATCCGAAGATTTTCAGTCGTAACGCCATTTTCATGCAAGTAATCAAGTTCTTCAATGAGTGATTTTGGATTAACCACAACACCATTACCAATGACTGAAGTTTTTTCTGGGAAGAAAATACCTGATGGAATCAAGTGAAGTTTATATTTCTTTCCTTCAATAACGACCGTATGACCGGCATTATCGCCTCCCTGATAGCGGGCGATTACTTCAGCATTTGAACTCAGAAAATCAGTAATTTTACCTTTTCCTTCGTCTCCCCATTGCGTTCCAACAACTACTACTGACGGCATGATACTTCTCTTTTCTTTTTCTATTTGCACGCTCTGACCTGACTGACAAGTTCAAATAATCGGCTGTTTTCCTTTTTCATACAATGATTGAAAACTGCTCTTTTTCTAGTCTTGTCAGTGCTGACAGCTGGCATTTTCGGCAAGAAAGCTCCTATCGCACTATTTTCATTTTACCAAATCTCTGCGCCATTGATAAGTGATTTCCTGGATTATTCTAACTAATGCCCTTAATTGTTCGGAAATATGGAACATTCTAAATAAGTGAGTGAAGCTCACAAGTTCAGTATTTATTTCTCGCTTTTTTACGATGTTGATGTCTTTTTTCAGGCTAAAAAATGGTAAAATAGAGGCATGGATAAAATCATTAAATCAATTTCAAAAAAAGGACATTTTCGTGCTTTCGTTTTGGATGCTACAGAAACTGTTCGCACCGCACAAGAACGTCATCAGACTTGGCCAACTTCAACTGTTGCCTTAGGTAGAACCTTGATTGCAGCTCAGATTTTGGGGGCAAACGAAAAAGGCGATGAAAAAATCACGGTCAAGGTGCTTGGAGATGGTGCTTTGGGTGCCATTGTGGCTGTCGCTGATAGTCATGGTAACGTAAAAGGCTACGTTCAAAACAAGGACTTAGACTATAAAAAAGCGTCAACTGGCGAAGTTTTGGTCGCTCCTTTTGTGGGCAATGGCTTTTTAGTTGTCATCAAAGATATGGGATTGAAACAGCCTTATTCTGGAAAAGTGGACTTGATTACTGGCGAAATCGGCGAAGATTTGGCTTGGTATTTCTTGAGTTCAGAACAAACTCCTGCTTCTGTCGGTCTCAATGTTTTGTTGAATGAAAACGAAGATACGGTCAAAGTTGCCGGTGGATTTATGCTCCAAGCTTTGCCTGATGCAACGGAAGAAGAAATCAGTCTGATGGAACAAAACATCAAAGCAATGCCATCTATCTCAACCATGTTGGAAGATGAAAATGCGTTAGATGTCATGTTGCAATCCATTTATGCTGGCATGGAATTTACCAAGCTTTCCGAAACTGGACTCGCTTTCGAATGCGATTGTTCAAAAGATCGTTTTAGAAATGGCATTAAATCTCTCGGAAATCAAACCATTACTGAAATCATCGAAGAAGATCACGGCGCTGAAGTGGTCTGCCAATTTTGCGGTCGCAAATATGAATTCTCTGAGTCAGAATTGAACGATTTGATTTTGAATTGAGTCATTATTTCAAGTTAAAAAAACTAACTCAAGGCAAATTTTTTTTCATTTTTGCTATTTAAGCCAAATTTTTCTGACTTTATTTATCCCATTTGTTCATCTGTATGCTATAATGGACACATAGAGATAAAAATGCTCGAAATTTAATCAATTATCTTGCTTAGGTTAAAGCATTTCGTAAACAAATAAAGACCTTTGATGATGAAAATCAGGATTTATCCTGATTTTTTTTATTTCAACAGTTTTGTCAGTTCTGACAGCAGCCATTTGGCAAAAAAAAATGATAGAATAGAGCTTATGACTATGGACAAAAAATACAATGCGCCGTGGAAAATCGGTGACATCGAAATTCAAAATAAAATCGTACTTGCGCCAATGGCAGGGATCAATAATAAAGCCTTTTTGAAAACAGCCAAAGAATTTGGTGCTGGACTCGTTGTAACAGAAATGATTTCTGATAAAGGAATTGAACACCGCAATGAAAAAACATTGAGCATGATGGACTTCGAGGGAGTTCCACATCCACTTTCAATGCAAATTTTTGGTGGTGAAGTAGATACACTTGTCGAAGCAGCAAAATTTGTCGAAGCTAATACAGTAGCAGATATCATCGACATCAATATGGGTTGTCCCGTACCAAAAGTAACGAAAAATGAAGCTGGTTCACGCCTCTTGCTTGACCCTGACAAAGTTTATGATGTCGTTTCAAATGTCAGCAAAGCCATCTCAAAACCCTTGACTGTCAAAATCCGTTTGGGTTGGGACGATGACCATCTCTTCTGTGTCGAAAATGCCAAAGCAATCGAAGCTGCTGGTGGCGCTGCCGTTGCCATGCACTGTCGGACAAAAGCACAGCAATACACAGGAAATGCCCAAGAAAATTGGCATTGGCTTTCAAAATTAACAGAAGCTGTCAATATTCCTGTTATCGGGAATGGCGATGTCAAAACACCTGAAGACGCGATGCGAATGATTGACCAAACTGGTGTTTCTGGCGTCATGATGGGACGTGCTGCACTTGGAAATCCTTGGATTCTGCACCGCACCGAACATTTCCTGCGCACTGGTGAGTTGCTTCCTGAACCACCAGTTCCAGAAAAGATGGAAATCGCAAAACTTCATTTATCACGTCTTGTTGACCTCAAGGGAGATAATATTGCTTCTCGTGAATTCCGTCAACATGCGGCTTATTACCTCAAAGGTGCCAAACGTGCCAGCAAGGTCAAACTTGCCATCAATGAAGCTGAATCTCAAGCTCAAATCGTTTCAATCATTGACGAATTTGTTGCCAATTATCCAGTATAGAAAAAAACTGACCCCTGGTCAGTTTTTTTATTATCTTGTCAGAGCTGACAAGTCTGCTTTCGTTCGTGTCAAACGCTCACGTTCAAGCTGATCGACGGATTTTACGCCTTCGACTTGATTGCCGTTTGAATTGACCGCTGTCCGAATTGATTCCAGTTGTTTGATGGTTCGGTCAAGCTGAACCAAGTTTTGCATATTATAATCAAACGTGTAGTTGCTGATTTCACGTTTTGCTTTTTTGAGGTGAATAATCGCTTTTTCGATTTCTTCTGTCGCTTTTGTTGTACGCATGATTCCTCCTTGTGCAATCGCATTGTTCTCGCTTACATTATAACTTAATTTTATCTTTTTTGCTGACTTTTTACAAGATTTTTCTAAAAAAAAATAACCCTAGGGTTATTTTTTTGGTCCTCTAAAGCGACTTTTCGGATAAGAGAAATCGCCGATGACTTCATGAACATTGATAATCGATGCAAAAGCATTATTATCAACAACTGCAAGTGCCTGACGCAAGTCTTGAATTTCACTTGGATTAAGCACCACATAGATGACTTCTTTTTGATTGCCTGAATAAGCCCCTTCGCCATGTAAAAATGTAGCGCTACGTCCAAATTCATGAATAATCATGTCTGAAACTTCTTTATGTTTGTCAGTCACAATCAGCATTCCCTTGACCGTATAACCACCAGATTGAACGATACCAACCACTTGTGCCGAGACAAAGCTAGCAATCAAGGTGTACATCATCTGCTCAAGGTTGATGTATGACAGTGACAAAGTCAAAACGATAGCATCGAAAATAAAGAATGTTTTTCCGACAGGAACGCCTTTTTTGATTTGAATGAGTTTCGCGATGATGTCAGCACCACCGGTTGTCCCCCCATATCTAAAGACAAGCCCAATTCCTGTCCCAGCAAAAATCCCGGCTAGGAGTGCTGCGACCAACAAATCATGATGAATATTTAAAGTGAAAGGGATACGTTGGAACCAAAACATCCAGATAGACAAGGAAACAATGCCCCAAATGGTATAAAAGAAGGTTCTTCTTCCCAAAAAACGATAACCGATGAACAAAAGTGGAATGTTCAAAATCATATTGGTATATGATGGGTCAATATTCATCAAGAAATGGAGCATCAGCGAAATCCCTGCCACGCCGCCTTCTGCAAGGTGATTGGCCATGTTGAATTCGACAAAACCGAAGGCGTAGAGTGCCGTCCCCAATGCGATGATTACAAAGTTTCTAAAATGTAAACTAATTCTTTTCATAAAACTCCTTTTTCCTATTTCCATCTAAGAGATTGAATAGAAATTGCAATCATCTTGAGAAATTTTTTAAAGCTTGAATAACTAAAAATTTTTAGTTATTAATCTTGTGCCATTTTTGAAGCAATGCTTCTATACTGCACTACCAAATAAAATCTGAATATTTTTAATGATAGGCTGTGTCAAAATTGGCATTCCAAAACCATTTGAAACTTGAGATTGTTTGTCCTGTTTATTGGATAAAATTAGTCATCAATTTCTGCAAATTTTCCAAGAACACGCACGTTTTCTGAAATCGAAACAAAAGCGTGTGGGTCATTTTGAGCGATGATTTTTTTAAAATCTGGATATTCGTACATGGTAATAACAGAGAGTAAAACGGTTTGTTTCTGGTGAGTATAACCACCTTCTGTGTTATTGACAATGGTCACGCCATGATTAAATGTTGAAAATAATTTTTCAACCAGCAAGTCTGGATGTTGTGTCACAATCATGACTTGAACGCGTTTTTGACGTGTAAAGATGGCATCTTGCACACGAGAATTAACGAAGATTGCAATGATTGAATACAGCATGTATTCCCAGCCAAACAAGGCACCAGCAATGAAAACGATAATGCCATTCACAACGAAACTCAAGGTTCCTACGGAACGCCCGTTTTTCTTTCGCATATAAAGACTGATAATATCTGTCCCACCTGACGAAATTCCTGATTTCATTGCATTACCAACACCAAATCCCATAATAGCACCACCAAAAACAGCATTGATGACCGGTTCATTGGTCAAAGTCGTCACTGGAATAAAGTGGATAAAGAGTGAACTCATCAAAATGGTTACTAAAGTGTAAATGGTAAATTGTTTTCCTATTCCACGCCAAGCCAAGATAATCAAGGGAACATTGACCAAAATCAATGTCACGGAAATCGGAAGCACATCATGCCCGACCAAACGTGTGATCAAAGCTGATAACACTTGAGCAAGTCCTGTCGCACCTGACGCATAAACGTGTCCAGGCTGATAGAAAAAGTTCAAGGCGAAACTAGAAAAAACGGCATAAACGATTGAAGCTGAAAATTTATTGGCCAGTTTTTCTGCACCGATGGACTTCAAAAGATGATAGAGTCCAAAACGGTCTAAGATTTTTCCAAGAAATCTGTTAATTTTTGTCTGCAAGTCTAATACTCAATTCTTCTAGCTGTTTATCAGCAACGCTAGATGGTGCTTGTGTCATTGGATCAGTTGCCTTATTGTTTTTAGGGAAGGCAATGACTTCACGAATATTATCTTTTCCTGCTAATAACATGACGAAACGGTCAAGACCGATTGCTAAGCCCCCATGTGGTGGGAAACCAAAATCAAGTGCTTCAAGCAAGAAGCCAAATTGTTCATTTGCTGCTTCAAGTGTAAAGCCAAGCGCTTCAAGCATCGTTTCTTGAAGTTGGCGTGTGTTGATACGGAGTGATCCGCCACCAAGTTCGTAGCCATTTAAGACAATGTCGTAAGCGTGCGCACGAACTTTTTGTAGATCTGAAGCTTCAAAGCTACCATCAGCGCTCAAGAATTCACGTGTTTCAAGTGTTGGCAATGTGAATGGATGATGGGCAGACATATAACGTCCTTCTTCTTCAGACCATTCGAACAAAGGCCAGTCAATAACCCAAAGGAAATTAAATTTGTTACTGTCAATCAAATCAAGTTCGCGTGCCAATGTTTGACGCAATGCACCAAGTGCATTGTTGGCAACATTCAAGCTGTCCGCAACAAACAAAATCAAGTCATTTTCTTCAAGACTTAAAGCTTCTGTCAGCTCTGACGCAATACTAGTTAGGAACTTAGAAACGCCGCCAGTTAATTCGCCTTTTTCAAACTTCATCCAAGCAAGCCCTTTAGCACCATTTTGCTTGGCTTGTTCGGTTAATTTGTCAATGGCTTTACGTGAATAATTTGATGCCGCATTTTTTGCAACGAATGCTTTGACAACTGGTGCATCTTCAAAGACTTTGAAGCCTGATGTTTTTGTCAGATCTGACAAGTCTTGGAGGAGCATGTCATAACGTGTATCAGGTTTGTCAGAACCGTAAAAATTCATGGCATCATCATATTTCATACGTGGGAAAGGCAACGTTACATCAATGCCTTTGACGTCTTTCATGACTTTAGCAATCAATCCTTCTGTCAAATCTTGAATTTCTTCTTCAGATAAGAATGATGTTTCCAAATCGACTTGCGTAAATTCAGGTTGACGGTCGCCACGTAAATCTTCATCACGGAAACATTTAACGATTTGATAATAGCGGTCGAGACCAGCAGTCATCAAAAGTTGTTTCATCAGTTGTGGAGATTGAGGAAGTGCATAAAATTCACCCTTGTTGACGCGAGATGGCACAAGATAGTCACGCGCACCTTCTGGAGTTGATTTGTTCAAGAATGGTGTTTCAACATCAATGAAGCCATTTTCGTCCATGTATTGACGAATGGCATGTGTCGTTGCATGGCGCAAACGGATATTTTTAAGCATTTCTGGACGACGAAGGTCAAGATAACGGTACTTCATTCTTGTGTCATCAGAAACTTCAGCATCATCCTTGATTTCAAATGGTGTTGTTTTAGATGTTGCTAAAACTTCGATTGATGTTGCTTCGATTTCGACACCACCCGTTTTGATTTTGTCGTTTTTGCTGGCCCGTTCAATGACTTTACCAGTAATTTCAACTACATATTCAGAACGAATGGCTTTTGAAGTTTCAACGACTTCTGCTGAAGCAGTTTCTTGATTGACAACGATTTGAAGAATGCCTTCACGGTCACGCAAATCAATGAAAACAAGTCCACCCTTGTCACGACGTTTAGAAACCCAACCTTTGACCGTTACGGTTTGTCCCAAGTATTCTTCTGTAATATTTCCTGCGTAATTTGTTCGTTTCATTTTTTTCTCTTTTTCCTTAATTAAAATTCTTCTTCAACATACAGTTCTTCGAATGTAGGAGCAAATGAGTCATAAATCGCATCTAAAGTTGTCTTCACTTCTTTACGTGTCTTGTTGTGTTTAATCGATACGTTTCCTGTTTTGACTTCGTTATCTCCGAGTGTGATAATCACTTCTGCGTTCAATTTTTCTGCAGTCTTGAATTGTGCTGTCAATTTACGATTTGAAAAGTCGCGTTCAACTTTAAAGGCTTGAGCACGAAGACTTTCAACCAATTTTGTTGCTTCAACATTGGCTGCATCTCCCATCACTGCAACATAGACATCCATGCTTTCATCTTCCATGAAATCAATTTCTTGTGCTTGAGCAACCATAAGCAAGCGTTCAACACCAAGTCCGAAGCCGAAAGCAGGTGTGACAGGACCATCAAAGTATTCAACCAGGCTGTCGTAACGTCCGCCACCACAAACAGTCAATTCTTTTCTGTCAACAGTTACAATGAATTCGAAAATCGTGTCATTGTAATAATCCAAGCCACGCACCATATTCTTGTCAATGACATAATCAATATTTAAGGCGTTCAACAAGTTTTTCACATCGTCAAAGTATTTTTCTGACGCTTCATTCAAATAATCCAAAATAGAAGGCGCATTTTCAACCACTTTGATGTCTTCTGGTTCTTTTGAGTCCAAGACACGCAATGGATTTTCATGCAAGCGACGACGGCTGTCTTCTGAAAGTTCTGCTTCAAATGGAAGCAAGTAAGCAATCAAAGCTTCACGATAAGCCTTACGACTTTCCATGTCTCCCAAAGTATTGATATGAAGTGAAATTCCAGAAACCCCAAGTTGAC
This sequence comes from Lactococcus sp. dk101, assembly GCF_009601055.1. Taxonomy (GTDB): domain Bacteria; phylum Bacillota; class Bacilli; order Lactobacillales; family Streptococcaceae; genus Lactococcus. Next base: position 19,940 of record NZ_WITI01000010.1, read on the forward strand.
GGAAATAAGCATCCGCCATGGCAATAATTTCTACATCAACAGCTGGATTTTTCACCCCAAGACATTCGACACCAAATTGATGGAATTCACGTAAACGGCCAGATTGTGGGCGTTCGTAACGGAACATTGATGCGTTATACCACATTTTGACAGGTTTCAAAACTTCTGGTGCATAAAGTTTATTTTCAACGTAAGCTCTGACAGCTGATGCAGTTCCTTCAGGACGAAGGGCAATGTGACGGCCTCCTTTATCTTCGAAGTCGTACATTTCTTTCGTTACGATATCACTTGTTTCACCTGTTGCACGGCTGAAAAGCTCATAGCTTTCAAACATTGGTGTCCGAATTTCTTTGAAGTTATAATCATTAAAAACTGCACGAGCAATTTCTTCAAGATATTGCCATTTAGCAGAATCTTGTGGCAAAATATCTGCCGTTCCTTTTGGTTTTTGTAATTTCATTGCGTTTCCTTTCTGTTGGGACGCCAAAGTATCTGTGGATTGTTTCAAAAAAAAACCACCCTAAAGCTAAAAGCCTTAGGGCGAAAAATACGCTGTACCACCTAATTTCACTCTGAATTCAGAGCCTTTGAGGCTATAACGGGGCCACCGATTTATGTCACGATACTTTGTACGAATTTTCACCAACATTCGCTCTCTATACTTACTATTCTAACGCAAATTTTCGATTAAATCAAGAGAGAATCTTACAATTTCGTATTTTATTGTCATCTTTATTTCTGTCAGCTCTGACAAAAAGAAAAAACAGCCCTTCTCTCGCAAATTGCAAGATTTTAAGCTGTTTTTTGTTCAATTTATTGCTTAGGATTAGAATTCCCATTTCACTTTTGCATTCTTGAAATAATCATATCCTGAATAAATCGTGAAAATCAAACAAATGTAAAGCAAGATTGTCCCAATATAAATTGGATCTCCAATCAAAAGGAAAATGATTGACAACATTTGTGTGAAGGTCTTGATTTTACCAGGCATAGCTGCTGCAAGCACTGTACCACCTTGTTCAACCAAGAGCAGACGAAGGCCTGTCACGGCAAGTTCACGACAGACAATGATTGCTACAACCCAAGCTGGAGCCAAATTAAGTGTGACAAGCATGATGAAAGCAACCATGGTCAACATTTTGTCGGCCAGTGGATCTGCAAACTTACCGAAGTTTGAAACCACGTGCCATTTCCGTGCCAAATAGCCATCAAGCCAGTCTGTAAATGAAGCAACTGCAAAAATAATCGCAGCAACAATCCATGAAACGGACGTCTGCCCAATTTTTTCACCTTGTGGCAAATAAAGTACGATTAAGAAGATTGGAATCAAGAAGATTCGTGCCATTGTCAACTGATTGGGGATTTTCTGTTTCATTTTACTTTTCCTTTTCTTTTATAAAATTACTCTTTTAATAACTACTCATTCAAAAACTTTTAGCTAGAATAAATCAACTGCTTGCTGTCGTTGTTGAAGCAACTGATGAACTACTACTTGTTGCAGTTGTTGCTGTCGCAGCAACAACTGTCAGGTAAATATTATATGGGCCATTGGTATTTGTAAACTTGGTCAAATCAACTTCTTGACCGTTGATGGTCATGCCGATATTGCTTCGATTTCCCAATGTAATGGTTGATTGTGTTCCTCCAGTCGTCAAGGTTGCTGTAACGGTTGGATTTTGTCCATTGACTGTCACACCTGCTGTGCTCATGTCTGAGTTACGCACCAATGTCCAAACGCTGGCATTTGTTTTATCAGTAAAGACAACTTTAACAGCACCTGTCACGTTAGACAAGGTGATGTTCATTGAACCACCTGTTGCTGTAACATCCATTTTTTCAGCAGCTGCTGAACTTGAAGAAGTTGTAGAGGAAGCACTTGTCGAACTTGAACTTTGTGTGCTTGATGCCTTTTTACTGGTTGAGGTCGAATAAGTATAATCAGAACTCGTAAAATTTGGCGTTTCTGGATTATTCAAAATGACAGCCAACATGACAGCCGCGATAATGGCTACGGCAGCTCCGGATAGGGCAATGATTGGAAGATAATAATGCCAATCTTTTGGCCCTTCTTCCTCTTCTGGTTCCACCCGATCGCTTGGTTTTACAAAACGATATGTCTCCTGAATATCGTCCTTATCCTCAACGGTGATGCCGTTTCCTTCCTCATAAGCTTCAAGAATTTTGTCTGTATTTAAACCTAATTTTTCTGAGTATTGCTTGAGATATGCTTTCACATAAAATTCTCCTGGCAATGCTTTATAGTCATCTGTTTCTAGTGCTACGATATATAATTTCTGAATTTTTGTAAATGCTTCTGCTTCTGATAATCCTAGACCAAGCTCAGTTCGTCTTTCTTTTAAGACCCGTCCAATTGTTTTAATTGACACCGCGGCCCCCTTTCATATTGATACTACCCATCGATTTTTTATTATTACTGTTCAGTTTTTACGCTTCTTGCGTATTTTTATTTTGGTAAAACGGTATATTCGACAATTTTCATCTGCCCGATAAATTGATCGGCGGCTTGGCTAATTGTCTCTAAATTTAAACTCGCAATGATTTCAGGAAGATCAAAGAAATTATAATCGCCATAACATTCGCTTGAAAATTGATTGGCCATATATTCCAATGAATTAAGCGAGCTGTAGTATTCGCCCAACATTTCTTTTTTGAGCAAATCAAGATGCTCCTCGTTGAAATCATTATCTATTTTATAACTTTTTATCGCTTCTTGCAAAGCTTGACTCAGTTTTTTTGGATTTTTTGTATCAGCAGTTATAGTAACGAAATGAAAACGCTTGTCCAAATCAAAACTAAAACCAAATGAATCGTCAATCATTCCTTCATTGTACAATGCTTCAAATCTATTACTTGTCCGACCAAAAATCAAATCAAGCAAGAGATGAATTGCGACTTTGTAAGTCATCAATGCTTTCGAATCTTCAGGAAGTGCGTCGTCTCCACGCAGACCTAGAGCCATTTTTGGCATCGCTACTTCAAGCTCAATGGTTTCATCGACTTTGGGTTGCGTCACTGGAACTACTGCTCGTTTGATGGCTTCATTTTTAGCAAATGTCTTTTTGCTTTGATTTGCTTTTACAAAAGCGTCCATTTTTTCAACATCAAATGGGCCAGTCAAAAACAAACTCATGTTTGATGGATGGTAAAAGGTTTCATAATTCCGATAAAGTTCTTCTGTTGTGATGGCATTGATGGTTTCAGGAGTCCCTGCGATATCTGCCGCCAGCGGTGTATCAGGATACATGTTTGCCAATAAACCTGCAAATAAGCGCCAATCGCTATCGTCTTGATACATCTGAATTTCTTGCTGAATAATTCCTTGCTCTTTTTCAACATTTTCTTTTGTAAAATAAGGAATTTGTACAAAATCAAGCAATAATTCGACACAGGAATAGCTGTTTTCTCGTGTAGAAAAAAGGTAAGAGGTCTTTGAAAAACTTGTAAATGCATTGGTCTGTGCGCCTAAAGCACCGAATTTATACATGACATCTCCGTCTTCTTTTTCAAAAAGTTTATGCTCTAAAAAGTGAGCAATACCTTCTGGAAAAGTGGACATTTGGCTCTCGCCTCTGGCAATAAAACTGGTATCTAATGACCCAAAATTGGTCGTGAATAAGCCGTAAGTTCTGTTATAATCCGTTTTTGGTAAATAATAGACTTTTAGTCCATTGTCTAAAATAGATTCGTAAAGTGTTTCACCAGCTTTAATATACTTGTGTTCTTTCATTTTTCTCTTAGTCTTCTTGTGCTTCAAGTTGAAGGCTACTGCCTTTCATAAAGTATTGTACCTGGTAGATGATTTCTTGTGCAAGGGCTTCAATATCTGCCTTCGTTACTGCTTCAAGTCCAGTCAAAAATTGCTCTTGTGTCATGTAACGTGTTGGTAGCAGTGCCTTAACATAGGCCAATTCGACATTATTTGATGCTGAATCTTGACCAATTAAGTAGGTATTGCGTAGCATGGTTTTGGTTTGCGCGATTGCTTCTTCTGTAAAATCGCCCGTTTTCATTGCTTCAAGCTGTTCAAATATAAGCGCTTTTGCTTTTTCGTAATTTTGAGCATCAATCCCTGCGGCAATTTTAAAGAAACCTGAAAAGGAATCAAAAGTTGACGAAATCGAATAGGCCAAACTTTCCTTTTCACGCACATTCGCAAAAAGTTTTGAATGTGAGAAACCACCAAATAAGCCGTTCATGACCTGCAAAGCCAGATAATCCTTATCTCCATAAGTCACTGGAAGATAAAAGGCAAGTTGCAAAATGGATTGTGCCACTTCTTTTTCTTCTGTTATTTCTACGGGTTCTTCTATCTGTTTTTGCTGGTAAATCACATCGCTTGAAATTTTGCGTCCTTCAAGTGGGAATGTTTCAAAAGCTGCACAAATTGCTTCTTCATCAACATCACCAAGTACGAAAATATCAATGGCATTGGTTTTGAGCATTTCATTATAGTAGGCATAGACCGCTTCTGGCGTTTCATCCTTGAGCAAATCAACTGTTGAAATACTTGGAAGTGCCTGCGCTTCATCTGTGAAAAAAAGGCTTGCCAATTTACGACTGGCAAAATACGAGCGATCGTCATTCATGGATTCCAAATAATGAATGAGATTGGTCTGTTCACGCTTGAAAACTTCTGGATTGAAGCCGTCAGCACTGACATCTGGTTGAAATAAGGCCGTCTTGATAAAATCAATCGCTTGACTGACCGTATCTGTATCAACAAACTTTGGATTGACCACATTCATATTGATGGTCAATAAGTGCTGATTGCCTTTTTTGGCGACTCCAGTGGTAAATGAAGCGCCATACATTTCGGAAAGTTGTCTTGAAAACGCGGTTCCTGTTTGATAAACTTGATTTGTTGTTTCCAACATATTGGAAATCAAAACACGTTTTCCCAAATGAGTTTCCGTCAACCGTTCACGAAAACGAACAATGATTTTTACAGTTTTAAATTTTGTTTCTTTGATGACATGAAGTGTTAAGCCTTCAGCAAATTTGTGAGTTGTCAAATTTTCATTTCACTTTCATAGGTGAGCTATCGTTAAATAATTACTGATCGAAAGACATTTTTATACTAGTTAACCTCTAAAAGTGCTAACTTTTAGTAGATTAACTGCAAATATACTGCCTTGCGCGAGCCTTTTGCTCTTGTTGCTTTAGCAACTAAGCAAACGGACAAATCTTTTAAGCGCAAGAAGCGGTTTGCGTTCACGCAAACTTTAACTTCTAAATGATAATTTTAGAAGTTAAACAGTATTAGAGGTGTCCTTATATCGTCTTAAAGACATAGTACGCCATTTTTAATGCTACTTTGGTAGTAAGTCCTATTATACCAAAATATATGAAAAATTCGTGTACCTTTCTCTAATTTTTATGTTAAAATTGGATTATGAAAAATTATACTTTATACGAAGAATTTATCACTCTGGGGCAAGCCCTCAAGGAACTTGGTTTGATTGCTACTGGCGGTCAAGCAAAGCTCTTTTTGGCTGCCAATGATGGTGAAATTTTCTACAACCACCAACCCGAAAATCGACGCGGAAAAAAATTACGTGCAGGTGATCTTTTAGAAATCCCTGTTTTCGGTGTTTCTGTCCAATTTGTGGCTGCTTCTGCTGACGAAATCGCTCAACACGAAGAAGACAAAGCCGAGGAAGCTCGTGTTAAAGCACTTGTTAAACAAATGAATGCTGAAAACAAAGTAGCGAAACCTGCTAAAAAGAGCCGACCAAAATTCCCTGGACGCCATTGATTTGGCCATCTGAATGAAATTAAAAGAACTTCAATTAACTAATTTTAGAAATTACGAGCAACTTTCGCTTGACTTCCACCCACAACTCAACATTTTTTTAGGTCAAAATGCGCAAGGCAAAACCAATATTCTTGAGGCCATTTATTTCCTTGCTCTGACACGTTCGCATCGTACCAATCACGATAAAGAACTCATTCGTTGGCAACAAAATGAAATGAAAGTGGCTGGACTGGTCGAAAAAAATGGTGGCACTGTACCACTCGAAGTCATCTTGTCCACAAAAGGACGGATTGCCAAAGCCAACCACCTGAAAGAAAATCGACTGGCGGATTATATCGGCAAGCTTAACTTGATCATGTTCGCCCCTGAGAATTTAGAGTTAATTAAAGGTGCGCCTACTGTCAGACGTCGTTTTATGGACATGGAATTGGGACAAATCCGTCCCGTCTATCTTTACGAAAGCAGCAGTTACAATCGTGCTTTGAAAGAGCGAAATGCTTATCTCAAATTCGATACTGACAAAATTGACAAAAATTTCCTCGCTGTTTTAGACGAGCAGTTGGTCAATCATGGCAATAAAATGATGGATGAACGGGAAAAATTCATTGCAAAATTGAATGACTTTGCAAAAAAAGTGCATGCCCAGCTAACACACGACCAGGAAGAATTACAAATTATTTATCAACGGCATGTCAAACAAGATTTTTTATCAGAGCTGACAGAGCGCCATTCTTTAGATATTTTCCGTCACCAAACCAGTATCGGCCCACACCGAGATGATTTGCAGTTTATCATCAACGGCATGAACGTGGCCGACTTTGGAAGTCAAGGCCAGCAACGTACCGTAGCATTATCCATTAAACTAGCGGAAATTGATTTGATTTTTGAGGAGACTGGGGAGTATCCAATTTTACTTCTTGATGATGTCATGAGTGAGCTGGATAACAGCCGACAGTTAGATTTGATCAAGACCAGTCTTGGAAAAACTCAAACTTTTATGACGACTACAACGCTCGACCATCTCAAGAATATGCCTGATAATCTGAGTATTTTCAATGTCGAACAAGGAAAAATAAAAAAAGCAGACTAATCTGCTTTTTTTGTCAGCACTGACAGCTACAAATCGGCTACTACCCTCTTTAAAACAGAGATTGCATTTAGAACTTTTGGAAATCCGACATAAGAAAGACAATGGATAAAACATTCTACGATTTCTTCTTAATCTATTTTTAATCTTTCTTTTGATATAATCATCTTACAACTTAAAGTACACTCGAGGTCAAGGAAAAATGAACATCAAAATATCTGAATTTGCAGCACAAACTGGCTTTTCAATTTCGACTTTGCGCTATTATGAAAGCTTAGGCTTACTGAAGCCTTCTCGAAATCCGTCTAGTCAACATCGCGAATACACAGAAAAAGATTTGGATTGGGTGCAATTTATCAAACGTGCCAAAGCAACTGGCATGACACTTTCCAAGATACAGGAATATTCTGCCCTACGTGACCAAGGAGACCGCACCATTATCCAACGGATTTCGATTTTGGTTGAGCAAGAGCGCATTTTACGTGCCCAAATTGCTGAACTAAACGGCCATTTGGATTTCATTTTGCAAAAAAAGCACAATTATTATGAAGCATTACAAAAACCTCAGTCGGACTGAGGTTTTCTTTTTTATATTTTATTTCCAAAATACTGAACTAACTTGAAAGCTCCGAAAAGAAGGAAAGTCCATCCCAAGAAGTTCCATAGCACAACCGCGCTCATCAGAGGAGACATCAGGAAAATAATTCCTGCAACAATCGAGATTAAAGCTGAAAAGATAATCCAAGATTTCGACTCAAACTGGCTTGCTGACATCAACTGAATAAATCCTTCTGTCAACCATGTGAAGCCGACAATCAAGCCAATAATCATGAAAAGCGAGGCCGTTGCTGCAAATAAATTTACCAAAGCAAAAAATCCGACGATAAGATAAAGGATTCCCAAAAGGAGATAGAGTGCTTTAATTGTCCCTTTTTCATTTTTCAAACTAAAAATTGAATAAATGTGGAAAAGTCCACTCACGATAAAGCCACAACCAACCAAAGCAGCGGCCATCAATGCGGTACGTCCTGGGAAAAAGACAATCAGCAGTCCCAACAGCACCATCACGATACCACTTAGTCCCGTGATTTGTTTAATTTTATTTAAAAATTCTTCTGTCAACATAATGTTACTTCCTTTCTCCAAAATGACTATTTTGTATCTATAGTATAACATATCTTTTAGCAGTAACCGAGCTTTATTTTAAAGAAGTCCATAAAAAAACCTGTCATCACTGACAAGCTATTTTTTTAAACGGAGAAATTGAAGTTGGTAATGCGCATTAAGCCAATCAATCGCTTCATAGTAGTCAGCTAACGGGCTGAGGTGTTTCAGTTGCAAAACGCCATCTCCTCCTGTCTGGTCACTACTGGCAAAAGAAAGTCCGACTCTTGCAAAAGATTTGTTCAAGCGGCGCATGAGTGCTGCATTGGTGGTATTGATTTTGATAGACTCCTGAAAATAAGACTGATAAGTCGGCAAAATAGCATCCCAATATTTGTGAGGCTGACTGCGGATTTCTGTTGCCGAAATTGGAATGTTACTTCGGTCAGCAATTTTAGTCAGATAAGTATTTTGATCAGTCGGAAAGCGTTTCTCAAGTTCAACCAAATATTCTGCTTCTCCAACATAAAATGTCGCCTGAAAAACCTCATCAGTCGCAAGCTCTGTCAGTAATGACAACAAGCGATGTGTCCATTCATTCCAGCCGTTAGGCATGGCTGGCAAATCATTTTCGTCTAATTTTCTAACATGAATATGAGATTCATCTGAGAAATAAGCGGTCAGCGCGGACAAACGCTTCTCCAACCCCAAGCCAATCTTTGACCCACGATCACTGTCATATCCTGATACGACAAGCAATAGTTCATCGTTTTCAAAAGCTGCTTGATAAACTTGTTGCAAGTGTCCCTTGTGCATTGGGGCAAATGTGCCAAAATATACGCCAATTTTTTTCATTTTTTTCTTCTTTTCTTATTTTATTATTACTTCTATTTAATCACAAAGCACAAAAAAAATCTGCCTTCCCTATCTAAAGGACGACAGATTTATCCTATGCATTGGCACGAATCGTTTTTGATGTGCCTGTTGTTTCATTGTAAAGATTGATGAGTCCTGCTCCATTTTTGCGAATCATATCGCCCTTTTCAACGGCAAATGGAACATCAATATGCAACAATTCCATTGGATTTGGTGCCCGATCCACATGTTCATCATTCCCAGCCAAACGTAGATTTTTAATGGTAGTCTCTACGTGGCGGAAGCCTGGGCCATAAAACTCAATGCTGTCGCCTTCCGTAATCACATTGCGCTGACGAATGGTTGCCACCATCTGCTCAGCATCAAAATCAACAACTTCGCCAACAAATTTGTACTCTGGAATTTTCCGACGTGCACCAAATAATTGTTTATTTTCATCAGGAATGCCGTAATAAAAACCTGTATCAAGTTCACGTTGGGCTACTTTCCACAATTCATCAACCAAATCTTGCTTGACTGCTTCAAAGGTTTCTGGACTTTCCAAATAGGCATTGATTGCCTTTTTATAAGTCATCGCAACTGTTGACACATAGTGAATGGATTTCATTCGGCCTTCGATTTTGAGGGAATTCACACCATTTTCAATCATATCAGGAATATGGTCAATCATGCTCATATCAACTGCTGACATAGAAAATTCTTCAGGAATTTCGCCTTTGATAGACTTGCGTTCTTGTCCAAATGGCATATCGTATAAGTCGTATTTCCAGCGGCAAGATTGTGAACAACCGCCACGGTTGGCATCTCGCATGCTCATATAATTTGACAAAACACAGCGACCAGAATAAGAAATACACATGGCACCATGAACAAAAGCTTCGATTTCGACGCTAGTATGTCGGCGGATTTCTGCCAGCTCTTCCATGGACACTTCTCGTGCCAAAACAACCCGCTCCAGTCCCAGTTGACGCCAAAATTCGAGTGTTTCATAGTTGGTTGCAGAAGCCTGTGTTGACAAATGAATGGCAAGTCCGGGTGCTTCTGCAGCACAAATCGCAATCAGGGCAGGGTCTGAAACAATGACAGCTGAAATTCCGATGTCACGCAAGGTTCTAAACCACTCGCCTGCACCGTCTTCATTTCCTTCATGCGTTACCATATTGGCTGCCACATAGACTTTTGCATCATGTGCCTTTGCGAAAGCAACGCCCTCTGCCATTTCTTCAAATGAGAAATTTCCAGCACGCGAACGCAACCCATAAGCTTGTCCACCAATATACACAGCGTCTGCCCCATACTTGATAGCAACTTTGAGCTTTTCTAAAGTCCCAGCAGGTGCAAGAACCTCTGGAGCTGTCTTATTATTTTGCATTTTCTTATTCCTTCTATTTTCAAGATAGTAAGTATTTTGAAAGGGCCAGAATCCGTCTAGATTCTCCGATTAAATCCCCATGCACTGAATTTAACGACCAAAACTTTTTATGCCTTCATTTTACAGGATTTGTGATGTTTTTCCCAATTTTTACTGTGACAAACACATTTGACATTGTGTTTTAATTTACAAAAAAAGCCTGCAAAAGCAGGCAGTTTTTACTTAATCTTTTTAGGGTCCAAATCATAGAAACCGTGAGAGAGAGTACGCCCTGCAGGGTGTAATTCTCGAACAGCTTGGTCAAGACGCGTTGCTTGCTGAATGTCAAATGTCCCTGCTTCAATCAGTTCTTTAGCTTCGATAAAGCGTTTGACAATGGCAACAAAGTCCGTGCCGCGTGTAAAAATACCGTCCAATTTCCAATTTGTAAAGCCCATTTGGACGAGGTCTGCAAGTTCAGTCATCATATTGATGTCATCATTGGCAAAAATATGGGTGCCGTGCTTGTCCTCAAAAATGCTGTAGTGTGTTTCGTCATGTTTTGGCTCTGAAATAAAATGATTGGCCTGACGATTTTTACCTTCTTTTTCACTGTCAGCTTGGATGAAATTAAAATAATTTTGCAAAAGTGGACGCTTACTATGATGAATGACCGTTGCACCATAGACCAAAAATTCTACTGGCACATCCAGATGATTGGTCAATGCTTCAAGCTCTGCTTTAGGCAATTCACGTGCCAAAACAGCACCAACTGCTCCTTGACTCGCCCAAAAATTGACCTGACGGGCAGAGGTGACAAGGGTTGAGGCATCGTAAATGTAAGGTAACTTGTAGCCATCCCGCTGCAAGACAAAGACGACGCCTGCATCACCGACTGAGATTTGGTCAACCGAAATTTCCTGCAAAAAGTCCAGATAGGGTTTGATTTGCGCCATCATTTCAACGTGCATGAGGGCATTGACGGCGACTGTTACAGTTTTATGAGCATCGTGTGCCAAGTGCGTTATTTCACGAATATCCTCGTAAGAAAGTGCGGTTGGGACATGCAACGCAAAATCGGCGTCCCCAATAGTGATATTATCGACTCCAGCAGCAATCAATGCTTTTGCTTGTTCAACACTTTCAGCAGTTGCTATAATTTTAATCATGGTAAAATTTTCTTTCTTTTATGATTAAAAAGAGCAAAAAAGCCTCTTTTTATCTTGCAAACCATTATATCATCTTTATTTTTCTATTTCATCTCTCAGCAAATTCGTTTTTTTACACAAAAGTAACCTGAAAGTAACCCAAGACATCTTTATGAATTGTAAACGACTCGCTTTTATACTATAATAAAATACATAATATAGGAAAGTTAAGAAAAAAGCCATGGAATTAAGAGATTTAAAAGATTTTTATGAGAAGCAAACCTACTACGATTATTCTGAAACACAATTTAAAGGAAAAACAGATTTAGAAAAACGCGTTTCTGAATTGACATTCTTCGTCAATATCGCTCTTTTTTCAGTTTTGTTGGCGATTACGACATATGCTTTTATCTCTGTTGTAACGGCAATTTTAGCTGTTCCAATCGCTTTCGTTTTGTCACTTGTGATTTTCTTTGTTTGTAAAAAGGGAATTTCAAAAGGCATCAAATACTTATTGAAATAAAAAAAGTCAGCATTCTTGCTGGCTTTTATTTTTGACCAATCAACAGTTGAACATGAACAGTCGCCGTGTGAGGTGGATTTTGATGGGCTGTTTTTTTAATTTCTTCAGAAACTGACCATTCCAATGGACTCATTTCTAAGAAATCTTCACGGAGTTCTTCCGGAATATTAAACACCTCGTGAATTTCAATTTGCTCCGTCTGTTCAAATTCTTGTTTGAAACGTTCCACAACTGCCGAATTGTCATAATCTAAAGGAATGCCGTAAATCTCCCGCAGTTCTTTCAGATAAAATTGGTCAGGAACAATTTTCAACACGCGTGCCTTGTCAGCCATGACACGTTTGAATTCTCGATAATTTGACGGTGTAAAAATGTTCAAGATTGTAGAAAAACTTCCGTCCGCAAAAGGCAAATTTGTCAGGTCTGACAAACTCAAAAAACCGTTGATATCAAGCTCAGTTGCCATCTCAATGCCGTCTTTTGCAATGTCAAAGCCGTATTTATCGCCCTCATAATGCAAGAGATTGAGAAAAGTTCCTTCACCAGTGCCGACGTCAAGTAGGCTGCCCTTGAGTGTAAACTTTTCGATTTCTGTCAGCACTGACGTGTACATTCCCGCCTCAATCAAGCGACGACGTGGGTCAAACATCTTTCTTGTATAGTGTTCGGTGTCAGGTTTTTGTTGTAAAAAGTTTACAAAGCCTTTTTTATTGATATTAAAAGTATGACGATTTTGGCAAATCAAAGCATAACCAGAAAGCGTAAAAGCCTCATGGCACAATGGACAACGCAGATTTTCTTCATGATTTTTTAAAAAACCTGCAGATTTTTCAATTTTTTTAAGCATACCCCTATGTTATAATAAAATGAGTAAAAAGAAAAGAAGGAAGTAAATCCATGATTATTCGTGAACTTTGTGTCGAAAATTTTACAGAAATCCCAAGAGCTGTCCAAGCTGGCGTTGAAAGAATTGAACTTTGTGACAATTTGGCAGTTGGAGGAACGACACCCTCTTATGCTGTCATTCAACAAGCCAATGAATTTATTGAGCAAAATGACAGCAAAACAATTCTTGCAGTAATGATCCGACCACGCGGTGGCAATTTTGTTTACAACTCTTACGAGGCAAAAATCATGGAAAATGATGTCTTAAAAGCTGTTGAGGCTGGCGCACAGAACCTTGTTTTCGGTGCCTTGACTGCAGAAAATACGATTGATATTGATCTCATTGAAACATTGATGGTAGCCTCACAAGGCATTCCTGTCACTTTCCACATGGCCTTCGACGCCATCGCCGCTGACCAACAAACCGAAGCCATTGATCAGCTAGTAGAACTTGGTGTTGATAAAATTTTGATGCACGGAGCTGCACTTGATCAAGCCCTTGCGCACGATAAAATCCAATCTCTTGTCGCTTATGCAGCAGGAAAAATCAAGATTATCATCGGTGGCGGCGTCACTTTTGACAATTACGAAAACTTGTCAGAGCTGACAGGAACAAACTTTGTGCACGGAACAAAAATCATCAAATAATAAGCACATAAAAGCCATCAAACGATGGTTTTTTTTATTTTCTAGGGCTTTAGACTGATTTTTCGCCTTTAAGCCCAGCTTGAGCCTGAGTCAAGAAACACTTAAGCCATGTATTCTATAATCATTTCAACATCAAGCATACTTGATGAAATGAAAGAAGAAAATATTATGACAATAAAATCAATCCTCGTAGCAAGCACACTCTCAATCGGCTTATTGGCCGGTGGCGCAACACTCGTTGCCAATGCTGCAACACCTACCGCAACGACACAAGCAGCGACTTCAGCAGCCGCTACCTCATCTACTTCAGCTACATCAAATGCAGCAAACTCAAGCACTAACGCAGCACCTCAAGGCAATGGTCAAGGTCAACCTTCAGGTGCTATGCAAGACCGTGGTGCCAATCCAAATGACACAACCATCACGGGAGCCAATGCCGACAAAGCAACTGCCGCAGTCGTAGCCAAATACGCAGGCTTCAAAGTTGATTTGGTTCAACAAGATAAGGACGGCAGTTACGATGTTCACGGAACATTGAACGGCTCAAAAGTCATGTACAATGTAACCACCGGTTTCGTGGTTGAATAAAACAAAAAATAAGCCATTAGGCTTATTTTTTTAATCTGCTTTTCACATAAAACTTAGCCAATAAGAAATTGATAAGTAAAATAGCAGCAACATCATAGACAGGACGAATGAAAATCACACCAACAACAACTTCCACTACCGTCAGCATGACGATAACGCGAAAGAGAATGCGTTGCACTGCAGTTGCCTTTGACGCTTTATTGACAGGATAAATCCGTGTGAACAATTGATAATCAACCGCCTCACGCAAGGCAAGTAGTTGAAAAACCAAGAGGGCATTCAAGACACAAACCAAGATGACGGCAACAATGGCATTTTTAATGAAAATCAAAGCCAAAAGAGACAAAAGTAAAATTCTCAACGTTAAGCCTAGATAATCACCGGATCTCAAAAAGCTACGCGACAATGCATATTCGTAAGTTCGACGTGTTTTTGGCAACAAAAAGTCCAAATATTTACGCCGATGACTGTGCGCCTTCAATCCTTTAACATTTGTAAACAAGGCAAAAAATCGTAAAATTGAAACCTTACGGTTTTCCTCATACTTGATCATTTCAGCCCAAGAGAGAACATTTGTCCGTTGCCATTTTTTGAGTTGAATGAAAAAGAGGAAGGCCTTTAAAAGCATCAATACGATAAACCAAAGCAAAAGCCAAACGACTGACAATTCGAGCAAAGGATTTGCAATCACAAGCAAAACAATAGCGATGACTGCTGGTAAAATCAATGAACGTCCTAAAGCCTTTGAAAGTAATCCCTTGACCTCTTGTTCGCGCACCAACAGGAAAACCTTGTCAGCTTCTTCAAGAAAAGTCGCTAACCGTCCTGGTATCAAAGCAAGAAGACTCAAAACGATAATCACAGCCCATTTTTCAAGCAAACTGAGCGAATGATTTTGTAAAAATTGGGCATATTGTACCGTTAATGCACCAATCAAAATCAGTAAAAACAAGGTAAAATGGTCGTTAAAGACGTAGCGAAGGTATTTTATATTTTGCTCATGAAACTCCGCCCGCCGTTTCTTAAAGATTTTATTCATTGGACGCACCTACTTTTGCAGTCTCACGTCCTGTCAAACCAAGGTAAATCTCATCAAGCGTTGCTCCCGGCTTACCAAATTGAGAGCGTAAGTCGTCAATCGTACCTGCAGCAATGACTTGTCCATCGTTCAAAACGACGAATTTATCGCAGAATTTTTCAGCCGTTGACAAGATATGCGTACTCATCAAGATAGAACTTCCGCCAGCTTTCATTTCCAACATCAAATCAATCAAATCTTGGATGGCAAGTGGGTCTAATCCCATAAATGGTTCATCGATGATATAAAGGGAAGGTTCAATCAAAAAAGCACAAATAATCATGACCTTCTGCTTCATCCCTTTTGAAAAATTAACAGGGAACCAGTCTAATTTATCGTTTAAGCGGAAAGTCGTCAATAATTTTTCTGCACGTTTCATCGCAATTTCTTGAGGAATAGCATAGGCTAAAGCTGTAAGTTCAATGTGTTCCCGCAAGGTCAGTTCTTCATATAGACTGGGTGTTTCAGGAATGAAGCCAATCTTTTTGCGATACCCTTCCAAGTCCTGTTGCAAAGTCAAACCGTCCAGCTCGATGGTACCAGAATAAGGAGTTAACAAACCAATGATTTCCTGAATGGTCGTGGACTTACCAGCCCCATTTAATCCAATCAGTCCAACCAACTCACCATCTGCAATATCAAAATTGACATCTTTCAAGACAGGATTGCCAAAATAACCTCCTGTAAGATTTGTTATTTTCAAGGTCATACTTATTCTCCAATTTTCTACAAATTTGTTATAATAATTATAGCAGAAAACAAAGAAAGCTGCTTTTTTCAGAGGAACAACAGGTCTAATTTTCCTGCTTGCATTCTTCTCCTTTCAGTTAAAATGGAAATATTGAGGTAAAATGATGGAAAACTGTATTTTTTGCAAAATTATTGCTGGTGAAATTCCAAGTACAAAAGTCTATGAAGACGATGACGTGCTTGCCTTTCTTGACTTGACACAGACGACAAAAGGACACACCTTGGTAGTTCCAAAGCAGCACAGTCGCAATTTGCTTGCCATGTCACCAGATGAAGCTGCCCTTCTCTTTTCTAAAATCCCACAGATTGCCAACAAAATCGTTAAAAACATGGACGCTAAAGGAATGAATGTCCTTCAAAATAACGAAGAAATTGCTGGCCAATCCGTTTTCCATACGCATGTGCATCTTATTCCGCGCTATGCCGAAAATGACGGTTTTGTGGGTAAATTTACAGAACACGATTATGATTTGCAAGCCGTTGCTGACCAAATCAATCAAAAATAATGAAGTTTTTGGAGGAGAAACATGACTGATTTTTTTAAAGACATCAAAGATTTAGTCGTCGAATTAGCCGACAATGTGGACGCAGTTAAGACAAATGTTGACCGTGTTCAAACGGAGCTGATTGAAGCTGAAAAAACCAAAGCCGCCATTCAAAAAAAGGTTGAAGAATTCCAGTATTCTGCACAACCTCGCATTGATAAAATCAATGAACTTCTCGAAAATATAAAAAAAGAAACGACCAAATAAACCATTTGGTCATCAAAAAACGCTGTCAGCTCTGACAGCGTTTATTTTTTATTTTCTTGTTGATGTTGGTGCTTATAAAATTGCCTTCCCCAAAACATTCCAAAGATTTGGGAGAGAACAAAACTCATAATGACCAAAATCAATTTTTCTGTATCATTTGGACTGATATAGGTAAAAGTTCGGTGAGAATAATAGAGAATGCTCATGACAAAAGCCATGACAATGTCCATTCCCCAAATCGGACGATAAGCATTTTGTTTACTTTGACGAAAACTGATGTATAAAATCAGGAGTGCAATCAATTCTAAACCAATCAAATTCAGATGAATGAGTTGGAAGAGATAGACAATGCCAAAAACGGCTGTCATGAAGATCCAAAGAAATATAAGCATGCCTTATTTTATCATCTTCAGCCCAAGTAATCAATAGATTTCAAGATTTATTTTGTTTTTGTTGCTTTTTCTTCACGATTTGCTCTTTTACTTCCATACACATTGTAAATGATAATTCCTACAATGAACCAGATGAAAGCATACAGTTTCGCCATGTCGTCCAATTTTTCAAATACAAAGACTGAACCGATTGCACCAAGTGCTGGAAGCACTGGATAAAATGGCATTTTGTAAGTTGCATCTGGCAAATCTTTTCCTTCGCGTGGGCGAAGTGCAAACATACCAAGTGAAACAAAGATAAAGGCAACCAACGTTCCTGCAGAAATCAACTGTGCAAGGAAGGCAAATGGGAAGAAGGCCCCAACAACAACGGCGACAATTGTTACTGTGAATAGACCATTTGATGGTAAACCACGTTTGTCCAATTTTCCAAGTGCAGATGGCAACATTCCGTCACGACCAAAAGCATAAAGGAGGCGTGAACCAGCCAAAATCATTCCCAAAAGGGCTACAAACATTCCGGCATCAGCTACGACAGAGACAACAACAGAAAGCTTTGCAAAACCAGCTTCAGCCAAAGCCCAAGATACAGGTGCTGCATTGCCTGCATATTCTGAGTAAGGGTGCATTCCGACCAAAACAAGAGTGACTGCTGAGAAAAGAACAACGGCAATCACGAGTGATCCCAAAATTCCGATAGGCATGGTACGTTTTGGATTTTTTGCTTCTGCGGCGTTGGCTGCGATAGAGTCAAAACCGATATAAGCAAGGAAAATCATTGAAACCCCTGATAGAATTCCTGAAAAGCCACCAAATCCTGTTTTAGGATTGTGAGCAGGAATGAATGGCACATAATTTTGTCCTTTAACAACAGTCAAACCAACAACAATAAAGGTAATAATAGCGGCTACTTTTAAGACAACAAGAATTTGACCAACCATTCCGGCATCAGACGCGCCTCGCCAAACGACGAGGGCAGATACGACAATGACAAGTAAAGAAATTAAATCCACAACCCCACCGTCAGTTCCCATTGGGTGTGCAAGAGCTGCGGGCAATGTAATGTGAAGCTCACGCAGCAATTCTTGGAAAGTTGCTGAGAAACCTGAACCAACAAAGGCAACGGCAATAAAATATTCTGCTAGTAAAGCCCAACCAGCAACCCAACCAAATCCTTCACCAAATAAGACCGAAATCCACGAATAAGCAGAACCTGCAAAAGGCATGACCGTTGACATTTCAGCATAAGCAAAAGCCACAAGTCCTGCAACAACAGCTGCAATCAAGAATGAGAAAACAACCGCAGGGCCAGCATAATCTGCTGCAACAACCCCTGGCAATGTGAAGATTGATGTTGAAATGATTGTTCCAACACCAAGTGCTAGGAAGTCACGTACACCAAGTGTCTGCTTCAGTTTTTTGTCTTTTTGACTGTAGGTTTCAAAACTCGCACGTTTTGTAAAACTCATATTTGTTCCTCCAATTTTTCATTTACCAACCGATTTTGTTGCCATCGTCTGGTAGTTCAATTTCATTATTTTTATAAGCTTCGAAAGCTTCTTGGACTTTTTGCAAGCCTTCATTCAGCTGTGTGTCAGTAATGACAAGTGGTGGCTGAAAACGAAGGATATTTCCTCTCAGGCTAATCATGATGACACCCCTTTTAAAGAGTTCATAAATGATTTTTGTGGTGGCAGGCTCGTCTGCTTTTCCGTCAGAATTGACAATATCGATGCCACCGTCAAGGCCGTACATTCTGACTTGTCCAATGAAGTCATATTGGGCCTGCATTTTTTCGAAAAAGGCTGCTGCGACTTTTCCCAACCGATAAGAACGGTCAACCAATTTTTCGTCAGCAATGACATCAAGTGTGGCATGAGCTGCTGCCGCACATACTGGATTGCCTGCGGTTGTAAAAACGTGTGCTGGCGCCTCCAAGCTGTCCATGATTTCCTGACGGCCAATCAATGCCGAAAATGGCATACCTGAAGCCACTGATTTCCCGATGGTCAGCAGATCTGGTTCAATCCCGAAATGATCAATTGACCACATTTTTCCAGAACGGCCGAAGCCTTGATTGATTTCATCTACCGCAAAGACAATGCCATGCGCTCGTGTAAACGCATAGAGTCTTTCCAAATAAGCCTTAGGCGCAGCGATAATGCCACCATCCCCCTGAATAGGTTCAATTATCACACCAGCTACTTCTTCAACGGGAAGCCAGGTTTCAAAAACTTCCATAAAGGCCGACCACAGCCGTTCGACAAATTCCGCTTCCGTTTCATTTTTCAACATCTTGTGCGTATCTGGAAAAGGCAATTTGACGATGTTGGGCAATAATGGACCAATCTTACGTGACATGTTCAAGCTGACATTTGACAAGGTAATTGATCCATAAGTAGAACCGTGATAAGCACCTGTAAAGCAGATGATATAGGGACGCCCCGTATAACCTCTGGAAAACTTGATCATGGCATCATTGGCATCAGAACCTGAAGTTCCAACCGCGACCTTCTTTGGAAAATCGCCAGGTGCCAAATCAGCCAACCTTGTCAGCAATGACGACGTTACCTCATTGGCATAATAGGCCGGCGTGAAGTGAATCAGCTTTTCTGCCTGCTCCTGAATGGCTTTAACCACACGTGGATGACAATGTCCTGTATTGGCTGACGAGGCGCTTGCCAAGAAATCAATGTAGGCTCTCCCCTCCACATCGTACAGCAAAGCACCTTTGCCGTGATCAATCACCATGTCAAAATATTTGATGCGAGAACTGACAGGAATGCTTTCTGCTTCGCGCCCAAGAATTTCTTGACTACTTTTCATGTTACTCCTTTCTTCAAAACTTCATTTCATAAGTTTATTCTTTTTTTTACGAATTGTCAAAATATTTCACACGATTTTTGAAAATAAATATAATATAATCATATACAGAATACTTAAGGGCTTTCATTTGAAGTTTTGAGTTTTGTCAGCGCTGACGAGGAGATTTTTTGAAAATAAAAAAGAGCCGAAGCTCCTTTTATTTAATACATGATTAGAAAGTTGTTACGTCAACTTTTACACCAGGACCCATTGTTGTTGTAACAGAAAGGTTTGTGATGTATGTACCTTTAGCAGCAGCTGGTTTAGCAGCAGCAATAACAGTGTGCAAAGCTTTAAGGTTTTCAACCAATTTTTCATTTTCGAATGAAACTTTACCGATTGGAACAAGTACGTTACCAGCTTTGTCAGCACGGTAGTTTACTTTACCAGCTTTTGATTCTGAAACTGCTTTAGTTACGTCCATAGTAACTGTACCAGTTTTAGGGTTTGGCATCAAGTTACGTGGTCCGAGGACACGTCCAAGACGACCAACGATTGCCATCATATCAGGTGTTGCGATAACAACATCGAAGTCCAACCAACCACCGTTGATTTTAGCAACGAGTTCGTCAGCACCTACGAAATCAGCACCAGCTGCAGTTGCTTCTTCAGCTTTTGCTCCACGAGCGAAAACAAGAACGCGTGAAGTTTTACCAGTTCCGTTTGGCAATACCATTGCGCCACGGATTTGTTGGTCTGATTTCTTAACGTCGATGTTAAGGTTGTATGCAACTTCAACAGTTGCATCAAATTTTGCGAATGAAGTTTCTTTAGCAAGTGCTACAGCTTCTTCTACATTGTAAAGTTTAGTTGCGTCAACTTTTTCGTAAGCTGCGCGCAAGTTTTTGCTTTTTTTAGCCATTTTTAATTTTCTCCTAGTGGTAGTATCGGTTTTTTCAGCACGAATGTGCTTTAAGCCTTCCACAATGCGTGGATTGCATGTGTGACTTTTTCTGAATTTATTGATTTAATCTGTTCAATCGCTTCATTGCACTTAAATGAAAAATTTTCCTCAGCTACGCATGTCCGTTTGCTTAGCGACTAAAGTCGCAAGAGCAAAAGGCAGAACACATACTGAAATTTAAACATCGGAAAATTTTTCCGCGTTTCATTTCGCTTTAAATTAAACAAATAACAACAAATCTCGAAATTTTGTTCGAAGTGCGAGACAGCAGGTTCCGCCGCGTACTTAAGTACGCAAGGGTTCTGCTAACGAAGCAATTCGGGCAAAATTTTAGTCAGTAACAGTGAATCCCATAGATTTAGCAGTACCTTCGATCATAGCCATAGCTGTTTCAACTGAAGATGCGTTAAGGTCAGGCATTTTAAGTTCAGCGATTTCTTTGACTTGAGCTTTAGTTACAGATGCAACTTTTACAGTATTTGGAGTACCAGAACCTTTTTGTACGCCTGCTGCTTTTTTCAACAAAACTGCTGCTGGAGGAGTTTTAGTGATGAATGTGAATGATTTGTCTTCATAAACTGAGATAACAACTGGAATGATCATACCAGCTTGATCAGCTGTACGAGCGTTGAATTCCTTTGTGAATCCCATGATGTTGACACCTGCTTGACCCAAAGCTGGACCAACTGGAGGAGCTGGTGTAGCTTTCCCTGCAGGAATTTGCAATTTAACGAGTTTTTCTACTTTTTTAGCCACGTTAATGTTCTCCTTATATAGATTAGTTCGGATGCCGCTCACAGCTTTTTGTGTGACACAAAAGCCTCAATGTTCGCTTAATATCCGGATTTACGTGATGTGGTATGCTGATTTCGTTGAAATCTCCCACGCCAATACGCTTTTAAAAACGTACTTATCTATTTTACAGTATTCTCAGGTTTTTGTCAATGACTTAAGCCTTATGAAAAAAAGCACCCATTGGCACTTTTTTTATCTTTCATGCTTCTTGTTTACGGATCGCTTTAATATTGAAAAATGGAACGATGAAGCCAATTAACAAAGCAATAAAGACACCCAAGTTTGAATAGCCCCAAACCGCTTTTGGAAGGAAACTATTGAAAAGATAACCTTGCCATGTAAATCCTGACACGGTTGAGGTCATGAAACCAAAACCAACAATCGATGCGACAATCATTCCCAACAAGGATACCCAATTCACTGAACCATAGCGTCCCTTAGCATCAAACAGTGCTTTTTCATCGTAATCTTTTTTGCGAATAACCAATTCAGCAAGAAAAATACCGCTCCAACCTGCGATTGGTACGCCGACTGCGAAAAGAAAGGCTTCAAATAAACTGAAGAAATCACTTGAAGCAAACCACAAAATATAAATTGTCCCCAAAAACATAATGATGCCGTCAAGACAGGTTCCAACCCAACGTTTAACTGGAAGCCCAATAGCCAAAAGCGCCAGTCCAGAAGAATAAATATCCAAAACCGCACCTGATACCAATGAAATTACAGAAACAAGTGTGAATGGCAAAAGATACCAAGTAGGCAAAACGCTTGCTAGAGTTCCTATTGGATCAGCTGAAATATTTGTCGCAAAGGCTGAAGTCACATTGCCTTTTTGTGAAGCCACGAGTAAAATACCAAAAATGACTAAAATCACTGGTGTCAATGCACCCCCAAAAGTAGTCCAACCGACAACTCCCTTTGAGGAAGCCTTACGAGGGATATACCGAGAATAATCTGCCGCTGAATTGATCCAACTCATACCAAGTCCTGTAATGACAAGGATGGCCGCTCCAATCATTCCCGCAAAATTACCTGGTTTCATCGTTGTCAATAAGTTAAAATTAATCAAGTGAGCGCATAGAATAAAGTAAACAATAGTGGCAATTCCCAAAATGATGGTCAACCATTTCTGAAAATTCATAATGGCATCAAAACCAAGAACTGCGACACCGACAATAATCGCGATAACAACCAAAAAGGCAATTATTTTCGTCATATTTCCTGAAGCCCAATGCATCTCCTTGAAAACAGTTGCCACCGCTAAGGTGGATAAAACCACCAGAATTGTTTCCCAACCAACACAAATCAGCCAAGAAATTACGGCGGGTACACGATTTCCATTGACTCCAAAAGCTGACCGCGACAGAATCATGGTCGGTGCAGAGCCACGTTTCCCTGCGAGCGAAACAAAGCCAACGAGAAGAAAGGCGACAATAATTCCGAGTGTCGTTGCGATAATGGCTTGTTGGGCATTGATGCCCATTTCAAGTGTCCAAGCACCATAAGAGACCGAGAGTACTGCGATATTTGCAGCAAACCAAGGCCAAAAGAGTGATTTTGGACTTCCTTTGCGTTCAGACTCGTCAATGACGTTAATTCCATTTTGTTCAATATTCAAGGCTGAGCCTTGCGTTTCTGCGTTTTTATTCTTCATTTTTCTTCCCAACTTAATAAATCAAGTGCAAGTCTGATGGTTCGTTTTTCACCTGCTTCGACAACTTGAGCATGTGCCTGTAAATCATTGACACCTGCTTGTAAATCGCTTTCGTAAAGTACTATATTATTTAAAATGGATAAGGTAGCCATGCCACGTAAACGACCAACAGTCATCAAAGCACCTGACTCCATATCCTCACCAATAATCCCCATTTTAGACCAGTAAGCCTGTGTTTGTTCATTGCCGTCCATATAAAAACCATCATGTGAACGAATAATGCCAAAGACAGCATCTGGTGCCAGTCGTCTTGCTTTTGACAGTAAATCTGAAGCTGGAGTAGCTGGATATTGTTCAGGAACATAATTTTTGGAAAGTCCGTCATCTCTGACAGCACCCTCTCCAATTAAAATAGCACCCAGTTGGATGTCAGCTTGCAAAGCACCCGCTGAACCAACGCGAATAATTCGTTTTACACCGATATGATGCAATTCTTCAATCGCAATGGCAGTAGATGGTGCGCCTACACCCGTAGAAAGAATGAGGATTGTTTTTCCCTTGTAACTTCCTTTTACAGAACGAAATTCTCGGTTGTACTTTAGTTCGACAAAATCATCAAGTTGTCGTGTGATCCGATCAATGCGTGCTGGATCTCCAACAATAATGGCGTCATCAGTCACATCAGCACTTGTAAGCTGAATATGAGCTTGTTGTTCTTCCATTTTAGGACTCATTTCTATTTTGCAGTTGCAAAATCGTGATATAAATGGCCAAAGTTAACTAAAAAGAAACCGTTTTCTTTAGCGTACAGATTATTTTATATCAAATCTATGAATTTGTCAAAAATAAAAAAATGAAAAAGGTTAATCCTTTTTCAAATAAAATCGGTCATCTTTAATATGGATTTGCCATGCTGGAAGATTTATCAATTCCACAGAATAATCTTTGTGAATAACAATGGCTGCATAGGGATAATTTGCTGGCGTAGCATCTGCAAAAAACAAGCGGGTGGACTCCAACTCACCGCGCATGGACTGGTCAGTCAATACGGTTACACTAGCAATGCTATTATCATGTGGATAACCTGTTTTCGGATCAATGATATGATGATAAACTTTGCCATCTTGTTCAAAATTACGCTCAGAAATACCCGAAGTGACAAAAGATTTAGCCGTTGTCAGTACTGACAAGACAGCTTTTCCTGATTTTTCAAAGGGATTACGAACACCCACACGCCATTTCTTATCAGCATGATGGGGCGCCTGCCCAATCAATAAAAGATTTCCGCCGAGATTTACAATCCCCGATGCAATGCCATAAGCCTGCCAATAGTCTTTTATCCTATCTGCAATATAACCTTTGGCGATGGCTCCCAAATCAAGTTCCATCAGCTTTTTCTTCAAAAAGATGCTGAAATTATCTGCATCTAAAACCACATCTTCTGGTCGAATGAGCGCTCTTTTTTCATCAATTTCATCTGTGCGAGGCAAACGTGCATCAGCAAAACCAATCCGCCACAGTTTTACGAGTGGCCCAATGGTCGCATTAAATCCAAAATTTGCAAGGCTATTTTCGATGGCAATTTCTGTCAATCGAAAAACGGGTTCAGAAACCGCTACTGGTGCTATTCCCGCGGCATGATTGACATCCATCAGTTCTGACGACATGCGATTGACTGTAAATAAATCTTCAAAATATAAAATCAAGTCAAATGCACCGTCAAGTATTTTTTCATCAGTGCTCCCAAAAATCGTTAATTCGATTGGCGTTCCCATGGCGGTGTATTTTTTCGTAAGCCTATAAGCTGCTTTATTTTCATTCATTTTCATTAGGCAAACATACTCGTTCCATCATCAAGGTCTTCGGTACTCCCCGTATCCGCATCATCGTCCATCAGTTGCCCCATGTTACTATCTTCAAGCCACCAATTTTCATTGGCCTTATCAATCGCTTGAAAATCTGCTGTTTCAGCTTCGTCAGTGCTGACAGGTTGAACCAGTCGCACAAATTTCATAAAGTTTTCAAAGCAGTGTGTCAGCCAAGTAATCGTCTTAGTGTCAAGCAAATCCCCACGGTCTGAGAAAGCCTGCCCTGCACGGCCTAGCAAAAATTGATTTCCTGCCAAAACCACGGCATCAATCCCTGGCGAATTTAAAATTTGGCGTAAATTTTCCTGTGCAAAAACGGTTCCCAGATTTCCTAGAGAGGCGCCTACTAGCATGGTTGGCTTTCCTGTCAAAACGTGACTTTCGCCCCATGACAGCCATTCAATCAAAGATTTCAGAGCTGCCGTAATCGAATGGTCGTATTCGGGAGTACTAAAAATAAGCCCGTCCGCCTCTGCAATCTGCTCGGAGATTTGGGCAATTTGGTCAGGAATGACAGGTGCATCTTCTGAAAACATGGGCAAATCAGCAACTTCAACGATGTCAATTTGAGCCAAGCCCTTAAATTCTCTCTTCATATACCAAAGTAATTTTCGATTATAGGAAAAACTTGCATTTGTTCCAACGATAGCCACTAACTTCATAAACGTCCTCCAATTATTTTCAATTTTAGGCTATTCCCTCATTTTTGTCAATCTTATTTTACATTTCTTGCAAATAAAAAATGAGCCTTTGCTCATTTTTTATTTTTCTCTACTCAAATCAACTTCTTCAAGTGGAATTATTTTCGTATTATGCGTCCATTTGTAACCAAAATAAAGCAAAATGAACATGGGCAAAGCTGCATAAGTTGCGAGCGCTTGTCCCCATTGTGGGCTAAAGAGTTGTTGCGGATCCAAGTTGATCATAATGGCTGCTGTCATTAAAATGGCAAGCAGTGGGCCAAATGGGAAAAGTTTAGCCTTGTATGGCAAATCGTTCAAATCCTTGCCCTGTGCCACATAAGCACGACGGAAACGCACGTGGCTGATTGAGATACCAAGCCAAGCGAGGAAACCTGTCAACGATGACAAGTCAACCAAGAACAAATAGATTTGTGTTCCGAAAATTCCCGTCAAAAATGTAATAAAACAAATGATTGATGTTGCCAAAAGTGCGACAACAGGAATACCATTTTTTGCAGTTCGACCAAAAACTTTTGGAGCCCCGTGGTCTTGCCCCAGTGAATATAAAATTCGGGTTGAAGCATACATGACTGAGTTGGCAGAGCTGACAACCGAAGTCAAAATAACAGCATTCATAACTGAAGCAGCAAGCGCAAAGCCGATATTCTTAAAGACAATGGTAAATGGACTCATGACAGCAGTCGAATTTGGATTGAGCAAACGTGGGTCTTTGTAATTGATGATAGCAGCAATGACAATAATTGTGAAAATATAGAACAGGAGAATGCGCCAGAAAATCGAATTCATCGCTTTCGGAATTGATTTTTCAGGATTTTCAGATTCACCTGCCGTCACGCCAAGCAATTCAGTCCCTTGGAAACTAAAGCCAGCAATCAACAGAACACCAACAAAACCAGTAACACCACCGATAAATCCGTGGTTGCCTGCCGTCAAATTTTTAACCACATCAATATTTCCATTGTGACCTGTCAGAGACGCCCAGATGGTCGCTACACCAACAATCAAGAAAATGACAATGGTGATAACCTTAATGGTTGACAGCCAATACTCCGTTTCGCCAAATGCTTTGACGGCCAAAACATTGATGACGAAAATCAATATTGTCGCAATGCCCGAGAATATCCATGCATGAATATGCGGAAACCAAAATTGCGTAATCATACCTGCTGTAGTCAAATCGACCGCAATCGTAATGGCTCCGTTAAGCCAATAGTTCCAACCTAAAGCAAAACCGAAGGCAGGGTAAACATAGCGACTGCCATAATCCGAGAAAGAACCTGAAGTCGGCAGATAAGTCGCCATTTCTCCAAGACTCGTCATGACAAAATAAACCATAATCCCGATGAAAATGTAAGCCAAGACCGAACCAAAAGGCCCCGCCTGACTAATGGTCGCACCTGAGGTCAAGAACAAACCTGTCCCTATCGTCCCTCCAAGCGCAATCATGGTAATGTGTCGCTGCTTCAAATTTCTTTTAACTTGATTGTTTTCTTCCAAAATGTTCCTCTATTAACTAACAGCTCGGCTGTTTGTATTTTTATTCGATTTATATTTTATCACAAAACAAGCAATCTGGAAGAAATAACTGGCTGGAAATTACATTTTTATACAGTTTGTATCAGCTTATCTACATTTCCGATGATTTTAGCCCCATTTTCATCAACGTTTGCACTTATCCATTGGCCCGATGGCTGTTTCAGCTTCATGTTGACAGCTTGTCCACTTTTAAAATACTGAACAAGTGCGACAGCAACTGTTCCTGATCCACACGCCGTCTCATAAAATAAAGTGTCAATCGAACGCACATAAACCACAGGTTGAATGGCTGTCTCTCCTTTGTCGTCAGTGCTGACAAAGATAATGCCCACACAATTTTGAGACTGATCAGCCCATTGGTCTAACCTAGCTTGCGCTTCTTCTTTGACATTGCTCACTTTTTCTTCAAAGACGTAGTGAGTAATGCCGTCCATGTCAACGCAAAATGCAGTATCCGAAAGCGGACGAACATTTGCTTTAACAATCGGATTTAAAAGGAGAATTTCTGACCAAGCTTGCCCATGTTCAATCCCAACTGTGATGATTTTTTGACCATCACAAACACGTAAATCAAGACGGCCATCCAAACCAGCAAGATAATACACGGCTGCACAACGGCTAGCATTGCCACAAAATTCGCCACCAGCCATCAAAAGTTGTGGCTGACCTGTTGTCGAGACAAAACCTACTTGTTCAAGTCGGGGATAAACTGTTAAGAGTTCATCATTGATTGCTTTTCTTTCCGAAAACTTTTCCACAAGTCCTTCCACAAGCATGATATCATTACCTGCTGGCCGATAATAAGTCATTTTCAAATCTTTTGTCAGCACTGACAGCCTCCTTTACGCACTTAGGGCACCTCTAAAAACTCAGTTCTTCCGAAATTTGGCCGATTTTCCTAGATTTTTATAAAATCGACTCGAATCTCGAAAAAAGTAGTTTTTAGATGTCCCCTTATTTTGTTGGATAAACGTCTTTTCCAAACCATTTGTCAGAAATTTTGGCAAATTCGCCATTATCAACTAATTTTTTGATGCCTGCATTGACCTTGTCAATCAACTCTGTATCCCCTTTGCGAGCGCCGACAGCCATTGGTGAGTCTTCATAGTTTATCTTGATGCTATTAAAATCATTGGTTTCATTGGCTTGTTTCAAGTAATAATTTGCATAAACAGCATCGACCAAAAGAGCGTCAATGCGACCATTTTTCACATCTAAAAGTCCTTGTTCAAAAGTTGAATATTGTGAAATACTGTTGCCAGAAACCATATTTTTCAAGATTTCAGGTTGGTCATTAAAAGATTGATATTGTGAAGAACCTGATTGAACGCCGACTGTTTTGCCTTTCATATCCGCAACTGTCGTGATATTGCTAGATTTTTTCGTCAATAAAATCGTTCCACCGTCCATATAAGTATCAGAAAATGTAACCAATTTTTCACGCTCAGGCGTTTTTGAATAGCCATTCCAAATCAAATCAATATTGCCATTTTTCAATTCTTGTTCTTTCAATGACCAAGTGATTGGTTGCCATTTGACTTTGATACCATATGATTTGAAGACCGCGTCTGCCAAATCAATATCAAAACCTTTGTTTGTCCCATCCTTATCCTTGAAGCCCATTGGGACAAAAGTATTGTCAAAACCAATCGTAATGGTTTTCGATTTTTCCACCTGTTTCCAAGTGTCGTCCGTCTTTGTTGAGCTGCTTCCACAGGCGGTTAATGTCACTAAAAGGAGACCAGCGACAAGTGCTAAAAATAATTTTGTAAATTTTTTCATGATATTTTCCTAACTTTCATTGATTGTTTAAGCAAGTTCCACATCCTTTGTATGTGGATAAGTCCTGCCATGCTTTATTTTTTTATTAACAATTATTTGGGGTTGACTTTTAAGATTTGGTCAGCAATTTTTTGAGCAAATTCAGGATCGTGCGTAACCACGATTTGCGTTGTTCCAAATGCGCGATTTTCCAAAATCAAATCCGCCACTTGATCACGCAACTCTGAGTCTAAGGCACTCGTTGGTTCATCGTATCCGATGATTTCTGGATCAATCATCATGGCTCTTGCCAAGGCAACCCGTTGCTTTTGTCCACCCGACAAGGAAAAGGGATAAACATTACCAAAATCAGCCAAATCAATTCGGGCAAGCAATTCATTCGCTTTTTGGATGGCATTCTTCTTGCTGACTTTTTGACTCTGAACGGGACTTAAAATCAAATTTTCCAGAACCGTTTTATGTGGAAAAAGTTGAAAATCCTGAAAAACAAAACCTAGGATATTTTGGTCAAAAAATTCATTCTCCAATTCAAAAACTTTTCCATTGAAGATAATCGTTGCCTTGTCAATCTTTTCAAGTCCTGCAAGCATCCGTAAAAGTGTCGTCTTACCGCCTCCGGATGGTCCCAAAATCGCCGTTACCTCATTGTCATTGAATGTGTAATTAAATTGGTCAAAGATAACCTTATCGCCAAATTTTTTATTTAAATTTTTAATTTCTAGCATGAGCGCTCCTTATTTGTAAATGTTAAATCGTTTTTCAGTTATTTTGGCAAGAATAGTCAAGAGACCATTGAACATCAGATAGAATAAACCAGCAATATAAATTGGAACCATCGTAATGTCACGCGTCATTGCCGTTTGCGCAGCAAGCGTAACGTCCATGATACCGACCACATAGACAAGCGAGCTATCCTTAACCAGATTGATGACCTCATTCATTACACTAGGCAGAACAATCTTGACCACTTGAGGTAAAATAATCAATCGACTCGTTTGCCATTTGCTCAATTTCAGTACTTTTGCTGCTTCATATTGTCCTTTAGGAATGGCAGCAATCCCACCTCGGAAGATTTCTGCAAAATAGGCAGCATAGTTTAAAATAAATGCAATCAAGACAGACAAAAGCCGATTTTGTATGGTAATGCCTATGACAGGAAGGCCAAAGTAAATCGTGATGATTTGAAGCAAAAGCGGTGTGCCACGCATAATCCAGATATAAAGATTAAAAATCCATTTCAAGACAGGAAGACGAAGGAGATAAGCGATAATAATTCCTAAAGGAATTGAAAAGAGAAGTGTAATGAAGAAAACTTGAAGTGTCACAACAAAGCCTTGAGCTAATTGTGGCAGGATACTAATAATATAGGACATATTTTACCTTTCTTTGATTAAAATATTAGAATATTCAGACATTGTAAATGATATAAAAATCCTTTGTTTGCAAGTGATTTTTTTTACTAACAAAGGAGAGTACAAGCAAATAAAAAGACCGGCTGTCTTTACAACCGGTCTTTTATGAAATCACCGGCATAGATACTTGAGCGTACTCAAAAGTTGTATCTATACCACTGTATGACACAACTTTTATCTATGATGATGATGATGAATTGTAGTAAAAGTTGTTTGATACATTGTGATTCCTCCTTGAATTTTTTATTTTTTATAATTATAGCTTATTTAAAAACATTATGCAAGAAAAAACCTTGAAAAAATAGAATAAAAATTCATAAATCAGACTTTTTGTGTTAAAATGTGCTTATGGAAACGAAAAACAATAAAAATATCCTCCTCATTGTTGGAGGTGTGATTCTTGTCATCATCGTAGCTGTCTTGATTTATTTTGCAAATAAACCTTCTCATTCAAGCACAACAGATACAAGTTCATCTAGCACAAGCACAAGTGTCAGCTCTAGCACTGCCGGTGAAGGCACTGATATTGCAGGCACTCAAACCACACAAGCGAAACTTGACAAAGTGAGCTTGCCACAGCTATCAACGACGGTATCTTCTGACGAAGCCGAAGTTCAACTTGAAACAACAGCAGGCAATATCAACATCAAGCTTTTCCCTAAACTTGCACCAAATGCTGTTGAAAATTTCTTAGCCCTTGCTAAAGAAGGTTATTATAAAGATAATGAATTCTTCCGCGTCATCAATGACTTCATGATTCAAGCTGGTGATCCTTCAAATAAAGGAACAGGCAGCAAAGTTGTCAGCTCTGTCAATGGCGGAAAATCATTTGATACTGAAATTTCTGACCAACTTTACAATATTCGCGGTGCGCTTTCACTTGCCAATACAGGTGCAGCAAGCTCAAGTAGTTCACAATTCTTTATCGTTCAAGGCAGCCAAGATATGTCAAGTCAACTGACCAATTATCTTCGTCCAGCAAAAATTGCTGATGCCTACAAAAAAGGCGGCTACCCAAGTCTTGACGGTTCATACACAGTCTTTGGACAAGTCATTTCAGGTATGGACATCGTCGATAAGATTGCCTCTGCAAAAGTAACAGCAAATTCAAGCGGTGAAGAATCATCACCTGTTTCACCAGTCAAAATTACAAACGTTAAAATCGTTAAAGATTGGAAATTCTAACAATAAATAAACCTCTGTCAGCTCTGACAGGGTTTATTTTTTTAATCCAAATCAATTCCATTGGACTGAATGACTTTTTTGTACCAATAAAAAGAATCTTTGCGTGATCGTTCCAAACTTCCGTTTCCATCATCGTCTAAATCAACATAAATGAAGCCATAACGTTTGCTCATTTCGCCCGTTGATGCACTGACCAAATCAATACAGCCCCAAGGCGTATAGCCCATCAAGTCAACGCCATCTTCGATTGCCTCAGCCATTGCTTTAATGTGTTCACGTAAATAATCAATTCGATAGCTATCTTTGATTTGACCACCGTCAAATTGATCAATAGCGCCAAGCCCATTTTCAACGATGAAGACTGGTTTTTGATATCGATTATAAAGATCATTTAAAGCAATTCGTAAGCCTTCAGGGTCAATTTGCCAGCCCCAATCACTTGCCTTCAAAAATGGATTACGCACACCGCCCAATAAATTTCCTGCTACTTCATCTAAATCATCTGACGTGACATTTATCGCTGATGACATATAGTAGCTAAAACCAACGTAATCTACTGGGTAAGCCTTCAATAAAGCCAGATCCTCTTCAGTAATGTCTAAGGCATTAAATGAAGTCCCATGACTACTCAACATGCGTTCAGTGTATGCAGGATATTGGCCACGCACCTGAACATCTGCACAATAATAATTAAATTCTTGATTTTGAATCATGGTTGCAGCTTGATTGATTGGATCAGCGTCAATACTATAAGTCGTTGCATAGATAATCATACAGCCGATTTTTAATTCCGAATCCAATTCGTGAGCAATTTTCACTGCTTTACTGCTTGCTACAAATTGATTATGCCAGGCTTGTGCAATATTTTTAAAATCATTCGCTCCATTGCTTTTAACCAAGCCTTGACTCAATGCAGGAAAATGAAAGGCCGAATTGATTTCATTAAATGTCATCCAATACTTAACTTTCTTATAAAATCGAGTCAAAAGAACCGAAGCATAATTCTCATAAAATTGAATGAGTTGTCGATTTTTCCACCCACCATATTCATCTGCTAAAACCAAGGGCATTTCATAATGAGAAATCGTAATGACTGGTTCAATCTGATAGGCTAAACAAGTGTCAATCAGTTTTTCGTAAAAGGCGAGCCCAGCTTCATTGGGAAGTTTTTCATCTCCTCTTGGAAAAATGCGTGACCAAGCAACTGAGAAACGGTAGCACTTGAAGCCCATTTCAGCAAATAATTTAATGTCTTCTTCAAAGTGATCATAGTGTTCAATCCCACGATGATTAGGGTAATGATAGTGTTCATTATCTAATTTCCATTCAAAGTCATCGCTAGCTAGAACGCCCATTCTTTGTTTACCTCCGGGCATCACATCTGCGACTGATAAGCCTTTTTTGTCTCTGTCATAGCCACCTTCGAGTTGGTTGGCTGCTGTGGCACCTCCCCACAAAAATCCTTTTGGAAATACTGTCATCTGCTTCTCCTTTTTATACTAGTTAACCTCTAAAAGTGCTAACTTTTAGTAGATTACTACGCTGTCCATAAAACATTTGTCCTTTATTAGTAAAGAGCTAAAGCTCAACGATAAAGGTATAAACCATTTGTCCTTTATCTGTATTGAACTAAAGTTCAAACAATAAAGGCATTGGCTGTAAATATACTGCCTTGCGTGGTACGCAAGAAGTGGTTTGCGTACCACGCAAACTTTAACTTCTAAATGGTATTTTTAGAAGTTAAACAGTATTAAACTTTTTTCATTTTAAATTATTGTTATCTCAAAATCGTCATAAGATAATCACCGGCATTCACTTCATGCTCGCCAGTAGGTAAGGTATCTTCACATTCGCTTGTTACAACGATAGGTGTTACGGTTGAAAAACCTTTTTGTTTGATAAACTCAAGGTCAACCATCATCAATTTCTGCCCTGCAACAACTTCATCGCCCTCATTTACGAGCGCTGTGAAGCCTTCTCCTTCTAATTGAACTGTATCCATACCAATATGAATGAGAATTTCTGTTCCATTTTCCGTCAGCATACCGATGGCATGTTTCGTTGGAAATACAAATTGAATGATACCATTTGTTGGCGCCAATAATTCTCCTGACGCTGGTTCAATCGCAATTCCTTTGCCAAACGTTCCTGATGCAAAGACAGGATCTGGCGTTTCGCTAAGTGGTAAAAGCTTTCCAGCAAATGGTGATGCAATGATTTCTTTGATGTTAAGCTTTTCAGCTGGTGTCGTTACACTTTCATGAACCTGAAGGGGTGTATTTTCTTCTGCCATGGCTTCTGTTTCATAAAGTTTAGGAATTTTGACAAACATGGTCAAAGCAAAGCCAAGAACAAAGGCAAGAACTGTTGCAAAAATACCAACATACAGATTTCCCAATCCTGATTTTGCAGTGAAAAGACTCAAAAATCCGAAAATTCCAAGCCCGCCCATGACATAAACCTTAAACTGAAGGAAGCCTGCAATACCTGATGCAATACCTGCAGCAATACAACTCATGATAAATGGCGTTTTCATGGGCAAGGTCACACCATAAATACTTGGTTCAGTCACACCAAACAAGCCCGAGATAAAAGCTGGAATAGAAATTTGTTTAACTTTTGATTCTTTTGTCCGGATCATGACTGCCAACAAGGCACCGATTTGTGCAAAACTAGGCGTAAATGCGGCTGCAATAATCGGATCATGACCAAGTGTCATAATATTGTTGATTGCGATTGGAATTAAGCCCCAATGAAGGCCGAACATAACGAGTACTTGCCAGAACCCACCGATTAAGGCACCTGCGAGCCAAGGCGCAAAATGTTGGATGGAAATCAAACCATTTCCAACACCAGTCGCTGCCCATGTCATTACAGGGCCAATAATCAAAATCGAGACAGGAACGGCAATCAAAATCGTACCGAATGGAACAATAAATAATTTAATAACATCTGGCACAACCCGTTTCAACCAGTGTTCAATCTTAGACGCAAAGTAAACCGCGATGATAATTGGAACAACTGTTGAATAATAAGACTGAATAATCACAGGAATGCCGAAAAATGTATAGTAGATTGGGCTAGCAAACATGGTTCCAGAAAAGAGGGTGTAGAGAGGATGTCCCGTTGTTGGATTGATAAGAGAAGGATAAAGCATCGCTCCTGCAATCGCCATTGCCGTAAATTTATTGATGTTGAATTTTTTTGCTGCAGTATAAGCCAAGAAAAATGGCAAAAATTGGAAAAGTCCATCTCCAGCAGCTTGGATTAAAAGATAGGTTCCTGATGTCGTTGCAAAGCCAGACGCTGCAAGCAAGGCGGCTAATCCTTTTAACATCCCTGCTGCAGCCAGTGGGCCTAAGATAGGTTGGAACAAACCAGACATCAACTGAATAAAGCGATTGAACAAACTTCCTTTCGGTGCTTCGTTAACCGTTTCTGTTGTCGTTGCACCTGCTAAGTTTCCAACCCGATTGACTGCGTCAAAGACATCTGGAACTTCATTGCCAATCACGACTTGATACTGTCCGCCAGACTTGACGACCGTTACCACACCTTCGCGTTGTTTCAAATAGTTATCATCAGCAAGTCCTTCGTCTTTAAGACGGAAGCGTAACCGTGTAATACAATGAACGAGGTCAATTACATTTTCTCGTCCGCCAACATGGTCAAGGATATCCTTAGCCAGTGCATCATAATTCTTTGCCATTTTTTTCTCCTTTTTTGGCTTATACTAGTTAACCTCTAAACGACTTTTAAGTCGGTTAGTAGATTAACTGCAGATATACTGCCTTGCGCTAGTGCAAGAAGTGGTTTGCGTTTTGCTCTTGCGACTTTAGTCGCTAAGCAAACCGACAAATGTTTTGTGCGTAAAACGCAAACTTTGCGACTGCGACTAACGAACTTGTTCGTTTAGCGAGCATCGACAGCGAAGCAACTTCTATGTTTTTTAGAAGTTAAACAGTATTAATTTTCAAATTCAAAGACCAACCGTTGAATATGTAGCGTTAGATAAGCAATTTCATCTGTATCTAACTTATAGCCACGTTGTTGATCAAGATAAGTAACGATTTTATCCACACATCGACTTGCTTCCGGATACTTATTTTTAACCTGCTCGTAGAGAAAAGGATCCATCATTTTAACTGTTCCATCTCCTGAGATGAGGCGTTGTCCCAAATAATGTAAGTGCGTAATCACCCGCTGAAAGCTCAGTGCATTTTCGTCAAAGCTGACATGATAATGAACTCTTACAATTTTTAGAATGTCATCAATGATATGTGTGATTTCATAAGTGTTCCGATAAATTCCATTTTCTTGTCTTGCGTTCACAAAATGCAAGGCAAGGGCCGCTGCCTCATCCTCATCTAAATCGAGCTGCAAATGTTCATTTATAAGCAAGATGTACTTTTTACTCAGATTAAATTCTTCTGGATAAAATTTACGAACTTCCCAGACTAGAGGATTTTTAATTTTCAAACCTTCTCTTGCACGTTCAAGAGCAAAGTGAATATGGTCAGCGAGTGACACATACAAACTTAAAAAATAAGTTTGATTAAATTTTTCTTCTGCCTCTTTTATCAAACTTGCCACCAAGTCGATTTCTTCTGGCGGAAGTTGTTCATAAATATCAAGCAAAGAATCACGCATGCTTTTTCGCTGAAAGGCAAACTCTTTCTCAATTTCATTTTCATCAACAGAATCGCCAGCTTTTTTCTTAAACCCGATTCCTTTTCCCATCACGAATTTTTCTTCTTCATTCGATGTGACCAATAAGGCATTATTATTAAATACCTTGACAATTTGCATTGTTGCTCCTTTCTTGGACAAAAGAAAAGACCGAAACAAAAGCATACCTTAGCAATCCATTGCTAGAGCATTCGTTCATTTCGGTCTCGCCAGCTTCACCCGTCACAATCCTTATTTTGACTCCATTATACCATCATTTTTATTTTTTGCAAGCGCAAACATATGTTTTTTAAAAAAAACCTCTGTCAGCTCTGACAGGGGTTTATTTTTTTAATAATTGTTTCATATCTTCTGGCATATCCAGCTCAATATCTACCATTTTATCTGTAAAAGGGTGTAAAAATTGCAAGTGATGACAATGAAGTGCTTGTCGGCTCATGACCTCGTGATTGCCACCATACAAGTCATCGCCGATCAACGGAAATCCCAAATGTGAGAAATGCACCCGAATTTGATGTGTGCGCCCCGTATGGAGTTCAATGTCAAGCAGAGCATAATCATTTTGCTCATCAATACGCACAAAACTTGTACTTGCAGATTTACTGCCCTCATCAAATCGGACTTGGCGTTGGATAATCGAGCCATCGAAGCGACCAATCCGTAAATCAATCTGACCATTGGCTGGCAATGGCTGTCCGGCCTGCCGTAAATTTTCACTGACCGCTTCTTTTTCAAATTCTGTCAGCTCTGACAAAACCTGTTTTGCGTCAACAATGGCAAAATACCGTTTTTGCAGGCTTTCACGATATTTAGACCCCATGTTCATCAAGGCATGTGCATAGCGATGTTTAGCAAAAAACATCAAGCCACTGGTATCACGGTCAAGTCGCGTGATAATATGCACTGCTTGATTGGCATAGGCCTGCCTTGTGATGTAGCCTTTAACTGCATTGGACATGGCACCGTTTGGATGTACCGCACCTGTAATGGATGGCATTCCAGCCGGCTTATTCACCACTAAATAATGGTCATCTTCAAAGACAATCTCCAATGGTAAATTTTCTGGAAGCAAAAACTCATTGTCTGGCTCATCTGGAACGACGATTGTTACAATATCGCCTACGGCAAGTCGAAAAATGGCATTTTGCTCACTGCCATTGACTAAAATCTGTCCACCATCAAACTTGATATTTGAGAGCAAGCGTTTTGAAACGCCATGTCTCTTGAGCAAGCCTTTGACCATACTACGGTCAATTTCATTTGTAAAAGAAAACTGCACGACTACTCCACTTCTCCAATAAATGATGTTTTAACCCGCTCCCAGAAAGGCGTATGGGCACAGTTAGCAAAAGCAATCGTGGCACCGTCCATACTATATTCAATTGATTTAATATTTTTGTACTCGAACGTAAGTTGGTCAAAGGTCAAGCTATAATCATCTTCACGCGCAGGGATAACCGTAATCACATCTTTTTTAGCGACAATCATCGGTGAACCAAGCGTTCGATAAACACGGTTATTCAAACTTGCAATCTCAGCAATTTGCATGGCTTCAACTCGTGGGTGCATTACAGCTCCGCCGATTGATTTATTATAAGCCGTCGATCCAGTCGGTGTCGAAATAGACAAACCGTCGCCACGAAAGCGTTCAAAGAGATAATCAGAGATTTTAACATCGCCAAGCATGGTTTTGCTGGCACGTCTAATGGTTGATTCATTCAGCACATGACGCACAATCTGATAACCATCGTCAAAGTTAACTTGAACTTTAACCAATGGATAATGAACGGCTTCACGGAAATTTTCATTTTGAAGTGCTTCAACCACTTCAAACAATTCATCATCCGTAAAATCAGTATAAAAGCCCAAGTGGCCCGTATGCACGCCTAAAAAGCGTACCTTATCCAATTGATATTCGTACATGTGCATGGCACGAAGCAATGTTCCGTCACCACCAACTGAGACAACAATTTCTGGATTGATGTCATCAAAAATAAAATGTTCTGCCCGAAGAAGTTTTTTTAGCGCATTGACCGTTTTAGTGGATTTCTCACTCGGATTGCCAATTAGCCAGATTTTCTTACCAAAATTCATCTTCTTCTCCATTTTCTTTCTTAAAATTAGCCCTTGCCTGTGGCCCGTCAAACAGGAGCTGAGCGTCTTGAATTTCATCACGAATCAAAGACATCTCCGCGTCTAAAGAAGCCGCTTCGCGTGCCGCATTCGTCAATCGATTTTTGACATCTTCTGGAATCAAGCCACCGTATTTATAATTCAAACTGTGTTCTATTGTTGCCCAAAAGTTCATGGCCAAAGTACGAATTTGAATTTCAGCATTGATGATTTTATAACCATCGATGGTGTCAATCGGATATTGAATGATGACGTGGTACGAACGATAACCAGAAATTTTCTGATTATTGATATAATCACGTTCTTCAATAATTTTGAAGTCATTTCGTTTATGCAAAAGCTCTAAAACTTCCCAGATATCTTCGACAAACTGAACCATGACCCGAATGCCTGCAATATCTTCCATTTCGGATAAATTATCACGTGTATAGCCACGTTTGCGTGCCTTTTTCTTTATCGAATCACGACGTTTTACTCGCCCTGTCACAAATTCAATTGGCGAGTATGTTCCCTTTTTTAAGTATTGTTTACGCACACCGCGTAATTTGATTTTCAACTCGCCTACGGTTTGTACGTAAGGGTCAAGAAATTCTTCCCAGTCAAAGCTCATTGTTTCGCCCAAAATGGCAACTTGCCAATTCTTCCTTTTTTTTGATACAATAGATTTAATTTATAAGGACATTTTTAATCCTTTGACTTCAAAAGATTAAATTTGCCCACATGTATAATTTTACCATATCTGAAAGGAAAGATGTTTTATTTTTATAAAAATCTTGTAAAAACAAAAATTCATCAAATAAATAAATGAGTACAAACTTGGAAATTGAGTATAAGTCGCTCTTGAGCATGGCTGAATATGACCAGCTCAAACGACTTTTTACCCACATCACTTCTGTTCGCCAAACCAATCATTATCTGGACACACCTGATTTCAAACTCCGCAAAAAAAAGCTTGCATTGAGAATTAGAACGTTCGATCGAAGTGCCGAAATGACCCTCAAAGTGCCACAAGAAGTTGGTAATATTGAGTATAACATTGCCTTATCGCTTGAAGAAGCCCAATATCTTTTGGGCGAAAAGAAAATGACTTGCGGTCAAACGGATTTATCTGAAATCTTTTCACTTTTGCTTGAACGCGACATTGACCTTGATGAAATCACAGTCATCGGGAGTTTGACTACCATTCGTTATGAGCAAAGATTGGCGATTGGGCTGTGTGCCTTGGACAAAAATGATTATCTCGGACATACCGACTTTGAGTTGGAACTTGAAGTCGATGACAATGAACAAGGCAAACAAGACTTTTTCGAGTTTTTGGAAAAAAATCATTTGGAATATCGCTTTTCCAAATCAAAAGTTGTCCGTTTTTTGGATTGCTTGCGTCATTTGAAAAAATAGAAGACCCTAGTGGTCTTTTTTTGTATATGATTATGAGTTTTTCAGCTATTTTGATATGATGAACGGTGTGATAAAATTTCCTGAAAAAATCAAATACGTTTCCTGTATTTGATTGACATCTGCCAAACGAAGAAAAAAATATTTTATTTTTCGTTCGTGCAGTATCGAAATATAGAAAGCGAAGCGTCCGTTCTAATGCTTGAAATTCATCTTTATTTTACGCCAGTGCTAAATCATTTGGAGGCATGCGATGGTCATGATTGGTATTTACATCCTGTAGTCAACTTGAATGTGGCCAAAACTTATCGGGATCAAGCAAATTTCCCTAAAACAGTTGAGTATCTCAATGCCAGTTACGATCGACTCGAAAAAATCGCATTGGATTATTTAACCATCAATTTGCATGGCAGAAAATATGGGCGTCAATTTTTGTTTTTATTACAAGAAAAACTTGAACATTCCACGATTTTAAATTATAACAATCTCATTCGCCAGCACATTTTAGTGGAACTTGGGCTAACAACGGCTGAGTTTAAAATCTTCCGCACATACAGCAAGCAACGTTTGACAGAATGTCTCCGTGAGTTTTATAAACATCGGTTCACCGAAACACCTGCCAGTATTATTTTGACCGCGACAGAAGAATTACAAATCGCTTCTTGTCAGTTGTCAGAGCTGACAGAATTTATCCAAGAAATTGAAAAAACTGCCTAAGCGCAGTTTTTTATAATCCCATTTCTTCTTTAACTTCAAGATTGGTTTTTGCAAATGCTTCGGAAAAATTCAAGTCAAGTTCTTTCATGTGTCCTCTGCTTACTTTTTTTACGAATTTCAAAGCATTGAGTTGTTCAATTTTCTCTTCAACTTCGGCTTCATTCACATAAATTAAAGAAAAATGTCCCTTTTGACTGACGTATCCCCCATCACCATAGCGTCCGAGCTGACGGCCACTTTTGAATGACGAACAGTAAACATATAAAGGAACGCGACCAATAACGTCTAAAGGACGAATGGTTTGCGGTTTGATCATTTCCTTATCTTCGATGATGTCTGTCATGTTGACTTCCTCCTTTCAATGGTAAATTTTCATCAATATAAATATTTTCTGAAATCGTGTCAGCAATAACTTTTGTCAGTGCTGACAGAACTTCTTGTAAGTCGTTTTCGGCTAATTTCAAAGCATAGACTTTGTCATTTATGATTATTTCTTTTTGTAATTGTTTTAATTCTGGTCGATAAGCAATAAAATCCGCATTGTCAGCAATAACAGCGATTTTTTTTTGCAATTCCGCGTCCGCTTCAAACACTGCTCTTGTTTTCAAATAGCTTTTTGTCTCTGGACGTTCCATGAATTCAACCACTAGTTCATCAATTAAATCATCTATTTCCAGTAATTTTTCATCAATGATTAACATAAAATCATTATATCAAAAAGTAAATCGTTTAACAATTTATTCTAGCAGTGGACACATATGAACAACAAGACTTCAGAAAACTTTCCTTCTTTCCATTTTTATAGCTGAAAA
The DNA here is from genome assembly GCF_009601055.1 of Lactococcus sp. dk101. Taxonomy (GTDB): domain Bacteria; phylum Bacillota; class Bacilli; order Lactobacillales; family Streptococcaceae; genus Lactococcus. The sequence continues at coordinate 61,349 of NZ_WITI01000010.1, forward strand.
ATGACTTAATTCTTGTATGTTGAGACAAAAAGTAATAAAATAGAATACATATTTTGTAATTGTACAAAAAATTAACTATTATTATATCAAAATCAAGGAGTTCCACATGAAAAATGGAGAAATAGAAGCCCCGCAAAAAATGGGCTTAAAAAATCGGCACATTCAGCTCATCGCTATCGCCGGAACTATCGGTACAGGTTTATTTTTAGGCGCTGGTAAGACCATTGAGATGACGGGTCCATCGATTGTTTTTTCTTACATTATTGTCGGAATTGCCATGTTTGTCTTTCTGCGAACAATCGGTGAGCTACTTTACAAAGACCCGACGCAACACAGCTTTCTCAATTTTACAACCAAATATGTCGGCAACCGAACAGGTTATTTTGTCCAATGGACTTACTGGCTAGTTCTCGTTTTTGTTTGTATATCAGAGCTGACAGCTATCGGTACATATGTCCAATTTTGGCTGCCTAACGTTCCATTATGGCTCATTGAAATCATTGCTTTAGTTTTACTGTTTGGATTGAATACACTCAATGCACGATTTTTCGGAGAAACAGAATTTTGGTTCGCCATTATCAAAGTGGCTGCCATTGTCGGAATGATTGGTACTGCAATTTTTCTTTTATTTGGCCATTTCGAATACTCTTCTGTTATCCAAGGGCAAACCTATGAGGGTTCTGTCAGTTTGTCAAACATCACCAATAATTTCAGTTTCTTTCCTAAAGGTATCATGAATTGGGTGAGCGCCTTGCAAATGGTCATGTTTGCCTTTACTTCGATGGAATTCATCGGAATGACTGCCGCTGAAACTGAAAATCCACGCAAAACCATTCCCAAAGCCATCAATCAAATCCCCATTCGTATTCTCATCTTTTATGTCGGCGCCCTCCTTGCCATTATGACCATTTTCACTTGGACACATATTCCAGCTGACAAATCGCCATTTGTCATGGTTTTCCAACTTATCGGCATCAAATGGGCTGCTGCCTTAATCAATTTTGTAGTCTTGACTTCTGCTGGTTCTGCCTTGAACAGCTCTCTCTTTTCAGCAACTAGAAATATGTATTCACTGGCCAAACAACATGACCGTGGTAAGCTGACAGCACTGACAAAACTTTCAAGAAATGGCATTCCATTGAATGCTCTCTATCTGGTCGGCGCCCTCTCACTTTTTGCTCCAGTTTTGACCCTCATCCCACAAATTCAAAATGCTTTTGATTTTGCCGCATCATGTACAACCAATTTATTCTTAATTGTTTATTTCATTCATTTGTACACATTCTACAAATACCGTCAATCAAGCGATTTTGACCCTGAAGGTTTCTTGACACCAAAAGCAAAAATTACTGTTCCCTTTGTTGTTGTCATCTTCTCAATCGTCTTTATTTCCTTATTCTTCCATACAGACACGCGTTTCCCTGCACTTGGTGCTTTGGTTTGGACAGTTATTTTCGGAATTTATTCACGTTTTAGAAAATCTTGAGTCAGATAGAGCCTCACTACGCGTGAGGTTTTATTGTTCGTTTGAATTTTTAGAATATTATCAATAATTTCTTTCTTCAAAGTTAAAAATTACAGAAAAAAGGTGTATAATAGTTAAATCATGAAAAATAATGAAAATAATGCGCAACGTGGCTTGAAAAACAGGCACGTGCAACTGATTGCGATTGCTGGAACAATCGGAACGGGACTATTTCTGGGTGCAGGTAAGTCAATCAGCCTCACGGGTCCATCGATCTTACTTGTTTATCTCATCATCGGTGCTTTGATGTTTGTTCTTCTTAGAACCATTGGAGAAATGCTTTATGTTGATCCAGAACAACATTCCTTTTTAAATTTTGTTAGTCGTTATCTGGGCGATAAAGCAGGTTATTTTGTCTCTTGGACTTATTGGCTGGTCGTTATCTTTATGGCGATGGCAGAACTGACAGCCATCGGCTCCTACATTCATTTTTGGTTGCCAAACTTTCCAATTTGGTTGGCTGAAATCCTTGTTTTGGCATTGCTGACAGGCCTCAACACACTAAATTCACGCTTTTTTGGCGAAACGGAATTCTGGTTTGGAATGATTAAGATTGTAGCCATTGTCGGCTTGATTTTGACCGCCATTATCCTTGTTTTCAGCAACTTCAAATCAAGTGCTGGAACGGTTGGCCTGCATAATATCACACAAAACTTCGAGTTTTTCCCTCATGGACTATCCAAATTCTTTGAAAGTTTCCAAATGGTCATGTTTGCCTTTGTCGCCATGGAATTCATCGGCATGACGGCTGCAGAAACTGAAAATCCACGTCCAACTCTGAAAAAAGCCATCAATCAAATTCCTTTACGGATCATTCTCTTTTACATCGGTGCTTTAGTTGCCATCATGTGCATTTACCGTTGGCAAGATATTCCTGCTGACCAGTCACCATTTGTCATGATTTTCCAGCTCATTGGGATTAAATGGGCCGCCACCCTCATCAACTTTGTTGTCTTGACTTCTGCGGCTTCTGCTTTGAATTCTGCTCTCTTTTCAACAACACGCAATTTATATGCCCTCTCAAAACTCAACGGCGACAAAATTTTGACGCCATTCACTAAAATTTCAAGAAACGGAATTCCAGTCAATGCCCTCTTGTTTACAGCCTTGCTTATTTTCTTGACTCCATTTATCTCCATGATTCCAGGTGTCGCAAATGGCTTTGTATTCATCACTAGCGTTGCCACAAACCTATTCTTGATTGTTTATATCATCTCACTCTTGACTTACCTTAAATTCCGCAAATCAGCCGAATTTGACCCCAATGGTTTTGTGACACCTTACGCAAAATTTTTCGTCCCACTTACCATTTTAGCTTTCGGTTTAATTTTCGTCTCCCTCTTTTTCTTCAGTGACACGCTGATTCCTGCGATTGGTTCACTCATTTGGATTATCGTCTTTGGTCTCATCGCTAAATTTAGACAACCAAAAACTCCTGCTTAACCAGGAGTTTTATTTTTTTTATTCTAAATCAAGTTCGATTTCTTCCGTTGTAGCTGGATCAATTTCAACTGCCGCGTTTTCTTTTTCAGCTTTGCTTGCTTTTGCTGTCTTTTTTGATTTTGATTTTTCATCAACGCTTTCAGCTTCTGCTTCATCATCTTTGATCAAGCCGTGTGAAATACGGATTTTCCTATCAATTTCGTCAAAAACTTCTGGGTGTTCTGCAAGATAAGCTTTGGCTTTTTCAGCACCTTGACCAATTTTTTCATCATTGTATGCAAACCATGAACCTGATTTTTTAACAAGTCCTTCGTCAACTGCAATATTCAATAATTCGCCAGTTTTTGAAATTCCTTCACCAAACATGATGTCCACAAGTGCCACTTTAAATGGTGGAGCTACCTTGTTTTTAACAACTTTAATTTTGGTAATCTTACCAAGAGCAACCTTGTTGTCTCCTGTTCCTTCTTCAATCTTCGTTGATCCACGAACATCGAGACGAACGGAAGCATAAAACTTCAGTGCACGTCCACCAGGAGTTGTTTCAGGTGATCCAAACATAACCCCAACTTTTTCACGCAATTGGTTGATGAAAATGGCTGTCGTTTTTGTCTTGTTAATGTGACCAGCCAATTTACGCATGGCTTGTGACATCATACGGGCTTGAAGTCCAACTGAGCTATCTCCAATTTCACCGTCAATTTCGGCTTTTGGTACTAAAGCAGCAACTGAGTCAATGACAACAAGGTCAACAGCACCAGATTGAATCAATTTTTCAGCAATTTGAAGGCCTTGTTCACCATAGTCCGGTTGGCTCAGCAAAAGTTCATCAATATTGACCCCAAGTGCTTTTGCATATTCTGGGTCAAGTGCATTTTCAGCATCGATATAGGCCGCAATGCCGCCTTCTTTTTGGACAGCAGCAACTGCGTGCAAAGCAACAGTCGTTTTACCTGAGCTTTCTGGGCCATAGATTTCTACGATACGTCCTTTAGGATACCCACCTGCACCCAACGCAATATCAAGTGCCAATGAACCTGAGCTCATGACTTGTACTTTTTGATTTGCTGCTTCACCAAGACGCATCAATGAACCTTTCCCAAAGTCCTTTTCAATCAAAGCAAGGGCATCAGCTAAGGCTTTATCACGTTCTGCACCATATTTTTTGGTAATGTCATCAAAATTTGTTTTTTTCTTCGTCGCCAAATTATTTCTCCGTTATTTTTATTGATAATCAATTATAGCATTTTTCTATAATTTTGGTAAGTCTTTTTACTTTTTTATTTCCTATTTTTTAATACGAAATTAAATTTATTTTGTAACTGCTAAAAAAATCATTTATTTTTTTAGTTTTTGACAGTTGGGACAAAAATGCGTGCCACGTCCCGCTACCTTTATTTTTTCAAGCATTGTTGCACAGTTAGGACATGGCGTATTTTGCTTGCCATAGACTTTTAATTCTGCCTGCATCTGCCCTGCTTTGCCAAAAGAATTTGTATAAGTCCGAATACTAGACCCACCCAATTTTATCGCTTTTTGCAAGATTTCAATGATGGCATCATGTAAAAGATGCACTTGTGGCTTTGTCAGTGCTGACGCAATCGACTCTGGATGAATTTTCGCTTGAAACAGCACTTCGTCCACATAAATATTACCAAGACCAGCAACTAAGCTTTGTTCCAATAAATAAGGTTTAATCTTTTTAGACGATTTTTTCAACTTTTCAGCAAAGAGTTGCTCATCAAACGCTTCTTCGGTGGGTTCAGGGCCAATTTTTTTTGCTAAAAAATACGAATGCAACTTGTCAGCAGGAATCAGCTCCCAAGTCCCAAACTTACGAACATCTGCATAAACCAGTTGTTGCTTGTCAAAACGGACAAAAATATGGTCATGTTTCAATGGCTCCGTCCCAAGCTCTTCAAGCCGGTACTTGCCTTCCATTCGCAGATGAGAAATCAACCGATATGCTGTATCAAACTCAAAAATCAGATATTTCCCACGCCTAGAAACACCTGTTATCACATGATTGACAAGTTTTTCACGTAAGTCGTCATAGCCCGTCAAAATCATACGCTGATAGGTCGAATCAATCGCGAGGATTTTTTGACCAATAATTTGCTCTGATAAGCCTCGTCTGACCGTTTCAACTTCTGGTAATTCTGGCATTTTGCACTCTTTTCTACAATATAAAAATCTGTCAGTGCTGACAAAAATGTTGTTCACATTAATCAGCCCTGACAGATTTATTTTAACATATTTTTGGAAATTTATTTTCCAGATTCACCGTAATTTGAAAGAACACGGGCAGATGGGTCATTGACTTCTTCGCCAACCCAAGCCTTATTTGGCATCCAGAAATCTTTAATCCAGCCGTCATAGCCTGGGTAAAATTCTTCAAAGATATCACGATACATGAGCGATTCTTTCGTGAATGGCGTATGTGTTGGATATTTTTCGGGTGCATTTGCCAAGTCTTCATCTGAGTAAAGTTCTTCAGCATGAGCTTTCAAATAATCTACCATTGAATGCCCAACAGCATCTGAAAAGGCAGCTTTTTCACGGAACAAAATCTCATCTGGCAACAATTCAGTACCTTCAAAGGCATGACGAAGCAAGTATTTTCCTTTGTTGTAAGTGTTCAATTTACGTTGTGGATTGATTGACATAACGTATTTGGCAAAGTCCAAATCAGCAAATGGCACGCGTGCTTCAAGTGAATTTGCTGCAAGACAACGGTCAGCACGCAAAACATCATACATATAAAGTTCGCGAACACGTTTCGCTGCTTCAGCCTGGAATTCAGCTGCATTTGGAGCAAAATCAGTATATTTATAACCAAACATTTCGTCAGAAACTTCACCAGTCATCAAAACTTTCAATTCTGTGTTTTCATGAATGTATTTACAAATCATGTACATTCCGATTGAGGCACGAATGGTCGTAATATCCCAAGTTTCAAGATGATAGATGACTTCACGCAAATTTCCTAAAACATCATCTTTTGTCATGATGACTTCTGTATGTTCAGATTTGAGGAAATCCGCCACTTCTTTGGCATATTTCAAATCAATAGGGTCAGTTTCCATACCGATTGCGAAAGTTTTGAGCGGTTGTTCCAACTCACGAGCAGCAATTGCACAAACAAGTGAACTATCTAACCCACCTGACAAAAGATAACCGATTGGTGCATCTGCGTGCAAACGTTTTTTAACCGCACGTTCCAATTTACGACGGATATGTCCTGAAATTTCAGCAAGTGGTTCTTCAACCATAATGTCCACTCTTGAAATGTCGTTGTACAAATGGAATTGACCATGTGCATAATAATGTCCTGGAGGAAATGGCGTAACATCACGACAGTTTTTAATCAATGCTTTTGCTTCTGAAGCAAAACAGATTTTACCGTTAGTTTTAGTATAGCCATAGAAGAGCGGACGAATACCAAATGGATCACGTGCTGCATAAACTTCGCCAGTTGCTTCTTCGACCAAAATCAAAGCAAATTCAGCATCAAGCATTTTGACCATGTTTTCAATGCCTTGACTTTCAAAAAGTGGCAACAAAACTTCACAGTCTGAATTTCCAGTAAATTGATAACCTTGCGTTTCAAGGAATTTGCGGAGTTGAGCAAAATTGTAAACTTCACCATTACACATCAAGCGATTGCCATGAAGCTCAAAGGGTTGACGCCCCAAGACAGACAAGTCCATGATTGACAAGCGTTGGAAGCAAAAATCATTGCCGAGTGCATCACGCACAACTTGTGCATCATCAGGTCCTCGGTGCTGAATTGTCTCCAAACTTTTTACGATTTCGTCGTCAGCAACATCTGCTGCTCCCATAAATAAAAAACCACACATTTAATAATAACCTTCTTTAAAATTGTTTTAATTTTCATATTATAGCACAAAAGATTACGATTTACTTGAATTTAGGTGCAAAATTCTGTCAATTCTCTAATTATTCATTTTATTCGACATACTGTTGTTTATTCATCATTTTTTATAGCCAAAAAGCCTTGTCAAACAAGGCTTTTTCTTAATTACATATAATCTTCTTTTTTGTATCCAAAGTCAGCTAAATCCATCTTACGATCACGCCAATCATTTTTTACTTTGACCCAAGTTTCCAAGTAAACTTTGTCGCCCAACATGATTTCAATGTCACGACGTGCCATTTTACCAATTTTACGGATCATGTCGCCACCTTTTCCAAGAATAATTCCTTTTTGGCTCTTGCGTTCAACAATAATCGTTGCCATGATATGAATTTTGCCCGTGTCTTCTTCACGTTCCATCTTGTCAGTGATGACAGCAATGCTATGTGGCACTTCTTCGCGTGTCAGCAACAAGATTTTTTCACGAATCATTTCTGACACCAAAAAACGTTCTGGGTGGTCAGTGATTTGATCTTCAGGGAAATATTGTGGGCCAGGAGAAAGCTTGTCAGATAAGGTTTCAAGCAGGGTTGGCGTATTATTTCCAACCAAAGCAGAAATCGGCACAACTTCAGAAAATTCCATCTGAGAAGTATAATCAGTGATAATTTCAAACAAACGGTCTGGGTGGATTTTATCAATCTTATTGACCACTAAAATCACAGGCACTTCTGCCGTTTTCAAGCGTTCAATAATCATATTTTCTCCAGTTGAACGTGGTTCATCCGCAGCCACCATGAAAAGAACGGCATCAGCTTCACGCAAAGTTGAATAAGCAGATTGAACCATAAAATCACCCAAAGCATTGTGTGGTTTGTGAATTCCTGGTGTATCAATGAAAATAATTTGTTCATTTTCAGTGGTATAAATCCCCTGAATTTTATTTCTCGTTGTTTGAGGTTTGTCAGACATGATGGCAATTTTTTGCCCCATGACATGATTCATAAATGTTGATTTTCCAACATTTGGACGACCCAAAATCGCCACAAAACCTGATTTAAATTGTGTATTTGTCATAAAGTCATTATACCATATTTTAAGACCGATACGTGCCTATTTTTTTATGATAATTGCATTTGGACTAATGTCAAATAATTAGACATAAAATGAGCTATGTTTTCTTAAAATAATTTTCTTCCTTCTGATTTGGAGTTAACCCATTGTTGGCAGAATGAGGATTGTAATTGTTATAAAATTGTTCGATATATTCAAAACAAGATAACTGAACCTCTTGAATTGAATGATACGTTCTTCGATTAATTTCTCGCTGTTTAAGATATTTGAAAAAGACCTCGGTCACGGCATTAT
>NZ_WITI01000011.1 GCF_009601055.1 Lactococcus sp. dk101
TTATTTCGTGTGTTATAATGGTCTTGCATCTGAATCCTCTTCCTACTTGTGTTTCCCAATTCAAGTATAAGAAATTCAGATGCGTTTTGCTTACTTCAAGGTGGCTAAACTAATTTTACAATTTACCTTTTTTTATTTTACTTCTTCGGCTTTTTCAGCACGTAAATTTGCAAGCTCCTCTTTTACGAGCAGTAATTCTTTTTCAAGTTTTTCAGCCTGATGACGACGTTTGTATTCGGCATTTAATTCAGCCAATCGGCTTTCAAGTTCTTCATCTGACATTTGACTTGGACCATGAACACCAGATTTTTCAAATGATTTAATGAAAAATTGACCATTGTTTTTGTGATAAAAGTAAATAGCTGCAATAACAGCAAGTACGACAAGACCCATAACGAATCCTCCTCCAATAAGATGAAGTCCTAAATGACCTTCTTGGCTAAAACGTGACATCATTTCCGTGTGTCCTGAGTTTCCTGACATCATTTTTGAATCCTCCATTTGTTTTAATATCTCCATTATAATCATTTATCTTAAATCAAAATGAAATCTTTAAAATACTAAAAAGCCTAGAAATAAATCTAGACCTTTTCGTTCGATAAATTATTTTATGCCATTTACTGGAATCGAACCAGCGACCCCTTCCTTACCATGGAAGTGCTCTACCGACTGAGCTAAAACGGCAAATGTTTTTTATTTTTGAAATTCTTATATCCTAGAATTTTCGATTGCTTACAAGAGCACTTATTGGAAAATTGCTACGCAATTTACAATTCGCAACCTTAACAGTCCACTGGACTGTTAAGCTCTACCGACTGAGCTAAAACGGCAAATATTTTTTATTATTGAAATTCTTATATCCTAGAATTTTTGATTGCTTACAAGAGCACTTATTGGAAAATCTCTGTGCAATTTCCATTCCTCTATTTTACCAAAATTCTGGTAAAAATCAAGTAATATCTATAGGCAGGCTCTTTTTAAAGCTGTCAAATCAAAATAGCCCTGTCAGTACTGACAGGGCTATTTTTTGACAAAAAAAAACCTTGAGTGTCCCACTGTTTAGGCAAGCTAAAAAGCGGACAGAGCTAGACTAAGCAATGCTACTCAGCAATCAATATCAGCATGAAATTTTCATTTCTCGCCTTGATTGCTAACTCGGGCACACCGCCAACATCATAACACTCAGGTTTAATTGTTTTTTCGATTCAAAAATCGTCTTAGTTGTTTAAATAAAATTAAACAAGTTCGATGATTGCCATAGGCGCAGCATCACCACGACGTGGTTCAACTTTAAGGACACGAGTGTAACCACCGTTGCGGCCTTCGTAGCGTTTAGCAAGATCGTTGAAGAGTTTTTGAAGTGCTGTTGGGAAAGTTTCAGTTTCTTCATTGAAATCTTTAATAGCGATTTCGTTACGAACGTAAGCAGCTGCTTGACGACGTGCATGAAGATCACCTTTTTTACCAAGTGTAATCATTTTTTCAACAGTACGACGAACTTCTTTAGCACGCGCTTCAGTTGTGTAGATGTTTTCATTGATGATAAGATCAGTTGTCAAGTCACGCAACATTGCTTTACGTTGTGAAGATGTACGTCCAAGTTTACGATTGCTCATTTTGTCTCCTCCTTATTTTATTTTCTTTTTTTAAGGGAAAGTCCCAATTCAGTCAATTTAACTTTGACTTCTTCTACTGATTTGTGACCGAGGTTTTTGACTTTAATCATGTCAGCTTCGCTCATTTCAACAATATCAGCAACTGTATTGATACCAGCACGTTTCAAACCATTGTAAGCACGGACAGAGAAGTCCATTTCTTCAATAATTTTATCGAGCACACGTTCAGTTTTAACTTCTTCTTTAACTACAAGAGTTTCAGCTTCTTGAGCTACTTCTGACAAGTCAACGAATAAATTCAAGTGATCTGTCAAAATCTTTGCAGAAAGTGAAAGAGCTTCTTCAGGAACGATTGTACCATTTGTTGAGATTTCAAGTGTCAATTTATCGAAGTTAGAATTTCCACCAACACGGGCAGGTTCTACTTGATAGTTCACTTTACTAACTGGTGTGTAAATTGAATCTACAGCAATCGTTCCGATTGGTGCACCTTCAACTTTATTTTCGTCAGCAGGAACGTAGCCATAACCTTTTTTGACAGTCATGACAGCACGCATTGAATGACCTGCTGCGATAGTGAATAAATAGTGGTCTTTATTGACGATTTCGATATCACTATCAGTCAAAATATCGCCGGCAGTAACAGCCATAGGACCAGTTACATCAAGTTCAATTTGTTTATCAGAGCCTACGTAAGATTTGATGGCAATTCCTTTAATCGCAAGAACGATTTGGATGACATCTTCACGTACACCTGGAATAGTTGCAAATTCGTGTTGAACACCTTCAATTTGTACTGCAGTAACAGCTGCACCAGGCAATGATGACAAAAGAACACGACGCAAAGAGTTACCTAAAGTTGTACCATAACCACGTTCAAGTGGTTCGACAACAAATTTTCCGTAATCTTCTGTTTCGTCAAATTTTGTAATTTTTGGTTTTTCAAACTCAATCATGTATATTCTCCTCTAAAACAAAAAGTGTTTAGCGACAAGAGTGACTAATTATACACGACGACGTTTTGGAGGACGTGCACCGTTGTGAGGTACAGGAGTCACATCAGAAATAGAAGTTACTGTAAGGCCAGCGGCAGCGAGTGCACGGATAGCTGATTCACGACCTGAACCAGGACCTTTAACTGTAACGGATACTGTTTTCAACCCTTGATCTTGAGCAGCTTTAGCAGCAGCTTCAGAAGCCATTTGAGCGGCGAATGGTGTAGATTTTTTAGAACCTTTGAATCCAAGAGCACCGGCTGATGACCAAGCAAGAGCGTTACCATGAACGTCTGTAATCATGACAATTGTGTTGTTAAATGTTGATTGGATATGTACGATACCTGATTCAATATTTTTCTTAACACGACGTTTACGTGTAATTTTTGGCATTTTAACTCCTTTCTATAATTATTTTTTCTTACCAGCGATAGACTTAGCAGGACCCTTACGAGTACGAGCGTTGTTTTTAGTATTTTGTCCACGTGTAGGAAGTCCACGACGGTGACGCATACCACGGTAGCTACCGATTTCCATCAAGCGTTTGATGTTAAGGTTTACTTCACGACGAAGGTCACCTTCAAGTTTCAAGCTGTCCAATTCACGACGGATTACGTCTTCTTGATCAGCTGTGAGATCTTTAGTACGGATATCTTCTGAAATTCCTGCAGCAGCAAGAACTTGTTGAGATGTTTTGAGTCCAATTCCGTAAACGTATGTCAATGAAATAACGATACGTTTTTCGTTTGGAACGTCAACTCCAGCAAAACGAGCCATAGTTTTTTAGTTTCCTTTCTATCCCTGACGTTGTTTGTGTTTTGGATTAACAGGGCAAATTACCATAACACGACCGTTACGACGAATTACTTTACAGTATTCGCAGATTGGTTTTACAGATGGTCTTACTTTCATTGTGTCTTCCTTTCTATAGGTTACTGTGCGTGTTGCACTCAATGAATGTCCGCTTACTTAAATCGGTAAGTAATGCGTCCACGCGTCAAGTCGTATGGTGAAAGCTCAACTTGAACTTTATCGCCAGGTAGGATACGGATATAATTCTTACGAATTTTACCTGAGATCGTAGCCAAAACTTGGTGACCATTTTCGAGTTCAACTGTGAACATTGCGTTCGGCATCGTATCTACGACTTTGCCGTCGACTTCAATTACATCATCTTTTGCCAAGCAAAAGCACCTCCTTAAATTTTTCCGTTAGATATCAATATATCTAAAAAGTCGGACTTGTATATTTTAACATGAATATCAAAAAAAAGCAAGTCTTTATTCTTTTTAAAGCTTTATTTTTCAGCCTTCGCCCGTTTTTCAAGGTTTTTCAAGCGCTCAAACCAATCATGACAATGCTTTCGGGTGTGTTGTCAGTGCTGACAAAGAATAAAAGTAATCATTTAAGGCCTAAATGCAACAAATAAAACATTTTAACTTTTCCAGCTTTTAGGATATTGATATGCATTCCAAATAATAGAACTTTCTCTTCGACTTTAAAATCACTCTTATTCCGTCATAAATTGCCACATACGCAATGCCGAAATAGCTTATCGCTTTAATAAAATCCCTGTCTTTCGCGTTCAACGTAAACAATATTCTAAAGAGAGAACTGAACGCTACAAAAACTTAAAAACTAATGTTGCTCTGTTTTTTTACTTTTATCTTTCACATTTTTATATTTTTTATTGGTATCCATCAAAGGTTTGTTGTCTTCTTGGGTCAATTTTTTCTCTGTTTGTTCGATGATTTTGTAAAAATCATTTTTAGGTTGTGGTGCTGGTGTGATTACTGACATTGTGCTTCCCCCTTCTTCTAAAAAAAGATATCCATGTAGCCGATTGCTTGCGCCGCTGCTTCAAAATCTGTAACTAAATGAAGTCCTTCTTCTGACAATAAATAAGTTTGGTCACAAAAATGCTCGATTTCTTTGAGATGGTGCGAGGTGATCAGAATAATCTTTTCTGTTGCTAGACTCTTGATTTCTTCATAAACTTTTGCTTTTTTAGAAATATCTAAGCCACTCAATAACTCATCAATAACTAAAATTTCACAACCAACAGACAAACATAAAATTGTCGCAAAAAACTCCTTCATTCCGAGTGAAAAAGTACCAATATGCTTTTTCGAAATTTTTTCAGCTTCAAAAACGTGTAGCAAACGTTCCGCTTTTTGACGTTCATTCATTTTTAAAATTTTAAAATAATCATTCATTTTTAAGTTTTCATCAAAAGTCTCTACACTTGCTAAATATGCCACCCGTCCTGCTTTAATTTTTCCTTCTGTAAGTCCAATTTGTCCAGATAAAATTGAAAATAGTGTGCTTTTTCCAATACCATTTCGACCAATAACTCCATAAAGACCATTTTCCTTAATTTCAAAATCAAATGGGGCTAGCTCTGGGAGCTTTAAATGTTCAATTTTTAAAATCATCTTAAATCCTCCGTATTTTTTGATTCTTGAGCAGAAAGACTGCTAGCCCAAAGCTGATAAGGCTTAAAAATACTAAATAGATAAATCCGACAAAATAGGATAAATTGCCGAAAAGATATTTTGGTTGACAAAGTAACTCAACAGGATTTAGATAACTAAAGGGGAGGTACCTCTTAATCATTTGAATTTCAGAAAATGAGACGATAGAAGCCCAACCTAAAATTATAAGAGCCATTATTCCAATGACTACCATACTTCTTTTGAAAATAACAGCAATCACAGCACCTAATGTAGCTAGAAAAAGCAAGACAACAAAAAGATATAGCATTGACAAAACAATGACTGAGCCAACTGAAATCGCCATATTATCTGGTAAAGTAGGGTCAGAAGCTGGATTACTCCATATATTAACGAGATAGGCTGGATAATCCCATGAACCAAAACCATTTTTAAGTCCTACAATAATGACATCAATAAAACTTAATAGTAAAATACCCAAAAATGTCGTTGTCACAGCTGACAATATTTTTGAACAAAGACTTCTTCGTGACGAAATATTCAAAAATTTATAAGTCATGATTTCTTTATTTTCTATATAAAAAGCAACTGTCGTGCTGACTAAAAAAGAAAAAAGTAATAAAAATAAAGTCGTAAAATAATTGGATTCGAGAGTAAAATCAACAAACTGTCCAAAAGCGTTAAATTGAACTGTCAGCATAATTTCAAAAGATAATTTTCTACTTTTCACTAATCTGAGATAACTGATTTCCTCAGCATTTCTTTTTAACATATCTGAAGTAATCCCAAGACCATTATCTAAAGAAAGTTTGCTTAATTTTTTATCCAGTTTTAATTGTAAATCAAAGTATTGATTGATATTCTTGTTTTCTAAAGCCTTTATTTGTTGACTTAAAAGTTGAATATTTTCTTTTTGAAAAGTAATTTCTTCTTCATTTAGTTTATGACTTGTCAAACTTTGAGTGTCAGTAGCAAGCATGGTCTGAGTTGCGGTTTCTGCCTGTTGCAAAAAAAATAGAACGAGACAATCCTGTTTTGAAAACTGAAAAATATAAAGTAAATAGGAGGACAAATGATAAAGCGAGAAACATTATCACATTTCTCTTATTTATCATGAATCTTTTTAATTCAAATATAAACATTCATATGCTCCTCCCCTATTTCACATCATTATACACTAGAATTCCATAGAATACAATAAAGCAAATAAAAAATAGACTTCTATAAGTCTATTTTCTGAGTGCTTATCCAAGTACAGCTTTGATGTCTTCTGTTACTTTAGCGATTTCTTGTCCGCCGTCAATTGCTTTGACAAGGCCAAGTTCTTCGTAGTGTGTCAAGATTGGAGCAGACTCTTTGATGTTGACATCAAGACGGTTTTTAACAGTCTCTGGAACATCATCTGCACGTTGATAAAGATCTTTGCTACCACAAACATCACAAGTGCCTTCAACTTTTGTTGGGTTGAAGATTTTGTGATAAGTTGCTCCACAGTTGCGGCAGATATAACGACCGCTCAAACGATCAACAAGAATGCTTGGGTCAACTTCGATATTGACAACACCATCAAGTTTGATGCCAAGTTCAAGAAGCATGCTATCCAATGCCAATGCTTGATCAAATGTACGTGGGTAACCATCAAGTAAAAAGCCACTTTCTTTGATGTCATCTTGCGCAAGACGTTCTTTTACGATACCATTTGTCACTTCATCAGGAACAAGTGCGCCTTTATCGATAAATGATTTAGCCAATTTACCCATTTCAGTTTCATTTTTCATTGCGGCACGGAACATATCTCCTGTTGAGATATGATTAACACCATAATTTTTAACGATAAATTCTGCTTGTGTCCCTTTACCTGCACCTGGAAGGCCCATGATTAACAAATTCATTTTTGTTTTTTCTCCTATTTTTAGCAAAGCTTGCCTTGCTCTATTTACCTTTCTATTTTATCGTAATTTGCTAGAAAAATAAAGAAAAACCTTGCCGAAGCAAGATTTTTATGCATTTTCGATTGGATTATCCAAGAAACCAGTATAATTCTTCTTGTAGAGATATCCTTCGAGTTGTTTAACTGCTTGAATCGCAACTTGAATCAAAATCAAGAGTGATGTTCCACCGAGCGCAACAATTTTAGGAAGTCCCCAAACATTTTGTGCTGCGATTGGAATAACAGAAATGAAACCAAGGAAGAGGGCACCGACTGTTGCTAAACGCATCAGCAAGCGAGAAATGTATTTTTCTGTTCCCTTACCTGGGCGAACTGATGGAATGTATGATCCTTGTTTTTGAAGATTTTCTGCCATTTTTTCAGGATTAACTTGAACAAATGAGTAGAAGAAAGTAAACAAGATAATCAACAAGGCGTAGAAGAGCATTCCTGTCCAAGTTGAATAAGACAAGGCATTTTGAAGGCCATTCAGCCAACCAATACTTCCTCCATTTGCTTTTTGGACAAATTGCAAGATTGTTGCAGGAGCTGATGTGATTGAACCTGCAAAAATTACAGGGATAACACCGGCTGGATTGACACGAAGTGGCAAGTAAGAACTTGTTGGTGCGCCTTGAGTCAATTTTGTATATTGAATTGGGACTTTACGTTCTGCTTGTTGAACAAATGTCGTGATGTAAATAATCAAGATACTTGCAATGATTAAGCCAGCTACGAAAAGCCAAGACATTGGAATTTCTGAAGGACGAACGTTTTCAAATTTTTCTGTGTAAACAGATTGAATCGCGCTTGGAATTCCAGAAACAATCCCTGCAAAGATAATTACAGACACACCAGAACCAAATCCTTTTTCATTGATTTGTTCACCCATCCAAGTGACAATCATTGAACCCGTGGTAAGAATAATTCCTATCATTAAATAAGTTTGTAGATTTGGTGTCTTAACGATGTTTGCGCCTGTACTTGCCATAGCTTGGAAACCGGCTGTAATCCCAATAGATTGAGCCATTGCCAAGACAAGTGTGATGTAGCGTGTTGCTTGATTTGACTTCCGACGTCCGACTTCACCTTGCTTAGACCATTCAACGAAGACGGGCAAAATATCCATCTGTAAGAGTTGTACAATGATTGAAGCGGTGATATATGGTGATACTCCCATGGCAAAGAGTGAATAGTTTTGCATGGCATTCCCTGAGACAAGGTTCATCATACTCAAGAATGGTAAATCACTGAGGTTATTTAAATTGGTTACGTTAATCCCTGGAACAGTGATATGCGCACCTAAACGAAAGACAAATAAGATAAAGATCGTGAAAATAATTCTGGCACGAACATCTTTAACCTTAAATGCTTCAATAAGGGTTTTAAAAAACATTTCCCCTCCTTAAGCTAATTTTTTTGTTTAATTTCTGTCAAATTGAACAAGACTTGAGTTTCAACTCCTCTTCAATTTGACAGAATCTAATAATTTGAATATTTAGATTAGTCAAAATGTCAATAAACGGTTGATAAATCAACCGTTAATCAATTATTCAGCTTCAGCAGCTACGACAACTTTACCGCCGTTTGCTTCGATTGCAGCTTTAGCAGCAGCAGATACTTTAGCAACGTCAACAGTCAAGTTTTTGGCAGTCAATTCACCGTTAGCAAGAACTTTAACACCGTCTTTAACAGATTTGATGATTTTAGCTGCAACAAGAGTTTCAGCTGAAACTGTTGCGCCATCTTCAAGTTTGTTCAAAACATCAAGATTTACAATAGCGTATTCTTTACGGTTTACATTCAAGAAACCACGTTTTGGCATACGACGGAACAATGGAGTTTGTCCACCTTCAAAACCTGGACGGATTGATCCACCTGAACGTGCTTTTTGTCCTTTTTGTCCACGTCCAGCAGTTTTACCATTACCAGATGATGTACCACGACCTACGCGGTTTTTTGAGTGACGGCTGCCTTCTGCAGCTTTCATTTCATGAAGTTTCATGAGATTTCTCCTTATTTCGCACCCTGCTGACGCTTGCCTCTCAGGTAAGGAACTTGAGTGACTCACTCGCTGATGCGCTAGATTTATTTCCCTAAACAATAGGGCTTCTATAATTTTACTATAAAAGTCGCCAAAGTGCAAGACTTTTCTGTTTTACAGCACTCAGATAAAAATAAAGCTACCAAATGGCAGCTTTATTATTGATGATCAATTTTATTATACTTCTTCAACTTTTACAAGGTGAGAAATTGAGTTTGCCATACCACGGAGTGCAGCATTGTCTTCTTTGACTACTGATGAGCCAAGTTTACCAAGACCAAGTGCAACTACAGTTTTGCGTTGAGCAGGGATACGGCCGATTGGTGAATTAACCAATGTAATTTTAATTTGAGCCATGATATCCTCCTTATGCTAATTCGCTAACAGATTTGCCACGGAGTGCAGCAACTTCTTCAGCGCGTTTCATTTGTTTCAAACCGTCAACAGTTGCACGTACAACGTTGATAGGTGTGTTTGAACCAAGTGATTTAGTTGTAACGTCAGCTACACCAGCAAGTTCGAGGACGGCACGTGTAGCACCACCTGCGGCAACTCCAGAACCTTCAACAGCTGGTTTGAGCAAGATCTTACCACCACCGAATACACCAAGTGCTTCGTGAGGAAGAGTTGTACCAACCATAGGTACTGTGATGAGGTTTTTCTTAGCAGCTTCGATAGCTTTACGGATAGCTTCTGGAACTTCTTGAGCTTTACCAGTACCGAAACCTACACGACCGTTACGGTCTCCAACAACAACAAGTGCTGCAAAACGGAGGCGGCGACCACCTTTAACAACTTTAGTAACGCGGTTAATTCCAACAACGCGTTCTTCGAATTCTTTTACTTCTTCGTTTCTAGCCATTTTTATGATTACCCCTTTCCTTAGAATTTCAATCCTGCTTCACGAGCAGCTTCAGCAAGTGCTTGTACACGTCCGTGGTAAAGATATCCGCCACGGTCAAATACAACTACTTCAACACCTTTAGCTTTAGCAGCTTCAGCGATTGCTGTACCTACTTGAGCAGCTTGTTCTGATTTAGAACCAGTCAATTTAAGTGAGTTTGCAGATGCAAGTGTTACGCCAGCAACGTCATCAATGACTTGTGCGTAAATGTTAGTGTTTGAACGGAAAACGTTCAAACGTGGAGTTTCAGCTGTTCCGCTGATTTTTCCGCGAACGCGTGTGTGGCGTTTTTGGCGGAGTTTGTTTTTATCTGGTTTAGAAATCACAATTCTACCTCTTTTATATTTTATTATCACTAGTTTTTGCCAGCGATTGTCTTGTTCAAATCTTGTCAGTACTGACAAAGAACAAGCGGGAAGTTTCTGTCTGTCTGACAAAGTCAGCATTGACAAAATCTTGGCATTTCTGTCAGATTGACAGAACACCAACTACGGATTATAAATAATCGTTTCGCTAAGCGATTACGAGGAAACTTTTAGGCTGAAAGCCCTGCCGAAGCAACCTTGAGGTCGTAAGGTAAAAGTTGACGAAGTAAGCGCAACGCGAAAAATTATTTACCAGTTTTACCTTCTTTACGACGAACGTATTCACCAACGTAGCGGATACCTTTACCTTTATAAGGTTCTGGTGAACGACGGCTACGGATGTAAGCTGCAGTTTGTCCAACAGCTTCTTTGCTGATACCTTCAACAACGATTGATGTTGGAGTAGCAACAACGAATTTGATGCCTTCTGGAGCTTCAACTTCATCTGTGTGAGATTTACCAACTGAAAGGCTCAATGTAGTTCCTTTAAGTTGAGCACGGTATCCAACCCCGATCATTTCAAGCGCTTTTGAGAAGCCGTTTGAAACACCTTCTACCATGTTGGCAAGAAGGGCACGAGTAGTACCGTGGAGCATTTTCATTTCTTTTGTATCGTCAGGACGTTTTACAGTGATTTCGTTTCCAGCGATTTCAAGTGTGATGTTTTCGTTGAATGAACGAACGAGTTCACCTTTAGGTCCTTTGACAGTTACAGTTGCACCGTTTTGTTCTACAGTTACTCCTGCAGGGATAACGATGACTTTGTTACCAATACGTGACATTATTCTTTTCCTTTTCCTGTTAAATTATCAGCCATAAGCTGTTTTCACGGGTTTGTCAGCTCTGATTTAATCAGAACAGACGAATCTTAATTTTAGCGAAGCTAAAATCTTACCAAACGTAAGCGAGTACTTCACCACCAACATTTTTAGCGCGCGCTACTGAGTCAGTAACAACACCTTCAGATGTAGAGATGATAGCAGTTCCCAAACCGTTCAATACTTTAGGCATATCTTCAGATTTAACGTAAACACGAAGACCTGGTTTAGAGATACGTTTCAAGTTAGTGATAACTTTTTCGCCGTTTTGTCCGTATTTAAGGAACATGCGGATAACACCTTGTTTGTTATCTTCAACGTATTCAACATCTTTGATGTAACCTTCAGCTTTGAGGATTTCAGCGATTTGACGTTTGATTTTTGATGCAGGTGCTTCAACAACGTCGAATTTACGCATGTTAGCGTTACGAATACGAGTCAAGAGGTCTGCGATTGGGTCAGTCATTACCATAATGTAATTTCTCCTTATTTGTAGTTTGGGCTTGTTCAAATCCCACTTTCAAATTAATGAGGTTATTTAAGTAACTTTGTCTTGTCAAAACAGGACAAAAGCTCAAAATAACCGAACTTATATAGTATATCAGTTTTCCTTGCCCTTGTCAATAGTTTGATAGCCATATTTTCGGGTGTGTCATGATTTTTTCTTCTGTCAGCTCTGACAACAAAAAAACGACCTCAAATGAGGTCGCCTCTATATCGTATGAGCAATACTTCTTACCAAGAAGCTTTTTTAACGCCTGGCAATTGACCTTTGTAAGCCAATTCGCGAAGGCAGATACGGCAAAGTTTAAATTTGCGGTAAACTGAGTGTGGACGTCCGCAACGTTCGCAACGAGTATAAGCTTGCGTTGAGAATTTTGCTGGGCGTTGGTTTTTAACAACCATAGATGTCTTAGCCATTTATATATTCTCCCTTTTCTTATTTAGCGAACGGCATTCCGAGTTGTTTCAACAACTCGTGTGATTCTTCGTCAGTGTTGGCAGTAGTTACGATAACAATATCCATACCACGTACTTTATCAACATCATCATAAGTGATTTCTGGGAAGATCAATTGTTCCTTAACACCAAGTGTGTAGTTACCACGACCGTCAAAGGCTTTGTTAGATACACCATGGAAGTCACGTACACGTGGAAGAGAAACAGTTACAAGTTTGTCCAAAAATTCGTACATGCGTTCGCCACGAAGTGTAACTTTAGCACCGATTGATTGGCCTTCACGAAGACGGAAAGCGGCAACTGATTTCTTAGCTTTAGTGATGAGTGGTTTTTGACCAGAGATCAAAGCCAATTCAGCAACTGCTTTATCAAGGTTTTTAGAGTTGTTAAGCGCATCCCCAACACCCATGTTGATAACGATTTTATCAACTTTAGGTACTGCCATGATTGAAGTATAGTTAAATGTTTCAGTCAAGGCTGGTACGATTTCGCTTGTGTATTTTTCTTTTAAACGATTAGTCATTTTCTGTTCTCCCTTCTATTAGTCTAGGACTTCGCCTGATTTTTTGTTGAAACGAACTTTTTTGCCGTCAACTTCTTTGTAACCAACACGTCCAGCAACGCCATTTTTGTCAAGTACTTGAACGTTTGAAGCGTTGATAGCTGCTTCGATTTCAAGAATAGCGCCGTTTGGATTTTCAGCATTTGGTTTTTGGTGTTTCTTCATGATAGCAACACCTTCAACAACAACTTTATTGAATTTTGGCAAAGCTTTGATTACTTTCCCAGTAGTTCCGCGGTCTTTACCTGCGATAACTTTAACTGTATCACCAGTTTTTACAAACATGTTAATGTTCCTTTCTTACGTCCTATCGGACACCCTGATTGTCAGTGATGACAACCGAGGGGACTATTATTGTCAGAATGACAGAACAAAATTCTATCATACCTAACAATATTTTACGATAATTTTGTTTGAAAATTAAAGTACTTCTGGAGCGAGTGACACGATCTTCATGTAGCCGCCTTCGCGGAGTTCACGTGCAACTGGACCGAAGATACGAGTTCCTTTAGGTGTTTTGTCATCTTTGATCAAAACTGCAGCATTTTCGTCAAACTTGATGTATGAACCATCAGCGCGTTTAGCACCGTGTTTTGTACGAACGATAACAGCTTTAACGACGTCACCTTTTTTAACAGCAGCTCCAGGAGCAGCTGATTTAACTGAAGCCACAATAATATCACCGATACCAGCGAACTTACGTGATGAACCACCGAGTACACGGATAGTCAAAAGTTCTTTAGCACCAGAGTTATCTGCAACTTTCAAACGAGATTCTGTTTGAATCATGCTATTTTCCTCCTAGTTTTGCTTAGATAATTACAGCTTCTTCAACGATTTCTACTAAACGGAAATGTTTGTCTTTAGACAAAGGACGAGTTTCCATGATACGAACGATGTCGCCAGTTTTAGCAGAGTTGTTTTCGTCGTGAGCTTTATATTTTTTAGAATAATTGATACGTTTACCATAGACAGGGTGATTACGTTTAGTTTCAACGACAACTGTGATAGTTTTATCCATTTTGTCTGAAACAACGCGGCCTTGATAAACTTTACGTTGATTGCGTTCCATTTATTTTCTCCTGACCTATTATTTGTTCAATTCAGCTTGCACAGTTTTTACACGTGCAATAGTTTTCTTCACTTCGTTAAGTTTACCAGTATTTTCGAGTTTACCAGCAGCGGCTTGGAAACGAAGTTCGAACAATTCTTTTCTCAATTCTGCTTCACGAGCTGTCAATTCTTCAGTTGACAATGCGCGCAATTCAGTAAGAAGTGATTTAGTTTCGCTCAATTTCATTACGCTTCACCTCGTTTCACAAATTTAGTCTTAACAGGGAGTTTGTGTGATGCAAGACGCAACGCTTCGCGTGCAACTTCTTCACTTACGCCACCAACTTCAAACATGATTTTACCACGTTTAACTGGGGCAACCCAACCTGCAGGAGCACCTTTACCTGACCCTTGACGTACACCAATACCTTTAGTAGTGTATGACTTGTGTGGGAAGATTTTAATCCAAACTTGACCGTTACGTTTCATGTAACGAGTCATAGCAATACGGGCAGCTTCAATTTGGCGGTTAGTGATCCAGTGAGATGTAGTGGCTTGTAAGCCAAATTCACCGAATGCTACTTCTTTACCACCTTTAGCTTCGCCACGCATTTTACCGCGGAATTCACGACGGTGTTTTACACGTTTTGGTACTAACATGGATTATTTGTCTCCTTTCACAGCATGTTTTGTTGGGAGAACTTCACCACGGTAAATCCAAACTTTAACGCCGAGTTTACCATATGTAGTGTCTGCTTCTTCCCAAGCATAGTCGATATCTGCACGCAATGTGTGAAGTGGAACTGTACCTTCAGAGTATCCTTCTGCACGGGCAATATCAGCACCGTTCAAACGACCAGATACTTGAGTTTTGATACCTTTGGCACCAGCACGCATAGCACGTTGAATAGCTTGTTTTTGAGCACGACGGAAAGCGATACGTGCTTCGAGTTGTTTAGCAATACCATCACCAACAAGATGAGCGTCCAAATCAGGTTTCTTGATTTCAACGATGTTGATGTGTACTTGTTTACCAGTGAGTTTGTTGAGTTCTGCACGAAGTGCATCAACGTTAGCTCCTGATTTACCGATAACCATACCTGGTTTAGCAGTGTGCAAAGTAACGATGACTTTGTTTACTGCACGTTCAGTTTCAATAGTTGAAATTGAAGCATCAGCAAGTTTAGTTGCGACAAGGTTACGAATTGCTAAATCTTCGTGAAGGTAATCCGCATATTCTTTTTCAGCATACCATTTGGCATCCCAATCGCGAATAACGCCAACACGCATACCAATTGGATGAATTTTTTGACCCACGATTTTACCTCCTTATTCTTTCTCTGCAACTACAACTGTGATGTGTGTAGTGCGTTTGTTAATTGGTGAAGCTGAACCTTTCGCACGTGGACGGAAACGTTTCATCGTTGGTCCTTCGTTTGCGAATGTTTCGCTAACTACCAAATTAGCTTTTTCGAGACCAAAGTTGTTTTCTGCGTTAGCGATAGCACTGTTAAGTACTTTTTCTACTTCTGCAGCACCTTTAGTCGGTGTAAATTTCAAAATTGCGATTGCGTCTGCAACGCGTTTTCCACGGATAAGATCGAGAACAAGACGAGTCTTACGAGGAGAAACGCGAACTGTTTTTGCAGTTGCTTTAGCTGAAGTAATTTCTGCCATTATTTTTCTCCTTATTTAGTCTTGCGATCGTCACCTGAGTGACCGCGGAATGTACGTGTAGGTGCAAATTCACCCAGTTTGTGTCCAACCATATCTTCTTGAACATAAACTGGGACGTGTTTGCGACCATCGTAAACAGCAATAGTGAGTCCTACGAAATCAGGGTAGATTGTAGAACGACGTGACCAAGTCTTGATCACTGATTTTCTTTCGGCTGCAACTTGAGCTTCGACTTTTTTCATCAAATGCTCGTCAGCGAAAGGTCCTTTTTTAAGACTACGACTCATTGTATGAGTTTCTCCTTTAAATTTTTGTTACCACTACCGCTACTAAGGCGGAGCTGGCGGATTATAGATGTCTTTCGGCATCTTATCAGCACTGACAGCTTACTATCCTCACTGACAAGACGCCGAAAGGCGCTTGTTTGCTCAATAAGCAGAAAATTATTTGCCGTTGATACGTTTGACAATAAATTTGCTTGATTTTGCTTTCTTGTTGCGAGTCTTGAGACCAAGAGCTGGTTTGCCCCATGGAGTCATTGGAGACTTGCGACCAACTGGTTGTTTACCTTCACCACCACCGTGTGGGTGATCATTAGGGTTCATTACTGAACCACGAACTGTAGGACGGATACCGAGGTAACGAGTACGACCGGCTTTACCAAGATTAATCAAGTTTTGTTGTTCATTACCAACAACACCAACTGTCGCACGGCAAGTTGAAAGGAGCATACGGATTTCGCCTGATTGGAGACGAACAAGTGTATATTTACCTTCAGAACCGAGGATTTGAGCTGAACTTCCGGCAGCACGAACAAGTTGTCCGCCTTTACCAGGTTTCATTTCGATGTTGTGGATCAATGTACCAACAGGGATGTTTGCAAGTGGAAGTGCGTTACCAATTTTGATGTCGGCTTCAGGTCCAGATACAACTTTCATTCCTACTTCAAGGCCTTTAGGAGCCAAGATGTATGATTTGATACCATTTTCGTAAACGATCAAAGCGATGTTTGCAGTACGGTTTGGATCGTATTCGATTGTAGCAACTTTGGCAACAACATTGTCAGTATTACGTTTGAAGTCAATCATACGATATTTCTTCTTGTGTCCACCACCTTGGTGACGTACAGTGATACGACCTGTGTTGTTACGACCAGCTTTGCTGTTCATGCTTACAAGCAAGCTCTTTTCAGGAGTGCTGGTAGTAATTTCAGCAAAATCGCTTGACGTCATGTTACGACGACCGTTTGAGGTTGGTTTATAAACTTTAATTCCCACGATTTATTCTCCTTTCTTATTCAGCGTCTTCGCCGAAGATATCGATGCTCTTAGAGTCAGCAGTAAGAGTAACGATTGCTTTTTTGTAACCAGAT
This sequence comes from Lactococcus sp. dk101, assembly GCF_009601055.1. Taxonomy (GTDB): domain Bacteria; phylum Bacillota; class Bacilli; order Lactobacillales; family Streptococcaceae; genus Lactococcus. Next base: position 16,750 of record NZ_WITI01000011.1, read on the forward strand.
TTAGTACCTGTGTAACGACCAACGCGTTTAGCTTTTGGCTTAACGTTGATTGTGTTTACAGTTTCTACTTTTACACCTTCAAAGGCAGCTTCGATAGCTTGTTTGATAAGGAGTTTGTGAGCGCCAGCAGCAACTTCAAAAGTATATTTCTTTTGATCCATTGCTTGCATAGAAGCTTCAGTAATAATTGGTTTACGGATTACATCATAGAGTGACATTATGCAAGAACCTCCTCAATTTGTGAAAGAGCTGATTCTACAACGAGAAGTTTGTCAGCTGATACGACATCAAGAACGCTTGTAGTGTTTGCTGTTGCAACTTTTACGTTAGAAAGGTTACGAGCTGAAAGAGCTGCGAATTCATTTCCTTCGTTAGGGAGAATAACAAGAACTTTACGTTCGATAGAGAGCGCTTCAATCACTTTTGCGAATGCACTAGTTTTTGGAGCGTCAAAGTTCAAAGCGTCAACTGCAATGAGTTTTTCTTCAGCAACTTTAGCTGAGTAAACTGATTTAAGAGCCAAGCGACGAACTTTTTGTGGAAGTTTGTATGAATAGTCAGATGGAGTTGGACCGAATACGGTACCACCACCACGCCATTGAGGCGCACGAGTAGACCCTTGACGAGCACGACCTGTTCCTTTTTGACGGAAAGGTTTTTTACCACCACCACGAACTGCAGAGCGGTTCTTGTGCATGTGTGTTCCTTGACGGAGGCTAGCACGTTGTGAAAGTACAACGTCGAAGACAACTGCTTCATTTGGTTCGATACCAAATACTGCGTCGTTCAATTCAACTTCGCCAGCTTGTGTTCCATCTTGTTTGAATAATGATACTTTAGCCATTATAGATTATCTATCTCCTTTCCTTCTTATTTAGCTTTAACTGCTGATTTAACAACAATCAATGATTTCTTAGCACCTGGTACATTACCTTTTACAAGGATAACGTTTTGTTCAGGAAGCACTTGTGCGATTACCAAGTTTTGTACAGTTACACGTTGGTTACCAGCGCGACCTGAAAGACGTTTGCCTTTTGGTACGCGGTTAGCCGCAACAGGTCCCATTGAACCTGGACGACGGTGGTAACGAGAACCGTGAGCCATAGGACCACGTGATTGTCCCCAACGTTTGATAACGCCTGTGAAACCTTTACCTTTAGAAGTTCCGGTAACATCAACGACTTCTCCAGCTGTGAATGTATCAACAGTGATTTCAGCTCCTACTTCAGCGCCTTCGAGTCCTTTGAATTCACGAACGAAGCGCTTAGGAGTCGTATTTGCTTTTGCTGCATGACCTTTGGCAGGTTTGTTAGTCAAAACTTCACGAAGTGTATCGAAACCAACTTGAGTTGCTTCATAACCGTCTGTTTCAACAGTTTTAACTTGAAGTACTGTGTTAGGAGTCGCTTCGATCACTGTAACGGGGATAAGTTCGCCGTTTTCAGTGAAGATTTGAGTCATTCCCACTTTTTTCCCTAAGATTCCTTTTGACATGAGAATTACCTTTCTTAATTAGAGTTTGATTTCGATATTTACACCACTTGGAAGATCAAGTTTCATCAATGAGTCAACAGTTTTTTGTGTTGGGTTGATGATGTCGATCAAACGCTTGTGAGTGCGCATTTCGAATTGTTCGCGGCTGTCTTTGTATTTGTGTGTTGCACGAATAACTGTGTAGACACTGCGATCTGTTGGAAGTGGAATTGGTCCACTTACTTCTGCATTTGTACGTTTAGCTGTTTCAACGATCTTTTCTGCTGCTGCATCAAGGATACGGTGTTCATAAGCTTTCAAACGAATGCGAATTTTTTTAGTTGCCATTTGTTCTCCTCGTCTATTGTTTAATAATAGGCTAGCTCTGCGAGAAAACCGACACGGTTGGTATGGCAATACCTTCGGGTGTGTCGCAACCTCTCGCTTCATTGCTACATACTGTTTTTTAACAGCACCTATCAATTTTAACAGAATATAAACGGTCTGTCAAGAACTTTTCCTTGTTTTTTAAAAGTTTTTCAAGAGGCTTCGAATAGACACTTTAACTTTTTATGCAAGCGATTGCATTTTCTTATTGCACATTTAATTGAAAAAGTTTATAATATATTTATTACATAAAATGATAACGTTTTATTTTTACAGACTAAAAATTTGAGGCAAATTCAATGGATACAAACTTCGTGATTCGACCACATGGCGACAAGCCCTATCACACAGGCGTGGCCGTTCCTATCTTTTCTTTGAGAACTGAACATGACTTCGGTATTGGCCAGTTTTCTGATTTGAAAATTCTTGCTGAGTTCGTTCAACGCTCCGGCATGGATATTATTCAACTGCTCCCCGTCAATGACACTACGATTTTCATGAATTGGAAGGATTCTTCTCCTTATCGTGCGGTGTCTGTTTTCGCCTTGCACCCAATCTATCTTGACTTGGCACCATTTATCAACCAACTTTCAGACAGTATGCAAAAGAAATTTGCAACTGAACAGGCTGAACTTAACGCTTTAACTCAAGTTGATTATGAACAAACGCTGGCTTCAAAATGGAAATTTGCAGGAGCAATTTACAAAAAAATCGGCAAATCTACTATAGAAAGTGATGACTTTAAGGAATTCTTTGACGAAAACCAAGCATGGTTGAAAGCATACGCAGCCTTTTGCGTCTTACGGGACAAATTTGTCAGTGCTGACAGCAACCTTTGGGGAGAACATTTCGTTCAATATTCTGAAAGCATTTGGTCAGAGCTGACTAGCGACCCTAAACTCGCTGAACAAATCAATCTGCAGATGTTCGTCCAATTTTTACTTCATCAACAATTAAAAGAAGCCGTTGAGTTTTGTCATGCACTCGGCGTTGCTGTCAAAGTGATATTTCTGTCGGTGTTGACCGTAAATCTGCTGACGCTTGGGCAAATCCAGACCTCTTTAATATGGATATGCAAGCTGGAGCCCCACCTGACCCATTTTCTGCCGTTGGACAAAACTGGGAATTTCCAACGTACAACTGGGACAAGATGGCTGAAGACGGCTTTGATTGGTGGACACGTCGCATGAAGAGCATGGCTGAATATTTTGATGCCTACCGCCTCGACCACATTTTAGGTTTCTTCCGCATTTGGGAAATTCCAGCCACTGCTGTTCGCGGTTTGCTTGGTCATTTTTCACCAGCGCTTGCCATGCCTGATTGGGAAATTGAAAACTATGGCATTCCTTTCCGTTGGTGGGGAGTTGAACGTTTCCTTGAACCGTTTATCAAGGACTGGGTCATTGACGAAAATTTCGGACGTGACAATCGCGACTATATCATCAGTCAATTCTTGGATTATGTTGGAAATGGCAATTATCGCCTTAAAGCATTTGTCAATACACAACGCAAGGTCGAAGCATTAGCAGATACGCCAGATTGGCAAATTGAAGGGCTTTATCGTTTGCATGAAAATGTTCTTTTCGTTCGCGACCACCAAAACGAATACATGTATCACCCACGGATTAAGATGCTCGAAACTTCTTCTTTCCGTGAACTCGGCGATGAGTTTAGAAATAATCTCGAACGCCTTTACAATGATTACTTCTATGGAAGAAACTATGGTTTCTGGGAAGAACAGGCCTATAAAAAACTGCCTGCCATCAAGGGAGCAACTGAAATGCTTGCGTGCGGCGAAGATCTCGGCATGGTTCCTGACAATGTGCCAAATGTCATGTGGAATTTGCAAATCCTTCGTTTGATTATCGAACGTATGCCTGCTGATGGCGATTTTGTCAGCGACTTAGTTTACACGCCGTATCTGTCAGTCGTGACAACTTCTTCACACGATACCACACCGCTGAGAATGTGGTGGGAAGAAGACCGCGACTTCACGCAACGTTATTACAATGATGTCATGCATTGGATTGGCGAAGCACCTCAGTTCGCTGAACCTGAAATCGTTCAAGAAATTGTCCGTCGCAACCTGAACACGAAAGCTATGCTTGCCATTATTCCAATTCAAGATTGGATTGACATGACGAGCGAATTGCGTGTCGATAATCCTTCTGACGAACGCATTAACAATCCTGAACATACCTATCATTACTGGCGTTATCGTTTGCACCTTGACTTAGAAGACTTACGCGACAATGAAGGTTTAACTTCATTTTACCAAGACTTCATCAATGAAACGCGCCGTGCAAAAACCATTGAAGAATAAACCAATCAAAAGAGACCTTCAGGGTCTCTTTTTTTCAGTCAGTCAAAATTTATTTCACAGCTTTCATTTGATATAATTGATTTATCATATTTATATTATTTGGAGGTTTTTATGATTAAGGAATTTAAAGAATTTATCTTGCGCGGAAACGTGCTTGACTTGGCAGTCGGTGTTATCATAGGTACTGCTTTTACTGGACTTGTGACATCACTTGTCAACAACATTTTCAACCCATTCATCGGTTTATTCACAAGTAGTGGTGCGCTCGCCCACATGGAATTCACGATTGGAAAAGCAAAATTTAGTTATGGTGCCTTTTTGAACGACGTCATCAACTTCATCATTGTTGCCTTTGTCTTGTTCTTGATTATCAAAACAATCAACAAACTTTTCCCAACTAAAAAAGAAGAAGACGAAATTAAAGAAGAAAAAATCAACGAAGAACTTCAAACCCTTCGCGAAATTCGTGACTTACTAAAAGCCAACGAACAAATAAAATAAAAAAAATCTGTCAGCTCTGACAGATTTTTTTATATGGTACTCACTTGCTTGAACTTATATCTAAGGAAGAGGAAACGGAAAAGATTATCCAATATCACGCCAAACCAGACGCCCTCTAGCCCCAAGCCAAGAAAATGGCCAAAGAATAAGCCAAAAAGTGTCCTAACCACAAGCATGCCAAATGTTGTCGCATAAAACGGCAGTTTGGCATTACCAATCCCTTGAAATGCGGCTGTGTAAATATTTGCTCCCGTCACAAAAAAGATGGCAATAAAAGAAAATAAAATCACCGTATCGCTACTTTGGATAGCGACAGCATCTGACGTAAACATCTGGCTCAACTGATGCGCAAATGCCAAAATAACACCACCAATAACAGCCATCATCAGTACTGACAGCAACATTGTCTTTCGAATATAGCGTTTAATATTCTCAAAATCATGCTTACCAAATTCTTGTGCAATTAGAACGACTGTAACTGTCGCAATTCCAAACATGGGCATATAATTAAACTGGGTGATACTTTCGCCAATCGCATTTCCTGCAAATACTTTTTCGCCAAAGCTGATGACCAACATCATAATCAACAAATCACCAAGTCTCATTGACAACCGCTCACCTGCCGCCGGAAAGGTCATTCTGACCAGTTCCTTGTCCAATTTCAGCCGCCAGAACTGACGGCTGGGACGTTCTTCCTTTATCTTCTGATAAAGATAAATAGTTCCTAATAAGCGAGCAATCACCGTACCAAGCGCTGCACCAATCACACCCCAATGAAAAACAAAGATAAAAACGGCCGCCAAAAGCAAATTAACAACATTGACCAGTAAACTTGCAAGCATCGGTGTGGTTGAGTCTCCATGTGCGCGCAAAAAGCTCCCAAAAGTTGTCATTAAACCAAGCAAGATGATTGTTCCACCTACCAAAGCCAGATAATCATAGGAAAGTGTCAAAACTTCTCCTCTTGCGCCGAAAAGGTTGACCAGAAAAGAGCCCAGAAAAAGTGAAACCAGACCTAAGACAAGACCGACAATTCCTGTTAATTTCAATCCTGAGTCAACAATTTTCTGACGACTTTCTTTACTTCCGTCAACCAAACGCCGCGAATAAAGACTAGCAACAATCGTCCCAATGGCAATAAACAAGGCTTGATAAACAGCAATAATGTTGTTTGATAAGGAAACGGCCGCGACGGCAGAAAGACTAATTCGAGTCACCAAAAACGTATCGCTCAAGCCGACCAACATCTGTAAAAAGTTTTCAACCATGGCTGGAAAAGCAAATTTAATGATTTCCTTATTATTTTTCACGTAGACAACCTCTGCATTTCTTCTTAATGTCATTATAACAAAAAAGGGCTGCATATTTTAGGCAACCCTTTTATTTAATTCGTTAGTTATTTTATTCAGTGATTTCTTCAATTTGGTGCATGTCAAGTTCAACTGGTGTTTCACGACCAAACATATCAACAATCAAAGTCAATTTATCACCGTTGATGGCTGTAATTGGTGCTTCAAATCCTGAAAATGCACCGTCAACAATACGGACACGTTTGCCAACAAAAACTTCAAAGTCCACTTCGCGAACCATTTGTCCCATACCAACCAAAATTTCATTGATTTCTTCTTCGAAAAGTGGTGTTGGTTTTGATCTGTTCCCGTGAGAACCAACGAAACCAGTAACGTTTGGTGTGTTACGAACGATAAACCAAGCTTCGTCAGTCATGTTCATTTCAACCAAAATGTATCCCGGGAAAAGATTTTCCTCAACATCTTTCATTTTTCCGTTTACTTCGGTACGGATTGTTTCTGTTGGGATTTCAACACGCAAAATGTTATCAGACATGTTGTAAAGTTGAGCACGATCCAACAAATCTTCCTTTACTTTCTTTTCGTATCCAGAATAAGTTTGGATAACGAACCAGCCTTGGTCCAAATTAACTGTTGAATTTTCGTCCATTTTTAAATACCTCTATTTTTTATTCTTATTTTCACTTTATTTTAAAAAGAAAAAGGGGTTCCCCCTCAACTTCTTTATTATAACATATTTTTAAGCGATTGGAATAACTTTTCTACGTTTTAATTAAAACGAATAGAGAAAATTATCCGCTCACTCTCCAATTTTAAATTCTTATTTAAAAAAGAGTGGCAACAAGTGATTTACAGCCGTTGTAATTCCGTTTTTGCTGATCCAGTCGAAAATCATAATAAACACCAAAAAGAATACTGTGTACTCAATGACTTGGAAAAAGTCGCGAACAGATTGTTTGCGCGTTGGCCAAGTTGTTAATTTCATTTCTTCAATGATACCCTTGATAAAATTCATATGCTATCCTGTCTTTTAGACCTATCGTCTAATTCTTATTATCGTGTTTCTTTATGCAATGTATGTTTGCCGCAAGTTTTGCAAAACTTTTTAACTTCAATTCGTTTTTCTTTTGCATTGCCTGACAAATTCAAAGTGTAGTTTCTTGAACCGCACTCTGTACATGCTAATCCTGCTTTTTTAATCATATCTGCTCTCCATTCTATCAAAAAAATAGAAAATTCGCAAGAAAACGATAAATGATTTCTTGTATTTTCTGCTTTATTGTGCTTTTTTATTTGGCCATTGCCTTAGCCACTAAACTTGTATAATGAATCGCCCCTTCATTTTGTGGGTGAATCAAATCACTATAAAACCAACTCTTTTGATTGTTTGAAGCCTTATTCCAGTCAATAATCGTTAAGTTACTGTATTTCTTAGCAGCTTCTGCCAGTTGTTTATTATTTGGTGAAACCCAAGGTTTGTTTGGCGCTTGAATATTGATCCAATAAACGGGCTTACCTTCTGCCAGACTCATCATCTTGTCAATATAATTTGTGCCACCATACGTTAGTGTTCCATTTGTCCCCAAACCAACCAAAATCGCATCATAGTTTTTCAAATTGTTCTTTTGGCTTTCCAAATACGTAGCACCTGTGGCTGCTTGCTCACCGATTGTTGCGTTAATCATCATCTTTGGAAACATTTCTTTAAGATTACTTGATGCAGCAACCATAACCGAGTCCCCGATTGCTAAAATCGGCTTCTTGCTCATTTCCTCAGCAATGACTGGCTCCACGCTATATTTTGTCGCCACTGTTTTAAGTGGCAAACTAACATTGGCATTGGCTTGTTGCTTTTGCTCTTTAATCAAGGCTTCTTGTTGAGCTAAGATTTTATTTTGCAAAATTTCTTGGTCACGCGCAGAAGCTGGAGAAAATACAATCATACTCAAAATGGCAACAACCACTAGAATACAAGCAGACTGAATTATTTTCTTTCGTGTTTTCCAGTTTCCGCCCGTTATAAACTTATGAACAATGTCCATGATATTGGAATAATCAAAATGCTGTGCTGGTAGCTCAACAAAGCGGTAAGAGAGCTCTGAAAGGATACCAATCAAAGCAAGTTGCCAAAGAATATTGTACCATGCTGTTGGCTCTAATAATTTCGCTTCAGAGAGGGCAAAGACTGGCAGTTGCCAGATGTATATTCCCAAAGACCGACTTCCAATATAATCAAAAAATTTATTACTGAAGATTTTATTTGCAGGAAGTGCTGGATGAGCGATTAAAGCAATTAAAATCATGGTTACAAAACTTATCAACCACATACCACCATAGTAAACAAAATTACTCTCGGCAGGCATAAACAGATAAGCAAGGATTAAAATGGCCGTTGTTACTATCGTTGCATATAAGCCAACTTGTCTTCCTTTTTGATTGACCTTTTTGGACAGTTTATTCATTGGCCAAATGATGGCTAGACTTGCCCCCATCATCAAACTAAACAAACGTGTGTCTGTTCCATAATAAACGCGCGTTGGGTCACTTCCAGGCACATATAAGATTGCCATCAGCAATACTGAAATAAACGAAATCACTGAACTGACAATAAATATTATTCCTTTATTTTTAACAAATTTCAATAAAAGGAGGAAAAGGATTGACCAAACGATGAAGAATTGACCTTCAATAGACAGATAATAAATGTGTTTAAAAGGTGAAGCACCCGTGATGTCAGTGAAATATGAATTTCCCTGTTGGATTTGCCACCAGTTTTGTATTGAAAACAAGCTTGAGAAGAACTCTGAGCGCAGCCCTTGTAGCAAGTTTTTTTGAAAGAAGAATAAATAGGGCGTCACAATAAAGAACATGGCAATTAAAGTCGGATAAATCCGCTTCATTCGCTTCCCTAAAAATTTAAATATGTTGATTGATTGTGTCTTTTCATACTCTCTTTGGAGGGAATTGGTTACCAAATACCCCGAAAGCACAAAGAATAAAACAACCCCTAGAAATCCTCCTTTTATGGTCGCGGGAAATAAATGGTATAGAATAACTGCCACTACCCCGAGTGTTCTTAATCCATTAAAGCCTGTGATGTAACGCTTCATTTCCTAATTTTTCTTCCTTCTAAATTAAATCTTTCTAATTCCTGACAAACTCCTGCAATTTGGCTTCGTTCATTGCATGTTTGCTTTTATTTTAGCATATTTTTTCAATATTGTTACTGTTGCTAATTCTTAAATAAATTACTAATTGAATTCCAGACAGAGCTTGCTCCATCTTGAATACTTTTAACTGTTTTATCAAGCACATTACTTGATGATTTTGTTGTACTTGAACTGCTACTGCTGCTCGTTGTAGGGGTATTTCCTGTTGTATTTGCTTGAGCTTGCTCTTGTGCCACAATATTATCTTGTAACTGTCTTTGATAAGTATAATATGGTGTTTTCGCAGAAATTCCGTTTGTTACATAAGGATTTTGAACGGTGAAAGCTGTCCCCTTAGTATATGGAAGCAAATAGCTTGCCGCCTGCCTGAAAATAACTGACGTTTGTCCTTCGGAAGTACCGGAAAGTTTGTAGAGGGTGTCATTTGGATTAGAATAACCAACCCAAAGTGCCATTACAATATCTGGTGTGTAGCCGACAACCCATTGGTCAACATTTTCGTTGGTTCCCGTTTTACCAGCCATGGTGTAACTTTTTGGAGCTGCATTGTAGGCAGACCCATTACTAAATGTTCCGAGCATCATTTGGGTCATTGTATCGGCAGTTGCCTTGCTGACAACACGTTTTGAAGTAACGTCTGCCGTTTTAATGACTTGCCCTGCCGCATTTTCTATTTTTGTGATGAGATGAGCGGATTTCATCACGCCGCCATTGGCAAAAGTTTGATAAGCTTGTGCCATTTGCCAAGGATTTGTCTCAATACCAGAGCCTAAAGCATTGGTCAGATTGGTCGTATTTACTGTAATGCCAAATTCTTTTCCTTTTGCATTTCCAACTGCTGGGCCAATGGTCTTATAAGTTGAAATAGCAGGTATATTATATGAATTTGCAAGTGCCTGATAAAGTGGCACCTGTCCTGCCCATGTTCCGCTAGCTTCCGTTGGAGACCAATTTCCGAAATCAGTTGGCACGTCATTGACGATACGATTGATTGTCCAGCCCGCTTCAATCGCAGGTGTGTAAACAATTAAGGGTTTGATTGCAGAACCTGGCGAGCGTTTAGCCATAGTCGCATAGTTGAAGTCTGTAAATGAATTTGATGTGGAAGTATCCACATTTCCAACCAGCGCTTCTACTTCACCTGTTTTAGGATCTATGGCAACTGAAGCAGACTGTGCATAGGTACCATCAGAAGCTTGAGGGAACAAACTCAAGTTGCTGTAGGTCTTTTGAAGTCCCGTTTGCATACTTTGATCCATTCCTGTATATATCTTATAGCCATTATTCATGATTTCCTGAAGACTCAGACCGTATTTGCTCTCTGCTTCAGAAATCAAGGCGTTATAATAGCTTGGATATTGATACTGTGTTGATGGGGATTTGTAGTTGTCCTTGACTTGTGAAAGTAGATCAACTTTCATGTACTGATCCGCTTGGGCTTGCTTGAGATAGCCTGCATTGACCATGTTTTGTAAGACGGTATCTCTACGGTTCGTTGCATATTTCCCTTTGAGATAAAGTGGATTGTAGATTTCTGGCCCTTTGAGCATTCCTGCCAAAGTCGCGGCTTCATCCACTGTGACCTCACTGGCATGAACACCGAAATATTTTTCAGAAGCATCTTCGATGCCCCATATTCCATTTCCAAAATAGGAATTGTTAAGATACATAGCCAAAATCGCATCTTTTGAGTAATGCTTATTGATTTCAAGTGCCAAGAAGAATTCTCTTGCTTTACGGTCAATGGTTTGGGCTTGTGTTAAATACGCATTTTTAGCCAGTTGCTGCGTAATGGTTGACCCACCACCGAAACGACCAAAAGTCAGCACAGCAAGTGTAAAACGACTGACGTTGACTCCGTGGTTAGAATAAAAAGTTCTATCTTCCGTAGCAATAACTGCATCTTTAATGTTTTTAGAAACCTGACTTAATTCGACAGTTGTTCCTTTTTGACCGTATAGTTTACCGGCAACGGCACCGTTTTTATCAATAATTTCTGTTTGCGCTGCAATGGAACTCTCAAGTACCTTTACATTTGCTGTTTTGGCAAGATAAAAAAGGTATGAGCCCATACTTACAACGGTCAATAAGACCAAAATAATTAAAATCTTGGTCAGATTATATCTTTTCCAGAAGCGCTTGATTGGACGCATGATTTTTGAAAAAGTTGATTTTCCTTCCGGAAGCAACTCTTCTGCTTCATTAACTTCTTTTTCTTCTGTATTTTTTGTTTTAATCAGCTTCTTTTTCTTGGGCTTCGAGTCCTTAGAACGACGGCTAAAATTTTGATTTTCAGACATTGTTTTATTCCTTAGCTTCTCTTTATTTTAAGTCCTGTCGCATTCATTTTGATGAGACAAAAATGAACACGATGACTTTCTTTATACTGATAGTTCTATTATAGCTTTTTAACTTTTTTATAACTACTCTTAAAAAATCTTATCCGACTATTTTATCAAATTTCGCTTTGTGATATAATATGGACATGGAATTTAACTTTATTTTACCAAAAAACTTTGAAGAACAAAGTGTTAAGCAATTATTAGAAGAAAAATGGCTTCTTCCACGTAAGCAACGCCATTTTTTACGTCAAAAAAAGCATTTTTTGCTGAATGGTCAAACGGTCAGTGATGAGACTTTACTTGTCAGCGGTGACAAAATCAAAATCAGCTTTGACAAAGAAGATTTCAATGAATTATCTGTGGAATTTGGCGACAAAAGCCAAGCCAATATCATGTATGAAGACGAGCATTTGGTCATCGCCAGTAAGCCTGAAGGCATGAAAACTCATCCGAACCAAGCAGATGAGCTTGCCTTACAGAATCACGTTGCGGCAGCCATTGGCCAGCCCGTTTTTGTTGTTCATCGCTTGGACCAAGCAACGTCTGGGCTTGTGCTCTTTGCAAAAAATCAGCTGGTGCTTCCTATTCTTGGGAAGATGTTTGAGGACAATCAAATCCATCGGGAATATGTGGCACTTGTGCGTGGACATTTTCCACAAAAGAATATGACCATTGACCGTCCCATCGGGCGTGACCGCCATGACAAACGCAAACAAGTGGTGAGTAAGACGGGAAAAAAGGCAATTACACATTTGTCAGTGCTGACAGCCTATAAAAAAAGCAGCCTCGTCAAGTTAAGCCTTGACACAGGCCGCACACATCAAATTCGTGTTCATCTGTCATCGCTGACAAGACCGATTATTGGTGATTTGCTTTATGGCAATGATAAGTATGAAGCACGTTTGATGCTCCATGCTAGACAAATCCGTTTAAGACATCCATTTACAGATGAATGGATTGAAATATCAGCGCCGAGTGAGACTTTTGATCGCCGATGTCAACAAGAAGAGGACAATTAAAATCAAAGTAATGGCCGCTGAGGCTGGCGCATTTAGATAATAAGAAGCAATAATCCCTGCATTCAGCCCAATAAAGCTGATAATCACTGACCAAGTCAAGACTGACTTGAATGATTTACCGATGCGCATCCCAATAGATGCCGGAAGCACCATGATGGCTGATACTAAGAGGGCACCTGCTGCGGGAATCATCAAGGCAATGGCAATTCCTGTCACGATATTGAATAAAATCGAAATGAGACGAACAGGTAAGCCATCAACGAAAGCCGTGTCTTCATCGAAAGTCATAACATACAAGGGACGAAGGAATAATGCAAAACAAATCAAAACAAAAATTGCCATAACAAAGAGCATGATTACTTGTGGAACTGTGATGGTAATAATCGAACCAAATAAGTATTGGTCAAGGCTGACATTGGTTGCTCCTTTTGAAGAATTCAAAACCAGAAGCGCCGTTGCAAGCCCTGCCGACATCAAAATGGCCGTTGCAATTTCCATATAATTTTTATAGATTGTTCGCAAATATTCCAAGAAAACAGAAGCCAATACTACGACAATCAATGTGGTAATGGTTGGATCCCAACTCAATAAAATACCAAATGCAACACCTGCAAGAGAGACGTGCGACAAGGTATCAGACATTAAACTTTGCCGACGAAGTACTAGAAAAACACCGAGAAGTGGTGAGAAAATCGAAATCGCAGTTGCTGCAAGGAGGGCATTTCTCATAAAATCATAACTGAGAATATCAAGCATTTTGTGCCTCCTTTGTCTCGATATGTTCACGATCCGTGTGTAAATCGAAACAAGCAAATTTTCCATTTTGATCTTTATAAAGATGAATGTTACGGTCAGCAAATGCTTTGACTTCTTCTGGATCGTGCGTGACCATCAACACACTTTTTCCATGTTTGTGTGCCGCGTGGTGCATGAGTTGATAAAAATCAGCCGAAGAAACATCGTCCATCCCAGTCGTTGGTTCATCCAAAACAAACAAATCAGGATCGCTCGCAAACATTCTTGCGATAGCGATTCTTTGTTTTTGTCCACCAGAAAGCTCGCCAAGGCGATGGTTTCTGTATTCCCACATGCCAACTGACTCAAGAGCTGATTTGACATGTTCTGTATCATGCGCATTGAGTTTTTTGAACCAGCCTCGTCTTGGATAACGTCCACTCGTCACAAATTCTTCGACAGAGCTTGGAAATCCTGCATTAAAACTTGCAACTTGCTGTGGCAAATAAGCAATTCTGAGCTTTTCTCCAAAACTATTTTTGGCAGAAATCGTTACTTTTCCATGTTTGGGTTTTAAGACGCCGAGTGTTGTTTTAATTAAAGTTGACTTGGCCGCACCATTTTCGCCTGTCAGTGTGACGAACTCACCTGAGTCGATATGGTAGCTTATATTTTCTAATACTGGCTCTTTATCATAGTAAAAAGTCAAATTTTCTACGTCAATGTAGCGCATGTTACTTCCTTTTTGGTTGATTGTTTCTTTATTTTAACAAATTAAAAAGAAAAGTTCTCGAATAAATATTAAACGAGAACTTTAAGGAGTTTATGAAAAGATTTTTTTAGGAAGGACTTTATTATAGTGCCAATCCCTTAACATATCCTTAAATTATTTAATCGTTTTTTGAAGTGATTTTAAATTTTCTTGCATGAGGCTGATGTAGTCGTCGCCTGCTTTTCTTTGGGCGTCTGAAAGCGATTCAACCGTATTGATGAGCAGCGTATCTGCTCCTGCCGACTTAGCTAATGTATCAGCGATTTTACTGTTGGCATTTTCTTCAACATAGACTGATTTCAGCCCTGCTTTTTCCATTTCCTTTTTCAAATTTGCCAGTGCTGACGCAGAAGGTTCAATATCTGGGTCAATACCTGTGACCGCGATTTCTTTCAAATCATAATCACGCGCTAAATATGAAAATGCTTCGTGCTGTGTGATAAATGTCTTTTGTTTGGCATTTTTTAATGTATCAAATTGGGCATCTAATGCTTCCAATTTTATGAGATAAGCCTCGGCATTTTTAGCGAAATCTGTTTTATATTCTGGAAATTTTTTGCTTAGTTCTTCTTGAATATATTTGACTTCCTTGATAGCTTGCTTTGGACTAATCCAAGTATGTGGGTCTCCCGCAATCTGATCTACGGCACTTGCAGCTTCGATCTTTGTCGCATATGTCTTAACAGAAGGCACCCATTTTTCTAAGTCATTTGAATTATACACAATGGCAGAAGCGTCGGTCATTTGAGCGACTTGCTTTGCACTAGGTTCATAATCATGTACTTCTTGATTGGCTGGTACAATCATTGCCACATCAACTTTGTCCCCTACAACTGCTTTTGTAAATTCATACATGGGTTCAAAAGTTGTCATAATTTGTGGTTTAGATGCTGTTTTTTGACAACCTGTCAGTAAAACTAAGACAGATAAGATTGGAATTAAGAGCCATTTTTTCATTCGAGTACCTCTGTCAGCTCTGACAGAAAGCGATGAATTACTTCCTGGTCTTCGCTGGTAAATTTTTCAGTCAATTTTTTGTAAGCTTCTAAAGTTGAAGCATGGTGTTGTGCGTGTTCTTGTGCTATCGGCAAAGCTTTGGGGGTCAAACTCCACAAAACAACGCGTTCATCTGCTTGCAAGCGGCTTGAGATTGTCAACCCTTGTTCTTGCAATTTCTTGATGGCTTTAGTAACAGCGGCCGGGGAGATGGACAATAGTTCGGCGATTTTTGCATTCGTCAATGTTTCAGTTTCTAGTAACATTAAAATATGTTCTTGTGTGCTAGTCAGTTGTACACCTGACTCGCATTTTCCGAGTAATATTTCATGTTTATTCTCAGCAAATTGCGTGACTTGACTTAAAAACTGATCAATTTGAAGTTCTAAACTCATTTTTTCTCCTCTTAAAATTAGTTTACTGGTTAAGTATATCTAAAAAATAAATGAATGTCAACGATTTGCCATTCTTTTTTTATTTATTAATTCGGACAACTTCCCCCGTTTTCAAGCGCGCTTCAAAAACCAGACCTGTTGCATCCTTTTGGTAAACTAATGTGCCAGTGGAAAAGTTAAAAGTTCCATGATTTTCTCTCACTTGATCAAGAGATAAATTCACCATCATTTCTGCAATCAAGTGGTTTTTACGTTCTAAAAGTTGCTTTTTTGAAGCGAGCTGGCATTGCAGGGCAAACTGTAAAAGCATGGAAAATATGAGCCCCATCAACATCGCATAGAGTAAAACGCCCGCTTTTACTCGGTAGCTTCTAAAAATGTGTAAATAAATGTTCGTCTTCCTCCCTGATCAAAATTTAGCTCAAGACTAACCGTTTGTCCTTGCTGGCTCATTTCGACCTTTTTAATTCCGTAAAGCATCGGCTGATAACCGCGCCCATTTGCGTCCGTTTTTCTGAAATCTTCGCCTACTAGCCCATAGCGTAAGTCCTTGTCAGTGCTGACAAACAGATAGTTTTGCTCTACTTTAACAAGTTTTGCCTGTCCCAGTTCCGCACGCATTTGTTGGCAAAATATCTGCCAATCTTTTGTTGTATTTTGACGACTTGCCACAATCTGCTGGTTCAATATTTTTGTCAGTCCGATGATGACAAGTACCGATTGGGAGATTACGAGCAAAGCCAATAATGCTTCAAATAATGAGAATGCACTAATCTTTTTCTTCAAATCTTAGCAATTCCTCTCCGTTGTTTTTAATGATTGTCTCATGTTCATTTTTTACGATTTCAATTTCTGAACCGTTCAATGACAGCTTATTTTGATTACTCTGTAAAGCCATTTGTGCCACATTGTACGCCTCTATCTGCCGATTGATTGCTTCGTCTTCTTGTTTACTCTTTGTCAGTGCTGATAAAACATCCGTCACCAAAACTGAAAGCAAAGCCATTGTAATCAGACTTTCTAGTAAGAGATATGCCTTAACTGATTGTTTTCTTATATTTTCCACTTCCCATCTCCAATTGATACGTTATTGTTTTATTTTCTGAGGGAATTCTTATTTTAATCTTAGACAAACTCGAATTCTCCCCTTTCTCATTAAAAATAATATTAAAATCATCAATTAAAATCTCATTTGGCACATCAATTTTTTGAGAACGACTCATCAAAATCTTATTTTTTGATGAAAAACTGGTAGGAATACCAAGTAATCCGGCATCAGCCTGCGTATCTTTATATGCATTTTCAAATGTCAAAATAAAGAGTTGGTTTTGCACAAATTTCACCGTTTTTGTCAGCTCTGACGAAAAATAAAGCAAAATAAAACTTGTAATCATCAAAACCAGCAAGGCTTCTATCAATGTAAATCCTTTAATTAGGGATGCTGCGAGTCTCATTTTTATTTTCTGCATAATAATGCTCGTAACTTTCTGCCTGTTTTTTGGTAATCATTTCAGAAGTAATCAAATCTGAAAGACTAACGTTTTCTGAATGCTCCAATTTATACATTTCTGCTTGATTTTCAACGACTTTTACAACAGCAGCTTCTCCAGTTTTTTGAACTTGTTTCTTTTCTTTCATCAAATTTGGGACAAAAAGTAAAATCAAAACACTGATAATCGCAAGCACAACAAGCATTTCAATCAGGGTAAATGCACGAACTGTTTGTTTTTTCATTTTTTCTTTCCTTATTCTCTTTTTTTAAAATTTATTTCATTATACTCACATCATTTGCCCCATATTTGAATAAATTGGCATCAGCATTCCGGCGTACAAAAGGACAATCATTAAGGCGATAAAAATGAAAACAAGGGGTTGAATGAGTTGGATTGCGCGTTCAATTTTCAGGAAAAATTGTTCCCAACACTCCTCCGCATACACTTCTAATTCGAGGCCTAATTTGTCCTTGAGTTCACCATATTCAATCATCAATGCTAATTCTGGCTTGAAAAATCTCATTTGATTCACAGATTTTCCAAATGAAGTTCCAGAATTCAGTTTTTTTAATAACAAATCTCCTGTTTCACTAAAAATTGGACTTTTCTGCTGGCTCATCAAATAAAAAATCTCTTGTAAATCCACGCCCTGAGCAATCAAATTTCCCCATTCTCTTGAGAAATAGCCTGTTAAATACAGCTTGACGACTTCTGACAGTAAAGGAATTTTTATCATGAGTAAAACTTTAAAAATTGCTTTTTTCTTTCTTAGAAAATACTTAGTTAAGCCACTTAAAATGATAATAAAGAGCAAACTGAGGAGAAATATGCTGGGCAAATGACTGATGGTTTGAGTGAGCAAGTTGTCCTGACCATCTGAAATTTGGGGCAATAAATAGTTTTTCAATCCCAGCATAATTCCAATCAATAAAGTAATCAACAGGATGGGATACATCAAAATTCCTATCAATTTTCGTTGAATTTGCAACTTCTTTCGCACATTAACTTCTATCAGTTGCAAGGTTCCTGCTAGATTTCCATGCTGTTCAGCTAATGAAATTTGTGTGAGGACAGAATGAGAAAAATTGAGTTTTTCTAAGATAGAGCTTAGATTTTGACCAGACTTTAATCCCATTTTCATATTTTGAACGAATGTTTTTTCAACCAAATGAGAACGTTCTAAAAAATCGACTACTTCGCCCAAATGAAAACCATTTGACAAGAGATTTCCCATCAGTTGAATCAATTTAGCTTGCTTATCAAGACTTAATTTTTTCTTTTTGAGCTTGAGGAGCTGTGAGATGTCCGTCTGCAACAAGCGCATCAATCTTTTCATTCCATTTTCCATCGTCCCAAGACGAAAAATTGTTTTCGGCAATTTCAAGCACTCCTTTTCCTTTGATTAAACGCTGATATACCACGGTTTGGAGGACATTATCTATTTCCCAAGCCGACAAGCCTAGTTCCAACAGACGTGAATGGACACCCGATACTGACTTCGCGTGAACGGTCGAAAAAACCGTAAATCCTGTTAAACTCGCTTGTAGAACGGCACGCGCTGTTTTTCTATCTCGTATTTCGCCTACAATCAATAAATCTGGACGATGTCTTAATGATAATTTAATCAATTCCTCATAGTCATTGCCAATCGTTTCATTGACTTGAAGCTGAAGAAATTGAGCATTGACCATTTCAACAGGGTCTTCCACGGTCAAAATCTGCTCTCCAGCAAAGGTGCGCGCCGCCAAATCAAACATCACTGACGTTTTTCCTGAACCAACAGGGCCTGCAAAAAGGTGTAATCCTCTCGAAAGCGTCACTTTATCAAGTGCTTTTTCTGACTCAAACCAAAACTTCAACTCCTGACTTTGCTCATGCAAAATCCGGATGACAAGTGACTCGCCGCCATTGAAATCGCCAACGCTAGAGAGCCGCAGCCGTCTTTTAGTTTCTGATGTGTCATACCAACAACTGCCCAACTGGGTGCGCCTTTTTTCTCCCACATTCATGCCTGCCATGAATTTAAAATGCGTGATGAGTGCCTGGCCTTCAGCTTCTGGATAAGTTTTCTCCAAACTTCTGACGCCTATTCCCTTAAAATAAACCTGATAGGCTTCTCTCTCATAATGGATATAAATGTCATAAATGCCTGATTTTACGGCTCTTTCAATCATTTTTTTGGCTTCTTTTTGTATCATACTTTTATATACGTTTTTTTGCTTTCTTTGTCACAGGCTTTTTATTTTAATAATGTCATCAAGCAGATAAGATAAGATAAGATACCATTTTTTTGTTTTTTGTCATGACTGTGTTATTGACATCTCCTCTACATTTGATATAATAAATTCTGTAATTATTAAATTACAAAAGGAGATGTAATGAAGATTTCATTAAAAAAACTGGCAAGCTATTCTGGGCTTGCTTTAGGAACTTTTTTGCTCGCTGGTGGAGTCACTGTAACTGCAGTTTCTGCTGATACCACAACTTCAATTCCAGTATATTCGATTGCTAAGGGAACTGACCATTACTTAACAACTGACCTCAATCGTGTCAACCAGCTTTTACAACAAGGCTATAATTCAAAAACTGTAATTAGTTATCAGCCCGTAACTGGTGGCACTCCCATTCATAGCTGGTACAGTACACAACAAGGGCATTATTTGACAACTGATGATTCAGCAACCAATCAAGCACGTCTCACAGCACTTGGTTATGTTGAAATGGACGGAAGCACAGGATTACTTTCAGCAAGTTCAACTGATGGCAATGCCATGCCTGTCTATGTCTGGTTCAATACTCAAGGCAGCCATTATTATAATGTTGATGGCAATCATACGTTCACACCTGCAGTTTATGGCAACCGTCAAGTTGCTTGGTATGGCTATCAAGTCCCAGCAACAGCAAATGATATTGCTGCTTTGAAAGATGCCAATACTTTAGAAGCTGCACCTGCAAACATGTCTGCTACAGAAGTGCAACAAGCATTGACAAAAGCAGGCTATGCTGCTTCAGAAGTACAATATGCTTTGAGTCATCTCACAGTTGACTACAATGCTGCAGCTTTAGAATCTGCTATCGAATATATGGCTCCTGCTTCTGATGGCACGAAATCAAACCTTTCTCAAACTGAATTAGCTAAGCAACTGACAACTGATGGATTCACAAGTTCACAAGTCGCTTATGCCATTGCAAATGTCAATGCAGACTATAATGGCTCCGCATTGGAATCTGCCCTCGAATATATGGCTCCATCTGTAAAATCTGATTTATCTCCAACAGATTTGAAAGCTCAACTGCTGACAGATGGATTTACAAGCGCTCAAGCTGATTATGCGGTCGCAAATACACCTGCTGCTGACTTTAATACTGCGGCAAAAGTGGCATTGGACGAACAGCTGAAAGGCCTATCCACAGCAGATATTCAATCAAATATGCAATCTTGGGGATTTACAAGCGCTCAAATCGCTTACGCCATTGCTCACCAATAATAAATAAATAACAAAAAAATCCTGTCAGTTCTGACAGGATTTTTTTATTTATTAGTTGAGAAATTTTTCGTCAAATCACCCACCTTATTGCAGTACAATTCGATATATAATAGGAGAAGTACTCTCTGACTTAACAATTTTTTTAAAAACTAGCAGAAAGTCTTTTAGTCCATGATTTGACTAAAATCAACTTTATTACCATTCCCATTTAATCTTTTTTCAATTTCTGGAGCCGTGACTAAATCTCTCCCAAATTTCTCGAAGTCTATTTTTTCATTTTTAATCTCAGCCTCAACTGATTTTATTTTTTTAGAATTTACTAATATTTTTTTAATTACTTCTTGTGATTGTTGATCTAAATCCATTGGTGAATCATCCAGTGGGAAATTACTTGGAACATTTCCTCCCTCTTGAATATATAATTTTCCGTCTACAACACGAGAAAGAAAGATATAAGTTTTACCTTTTTCTGGGATAATATCATTTTCAATCAAAGTCATAAACTGATTTTGATTTTGTGTATAGCCAAAAAAAGAACGGGAAGCTTTAATTACTTTTTTTGTGGGAAGATTTCCTTGTAAATTTTCTAAAACCTTTAAATGAAACTCTGTCCGTGGAATGCTGGATAAAAAATTACCATTCGAGTCATTTACAGGGTTTGTATAAGAAGTTTTCATATTTTGGACAGTTGCAACAAAAATATTATCTGATTCTAATATTTTTCCTGTTTCTGTAGTTGCTCCCATATAATCTGCCTGACTTACAACAATAGGAATTTTACTCGTGGAAGTTCTCACATTATTTTGATTTTTAAGGTTAAGTTGCTCTAAGACCGATACATTTACTTTAGCTGATTTTCCAGAAGTACAACCGGAAAGTGCAAACGTTAATAAGACAAGCGTTGTTATTGATAAAATTTTATTATTTTTCATAATTACCACCTTGTTTTTGATTGAAGAAGTCCAGATTTATCATCTGCGGAAGGAAGATTTACAATGGGGAGGCTTGCCCCAAAGTTTGGATACATAATACTCAATGAATCACCATTATGTCCTAACCCTAATGCGTGACCAAATTCATGGACAGCAATATGAAAGCTATATTCTCTTTTATCTGGATGATTATCCTTAATCATCCAGTAATCGTTGAATTGAATTGTTCCCCGTGGGTATACACTAAACCCAGGTCCTGATAATATTGACGTCTGTCCACCTACTAATGAGGTTGGGTCATTAAAATCGCTCAAATAGGCATTTGCTGCATTATCCATTCTTTGGATAGTACCTGAAGACTGCTGATTCCAATATATATCAGCATGTGCCACTTGCAATGTATGTTTTGTTTGGGGTTCATTATATCGTAAAATTTTATTACTTCCTCCCAACCACCAAGCCTGTAAAGTATAAGCCTTTGCTTGTAAAGAAAATCCAAAACAGAGCACTGCAATGAATAAGGTTGATGACATTGTTTTTTTCAAATTTTTGTCCTCCATAATATTTTAGCAAACGTTCACAATAATATTGTATTCTATTTATTATTATTTGGCAATAGTAAAAAGTATCAGTTTTGTTGACTTTTTAAATCAGCATCGTTATTTACTAATTTTAGTAGTAAAAAAAATACATATATGGTAAAATGGTTAAAATAGTGAATAGAGAGAAGGAACTTATGAAAAATGAATCTTTAGGAAAAATTATTCAAGAAGCTAGAAAATCAAAAAAATGGACTCAAGAACAATTAGCAAAACATCTTTTCACATCAAAACAAGCAATCTCAAGTTGGGAGAACGATCGAACTGAGCCAGATTTTTCATCACTGAAAAAAATTATTAAATTACTTAATATTGATATTCATAAAATTTTTTTAACTTTTTATTTATTTCATCTCCCATATTTATTGAAAATAACTCCTTCTTCTTATATATTATTTAACAAAAAAATCCTGTCAGCTCTGACAGAATTTTTTTATTTTAGAATAAGTCATCAAACAAGCTGAGTTGATTGTCGTCTGGCATACGTTTGAGGACACCCATGTTATCGAGGGCTTCAACAATGGTTTGTGAGACGCCTCCACGTTTTCTGAGTTCCATTTTGCTGAGGAATTCGCCTTCTTTACGTGCTTCAACAATTTGTTTTGCAACGTTTTCTCCCAAACCATCCATTGTAACAAATGGTGGAATGAGGGTATCGCCGTCAATAACAAAATCAAGTGCATCCGAACGATACAAGTCAATCTTACTGAATTTGAAACCACGCTCAAGCATTTCATTGGTCAACTCAAGGGTTGTCATCAATGCTGTTTCAGTGTTGGTGGCGTCAAATCCTTTTTCTTTGATTTCTTTCATCTTGGCTTTTACTGCCTCAAGTCCTGCACCCATGACCGATAAATCGAAGGTTGTTGCACGGATAGAGAACCACGCACAATAATAATAAATTGGATAATGAACTTTGAAATATGCAATCCGGAGTGCCATCATGATATAGGCTGCCGCATGGGCTTTCGGGAACATGTACTTGATTTTCGAACAAGACTCGATGTACCATTCAGGCACATCATGGGCACGCATCTCTTCGATGTATTTCTCGCGTTCGTCGGTTGGGATTTTGAACCACATTCCTTTACGCACGCGTTCCATAATCGTAAATGCCATACCGTTTTCAAGTCCTTTGTGAATCAGATAAACCATGATATCATCACGACAGCCGATAACTGTTGACAGATCGGCAATTCCTGAACGAATTAAATCTTGCGCATTCCCTGACCAAACGTCCGTTCCATGTGACAGTCCAGAGATTTGGAGCAAATCAGCAAAATTCTTTGGCTTGGCTTCCGCAATCATATTCATTGAGGTAAAAGTTCCCATTTCTGGAATACCAAGCGTGCCAAGAGTAACGCCGTTTAGTTGCTCAGGTGTAACACCCAAACTTTCAGTACTTGTAAATATTTTATAAACTGCTGGATCGTCCATCGGAATATCCTGTGGCACAATACCAGATAAACTTTGCAGTTTTCGAATCATAGTTGGATCATCATGTCCAAGAATATCAAGTTTCAAAATGTTGTCGTGAATGGCATGGAAATCAAAGTGAGTCGTTTTCCAAGTTGCATTGACATCATCTGCTGGAAATTGGACAGGTGAGAAATCGTACACGTCCATATAAGATGGGATAACGATAATCCCACCAGCATGCTGACCTGTCGTTCGTTTGACCCCTGTTGAGCCCATTGCGAGACGATCGACTTCTGCATTACTGTAGTATTGATCATAATCTCTGGCAAAACCTTTGACAAACCCAAAGGCTGTCTTATCCGCAACGGTACCGATTGTTCCGGCACGGAAGGCGTATTCGTCTCCAAATATATCACGCACGTCCAAATGGGCAAAAGGTTGGTCATCGCCTGAGAAATTCAGGTCAATATCGGGTACTTTATCCGCTTTAAAGCCTAAGAAGGTTTCAAATGGAATGTTATGGCCGTCTTTTTTGAGCGGATGATTGCATTTTGGACAGTTTTTATCTGGCATATCATAGCCTGAACCAACTGATCCGTCATCATGTTCTTCAAAATAACGACATTCTGGACAAATATAATGCGGCGGCAATGGATTAACCTCGGTAATCCCAATCATTGTTGCCACTAATGAGCTACCGACAGAGCCACGAGATCCAACGATATACCCACGTTTGTTAGAACGAAAAACGAGTTCTTGTGCAATGATATAAATAACGGAGAAACCATTTCCCACGATGGAACGTAACTCACGCTCAAGACGGGCATCAATCATATCAGGGAGCGGATCACCATACAATTCATGCGCTTTTTCGTAAGCCAATCTAACAATCCGTTCTTCTGAACCTTCGCCACCTTCAAATGTCATGACTGGCGTATAAAGGTCATCTCTGACGGGTGTCAAGGTATCAAAACTGTCCGCCATTTTATTGGTGTTTTCAATGACAATTTCACGCGCTGTCTTTTCATCTAAGAAATTAAAGGCGTCAAGCATTTCGTCAGTGGTGCGGAAATGTGCTTCTGGTAATGGCAATGGTTTTGCGTGCTCGCCATGTCCTTGTGTCCAGTTGATTTCAGCACCTGGCCCAAGTGAGCGAACAATGATTTCACGATAAATCGCATCTTCTGGATTGAGATAATGCGAGTTTCCAGTTGCCAAAACTGGTTTGTCCAAAACTTTTCCGACCTTTATCAAATCTTTGATGGTCTGCTCAACTTCTTTTTCGTTCTTGAAATTCCCGCCGACAACCAATGCACGATAAAGTGCTGGTGGCATCACTTCGATGAAATCATAGAATTTGGCAATTTCAACCGTTTCTTCAAAGCTTTTATTCATGATGGCATCAAAAACTTCGCCCACTTCACAGGCTGAACCCACCACAATCCCCTCACGGTGCTCTTGTAAAACAGACCGCGGAATGCGTGGCACACCTGCAAAATAATTAACGTTGGAATAGCTCACCAACTTAAATAAGTTTTTCAAACCTGCTTGCGTTTTAGCATACAGGGTCATGTGTTTTGGACGGACTCTTTTAAAGCTGTCAGCACTGACAAGCTTGCTGTTCAAGTCTAGCAATGATGTCCAACCCAAGTCGCGAATATCACGTAATTCGAGCAAGAAAACCCAAAGTAAGCGTGCCGTAGCTTCGGCATCTGAGTCTGCCCTATGGTGCGCAGCGCCCAAATCAATTTGGAATTTTTTGGTCAACTGTCCCAAACCAAAACGTTTCATGTCGGGGAAAAGATTGCGCGCAAATTCCAGCGTATCAATAACCGGCTGCGTAATCGTTGGCAAGCCGTTGCGTTGATAGTTCATGTTCATAAAACCAACGTCAAAGGTCGCATTATGGGCAACCAAAATTGAGCCTTCGCAGAATTTTTGGAAATTGGTCAGCACTTCATAAAGTGGCTTCGAATTTTTAACATCATCATCTGTAATTCTAGTTAGTTCTGTCGTAAATTCACTCAAACGATAGCCCGGATTTAGAAACTCAACAAATTGGTCAATCGGATTTCCTTTGTGCATCTTTGTCGCCGCAATCTGAATAAGATCGTTGTGAACAGCTGAAAGTCCTGTTGTTTCAACGTCAAAGACCACATAGGTGGACTCGTACATGTCAACATCAGTTTCGTTATAGACGATTGGAATTTTATCTTCAACCAGATTTGCTTCCACACCGTACAAAATTTTGACACCCAGTTTTTTCCCCATTTGATGCGCATGCGGGAATGATTGCAAACCACCGTGGTCAGTAATGGCAACTGCCTTGTGACCAAATTTGTGTGCCAATTTAACCAAATCTTCTGGCGTTGGAATGGCGTCCATTTGGCTCATGTGTGTATGGGCATGGAATTCGACACGTTTTTCCTCAGACTTATCTTCACGTACATTTTGTGTTGGAATTTCAATCAAATCATTCAACTGCAATGTCAAATCGTTTTTGAAATTATCCCGTTGAACATTCCCACGGACACGGCACCAAAGTCCTGCCTTGACTTGTTTGGCCAATGCGATTTCTTGATCACCACGCACCCATTTTTGAATGTAAAAACTTGACGTATAGTCAGTCATTTCAAATTCAAGCAGGTAGTTAACATTTCCTGTTTTGCGGGATTTAATTTCACGTAATTCAGCCTTGAAAACATAGCCTTCAAATACAAGGGGGCCATTGGCCGAAAATTCACTAACCGAACGCATTGGCGTAATTGGTTCATTGTTTTTAATTTCACGGCCAATTTGAATTTTGTCAGATTTGACCGCCTTGATTTGCATGCTGACACGATCAGCATTATTTTTCGCTTCAATCTGAACCACGGCATTGGCAGTCATTACCAATTCATCTTTGTATTTATCATGTTCAATATTTCCTTGAACACGGAGCCAAAGTCCATCAGCACTGACAGGATTTTCGTCCTCGTTTGCTGCCGCTACTTGCTTAACGATTTGATCAAATTGAGCGATTTCTTCGTCTTTTCTGCCCCACTTAGAAATCTGGAAAGTCGAAGTATCATCTGCCATTTTCAACTCTAAAATATGGTTGGTTTTACTTCCATCTTTACTTTGAAATTCGCGGTGGCTGGCTTCAAAAACGTAACCTTCAAAAATAACACCTAAACCTTCAGCAGAAATGAAAGCCATCGAGGTCATCGGACTCTGTCCAGAAATTTTCCGTCCAAATGAAATACCATTTGACAAGGCAGTTTCAACAAATTCAGGTTTTTCAGAAACCGTTTCTGACTCTCGTTTTTCCGCACGCTGTTTTTTCTGTGACTCCACCTGCTGTTGTTCAACAGCCACTTGAGCCATGCTGTGATTGATTTTTTCTTCGTGTGCTGCTTTTATTTGAGCCGTTAATTGTTCGTCAACCATTGGTCGTAAAACAATTTTTCCAAAGCCAAAGTCAGCAAATTTTTCTTCTAATTGTGGAAAATAATTTTTAACAAAGCGATCCAGTTGAGGATTATCCTCCACCATCAAATTGATTTGATTTTCGCGCAAGACGAGATGATATTTTTTGAAAATACTCGAAAACGAGGTTTCATCAAAATCAGGCAGAGTCAAAATATATTGATAATATGCATTGAGCAACTGCTCATCAAACTGCGGATTTTCAATACTAATTTTAATATCTGTTTTTGCAATCGTGGCAAATGCGGCAGCTGTCAGCTCTGACAACAACCGATAGGCATTAACTGGTAAAATTTCTGAAAAATTAAGCTGAAAATCCCAAAACTGACGTTCTGTATGGACTTGTACTTCTCTTATTTCAGCAGTTTGAAAAAGAGGCTGCTCACGCCATTCGCGTGGGAGCTTAATCTGATCCATCAATTTTTCAAAAAGATTTTCCATGATTTTATTTCTTCCTTTATTTGATTTTGCCCTATTTTCAAGGCTTCCTCTTGAACTTGAAACACCTGTCAGAGCTGACAGGTGATTCATTTTTTATACTAGTTAACCTCTAAACGACTTTTTAGTCGTTTAGTAGATTGCTACGCTGTCCATTGGCTGTAAATCGCTGAAGCGATAACGCCAAATGGCAACTGCAGATATACTGCCTTGCGCTAGCGCAAGAAGTGGTTTGCGTAAAACGCAAACTTTAACTTCTATATTTTTTAGAAGTTAAACAGTATTAATTATCATCGAGAATATGATTATTTATTCAAAATTTCAATCGTATTTACAAGTTCATCTTTATTGATTTCAATAACTTCACTTGTCGCACGAATTTTGACTTCGACGATGCCTTCTGCGGCTTTTTTACCGATTGTGACACGAACTGGAAGTCCAATCAAATCGCTATCTGCAAATTTAACGCCGGCACGTTCATTACGGTCATCGACCAACACTTGATAGCCTTTGGCACGGAGTTTGTCTTCAAGCTCTTGTGTCAATGCCATTGCTGCTTCGTCCTTTGTATTGACTGGAACGAGGTGAATGTCATAAGGTGCCAATTCTTTAGGGAAATTGATACTCCAGCTATATTTGAATTCGCCTTTTGGTGTTTTTTCAACATAAATGCGTGCAAATTGTTCCAAAACGGCTGACAAGAGACGACTTACGCCGATACCGTAACAGCCCATGATGATTGGCATTGATTTACCGTTTTGGTCAAGAACATTTGCTCCCATGCTGTCAGAATAACGTGTTCCAAGTTTGAAAATGTGTCCAATTTCAATCCCTTTCGCAAATTTAAGCGTTCCACGTCCGTCAGGTGAAACTTCACCTTCATTGACTGTACGTAAATCAACGTATTCTGAAACTTGGAAATCACGTCCTGCATTTGCATTGATGTAATGGAAGCCATCTTCGTTTGCACCAAGAACAGCATTTTTAACGAGTTCAACTTCACGGTCAGCAATGATTTTGATGTCTTTGAGTCCAACAGGACCAAGTGAACCAAAATGTGCACCAATCAATTTTTCAACGTCTTCTTCGCTAGCAGCTTCAAGGAAATCAGCTCCCAAGAAATTCGTCAATTTGACTTCATTGAGTTGATCATTTCCACGGAGCAATACAACGACAAGTTGGTCATCTGCATTGTAAACCAATGTTTTGATGGTTGTCATTGGATCAATATCCAAAAATTCAGCAACTTCATCAATTGTTTTTACATTTGGTGTTGCTACTTTTTCGAGCTCAAGTTCTTCTGTATAACTTGCTGTCTTTTCAAAGAGGTTTGAAGCCATTTCGATGTTGGCTGCGTAGTCGCCACCTTCAGCATAAACGATTGTATCTTCACCAGCAGTCAGCCAAGCAGAAAGTTCTGCTTGAATGTCTTCTAAAGTTGTTTGTTGGAGTTCATCGATTGATTCAATATTTTTGCTCAACACTACCCATTTGTCAAGGTCTGTTCTGTCAGCAGTGACAGCCATAAATTCTTGGCTATCTTTTCCGCCCATTGCACCACCGTCACCAATGATTCCCTTGAATTCAAGACCGGCACGTGTGAAAATACGTTCGTAAGCGTGTTTGTAGTCTTCATAAGTTTCATCAAGACTGTCATAATTTGCGTGGAAGCTATAACCGTCTTTCATGATGAACTCACGACCACGTAAGAGCCCATAACGTGGACGTTTTTCGTCACGATATTTTGAAGCAATTTGGTAAATGTTCAATGGCAATTTCTTGTATGAAGTGATTTCGTCACGAACCAGTGCTGTCATTGTTTCTTCATGCGTTGGGCCAAGGATAAAGTCTGATTGGTCACGGTTTTTCAATTTGTACAAATCTTCACCGTAAGTATCGTAACGACCTGATTGGCGCCACAAATCTGCTGTCAACAAGGTGGGAGCCAAAAGTTCAACTGCACCGATTTCTTCAAATTCTTCACGCATGATGGTTTTCAATTTTTCCAAAACGCGGTTGGCAAGTGGAAGGTAAGCATAAATCCCTGCTGAGACTTGACGTACATATCCTGCTCGAACTAAAAGTGCGTGGCTAATAACTTGTGCATCGGAAGGCATTTCACGAAGCGTAGGAATAAGCATTTTTGATTGTTTCATTTTATTATATTTTCCCTTTTTTAAATAACGTTATCATTTTAGCGAATGAAGGCGCGCATAATATCATTCCACATGACTGCAATAAAGAGTACAATCATGAAAACCGCCCCAATCATCGTAATAATTGATTCTTTTTCTTGTGAAAGTGGTTTGCGTCTTACTGCTTCGATAAGATTGAGTAAGATTTTTCCACCGTCAAGTACTGGAATAGGCATCAAATTTACCAAGCCCAGATTGATAGACAGCATTCCTAAGAAGCTGATGACCGTAATGATTCCCCCTTTGGCAGCCTGTCCGCTCATTTGATAAATTGCAACAGGGCCACCTAAATCATTTAGTGACGGTCGTGAAATCAACTGACTCAGCGCACGTCCAATCGCGGTGAACATATAAGCTGTTTGCTCAAAGCCACCCGTAATTTTATCCCAAAATCCTGTTTTTAGGCTTTGACGTATGCCAATGAGATAAGTGCCATCTACTTTTTTAGGCGTTACTTTCACTTCTTTTTCAGTTCCAGCCTGCTCAATCGTTAAATCAAGCGTCTTACCTTCAGAGGATTGAATTTCTGTCACGGCATCCGACCAAGTTGCCGTTTTTTGTCCATTGACAGCCATGATTTTATCATTGGCTCTCAAACCTGCTGAATAAGCAGGTGTGCCTTTCTCGACACTTCCGATAATGTTTGCTTGGTTGGCAACACCGCCTTGCATGAAAACAACGACGATGAATGCAATCAGTCCCAAAATAAAATTATTCAAGGGACCTGCAAAATTGGTCAAAATCTTGCCTATAATGCTTGCCGATTGATATTGAACATCAAGAGGTGCAATGCGCACTTCCGTTCCGTCTTCTTCAATAATGGTTGCATCATGGTCAACGGCGAAACGTTTCATTTCGCCAAATACTTCACCTTCAATGTAAAGGTCTTGTTCAAAGTCATAATCCGTTACCAAAATGGGAACGGCATTGTCTAATTCTACTCGGTCTGACAAATTGATCCGAGTAACTAAATTTTCGCTGTCAGTACTGACAACCAAAGCTGCTGGTTGTCCTTTTTTAATTTCTGTTTTATCTTCGCCCCAACCGGCCATGCGGACATAACCACCGATTGGCAAAATACGAATGGTGTAAAAAGTGCCGTCTTTCGCTTGATGGGCAAATGTTTTAGGCCCCATTCCAACAGAAAATTCTCTCACGAGAATTCCTGCACGTTTCGCCCACCATAAATGACCATATTCGTGAACAACAACAATCACTCCAAATACGATAATAAATGTTATGAGAGTTTCAATCAATAAAAATCTCCTTTTTGCTGTTTAGCTTTGATTTAAAATAAACCTAAAATGTGCATGACTGGGAAAACGAAAATCAAACTGTCAAATCTGTCCAAAATTCCGCCATGTCCTGGCAACAATTTTCCTGAGTCTTTCACACCAAAATGGCGTTTGATACTTGACTCTACAAGGTCGCCAATTTGTCCAACAACTGAGAAAATCACAGTAAACAAAATGAGACGCAAGTAGCCAATTTGTGGCAATTCTTTACTGTACAAGAAGTACATGATGATGGCAACTACGACTGCACAAGCGATACCGCCCAATGAGCCTTCAACCGTCTTATTTGGAGATACAGATGGGATAAGTTTATTTTTCCCAAATGATTTCCCGATAAAATAAGCTCCTGTATCTGTTGACCAGACAATGAACAATGCCAAAAAGACAATCGCAATCCCTGCTTCACGCGCAGCTAACAAGTTTTGGAAGCCAATCCCTACATAAAATGCACAAAGGAAGGGGAAGCCAGCATCTTCAAAGCTATATTTGCCTTTTGAAAAGACCATTCCCGTCAGCATGGCAAAGACAAAAATTGTAAAGAGGCCAAAGCCACGATCAATATTTAATCCTAACCAGCTTTGCCCAAAAGGCATTGCCAAACTAAGTGCTGCAAGTGTTGCTAATATTCCTTCAAAAGATAAGAGATGCAGTTTTGCCATTTTGAAAAGTTCTTGCATGGCAATAATGACAAGCAAACCTACCAATATTTGAAAGTAAATGCCATTATCCAAGACGAGTAGGCTTAGGAAAATTGCTCCCGCAACTACCGCTGTAATAATTCGTTGTTTCATTGCTCCTCCATAGAACTTTTTTATTTATTTTTAACCCCACCAAAACGACGATCGCGTTTTTGGTATTCTAGCAAGGCTTTATCAAATTCATCTTCGTCAAAATCTGGCCATAAGGTTTCTGTAAACAATAATTCACTGTATGCAGACTGCCAGGGCAAGAAATTAGACAAGCGTTCTTCGCCAGAAGTTCTGATAATCAAATCCGGATCACGCAAGCCTTCAGGAAGAACATTTGTTTGCAAATAAGCTGAAATTTCTTCTTCTGTCACTACTGACAAATCAATTCCTGCTGCTGCCATTTCTTGAATGGCTAAAACAAGTTCCCGACGGCCACCGTAATTTAAGGCGAAATTCAATATCATCCCTGTATTCCCAGCAGTTTCACGGGAAGCACGGTCAATTGATGCCAAGGTTGCCTTAGGCAATCCCTCACGTTCACCCATCCAACGAATTTGAATGTTTTCTTCGTTTAAGATTGGGACATATTTGCTATAAAAATCAATAGGTAAACTCATAATAAATTTGACTTCATCAAGCGGTCGTTTCCAGTTTTCTGTCGAAAAAGCGTAAACTGTCATGGCCTTAATGCCGCGATGTTGTCCGTGAATAGCGACGTTCTTAAGAGTGTCCATTCCTGCACGGTGACCAAAGATACGTGGTTTCCCCTGTGCTTTTGCCCAACGTCCGTTACCATCCATAATGATGCCAACATGATTTGGAAGTGGAATATCATCTTGTAAGTGGTTTAAATGATTGTTCATATTACCTCACAGTTAGTATTCCTATTTTACCATATTTCTACAGGTTTTTGTATCATAAATTTTGAATAAATTGTATTTTTTGGAATAAAAAAAGCTTGTCAGCCTTGATAAGAACGTTCAATTGAACTTTTCTCTTTGTCAGCGCTGACAAAACTCTTAATTTTCTTCGATTGGATTTTCTGAAGCTACTGGAGCTTCTACTGTTGCTGTTTCAGCAGTTGCCGGAGCTTTTACAGTTTTTACAGCTGCACGATCGAATGTCAAGATTACGCCTTCGCAATCCAATTCGATTGTTCCTTTAGCTTCATTGATGCTTGAAAGCACACCGTGTAAACCACCGATTGTAACAATTTCTGAACCTGTTTTCATTGAATTCAGTTGTTCTTGGCGTTTTTGTTGTTGTTTCTTTTGTTGACGGTTCATGAAGAACATCATTCCACCAAAAACAATAACAATCAATACTAATGACATTGAACTACCCATTTTTATATTTCCTCTTTATCTTATTAGCCCATTTTTTTGAACATTGTAATAATTTTATCATAGTATGACTGCCCTGTCAAATTTGATTTTTATAAATCTTGCTTCTTAAGCATCAGATATCCTGCAAGACCAAACGCCACTATTTCCGCGACTGAAAAGAAAGTTGCCACCCAAAATGTTGGCATTGAACTAGAACTTGCAAAAATCGCAAGGGATACCGTAATCATATTTGTAAAAATGCCAATTCCAAAGTTAATGCCCAGATAAACAAAGATGCCCCAGAACTTGCCTCGTGTGATGATTACCACAAAGTAAAGAATGACAATCATGGCGATTGCAGAAAAAATCGTATCAAATAACATAAGCCAAGCTTCACTGCTCGTAAATGATGACGCGAAACTCTGAACGGCTGAAATAAATGCTTTGTTGAAAAATCCTAAAAGCAAAACAACCGGAATGAAACCAATGACAAGATAAGCCATCAGATTGGTCAAGATTGTCGCAAAAATTTTAACAAAGTAGTAATCCGTCCGCTTAACGCCACTCGCAATCACCAAACTCAGAACTTTATTGTTATAATCCGTACTCAACAAATGCCAAGGATAAACAATCGCAAAAGCCAAAGTACCTAAGATTAATCCAACTGCAAATGTGGTTTCAAAAATCGCAAGTGTGTTCGATGTTGACATGGTTGGATCCTGTGAAAAAAGATAAACGCCAATTCCTGCTGCAACTGCGGATAGGCCAGTCAAAATGGCAATCACAATGAGATAAGCCTTGTCCCGAAAATTTCGATACATTTCCATTTTAAAAATACTTGATTTTGTCATTTTCGCCTCCTAGTTGATATGCTCAGAAAATTTTGCTTCTTTTCTGATTTCCTTGAAAACAAGCCCTTGATTTACAGCCGCTTGGAAAATTTCTTGATAAGCTTTTGGCTCTGCCTCAAAAATCACCTGTTCCAAATCGACTTGATAGCGAAGTCCAGCCTGCTCCAATAAGTTTGTCAGTGCTGACAGCTCATTGACAAAGACTTTATAAACAGAAAGTCGGTTTTGATCCGTCAAATCAATCGGCGCTGCGAATTTTCCTTCAGATAAAACAAAAACTTCATCACATAAAGACTCAATATCTTCTTGAACATGGCTTGAAATCAAAATTGTTTTTCCTTTTTGTTTCAAATCAAGTAAATAATGTCTGAACCAACGCACTGCATCTGCATCAATGCCACGTAAGGGTTCATCGAAAATCAAGACTTCGGCATCATTCATCAACGAAATCAAAAGCAGCAACTTTTTGGTCATGCCGAGTGAATAAGTCGATACTTTTTTGTTCAAAACATCAGAAATTTCCAAGGACTCAGCCAATTTCATTGCGTTGTCTTCATCAAAAGTGCCACGCAAACCACCAAAATAGCGCAAATTAAACCAGCCTGTATAAGATTTGTAGAGTTCGATGTCATCCAGTAAAATTCCTACTTTTGTCAGTACTGACGGAAATTGACGCACATCTTGGCCATCAAAAGTAACTTGTCCTCCGTAATTTGTAATGATATTGGTCAAACTCTTAAAGAAAGTCGTCTTTCCAGCACCATTTTTTCCTACAATCCCATAAATTTTTCCTTCATCAAAGCTAGCAAATCCATCGATGATTACTTTTTTTGCGCCGTAGGTCACATTTAATTTTTCAACATTTATTTTCATTGGAGCCTCCTTTTGCCTAATTATACCACGTAAATTTGCCAATCAAAAAAAATTCCCAAATTTGAGAATTTTTTTACTTATCCACAGGAATTGTTTATTTATGATAGGCAGAACCGCGATTGATCATTTGTGCGCGATAGATTTGTTCCATCAAAACCAAACGCATGAGTTGATGAGGCAAAGTCATTCGCCCAAATGAAATCTGAACATTGGAACGTTCGTAAACACTGTCAGAAAGCCCAAGCGAGCCACCAATCACAAGAACTAGATTTTTCGTGCCATAAATTTCAGAGCTTTTGACCAGCTCAGCCAGTTCTTCTGACGACATCAATTTTCCTTTGATGGCCAGGATGACAAGCTTGTCGTCAGCACTGACACGCGCCAAAATCTTCTCTCCCTCGCGATTTTTGACTGCTGTTCTCTCTTTCTCAGAAGCATGGTCAGGAATTTTTTCATCCGCAAGCTCAATGATTTCCACAGGAAGCATGGTGGATAACCTTTTTTGATACTCCGCAATTCCTTCTTTCAGGTATTTTTCCTTCAATTTCCCCACAACAATAAGTTTTATCTTCATTTTTTCTCACTTTATTTTTATTTCTCTACTAAATTTACCAAAATTTATGATAATTTGGAAAGATTATCCTCCTTTTTCACTAAAATTTGTCTTTTCCCCCTTTGAAAATCTTATGAAAACGGGTAGTTATCAACAAATTAACTCTTTTTTCCACTTTTCTGTGGAAAACTTCTTGATTTATTCCACTTGTACACAAAGTTATTTTTTTTATCCACAATTATGTGGATAACTCTCTTATCATTTCCCTTTTACCAACAATTAAGGTACTATTAAGTATATGGGTATAAAATTATTCTTATAAATTTATTAGAAAACAAGAAGGGGAAAACTCATGCAAAAAGGTGACATCACTAAACTCGTTTTAACTGGCGTTGTTGGCGGTGCAATCGCACTCGGGGGAAATGCGGTCTATCAGCAAACTCAAGGAAGTACAACGAATTCATCTTCCAGCTCTTCACCAGTCAGCACAGTAAAAGTAAATGTCAGTACTGACACAACTGCTGCTGTAAAAAAAGTATCAAATTCTGTCGTTTCCGTTTTAAATTATCAATCAAGTAGTTCTAACGATATCTATAGCTCCATTTTTGGAAATAGCTCAAATTCTTCAAGCAGCACTTCTTCAGGTCCTGCAAGCGAAGGTTCTGGAGTCATTTATAAAAAAGATGGTGATACAGCTTATATCGTTACCAACAATCACGTTATCGAAGGAAATACTTCTCTCGAAGTCCTCCTTGCCGGTGGTCAACGTGTGAAAGCAACTGTTGTCGGTTCTGACTCTTATACAGACCTTGCCGTTTTGAAAATCAGTTCTAAAAACGTTAAATCTGTTGCAACTTTTGCCGACTCAAGTAAATTGACCATTGGTGAACCTGCGATTGCCGTTGGTTCGCCACTTGGTAGTCAGTTTGCCAACACAGCAACTGAAGGAATTGTTTCTGCCATCAACCGTCAAGTATCCATGACAAATAGCGAAAATCAAAACGTCAGTGTCAATGCCATTCAGACAGACGCTTCAATCAACCCTGGTAACTCAGGTGGTGCTTTGATCAATATCGAAGGTCAAGTCATTGGGATTACTCAAAGTAAATTGACAACGACTGAAGACGGTAGCACAACTGTTGAAGGTATGGGCTTTGCAATTCCATCAAATGATGTTGTCAATATCATTGCCAAACTTGAAAAAGATGGTAAAGTTGTTCGTCCAGCACTCGGAATTACAATGTATGACTTGTCTAATTTCAGCACTGATGAACTTTCAAAACTCAAACTTCCAGACAGCGTTACAGGTGGAGTTGTTGTTAACAGCGTTCAATCTGGCATGCCAGCAGCCGTTGCAGGACTCAAGCAAGGCGATGTCATTACCAAGATTGGCGATACTACAATCACTTCTTCTACTGACCTCCAAAGCGCACTTTACAAGTACAGCGTTGGAGACTCAATCAAGGTCACTTATTACCGTAGTGGTAAAGAAACGACTGCAACACTTAATTTGAACAAATCAAACAGCGACTTGCAGACATCAACTTCAAGCAGCTCTACAAATCCTTAAAAATAAAAATATCTCCTCGGAGATATTTTTTTATTTTAATAAAGACTTTTTAAAGCAGCAGCCGAAATAATGCCCCCTACAATGATTAAAGGATAGCAAATCGCGAGAACTGTGATACTATTCGAACTCAAGCCATAAGCATAAAATATGGGGACAAGATAGCCAAACATGGGCAGCAAAGGTGTATAAGTCCTTGCATAAAAGGTGCGATAAGCATAAATGAAAATTCCAAAAGCAATCAAAAAACCAATCAGAAATACAGAGATTAAGAAAGGAGAGTTAATTTGCCGCTCATTTCCTGAAATTCTTACCAATCCACCTGACATCAATTTAGAAATTTTAATGTAATAGTTTCCGTTGGTTTCATATTTGTACCAATCGACCTTATAAACAATCAGGTGTAGCATGGCATAAGCCACAACTGCGAGGCATGACAGTACTGAGTAATACAAAATTCCCCAACGTAAAAGATGTTTTTTCATTTTACGCTCCTTTTCGATGAAATATTTTTTATATTATATTACATTTTGTATTTTATAGATTATTTAAAATCGTAAATAAAATCAATTTTCAGCCTTTTGCCCTAAAATGAGCTATCAATTCTCATTACATTTGTGGTAAAATAGAGGGTAAGCATGAAAATTTTACTATACTTAGGAGCCGAAGATTTTCTGAGTCACTCAGGAATTGGCCGCGCAATGAAACATCAGCAACGTGCGTTGGATTTGATGCACATTGATTGGACAAAAGATCCAAATGATGATTATGATATCTTACACCTCAATACATATAGTCCCAACAGCTGGAAAATTTTGAAACAGGCCAAAAAAGAAGGGAAAAAAGTGATTTTTCACGGCCATTCAACAAAAGAAGATTTCCAAAACTCTTTCTTGCTGTCCAATTTTATCGCCCCGCTCTTCAAAATGTATTTACTGCGCTTTTATCGCGCTGCAGACTTGATAATCACGCCCACCGAATATTCCAAGAGTCTTATTCGTTCCTACGGCATCGAATGTCCTATCATTCCTATTTCAAACGGAATTGATTTGGCAAAATATTCACGTTCTGAAAAGAAGGAAGAAGCCTTTCGTCAGCATTTTAACATCAAAGCTGGCGAAAAAGTGGTCATTACGGCCGGGCTTTATTTTATGAGAAAAGGAATTGACGACTTTGTCAAAGTCGCTGAAAAAATGCCTGACGTTCGCTTCATCTGGTTTGGTTATCAGAACCTGTGGACAATTCCAGGAAAAGTACGTCGTATCGTTAAGAAAAAGCACCCGAAAAATGTTGAATTCCCTGGATATATTTCAGGAGATGTCTTTGAGGGCGCAATGACGGCGGCTGATTGCTTCTTTTTCCCTTCACGAGAAGAAACAGAAGGCATTGTTGTGCTTGAAGCATTAGCAAGCCATCAAAAAGTGGTTGTTCGAGACATCCCCGTTTACAATGGCTGGCTTGATGACAATTCTAGCGCGATGGCAAGCGATGTTGACGGCTTCGTAGCTGCTTTGCAGGACGTACTTTACAACAATCTTGATAAAACTGCTGCAGGATATGAAGTTGCTCAGTCACGAAGCATTGAAAAATCTGCCGAACAACTTTTAGAAGCTTACAAACAAGCTTATAATCAATAATTAGAATGTTTAGGGAAGTTTATCATTATGAGAATTGGTTTATTTACAGATAGTTATCTCCCACAAGTCAGTGGGGTAGCTACAAGTATTCAAACACTAACACTAGAACTCGAAAAATTAGGGCATGAAGTTTATATTTTTACAACAACAGACCAAAATGCCGACGTTGACCATGAACGCAATATCATACGCCTCCAATCCATTCCTTTTGTCTCATTGGCAGAACGAAAGATTGTTGTCAAAGGCGTTTTTGCTGCCTATCTGATTGCACAAGATTATCATTTGGACATTATCCATACACAAACTGAATTTGGTATGGGAATTTTAGGGAAAATGGTCGCCAATCAGCTTCATATTCCTGTTATTCACACCTTGCATACCAAATATGAAGACTATGTCCATTACATTGCCAAAGGGCGCATCATCCGTCCTTCCATGGTCAAATACATCGTCAGAAATTATCTCAGAGGAACTGAAGGAATTATTTGCCCAAGCGAAATGGTTCTTGACACCGTCAATGGTTACGGTGTTAAAATCCCCAAACGCGTTATTCCAACAGGAATTGAAATCAATCGCTTTAAGCGCCCCGATATCAATGCTGACGATATTCAGAAACTCCGCGAAAAACTGGGAATTAAAGCTGAGGAACGCATTTTGCTTTCTTTGTCTCGCATTGCGCCAGAAAAGAACATTCAAGCAGTCGTTCGTGCCTTACCTGAAATGCTCAAAGAATTCCCTGTACGTTTGGTCATTGTCGGCCACGGCCCATACGAAGATGATTTGAAAGCATTGGTCAATGAATTAGGGTTGAACGACGCTGTTCTCTTTACTGGTCAAGTCAATAACGAAGAAACCGCCTATTATTACAAAATGGCTGACTTCTTTATTTCGGCTTCTACTTCTGAAACACAAGGTTTGACTTATCTCGAAGCCATTGCTGCTGGTACTCGCGTCTTGGCTGCTGACAATCCTTATCTTGAAGATTTGATCAGCGATGACGAGTTTGGACGCTTGTTTGACAGTGAAGAAGCCATTGCTGAAACGGCATGTGCTGCTTTTAGAGATTTCAAACCAATGGATAAAGAAAAATACGCAGATAAACTTTACGAAATTTCTGCTGAAAACTTTGCTAAGCAAGTTTATCTTTTCTATTTGGATGCCATTATCGAATATAAAAATCGAAAACATTATGAAGAAAACCGTCTCCCAGCAAGAATGGAAGATGCTGTTCGACAAATGCCCGTAACTGTTACTCGTAGCATTAAGCGTGAACAAATTCGTGCAAAATATTTTGCCAGAAAAGCTAGCAAAATAGCGAAAAATCTACAGACTTATGTTAAAATAGATAAGGACAAAGAGTGAGAGAAATCTGACTTATTTGAAAGGACATAGAAAATGAAATCACATTTATTAGCGATTATGAACCGCTTGAACCGTTTGGTTGAAAGTGGTGACCCAAAAGAAACGTATAACTTTGAACGCGAAGGCGAAATCATGGCAACTGTAAGCTTCGCAACTGACGAAGAAGGCAATGGCGTTTTCTCTATTCGCTACCCTAAGCAAAAAGATGCTGCCTTGTTCGATGATATCGACCTTGTAGCCATTGAAATCTATGATATGATTTACTAATCAACAGCTTCGGCTGTTTTTTTATTTCTGTCAGTACTGACAGGTTGAAGATACGCAAAAAAAACAGCCTATGGGCTGTTTTAATTTTTTCCATAATAAATTTCTTCAATTTCTTTCGTATATGAGCCATCTTCATGATGAACAATCAAAGGAGGTAAGAAAATTTCGCCACCTGGTTTGCCATCTTTAATGGCATCAATCAGCAAAATATTGGCGGGTAAATCTGCTTTAGGATAAACAAACTGAATCCATTTAGGCTGTAAATTATTCGCACGCATCTTATCGACAATCTCAAAAAAACGTTCTGGACGGTGTACCATTGCCAAATGACCATTTGATTTGAGCAACTTTTTAGAGATTTCAAAAATCTCATCTAAATTCGTAGCCAACTCGTGACGCGCCAATGTATAATGCTGACTTTCGTTGAGATGACTGTCTTCGCCAACTTTAAAATAAGGCGGATTGCAAAAAATCAAATCCGTACTCGAATTTGAGAAATAATTCATGGCTTGATTAAGGTTGTCATTGATGACAGACATTTGTTCATCAAGCCCATTCAAACTGATGGAACGTTCAGCCATTTTTGCCAGCCGTTCTTGCAATTCAAGTTCAATGATTGACGCTTTGGTTCGACTACTTGCAAATAAACCAACGGCCCCATTTCCTGCACACAAATCAACAATTTGGCCTTTTTTTGGCAATCGCGGAAAACGTGCCAGTAAAATGGCATCAATACTAAAACTGAACACTTCTTTACTTTGTATAATTTGAACGCCAGAATCAGCGATTTCATCAATCCGTTCGTCAGGCTGTAATTCGATTTTTGTCATGTTCATATTATAGCATAGCACGCTCATTAAGCGACCATTTTACTATTACTGCACTAACTAAAAAACAGTTTACTTTTTAGTTAGGCTGCTAGCGCAGCTTTCCTTGTTCGCTCACCGCTCCAAGGGCAGTCATTTGCAGTCTAACTAGCCATTTGGCATTGCTGCTTTAGCGGCTTACAGCCAATGCCTTTGTTGTTTGAACTTTAGTTCATTACAGATAAAGGACAAATGGTTTAAGGACAACGAAGTATAAAATCTAAACGATTTTAAAGTTAGGCTAGTATATTTTCACGCCCCTTATTTATTTGTGTTGACACTGGTGTAACCCTGTCAACGCTGACAATAAAACCTCCCACACAAAGTGCAGGAGGTTGACAACGTGTTTACTGTAAACTTCGTTTACAGGTTGTTGACTTTAAAGACCATTGCTGTGCGTGGTGCAAGAATAAGACTCAGCTTGCCTTTTGACCAGCCAAAACTACTTCTTGGACCAAAGCCACCATATTTATTATCATCTGTATCAAAAATCAATTCAGGTTTTTCATCTGTCATCAATGACAACTCTTGCTCATAACTTGGATGGAAATTGAATACAAAGAGTAAATCACCTTTTTGATAAGCTAATAATTTATCAGAGTTTTTCACCCATTTTTGCTGTAAACTTTCTGTCTGAGCCAGAAATTCATGATGACGTTCCAAGGCAATCATGTCTTGGTCAAATGCCAGCAGATATTTAAAGCGTAAATCTTGGTTGTCAGCAAGAGACCATTGTCTGCGGGCATGTTGGAAATCATCACCATTTTCTTGCCGAGGAAAATCAAGCCATTCTGGGTGTCCAAATTCATTTCCCATGAAATTCAGATAGCCTTCGCCAGCCAAACTAAAGGTTACCAGACGGATCAATTTGTGCAAAGCAATGGCGCGATCAATCGTCAAAGATTGACTTCCGGTGTCCATTTTCCAATAAATCTCAGCATCCGCAAGCCACATCATGATTGTCTTATCACCTACAAGCGCTTGGTCATGACTTTCCGCGTAACCAATATTTTTCTCACCTGGGCGACGCGTCGTCAATTCCCACCAAAGACTCATCAAATCCAATTGATCATCTGATTTTTCCTTGAGCTGCTTGATCCAAAAATCAGGAATACCCATTGATAAACGATAGTCAAAACCAATGCCGCCAGCAGAAATTGGCAAAGCCATTCCTGGCATTGCTGACATATCCTCAGCAATAGTAATAGCATCAGGATTAACTTGACGGATCAATTCATTGGCCAACATCAAATAAGTTACTGCTTCAACATCCGTATTGAGTGAGAAATATTTACTATAATCTGTAAATGCTGTACCCAGTCCATGATCGTGATAAAGCATTGAGGTAACGCCGTCAAAGCGGAAGCCATCGAAATGATAGACATCCAGCCAAAACTTCAGGTTGGACAATAGGAAATGCAAGACTTCATCTTTACCATAATTAAACAATTTCGTATTCCATGCTGAATGTTCGCCACGCGCACCTTCGTGGAAATATTGACTTGTTGTTCCATCAAATAAATTAAGGCCATCGCCTACATTTTTGACCGCATGAGAATGTACAACATCTAATAAAACGTGTAAACCTAATCCATGTGCTGTGTCAATCAATTCCATCAAATCTTCAGGCTGACCAAAACGACTAGAAATCGCATAAAAGTTGGATACTTGATAACCAAAACTTGAATAGAGCGGATGTTCCATAATAGCCATCAGTTGAATGGTATTATAGCCCTCTTTTTTAATGCGTGGCAGCACATCACGCGTGAATTCTTTGTAAGTGTTAATTCGATATTCTTCTGTCGAAATTCCGATATGTGCTTCATAAATGAGCGGTGCCTCAGTCATTTTCGGCGTTTTATGCTTGAAAGTATATTGAGGATTGACGATAACACCGTCAAGTTGTGCTTGCTCGTTGGGAATGGCATACATGGCATAGCTTGGTACTCGATACACCGTTTGTCCACTTTCCAAAATCAATTTGACTTTTACTTTGGAACCTACTGGCAGTTGGCCTGGCACCACAATTTCCCAAACGCCACCATAAGAAGGTTTCAACTCAAAATTATTATCCCAGTTGTTAAAATCTCCAACCAGATAGGCTTTCTTGGCTGCTGGTGCCCATTCACGAAAAGTCCAATGCTTCTCTTCTTGCTGGAAGCCAAAATATTGATAGCCATTGGCAAAATCCTTTAAGCTACCATCAACTCCGAGTAACCTCTTTTTAGTCCGAGCATATTCAAAAAGTCTGAAAGAAAGGTCATCTTTAAATGGCTCAAGATATGGGTCATAGTCTAAAATATTTAAAGGCATGGTTGTCTCCTTTTTCTTCTACTCTATTTATCTAGCACTATTCTACCATTTTTGTAAAGGTTTTCATAATATAAATGTGAAAAATCGAAAATTAGTTATTCCATAAATCCAAACCAGGGATCTTCTTCATCCGTTACCACTTCTTGCTCGTCTTTCATCAAATCAGCAAAGGTTAAAGCTGGCTTCTTTGGACTTGTCATCACTGCTGCTTCATTTGCTGAAGCTTCTACTGGAGCAATTTCTATCAGATCAGACACAGTTTCCTTTTGATTTTTTGCTTGCGGAAAACTGACAAGCGGACTTTCACTTTCAAAATCCTGCTCTGTCTCAAACGCCTTTGCTTCTAAAAATTGAATATAATCATAAAAATCAGTCAAGATTTCTTGATAATATGCAACTTCTGAGCTATTATCGGAACTTTCAAAAGCCGCTTGAGCTTCCCCCCAACGTTCCGCAATCCGTTTACTCTTCATAAAATCAGCGTAGTCCATTTTATTTCCCCTTTTGCAAATTTACTTTCTTCCATTATACATTAAATTTCTGTCAGAGCTGACAATCAATTTTTGCATCGTCAGAAAAAACAAAAAAATCCAGAATACTGGATTTTTCTTGATTGAATATGCCGAGTACAGGAATCGAACCTGCGACCCCTTCGTTACGAGTGAAGTGCTCTACCGACTGAGCTAACTCGGCACATATTACGTTGATGTTAGCTCAGTCGGTAGAGCACCAGGGAGAAAAGCGTTGCTTTTTTTATCCCCAACCTTGAAGTTTTCACTTCAAGCTCTACCGACTGAGCTAACTCGACACATGTTGTGTTGCAACTCTATCATATAGCATTGCGAGGGCTGGCGTCGCTTATCCTTTCCTCCATCTGAAGTTCTCACTTCAAACGCTATTGATTGAGCCATGTTGGCAACGACTAGCGTTGTCTCACAACCCACCTATTATATCAAAATATAAAGGCTTTTTGCAAGTTTTAGCATATCAAAACGCAACTTTTTTACTTAAAAGTCTTTTGCATTTGGCAAATTATAGCCGTAACGCTCACAGAAATCTTCACGGAATTCAAGCAAGTTGTCATTGATGATGGCTTGACGAACATCCTTCATCAAATTAACAAGGAAATAAAGATTATGATATGAGCAAAGTCGAAGACCAAATGTTTCATCCGCTTTAATCAAATGACGCAAGTATGCTCTTGTGTAATGCGTACATGTATAACAATCGCACATGGGATCAAGCGTTGTAAAATCATGTTCAAATTTGGCATTCTTAATGTTAATACGTCCAAAATGTGTCATCAAAGTTCCATTTCTGGCAATTCGCGTTGGAAGAACGCAGTCAAACATATCGACACCACGAATAACACCATCAATCAAAC
This sequence comes from Lactococcus sp. dk101, assembly GCF_009601055.1. Lineage (GTDB taxonomy): Bacteria > Bacillota > Bacilli > Lactobacillales > Streptococcaceae > Lactococcus. The sequence goes on from NZ_WITI01000011.1 coordinate 61,187, forward strand.
TATCTGGAGCACCTACGCCCATTAAATAACGTGGTTTATCTTTAGGCAACAGCGGTGTCGTGAAGTCCAAAACAGCATTCATTTCTTTATGTGTTTCGCCTACTGCGAGCCCACCGATTGAATAACCTGAAAAATCCATACTGGTCAAATCACGCGCAGATTGTTTCCGTAAATCTTCAAAGCCAGCGCCTTGTACAATTCCAAATAATCCTTGGTCGTGCCAACGTTTGTGAGCTTCCATTCCACGTTCAGCCCAACGACTTGTACGTTCAATCGAATTTTTCACATAATCATAAGGCTGATAAAATTGTGGACATTCATCAAAACTCATCATGATATCTGAACCCAAATTATTTTGAATGCCAATTGACGTCTCAGGTGCCATAAAGAGTTTGCGTCCGTCTAAATGACTCTTGAAAGTCACACCCTCTTCGGTAATGTTTTTCTTATTTTGAACCAAAGAATAAACCTGAAAACCACCACTATCCGTCAAAATAGGTTGGTCCCAGTTCATGAATTTATGCAAGCCACCCGCTTCAGCAATCAATTCATCGCCTGGACGGTTCCACAAATGGTAAGTGTTCGAGAGGATAATCCCTGAACCAATTTCTTTTAATTCCTCTGGTGATTGTGTTTTTACAGTCGCTTGAGTTCCAACAGGCATAAACATAGGTGTTGGAAAAGTTCCATGCGGTGTGATAATTTCACCGAGACGGGCTCCTGTGTGTTTTTCTTTTTTAATTAAACGATATTTTATCGCGTGTTCTGTCATTCGTATTTCCTCAAATTTTAATAATATTGCTTTTGTCAGCAATGACAAGGTAAAATCTAGCACTTATAAGTATATCAAAAATCTAGCTTTATTGCCATTGCCCTCCCCTCCGGTCAATGAAAGCCACTTGTATTATCAATATGAAAACTATATATCATTTGTTTTACATTTATTCTGATATAATATTATAGATTAAGTAAATATTTTTAGGAGGAATTTATGAATCGATCTATTTTAAAGGAAAATGCAAAACTTGCCTTGAGAGAAAATTTCCCAGCCAAGATGATGTTGTTTATCATTCCAATTCTGTTCACGATTTTCGAGACAAGTTCCTCATCGTATCGTTTTTATGAAGCAGACCATGTTTTTCTGGCTTCACTTTTTGGACTTTTTGGTGGTCTCTTGTCTTTGATTTTGACAATTTTCATGTTCATCATCAATGCTTCTGCACTTTTTAATTACATCAAAATCTATCGCAAAGAACGCAAAAATCCAAAATTTAGTAATATTTTCGCACCATTCAGCGACGGAACGGCTACTAAGATTTTAGCAGTCAAACTTGCACGGCTGATCAGTTGGATTATTCTTGCTTGCATTCCTATTATCGGTTGGATTTTGGCAATCTACTTAGCTTTAGGTTGGTCTCAAGCCACATTCGTCCTCTATGATCAGTTAGAGAAAAATACCTATCACGGTGCATTAGGCGTTCTTCAAGAATCTTCACAAAAAATGAAGGGCTGGCGTAATGACTATTTCATTTTTCAGATTAGCTTCTTCTGGTGGTATGTTTTACAAATCTTTACCGTTGGTCTCATCAACTTTTGGACCATTCCATATATCAATATGGCACATGCGGCATACTATGACGAACTTATCAATCACTAAAAAAACTCGGAATTCCCGAGTTTTTTATTTTCCAATATAAGTATCTCCGATTTTTGCAGCATGTCTGCCATGTACAAAATAATAAATCACGATGATTACAATGACAAAAAGTCCAGCAAGATAATATAAATTCCGATAGCCAGTATAAGGTACGATAAATCCTAAGACAAACGGTCCCATACCAACACCCATGTCAAACAAACCAAAGAAGGTTGACGTCGCAATCCCAATGCGTTCAGGACTGGCATGACGAATAGCAATGGTTTGTGAAAAAGGTGAAAATGAGCCATAGCTCAACCCAATAAGTGCACCAGCAAGAAGCAACATGAACGTTGAATTTGAAGCTCCGGTCAACCATAAAGCCAATGCAAAAATCACAAAGGTTGGATACATCATGAAATTATCGCCTTTGACATCGAACATTCTCCCTGTGATTGGTCGTGAGCCAACGATGAAAATCGCATAAACAATATAAAACAAACTTCCGGCTGTAACCAACCCGATTTGTGCACTAAATTGGCCAAAAAAGTTAAAATGCTTGAATAAGACATACCGACAAGAAAGCCAACAAAGGCAATAGGTAAAGCAGTTTTCTCGAAATAATTTGACCAGCTGAATTTCTTCTTTTCTGAACTTACTGCAATTAAATTTTGTGGCACACGCAAAAATAAAGTTCCCACCAATGAGAAAAATAGAACAAGTGAAGCCACAATCAGTAAAACATTAAAATTAAATGCATGATACAAAAAGATTGATAAAAACGGGCCAACCGCTGAAGCTAAAGTAACTGAAAGTGCATAATAACCGATGGCTTCGCCTCGACGTGATAATGGTGCAATCAATCCAGCCAAGGTTCCTGACGCCGTAGCTGCGACACCAAAGCCTAAGCCATGAAGAAAACGAATGATGAGTAGTAACTCAATATTTGGTGTAGCAAAATAAAGTAAAGTAAGCAGTAGATAAAAAATCGTACTGAAAACCATGATTTTTTTGATACCAAATCGCGTGATATTATTTCCTGTCCATAAACGCCCGATAAAACCTCCGACAATGAAAATCCCTGATAAAATTCCCGCAATTCCCGATGCGGCGTGATATTGAGACATGGCAACTGTACCAATGATAACAGTCAAAAGATAAAAAACCAGATAAAACATAAAGTTCAATATCATATTGATGGTAAAAGTACCTGTCCAAATTTTTTGTTTTTGCATGTGTTTTTCCTTCTAATAAAAATATTCTTCTAATGCCAGTTTGGCGCTACAAGAAACCTTCATTTTTAATGCGGTACACAGCCATGATTAATTTCATCTCCTTTTGATTTTGTTAACGTTTTCTTTCTTATAATACAACGAAACTCTCGTTTTCACGAGAGTTTTTACTGAGTGGGCTTTTCAATTTTTATTTTTAAGTCCAGAATAGGCATATTCTATTTTTATACAACGGTTCATGACAATGTCATTGCGACCAGCTTGACGCAAAAGATTTTCAGCTTCCTCACTTTGAAGCCCTAATTGAGCCCAAAAGATGCTGGCATCTGTCTCCAGAAAGTCTTTCGCAACATCTGCTAAAAATTCGCTCCGACGGAAAACATCGACAATGTCAATATGAAAGGGAATATCTTGAAGTTTTTCATAAACTTTTTCTCCAAGAACAGTTTGACCTGCCAACAAGGGATTGACCAATGCAACTTGATAACCATTCTTTTGCAAACCTTCAGCAATCAAGTAAGACGAACGATCTGTTTTATTAGAAATCCCAACAACAGCAATTGTTTTGGCATCTTCTAAATATTTGAACAGTTGTGCTTGACTCGGATTTTCAAATTCGTAACTCATTAAAAGCCTCCTTTGTATTCTATCCCCCTTATTATACAACTTTAAAGTTAATTTAGGTATTAAAAAGAATAGGAAAAACAAAAACAAATTTACGTAATCATTAGTTTTCGTAGTTTTATTTTCCAATAAAACCTTTGCCTCAATCCATGTAATCAAAAATCAGACGAAAGACTGACAAATCCGCTACTTTTTCTTGTTATAATGAACTTATAAACAAAGAAATTATCTTACTACTATATCGGGGGTTACATTATGCTATTTCTATTTTTCATTTTCTTATTAACAATCGCATTCTTTAAAGGATTTTTCAAATTTGTCCTTCCAATTCTTATTGCTCTTTTCCTCTTCAAGTTAATTTTTGCAAGTTTTTCATTGCTCTTTAATTTTAACTTTTTAGGACTTTTACTTGGCGCAGCCTTTATTTTCTGGCTGGTACGAACAGTTTCTTCACAGAAACGTAACTATTAAAAAGGAGAATTCATGATTTCAGGTATGTTCATCTTATTTTTATTGATTTTGTCACTCTTACTCGTTCATTTTGGCGTCATTGCCTTCAGCATTTTCTGGCGCTTCATTCTTCCGATTTTACTTATTCTTTTTGCAATTAAAATCGTCATTAGTGGCATCTTACTTCTACTCAATCCATATTTCTGGCTCTTAATTGGCTTGATTGTCCTTGTTGTTTGGGCCATGAATAAGTTCAATAAACGTTAAAAAAATCTGTCAGCTCTGACAGATTTTTTTATTTTGCTTCATACCAAGTATGACCTGTATTTTCATCTACTTTTAGAGGAACAGACAAGCTTACAGCATTTTCCATGGTTGTTTTGACCAAGGCTTTAACCTGTTCAAGTTCCTGATTAGGAACATCAAGAATGATTTCATCGTGAACTTGCAACAAGATTTTAGTTTCAAGATTTTGATCCATCAAAGCTTTGTCTAAATTGATCATCGCAATCTTCAAAATATCACCTGCAGAGCCCTGAATAGGGGCATTGATTGCCTGACGTTCTGCTCCATTTCGTACATTAAAGTTCCGTGAATTGATATCTGGCAACTTCCGACGTCGATTGAACATGGTACTGACATAACCCTTATCTTTTGCTTCGCGTTTCGTATTTTCAATGTAATTAGCAACTTCTGGATAGCGGTCAAAATACGTTTTAATAATCGTTCCAGCTTCCTTATTTGGAATGCCCAAGCGACGTGCCAAGCCGTATTCGGTTTCCCCATAAGAAATCCCGAAGTTAACTGCCTTTGCTGAACGGCGATCATTTGCGGTCACATCTTCAGCCTTTTCAATGTTAAAAACACGCATGGCTGTACTTGTGTGAATGTCAGCATCAGCTTTAAAAGCAGCAATCAAATTTGGATCCTGTGCCACATGCGCAAGAACACGTAATTCCACTTGTGAATAGTCAGAACTCAATAAGATTGAATCATTACTTGGAACAAAGGCTTTACGAATTTTACGTCCTTCTTCCAGTCGAACAGGAATGTTCTGGAGATTCGGTTCAACAGATGACAGACGACCGGTCTGTGTTAAATCCTGAACATAACGTGTGTGAATTTTTCCATCTTCTGCAATCTGTGGAATCAAACCTTTAACATAAGTCGATTGAACCTTCGAAACTTGACGGTACTCTAATATTTTAGCCACTACTGGCGCTGTTGCGGCCAAATTTTCAAGCACGTCAACCGCAGTTGAATATCCTGTTTTAGTCTTTTTGCCATGTGGTAAGTTCAGTTTTTCGAACAATATCGTACCAAGTTGTTTTGGCGAATTGATATTAAACTCTTCGCCAGCCAATTCATAAATCTCAGCCGTCAGCGCTGACAAGCGTGCTTCGTTTTCGACACCAATTACTTCTAATGTCTCACGATTGGCAAGAATTCCTTGAATTTCCATCTTGGCAAGCACTTCTGCGAGTGGCAATTCCATTTCTGTCAGCAATGACAACTGTTCATTTTCAGATAAAGCATCAAGCATCTTATCTTTAGTCACTGCCAATGTGTGAATTTTATGTGCCAAGGTCGCGAATAATTCGTCATCAGCAGGAACAGCCAATTTGGCACCTTTTCCGAAAATTTCCTCATCAGTTCGCAAACTTCCATTGTCAAATAAGCGAGAAATCGTTGAAATCTTATTATCTTCAGTCGTTGAAATCAGATATTTTGCCAGCATGGCGTCATAATTCGCAAGTTCAGCTGTGACATTCAAACGATTGAGCAGAACCCGATTTTTCTTATAATCATAAGTGTTTTTTGGCAAAGGCAAAGCTGTCAGTACTGACAAGTCTTTTGATACGTAAACCTTTTCCGCATTTCCCCAAGCAAAGCCAATGATTTTTTCCTTATGATAATTTTCACCCAAAATTTCAAGATAATAGAAATCTTCAGCAGAAACATTCAAGTCATCAGCGCTGACAACCACTTCATAATCAATCTTTTCTAGCACTGTCTGAGCTTCCTCAGAACTTTCGCCAGACGCTTCGTTCAATTTGGCTTTAAACTGAGTGAAGCCCATTTCATCATAAAATTTCGAGAGTTCTTCAACCTTAGGCCCATTGTAAATGGTATCCTCAAGACTAACTTCGATTGGCGATTCAGTATTGATTGTAGCCAAAGTCTGTGACAAAAATGCCATTTCCTTATCCGCAATCAAATTTTCTTTCATTTTTGATTTCTTGAACGAATCCACATTTTCATAAACTTGCTCAAGTGAGCCCCATTCGTGGAGCAAATTCAGCGCCGTCTTCTCGCCAACTTTAGTGACACCCGGATAATTATCTGAACTATCACCCATCAAGGCTTTCAGATCAATAAATTGAGAAGGAGTAAGCTGCATCTTATCCATCAAATAATCAGGTGTCCACGCCTCAAATTCGGCCACCCCTTTTTTAGAAATTTCGACCGTAGTATTGCTATCGACAAGCTGAATCATATCCTTGTCACCAGTGACAATCGTCACATCGAAAGAAACATCTGGTGCTTCCGCCATCTTATCCAAAGTTCCAATAATGTCGTCTGCCTCATAATCAACCAGTTGATAATGCGCAATTCCTAATTTTTCAATCATCTCCTTCATAAAAGGAATTTGCTCACGAAATTCATCCGGTGTTTTTGAACGTCCCCCCTTATACTCTGGGAACATTTTTGTTCTAAACGTTGTTTTTCCAGCGTCAAACGCAATCAAAACATGAGTCGGCTGAATTCTATCCAAAAGATTAGTCAACATCAGATGAAAACCATAAATTGCATTCGTATGTAAACCATTTGGTGCCTTAAACCGATCAATCTGATTGTACAAAGCAAAAAATGCTCTAAAAGCAACTGACGATCCGTCAATTAACAAAAGTTTGTTTTTATTTTCCATAACACTAATTATACCTTATTTAAACAAATATCCAATCCCCAAAATTTAATAAAAAAAGAGAGAAACCAGGTTTCTCTCTACTTCACTTAGCACCGACCCTATCTCGCAGGGGGCGACCCCCAACTACTTCCGGCGCGGAAGGACTTAACTGCTGTGTTCGACATGGGAACAGGTGTATCTCCAACGCTATGGGCACTAAATTATTTTGC
>NZ_WITI01000012.1 GCF_009601055.1 Lactococcus sp. dk101
AAATTAGAAATGATCTTTTTAGCGTACTCTATTCTTCTAAAGCTGGCTAAAACATTGAAACCAGAGACTTTGAAGTACTCAATTGGCTATCAAGTGATGGCAAAATAATCAACTAGCAATTCGGGTATTTAAATTATATATGATATGAAAAACACAAAATTCAGTACGTAAAAGTTACACACTTTAATTTATGGTATAATATGTTATATAAATGTCAATAAAAATGTTTTTATAGCAATAGAAACAGAGTCAATAGAGGAGGAACGGATGACACAAGCCATTATTGAATTTAAGGATATTGAAAAATTATACGGCGATAATGTAGCGGTTGAGAAAATCAACTTGAAAATTATGCCGGGGGATTTTATCTGCTTTATCGGTACAAGTGGATCAGGTAAATCAACACTCTTGCGAATGATCAATCGTATGATTGAACCAACACATGGAGACATTTTATTCAATGGAGAGAACATTAAACGTTTTAATCCAATCGAACTGCGCCGAAAAATTGGCTACGTGATTCAAAGCATTGGGTTAATGCCACACATGTCGATTTATGATAACGTTACTTTAGTGCCAAAATTATTAAAGTGGAAAGAAAGCAGAAAGAAAGAAAAAGCCAAAAAACTCATCCAAATGGTTGAACTACCAGAAGAATATTTAGACCGTTATCCGTCTGAACTCTCAGGTGGTCAGCAGCAAAGGATTGGGGTTATTCGTGCCCTTGCAGCCGATCAAAACATTATTTTGATGGATGAACCATTCGGCGCCTTAGACCCAATCACGCGTGATGGTGTCCAAAATACAGTCAAATACCTGCAAGAAGAACTAGGTAAAACGATCGTATTAGTCACACATGACATGGATGAAGCCTTAAAATTGGCAACACGAATTGTTGTCATGGATTCTGGAAAAATGGTTCAACAAGGGACACCAGAAGAAATACTGAAAAATCCAGCCAATGAATTTGTTGAGAAAATGATTGGATCAGAACGATTGATTAGTGCGCAAGCCAACAATTCATGTGTTAAAGACATTATGTTGAGTCATCCCATTACTGTTGCCAAAGGCACACGATTGATTGATGCCGCACACAAAATGAAAGAAAGTCATGTGGACTCGCTTTTAGTCACCGAGGCTGGTCAACTTGTCGGTAAAATCGATATTGACCAATTTACTAAATCACTAAATAAAAACATTTTAGTTGAGGATTTGATGGTCAAGGTTCCTTTTACTGTTGATGAAAATGACAGCTTACGAGATGTTGTCGCGCCAATTTTAAAAGGTGGCGTAAAATTTGTTCCTGTCACTGATGACAAGAATCAAGTCAAAGGAATCATTACCCGCTCGTCATTGGTATCACTCATTTATGGTATTGTTTGGGGGGAGTCGAATGATTGAATTTTTAAATGAATACGGCAGTCAGTTATTAGTTAAGACTTGGGAACAACTTTACATCTCTGCATTGGCCATTCTTTTGGGAACTCTTTTTGCTGTCCCAATCGGGATTCTCCTCACGCGCGCACCAAAAAGTGCTAAATTTTTTATCGGGATTGCTAATATTTTTCAAACCATTCCCAGTTTAGCTCTTTTAGCCATGATGATTCCACTTTTTGGCATAGGAAAAACACCAGCAGTTATTGCACTTTTTATTTATTCCTTGCTGCCCATCATGCGTAATACCTATATCGGTTTATCAAATGTAGATCCAAACTTGATTGATAGTGCCAAAGGGATGGGAATGACGGCAAATGAACGCCTGTTCTACGTTGAACTGCCTCTCGCACTCCCTGTAATCATGGCCGGAATTCGATTGTCAACAGTCTATGTCATTTCTTGGGCAACGATTGCTTCATATATCGGTGCCGGTGGACTAGGAGACCTTATTTTTAGCGGCCTAAATCTTTTCAATCCGTCACTGATTATTGGAGGAACTATCCCCGTTATCATTCTTGCACTATTAGCAGATTTTTTACTTCAGAAGCTTGAAGATCGTGTGACCGTACATTCAGAAAGGAGTTCAATTTGAAGATACGTAAGTGGATTACATTTCTTGCCCTCTTTGGTGTAATGATTGGCTTGAGTGGGTGTTCAAGACTGACCAAAGGGTCATCAACCATTAAGATTGCTGCCATGAGTACGACAGAATCCAGCATTATGGCCAATATGATTGCTCAATTAGTGGCACATGATTTAGATTATAAGACAGAAATCATCTCAAATCTTGGCTCTTCAACAGTTGTTCATCAAGCCTTGGTAAGAGGTGATGCAGATATTGCTGCCACGCGTTATACAGGAACTGATTTGACAGGAACGCTTGGGATGGAAACAGAAAAAGACCCAGAAAAAGCAACCGAAATCGTTACAAAAGAATTTAAAGAACGCTACAAACAAACATGGTTCCCTTCTTATGGCTTTTCAGATACATATGCTTTTATGATTAAGTCTGATTTGGCAAAAGAAAAGAAAATCAATGACATTTCAGATTTGAAAAAAATTGCTTCAACTGCCAAAGTCGGTGTTGACAGTACGTGGATGAACAGAAAAGGGGATGGTTACTCTAGTTTCAAAGAAATTTATGGTTTTGATTTTGCCAATATCTATCCCATGCAGATTGGCCTCGTTTACGACGCTGTAGAAACAGACAAGATGCAAGCCGTATTGGGTTATTCAACCGACGGTCGCATTAAGAGTTATGATTTGAAGGTTTTGGAAGATAACAAACAGCTTTTCCCACCTTATCAAGCGTCAATGGTTGTCAATGATGACTTACTAGAAAAATATCCGAAACTGAGTGAGGTCTTGCATAAACTTGACGGAAAAATATCTGTAGAAGAAATGCAAAACTTGAACTATCAAGTGGATGACAAACTGCTTGAACCTTCTGTAGTCGCCAAGAACTTTTTAGAAGCACATGATTATTTTGAAGGAGACAACTAAAATGAAAGATATGAATACCCTGCAACAATTTATTTATTATTTCAGCCACAATGGCACCTATGTCCTCCAACAATTTATCACGCACTTTCTCATTTCCATCTATGGTGTCCTTTTAGCATCGCTCATCGGTATTCCACTGGGAATTATGATTGCTAAAAAAGGAAAATTGAAGAAATATATTCTAGGCGCAGCAAATGTCCTGCAAACCATACCATCGCTCGCTATGATTTCCATTCTCATGCTTGGGCTTGGTTTGGGTCAAAAAACGGTCATTGCGACCATTTTCCTTTATTCATTGTTGCCCATTATCAGTAATACTTATACGGGCTTAAAGAGTGTTGATGTTAATTTGGTTGATGCTGCAAAAGGAATGGGAATGACACGCAAACAACGGATGATTTTAGTTGAGTTGCCTCTATCGGTCTCAGTCATTATTGCAGGTGTCCGTAATGCCCTCGTTGTTGCAATAGGGATTACAGCTATTGGTGCCTTTGTTGGCGGTGGAGGCCTTGGCGATATTATTATCAGAGGTACCAACGCCACAAATGGGGGTGCCATTATTTTAGCGGGCGCATTGCCAACGGCCTTGATGGCAATTTTATCAGACCTTATCATGGGAGGAATTCAAAAATTCATTACTCCCAAAGGTTATCGTGTGAAAAGAAGTCAATAAGTTCAAAAATGAGTTCAACTTCCTTGTGGACTTATAGACTATGTTATAATAGTATCAATAGCCTAAATTTAAATGAGGAAATTCTAATGAATATCAAAGAAATGAACGAACGCAAGGAGAAAATCAGAAATTTCTCAATCATTGCACATATTGACCACGGGAAAAGTACACTGGCGGACCGAATTTTAGAGTTGACAGAAACCGTTTCAAAACGTGAATTACAAGCGCAAATGCTGGACAGCATGGATTTGGAGCGTGAACGTGGGATTACAATTAAATTAAATGCCATTGAATTGAATTATCATGCAAAAGATGGTGAAACTTACATTTTCCATTTGATTGACACTCCCGGTCACGTCGATTTTTCTTACGAAGTGTCTCGCTCACTGGCTGCCTGTGAAGGTGCCATTTTGGTGGTGGATGCAGCGCAAGGGATTGAAGCACAAACCTTGGCCAATGTCTATCTGGCTTTGGATAATGACCTTGAAATATTGCCGGTCATCAATAAAATTGACCTCCCATCTGCACAACCAGAAGTGGTGCGTCAAGAAATTGAAGATGTCATTGGTCTTGATGCTTCAGAAGCTGTTCTTGCTTCAGCGAAAGCAGGCATTGGGATTGAAGAAATTCTTGAACAAGTTGTTGAGAAAGTTCCAGCACCAAGTGGTGACGTTGAAGCACCTTTGAAAGCTTTGATTTTTGACTCTGTCTATGATTCTTATCGTGGGGTCATCTTGCAGGTTCGTCTCATGGACGGCTCTGTTAAAGTTGGCGACAAGATTAAATTGATGTCAAATGGCAAAGAATTTGATGTGACAGAAGTGGGAATTTTCACACCCAAAGCCGTTTCACGTGACTTTTTGATGGCAGGAGATGTTGGTTATATTGCAGCAGCCATCAAAACCGTACAAGATACTCGTGTCGGTGATACGATTACCTCAGCGGAAAATCCAGCACAAGAAGCTTTGACAGGCTATAAGAAAATGAACCCAATGGTATTTGCGGGGATTTATCCAGTCGAATCAAACAAATATAATGATTTGAGAGAAGCACTTGAACGTTTGCAGTTGAATGATGCCAGCCTTCAGTTTGAAGCTGAAACGTCACAAGCCTTGGGCTTTGGTTTCCGTTGTGGTTTCCTTGGTATGCTGCATATGGACGTCATTCAAGAACGTTTGGAGCGTGAATTCAATCTGGACTTGATAATGACAGCACCTTCTGTTGTCTATCATATCAAGACAACCTCAGGCGAAACGCTTGAAGTAGCCAACCCTTCAGAATTTCCAGACCCTACCCAAATTGAAGCTATTGAAGAGCCTTTTGTGAAGGCACAAATCATGGTTCCTAATGAATTTGTAGGTCCCGTCATGGAACTTGCGCAACGCAAACGTGGAGATTTCATCACCATGGATTATTTGGATGCTAACCGCGTCAATGTGCAATATCATATTCCTTTAAGTGAAATTGTTTTCGAGTTCTTCGACAAACTCAAATCATCAACTAAAGGCTATGCCAGTTTTGATTACGAAATTTCTGATTATCGTCCTTCAAACCTGGTCAAGATGGATATTTTGCTCAATGGTGATAAGGTCGATGCGCTCAGTTTCATTTCACATAAAGAATTCGCTCAAGAACGTGGCCGCTTGATTGTAGAAAAATTACGTAAATTAATTCCGCGTCAACAATTTGAAGTGCCGATTCAAGCCACGATTGGAAATAAAGTCATGGCCAGAAGTGACATTAAGGCCTTGCGTAAAAATGTGCTTGCCAAATGTTACGGTGGAGATATTTCACGTAAACGAAAACTCTTAGAAAAACAAAAAGCCGGTAAAAAGCGGATGAAAGCCATTGGCTCTGTGGAAGTCCCTCAAGAAGCCTTCCTTTCAGTCCTCTCCATGGATGAAGATTAAAAAGCGATTAGAACTCGCTTTTTTCTTTTTCATAATTATTAAATAATGTGTATAAATATTTGACATGTGATAATAATAATGTATAATTATTTAACAGGGAGAGATAAAGTATGAAAATTCAAAAAATATTAGTTGCTGGTCTTTTTATAATTGTCTTGGGAACTTTAACAGCTTGTCAGAAGAGCAAATCAAACGATGCGCTCAAGCAGATTAAAGAAAAAGGAATACTTACAGTTGCCTTATCGCCAGATGATCCGCCATTTGAGTATCAGATCATAAAAGATGGAAAAAATACCATTATCGGCTCAGATATTGATTTGGCAAATGAAATTGGTAAAAGCTTAGGCGTGAAAGTCAAATTTCAAAGTATGGATTTCAATAATGTATTAACTGCTTTAGCGAGTGGAAAAGCGGATATGGCGATTTCAGATATTTCATACACTGCAAAAAGGGCTCAAACTTACGATTTATCGACTATTTATTATCATACAAAAAATGTGATGCTTATTCAGAAAAGCAACATGAATAAATATAAAGAAATATCCGATTTGAAGGGGCAAAAAATAGCGGTTCAAAAAGGGACCGTCCAAGAAGAATTGGCGCAGAAAAAATTGCCTCAGCTAACCGCAATCGCCTTGAGTCAGATGGCTCCTGAAGTAACCGAGGTAAAGAATGGTCAGGTCGCGGGGGCAATCATGGAAAAGACGACTGCCGAAAGTTTTGTGGTCGCAAATCCTGACCTTGTCATCGCTGACATGACCTTGCCAGAGCTGACAGATACCTCAGGAATGGTCATTGCCATGCCTAAAGGATCTGGGGATTTGACACAGGAAGTAAATAAAATTATCAATCAGCTTTTGAAAGAAAATAAAATCGAAAAATCGATTCAAAAGCATTTTCAATTAGGACAAACAAAATAAAGGGGATAAAATGTTTCAAGGAAAAAGTTTTTTAAAAGAAGTTGATTTTACAAAAGAGCAGTTGCTTTATTTGATTGATTTTGCCATTCATCTGAAAAAATTGAAAGCCAATCATATTCCGCATCAGTATTTGACAGGGAAGAATTTAGCCTTGATATTTGAAAAAGCATCGACGCGTACCCGTGCTGCTTTTACGGTAGCGGGACAAGACTTAGGAGCGCATGTCGAATTTCTAGGACCGCTTGATATTCAACTTGGCAAAAAAGAATCGATTGCGGATACGGCAAAGGTTCTTGGTAAAATGTTTGACGGTCTTGAATTTCGTGGTTTTAAACAAGAAGACGTCGAAATTTTGGCTCAGGAGTCAGGTGTGCCAGTTTGGAATGGCTTGACAGATGCCTGGCATCCCACACAAATGTTGGCTGATTTTATGACCATGAAGGAACATTTTGGAAGTCTTAAAGGCTTGACTTTAGTTTATATTGGCGACGGTAGAAACAATGTGGCTCATTCTTTGTTGGTTACTGGGGCAATCTTAGGGGTCAATGTAACCATTGTTTCGTCGCTTGATTTACAACCCAAAAAGGACATTCAGCAGTTAGCGAAGAAATTGGCCCTGCAAAGTCAAGCCAAATTAAGTATTCGGTGTGATTTGGACGCAGTAGAAAAAGCAGACATTATTTATACGGATGTCTGGGTCAGCATGGGCGAAGAAAGTCAAACTTCTGAACGTATCAAGCAACTCCTAGCCTATCAAGTCAATAAAAAATTGACAGAAAAAATCATCAATAAGGACTTTATTTTCATGCATTGTTTGCCAAGTTTCCATGATTTGAACACGGAAATCATGAAAGAAATCAAATGGGAATACAATTTGGATGAGCTTGAAGTAACCGATGAGATTTTTAATTCGGAACATTCGGTTGTTTTTCAACAGGCAGAAAATCGAATGCATACCATAAAAGCAGTAATGGCAGCTACTTTAGGTAATCTTTTTATCCCTAAAATATAAAAAATGAGCCTGGCTCTTTTTTTATTTGTAAAAATGAGAGAAAGGCAAGCAAATAGTAGAAAAGCCCTCTTCAAGAAAGTCGCAAAAAATCAGATTTTTTGGTATAATTAAGGAAGTATGTTTACAAATGGAATGATATCCAGTTTTGTTAAATTTTGCTTTGAAAGTGGGAAACATGGAAGATAAAAATGTTGTAACAGTCAATCTAGCAAAAGAAATGCGAACAAGTTTCATCGACTATGCGATGTCAGTAATTGTTGCTCGTGCTTTGCCAGATGTCCGCGATGGTCTTAAACCTGTCCACCGCCGTATTATCTATGGAATGATTGATGGTGGATATACACCAGATAAACCACATCGTAAGTCTGCAAGTATTGTAGGGGATGTTATGGGTAAGTATCACCCACATGGTGATAGCTCAATATATGAAGCAATGGTCAGAATGGCACAATGGTGGAGTTACCGTCATTTGCTTGTGGATGGTCATGGTAACTTTGGTTCTATGGACGGCGATGGCGCTGCCGCAATGCGTTATACTGAAGCACGTATGTCCAAATTGGCGCTTGAACTTGTAAGTGACATTAACAAAAACACGGTTGATTTCGTTGACAACTATGACGGTTCACAACGTGAACCTGTGATTTTACCCGCTCGTTTTCCTAACCTTTTAGTAAATGGAACAACTGGGATTGCCGTAGGGATGGCAACTAATATTCCGCCGCATAACCTTGGCGAAACGATTGCAGCCGCAGACATGTTGATGGAAAATCCTGATGCAACACTTGCTGATTTGATGACCGTATTGCCTGGACCAGACTTCCCAACTGGTGGGATTGTCATGGGGAAAGCTGGCATTCGTCGTGCTTATGAAACTGGTAAAGGGTCAATCACGGTACGTGCGAAAACACATATCGAAGAACTTGCTGGCGGTAAAGAACGCATTGTTGTTACTGAATTGCCTTACATGGTCAATAAAGCCAAATTGGTTGAACACATTGTTCGTTTGAACCATGAAAAACGGATTGAAGGCTTAACAGCAGTTCGTGATGAATCAAACCGTGAAGGAATTCGTGTGGTTATCGAGGTTCGTCGTGATTTATCGGCTGCCGTAATTTTGAACAATTTGTTTAAATTGACTTCTTTGCAGACTTCATTTGGTTTTAATATGTTGGCGATTGAAAAAGGAATTCCTAAGGTTCTTTCGCTCAAACAAATTTTGGTGGATTATATTGAACACCAAATCGAAGTGGTAACCCGTCGGACACAATTCGATAAAACGCGTGCTGAAGCTCGCGCGCACATTTTAGAAGGCTTGCGCATTGCGCTTGATAATATCGATCGGATCATCAGTATCATTCGTGAGTCGAAAACGGATGCCATTGCTCAAGAAGCCATGATGGTTGAATTCTCGCTTTCTGAAAAACAATCACAAGCCATCTTGGACATGCGTTTGCGCCGTTTGACTGGTTTGGAACGTGATAAGATTGAAAATGAATATCAAGATTTAGTCGCTTTGATTGCTGACTTGGCTGATATTTTGGCAAAACCTGAACGCGTTAAAACCATTATTCGTGATGAAATGGAAGAAATCAAACGTAAATTCGCCGATGACCGTCGGACAGAATTGTTGGTCGGCGATGTCTTGACAATTGAAGATGAAGATTTGATTGAAGAAGAAGATGTCTTGATTACTTTGTCAAACAAGGGTTATATCAAACGTCTTGCCAATGACGAATTCCGTGCCCAAAACCGCGGTGGGCGTGGGGTTCAAGGCATGGGCATGAGTGATAATGACTTTGTTCAACACTTGGTTTCTACATCAACGCATGATTATTTGCTCTTCTTTACTAACAAAGGCCGTGTTTATCGGATGAAGGGATATGAAATTCCTGAATATGGACGGACTGCCAAAGGTCTTCCAATCGTTAATTTGCTGAAGCTTGACGATGGTGAAAAAGTACAAACAGTCATCAATGTCGCACATTCTGAAGAAGAACGTTATCTCTTCTTTACGACGCGTCTTGGTGTGGTTAAACGAACCAACTTGCACCAATTTGATAACATCAGAACCAATGGTTTGAAGGCATTGAATTTGCGTGACGAAGACGAATTGATCAATGTGCTTTTGACACATGGTCAAGAAGAAATTATCATTGGGACGCACAATGGCTATTCAGTTCGCTTTGTTGAAAATCTAGTTCGTGATATGGGCCGTGCCGCAACAGGGGTCAAAGGGGTTAATCTCCGTGAAGGTGACTTTGTTGTTGGTTCATCAACAGTTAAAGAAGGCCAAGAAATCTTGGTTATTGCTGAAAATGGTTTAGGAAAACGCACAGCAGCCAGCGAATACCCAACCAAAGGTCGTGGCGGTAAAGGGATTAAAGTAATGAACGTGACGGAACGGACAGGGAAGCTTGCTGGTCTGTCAGCCATTAACGGTGATGAAGATATCATGGTCATTACTGACACAGGTGTCATCATCAGAACAAGCGTTCAGAACATTTCTCAAACTGGACGTGCGGCACAAGGGGTTAAAGTCATGCGTCTTGATGACGATGCTCAAATCGTAACCTTTGCATTGGTTGAAGCAGAACTTGAGACTGATGAAGCGATTGATCAGGATGAAACGGAAGCTGTCAGCGCTGACAAGGCGATTGAAACAACGGAAACAACTGAAGAATAAAAATTTAATAAAGGAAAAACGAAACAGCTTTATCAAAAAGTTGTTTCTTTCGTGAAAAATTGAAAAGAATGAAAAAATTTGCTTTAATTTTAGCATTTGTGTCAAGCCTGAGTTTTTTAGCGGCTTGTTCATCAACTGCCGATAATCGAGATTTATTAACGACTCCTCTGACTAAAGATGTCAGTACCATGGGAACCTTTATTCAGGTAACGGTCTATGACAAAAACAAGGAAAATGCGGTCAAAGAGGCCCTCAAAATTCCGGTTCAGTACAACAGCTGGACAACCGTCAATTCAAATGGGTCACAGGTCGATCAAATCAATCAAAACGCTGGAATTAAACCTGTCCAAGTTGACAAAGGGGTTTATCAGCTGATTAAAGATGGTCTAGCTTATTCTGAACAATATCCAGAAAGTGGGTATGACATTACGGTTGGACGCTTGTCAAAACTCTGGGACATTGGTTTTCCTGATGAGAAAAAACCAACTCAAGCCGAGATTGATCAGGTTTTACCAACCATCAATTATAAATATGTCCAGATGGACGATGCGACTCACAGCGTATATTTGACGCATAAAGGAACCAAATTGGATTTGGGATCAATTGTCAAAGGGTATGTGGCCATGCTGATGGTGGACGATTTGAAGAAAGCAGGTGTGACAACAGGGATTGTTAACCTGGGTTCAAGTTCGATTTATGTGATTGGGGATTCTCCAAGAAGTAACAACTCAGCTTGGCGTATTGGTATTAAAAATCCGAATGATCCGACTGGGGCACAGATGGGAGTCTTGCAAGCGGCTAACCAGCACGTCAATACCTCAGGTATTTATGAACGTTATCTGACTGTTGACGGTGTCAAGTATTCTCATGAATTAAATCCAAAAACGGGCTATCCATTTAACAACGACATCGCAAGCATTACCTTATTGATTTCTGGTGAAGATCCAACCAACGGCGATGGCTTATCAACGGTTCTCTTTAGTATGGGAACTAAAGAAGCATACGAAATGGTTGAAAAAATGAAAAATACCGACGTGGTCATTGTTGACAAAGATAATAAAGTCTATTTGACTTCTGGTGTCAAAAATAAATTTGAATTGACCAGTTCCGACTTTAAAATTGGAAATATCAACGATTTGAAATAAGTTTTAAAAAGCTGTCAGCACTGACAGCTTTTATTGTTTGTGTGTGATTGAACAAAAAATGATATAATGATAGAAAATTTGTTTTAGAAAAGAGAAAATCATGCAAGCAGTTGTAACAGTAGTTGGGTCAGACAAAGTGGGGATTGTTGCGGGTATCACAGCAACTTTGGCTGATTTAAATGTCAATATTTTGGAAATGTCACAGACCCTGATGAGAGGGGCATTCACCATGATGATGGTGGTCAGTATCGAAGATGGGGTTAATTTTTTGACTCTGCAAGAAAAAATCCAAGCCAAAGGTGATGCTTTAGGCGTTCGTGTTCACCTTCAAAACGAGGCAATTTTTAATGCCATGCATGAGTTGTAAGGGGGATTCAGAATGGAAATTCAAAAAATTAAAGAAACTTTGTCCATGATTGACGAGCAAAATTTTGACATTCGAACGATTACTATGGGCATTAGTTTATTAGACTGCATCGACCCTGATATTAACCGGGCTGCTGAAAAAATTTATCAAAAAATCTTATTAAAAGCAGGAAATTTGGTCAAGGTTGGCGATGAGATTGGGCAAGAACTTGGTATTAAAATTGTCAATAAACGGGTGTCAGTAACGCCGATTGCTTTGATTGGCGCTGCAACAGACAGCGATGATTATACACCGCTCGCGCTGGCCATGGATAAGGTAGCCAAAGAGATTGGCATTGATTTTATTGGCGGATTTTCGGCACTTGTCCAAAAAGGCTATCAAAAGGGAGATAAAATTTTGATTGATAGCTTGCCCAATGCACTGGCGGCAACGGACAGAGTTTGTGCCTCTGTCAATATCGGCTCAACCAAAGCAGGCATTAATATGACAGCAGTCAAAGACATGGGCGAAATCATCAAGAAAATGGCTGCGCGTGATAAAATGGCCTGTGCCAAATTGGTCGTTTTTGCCAATGCAGTTGAGGACAATCCGTTTATGGCGGGTGCTTTTCATGGTGTCGGCGAGGCAGATGTCGTTATCAATGTCGGAGTTTCAGGCCCAGGTGTTGTCAAACGTGCCTTGGAAAAAATCCCAGGTGCAAGTTTTGATGTGGTTGCTGAAACCATTAAGAAAACGGCATTTAAAATCACACGCATTGGTCAGTTGATTGGGAAAATGGCAAGCGAACGTTTGAATGTCCCTTTTGGCGTGGTCGATTTGTCGCTTGCACCAACGCCAGCCGTTGGCGATTCCGTTGCTCGTGTCCTTGAAGAAATCGGTATTGAAACAGTTGGAACGCACGGCACGATTGCTGCGCTTGCCATGCTCAATGACGCAGTCAAAAAGGGAGGCGTCATGGCGGCCGAAAAAGTGGGTGGTCTATCAGGTGCCTTTATTCCAGTGTCTGAAGACGAAGGCATGATTGCGGCGGTCAATTCGGGCGCCCTGTCACTTGATAAACTGGAAGGCATGACCTGCGTTTGCTCGGTTGGCCTTGACATGATTGCCATTCCTGAAACGACACCAGCAAGTACCATTTCTGGTATGATTGCTGACGAAGCAGCGATTGGCGTTATCAATCAAAAGACAACAGCGGTTCGCGTGATCCCGCTTGGCAAGGCAGGCCAACAAATCGAATTCGGCGGTCTTTTGGGCACGGCGCCAGTCATGCCGGTCAATCAAGCGTCATCAGAAGATTTTATCGCGCGTGGTGGACAAATTCCAGCACCAATTCATTCCTTTAAGAATTAAAAAAAGCTGTCAGAACTGACAGCTTTTTTAGCAATGTCCTTCGGCAGTTTCATTGATCCAGCTAGAGCTGACATTGTCAAAAATCCGAAGTTTAGGGTTCTTTCTAACAAAGTCGATGATTTCGGCTCGCGAAAGTCCAGTAAGTTCTTGGGCTGTTAAAACGGAATTCACTTCCATCTTTGTCAGCGCCTCAGTCAAACGTACATATTCTTTTTCCATAGCCACATTATCCTGTATTTTAGTAGCTTTGTCAACAAAAAAAGTAAGCCACGCTTACTTTTAATTTTTAAGCTAAGGTTCCGCCATCAACGATAAATTCGGCACCTGTTGAATATGAAGAATCGTCAGAAGCAAGGAAAAGCACCAGTTTTGAAATTTCCGCTGGTTTTGCCATGCGTTTCATTGGAATGGTTGTCTTGAACTGTTCAATGGCTTCTTTTTGAGCGCCAGTCGCTTCAAGCACCATTGGTGTTTCAACAGCACCCGGGTGAACAGAATTCACACGGATATTTTTGGCAGCAAATTCAAGCGCAGCCGAACGTGTTAAGCCACGAACAGCGAATTTTGAGCTGACATAAGCATAGCCGCCTGCTGAGCCGTGGAAACCTTCAATCGATGAAATGTTAATGATTGAGGCAGCCTTGCTCTTTTCAAGCAAAGGAAGTGCATATTTCATGCCCAAGAAGACAGAAAGCTGATTGATTTCAATGGATTTCATGTATTGGTCTTTTGTCATAGCTGACAAGGGAAGGAAGACGCTGATTCCGGCATTATTGACCAAAATATCCAATACACCGTCGTTTGCCTCGATGGTAGCCATCGCATTTTGCCAGTCTTCTTCATTGGTGACATCGAGATGGACAAAGTGCGCTTTGTCGCCCAATTCTGTGGCGGTTGCCAATCCTTTTTCGTCATTAATATCTGCCAAATAAACGGTTGCACCTTCGGCGATAAAAGTTTCTGCATGGCCTTTACCCATGCCCATTGAAGCGCCAGTAACGAGTGCGACTTTACCTGCTAGTTTCATTGAAAAATCCTCCAATATGTATATTTTGTTATACTTTTATTATACGCTTACATTTCAAAAATGTCATTAAATAATATGAATAATTATATTAATTTTAGATTTCAAAGAGATATTTTTTTGTCAGTGCTGACAAAAGGGAAGCTGTTAAAATGAGAAAAATTTCATCAAATCATTCCTGTCATAATCTGAAAGTCATGGTATAATAGAGGAGCTGAACATTTAGAAAAGCAAGTGAAATTGCTCAAATAAGGAAAGAAAAAATGAATCAATTACTCCAAGGAATGAATGAAAAACAGGCAAAGGCAGTCGTAACTACGGAGGGGCCTCTTTTAATTATGGCGGGTGCAGGATCTGGAAAAACACGGGTTTTAACGCACCGTATCGCTTATCTGATTGATGAAAAAATGGTTAACCCATGGAATATTTTAGCCATTACCTTTACGAATAAAGCGGCCCGTGAAATGCGTGAACGTGCATTGGTATTGACGCCACGTGCGCAAGATACCCTGATTGCCACATTTCACTCCATGTGTGTTCGAATTTTGAGACGTGACGCGGATCATATTGGTTACAACCGAAACTTTACGATTGTTGACCCAGGTGAACAAAAAACCTTAATGAAACGAATTTTGAAGGAAATGAACTTGGATCCTAAAAAATGGGAACCAAAAACCCTTTTAGGAACCATTTCCAATGCAAAAAATGACTTGCTCGACGAAGAAGCTTACGAGGCACAAGCGAACGCAAGAAATCCTTACGAATTGCTGACTGCACGCGTTTATAAAGCTTATCAAGCAGAATTACGTAAGTCAGAAGCTATGGATTTTGATGACTTAATCATGCAAACCTTGCGTTTATTTGATAAAAACCCTGATGTATTGACTTATTACCAAGGGAAATTCCAATACATTCATGTGGACGAATATCAAGATACCAACCATGCTCAATATCAACTCGTCAAATTACTGGCTTCACGTTTTGAAAATCTTTGTGTTGTTGGTGATGCTGACCAATCAATCTATGGCTGGCGTGGAGCAGATATGCAAAACATTTTAGACTTCGAGAAGGATTATCCAAAAGCTCAAGTCGTTTTGCTTGAAGAAAACTATCGCTCAACAAAAACCATTTTGCAAGCGGCCAATAATGTCATTAAAAATAATGTCAATCGTCGTCCGAAAGACTTATGGACACAAAATGACGAAGGCGAGTCAATCGTCTATTATCGTGCCAATGATGAACGAGATGAAGCCATCTTTGCAGCACAAAAAATCACGGAACAAGTCCGCCTAGAAGGTAAGAAATACAGTGATTTTGCTGTGCTTTACCGGACAAATGCTCAATCACGTAATATTGAAGAAGCATTTCTGAAGTCAAACATTCCTTATGGCATGGTCGGTGGAACTAAGTTCTATTCACGTAAAGAAATTCGTGATGTCATTTCATACTTGAATGTCATTGCTAATCCATCGGATAATTTGAGCTTTGAGCGTATTATCAACGAACCTAAACGTGGCATTGGCCCAGGAACCGTCGATAAGTTACGTCAATTTGCCAATAGCCGTGAGAAGTCGATGGAAGAAGTTACCATGGACATTACCTTGTCTGATGTCCGTGGAAAAGCAGCAGGTGCTATTTTTGATTTGGGCGTCATGTTTGACTTATTGCGTCAGCGTGCAGACCAGATGACCATCACGGAAATGGTTGAAGAAGTCCTCAAACGTTCAGGTTATTTGGACAGTCTTAAAATCCAAAATAACATTGAAAGTCAAAGTCGGGTTGAGAATATCGAAGAATTCTTATCTGTGACAAAAAATTTCGATGAAAAGACAGAACAACCAACTGATGTCACAACTGCCGAGCCGATTGAAGAAACAGGGCTTGATAAATTGAGCCGTTTCTTGAATGATTTGAGCTTGATTGCCGATACTGACTCGGTTGAAGAAGACTCAGATGTTGTCACATTGATGACCTTACACGCAGCCAAAGGGCTTGAATTTCCGATTGTCTTTTTGATTGGGATGGAAGAAAATATTTTCCCACTTGGACGTGCCAATGAGGACGCAGAAGAGCTTGAAGAAGAGCGCAGACTTGCTTATGTCGGAATTACGAGAGCTGAAAAAACCTTGTATTTGACAAATGCCAACCAACGTGTCCTTTATGGTAAATCAAGTTACAATCGTCCAAGTCGTTTCATCAGTGAAATTGATGACAACTTGCTTGAGTATGCTGGACTTGCCAGAAAAGCCAACACAAGTTTCAATGCAAGCTATAAAAATAATAATGGCACTACCCGTTTTGGTTCAGGACTATCAATGACAGATGCCATTCATAATCGTAAAGCTGCAATCAACCCTGCTAGTAAAGTTGTTAAAAACACAGCCAACAATAAGGCAGTGGTCAATTGGCAAATCGGAGATACCGTACTTCATCGCAAATGGGGCGAAGGAATGGTGCTCAGTGTAACAGGTTCTGGAAATAATATGGAATTGAAAATCAATTTCCCAGAAGTGGGCATGAAACGCCTATTGGCAGCTATGGCACCGATTGAGAAAAAAGAATAAAAAGGTAAAATGTTCTTACTTAACATAAAGTAAATTATGTTAAATATATAAAAAGGAGAATGCTTATGACAGAAAAACAGCGTTGTGCTTGGTGTCAGAGTTCAGAAAAGATGATTCATTATCATGATACATTTTGGGGGAGTCCGCTTCATGATGACCAAGAATTATTTGCAAAATTGATTTTGGACATCAATCAAGCAGGTCTTTCATGGAAAACTATTTTGAACAAACAAGAAAATTTTTATGCTGCCTTTGATGAATTCGACATTGAAAAAGTAGCGGCCTATGATGAACAGAAGGTTGAAACACTCATGCAAGATGCGGGAATTATTCGCAACCGAATGAAAATCAATGCCGCGATTGCCAATGCAAAATTGGTGCTCGAAATTCAAAAAGAATGGGGCTCATTTGATGCTTATATCTGGTCGTTCACAGAGGGGCAAGTTGAACAACACCATGTTATTGACGAGGCAATGGTTCCCGCAACCAATGAGCTGTCAGATCGCATGAGTAAGGCCATGAAAAAACGGGGCTTTAAATTCACCGGCTCTACGGTCATTTATGCCTATTTGCAGGCCATTGGTGTCATCAATGACCACGTTGAGAGCTGTTTTAGAATGTCTGAATTAGCATAAAAGATGAGCTGTTCCGTTCTTCTACTGAAACAGAAGATAAAGAAATGACTTTTAAGAAGTCATTTTTCTTTTTTTTACAAATACAAAAAGTAGAAAAAAGCCATTTTTAGAAATAAATGATATAATTCTAGAGATGAATGAAAATTGGAATGGAATTTTAAATGTCTATAAGGAAGCCGGCTGGACATCTTTTGATGTGGTTGCGAAGCTCCGAGGCATTTTGAAAACAAAAAAAATCGGTCATGGAGGAACGTTGGATCCTGAAGTTACGGGCGTTTTGCCTGTTGCCGTTGGGAAAGCAACGCGCCTTCTTGAATATATGGAACAAGCTGGAAAAGTCTATGAAGGCGAAGTGACGCTTGGCTTTTCGACGGACACAGAAGATGCGCAAGGCAAAGTGATTTCACGTACACCGCTTTTGGAAACGGTCAGCGCTGACAGAATTGATGCGGCTATCGCAAGCTTTGTCGGTGAAATTGAACAAATTCCGCCCATGTATTCGGCGGTCAAAATCAACGGCAAAAAGCTGTACGAGTATGCACGGGAAGGCAAAGTAATCGACCGCCCCGCCCGTTTGATCACCATAAAATCTTTTGAGCGAACAAGTCCTGTCAGCTATGACGCAAATGAACAGACGGCTCGTTTTCGCTTTAAAGTAGCCTGTAGCAAAGGAACCTATGTCAGAACCTTATCTGTTGATTTGGCTCAAAAATTGGGACTGGCTGGTCATATGTCACAGTTACAAAGAACCGCAGCCAACGGCCTTTTAATTGATCAAGCAATCTCGCTTGAAACCATCGAAAAAATGCGTGATGAAAATCGACTTTCTGAATTTTTGTATCCGATTGAGTATGCTGTTTCAGATTTGACGAAAATCAATTTGAGTCAAGCACAGGCAGAGGCAGCAAAAGTGGGCAAAAAGTTTGACCAAGCTGATTTTGTGGCACTGTCAGCGCTGACAACAGACAAATTTGCTGCTATGTATGACAATCAACTGGTCGCTATCTATATGAAACATCCCGAAAAAGAAGGAGTTTGGAAGCCAAGCAAAGTTTTTGGCTAAAAGAATTGTTATGGAAATATTAGATTATGATGATAATATGCGCTTTGATGATGCATCCGTTTTGGTTTTAGGTTATTTTGACGGCCTCCACCGTGGACATCAGGCACTCTTTGCTAAGGCTAGAGAAGTCGCCAAAGCAAAAAATTTGAAAATTGTTGTGCTTACTTTTCCAGAAAAGCCAAGCTTGACATTTAAAAAATTTGAACCAGACATGCTTTTAAAACTAACAAGTGATAAGAAAAGAGCAGCCTTATTTGCTGAAAATGGGGTTGATTTTTTGGTATTTAAGGACATGACGTCTTCATTTGCCAAAATGACAACCACTGAATTTAGCGAAAAGATCCTTTCAAAATTCAATCCAAAAGTGATTATTACTGGGTTCGATCATAAAACAGGTTCAGACATGAAACAACTTGAAGCGACGGATCAATATGAAGCCATTCATGTTCCTCAAGTGTCTGATGGTGGGCTTAAAATTTCATCTACACGCATTCGTGATGCCATCAATCAGGGCGACATCGAAAAGGCCAATGCCCTTTTAGGTTATTCGTACGAAATGACCGGCCTTGTGGTACATGGTTTTGCAAGAGGTCGCCAGTTGGGCTATCCAACAGCAAATTTGGTCATTAAAGACTATATTCGTATTCCGCCAGCAGGCGTTTATACAGTAGATGTTTTAATTCAAGGCGAACGTCATCGTGGCTTTGCGTCTATTGGTTACAACGAGACTTTCAATGGCAAAGAACAAACCATCGAGGTTCACGTTTTTGATTTTGATTTGGATATTTATGGCGAAAAATTGACGGTTTATTGGCTGGATAAAATCCGTGACATGATTAAATTTGATGGGATTGACGCCTTAGTTGAGCAAATGAAGCAAGACGAAGTGCTTGCGAGAGCTTATCAAAATAAGGTAAAATAATTAAGAGTTACAATTAAAGGAGAATTCACAATTGAGTAAAGTAGCGATTGTTGGTGCCGGTGCCGTTGGCATGACTTATGCCAATACACTTGTCGCAGGGGATTTCGTTGACGAAATTGCCATCATCGACCTGAACAAGGAAAAAACACAGGCAAACGCTTGGGATTTACTCCACGCAGTTCCTTATCTTTCAACATCAACAAAAAAAATTACGTCAGCTGACTATGCTGACTGTCATGACGCAGATATTGTTGTCATTACTGCCAACGCTCGTGCAGCAACATTTGATGGCGATTTAGACCGTTTGAAACTTTTAGAAGCGAACGTGTCAATGATTAAGTCCATCACCCAAAGTGTAATGGCTTCAGGGTTTAATGGGATTTTCTTGGTTGCCTCAAATCCAGTAGATGTGATTTCTCAAGTCATCGCTGAAGTTTCAGGCTTGCCTAATAATCAAATCATTGGAACAGGGACACTTTTGGAAACGGCACGTTTACGTGATATGATTGCAGAAGAACTTGATGTCGATCCAAAAAACATTCATGGGTACGTTCTAGGCGAACATGGTAGCTCAAGTTTTGCAGCTTGGTCTAACATGATGATTGGCTCGCTTCCGTTGACAACCTGGTTGAAAAAACATCCTCAATCAAAATTAGCTGATTTTGACTATTTTGACAATCGCGTGCGCGACATTGGTTTTGAAATTTTCACTGGCAAAGGCAACACGTCATACGGCATTGCTTCCGTTCTTGCCCGCTTGACCATTGCAATTACCCGTAATGAAAAAGCCATTTTACCTGTTTCAACTTATCTTGAAGGACAATATGGCATTACAGATACCTATATCGGTACCGTTGCCGTGATTGACCATACTGGAGTACGTGAGGTCTTTGAACTTGATTTGAATGCCCTGGAGCAGGAAAGTTACTTAAAATCAGCAGAGATTTTAAAAGAAAATTTTGAGTCGATTAAAGACAAACTTTAAAATAAGATGAAAGATAAAAGTTTCTTTTATCTTTTTTTATTCCTTCAATGAAATTACGAATAAAAAAGCGATTACAAACCAATATCCAACATTTTTGGCTGACAAAAGTCATTGTTTGTGATAAAATTATATTGTAAATAGAACAAGTCTGTTCTAAATGAAAACACGTATTCGTGTTTATTGACACAAAAACTTTGCAAAACAAAGTTTGAAAAAGGAGAATATTCAGATGTCATCACGTAAACCTATTATCGCAGGTAACTGGAAATTGAACAAGAACCTTAAAGAAACACTTGCTTTCTTGTCAGATATCGATGGAAAATTGCCATCAGCAGATAAAGTAGAAGTAGCAATCGCTGCTCCAGCTATGTATCTTATTCCATTGGTACACCACCGTGGAAATAACCCACTTAAAGTGGCTGCAGAAAACGTTTATTTCGAAAATTCAGGTGCTTTCACTGGTGAAACTTCACCTAAATCACTTGCTGACGAAGGAATTGAATACTCAATCATCGGTCACTCTGAACGTCGTGAATATTTCCACGAAACAGATGAAGACATCAACAAAAAAGCACACGCTTTGTTCGCTGCTGGTGTAACACCTATCCTTTGTTGTGGTGAAACTTTGGAAACATTCGAAGCTGGTAAAACAGCTGAATGGGTTTCAGGTCAAATCGAAGCTGGACTTAAAGGTTTGTCAGCTGAACAAGTGGCTTCAATGGTTATCGCTTACGAACCAATCTGGGCTATCGGAACTGGTAAAACTGCTACAGCTGAAATCGCTGATGAAACTTGTGCCGTTGTTCGTTCAGTTGTTGAAAAACTTTACGGTAAAAACGTTTCTGAAGCTGTTCGTATCCAATACGGTGGATCAGTTAAACCTGAAACTGTTGAAGAATTGATGAGCAAAGAAAACATTGACGGTGCACTCGTTGGTGGCGCTTCACTCGTAGCTGAAAGCTTCCTTGGCTTGCTTGCAATGTACAAATAAGAAATAATGATAAAAACGCAGTTGCGTTTTTATTTTTATTATCTGTTTACATAATATAAAAAATGTTAAATTTTATGTTGCTATAGAAATATCAAGAAGTAGTATGAGCTTTATTCAGGCGGGACTGTTGGGGAACGGCGTTTAATATGCTAAAATTAAGGCATGTGTACATCAATTCAAATGAACGCTCAAGATGGCGGAATCTTATTTGCTCGAACAATGGATTGGCATTCCTTTCCTGCCCGTCCAATAACTATACCTAAGGCTTATCGATGGCGGTCTGTTTACAGTGGCCAACGCATTCAAAACACTTATGCTATTTTGGGTGTCGGACGTGATTCAGTTCATGGACACGCGGACATTTCTGATGGTGTCAATGAATACGGATTAGCGGCTCAAAAATTAACCTTTTCTAATGCTTCACAATACGTAAGTCAACCTCAAGCGGGATTAACTCACTTGGCAGCATTTGAATTTGTCCTATGGCTCTTGGGAAATTGTCGCTCGGTTGCAGATGCACTTGAAAAAATTCAAACCGTTCAGTTAATGACTGACGAATTTTCAAATCTTAAATTTGGCCGAAATGACCTGCATTTTTCATTGACTGATCCTACGGGCCGCTTGATTTCGATTGAGCCTTTTGGGGGAAGTCTTGTGGTGAAAGAAAATCCAATCGGTGTCGTTACAAATGCGCCAAAATTAGAAAATGAAATTGAAAAATTAAAGCCTTATCTTGATCTTGACTTTTCTGCTAGCGGTCTCAATCAGATTTCGACAGGTAATTTTAGTGGCAAATCCGTTTTTCCAGGGGGCTTTACGCCCACCAACCGTTTCATTCGCGCGACCGTTTTAAAAGAGCGGGCTGTGGTAGCTACAACTGAGCGCCAAAATGTCATTGAGACCTGGCATATATTGAACAGTGTGACGGTTCCAAAGTCAGAAGGACGGTCGGACACATACACCATTTATCGAAGCGCTGTTGATTTAAAGAGTAGAACACTCTATTTTCAGGCCTATGACGATTTGGCAATTTCACAATACAGCTTTCCAGAATAACCATCTTCTAAAAGTAGGCCAAATTTGCTATAATATAATAATGGACTAAAATAAGCACCCTTAAATTTTGATTTAAAAAAGGGGCAGAAAGTGGAGTGTAGAAGTAAAGATGCACCTTATCGTAATCCTTGGCTCACTTGTCGGACTGGCATTTTCAATGCTTTATCTGATTGCAACATTAAAAGGACAAGTTCAGCCCAATAAAGTCACTTGGCTGATTTGGGCGCTTGCCCCATTGATTAGCTCTGTTGCTGCTTTTTCAGCGGGGGTTACTTGGGCGGTGCTCCCCGTTTTCGTATCGGGTCTTGGGCCTCTTTTGATTTTTCTAGCCTCATTTTTTAATAAAGACGCCTATTGGGAAATGGGAAAGATTGATTATCTTTGTGGCGCGCTAGCCCTCTTAGCCTTGATTGCATGGGCTTTGACAAAGGATGCCAATGTAGCCATTATTTTGTCATTAGGGACAGACATTTTGGCGGCTATTCCCACACTAATCAAGGGCTGGAAATATCCACAAACAGAAAATGGATGGCTCTATTTGGGGTCAGTGGTGTCATCTCTGGCAAGCTTTACGGAAGTACAGAACTGGAGTTTGACTGAAGTTGCATTTCCCATCTATTTGATTATTCTTGGGTTAAGCTTTTGCCTGATTTTTGAATTGATGAAAGCACAGTTGAAATCCCACCATACCGCAACAATTAGAAAGAAGTAAAACTTGAACAAGCCAAAAGCAGCCTATATTCACATTCCTTTTTGTTCACATATTTGTTATTATTGTGATTTCGCCAAGGTCTTTTTGGAAGGACAACCGGTTGACGATTATTTAGATGCGCTTATCGAAGAATTTCGCTCTTACCAGATTACATCCCTCAAAACGCTTTATATCGGAGGTGGGACACCGTCTGTTTTAGAGCCTGAGCAAATGAAAAAGCTTTTGTCAGCACTGACAGAAAATCTGGATTTATCTGTCTTGAGTGAATTTACGGTAGAAGCCAATCCAGGAGACTTGTCAGAAGAGATGGTTGAAGTTTTGGCGAATTCACCAGTCAATCGGGTTTCGCTTGGTGTTCAAACCTTTAATAATAAATTACTAAAGAAAATTGGTCGTGTGCATACGGAGGCGCAAGTTTATGAGTCCATCGAAAAATTGCGGGCCAACGGTTTTGATAACATTACGATTGATCTCATTTATGCTCTTCCGGGTCAAACCATGGAAATGGTGATTGAGGATTTGGATAAATTGCTGGCCTTGAATTTGCCACACGTTGCCTTGTACAGTCTGATTTTAGAAGATCATACCATATTTATGAATCGTCAAAGGCGAGGAATTTTGCGTCTGCCAAACGAAGACAAAAATGCGGACATGTACGAATATATCATTAAACGCTTGACTGAAAATGGTTATGAACATTATGAGGTGTCCAATTTTGGAAAACCTGGATATGAAAGTCAACATAATTTGACTTATTGGGACAATGCGGAGTATTATGGTGTAGGTGCCGGTGCAAGTGGTTATTTGGACGGCGTGCGTTATAAAAATCACGGCCCTGTTCATCATTATATCGAAGAAAAAAACAAACGCGTTCACGAAGAATTTTTGACTTCAAAAGAACAGATTGAAGAAGAAATGTTTCTTGGCTTACGGAAAAAATCAGGCGTATCCGTTGCCGAGTTTGAACAGCGGTTTGGAATTGATTTTGATAAGCTATATGGCAAAGTAGTCGAAGAATATATTTCTCGCGGGCTGCTCAAAGAAAATCGAGAGATAATTCAGTTGACGGACAAGGGATTTGAATTAGGCAATGAAGTTTTTGCTGAATTTTTACTGGATGATGATTTTTTGATTTGAGCGTATCAAACTAGGGATATTTAAGGTTTTTTTTGTTAAAATAAAGAAGATGAGAAAATCTAAAATGAGAAGAAAATTAAAATTTGTGGCGGCTTTTATTTTCACTGTGGCAATGGTTGGTTTGACCTGTTTATTGGGTCTTATTCGAATTCAACCTGCCAAAACGGAAGAAAGTCAAGCCCAATCTGTCACTCCTGCACAGAGCACCGTGGTAAATTTGAATAAGCCAGTGATTGACCTGTCGGGTTGGCAGCTTCCCAGTCAGATTAACTATGATATTCTAGCGGGTCAAGTCATCGGTGCGGTAGTCCGCGTCGAAGGAACGCCCGGTAAAGCAGATGGTTCTGCTTATGCGTCTGGTGAAGACAAAGCCTATGCTCAGCATATTACAGCGCTCCAGAAAAGAGGCGTGCCTGTCGCAGTCTATGCTTATGTTTCAGGTAAGACCAACAGTGAGATGAAAACTCAAGCGAAGAATTTTTATGACCATGCTAAAAAATATCATCCGACATACTATTGGTTGGACGTCGAAGAAACCAATATGTCTGATATGAACGGCGGTATCGAAGCGTTTCGTTCTGAATTAGTTAAACTTGGTGCTAAAAAAATCGGAATTTACGCACAGGATTGGTTTATCACACAAAATAAGATTAACACCAGCAAATTTAATGCCATTTGGATGGCGGATTACGGTAGAAATACAGGCGTATGGGACGCCTCGCCTAAAACGAGTCTTTCCTATGCCATGCAGCAATACACCAGTCGTGGTAAAATCGGTGGTTACTCTGGTTACGTTGACTTAAACACCATACGAACGCAAGCACACTATAATGAATTATTCAAAGGAAAGGCCTGACCTTTCTTTTTTTTATGCAAAAATGCTTGACAGGACGTAATAAATCGAATACACTATAAAAGGAAATGCCGTTAGCAATAGAATACAGTTAATGATTTCCATTTATTTCATGATTTTGAAAGGCAAATGATGGATTACACACAAGCAGCCGAATATTTTTTCTCATGCATGAAGAAAAAAGAAGGAAAAAGCGTGCTTCTGAAACTCAGTGAGCAAACACAAGGCGAACCCTTAGTTTTGATGTATTTATTTAAAAACACAGGCGAGACCATTGTTCCAAGTAATATCGCAGAATTTATCGGGACAAGTTCAGCCAGAGTCGCAAGTATTCTTAATAATCTTGAGGATAAAGGCATGATTTCGCGCGAAATTTCGCGTGATGACCGCAGAAAAATTTTAGTTTCACTGACGGATAAAGGGAGACGTGCCACAAGTGCCCATCGCACTCGTTCTATCAATCGTGTTTCTCAAGTTTTCAAACAAATGGGTGAAGAAAAAACAAATGCATTTATTGACAACTGGAATTTATTCTTAGAAATTGGAAAAAACCTGGTTGATGACTCTGAGAAGGAGGACTATGATGACTGAAGAAGTTCAGAAAAATAAGACAGAACTCGTTCTTGACATTCATGGAAAGCCTTATCGCCGTGGTGCAATGGTCCTCCTAGTTTTACTTGCGACATTTGCAGGGGTATTGATGCAAACGGTTCTAGGAACAACCATTCCAACCTTGATGCGAGATTATAATATCTCAATGGCGACTGCGCAGCAGGCGACCACGTGGTTTTTACTGGCCAACGGAATTATGATTCCAGTTTCTGCTTATTTAGCAACGAAATTTTCTACCAAACGCTTATACATGGTCGCTTATTTGGCTTTGTTCTTAGGAATGGTCATCGTCTATGCAGCACCATCACCTAAACCATCGACTTGGTGGGTTTTCTTGGTGGGACGTATTTTGCAGGCTTCGGCAGTTGGAATTTCCATGCCTTTGATGCAAGTGGTTTTCGTTAATATTTATCCTCCTGAAAAAATGGGGATGGTCATGGGGATGGCTGGGCTCGTCGTTGGTCTTGCACCTGCGATTGGACCAACTTTTGCGGGCTGGATTTTGGATAAAAATCATATTATTTTCGGCCTAACCCTTTCTAATTCTTGGCGTACGATTTTCTTATTACCAATGTTAGTTTTAGGGCTTTGTTTGCTCGCGAGCCCCTTTGTTTTACGTGATGTTTTACCTAACCGTGATGTTCATTTGGATGTCTTATCTTTGATAGAATCTGTCTTAGGCTTCGGTTTGTTTTTATGGGGATTTACCAATGTAGCAACAGATGGCTGGGGCAAATTTGATACCGTCATTTTACCAATCATTTTAGGAGTTGTGATTATTGCACTCTTTTCAAGACGGCAATTAAAACTTGAAAAATCTTTTCTCGATTTACGGGTGTTCAAAATTAAACAATTTACTTTGACAACCATTGTCATTGCTTTGATTACGATGGCCATGATGGGAGTCGAGATGATGTTGCCCTTATATATGCAAGAAGTACACGGCTTGTCCGCTTTGAATTCTGGTTTGGTTTTGCTTCCAGGTGCCTTAATGATGGGGATTATGTCACCAATTGCGGGGATTGCATATGATAAAGTAGGTGCCAAGCGTTTGGCTATGGTTGGTGCAGTGATTTTGATGATTGGGACATTTCCTTTCATGTATCTGTCAGCTGAGACACCAAATTTATTTATTACCGTCCTTTATAGTATGCGTATGTTCGGGATTGCCATGGTCTTTATGCCTTTGACTGCATCAGCAATGCACGCACTACCTGTTGAGGAGGCAGCAGATGGAACAGCAGCTAACAATACGGCACGACAAGTCGCATCTGCGGTTGTTGTTGCCCTCTTGTCTTCGGTGACACAAAATGTCATCACCAATGCTGAACCAGCTAAAGCCTTGAAAGTCAGCAATCCTTTGCACTACGCTGACAAATTGATTCAAGCCATGTTGACTGGCTACCACGTGTCCTTTGCTTTAGGTTTCATTTTTGCCATTTTGGCGTTTCTTGTCGCTCTCTTTTTACAGGGGCATCGGCCACAACATGCTGCCATGAAAGGAGATGCTTAAAATGATTGTCTTACTTATTGTTTTCTTTTCAATCTTGACTTATATTGGCTTGGTTGTCATTAAACCACTTATCACGCGCACAATTGTAGGTGGTTTAGCGTTGATTTTATTGTTGGGTTCTGTTGGCATCTTGACTTTGCACATGGCGGATAATTATGGCACTAAGGAAGTAACGACGACCAGTCAATCCTCAGCAGTCTATACAGCAGGGGATTTGTCTGCGCCCTACGGCATGATTATAAAATCAGAAATTGGTCAAAATACTGGAAATTATGTCTTTGTTTTTCGGACATCTGCGACTGAAAAAACAGCACAGGTTCAATTTAAGCCAACAACGACGACGATTTTGGATGTGGTTGATGCAGTCAAAAAATCTGCTGATTATCAGCTGACAAGCCGTCAAAAACCAGTCATTATTACAAAGACAGTCCGTCGCGTTTTTTTCGTCAACACTGACAAAATTATTGTTTGAATGGGGTGGACAAGCCAATCAGTTGGTCAGCCAACACGTGACCCTAGAAGTGCCTGAGAAAACCTGGCTTGTTTTGACACAAGCCCAGATTGAAAAACTGCAAAAATTGGCCCCTCAAATGCAAAAAGAACAAGAAGCAGCACTTAAAGCCAATCCACAAGAGGCATTGGCAATGGAAAAAATGAAAACGCAAGATCCGCAAGCATACGCTGCCCTTCAAGTGACACAAATTAAAAAAGCATTAGGAATTAACTAAAAAGAAAAGAGAAGATACAGATGGAAAATCAAGCATTGATTTTAAAAACCTTTATGGAGTCTGACAAAATGCAAGACGCTAAAGCTGTTGCTGCTTTGACAGGACTTGAAAAAACAGTGGTCTCTAAAGAAATTGCTGCATTAAAAAAAGAGGGCAAGCTGACAAGTCCGAGACGCTGTTTTTATGAAGCTGTAAAATAAATGTCAGCACTGACAATCATTGATTGACTGTGATTGATTGTTTTTTGCAGCAGATAGCTTCCTATGATAAAATAAGGGCATAGATAAGGAAGAAAAGATGGAACTCAGACTATTACGTTATTTTTGGACAGTGGCGACGGTTGGTACCGTGTCACAAGCCGCGGAGCAGCTTTTTATCACACAACCGACCCTTTCTAGACAAATCCATGAGTTAGAACTTGAACTTGATACGCCTTTATTTATTCGTGACGGTAGAAAGTTAGTTTTGACAGAGGACGGTCAGTATCTTAAGAATAAGGCTGAAGAAATTTTGAGTTTGGCTGATCAAACGACGGAAGTTTTTCTCAATCGTAAAAATGAAGCACTAGTAGGAAATTTGACGATTGGTGCATTAGAGGGTTTTGTCGCAGATGATATAGCGGTTGCGCTCGCACAACTCCTGAAAGCAAATCCCCAGATTACCTTTACAATTTTATCCGGCAATGCTGATGAAATCAAACAAAAATTAGACGCCGGTTTAGTGGATGTTGGCTTTTTGATAGAGCCGGTTTCTTCTGAAAAATACTCAGTTGAACGATTAGACGTGACTGAGCGTTGGTTACTGATGACCCAAAAAGACAATCCCTTGGCAGCAAAGAAAACCATCAGCTATGACGATATTAAAGATGAGCCATTGATTATTTCACATCGTGCAGAGGTCAGACGTTTCTTTGCGGAGTGGGCAAAATGTAAGCTTGAGGATTTTCATTTTATTGGTGGCTTTAATCTTGGCTTTAACCTTTTTCCGCTCGTTGATGAAGGCATAGGCTCGGCTATTGTGACAGAAGGTGCCATGCGTCGTGGTTTTCCAGATTTAGTCACGATTCCACTTGAACCTGAGGTCAAGACGCACAGTGTGCTGGTCTGGAAGAAAAACGCTCCCCTGTCGCCCGTCACGCGCGCTTTTATCAAGCAGTACCTTTATGAGTAATCAATCATGCTTCTAAAGCATAATAAAGTCGAAAAAAGCATTTTTCATGAATGCTTTTTTTCTATATACTTGATTTATCAAATGAGCAAGATCGAAAGAGGGCAAGATGAACATTCTTATTATCGGAAATGAGACGGCATTCAAGCAAAATTTATTAGCTGTCATCGCTGACAAAACGCATTGGCAGGTCGAGACTTTAGAGACAGGCTCACTTGTTTTGGAAAAAGGACAGCTTACTGCTTATGATTGCATTGTTGTCATTGATTGTGGGACATATGGCTTGTTGACAAGGCAACTGCAGGCAAAGACGAAGCTGCCAATTCTTTGCCCGATTGATGACTGGCATTGTTTGAGTTCAAGAGAAATCTTTGAACGCTTGAAAGGAATTGAAAATGAAAAAGAAAATTGATGTCATCTTACTGATAATCTTGGTCTCTTATTTTATGACCTTACTGGATAACTCGATTGTATTTACGGGAAGTCTCAAAATCGCTGAGGATTTACACTTAAGTGAAGTCGCATTGACTTGGGTTTCAAATGCCTATACCTTAACTTACGCCGGTTTTCTCCTGCTTGGTGGCAAGTTGGGCGACAATTTTGGACGGAAACGGATTTATCAAATTGGTTTAATCATCTTCGCATTAGGGTCATTATTGACAGGACTTTCAACAAATGCGGATTTGATTATCGGTGCGCGTGCCTTTCAAGGCATTGGCTCTGCCATTTTGGCACCAACGACTTTGGCTTTATTGATGGACAATTACCAAGGGAAAGCTCGGATTAAAGCGATTGGTGCTTATGGAACGACCGCTGGAATTGGTGCCAGTTTGGGACTTGTGATTGGCGGTTTGTTTGCCAGTTTATTGACTTGGCTAGACGGTTTTTATTTGAATGTTCCTATTTCAATCTTATTGTTTGTTCTATCTGTCTTTTATCTTAAAGAAAGCAAAGCAAATAAAAACGATGAAAAGCTGGACATTGTGGGGGCTTTCTTATCAGTCTTGAGTCTAAGCTTTCTCGTTTTTGCCTTAGTTGGACACTTTTATAGCTTTACCTTTGCGCTAGGTGCTCTTATATTATTGGTTGGCTTTGTTATTTATGAAGGCAAAATAAAGTCGCCCATGATGCCACTCCATTTATTTAATGACCGTGGACGTGTCGGTGCTTTTCTGGTTTTATTTAGTTTCTTTGGTGCCATGTTGACCATGTGGTATCTGGTTCCTCAAATTCTCCAGTTAGAACTTGGCTTTACGCCACTTCAAGCGGGACTTGGTTTTTTCCCACTGACCCTTGTCAATTTTGTCGTCGCCCTATTTGTGGCACCTTTAACCCATAAATATGGCAATGCACGGCTTTTGTTGGCTGGCTTGCTGATTACAGCACTTGGTCTATTGTACCTGAGTAGCTTTACGAAGAGCGAGGGTTACTGGTTGGGAATTGGCTTGCCAATGCTGATCTTAGGACTGGGGCAAGGCTTGTGTTTTAGTCCGATGACTGTGGCTGGTATTGAACGTGTGAATGCGAATGAAGCTGGAATAGGTTCAGGTTTAGTCAATATGATTCGGACAACAGGCGGCGCTTTGGTCATGAGTTTTGTGATTTCACAGACGCAAAAGCATGCGCAAGTGGGACAAATCACGCATTTTGGCCTTGCCATTTTCCTTACATTTGGCTGTCTTATCTTTGCCAGCATCATAACCTTGATTTTTATTTTACCTGGGCGTGAACATTATGCCTTTAAGGCATAAGTCAACAAGAAAAGGCATTTCTTAAATGGTTGTGGATAGGATATAATAAAACCATCAAATAAAAGAGAAATAGAAAGAAAAAAATGAAACAAACAACAATAAAACTCGTCAATGGCATTGAAATCCCTCAGTTTGGACTCGGTGTTTTCCAAATTCCAGATGGTCAAGTAACAGTTGACGCTGTAAAAACAGCGTTGGAACTTGGTTATCGTCATATTGATACCGCACACGCCTATCAAAATGAACGCGGTGTAGGCAAAGCCATTAAAACATCAGGCCTGCCAAGAGAAGCAGTCTGGGTCACTAGTAAACTTTGGCCATCGGATTATCAAGATGAAAAAGCCATTGATAAAATGCTGGCACGCCTTGACCTACACGTGATTGATTTGGTCTTGCTTCATCAAGAAGTTGGTGATTGGAAATCAGGTTGGCGCTTGCTTGAAAAAGCCTATCAAGAGGGTAAAGTACGAAGTATCGGCATTTCAAATTTTGAAGGCAGTCGCTTAGAAGAAATTTATGACTGGGCAACCATTAAACCACAAGTCATTCAAGTTGAGACACACCCTTATGCCCAGCAAACTGCTTTACGTGATTTTTTGGCAAAATATCACACGGCGATTGAAGCGTGGTTTCCACTTGGGCATGGCGATGCAAACTTACTCCATGAACCTGTCTTTACGACACTTGCAAAACATTATCATAAAACTCCTGCACAAATTGTGTTGCGCTGGCATATTCAAGAGGGAACCATCATTTTCCCTCGTTCAACATCACGGCAACATTTGGCAGAAAATATCGACATTTTTGATTTTCAACTGACAGAAGATGACATGAATGAGATACATAAGCTAGACAGAAATGACTACTATTTCAAGCGGGGAAGTATCGAAGAAGAGGAAGCACGCTATCTGGATTGGAAAATTGAAGATTAAGAAAGGAGCAGGAAATGGAAAAAGTAACGGCAGGACGCGATCAACTTGGTCAATTTGCCCCAGTATTTGCATCTTTCAATGACGATATTTTATTTGGTCAAGTTTGGGCTGATGAAGTAAGTTTGTCAGCGCACGATCGCTCCATGATGACAATTTCGACCTTGCTTGCAATAGGAGCTTTTGAACAACTTGACTTTCACTTGAGAAAGGGACAAGAAAATGGCATTACAAAAAGTGAAATTGCTGCCTTAATTACACACTTGGCCTTTTATGTGGGGTGGCCTAAGGCTTGGTCTGCCTTTAATGTGGCAAAAAATATTTGGACGGAACTTGAGAGCACAAAAGGAGAAATGGAATGACGGTACAAGAATTGATTATTCAGATTCTCTACACAGGAAAAGGACATGCTGCGCGTGACTTTATGCAGGAAATGATTGACACAGGAACAGTTGAAAAAATCCGCAATCAATCAGGGAATTTGGCTTATGACTATTATTTACCTGTGGAGGACGAAAATAGTCTGCTGCTCATCGATCGGTGGGAGAATCAGAATGCGCTTGATCAGCACCACAAAAGCGAGATGATGGCTGTTATTGCTGAACTGAGAGACAAATACAAACTTAAAATGACGGTGACACGCTATCAAACCGAAAGAAAGTAAGCTTTTGGTGCATTGACTAAAAAGAAAAGAGAACAAATGATTGATGTAAAAGCATTTACAGGTATTCAGGACATTTATATCAGTCCTGACCCGCAAGAACACCGGCCGGCTTGGATTTGGTTTGCTTATATTGGTGAAGATTTCGCCGTGGCTGCTGGTCGAGGTGAGAAATCAAGCTGGTGGCAATCGGCAATCGTATCTAAAACAGGACAAATTCATATTGGACAGCAAATTTATCAGGTTGCATTTGAACCTGTCACTGCTGACGAAGAAATCGACCAATTCATCAGCTCTTACAAAACAAGAGCAGGTAGAAGTTGGAGTCCCCAGTGGGAAAAAGCATTTCGTCCAACAGTTTTACGGGTGAAATTTATGAAGCAGATTGGAAAACGTAAACCGTACACTTAAGGAGAAAAAATGACAGAAGATAAAAAAATCCCTGCCCTATTTGGGCAAGGTGAAAAAAACGAAGCATACGACGCTTTTTTCATTGGACAATCCTATTTAAATCATTTGGTTGAGCCGCATGAAAATATTGATTTTACACTGGCAAATGTGACCTTTGAAGCAGGCTGTCGCAACAACTGGCATGTGCATCAGGACGGCTATCAGATTTTGCTGGTGACGGATGGCGAAGGCTGGTATCAAGAATGGGGCAAACCAGCACGAGCCATCAAAGCAGGTGATGTGATTGTGACGCATGAAGGCGTGAAGCATTGGCATGGTGCAAGTCGGACAAAAAGTATGTCACACATTGCCATTACAAAAGGCGCAAGCCAATTTTTTGAAGCGGTCGATGAAGCAACTTATCCAAAATAAAAAGGACCCGTGGTCCTTTTTGTCAGTGCTGATCAATTTGCCAATGGTAGCCCAAAGCAGAAGCAGGTGGCAACAAGTCGCCTTTGGCAATGATTGCGGTATGTCCTTCCTTGACTGGCAATCCCGAGGCATTGACCTCGTGATAGGTTCCTGGAACTGGTTCAGTCCTTTTGGTAAAATTTTCCATCATTGTGAATTCCTCCTTTAAAAAAAGTAATGAAATTAAAACAATTTGAATAATTACTGACATTATAGCAAAAATGTGAGACTAAAACAAGCTTATATTTGAATATTCTGACAGTTTAGTTTCTAAAAAAATCAGCTTTATGTGACCTTTTTCCACCTTTTTGATATAATGAGACCAATTCATAAAGCAAAAGGAGAAATAATGGACCATCAATTTGTACGCCCAACGCGTGATGAGTATTTTAAAGAGATTGTACAGGTGGTTGCAAAACGGTCAACCTGTACGCATGCACAGGTTGGAGCCTTGCTTGTGAGTCCAAGTGGACAGCTTTTATCAACGGGTTATAACGGCGCCGTTTCTGGCATGCCACATTGTACAGATGTGGGTTGTCTTGAAGACAAATATGGGCATTGTATTGCTACGGTTCATGCCGAACAAAATGCCATTGCCCAAGCAGCAAAACACGGGGTTTCGCCTGAAGGAGCAATTCTTTATACGACCCTGTTTCCTTGTTTGGCCTGCCTCAAACTTGTTCTCGCTTCAGGTGTCAAAGAAATCAAATACATTGACGAGTACCATGCCAAAGACCCTTACGAAGAACAACTGATTAAAACATTGGCCATTTCTTGTAGTCAAATCTAAAGGATTGAACTGTCAAATGAGTAAGATATGAAACTTACTCATTTTTTTGTTAAAATAGAGAAGATGAATTTTGAAACAGGGGGAAAAAATGGGAATTCGTTATCAACAAACTTACACCGTACCTTTTTACGAAAGTGATACTTTTAAACAATTTAAAATTTCAAGCTTACTGGCTGTTGCACTGCAGATTTCTGGTGAACAATCAAGTCAATTAGGCCGTTCTGATGACTGGTTGACTGAGCATTATCATTACTTCTGGGCTGTGATTGAATATGCTTTAGAAATCAATAAAATGCCCGTTTTTGGTCAAAAATTGACCATCGAAACAGAAGCAACACAATACAACAAATTCTTTTGTTATCGCAACTTTTGGTTTAAAGATGAGGCAGGAGAAGTCTTGGTAAAGGTCAAATCAACTTGGATTTTGATGGATCAAGAAAGTCGAAAGATTGAACGGGTCGCAGACGATATTGTCGCTCCATACGCATCTGAAAAAATCAGTAAAATTATCCGGCCTTACAAATTCAAAAAACAAGCCGCTTTGGAAAATGTCGCAGAAGTTACGTATCCCGTACGTTTTTCTGATTTGGACATGAATGGCCATGTTAATAATGCCAAATATTTTGATTGGGCCAGTGATATGCTTGATTTTGACTTTAGAAAACAAAAGCAAGCCAAAGCCATTTTTATCAGATACAACCATGAAGTTCTGTATGGCAAGGACATTGTTGCACAAATGGAACAAGACGGCTTGACCAGTCATTTCAGTCTCAATGACGACAGTGTCCAAATCGAAATTGTCTGGCAATAAGCGCTGTCAGCACTGACAAAAAGGAAAAAAGATGAAAAAATATAAAGGTTACTTGATTGATCTCGACGGGACGATTTACATGGGAAATAATCGGATTCCAGCTGGTGAACGTTTTATTCATCGGCTTCAAGCTGCTCAAATTCCTTACTTATTCTTGACCAATAACACGACAAAATCACCACGCATTGTTCAAAAACGTTTGGCAACGGAATTCAATATCGAAACGCCGCTTGAAACAATTTACACGGCAAGTCTTGCGACGGTTGATTACATGAATGAATTGGGACTGGAGAAAACGGTTTATATCATCGGTGAAGATGGGCTTAAAGAGGCAATTTATGAAGCGGGATATAAAAAAGACCGTGAAAATCCAGCATATGTCGTCGTGGCATTGGATACAGATTTGACATATGAAATGCTGGCACTTGCTACTTTCGCCATTCAAAAAGGTGCTACATTCATTGGGACAAATCCTGATTTGAATTTGCCAAGCCATCGAGGCTTTTTACCTGGTGCTGGTGCTGTGATTGCCCTTTTGGAAGCTGCTACGCGTGTCAAACCGGTTATTATTGGTAAGCCAAATGCTGTCATTACTGACAAAGCAGTTGCACGAATGGGACTGCCAAAAGAAGCACTTTTAATGGTTGGAGATAATTATTTGACAGACATTAAAACAGGCATTGACAATGGAATTGATAGCCTTTTAGTGACGACAGGATTTACAAAGGCAGAAGAAGTCCCAGATTTGCCGATTGCGCCGACGCACGTGGTGGCAAGTCTTGATGAATGGGAACTATAATAAATTTCGCTCCCGCGAAATAAGAAAGAGAAATCGATGATTCGTGATCGTTTTATATTTGGTTTGGCCATGCTTTGGGTCATAGCAGCAGCTGTTATTTTGACCATCTTGCTTGCCATTCCTTTGTTTGCTGTTGAGATGTCCATTTTTCATTTGTCTGCCATCGCTGGCATCAGTGACGCTAGCTTGTGGCATAATTATCTCGTCTTAATGAATTACTTGCTCAATCCTTTTGTCGGGCATTTGGCATTTCCTGATTTTGTTTCCTCAAGCAATGGCTTGAAGCATTTTGCCGAGGTGAAAGGCTTGTTTATGCTGACTTGGGCATTGGTGTTGGTCTTGTTGCCCGCATTTGTGATTTTTGTGAAAGAAAATTTACGAATTAGTTTTCATAATGCCTTACGCGCCTTTATGATTGTTCCTTTGGCTTTCGGGATCATTGCAGGCTTGATTGGCTTTGACAATTTCTTTGTCTATTTTCACGAGATTTTATTCAGAGATTCCACTTGGCTCTTTGATCCTGCTCTTGACCCAATCATCAATGTGTTGCCTGAGCAGTTCTTCATGCACTGTTTCATCCTCTTTGGTCTGATTTATGAACTGATTTTTTACTGCCTTTATAAAAAAGGCTATTCACGAATAAGAAAACAAAAATCAAAATAAATAGTTAGCTATTTCCGAACAATAAAAGAAAAACTGTCAGCAATGACCGTTTTTTTGTTTTATCTTGAGCGCTTTTAAGTTAGAATGAATAGTGGAGAGTTTAGTTCACAGAAGATAACAAGCTAAACTAGAGAAGCCATTGGCTTGGTCGGTATTCTGA
The DNA here is from genome assembly GCF_009601055.1 of Lactococcus sp. dk101. Taxonomy (GTDB): domain Bacteria; phylum Bacillota; class Bacilli; order Lactobacillales; family Streptococcaceae; genus Lactococcus. The sequence continues at coordinate 36,388 of NZ_WITI01000012.1, forward strand.
AATGAAAAGTGAAGAGGTCTGTTATGAATGTTTTAAATTCTGTATTTGATTACGAGGATATCCAATTAGTCCCCAATAAATGTGTGATTAATAGCCGTCAAGAAGCGGATACCAGCGTCATGCTTGGAAAATATCGCTTTAAAATTCCAGTTGTTCCAGCCAATATGCAAACCATTATTGACGATTCGATTGCTGAAATGCTGGCGAAAAATGGCTACTTTTACATCATGCACCGTTTTGAAGCTGAAAACCGTTTGGCATTTGTCAAGAAAATGCAAGCACAAGGCTTGATTGCGTCGATTTCGGTAGGTGTCAAAGAAGACGAACGCCAATTTGTTCGTCAGCTGTCAGAACAAGCTGTCATTCCTGAATTTGTGACCATTGATATTGCTCATGGGCATACCAACTCTGTCATTGAAATGATTCAGTTGATTAAACGCTTGATGCCAACAGTCTTTGTCATTGCAGGAAATGTGGGAACGCCAGAAGCAGTTCGAGAACTGGAAAATGCTGGTGCAGATGCAACAAAAGTTGGTATTGGCCCTGGTAAAGTCTGCATCACGAAAGTCAAAACTGGTTTTGGAACAGGCGGCTGGCAATTAGCAGCGGTGAGATGGTGTGCTAAAGCAGCCAGTAAACCTGTCATCGCTGACGGTGGTATCAGAACACACGGAGACATTGCCAAATCCATTCGCATGGGTGCAACTATGGTCATGATTGGCTCGCTCTTTGCCGCACACGAAGAATCACCTGGTAAAACTGTTGAAATCGACGGTAAACTCTTCAAAGAATATTTTGGTTCTGCCTCAGAATATCAAAAAGGAGAACACAAAAACGTGGAAGGCAAGAAGATTTTGTTGCCTCACAAGGGCCATTTACAGGAGACCCTTACGGAGATGCAAGAAGACTTGCAAAGCTCAATCTCTTATGCCGGCGGACGTGACTTGTCAGCTTTGACAAAAGTGGATTATGTGGTGGTCAAAAATTCCATTTGGAATGGCGATACCATTTAATTCAAATGTTCGGCATTTGCCAAAATATCTAAACATTCAGTAAGTTGTTCGTTTATGACGGACGATAAAATTGAATAAGTTAAAAAAAAAGACTATAATAGAAAAATCTTATTTATACCTGGAATATGGCCGGGCGTTTCTACCTCGTACCTTAAATATGAGACAATAAGAGTTAATTTTAAAATCATTGATTTTTGATATTGATTCTTTTTTGCATACGAAACGCCTTGTCAGGTTCATTTTCAGCTTAACGCTGAGATTGTCACTACTGACAGGGTATTTTTTTTATCAAAGGAGAAGTAATGAAATTATTAGAAGACCGCATTAATGTGGATGGCAGAATTCTCGGAGACGACATTTTGAAAGTCGATAGCTTTTTGACGCATCAAGTAGATTTTAGCTTGATGAAAGCCATTGGTGAACGTCTTGCTGATGTCTATCGGGAAAAAGGCATCACAAAGGTTGTGACTATTGAAGCAAGCGGGATTGCTCCAGCACTCTATGCAGCCGAAAGTCTTGGTGTTCCAATGATTTTTGCTAAAAAAGCAAAAAATGTAACCATGAATGAAGAACTTTTGACAACAGAGGTTTTCAGTTTCACCAAACAAGTTACATCAACAGTATCGATTTCTAAAAAATTCCTTTCATCTGACGACAGCGTCTTGATTGTTGACGATTTTCTTGCCAATGGTCAAGCTGCACTGGGCTTGCTTCGCTTGATTGAACAAGCGGGCGCTAAAGCTGTCGGTGTCGGCATTGTTATTGAAAAATCATTCCAGACTGGCCGTCAACTTTTGATTGATAAAGGCTTGCAATTGACGTCGCTTGCCCGTATCGGTGCATTTGAAAATGGACAAATCGTTTTTGCACCAGCAGATGATGCTGCATTTGACAAATAAAATCAGCTTGCAAATACGCTGAAAAATGAAAGAGGAAAAGGAAAAGGTCATGTTTCAAAAAAATGAAAAGAGTCAATCACAAGCTGCCGTTCTAGGACTGCAACACTTACTTGCCATGTATTCGGGTTCTATTTTGGTTCCAATCATGATTGCAAGCGCCCTGAAATATTCGCCGCAACAAATGACCTATTTAATTTCGACAGACATTTTTATGTGTGGTGTCGCTACATTGCTCCAGCTTCAACTGCGGAAGCACTTTGGGATTGGACTTCCCGTTGTACTTGGCGTTGCCTTCCAGTCTGTTTTCCCACTGATTATGATTGGTGAACGTCATGGAGCCGGTGCCATGTTTGGCTCATTGATTGTTTCTGGTCTTTTCGTTTTACTGATTTCAGGTGTCTTTTCAAAAGTGCGAAAACTTTTTCCACCTTTGGTCACAGGGTCTGTCATTACAACCATAGGCCTCAGTTTAATTCCAGTTGCTATTGGAAACATGGGAAACAATGTTGACAAACCAACTGGAAGCAGTTTGTTCCTGGCTGCCTTTACCATTCTCGTTATTCTTTGTGTTCATATTTTTGCAAAAGGGTTTATCCGTTCCATCTCTATTTTGATTGGTCTTGTTGTAGGGACTTGTGCAGCTGGTGCAATGGGACTTGTGGATCTCAATGTGGTAAGTCAAACCGCCTGGGTACATTTGCCCCAACCCTTCTACTTTGCTACTCCCAAGTTTTATTTTGAAGATTCATTGATGATGATTATTATTGCCATCGTATCGCTTGTTGAGTCAACAGGGGTTTATCTTGCGCTTGCCGACATCACAGGCGAAGAACTTTCTGAAAAACGCTTGCGCAATGGCTATCGTGCAGAAGGCTTTGCAGTTATGTTGGGTGGTGTTTTCAATACCTTCCCCTACACTGGCTTTTCTCAAAATGTCGGCTTAGTTCAACTTTCTGGAATTAAAACCAGACGTCCGCTTTATTACACCGCTGCTTTCTTGATTGTTCTTGGGCTGATGCCAAAATTTGCGGCAGTTGCTCAACTTATTCCAAATCCAGTCCTTGGCGGTGCCATGTTGATTATGTTTGGAATGGTGGCAACACAAGGCATTCGCATGCTTGGAAAAGTGGATTATGAAGGCAATCAAAACCTCTTGATTGTTGCAGTTTCTGTAGCGATGGGCGTTGGTTTTGATTCAACAACCCTCTTTTCAAGTCTGCCAAGTGCCATCCAACCCTTTATTTCAAACGGCATTGTGATGAGTACTGTATCAGCGATTTTACTGAACCTGATTTTAAATCATAAGAAAAAAGAAGTTCAAGCCGTTGAAATGGAAAATCATCTCACAGAAGAAGTGAGTGCATAAAAAAATGACCTTTCGGTCATTTTTTTATTTCAATTTGTCATTTTGGTAAGTATGAATCAGTTCAAGTCCTGTAAAAGCTTGTTGGCGAAGGGCTTCATAAACAATCATACAGGCACAGTTCGACAAATTCAAAGCACGAACGTGTGTGTCGTTCATCGGAATGCGAATGCATTCGTCGCGATGCTCGTGCATGAATGCTTCTGGTAAACCTGTATCTTCACGGCCTAACAAGAAGTAATGATTTTCATCAGTATTCGTATAATCAACATCCGAATAAACATGCTCTGCAAATTTGGAAACCAAATAAAGTTTACCATCCATGCTAGCCATGAAATCTTCCATGTTGTCATGATAAACAATGTTTACCTTGTCCCAATAGTCAAGACCGGCACGTTTCAAATGTTTGTCCGTAATTTCAAATCCAAATGGTCGAATCAAATGCAAAACGGTATTGGTTGCAGCGCACGTCCGTGCGATATTCCCTGTATTAAAATGAATGCGTGGTTCAAAAAGTACAATATGGTTCATAAAAATTCTCTTTTCATCTCTTTTTCTCTCTTATTTTAGCATATTTAAGCACAGAAAAGGCTCTGAAAAAACAAAAAAACTAGACCCCTCGGAGTCAAGCTCAGCAAGAAGTCTAGTTGGGGGGATTAATTTGCTTTAATCATAACAGGAAAGATTGAAACAAATTAACGTAATTAATATATTATCATTTTTCAAGCCGTTTGTAAAGAATAAACTCCATAAAAGTTAAAAAAAAGTAGATAAAGCATTGAAATTCTTTAAAAATCGGTTTTTTTTTGATATAATAGTGAGACTAAATTTAGGAATGAGGGGCTTGCGATGATTTTAGGAATTTGGGCAGAAGCAGAAAATGGCGTCATCGGAAAAGATGGAAAACTTCCTTGGCATTTGCCACGTGAACTGCAACATTTTAAAACTCAAACCATGAATCAAGCGATTTTGATGGGGCGTAAGACATTCGAAGGAATGAATAAAAGGGTTCTCCCTGGGAGAACCAGTATTATTTTGACCCGCGATAAAACTTATATGTCTGACAATCCGCAAGTGAAAATCATGAATAGCCAAGCCCAAGTTATGGACTGGCTAGCTGGCCAAGAAAAAGATTTGTACATCACAGGGGGAGCAGAAATGTTTTGCCTGTTTGAAGCACAACTGGATGGCTTCTATCGGACGCTTGTGCATCACAGTTTCGACGGCGATACTTTTTTTCCAACAGCTTTTGATTTTTCGGCATTTGAAAAAATGTCGGAAGAAAAATATCTACATGATGAAAAAAATCCCTTTGATTTCACCATTCAAAAATATAAAAGAAGATAACATCTTCGTAAAAAGATAGAGAAATAAAATTATGACAAAATCACTCTTTGGACTCTTTACCGCTGTTATGGCTTGGGTTTGTATCGTCATTATGATTCAATGTTTTAGAAAAAAACGTTGGGGATTAGGAACAATCTTCTTAATCAACTTTTTTACAAATCTGGTCAACTCAATCCATGCCTTTTCAGGACTCCTATTTTAAGCGCAAGACTTAGCTTGCTTGAGGTCAAAAAATCAATTTGGAATAATGTTTTCCTTTTTTGATGAAGAGACAATTAAACACTATAGAAACGATTATGACAAATACTAATACAACACAACCTACAATTCATTGTTCTTTTTGTGGAAAAGCACAAGAAGATGTCAAGAGACTCATCGCAGGAAGCGATGTTTTCATCTGTAACGAGTGTATCGAACTTTCGGTACATATTCTCGATGAAGAAGCGCAAGAACGCTTAGACGAAGAAATGCTCGAAGTAAAGACACCAAAAGAGATGATGGAACATCTTAATAATTATGTGATTGGTCAAGAACGTGCCAAACGTGCCCTTTCTGTCGCAGTCTATAATCACTACAAAAGAATTAACTTTGCTGACAGTACCGATGATGACATTGAACTTCAAAAATCAAATATCTTATTGATTGGCCCAACAGGGTCAGGAAAAACTTTTCTTGCCCAAACACTTGCCAAATCATTAAATGTCCCCTTTGCCATTGCTGACGCAACCAGTTTGACTGAAGCAGGTTATGTCGGTGAAGATGTCGAAAATATCTTACTCAAATTGTTGCAAGCCAGCGATTTTGATATTGAACGTGCGGAACGTGGGATTATTTACATTGACGAAATTGATAAAATTGCTAAAAAATCTGAAAATGTTTCGATTACACGTGATGTTTCAGGCGAAGGCGTGCAACAGGCTTTGCTGAAAATCATCGAAGGAACTGTCGCGAGCGTCCCACCTCAAGGCGGAAGAAAACACCCCAATCAAGAAATGATCCAAGTGGATACCAAAAATATCCTTTTTATCGTTGGTGGAGCTTTTGACGGGATTGAAGAAATCGTGAAGCAACGTTTAGGCGAAAAAGTCATCGGTTTTGGTGCCAATAATTTAGCACTTGACGAAGGCGATTCTTATATGCAACAAATTATTTCAGAAGATATTCAAAAATTCGGACTTATTCCTGAATTTATTGGACGTTTACCTGTCGTTGCTGCACTTGAACGCTTGACGGAGGAAGATTTGATTCATATTTTGACAGAGCCAAAGAATGCTCTAGTTAAACAATATCAACGCCTGCTTTTCTTTGATGGCGTGACGCTTGAATTTGAAGATGCTGCTCTTCGAGCCATTGCTCAAAAAGCGATTGAACGTAAGACGGGTGCTCGTGGACTTCGATCAATCATTGAAGAAACCATGATGGACATTATGTTTGAAGTACCAAGTGACGAAAGCATCAAGAAAGTTATCATTACAGAGGCTGCAGCCAAAGGCGAAGCAGAACCACTTATGATTTCCGAAAATGAAGAAGACGAAGCAACAAAAGATACAACAAAATAAGTTGTGAGGAGCAGGACATTGTCCTGTTTTTTCTTTACCTATCTTGAGAAATTTACAAGCCACTTGTGGTGTGGTATAATTAAGATTATGAATTTGAATAATCTTAAATTGACCGTTTCGGCGCCTTCAAGTAAACAATATCCTGAATCAGATCTTCCTGAAATCGCCCTAGCGGGACGATCAAATGTAGGAAAATCAAGTTTCATCAATACCTTGCTCAATCGTAAAAATTTTGCAAGAACCTCTGCTAATCCTGGGAAAACTCAGTTGCTCAATTTTTATAATATTGACGAGACTGCTCATTTTGTGGACGTTCCAGGTTATGGCTACGCTCGCGTTTCAAAAAGCGAACGTGAAAAATGGGGGAAAATGATTGAAGAATATTTGACCACAAGAGAAAACTTACGTGCTGTTGTAAGTTTGGTTGATATTCGTCACGAACCAAGCGAAGATGACTGCATGATGTATGAGTTTTTGAAATATTACCATATCCCAGTTATTTTAGTAGCGACAAAGGCTGACAAAGTGCCACGTGGCAAATGGAACCGTCAAGAATCAATCATCAGAAAAGCACTCAAATTTGATAGTACAGATGATTTCATCATCTTTTCATCATTTGATAAAACAGGGCTTGATCAAGCATGGCAAGCCATTGAAAAGTATATTTAAAGCTATGAGGCTTCATAGCTTTTTCTATCATAAAAATGTTACTGACAAGATGAAGGAGTTTTTATGTACCAAATTAAATTAAATGGCATGAAATTTAAAGCGCATATTGGCGTGATGCCTGAAGAAAAAGTCGTCGGGCAAAATTTGGAAATCGACTTGTGTGTTGAAACTAATTTTGATTTTTCGGGTCAAGACAAATTAGAAGACACGCTTAGCTATGTTGATTTTTATGAGCAAACCAAGCTAATCATTGACCAATCGAGAGCTGATTTGATTGAGACCTTGGCTTATCAAATCATTGAGAAAGTCAAAGCCTGTGACCTTCGTATTGCATCTGTTGAAGTGCATTTGCGTAAACTTGCGGTGCCGATTGACGGAATTTTTGATTCGGCTGAAGTTGTCATGAAGGGGTAAGCAATGAAACACACGGTTTATTTGAGTATGGGAAGCAACATGGGCGATCGGATGCACTATCTCAATAGGGCGCTGTCAGCACTGACAGAAACAGGTCACGTGATGCTGATGAAGCAATCAGCCTTTTATGAGACATCGCCTGTCGGTGGGGTTGTGCAAGATGATTTTATTAATCTTGCTGCAAAAATCAGCACGGATTTATCTGCGGACGCTTTACTTGACTTGATTCATCAGGTTGAACAAAAACTCAATCGCGTGCGTTTGATTCATTGGGGACCTCGCACGATTGACATAGACATTTTATTTTTCGATGAGGAGCAACGCAATGACGACAAGCTAACAATCCCACACGCTGAGGTTTTCAATCGCTTGTTTGTTTTAGTGCCGCTTTTGGATGTGGTTGATGCGGATTTTTATGCCTTAAAGCAGCTGCAAAATGCCCAGCAAAAATTACAAGATTCTGAACAAGCGCTGGTTAAAATCGAAAATTGATTTCTTTTTAATTTTTGAAAATGAGGTGAAAAATGAAAATAGAAGCATTAAATCAAGAACAACACTCATTAGGACACATCCCAGTCCTTTTTGATGACTTAACTGCTGACGAACGGGCCTTTTTATTGCACCGCTTTTATCGTCAGGCAAGAAAAACATTGCTTAGTCCCAGTCGTTTGCTTGTCTTTTTTGATAGCTTTGAGTTGACGGATTGGGTCAATCGTTGGGGAAATCCTCAGGAAAAAGCCCGTTTGGCTGATATTTTGAAGGCCCAACACATCATTTTTAAAGGTCAAAATTTTGAATTTGATTTGACGACAGATCCGATTGTTTATACCATCATGAATGTAACGCCAGATTCCTTTCACGATGGCGCACAAGAAAATTTGGAGCTTCATCACTTTTTGAAAAAAGCAGAAGCTCAACTTGAAGCGGGAAGCCATGTGCTTGAGCTTGGCGGTAAATCATCACGTCCAGGCTACGAGGACATCAGCCCAGAAGCAGAATGGAAACGACTAGAGCAACCGCTTAGAGCCTTGAAGCAAAGCTTTCCTGAGGCAGTCATCGCGATTGATACTGATGAAGCTGATGTTATGGAGCGGGTACTTGACGCAGGAGCGGACATCATCAATGACATCGATGGTTTTGACCGTCCCGAAAAATTAAGCCTGCTTTCCGCATACAAACCCGCAGTGGTCGTTATGAACAACGGCCGCCAACCGAATGTATATCGTGAAGATTTGGCAGAAGAACTGACTCAATATTTTAGCTACAAAAAAGATGAACTTTTAGCACTTGGTCTTTCAAATGAAAACATTTGTACTGATCCAGGTGTCGGATTTTATAGCAAAGAACGTGGTTCTGACAGTTTAGAACGAGCGAAAACCACAGAAATTTTAGCTCGTTTGGGCATGCCAGTCATGATTGCCATTTCGCACAAGCGTTTCTTGAGTCAAGATTTTGGTCTCTCAGAAGAAGAACGCATGATTGGAAACTTGATGCTAGAAGCTCAAATGATTGCGGATGGTGGTCGAGTCTTGCGCGTTCACGATGCCAGTGCCACCAAACGTATGATTGATGCCTACAAAACCTATAAGCGAGTTTAAAAAATGAAAAATCAAGATTTAATTAAAGAGATGGAAGTCTTAGAAGGTACAATCAATCAAGAAAAATACCTTCAGATCAATCAAATCTTATCCACTTTTCCTGCTCAGCTCCGAGGAAAAAGCAATCCCGACTTACAGTTGTCTGCAAGTGGACTTGTCAGCTCTGACAATCGCTTTTTCTTCATTGAGCATCCTTATCAGAAAGAGTGGCTTTTACCAGCAGGTCATGTCGAATTGGACGAACAACCGCTTGAAGCGGCATGTCGTGAATTTCATGAAGAAACTGGTTTTTTTGCGCATGGAAATCGACTGGTCGATGTCAATCTGATTGACATCCCTTTTAATGCGGTAAAAAATGAAAAAGCGCACCAGCATATCGATTTTCGTTACTTACTTGATTTGGACAGAAAAGCTCCAAGTACAGCTGAATTGCCATATCAATTATTGACGGTTGAAGATGCGCCAGATGAATTTAAAGACTATTTTGTATTATTATTAGACTAACCTTAAATAAGTTAGTGCAGTATAGAAGAAGGAAAAAAATGACTGTTGTAACCAGTGAAGAAGCACTCGAATGGGTTCATTCCCGTTTAAAATTTAATATTCGCCCCGGACTTTCGCGGGTCAATGCGCTTCTTGATTTACTAGGACGTCCAGAAAAAGAATTGGCCATGATTCATGTGGCAGGAACTAATGGAAAAGGCTCTACTGTCGCATTTGTTCGGTCTATTTTCATGTCGGCTGGACTGAAAAAAGTGGCGAGTTTCACGAGCCCATTTATCGAAAGTTTTGGCGAACGCATGGCCATCAATGGCAAGCCAATGCCTGATGAAAAGCTGATTTTTTATGTCAATTTAATAAAACCATTGGTCGATCAAATCGACGCTAATCCAGAATTGACCGGCATAACAGAATTTGAAATCATCACTGCAATGGGCTTTAAATATTTTGCGGATGAGCAGGTTGATTTGGCAGTCATCGAAGTGGGCTTGGGCGGTTTATTGGACTCCACCAATGTCATTCTTCCAAAGGTCTGCGGCATTACGACCATTGGACTTGACCATATTGACATCTTAGGTAAAACTTTGGCTGAGATTGCGGCTCAAAAAGCTGGCATTATCAAAGACGGCGTTCCTGTCGTGGTTGGAAATGTAGGCCCGGAGGCAATGGCTGTCATTGCTGACACCGCCACAAAACATCAGGCAAAACAGTATACTTTCGGTAGCCAGTATCAGATTGAACTTTTGGAAAATGAACGTTTTAACTTTAAAAACGCTGAACATTCGTTTGATCATTTGGAAAAATCACTTCGTGGTCTTCATCAGATTGAAAACGCAGCGACAGCTATTGAGCTCGCACTTGTTTATGCCGAGCAAATTGGCTTTGAACTGACCGAAGCAGCTATCCGAAAGGGATTGCGGTCAACCAGCTGGCCAGCACGAATGGAAGAACTAGCGACAGCACCTTTGACTTTGCTTGATGGGGCGCATAACGTCCATGCCATGAAACGCTTGCTTGAAAATATTTCGTCAGAGCTGACAGGAAAAAAACTGACCATTTTATTTTCTGCAATCACGACGAAAGACATCGAGCAGATGCTTGAAATGCTCCATTCAGTACCTGATGCTCACGTTATTTTGACTACTTTTGATCATCCAAAAGCGCTTGATTTAGCTGATTTTGCGGCTTGGGACGAAAAAGGACTGGAACGTGCGACAGATTGGAAGCAAAAAATCAGGGAAGTGAGAAAGTCATTAAAAGCAGATGAGGTCTTTCTCATCACAGGATCCCTTTATTTTTCATCACAAGTCAGAGAATTTTTTGTTGAAAATTTTGAAAAATAGGGTATAATTAAGAAGTTGTGGCTTTTTTTGGTCACAATAAAATATGGTTTTATTACGAATTTATTAGCGTAGGGATTGACTTTTTATGAGTCAATTTAGAGGAGGAAAATACAATTTTGATCGTATTAGCAGGTACTATAGGTGCAGGAAAGTCAAGTCTAGCAAAGGCTTTGGGCGAACATTTAGGAACAGAAGTTTTTTATGAAGCGGTGGACAATAACCCCGTTCTTGACCTTTATTATGAAGACCCGAAAAAATATGCTTTCTTGCTTCAGATTTACTTTTTAAATAAACGGTTTGAATCTATCAAAATGGCTTACCGTCAAGACAATAACGTGCTTGACCGCTCTATTTTTGAAGATGAATTGTTTTTGACATTGAACTATAAAAACGGCAATGTCACAAAAACAGAACTTGACATTTATAAAGATTTGCTGGCAAACATGCTCGAAGAACTCGAAGGCATGCCTAAAAAACGCCCTGATTTGCTTGTTTATATCGATGTTTCATTTGATACCATGCTTTCACGCATTGCACAACGTGGTCGCTCCTTTGAACAAATCGAAAGCCAACCTGGCCTCAAAGAATACTACAACCAAGTTCACGGCGAATACCCTGAATGGTACGAAAAATACGACGTCTCTCCTAAATTACGCATCGACGGCGACCATATTGACTTTGTCAACAATCCAGCAGATTTAGACAAAGTACTTCAACAAATCGATAACCAACTCAAAACATTAGATTTGCTTTAAAAAGACAACCTGTCAGTTCTGACGGGTTTTTTATTCCCCAAAAAACGATAAATAATGTAATTTATAGATGATTTAAAGTTGAAAAACTGTAATAAAAAGAGTATAATTGGCTTATCCAAAGCTTATCCAAAGCTTAATCGGTACCCTTGGGAAATATTTTGATTCTTGGGAGAATCTTTATGAAACGTACAACCTTATTTCTAGCCTCTGCGACTGTTCTTGCAGCAACTGCATTAGTTGGAGGTCATGCTTATGCTGATACTTTCCACCAGTTGCCTTCAGATTGGTCAAATGGAAGAAGTGTCGTAGGCTCTTATGTTACTCCTGGTGGTTTTACAATGACGCAATATTCTACACTTCCAACGGATAGCTCTTTGCCAATTTACGATTATTCTCAGCCAAATGCAAAAGGTTTGACGACTAAGCCTGTTTATTCCGTTGCTAAAGGAAACGACCATTATTTAACAACAGATAAAAATTATGCCGATACATTAGTTGCATCTCGTGGATACAATTCTGAAAAGATTGCATTCTATACTGGTGAAGCTGCGGGATTAGCAGATACACAAGTTGATAGCTGGTATAATGCTAATAAAGCAATGCACTTTTATTATTTAGATACTACAGGTCAACAATGGTTTGTTGATAATGCTAAAACAACACAATTAAAGTCGCTTGGATATAAAGTTGTGACTCCAATGCTATTTAATGTTAATAAATCAATAAATAGCACTGATCCTACAGATTCAGTTCCAGTATATGTGTCATTTAATTCAAGTGGCAATCACTATTATTCAGTAAACTCAGCATTACCAGCTGGTTACGGAAACCAAAGCATTGCTTGGTATGGCTTTGGTGGTCCGAACGTTGGTCAGTTGATTAGTAATGGAACTTCAAGTTCATCTTCAAGCACAACATCTACAACCACACCTACTACTACAACAACGCCAACAATGGGTTCAGCTGATATTTCAAACATTTCTGCACCTACAGCCATTCAAACAAACATGACAATATCAGGTTCAGGTCAAGGTTTCCATGCCAAAGTAAGCTTTAATACAGCAACGGCAGCCGTTTCATTTGGTATTCAATACGATGCACACGGTGCTGCACCTTATACAGGAAAACCTTCATTTTTGATTGAAAACATTTCGTCAGCAGCCACAGAAGCTGGTAATACATATACACATACAGGAGCTGCTCAAACAGGGACAAGCTATAAAGTTCTGTTGACTGTAACAAGTAACGGAACAGTAACAGCATATGTCAATGGTACTAAAGTGGGTCAAGTAACTAATGCAGGTCTTGCCAATACAACTGTTTATGCACGCGTTCAAGCTGTCGGCGATGTCAATGGCGATGTTTTCAATGCCACATTTGCCAATACACAAGTCAAAGAAAATGGCAGCATTCAAAATGCACAAACCAGTGCTATTTATCCCAATGGTGGAACAACAAATACATCTGTAGGTCAAGCAACTCCAACCATCACAATCGGTGGTAAAGTTGCTGGATTCTCTGGAAACTGGTCAACAGCAACCCCTTACGGTGATACTGTACAATTTCAATAATTAAACAAAAAAATCCAATAAAGAAATGTCGAGCAATCTACCTTTCTTTATTTTTTAAGAGGAGGAGAAATGCTTAAAAAGTCGCTCATCTGTTTGTCAGCGTTGACAGGTCTTGCTTTCATGTCAAGTCCCATGCTTGTCCACGCTGATACACCTGAAAATACAGTTCCTGTTTATTGCCTAGCCAGAGGAAACGACCACTATTTGACTACTGTTTATGATACAGCACGAAATCTAGTCGCCAATCAGGGTTACAGCAATATGCAAATCATCGCCTATGCACCAACGACAGGACTGCAAGTCCATAACTGGTATAATTCTGCTCAAGCCATTCACATGTACACCACAGACAATGCGGATACTGAACGCGCACGCTTGACTGCTTTAGGATATACCGAGTTTAATACATCCAATCTCTATTCTGCCGCAGCAACTGACAACGGTGCAACGCCAGTCTATCGTTCATTCAATGGCGTAGCCAATCATTATTATTCGCTTGAAACGGCGATGCCTGCGGGTTATATGTCACAGACGATTGGCTGGTATGCTTACTATGGACCAAAACTCAATTCAAGTGGAATAAAAACTGTCACCGCTGATACGGGTGAAACCGTTGATTTGACCACCTTAGGACAACCCACAACGACACTCTCAGCCAATGTTTCACTTGCTGGAACAGGGACAGGCTATGAGTCGAAGATTGAGCTTTGGGACAACAGCCATATCGGCAACGAAGTATCATTGGCGCTGCAAAAGGACGACCACGCAACAGGTGGGCTGAATTACAGTGGCAAAGTTGCCATTTTGACTGAAAATGTAGGCACAGACCATCACATTTATACGGATTGGGCGATTGCGAGTCAAGGTTTGACCGCAACAAATGTCCCACTGACCATTTCTTATTATGCAAATTCGGGCGTCTTGGTTTATTATGCCTACGGTGAGCCGATTGGAGCCTCAACCAATCAGACCTTTACCGCCCCTTACTTGTATGGTGCCGAGGTCAATGTTGAACACAACGGCGATACGGTTTCGGCCAGTGTCAACGACATCAACGTTCCCACAGGAAATGTCAACATTCTCTCAGGTTATCATTATGCATCACCTGCCATGCCTGGTACACCATTGGTGCTCGGCGATTTGACAGACACAGGCAATTTTAATGTGTCTTGGAATAACATCGTAGGCACAGGAATGACAGGAGATTGGGACAGCAATATCCCTCTGCCCTCTAATACCGTTTATTTTGTCAGCAATTAACAATCAAGCACATCATTTGGTGTGCTTTTTGTCATTGGAATTGATGAAGTCCAATTCACTTCTGGGCTAAAAAAATGTTATAATGAATACATCAATCAATCTTTTGATGAAGGAAAAATATGTTAGACAAAAAAAGTTTTGAAAAAATTGTAGATTTAGAAGTTTTATTTGATGAGCAACTTTCACATTATACATTTACCAAAGTCGGAGGTGCCGCAGATATTCTTGCCTTTCCGCACACCACGTCAGCGCTGACAGAAGTGCTTGACGTGGCAAGAAAGGAAAGTATTCCGGTCACCGTTCTTGGCAATGCCTCAAATTTGATTGTTCGAGATGGTGGAATTCGTGGCCTTGTCGTCTTACTTGAAAAAATGAACGCCATCAGAATTGCAGGCTATACCATTGAAGCGCAAGCCGGCGCGCCATTGATTGAGGTGTCAAATATCGCTCAAGCGCATGCACTGACTGGCTTTGAATTTGCCTGTGGTATTCCAGGTTCTGTCGGTGGTGCTGTTTTCATGAATGCAGGTGCATACGGCGGCGAAATCTCACAAGTGATTGCCAGCTGTAAAGTCATTGACCAAGCGGGTAATCTGTCAGTACTGACAAGAGACCAACTGGTTTTTGGTTACCGCAAATCAAGCATTCGTGACAATCAACTCATCGTTGTATCAGCCAAATTCGAATTGACCAGTGGCGATCCACGTCAAATCAAAAATGAAATGCTGAAGCTCAATAATCTGCGTGCCAGCAAGCAACCGCTCGAGTATCCAAGTTGTGGTTCTGTCTTTAAGCGACCTGCTGGACATTTTGCAGGCCAACTGATCCAAGAAGCAGGTGCTCAAGGACATCGCATTGGTGGCGTTGAAGTTTCGCAAAAACACGCCGGTTTTATGGTCAATGTCAATCATGGATCAGCAAAAGACTATGAAGCATTGATTGCCTATGTCATCGAAGCAGTAGAAGCAAGCTCAGGCATTACGCTTGAGCCAGAAGTACGCGTGATTGGAGAAGCAGAATAAGTCTGTTTTTCTACGAAAATGAAATGGACTTGATTTTTATTTTCATTTAAGTTATAATAGTTTTATTCTGTGTTTTAGCAGAAGATTTGACCGCTCTATGAGCTAAGGCCAGACGGACAGCCGGGTCAAAAGCCGAATTGGCGACTTTCGTTGCCTTATTGATTAGTTGATCATTCAACTATGAGAAGTATTTAACTTCTCACCCAAGAAAACACGCTTGCGCGCATCAATAAGAGTATTAAAAGTTCTTCTGCACTCATGACATGAATCGGAACTCAAACTCATCTGCTTTTTTAAGCGGGGAAAAATACGATATTGAATGTAACCAGGTGTTTGACATCTGGTTTTTTATTGTTTTCTTGATCATTTTACATAGAAAAGGACGATTTGATTAATGACAAAAAATATTATCGAATTTAAAGACGTTTCCAAAACCTACTTTGACAACAACACCGTTGTCTTAAATCACGTGAGTTTTGAGATTGAGGAAGGGAAATTTTACACCTTACTTGGTGCGTCAGGTTCTGGTAAATCAACGATATTAAACATTATCGCTGGTATGCTAGACGCGACGGAAGGCGACGTCATCTTGGACGGAAAACGAATCAATGACTTACCCTCCAACAAACGCGATGTGCATACCATTTTTCAATCTTACGCCCTGTTTCCTAACATGAATGTTTTTGATAATGTTGCTTTCGCTTTAAAAATCAAGGGAGTCAACAAGAAAGAGATCAAAAGTCGTGTGCTTGAAGCGCTTGATATGGTACGTCTTTCAGGTTATGAAAATCGTGCCATTGCTAAATTATCAGGCGGACAAAAGCAACGTGTTGCCATTGCGCGTGCCATTATTGACCGTCCCAAAGTATTATTATTAGACGAATCTTTGTCAGCTTTGGATATGAAATTAAGAAAGGACATGCAATACGAACTCCGTGAATTGCAACAGTCTTTAGGAATTACGTTTATTTTTGTCACACATGACCAAGAAGAAGCCCTTGCCATGTCCGATTGGATTTTCATCATGAACAATGGCGAAATCGTTCAATCAGGCACGCCAACAGATATTTATGATGAACCAATTAACCATTTTGTTGCGGACTTTATTGGGGAATCTAATATTTTGAGTGGACGAATGATCAAAGACTATTTGGTTGAATTCAACGGTCAACAATTTGAAGCGGTCGATGGCGGAATGCGAAAAAATGAAGCCATTGAAGTCGTTATTAGACCTGAAGACATCGTCTTTACCCGTCCAAATGAAGGAAAATTCAATGTGAAAGTGGACACTCAGCTTTTCCGTGGTGTCCATTACGAAATTGTGGCTTATGATGAATTTAACAACGAATGGCTCATTCATTCGACCCATAAAGCCTTAGTTGGCGAAACCGTTGGGCTTGATTTTGAACCTGAAGCCATTCACATCATGCGTCTCAATGAAACGGAAGAAGAATTCGATGCCCGAATTGAAGAATTTGTTGAAGAAGATGAACAAACCATTGGGCTGTCAAATGTTATTGCTGAAGAAGAAGCTGAATTCCAAGAAACACTTCAAGAAGCGGTTCATGAGGTCGTGCAAGATGCCATTGATTCGGATGGAGACACACTTGAGAACCTGCATGAAGCGATTGACGATGAAGAAATTCATGCAACAAATGGAGGACATCAATGATCAAACGTCTTTATTCGCTCCCTTACTTGCTATGGATTGGCTTGTTTGTCATCATTCCATTGGCGATGCTTTTTTACAAGAGTTTCTTTGATATTAGTGGTCATTTTACATTTGATAATTATGCGACTTATTTTACAAGCACCACTTACTTGATGATGACTTGGAATTCTGTGCTTTATGCACTCATTATCACCATTGCAACCTTGCTCATTTCTTATCCTGCAGCTTTTGTTTTGACCAAACTTAAACGCAAACAACTGTGGTTAATGTTGATTATTTTGCCTACGTGGGTCAATCTATTGCTTAAAGCATATGCATTTATCGGAATTTTTGGGAAATACGGCACGGCCAATGAATTCTTGCAATTCGTAGGACTTGGATGCACCCAGTTGCTCTTTACTGACGCCAGTTTTATTTTTGTAGCTGCCTATATCTCCATTCCCTTTATGATCATGCCCATTTTCAATGCGCTGGAAGATCTTGATGACAACTTGGTTGCTGCCGCTTCTGATTTAGGTGCCAGCAAATGGCAAGCCTTTTCTCAAGTGGTTTGGCCACTCTCTTTAAACGGTGTCAGAGCAGGCGTTCAAGCCGTTTTCATTCCCAGTCTCTCCCTCTTCATGTTGACGCGTCTCATCGGTGGTAATAAAGTCATTACGCTTGGGACTGCGGTCGAAGAACATTTCCTAATCACACAAAATTGGGGAATGGGCTCAACGATTGCCATTGTCCTCGTTGTTGCCATGCTAGTTGTCATGGGATTGACCAGAGAAAAGAAAGGAGCATAAGATGAAGAAAAATTATAAATTTGGCAAACTCTATCTTGCTTTCGTCCTTCTTGTCCTGTATGCACCGATTTTTTACCTTATCTTTTATTCCTTCAACGCTGGTGGAGACATGAGCAAGTTTACTGGCTTTACCCTCCAAAATTATAAAGATTTATTTGCGGACAGCCGATTGATTTTGATTGTCGTTCAGACTTTCTTCCTTGCCTTTTTGAGTTCTTTAATTGCCACAATCATCGGCACAATCGGTGCCATGTTTATTGAGAAAGTCAGCCAAAAAGGCCGTGGCACCTTGCTTGGATTGAACAATGTCTTGATGGTTTCGCCAGATGTTGTCATAGGTGCCAGTTTTTTGATTTTATTTACGGTCATTGGCATGCAACTTGGCTTTGTTTCTGTTTTATTGAGTCATATTGCCTTTTCAATTCCGATTGTGGTTGTCATGATTATGCCTTTGTATCATGAAATGGACAAATCATTGATTGATGCAGCTTATGATTTGGGTGCGAGTCGAATTCAAACCTTGAAAGAAGTGGTGCTTCCTTATTTATCACCAGGGATTATTGCCGGCTTTTTCATGGCATTTACTTACAGCCTAGATGATTTTGCAGTCACTTTCTTTGTAACAGGAAATGATTTCACGACCCTCTCTGTTGAGATTTATAGTCGTGCCAGAGCAGGAATTTCCCTTGAAATCAATGCCTTATCAACGGTTGTCTTCCTGTTTTCAGTGCTTTTAGTTGTTGGATATTACTTCATCATGAAAGACTCTGAAACCGTTGGAAAAGCGTCAAACCTGACTTGAAATTCTGTCAGTACTGACAGCTTACAAAAAAATTGGAAGGATATAAATGAAAAAATTACTTTATTTCCTTATCGGAATAATTGCAATTACTGCCATTTTAGGATTTACCTCGCTTAAAATGGCATCAAAAGGGGGCGTAAAAACAGATCAAAATACGCTCACAATCTTTAACTGGGGAGAATACATCAACCCTGATCTGATTACAGCCTTTGAAAAAGAGACGGGCTACCACGTGAATTACATGACCTTTGATTCCAATGAAGCCATGTATGCCAAGGTTAAACAAGGTGGAACCGCTTATGACATCGTCGTTCCTTCAGATTATATGATTCAAAAAATGGCAAATGAAGGCCTTTTGCAAAAACTTGACCATTCGAAAATTAAAGGTCTGTCAGATGACGAACCAAAACTCCTCAACCCGTCATTTGACAAAGGAAATCAGTATTCCGTTCCATATTTTTGGGGAACTTTGGGGATTGTCTATAATGATAAATACATTCAACAACCGCCTGTGAAATTTTCTGATTTATGGGATAAAAAGTATAAAAATAGTATTATCCTGACCGATGATACACGCGATGTGATGGGAATGGGTCTGATTGAGCAAGGTTTCTCTGTTAATTCGACCAACCAATCGCAAATCAACCAAGCCTACAATCGTTTGCTTCAATTGACACCGAATGTCAAAGCAATATTGGGTGATGAAGTCATGAATTATATGGTCAATAACGAGACTCCGATGGCAGTTGTTTACTCCGGGCAAGCAGCAGAGATGACCTCAGCAAATCAGCATCTCCACTACATTATCCCTGAAAAAACCAACATTTGGTACGACAATCTGGCCATTCCAAAGACAGCGAAAAATGTCAAAGCAGCCTATGCTTTTATCAATTTTATGCAGCGTCCTGAAAACGCAGCGAGCAATGCCGACTGGGTGGGCTATTCAACTCCCAATCTTAAGGCTAAAGCACTCCTGCCAAAAGATGTCAGCTCTGACAAGGCATTTTATCCAGATGAAGCAGTCATCAAAGATGACGAAGCCTATACCAACCTCAGCCCTTATTGGACAGGCGTTTATAATGACCTTTATTTACAATTTAAGATGAATAAATAAAAAGCAGTAACCGTTGGTTACTGCTTTTTTATACTCTATTTTATATTTTTAACAATAGAAATAAAAACAAATATTTTCTGAAAATTTATAATGATTGTGAGATTTTACCATTAAGTTACTATGAGCAAATTTGTAGTATTTTTACCCGAATTGCTAGTTGATTATTTTGCCATCACTTGATAGCCAATTGAGTACTTCAAAGTCTCTGGTTTCAATGTTTTAGCCAGCTTTAGAAGAATAGAGTACGCTAAAAAGATCATTTCTAATTT
>NZ_WITI01000013.1 GCF_009601055.1 Lactococcus sp. dk101
GACGAGAGATTGTTTAAACTCCTCGTCGTAACGTTTAAATCCCGACATAAAAGTCCTTTCATTTTTGTGTCTTCTTAGACAGATTATAGCACACTTATTTGTGTCCACTTTTATAGTATAGCTCCACTTGCTGAACTTGCGGCACTACTTGTTGCTGAACTTGCAGTTGCGCTTGTGGCACTTAAACTAATGGTTGAGCCAGAAGTTGTGCTTGTTGCTGCAGTACTTGTAGCTGTGCTTGATACGGCACTGGTTGATGATGTTGCTGATGTTGAAACAGCAGATGTGCTTGAGCTTGCTACTGCACTTGTGGTGCTAGCGGCAACGGCACTGGTATCTGATGTGGCGGCGGTACTAGCGGCAGTACTCGCGGAGCTGGTCGTTACGACTTCAGTCGGTGTCACTGTGGCTGCAAAGGTAGCAGATGAGTTTACTGCTCCTCCTGCAATCAAAAGTGCCAAGGCTGACGAAGTGTAGAGCCATGATTTGCCAGATTTCCACGTTCTGAAGTGAGAGTTTTTAATTTCTTCTTCTTTTTTCTTGCGACGTGCAATCCGACTTAATTTTTCATTTTCCAAAATCGCTATTCAATTCTGAGATAAATCCAGAATGCCCCTTCTTTTGTATTTTATAGAATATACGCTTGTATTATACCATATCTGAACCTTAATGTATAGAGCAAAATCCCTAAAATGTCATAAAAAGAATAAATTATTTTTCATCATTTTGTAAGTGATTTTGTGTATTCTATATGCTATAATGATTATAATTGAACCTGTTTCAATAAACTTCCTCGGAAATAAATGCCATTCCATTTTGCTCCATTCTTTGGTTAATTTTTTCGACGGACACATCCTATGAACTAAAATGTCGGCAAAAAATTATCTCATTCCGCAAAATTCTGTTCTGATTCGTACTGAGCGGATTGAAACGGGGATAAATTTTGGAACGTATTAGTTCACAGTTTGTGTTTGTTCCAAAATTTATCCGAAAAGTGAAGTGAAGCGATTTTATTTCCGAGGAAGTTCAATAAAATTTATGAAAACTTTCTTTTTTGTATGGAGTAATATTGAAAAGAAAAAGAGGATACTCGTCGTGAATTATTTTGTCAATGAAAACATCTTTGCTTTAAATTCAGGAACTGAATTTTCTGCAATCAATCGGATTAAGTTATTCAAGAAAAATAAGATTTCAGCAAAAATCGTCACGCGCAACTACAACACGCAACTTGCGGCTGATGCCAAACGTTTGGGCCTTGAGTCGAGTGATGTCGTCAATATGTATGATTATTTTCAAGAACTTGTTGGGCTTGAAATGGAACGCGCAGATGTCCGTTTTGTCGATATGATTGACAAAACAAAATACCATATCGAAGGTGTCGATGCTAATTCATCTTTGATTAGTCATCATGGCACGACCATCGGAAAAATCAACATTGCACCCGCAACAGTTGGTCTTGTTGGTTCGGTCGATTATTTTGGTACTTTCGGTGATACTTTAACTACTGATTTGTGGGATTGTCGTGGTTTTAAGTCTTCGACTCAGTATTATCACCCAGACGGCTCAAAAGGAACTCAGGTTTTCTTTAATAAAGACGGGCAACCCAAGCTTGAACTGGCACACATGAATATCAATGGTCAACTTTTCCCTACAATGTATCGTTTGGTGGACTATAAAGGGGAAAGC
Organism: Lactococcus sp. dk101; assembly: GCF_009601055.1. GTDB lineage: Bacteria > Bacillota > Bacilli > Lactobacillales > Streptococcaceae > Lactococcus. Next base: position 1,687 of record NZ_WITI01000013.1, read on the forward strand.
TGGCGTTTTAATACCGAGGAAGAACTTTTCACATTTTTCCTTGATGAGTTAGCTGCACAAGGCGAAGCAAGTCTTATCAACGACCGTATTTCCTTGGCGCCTGCTGTCCATCGTGCCAAAGGTTTTGCTGGCAAATGGCACTTTTTACACAATGTTCACTCCTCAAACAATCAACAAGTTGGCCCTTCACGGCAGTTGGTTGATTATTTGAAACCTTTGTTTACTGAATTCAATGCTGAACTCGATGGCATTATTGTACCGACTGAGCAAGAACGTGATGAAATCATGAAATTCTATCACTTCAACAATGTGCTTGCTTTACCTGATTACTTTACAAAAGATGTCAAATTTGAAATTCCAAAAACGAAAAATAAGATTATTCATTTGGGACGATTGGCAGATGATAAAGGTGTTATCCAAACGGTCGAAGTCATGAATTATCTGCATCAAATGAACCCTGAAGCAGAGCTTGATTTTTATGGTTACGCTTCTCCTGCTGAAATGCAAAAACAACTTGATGAAAAAGTTGAAGCATTTGGTCTGCAAGATGTGGTTCATTTTAGAGGCTATCAAAATACAGAAATTCTCGAAGCCGCAATAAAAGAAGCACGCGCCGTCATCTCGACAACACCTGCTGAAAGTTTTGGTATGGAATTGTTAGAAGCGATGAGTTTTGGTGTGCCTGTGGTTGCTTATGATGTCAAATATGGTCACAAAGAATTGATTGACAATGGCAAAAACGGGGTGCTTGTACCACTCGGTGCAACGCTTGAAGCTGCACAAGCACTCAATGCATTGATTGTTGACGATAGCAAACATCTCAAGATGAGCAAGGCTGCACATGAAAAAGCACAAAAATGGCACGAAGCACTCGTTTGGAAAAAATGGACGAAGGTTCAAAAAACAAGTTCAAATTTGTTTGTGAAAGGGGAAAAATAAGCTATGAAATTCTTTATCAATTCATCTTTTAACCAAAAAAATTCAGGGATTGAACACGCACAGTTAAAACGTGCCAAATTGTTCAGAGATCACGGCGAAGCATTCAAAATGATCTTTCGTGAATGGAACCCCCGTTTACATCGTTACTTGAATGATGTTGGTGTTGCTGACAACGAAATCTTGTCAATGTTTGACTTTTTCCAAGATGCTGAACAGGTTGAAGATAAGATTGTTCACGCTCAAGATTTGAGATTTGGTGTCCGCAATGTCATTCATTTTAAAGATGAAGAAAAACATTTGTACAATGTCCAAACGAATACAAATCAACTGGTTGCTCGCGTGCATTATTATACTGAAGAAGACGATAATGAACGGGTCAGCATGGTTGAAATATTTGACGCTTTTGGCAATCTTTACCGTGTGGATAATTATGACTTTAGAGGTTTTCTATCTTTGACGCAATGGTACACGCCGGATAACAAGATTGGGACTGAAGTCTGGTACGATGTGCATGGTAAACCTGTCCTTGAAAGCTTTAACCGCTACAACACGAAAAAAGAATATAAAAAAGAAGGTTGGCGACTGACTTTTGGCAAAGCCATCTATATTTTCCCTACTATTGATGAGCTGATGAAGCATTTTTACAATCTCATCAATGAAAAATACTGGTCTGATACAGCTTTAAATGTCTTTATTCTTGACCGTACTCACTTGGGGGATTGGTCTGTTCTTGAACTCGATCGCCCTGTTTATACTGTTTTGCACTTGCACAATTCGCACGCAGGCGATGCACAAGATACCATGCATTCAGTCATGAATAACTTCTATGAATATGGTTTGACCAATATCAATCGTTATGACGCTGTTGTTTCTGCCACGCAAAAGCAAACATGCGATGTCATGGCACGTTTCAAACCGCAAACCAAGTGTTTTACCATTCCTGTTGGGATTATTCCAGATGCTGTCTTTGATCTTCCACGTGTTCCAATGGCTGAACGTGACCAACACTCTGTCGTCATGACTTGTCGTGTGGCACCTGAAAAGAATGTGGGCTTGGTTGCCCGTTCGATTGGACTTGCGAAAGCTATGATTCCTGACATCAATTTGACGGTTTATGGTTATATTGACCATCGTGATAATGATGCGGCTAAAAAAGCGATTGATGCAGCGATTGAAGAATTTGATCTCCAAGATGCAGTCAAATTGTATGATTATACTAACGATGTGGCCTCTGTTCAACGTAAAGGTCAAGTTTATGCGCTTGCTTCTGTCATGGAAGGATTTAATTTGTCCTTGATGGAAGCTCAGTCAAATGGCATGGTCAGCGTTACTTACGATGTTAATTATGGGCCAAATGATTTGGTTGTTGATCAAGAAAATGGTTACGTTATTCCATTTAATGAAGGTTTTAGCTGGCAAGAAACCGATCAAATGGTGGAAGCCATGGCTGAAAAATTCGTTGAATTGTTCTCTGACGCTGATAAATTGCAGGCCATGAGCGATAAAGCATTTGAATTGTCTGATCGTTTTTCAGAAGCAAATGTTTGGGCAGCTTGGCAAGAATTATTGACTGACGCTAATGAAAAAGCATTTCATTATGTGCCACAAACGCAATATGGTTTGAAAGAAAACGGCGAATAAAGAAAAATTAAAATCCATTTCGAAGTGAAATGGATTTTTTTAATATTATTTATTTAAAACGGCGGGATTTTTGAAGGGCAGGGACGATTGCCATTGTTAAGATGATTGCAATGATGACTTCGGCGATTGAATTTCCCGTGATAATGGCGCTTAGTAAGGCACCAAAGGTCATTTTTGTCACAGCTCTGAAAAAGATAAAGATGAAACCAAGGACAAGCACTGTATTGGTTGCTGTTCCAACAAAGGCCGCTAAGGCCGCTCCAAAGCGATTTTTAGAGATTTTATAGACATAATAAGGGAAAATACCAATCAAAATTCGTGGAACAATCGCAATAATCAGCGCTGCGATTGAGCCGTGATTGCTTCCCGGTACAGGCTGCAAAGGGCTAAACATAAAACTTGAAGGGAGTGTGATAATGGTCGAATTGACTACACTAATCAAGCCCATGACAAAGCCTAAAAATGCACCTTTTTTGGGCCCGAGTACGATGGAACCGATGATAACCGGAATGTGCAAAAGGGTTGGCACAATCGGCAAAGGCCAAACTGAATAAATAATCTGGCTCAAAACTTGGATTACGACCATAATGGCAATAAAGATAGCTAAAATGGCAACATCAGATGCTTTTGATTTTTTCATGGTTGTTTAAATTCTCGTCTCTTTTAATTTTAATTGAACGGCAGTGACAATGTCCTGCACGTCAGCAAGTGCGCCTTCGCCAAAATCGCCACAGGCAAGTAATGATTGTTTAGGGGCAATCATTTCAAAGCCAATTTTTTTCAGGGTCTGGATATTTTCTTGTGTCAATGGATTAACATACATATTGGTGTTCATGGCTGGGGCAAACATTTTCTTTTTGCCAGCTGGCAAAGCGAGTGCCACAGCACTTACAATATCATTTGCCGCACCATGAGCCAAACGACTGATCGTATCAGCTGTGGCTGGAGCAACAATAAAAAGGTCTGATTTTTTGGCGAGTTCGATATGATTGACGACTTCTGGTCTTTCCTCGTCCATAATGTCCAAGTGAACTTTATTTTTTGAGAGAACTTGAAGGGTCAATGGCGTGATAAACTGTGTGGCCGCCCTTGTCATCAAAACTGTGACCTGATGTTTTTGCTTTGTCAGCAATGACACCAAATCTGCTGCCTTATAAGCTGCAATACTTCCAGTTACGGCAAGTGTAATGTTAGCCATGATATGCCTCCTGCGCTTTTTCTACGATTTTATTGGCGATTTCTTGTTTGGTATTAAGCTGAATGAGCCTTTGCTGCTTATCCAAAATGAATGCTTTATGCTGTCCATTTTTAATTGTCGCAAGGTCATTTGCCACAATGAAATCTGCCTTTGTTGTGTTCATTTTTTCCTTGGCAATATTGAGCAAGTGCGTTTCTGTCACTCCTGACAACAATTTGAAACCAAATAAAATGACACTGGGTTTCCATTTTTTTATTTCTTGAATGACTTTTGGCGTTTTTTCTAGTAGCATGATTTGAAAATCTGCCTTCGAAGAGATTTTATTTTCCTGTGTTTGAGGTCTAAAATCAAGCAGTTCTTGACGAGAGAGTTGCTCAGAAAACTGCTCAAGCCCCGTCATATAGACTGGTCGATAATCAGAAACTGCCATGCTATGAATGACCACATCAACTTGGGGGACTAAGTCTGCCATTGACTCCATCAAGTCTTGCGTGTCCATTATCCGTCTGACCGTCAAGTTTTTGTGAGGTTCAGGAATGACCGCCGTCTGTCCAGCCAACAAAATGACCTGATGTGATGCTTGTAAAAAAGCTTCAGCTGTCAATTTTCCCAAGCTTCCTGTCGCAAAATTTGTAATGCCTCGAACCGTATCAATCGGCTCGGTCGTCCCACCCGCAGTAATTAAAATCTTCATGCTTTAATTTTAACCTAAGAAGCGCTGTTTCGCAAGATTTAGTCACTAAAATTACTTGATTTTTAAATGAAAAACACCTCTGTCAGTACTGACAAAGGTGTTTATTAACTCATTGGCGCTTATTTGTCGCCTCTGTTGCCTTTTTATCAGCCAATTTATTGGCTAGAGAAAACGGACATCTCTTTTAGTAGAGATCATTTATCTCCACGGTTACGCATTACGAAGCCAGCTGTTTTTTCTGTCCCTGTTGATTTGCGTGGTTTTTTGTTGTTTGATTTATTGTCAAATTTACGGTCGTCGCGTTTTCCTTTGTAGCCGCCACGGTTGTTATCACGATCACGGTCACGGTTCCAAGGTTTGCGTTCGCCACCTTCTTTGTTATCGCGGTTGCCACGGTATCCACTACGATTATTGTCGCGGTTATCTCCGTCGCGGTCGCGCCATTTGCGGTCTTTTTTGTCGCGATTACGGTGACCAGCACGTGGTTTTTTACCACGTCCGTCTTCTCCGTTATATGGCAATGGACGTTCAGCAGAAATTTTCACTTCTTCTTGATTGTCTGGGTCTTTAACACGACTTTGCAAGAGCAAGTCAACCAAAGCTTTTGCATCAAATTGTTCAAGCAATTTTTCTGCTTGTTTATCAAATTTGTGCAATTTTGATTGTGCATCTGCATCAGAAGCAATATCCAAATCACGAATAACTTCGTTCATGGCAACACCAAGTGATGCTTTGTAAGCTTCGTCTTTTGTTGGTGGTTTGATGCCTTTCATTGGTTTTTTAGTCAATTTTTCAATGGCACGAAGGTAACCCATTTCATTGTATGAAACGAATGTCATTGAACGACCTTTTTTACCTGCACGACCTGTACGACCAATACGGTGAACGTAGCTTTCTTGGTCTTGAGTGATGTCGTAGTTATAAACGTGTGTTACGCCTGAAACGTCAAGTCCACGTGCTGCAACGTCTGTCGCAACAAGCACATCAATGTGACCAGCTTTAAAGTCACGCAAGACAGCCAAACGTTTGTTTTGATCCAAGTCACCGTGCATTCCTTCTGCACGGTAGCCACGAAGTTTCAAACCACGTGTCAATTCGTCAACACGACGTTTTGTACGACCGAAGACGATGGCAAGTTCTGGGCGTTCAACGTCCAAAAGGCGTGTCAAGATGTCAAATTTTTCAAATTCTTTCGCTTTGATGTAGTATTGATCAATATTGTCAGCAGTCAATTCTTTAGCAGCAATCTTGATGTGTGTTGGTTCGTGCATGAACTTAACACCAATTTTCTTGATTGGTTCTGGCATTGTTGCTGAGAAAAGCAATGTTTGACGGTCAGATGGTGTATTTCCAAGGATGAATTCAATATCATCAAGGAATCCCATGTTGAGCATTTCGTCTGCTTCGTCCAAAATCAATGTTTGGATGTGGTCAATTTTCAATGCTTTACGTTTGATTAAATCGCACAAACGTCCAGGTGTTCCGACAACGATGTGGGCTCCTGATTTAAGTGCTTTGATTTGTTTTTCGATAGATGAACCACCAAAAACAGTACGAACTTTAAGCGATTTTGATTTTGCAAAACGGAAAAGTTCTTCTTGTCCTTGAACGGCAAGTTCACGTGTTGGTGCAATAACCAATGCTTGTACATTTGGATTTTGTGCATCAATTTTTTCAATGGTTGGCAAACCAAATGCGGCTGTTTTACCAGTCCCTGTTTGCGCTTGACCGATCACATCTTTTCCTGCGAGCGTCAATTTAATGGTTTGCTCTTGGATTGGAGTTGGTTCTACATAACCAATTTCTGTGAGGGTGTTGACGATGCCTTCTGAAAGGCCGAGGTCGCTAAATTTCAATTCTTTACCTATAGTTTCTAAGCTCAAATCGTAAATCATTACATTTGAGATTTATTTTGTCTTCCGACAATCATTTATTACTGAAGCACGAAGCTTCTCTACAGGCGAGATTTTATTAGCGCCTGATGTAACTTATCTATTATAGCACATAATTTTTACTTACACCATTTATTTTCTTGAAAATTTTTCAGAAGTAAAAAAACGGCTTCTGTCAGTACTGACAAAAGCCATTTTTATTCATTTTTTTGCTTAAACTGAAAATTCTTCTTTTAATTCAACATCTGGGTATTTATCTTTGAACCAACGCAATGCAAAATCATTTTCAAACAAGAATAATGGATGATCAAAGCGGTCACGCGCTAAAATATTACGTGAAGACGACATTTTTTCGTCCAACTGTTCTGGATTGATCCAACGAACTGATTTTTTACCCATTGGTGTCATGATAATATCGGCATTGTATTCACGTTCCATACGGTCTTTGAAGACTTCAAATTGAAGTTGTCCAACCGCACCCAACATGATATCGCCTGTCGTGTAGTTGGTATAAAGTTGGATTGCTCCTTCTTGTACCAATTGTTCAATTCCTTTATGGAAGGACTTTTGCTTCATGACATTTTTGGCTTGCACACGCATGAATAATTCAGGCGTAAATGTTGGCAATGGTTCAAATGCTTTTTTGAGCTTGCCTGTCGTCATCGTATCGCCGACTTGGTAAGTTCCAGTATCGTAAACCCCGATAATGTCGCCAGCAACCGCATTTTGAACATTTTCACGCGTATCTGCCATAAATTGAGTCACGTTAGCAAGTTTGAATTGTTTACCCGTCCGAACCAGATTGACACCCATGCCACGTTCAAATTCGCCAGAGACAATACGAACAAAGGCAATTCGGTCACGGTGGCGTGGGTCCATATTGGCTTGAATTTTGAAAACAAAGCCAGAAAAATCAGGATTGAGTGGTTCAATCTCTTCATCATCGATGGTTTTGTGTGCGTGTGGTTCTGGTGCATATTGGAGGAAACTTTCAAGGAAAGTCTGTACCCCAAAGCTTGTCAGCGCTGACCCAAAGTAAACTGGCGTTAATTGTCCAGCAATCACACGGTCAGCATCAAATTGGTTTCCTGCATCAGCCAACAACTCAGCATCTTCCACAGCTTGTTCGTAGAAAGGATTGCTTGCTAGTTCATGCTTGCCATCTGCCAGCTCTGACAAGCTCACAAAACGTTCGCCATCAGCTTCATGATGATAAACTTCAACACGGTCATTGGTAAAATCATAAAGGCCTTGGAAATTTTTACCCATCCCGATTGGCCAGTTCATTGGTACACTGTCAATACCCAAGATTTCTTCAAGTTCTGACAACAAATCAAGCGGTTCGCGTCCATCACGGTCAAGTTTATTGATGAAAGTGAAAACTGGAATGCCGCGATGCTTAACAACTTGGAACAGTTTTTTGGTTTGTGCTTCAATCCCTTTTGCAGAGTCAATCACCATAACCGCAGCATCCACAGCCATCAATGTCCGATAAGTATCTTCAGAAAAGTCCTCATGCCCAGGCGTGTCCAAAATATTGACCCGTTTTCCAGCATAATCAAATTGCATAACGGAAGATGTAACCGAAATTCCACGTTCTTTTTCAATGTCCATCCAGTCAGACTTGGCAAAGTTACCTGTCTTACGGGCTTTTACAGTCCCTGCTTCTCGAATGGCACCCCCAAATTTCAACAGTTGTTCAGTGATGGTTGTTTTACCAGCATCCGGGTGACTAATAATCGCAAATGTGCGACGTTTTTTAATTTCTTCTGCTCTACTCATTTTATTCTCATTTCATTCAAACTTCATACTTTTTTTCCAAAAAACAAGCCCAGTTAACTGAGCCAAAATCATTTTTCCTTATTTACATTGCTTTTTTCTTTCAAAAGTGGTTTTGTACTATTATATCAAAAAATGGGCTGAAATACACAGTCCATTTTCTTAAAATAATCAATTTTAAGTGTGTTAATTAGTCGCAGAGTGCGATTGAAACCAGCTTTTCATATTCTGGTTGATGCAATTTAACTGCAAAATCACGTAAAACGAGTCCACGTTCATCTGCATCTTCAGCATTATTTAATGCGAAAATTGCTTCTTTCAAGATTTTATTGTTTTCCATTCTCAAATCATTCCTTTCTTCAAACGGATTTGGACATTATAAACAAGAAATCTTAAACCAAGCATAATCAAGCTTTGTCAGCTTACAAAATCAAGCTGTCAGCACTGACAAAATTACATTCCTGGAGGGGTAACAACTTCATACAAATCAAGATTTCCACCCATCAATTTGTGAGGATGAATAGCAACTAAATCTGCTAAATCTTCAACGTTTTCTGCTTGCAAAAATGAATAACCACCAACACCTGGAGCTGTTCCTGCGACTGCAACCGTTGGATTACCAAAATCAAGCAAATGTTCGCCTGCTTTTTCAGCCCAATCCATCCAAGCCTTGTTCATTTTTTCGATGTCTTCTGGAGATAAATCACCAAAATGATTTTCTGCGGACATTTCTGCGGTATAAAGAACTAAGAATTTTTTCATCTCATTCTCACTTTCTGTAAAAGAAATTTGAATACGGTTTCATTATAACAAAATATTAACTTTTTGGACAAAAAAAGAACCTATCATTTGATGATAAGTTCTCATTTTTTATTAGATTAGTTTGTTGCAGTTTTCTTATATTCAGCAGCTTCTGCTTCTGTAGCGAAAACGAAATGTCCTGGTGTAATTTCGCGCATTTCACGATCTTGACCGTCTGTTTCATCAGTTGGATCATACACGATTGGTGTACGTTGACGTTCTGAAATAGGGTCAGGAGAAGGAATTGAGCTCAACAATGACTTTGTATATGGGTGGATTGGGTGATTGTAAACTTGTTCAGAAGTTCCAATTTCCAAGATTTTACCCCAGTGCATAACACCGATACGGTCAGAAATGTATTTCACCATAGATAAGTCATGGGCGATGAACAGATAAGTCAAGCCATTTTGTGCTTGAATATCTTTCAACAAGTTGACAACTTGAGCTTGGATTGAAACGTCCAAGGCTGAAATTGGTTCATCAGCAACGATAAATTTAGGTTTTACTGCAAGCGCACGAGCAATCCCGATACGTTGACGTTGTCCACCTGAAAATTCATGTGGGTAACGTGTCAAATGGTCATGGTTCAAGCCAACTAATTTCAACAAACGTTCAACTTGTGCTGTACGGTCGTCTGCATCTTTTGCCAAATGATTGACATCAAGCCCTTCAGCAACGACATCTTTTACACGCATACGGCCATTCAATGAAGCTTGTGGATCTTGGAAAATCATTTGAGCTTCAGAACGGAATTTTTTCAATTCATCGCCTTTAAGTTTACGAACATCTTTACCATTGAACAAGATTTCTCCTGATTCAATGTCTTTGTCGTACAGTTTCAAAATTGCACGACCGATTGTTGTTTTACCTGAACCAGATTCACCAACAAGACCAAATGTTTCGCCTTCATAAATGTCGAAAGAAACGTTATTGATGGCTTTATTTGCGTTGCGTTTTCCTTTGTTAAAGACAAGATTTAAATTCTTGAGTTCAACAATCTTTTTACCTTCTTGAGTCATTATTTCGTTTCTCCTTTCACGTCAGACATTTCAGCCCAGCGAGCCCAGCGTGCTTTGATTTTTTCTGATGGCTCGATTTTTGGTGCGCGAGGATCGAGCAACCAAGTTTTCGCGAAATGAGTAGGAGAAACTTCAAAGAATGGTGGTTCTTCTTCAAAGTCAATATCCAAGGCGTATTTGTTACGTGCTGCAAATGCATCGCCTTTTGGAGGATTCAACAAATCAGGAGGTGTCCCAGGAATAGAAACCAAACGGTCAACATCTGAATCAACAGTTGGCATAGAGTCTAAAAGTCCCCAAGTGTATGGGTGTTGCGGATTGTAGAAGATTTCTTCAACTGTTCCGTATTCAACGATTTCGCCCGCATACATAACGGCTACCTTATGCGCAAAACCAGCAACAACACCCAAGTCATGGGTAATGAAGATGATTGATGATGAAATACGTTCTTGTAATTCTGCCATCATGTGCATGATTTGTGCTTGAATGGTAACGTCAAGGGCTGTTGTTGGTTCATCAGCAATAAGAATTTCTGGATCACCAGCAAGTGCAATCGCAATAACAGCACGTTGACGCATCCCACCTGACCATTGGTGTGGATAATCATTGATGTGTTCTTCAGCAGCAGGAATACCAACTTGTTTCATGAGTTCCAAAGCACGCGCGAGCGCTTCTTTTTTCTTCATTCCTTTGTGTTTAATCAAAGGTTCAGCAATTTGTTTCCCGATTTTCATTGTTGGGTCAAGTGAAGTCATTGGATCTTGGAAAATCATTGAGATTTCATTTCCACGCAATTTTTGCCATTCCGCTTCTGTTAATTTCAAAAGGTCGTTGCCTTTATAAAGCAATTCTCCTTCTGGAATTTCAGCGTTTCTGGCATTCAATCCCATCAAAGTTTTAGTTGTTACAGACTTACCTGAACCAGATTCACCAACAATCGCAAGTGTTTGACCTTTTTCGAGATCGAAGTTTACGTTACGAATTGCTTTTACCTGACCAGCATAAGTTTTAAAGTTGACATGTAAATTTTTTACTTCTAATATTTTTTCAGACATGATTAATCCTCGCTAGATTTAGGGTCAAATGCATCACGCAAGCCATAACCAAACAAGAAGAATGAAAGTGACAAGAGACACAAAACAACAGCAGGTACTGCAAGTTGGAATGGATAGAATTGCAAGCTTGAAATACCGTCAGAAATCAATGAACCAAGTGAAGATGTTGGTGGTTTAACCCCAAGGTTAATCGCAGACAAAGTCGCTTCAGCAAAGATAACAGATGGAATATCGAACATGATTTGTACGATGATAACACCGAGCATGTTTGGAAGCAAGTGACGAATCATGATACGGAAAGTTGATTCACCAAGCGTCCGAGAGGCCAAAATGAATTCACGTTCTTTCCAACTCAAAGTCAAGTTACGCACCTGCCGGGCAATCCCTGTCCAAATAAACATACCAATCGCAAGGATAATTGAAGTAACCCCTTGTCCAAGAAGCATACCAAGCATTGTTACAATAACAAGGTAAGGAATTGATGAAATGATTTCGATGATACGTTGCATGACATTATCGACTTTTCCGCCGACCCAGCCTGAAATCAAACCATAAGTAATCCCGATAAAGATATCAAACAAAATCGCAGCAAAGGCAATCAAAAGTGAGATACGAAGTCCGACAATCGTACGTTTCGCAAGCGAACGTCCCAAGTTATCAGTTCCGAGAATGTATGATGTTCCTGAAGGTACTTTTTGGTCTTCATAAACATTTGTAGAAGCACTGTTACCAGGAGTTGTGAATTCACCATTCCAACCTGGAATATTCAAATTACCCAATTTTGGTGGCAAGTTTTTATAAACTTGTACTTTATTTGGATCAAAGTTATTTGCAGAACTTTGTGGTACAAGTACGATTGAAACCAATGAGAAGAGCAATGTCGCAATAACTACGACCATAGCAACAACTGCAATACGGTTCTTTTTAAAACGACGCCAAGCATCTTGCCAGAAAGTAAGTGCAGGTTTCGAGATTAATTCCATGTCATGTGAATCTGTCGTTCCCACGAGAGTGAATTTTTTATTTACATTTTCCATTTTTTTACTCTCCTTCCTAGTCTAATCTTACACGTGGATCAACAAACGCTGTGATAATATCGGTAATCAAAATCATAACCATCAACATCAAAGCATAGACGATTGTTGTCCCCATGATAACTGGGAAGTCTTTTGAAGGAATTGATTGAACAAATTGTTGACCAATTCCGGGGATACTGAAGATTGTTTCAATAAGAACTGAACCAGTCAAAAGACCAGCAGTCATTGGGCCAATCAATGTAAGCATTGGAATCAATGAGTTACGAAGGGCATGTTTCCAGAGTACTTCTCCGTCTGACAACCCTTTGGCACGTGCCAAGAGAATATAATCGGAACTCAAGGATTCTATCATTTCGGAACGCACGAAGGCGGTCACTTGTGCCATGGACGCGAGGGAAAGGGCGATTGATGGCATAACTGACGTTCCTGTAAACATTCCGTCCCAACCTGTAACAGGAAGTGATTGCAATGTATATCCGAAAACGAGAAGCAACAAAGTACCAACGACGAATGAAGGAACTGAGAAGGCAAATGTTGAGATAACACTCAAGACATTATCTACCCAACCGTTACGGTAGCGGGCAGAAAGAACTCCGAAGATCGTACCAAAAATAAGTGCAATAATCATTGCTTGAAGTCCGAGTTGAGCAGAAACAGGCAAACGTTGTGCAATCATCATGCTAACTGGTTGGTTAGTATAAGTGAATGATGTTCCAAAGTTACCAGTAAAAGCATGACCAATATAAATCAAATATTGATACCAAAGGGGTTTATCCAAGCCATAAGCTGCCATCAATGATTGTAATTGTTGTGGTGAAAGCTTAGGATTGTGGAATGGCGTACCAGGCATAACTTGCATCAAGAAGAATGTTGCAGTAATGACAAGGAATAATGTAAGCACCATCAGCATGATGCGTTTTAAAATGTATTTAGCTAACATATGTTAATCTTTCTTATATAAACACGAAAAAGTAGGTGCCAGTGGCCCTTACTTTTTCATTTACTCTAATTTCAAACTCATTACTTGATGTAAACACTCTTAAGGTCGTAAGAAAGTCCAGTTCCGTGGAAGGCCAAGCCAACCATGTTTGGATTACGAAGTGCAGGTGTTGTACGGAAGTAAATAGGGTTGATACTTGATTCATCGTAAAGTGCTTTTTCAGCATCTTTATAATCTGCATCACGAGCTGCATCATTTGTTACATTAGGCAATGTTGAAGCGCTCTTCATTGCTGCTTCATATGCAGCATTTGAAACACCACCGTCGTTGTTACCTGAGTCAGCTGTGAAGAGTTGCAAGAATGTTGATGGTTCTGCATAGTCGCCACCCCAAAGTGAGTTAACTAAATCAAATTGGTGATTTTGTGAATCTTTCAAACGTTGTTGGAATGGAACAATCTTTTCTGTGATTGTCAAACCAGGAAGTGCTTTTGCGAGTGAAGTTTGAAGGAAGTCAGCCATTTGCTTAGCAGTTGTTGAATCTGCATCTGTTTCATAAGTCAAAGTCAATGTGGTTTCACCAATTTCCTTCATCCCTTTGTCCCAGTATTCTTTAGCTTTAGTTGTATCGTAAGTATAAGGCTGTTTAGCGTATGTTGCAAAGTCTTCACCGTCTGCTGTCAGTGCCATACCAGATGGTACCAAACCAGTTGCTACTTTAGAACCGGCAGTTGTTTGAGAAACAATTGTTGCACGGTCAGTTGCAAGGTTCAAAGCCATACGAATGTTTTTGTTTTGCAATGCTTTAGCTGCTGCTGTACTTGAAGTACCTTTACCCGTTTGGTTATATTGGATATAGTCTGTTGTAGCTTCTTTAAGCGTTACGAGTTCAGCGTTCTTAGTGTAACCTTTGTTTGCATTGTAAAGGTCAGGTGTTCCAAGTGAAGCTTGGTCAAGTTTTCCTTGTTTGAACAATTGAACAGCTGTTTCAGGTTTTTTGATAACTTGATAGCTAATTTCGCTTGATTTAACATTCTTTTTGTCGTAGTATTTGTCGTTCTTAACAAGATCGAATGATTGGTTTGAACCTGTCCAACCAGAACCTTTGAAGACGAATGGACCAGAATAAAGTGTCTTGTCAGATGAAGTTCCGTATTCTTTACCATATTTTTCAACGAATGTTTGGTTCAATGGGAAGTATACAGATTGAGCAAGAAGATAGTTGAAGTAAGGAGTTGGTTGTGTCAACGTTACTTTCAATTCAGTATCTGAAACTTTTTCTATTCCAAGTGTACTTGGTTTAGCCTTGCCGTTCATGATTTCGTTTGCACCTTTGATGTTAGCCATAAGGTATGCATATTGTGATCCAGTTTCTGGATCAACTGCACGTTGCCAAGCATAAACGAAGTCTTTCGCTGTCAATGCATCTCCATTAGACCATTGAAGTCCTGAACGAAGTTTGATTGTATAAGTCAAGCCATCTGATGAAACATCAACACTTTCAGCAAGTGCTGGTTGAGCTTTTCCTGAGTCATCAACACGCATGGCACCTTCTTCGGTGTTACCGATAAAGATGTTTGAGTATGTATCTGTTGCCATTGTTGAGTCAAGTGTTGAAATATCCGTTGGGATTGCCAACTGAGGCGCACGTCCCGCATCTGACTTAGATGATGAACTACCACCACACGCAACAAGCAAAGCTGCAGAAGCCAATGTAACTGTACCTAAGCTTACTTTTTTCCAAGTTTTCATGAAATTTCCCTCTTTCATATTTTTTCTGTGAAATTATGTCATCGTAATTGTCAGAAAATTTGATATATTGGTATTATACTTAAATTAACCTAAAATGTAAAGTGAAATCATTACATATCATCTTTTTTAGTTTAATAACTTTAGTTTATTGTGGTTAAGTTCGTATTTTATCAATCTTTAAATCTATTTGTTATTTTCTGAAAATTTACTATGTTTGCAATTTTATCAGATTGGTTTAAGTTTGTCAAGAGAAATAGTAATTATATTTATATTAAAAAAATAACATGATTTGTAATAAATCATGTTATTTTTTATTTTATTTGATATAGGCTTCTTTCAAGTCATATGTAAGACCTGTTGAGTGGAATTGAAGTCCTTTAAGGTCTGGATTGACAAGTGCTGGACTTGCTTGGAAGTCGATTGGATTGATGTAAGAACCTTCGTAAAGAGCAGTCTCTGCTGCTTTATAGTGTTCATCAGTTTTCGCTTGATCCAAGACATCTGGTGCAGTTGATGCTGCTTTGTAGGCTGCATCATAAGCTGAACTTGAGAATTTACCATCGTTATAAGATTGTCCTGTTACAAAGAGTTGCAAGAAAGTTGATGGTTCAGCATAGTCGCCACCCCAACCACCAAGAATCAAATCAAAGGTCGTGTTGCGTTGGTCTTGCAAACGTTGTTGGAATGGAACGAGTTTCAAATCAATCGTAAGTCCTGGAAGGATTTGTTGATATGATGTTTGAAGGTAACTTGCTGTTGCTTTTGCAGGAGCCAAGTCTGCTGCTGCCTCAAGACTGAGCGTTAATTTTGTAAGTCCGACTTCTTTCAAGCCTTCAGCCCACAATTTTTTAGCTTCTGTTTCATCATATTTATAGTCTTGTTTTGCATATTGCGCAAAGTCTTCTCCTGAGTCGGTCTTACTCATACCGGCTGGTGTAAAGCTTGTTGCGACTGTTGAGTATGGCAATGCATTATCTACAATGGCTTTACGGTTAGTCGCCAAGTTAAGCGCTTGACGGATCTTCTTATTGGCCAATGCTTTTTGAGCATCTGTGCTGCTTGCACCTTTTCCTGATTGGTTATATTCCATGTAGTCAGTACGGGCTTGTTTAAATACAGTAAAGCCGTCATCGCCTTTATTTGCTGTAATCAAATCGGTTGTTGCCAACAAAGCGAAGTCAAGTTTGTTTTGTTTATAAAGTTGAGCACCTGTATTTGCATTTGAAATGACTTTGAAATCAACTTGTTTAGATTTCACTTTGTCTTTGTCCCAATAGCTTGGATTTGCATAAACTGAGAATTCTTTATTGGTTCCTGACCAGCCGTTCGATGATTTGAACATGTATGGGCCGCTATAGACCATCTTTTCAGAAGTTGTTCCGTATTCTTTTCCGTATTTTTCAACAACTTTTTCATTCAATGGATAGTAAACAGGCTCTGAGAGCAAGAATTTGAAGTAAGGAACTGGCTCAGCAAGTGTGACAGTCAACTTGTCTTCTCCGTCAACTTTGACAGCCAACGTATCTTTGTTTGCTTTTCCTGAAGAAATTTCGTTGGCATTCTTGATGGCACCCATCAAATAGGCATATTCTGAACCTGTGTCTGGGTCAACTGCACGTTTCCAAGCGTAAGCAAAGTCATTGGCAGTGAGCTTGTCGCCATTTGACCATTTCAAATCAGGTTTCAATGTGATGGTATAAGTCAAGCCATCTGATGAAACATCAATTGACTTTGCAAGGGCAAGTGAGGCGTCACCGTTTTTGTCAACACGTGTTGCTCCTTCTTCCACGTTCCCAATAACATCATATGAATATTGGTCAGTTACAACTGTTGAGTCCAGCGTTACCACGTCTGTTGGAATTGAAAATACAATATTTTTTTGAGCTTCTTCCTTTTTATCGCCACAGGCTGCCAAAACAGCAACAGATAAAAGCGAGAGCGCAGATATTCCGATAATCTTTTTCTTGTTCATATCAATAACTCCTAAATTTAATATATATAGAATTTACAGAAAATTTTATATGTTTTGTATTTTACAATATATTAAAAAACTTGTCAAGGATGAACTGCGAAATAAAAAAAAAGAAATCATCAGATTTCTTTTTCAATGTGTTCAATTATTTGGAAAAGTTTCATTCCATTTGAGCCTTTAAATAAAATTTGGTCGTTTGGTTGCAACTCCGCTTTGATGGCTTCAGTCAACTTCTCAAGGCTATCAAAATGTACAACTTTAGGATTTCCTGCTGCTTTGTCATAAAGATATTTCATCATTGGTCCATACAAATAGACCTTGTCCAAAATATCCAAATCTAGCGTTTCAAAGATGCTGGCGTGAAGTTGAGGTGCAGTTTCACCAAGTTCCAGCATGTCAGCAAGGACAGCCAGCTTTCTTCCCTTTTCATTTGGTGCAATCGCTTGGAAAGTCTCCAAAATCAAGCGTGTAGCTGTTGGATTGGCATTATAAACGTCAGCAAGAATATCTGCGCCATTGGCCGCTTTCTTCCATTCTGTTCGGTTTCTCGTCAATTCAACGTGTTCTAGTCCATGTTTGATTTCTTTTTCAGTCAATCCCATTTTCAAACCAACATAGCTCGCAAGCATGGCGTTAGTTGCATTGTAGCGTCCTGGCACTGGAATGCTGATGGTTTCGTTCATAAAATTGCTGTTGAAAGTGAGATAATCTCTATGTTCAACGAGTTGTGTCACATAAATATCTTCGTCAGCGCCAAAGCGTGTGATTTTTTGATTGTCATAGATAAATTCATTGATGATCGGATCAGCAGGTGCAATCAGCTCATTTTCAATGCCAAGTCCTGCTTGAATGCCCATTTTTCCTTTGGCAATGTTACGGCGACTTCCCATAAATTCAAGATGTGCTTCACCAATCAGCGTAATGACTGCCAAATCTGGACTAGCAAGACTTGAAAGTAAGTCAATGTCGCCAGGATGATCCATTCCCATTTCCAAGACCAATTTTTCAGTATCATCTGGCATGTGCAAAATGGTATAAGGCATGCCGATTTCGTTATTATGATTGCCTTGTGTTTTATAAGTTTGGTATTTTTCAGACAAAACAGCAGCAATCATATCTTTTGTGGTCGTCTTTCCGTTTGAGCCTGTAACAGCAATAACGGTTGGCTTCATTTTACTCACGTAATACTTAGCTAAAGCCTGAAATGCACGTAAATTATCATCGACAAGAAGATGTGCTTGTTCGATTTCTTTTTCAGAAAAAGTCAAAACGGCACCATTAGTAAAAGCGGTTTCGATAAAATCATGTCCGTCACGCACTCCTTTTAAAGGTAAAAAGAGGTCTCCTGATGTGATTAAACGGCTGTCAAATTCGATGGCGTGTATTTCTTGGTCTTTGTAGCTCGACCAGTCATTTTTGGCTTGCACGACTTGTGCAATTTCTTTTATTGTAAGTTTCATATTAGCTTAATTATATCACTTTTTGTACAAAAAAAATCTGTCAGTGCTGACAGATTTCATTCTTTTTTATTGTCTAATTTGGCCATTACCATAAATGATATATTTGGTCGTTGTCAGTGCTGACAATCCCATAGGCCCACGTGCATGAAGCTTTTGGGTGCTGATACCAATTTCTGCGCCAAATCCGAATTCAAAACCGTCTGTAAACCGGGTAGAGGCATTGATATAGACAGCCGCTGAACTGATTTCTTGCAAGAATTTTTGACTATTAGCATAGTCTTTTGTGATGATGCTTTCAGAATGCTTGGTACTGTGCGTGTTGATATGTTCAATCGCTTCCTCGATACTGTCCACAATCTTGATGGACAAAATCAAATCATTGTATTCTGTATAAAAATCTTCTTCTGTAGCTGGCGTGCAGTCAATGATAGACTGCGTGCGTTCATCACCTCGAAGCTCAACTGTATTGTTTTTTTGTGCCAACATCTGTAGAAATTCTTTTGCGACTTTCTCATGAACCACCAAACTTTCGCAGGCATTGCAGACAGATGGGCGTTGCGTCTTGGCATTCCATAAAACGTCAAGCCCCATTTCTAAATCAGCAAATTCGTCGATATAAACATGACAATTTCCAGAACCTGTCTCGATAACTGGAACGGTTGAATTTTCCACAACTGTTTTTATCAGACCTGCACCACCTCGAGGAATTAAAACGTCAAGATAAGTATTTAATTTCATCATTTGTGTTGCTGTCTCGCGTGACGGATCTGCCACGACTTCGACACAAGCCTCAGGTAAACCAGCAGTTTGAAGGGCTTGTTTCATTAGACGAGCAAGTTCAAGATTTGAATGCAAAGCATCACTTCCCCCACGTAAAAGGCAGGCGTTTCCTGATTTTAAGCACAAAACAGCTGCATCAACAGTCACATTTGGTCTTGCCTCGTAAATGATGCCAATAAGTCCTAAAGGCACGCGTTGCTGTCCAATTTTAAGACCGTTTGGCCGTTGCCACATTTGATCAACATTTCCCAAAATATCTGGCAGAGCGGTCAACTTTCTAGCTGCTTGCGCCATGTCGGAAATTCTTTGTTCATTGAGCATGAGGCGATCGCGCATGGCTGTTTTTTTTGAAGCAGCCATGTCTTTGGCATTTGCAGCAAGGATGCTCTCAAGATTTGCTTCTAAGCTATCTGCGATGGCAAGTAGTGCTGCATTGCGCTGTGTAATTGATGTATTGGCCAAAATAGTGCTGGCTTTTTTAGCCGCTTTTGCTTGTTCAACAATCGAAATATGTTCCAATTTCTTCTCCTTCTAATAAATTGTAAATTTTGCTTGGATCTGCGCCATTCATGATAACCGTTCGTGTTTTTGATTGCTGTGCAATTTGTGCAGCAAGGAGTTTCGTTGCCATACCGCCAGTACCGCGGTTAGAAGACACCCCGCCAGCCATTTCTCTTACTTGGTCAGTAATGACAGGAATTTCTCTGATTAACCGGGCATCTGGATTTTCGTTAGGGTTCATGTCATAGAGTCCATCAATATCTGTCAGCATGACCAACATGTCAGCTTTGACCATATTTGCAATATGCGCTGACAAGGTATCATTGTCGCCAAAGAGGATTTCGTCAGTTACAACAGTATCGTTTTCGTTGACAATCGGAATGACATTGAATTCAAGTAAGGTCTGAAAAGTATTGACTGCATTGTCGTGCATTTTTTTGTCCGTCAAGACAAGATGTGTCAAGAGAACTTGACCAATCAACTGGTTATATTGGCGGAAGAATTCGTCGTAAATTTCCATCAGTTGAGCTTGACCAATCGCTGCAGCTGCCTGCTTTTCCTTGACAGTTGTCGGCCGATGATCCATTCCTAATTTTTGAGCACCCACGCCGATTGCGCCAGAGCTGACCAAAACAATGTGCTTTCCCGAATTTTGTAAATCAGAAATCAAGCGCGCTAATTGTTCGATGCGGCGTAAATTTAAGCTCCCATTTTCGTAAGTCAAGGTACTTGTCCCGACTTTAATGACCATTCGATTGATGTTTTCTAAATTTCTCATATCGTTCACATTCTTTATTTTTGCTACTTCTTCACAACTCAAGATGAGTTTTATATATTATAGCAGAAATCAAGCAATTCTGCAGTTTTTCCCAACTGTTAAACATAAAAAAAGCTGTCAGTGCTGACAGCTTTTTGATTAATATTTCATGCTTAAAGCAATGAGTTTTTCGCAGAGTTGTGTATAATCCATTCCGACAACGGCAGCTTCTTGGGGCAAGAGGCTCATTGGTGTCATCCCTGGAATTGAATTTGACTCGATGAACCAAATATTTTCGTTGGCGTCAACGATAAATTCAGCACGTGAATAAACTTCAAAGCCAATTTGTTTATGACAGTATTCTGCTGCTTGGCGGAGTTTAGCATCAACAGTAGGCGTAATGTCAGCTGGACAAATTTCTTGAACGAAACCAGGATTATATTTTGCACGATAGTCATAAAAACCTTCTGTGGCAACAATTTCAATCGGCGGAAGGGCAACGCCATCAACTACACCTACTGAAAATTCACGCCCAAAAAGTTGTTGTTCAATCAAGACATCTTCCAAATCTAGTGCCTTGAATTCTTCCATATTTGCAGGAAATGACACGCCAATACTTGAACCTGAAGCGTTGGGTTTGACAACGATTGGAAAGGCTGCTTCCGTCACTTCATCAACTTCATATTCTTTCGCAACGCCCACTTTTTCGGCAGCCATGAGTTTTTTAGTGAGTGATTTATCCATCGCAACACCAGTGCTCAAGAAACGGTTACCCGTAAATTTAATCTTGTTCAGCTCAAGCAAGGCTTGCAGTTGGCCATTTTCGCCAATGCCACCGTGCGTTGCCAAAAAACAAATATCTGCCAATTTGGCAAGTTTCAAGGTATTTTCGGTGATTTCAACTGATTTGTCAGTGCTGACAGCAGCAAGGTCTGCTTTTGCCGCAAGCAAGTCATCAAATGTCGCAAAAGCTGGGTATTGCCCAATCAAGTTCAAGCTAACAAGCTGATGGCCATTTTTTTCCAAATGCTCAGAAATTTGTTGTGCAGATGAGGCAGAAACCTCTGCTTCTGGGCTTAAACCGCCAAATAATACAATAATGTTCATCTTATTTTTTGTCAGCCCAACTTCTGTAAGGACTGACAGACTCCTTTTTATGCTTTTCTTCTTTAGAAAATTGTTCTATCCTGTTTAACCATAGCCAAACCATTTTTATCATAAACAATTTGTTGCAAATGGTTTTAGTCTATTTTATCATTTTTAAGTTTGAATTTGAAGTTTTGAATTTAACGTTTTGGTCTCAAAAATATTTTGATTTTTACAATTCCAATCGATTTTCGACTGCTTTGGACAAGGTGACCTCATCGGCATATTCAATATCTGACCCTACAGCAAGTCCGCGTGCCAAACGTGTCACTTTAATGCCGGCAGGCTTAATCATCCGTGCTAAATACATGGCAGTCGCTTCTCCATCTGATGTTGCATTGGTCGCAATGATAATTTCGCTCACGGTGCTATCCATCAAACGCGTAATCAAAGACTTGACATTGATTTCATCTGGAGAAATCCCATTCATTGGGCTAATTGTTCCATGTAAAACATGATAAAGACCACGATATTCCCGAATTTTTTCCATTGCCAAAACGTCTTTTGGCTCTTCAACCACGAGAATGATTGACTTGTCTCGCGTTGGGTCGGAACAAATCCCACAAGGGTCAGTTTCTGTTAAATTGCCACAAATCGAGCAAAAATGCAAATCTCGTTTGGCTGAAAGTAAATTTTTTGCAAATTCATTAACCGATTGGTCGTCCATACCAATCGTATAAAAAGCAAGCCTTGTCGCCGTTTTCTGGCCAATTCCTGGCAATTTTGAAAAGGACTCAATCAGCTTTGCAATAGGTTCTGGATAATACATCCGCACTCCTTCATGTTTCTTTTTCTTCTCTTACTGTTTACTAGTCAAAATAATCAATATTCGACCATCGAAATGGTCGAATATTTTGATTTTAGTTGGCTGTATTTTCATTTTGGAAGGTCTGATTTCCAAAGTATAATTTGTAAATTTCGTTTGCAATCAACTGACCAATACCAGCAGTTGCTCCATTGACTGTTGAAGTATGAGGAACCATGACTGCTACGGCAATATCAGGGTCATCTGATGGCGCAAATGAAATGGTATTTGATACCGTGGTCTTGATTGGTGTCTTACCGTCTGCACCATACATGGTGTTGCCATTGGCATCTACAGCGATGGTTTCGGCTGTCCCTGTCTTACCAGAAATGCTTTGAGTCACGCCATTTTGAATCCGAAGACCTGTCGTCAACGAGTCTGTACCATGTGTTACTGCGTACATCCCTTGGTGCAAAATGTCCATATCAGATGATGAAATATCAACCTTATCTTTAGTTGTCGTTTCAATTTTCTTAACTAATGAACCTGTTGTCCCGTTAGCATTGCTTGTATAAACGCCTTCAACAATATGTGGTGTAATTCGTGTTCCACCATTTGCAATAGTTGACGCATAAACTGCCAACTGCAATGGTGAGAATTGGTCGTACTGACCGAATGACTCAAACAGGGCATTGGTTGCATCTGTTGTGCTACCTAAGAAGCCTGTTGTCGCCCCTGGAATATCAAAGCCAACATCTGTTCCCAAACCATATTGACCGTAGATTTTACGATAAGCATCCCATGTAGAAGTTACTTTACTTGTTGAGAGTTGCATACCTGATGAATAACTTTGACCCAACATGGCAAGTGCAACTTGCGTCATATAAGTATTTGATGAATACTGAAGTGCTTGAACCGCAGTGATTGCAAATGGGTTTGTATCTCCCCAAACGTCTTTGATTGGGTTTGATCCCGCAATATTGATGGCTTGCGCTGTGAAAGTCTGATTACCAGTAATGGCACCCAAGCTCCAACCAGTCGTCAATGTGGCTGGTTTCACAACAGATCCTGGAAGGAAGGTTTGCGTAAATGTATTGATGGTCGCAGGAGTTAATGTTCCTGTGGCTGGGTCACGTTCAAAGCCAGACATGGCAAGGATTGCGCCAGTTTTAGGGTTCATGACAACTGCATAAGCACCATTTGAGTAAGTCGCATAACCTTGAGAAACGGCGGTTTGCATTTGTGTTTTGATGATATTATCGACTTGCGTTTGGAAATTCAAATCCACCGTAAGTTTGATATCGTCACCCTTTTTACCTTCTTGAACAACTTTTGTTCCAGTAACATTTCCACTCTTATCAATGACAACTTTGCTGATTTCATGCGTTCCTTGGAGGTATTCTTCATACCCTTTTTCAAGATAAGAAGTTCCGACACGGTCGTTAGATTGATAGCCTTTTTTCAGATAGGCTGCGGCTTCTTCTGCTGGAAGTCCAGCTTGTTGACTACTAACACTTCCGACCAATGTACTCAGTGAATTTGAGGCGTATGAGCGATCCCAACTTGTGCTAACCGAAATCCCCGGTAAATCGCTCTCACGTTCTGCAATCGCAGCTTGTTGCTCCGCAGAAATATCGCCAATAGCAATGATGGTGGTGTGGAAAGTTGATGTCCCATTTATTTTTTTGAATAATTGTGCAGCAAAAGTTTGTTGTGCATTAAAATTGATGTCTGCATCTGTCACTTTTGACAACTGAACTTTATAAATATCAGAGCCAGACAAACTATTTCCATTCTTGTCTTTCGTTTCTTTATCGGTCAAACTTGCGGTAATTTTGGCAAGATTTTTTGCATCTGCTAAATAATAGTCTTTTTTATCACGTGTGGTTAGTGTTGTCGTGCTCGAACTTGTCGAAATTAAGGTTGATAATTGGTCTGCTACATTGCGCATTTCAGCTGCGGTAACATTTTGCCCACGAGTGTATTTGACAGCTTCCACAGCAACCGTTGTAGCAAGGGGTTGGCCAGCCGCATCATAAATATTCCCACGCGGAGCGCCTTGTACGATGGTTACATTTGATCCAACACCACTTAATTTATCCGCATAAAAGCTGCGATTAAGTACTTGCATGTCGTAGAGTTTGACAATCAAAATCATAAACAGCACAAAAATGACGAAGAATAAGATATTCACTCGCTTTGGAATTGAGCCGACCCGATTTGATTTTCTGGATAATTTCTTTTTAAATTCAAGTTCGCTTGATTGTTCGTTTGTTTCTTTATTTTCGCGTTTATTACGTGTTATTTTTGGCATTTTATCTCCAATAAATCTGCTATCCCATAGAATTGTGTTTTACCTTATTATTTTACCACAAACCGCTCATTTTTTCTCGCCTACATTTCGTAAGTTTTGTTTAAGGGAATTTATATTAATTTTATCAGTGCTGACCGTATTTTTCAAAAGAAATGCAAAAAAAATGCTTCCCTCAAAAAAGGAAATGCATTTTTCATTGATTATTTACCGAGGTAATATTCAGCTGTAACGTTGAGTTCGTCATCGAATTCAAATACAAGTGGTGGGAAGTTAGGGATTTCAACACCCATGATTTCGTCATCTGACAAGTGTTTGATTTGTTTAACGAGGGCACGAATTGAGTTACCGTGTGCACCAACGAATACTGTCTTACCTGATTTCAAAGCTGGAGCGATTTCATCTTCCCAGAATGGAAGTGCGCGTTCCAAAGTAACTTTGAGGTTTTCACCATCAGGAATACGTGAATCTTCAAGACCAGCGTAACGACGGTCTCCGTGAGCAGTGTATTGATCATCGTGGGCCATTGCAGGAGGCAATACATCGTAGCTACGACGCCAGATGTGAACTTGATCGTCACCATATTTAACAGCGGCGTCAGCTTTGTTCAAGCCAGTCAAACCACCGTAGTGACGTTCGTTCAAACGCCAAGATTTAACAACTGGTACCCAGAGTTGGTCTGAATATTCAAGCGCAAGGTTTGTTGTCTTGATTGCACGTTTCAATACTGAAGTGTATGCAATATCAAATTCAATTCCAGCTTCTTTGATGAGTTTACCAGCGTTGATGGCTTGTTGAGTACCTTCTTCAGACAAATCAACGTCTGCCCAACCAGTGAAAAGGTTAGCAAGGTTCCATTCAGATTGTCCGTGACGGGCGAATACTAATTTTGGCATGTGTATTTTTCTCCAAATTGTTATATTTTTTACAATATCTATTTTACACTATTTTTTCATTTTAATCTAGTGATGAAACCAACAAGAGACTTGTTTTATTCACGTTTTCTAAATTAGTTTTCTTTCAAAATCGCGTCAGTGTACAATGAAAGCTCTTTCTCGGTTGCTGTTGGACCTGAGTAGAAATAAACCTTGTTGTAGTCCATTGTGATGACATGTCCTTCTTTAACAGCTTTCATTTTTGTCCATACTGGATTTTTTTGGAGGGCTTCATATTGTGCCTTATCTGTGCTTGCAAAGTCAACGAAAATGTAGTCCGCATCAAATTCTGCCAAGCTTTCGGCACTGACTTCGGCATAACCTGTTCCATTTGTGAGAGCAGTCATTTTTTCAGATTGTTTGAAACCAAGGCCTGTTGTCAAAGCTTGACCTCCGCGGCCAAAATTACTTCCGTAGGCATAAATTTTATTGCCTTGTAATTCCAAAATCGAAATTGTTTTTTTAGATGGGTCAATTCCTGCATCTTTAAGTTTAGCTACTTCTTTTTTAGATTCTTTCTTGAATGATTTCAAGAATTTATCTTTGCCGTCTTCCATGTTGAGCAATTCAGCGAAGTAATCCAATGATTTATCCATTGTTGACAATTCTTGATAATTAACAAGTACTGTTGGCGCAATTTTTTGATGATCTGCAACTTGGTCTTTGTCAACGGTGATAATCAAATCTGGATTTTGCGCAGTCAATTTTTCAATGTTGAATTTTGGAGAGCCCAAGTCAACCATGTTTTTCTTTTGTTCTTTTGACAAGAATGGGTTTGGATATGCCCAAGAATCTGTCCCGACAACATTTCCACCGATAGAGGCAACTTCGTCAGGATAGTTTTGAACGGCAATACGTTTTGGGTGTGTTGGCACTTTAACATCGCCATTAAGCGCATGGAAAGTCTTTGTCGTTGGTTCAGTCGATTTTTTTGTGTCTTGGCTTGATGAGCCACAAGCTGCAAGTGTGAAAAGTGCGCCAAGCGCAACAAGTGAGGTTAATGTTTTTTTCATGAGATACTCCTATATCTTGTGAATGGATTAGCCAAGGCTAATTATATTTTTTGAATGAGATAAATGTAATATGGTGCCCCAATAAATGCTACAACAAAGCCTAATGGCAAGCTAGATGGTGCAATGATGAGCTGAGATACAATGTTTGCGAAAACGAGAATAATCATGCCGCTCAAGACAGCAAATGGAATTCGCTTTTTGAGTTTGAAACCGCCAAGTTCTCTTGCAATATGTGGCGCAATCAAGCCTACAAAAGCCAATCCGCCTATCACGAGAACGCCAATTACGGCATAATAAAGTGCCAGTAAATAGAGCTGAATTTTGACCCGTTTCACATTTAGTCCTAGAGACAATGCCAATTCTTCACCTAATGATAATAATTCCAATTGTTTGATGAAAAATGGGAAAACCATTAGTCCTAGCAGCAACAAAATTAAAACCAAAGTGATATAACTCGAATCCGTTTGCCAGACATCTCCAGACAACCAGACAGCCACCTGTTGAAAATCAAATTGATTGACTGATAGCTGCGCAATGGTAATGATAGATTGAAAGAATGAAGTCACAGCAATCCCTGTGAGCAGAACTCTGACATTGCTGACATTTTTTCTTAGTGCAAACACATAAATCATGGCAAATGCTAAAATGGCACCGACGATTGCAAAAATGGGATAGGAGAAATTCCAAAGTCCACTTAAGCTAAAATGTGAAGCAATAAGGAAGAAAATGACTGTTCCCGCACTCGCACCTGATGTGATACCAATTGTCGAACTGTCCGCCAACGGATTATCAGTAATCGTTTGGATAATCAATCCAGCCAGCGATAAAGCAATACCTGCGGCAAGTAAAATAATCAGCCGTGGCAGACGAAAGAGGGGAATAAGCAGAGCAAGGATTTGCGTGTTTGTCGAAAATTGCGTTAAATCAACGGCTATCAGAAGCGCCAATATAAAAAGTAATAAAATCAATTTCTTTTTCATTTTGCCTCCTGACTAATCACCCAGATGAAAAATGGTGCGCCGATAAGCATGGTCAAAGATCCTGCCGGAAATTCGTAAGGCTTAAATAAATTCCTTGCCAGCAAATCTGCAAAAACAAGTAAGATAATGGCTGTCAGCACTGACAAAACAACAGTTTGCCAAAAATTACTTTTGGTCAGTTTCTTTGCTATATGTGGTGCAATTAAGCCCACAAAGCTGATGACACCGACCGAAGATACGGTCACACCAGACGCGATTGCCACCATGACCATGACTACAAAACGCACTTGATTGACAGAAACGCCGAGTGATTTTGCTAAATCATCTCCCAAAGCTAGCATTTTTAATCTGCTGCCATAAAAAAAGAGAATCAGAAGAAAAAGCACAACTGTTACTGCCAAAAGCTTTACTTTTTCAGTTGTCACCCCTGAAAATGACCCAACAATCCACAAAAAATAGGCTTGCGAATCGTGTTTAGCAAAAGTGATGGCACTGGCTAAACTGGTCGCAAATAGGCCTACTGATGTCCCAACAAGTGCTACTTTAAGCGGTTGAAAATGCGTTCGTGCTGTCAAAATCATGACAATGAATAAAGAAACAAATGCCATGATTGACGCTAAACCTGCCGAAATGGCTGCATCTGTTGAAAAGCCAAATGCCAAGAGTATTGCTAAACCAACACTTGCACCACCTGAAATTCCCAATGTGGACATTTCAGCAATGGGATTTCTTGTCATCAACTGCACCAAAAAGCCACTGACTGACAATAAAAAGCCTGCTAAAAAGAGACTCATCAGTCTTGGTAAGCGCAGCTGCAGGACAATAGGATTTGTTGTCAGAGCTGACAGCGGATAATTTTTATCCCCAAGCATTAAATAAAGCACTGACAAGACCACTATCACAAGTGTCAAGCCAGCCACCCAACTGATAAACCGAATTTTACGCATTTTTTACCCCAGTTATCATCAGGCTCTTGGTATAAGTATCACAACCTAAAGTTACTTCTAAGCCAAAGCAATTTCTTAATTGTTCCGTCGTAAATAACTGCTCAACAGTGCCTGTATCAACGATTTTTCCGTCTTTCACCAAAATCAAATTGTCAGCAAAGCGGGCAGCATGATTAAGGTCGTGAATGACATAAACCACTGTTTTGCCAAATTTGTCAACGAATGCTTTGAGCAAACTTAAAATATCAAGTTGATGAACCAAATCAAGATAAGTTGTCGGTTCATCAAGCAAAATAATATCGCTATCTTGAGCCAAAATCATTGTGATAAAGACCCGCTGACGCTGTCCGCCAGAAAGTTCTGCTACTCGTTCATCGCGCATTTCCCAAATGTCCGTTTCGCGCATGACCTGTTCAATCACTTGCCGATCTACTTTCGACAAGCCTTGTTGCAGGCGTTTTTGATGCGGAAACCGGCCCATGCTGACCAATTCGTAAACCGAAATATCACTTGGTGCAAGAGCTGATTGAGGTAAAAGGGCGATTTTTTGAGCAATTTCAAGATTTGTCAGAGCTGACAAAGGCTTTTCATCATAAAAAATATCGCCTTTATACTTAAGCAAACGACCCATCGCGCGTAAAATGGTGGATTTGCCAGAGCCATTTATACCAACGATTGCAGTCGTTTTTCCTTTTTCAATTTCAAAAGAAGCATGTTCGAGTGCCAATTTTTTATCGTAATAAACACATAAATCCTTCGCACCAAAATACATTATTCATTCCTTTCGTAAAATGTCAAATTGTTTTTACATTTTCTATTATGCCACAAATTTTTTTCAATGACAAGAATAAATTAAAAAATTCACATATTAATGTGAATTTTTTATTTAAAACTTATTATTTTCAAAGTAAACTTCTAAACTTCGCTTGTAAGAAGTCGCTGCATTGCTCAGTAAATGTCCGCGATGCTTGACTAAGATTAAGCTATTGCCGTTGTCGCCATCCATTGGGACAACCGTAATATTACTCACACTCTCTTCATCAATAAAGCCAAGTCCTGTCGCGTAAGCGTCGGTTCTTTCTAAGATACCATTTAATGTTGCACGATCTGTCGTGTTATAGATGAATGTATTTTCAAAAGTTTCAACCAAATCTTCCGAATAGTATAGAAATTGTTCATTTTCTTGAGTGAACCGCACGCGATCGAGTGGCTTCAAATCTTTTTCATTGATTGCTGATTTCTTGGCTAATGGATGATCTTTTCGCAGATAAATGTGTGTTTGAGACAAAAATAATTCTTCGTATTCAAGTTCTAATTTGTCCAGCATTCGAATAATTCCCGCACGATTGTGCTTGTTGAGATAAACAATGCCCAGCTCACTATGGCCTTGTGCTACTTCTTGCAAAATACTGTAAGTCGTTGACTCAAAGATACGGAAATTCTTGATTTCAGGATTTTTCTTGGCAAAATCAACTCCAACGGGAGCTAGAAAATCATAATGTTGGCTGGCAACAGAGAAAGTACGATCGGACTCTTTTGGTTTAGAAAAACGTGCTTCAAAACTTTCAAAGTTTCGCAAGACCGATTGCGCATGCTCATAGAAACGTTCCCCCTCAATCGTCAGGCTGGTTCCTGTGTTGGTTCTTTCAAATATTTGAAAATCAAGCTCACGCTCCAAATCCTTAATTGCGATGGACATGGCAGGTTGGCTCACAAAAAGCTGTTCGCTTGCTTCACGAAAAGTCCCACTGTTTGCGATAGCTACCACATAGCGCAGTTGTTTGATGTTCATAACTTCCTCCATTTTGCCAATCTTTGCTCTCATAAATAAAAAAGCATATAGTCGAATTATACACTTTTTTTCTATAATTTTGTATTCAAATCACATTTTTGCTTTTTCAACAGTCTTCTTCTCAACACCTGCTCTTTTCAAGAGAACGCATTGATATTTTTCACACCAATAGACAGTACTCTCCTTACGTTGAGCAACGGATTGGCGGTAATTGAATAAATCGTCCACTTTTGTATTGAGTATTTCGGCAAGTTTGAAAGCCAATGTTAATTCTGGATCATATTTATCATTTTCAATGGCATTGATGGTTTGACGGCTGACGTGTGCAATATGAGCAACATCTTCTTGAGAAAGATGATTTAAGCGGCGTAGTTCACGAATTTTATTTTCCAATTCTTCTCCTCACTGTTCATTTTCTAAAAGCTGTAAAGCTTGTTTTACATAGCTCTATTAAATCATCTTTTGGCAAATTTTGCAAGGTATCCATAATCAAAAAATTACTTTCATTCACAAAAAAAGCATTTCCCAGAAATGCTTTCATTACTTAACGATGCGATGCTTTTTTTGCGAGAAAGTCTCCGATAAATTGAACAAGTAAGACAAAAATCAGGATCAAAATAGTTGCCACCCAAGTGACATCATTGAAAAATCGATTATAACCATAAGAAATTGCAGTATTTCCAAGACCACCTGCACCAACAGCACCAGCCATTGCTGTCAAGCCAATCAATGAAATCACAGTTACTGTGGAAACTCGGATTAAATTCGATAATTCTTCACGCAAATATACGGTAAATACAATATCAATAAAGTCTGCACCAACGGTTTGCGCTGCTTCAATTTTTCCAGGGTCAACCGACTCAAGCGAGGCTTGAACTTGACGGGCATAAAATGGCGCTACTCCTAAAGAAAGTGAAACGAGTGCAGCTGTTGTTCCGATTTGCGTGCCGACAATTTGTTTCGTCACTGGAGCAAGGACAGCAAGCAAAATGATGAAAGGAATGGCACGACCAATCGAAATAACCTTGTCAAAAATCCAAAAGACAACTTTATTGGGTGTAATCCCGTTGTCAGCAGTGACAACGACGACAATCCCAAAAATCAAGCCCAAAATCCCACCGATAATGGCAGAAACAAAAGTCATATAAAGCGTATCAGCAATGGCTGTTCCCCAGCCTGTTTCGCCTCCCCAACCCAAATAAGCAACGTTTGGAAATACGTGATTAAACCATTCAATCATTCTTTTTCTCCTTCTTCTTTAATCGAACCCAAAACGTTGAATTTCAGATTTTTTTCTGCAAAATAATTTTTAGCGGCGGCTCTTTGCTCGTTAGAACCCTTCAATGTGAAGACCAGTGAGCCAAATGGTTGTTGTTGCAACAATTCCACATTGCCGTAATAAATATTGGTTGTCACATCGAATTTTTTGGTGATGTCAGAGATGACAGGATCTTCAAGTTCTGATGAGGCATAATCCAAATGGATGAGTTCTTCGTCTTCAGACAAAATCTGTAATAATTTTGTTTTGGAAAGCCCAGCGATAAAACGATTGACAGACGATGTTGTTTCGATAAACTGTTTGGTTAATTTTTCTTTTGGATCTGCAAAAATATCAATCAATGAATTTTGTTCAATGATAACTCCATTTTGCATGACCGCTACTTTATTGGCAATTTCTTTAACGACTTGCATTTCATGCGTAATCAAAACGATGGTCAAGCCCAAACGATCGTGCAAATCTTTGAGCAAATCAAGAATTTGGTTGGTCGTCTTTGGATCAAGTGCTGACGTTCCTTCATCAGAAATCAAAATTTCAGGGTCATTGGCAAGTGCTCTCGCAATCGCAACCCTTTGTTTTTGTCCACCAGACAGTTGAGCTGGATATTTTTTAGCCAAATCAGTCAATTCGACCAGCGCCAACAAGTTTTCAACTTTTTCTTTCTTTTCATTGCCCGTCAAATAACGCAATTTACCCGTTTTTTCGTCTTCAATTTGCGTGTGTTGCAATGCAAACGCCACGTTTGCAAAAAC
Organism: Lactococcus sp. dk101; assembly: GCF_009601055.1. GTDB lineage: Bacteria > Bacillota > Bacilli > Lactobacillales > Streptococcaceae > Lactococcus. Next base: position 33,803 of record NZ_WITI01000013.1, read on the forward strand.
GGTCTTTTCTGACAAGAGGTTGAAATGTTGAAAAATCATCCCGATTTTTTGACGGAAAGCGCGCAATTTGCTTCCTGAAAGTTTAACTGGATTTTCACTGTCAAAAATTGTTTCGCCATTGACAATAATTTGACCTGTTGTCGGTTTTTGCAAGAGGTTAATGGTACGCACCAAGGTTGATTTACCTGCACCCGAATACCCAATAACGCCGTAAATATCGCCTTTTTCAACATGCAATGTCGCATCTGAAACCGCCGTAATCAGCGTATGATTGGTTTGTTTTCCTGAAAAGGAAACCGTTAGATTGTTTAATTCAATGATATTTGTCATATTTTTTCCTTTAATTCTTCATTCTCTGCCCGCACAGACAATCTCTATTCTACACGATATTATTCTCACTCATAAATTTAAAGTAAGTTTGTTTTCATGTGACTTGTCAGTGCTGACAGAAAATCTCGCAAGGCGAGAATTTCTAGCGTTTAAAATTTCAAATCCCAAGCTGGACGTTCTCCACCATCTGGGTACTGAACTTCCATTGCTTTAGCTGTTGCTTCATTAGCATAAGCTTTTGCCACTTGTTTGTAAATTTTATTGTCTTTTTCTTTGCTTGTTGTGGCAATGAAATTGATGTATTGCTTAGAGTCTTTTGTGATTGGTTCAAGATAAATCGATTCACTCTTTAGAAGCCCTGCTGCTGTCGCATAATTATAATTGACAACAGAAATTGTAACAGAATCCAATGCACGCGCCGTTTGACTGGCATCAACTTCTTTGATTTTCAAATTTTTTGGATTTGAAACAATATCATTGACACCAACCAGCTTGCTGTTATCCATCGTGTTGAGTTTCAAAACACCTGCACTTTGCAAAACAAAGAGAGCGCGTGTTTCATTGACCGTGTCATTTGGAATGGCAACAGTATCACCGTCTGTCAGCTCTGACAAATCTGTAATCTTCTTAGAATAAACGTGCATTGGTGTGATAAATGTGTCTCCCACTGAGGCAATCTCTGTATCTTTGTGTGCATTATTCCAGTTTTTAGCATAATTGTAAGACTGGAAAGCATTGACATCAACATCACCTGAAATCAAGGCTTCATTTGGCTGACTATAATCTGTAAAATAAACAAATTTGAGCGTCAAACCATAATCATCTTTAGCTGTTTTTGAGACGGTTTTCCAAATTTCCTGTTCTTGCTTGTTCCCGCTCATAATGCCAACTTTGACAACTTTAGTATCCACTGCCGAAGCTTCGGTTGACTTGTGTCCCAAGCCAATGTATGCAATAACAGCGATGATCAAAAGCGCAATCGCGCCAATAATGGTATTTCTTTTCTTTGGATTCATAGATTTCCCCCGATAATCTATCTGAAATCAATTCAAAAAGAGACATGAAGTTGATTTCAATTACTAACTCTAATATTCATTTGATAAATCTTATTTTAATTCTAAATCCCAAGCTGGAATTTCTTGTCCGTTTGGATATGCTTCTTTGATGGCAGCTTTCGTTGCGTCTGATTGGTAAGCTTTGACAAAGTCTTTAATGACTTCATTGTCTTTATCTGACTTTTTAGCAGCGATGATGTTAATCCATTGTGCTGAGTTTTCGTTGACTGGTTCTGCAAAGATAGAGTCATCTGATGTCAAGTTTGCAGCTGTTGCATAGTTAGTATTGATGACTGCTGCTGCAACTGAATCAAGTGAACGTGCCGTTTGTGACGCGTCCAATTCTTTAACAACCAATTTTTTAGGATTTGTTTTGATGTCTTTCACTGTGGCAAGCGTATCTCCTGAAACAGATAAGGTAATCAAACCAGCACTTTGCAAGACATACAAGGCGCGTGATTCATTTGACGCATCATTTGGTACTGCAATAGTTGCACCATCTGCAATATCAGAAACAGATTTGACTTGTGTTGAATAAATGTGGATTGGTGTGATAAATGTTTTTCCTACTGGAACCAAAGTATTTCCATTTGCCTTATTGTAGGCTGCCAAGAAAGCATAATGTTGGAAGGCATTGACATCAATGTCGCCATTAGCAAGTGCTGCATTAGGTTGACTATAATCGGTGAATGTTGTAAATTTCAAAGTAATGCCGTATTTTTCTTTGGCTGTTTTAGAAACAGACTTCCAGATAATGTCGTCTTGCTTGATACCTGACATAATTCCTACATTTAAAACTTTTGATTTTGTATCTGATGTTTTTGGCTTATTATTGTTAAGCCCGATAAAAGCTCCGATAGCAACGATGACGACGATGATAGCAACAATAATAATGTTACGATTTCTTGGATTCATGAAAAATTCCCCTTAATTCCTAATTTCTTTACTGCACTAACTGAAAATCATTTTTTTAGTGCGTCTAATTTATAATTGCGATAGGTTTGTCAGCGCTGACCGTGCACTTGTCAGCACTTGATGAAAGAATTTATCAGAAATAAAAAAATAGCCCGTTTCATTATAGAAACGAACTATTCGTGGTACCATTCTAATTCAAGCTTTGCTAAAATAAAGGCCAAAAGTCCTACCAAAATGGAATTTCTGAGCTCATTTTAACATTTGCAACTCTCGGTTGAATAACGACAACCACTCCGTTACCAGCTTGACTCGCTTACTGATACACATTTATCTGGCCATTTTCACTAACGCCTCGCCGTTCCCTCTCACCATACGCGAACTCTCTGTGCTTGATTTGTTAGTTACTTACCAAATTGTTTTTTAATCTGATAAACTCTATAAGCTTATTCTATCAAAAATATTGCTTCTTGAACTTATTATTTTTTTATCATGCCTTAACTTTTTTTTAAGCTAGATTTTCTTCAAGCACCTGTGATTGATTTTTGACATTTTCATAAAAGGCAACTGAAGTAGCCGCATAAAATGGAATAACATAAAGTCCAACCAAACCAAAAGTAATTGAAACCAAGATATACCAACCAATGAAGCTCAGTTGCATATAGAAATAATTTCCTTTGAAGCCCTTCATCATCTGACGACTCTCAGTAATGATTTCACGAGAACCATTGTAAGTTCCGTTTTCCAGTTTGTCAAACAAAATCATGTCTGATTGTGAGTAAGCGAACGCTTTGATAATCCCAGGAATAACAAAAAGTAAAGACCACAAAGTAACGAAAAGAATTCTCCACAGTTGTAAACAAAAGACTTTAAAGAAAACATCTTGACGGAACACACGGAACATATCGTCTCCGATACTGCCATCTTTATGTTGCTGACGGAACATGGTAATCAACGTAAAGAGCAATGAAATTGAAACCATTGAAACGATAAAGCCGATGACAAGAATTAAAAGATTTTGGAAACCGTTGGCACCATTAACACTACTTACATCAATACTTGTTGTTCCCATATTTGATGTGATTTGTGTTACATTTTGTGCGGCATTAAAAATCGCTGACAAAATAACGAATGCAATCGGAACGATAAATAATTTTACTGCTGACCGAAAGCCCTCTTTGAAAACGACAGCTTTTGCTTGTTGTTTAAGTTCTGAATTTTTCATAACCTTTTCTCCCCATTTACAAAATTATAATCATTTTGTTATTTTTTTCTTATATTGTAATATTTTTGCTGTTTTTTGTCAATAATAAACCCTGTTAGTTAATATCTTTTTTTAGCACTTAGAAAGTGCTTTATTTGACCTTTTATGATAGACTATAGAGGTAAATTTAATTTGCACAATGGGTCTCGCAAATGCGAGTGAGAAAAACCATCTGACCTGATCGAGATCATGCTCGCGTAGGAATGTGTAGGCTGAAATTCAGCTCTCTCTAAAGTAAATTTAAATCTTAAATTTTTACTTTATCCCTCTTTGTGTACACAAGGAGATTTTTTTATGTCAAATTCTAAAGTTTTGCCGCTTGCTGAAACAGCAATTTTCGTGGCACTAGCCCTCATTTTGAGCCTTTTTTCAATCAATTATGCTCAAACCTTCTATATGGAGCTTACGGTTATTCCATTGCTTCTGCTTGCCATTCGACGCGGTGTTGTTTGGGGAGTTGTAGCAGGCTTGGTTTATGGATTGTTGGCCATTGTTCTCGGGCAAGTGACCATGCTCAGTCTGCCACAAGGAATCTTAGAATATATCGTTGCGCCAGCCTCGCTAGGTATCGCTGGCCTCTTCAACACCAAAAAGCAAGCCAAATTCAGTACGATCGTTTTTGCAGTCTTGCTCGGGGTCTTTGTTAAATACTTCTTCCATTTTGTTGCAGGAATTATTTTCTGGGGACAATTTGCATGGAAGGGCTGGTCTGTCTGGTTGTATGTCCTTATCACGCAAGGCATTTCAGCAATCGTTACAGCGCTTGCTGCACTTGTAATTTTAGGTATTATTTATAAAGCAGCACCAGGATTATTCATTGCTAAAAAATAAAAAGAATCTGCGCAAGCAGATTTTTTATTTGGCTTATAGCTCAATAATCGATTGTTCAAGAAATTATCCATTTGTAGTATAATAAAACCATGTCAAAAAAACAAAAATTAAAAAAGACTTTGGTCGAACAAATTTTAGACAAGGCAAAGATTGAGCACCTTGGGATTGCCATCAATGCGCTCGAAGAAAAAACACTTCCTGACGGCATCGAACGTTCAGACATCTACAAAACGCTGGCCTTAATCGGCGACAAGACTGGGCCTATCATCGGTATGCTCCCTCTGACTGAACATCTCTCTGAAAAAAAATTAGCAAAAGCGTCAGGCAATAAAAAAGTGAGCATGATTCCGCAAAAAGACCTGCAAAAAACAACCGGTTATATTCATGGGGCAAATAACCCTGTCGGAATTTGGCAAAATAAAAAATTCCCAATTTTTATTGATACGATAGCGCTCGAACATGACTTTATCGTTTGTTCTGCAGGCGAACTGGGACGCAGTATTCAGATTGCCCCTTCTCTTTTGGCTGATTTCGTCCAAGCCCAATTCATTGAACTCAGAGAACTTTAAACAAACGCTTTGGTTGTAACCTTGCGTTTTTTATTATATAATTTTATACATCAAACAAAAAGAGGAAAATAATGAGAAATTCTAAAACATATTCACTCACACTTATTGCGATTGGAGCAGCGATTATTGCTGTGCTTTCGCCATTCACACTTCCATTAGGCCCTGTGCCGATTACCTTGCAAACCTTAGCGGTTGGCTTGATTGCCACTGTCTTAAAAGCACGAGAAACATTTTTTGCTGTCTTTCTTTATTTAATTTTAGGGTTTATCGGGCTTCCTGTCTTTGCTGGTGGTACATCTGGAATTTTTGTTCTTTTTAGTCCAACTGGCGGTTATCTTTTAGCCTTCCTTGTCGGTGGAACCTTGATTTCTTGGGCATTAAATCGTGTCAACTATCAACTTGTCCCTGCTTTTGTTGTCAACATTTTAGGTCATTTAGTGATGCTTGTGCTTGGAACAGTCTGGCTCAAATTTGTTAGTGGTGCTTCTTGGGCAACTGCATTTACGATTGGTGTTACCCCTTTCCTCTTTGTTGAAATTGCTAAAGCGATTGTTGTGACTATTTTTGGACTTGCAGTCATTCGCGCGCTTCAAAACTCAAATAATTACTTTACAAAAGCCTAAAAAACAGCTACAATTAAAGCATGTTACCTAAGATTATTGCCGCACTTTATCCACTTCTGGTCTTTATTGTGCTTGTGTTCGTGTTTAAATATTTCAAATTGCGTCATTTGACCAATCGTCGCCTCAAAATACCTGATGTCTTCACTGTTTTTCTTGTGATTGGCCTATCGATTTATTCCAATCAGCTGGCCAGTATCAGTATTTTGCCTTACTATTTTCTGATTATTTCCGGACTGGCACTCGTACTGATGATGCTTGATCTTTTATATTATAAAAATTTTGTTTTCCGCAGATTCCTAAAACTGTGGTGGCGGATTACTTTTATCATTACTTTTATTATTTATATTAGTTTCATCGTCGTTATTTTCATGAATTAAAAAAAACTCGTTTAACGAGTTTTTTTATTTATTTCCTAATTCTTTTAAGAGAACAGCAAACTCTTCATTTGAGAGGGTAATGCCTTTTCCCATTTTTTCATGATCTGGAGACCATTGACGAATGTCATATTTAGCTTCTGCATCATTCCATGACACGCGGTTCAGTTCTTTTGTCCAGCCTTTTGGATTTTCTGACAATGTAATCAAATGCTCGACAATTTCAAATTTTAAATCAGCCATGAATTTTCCTTTCTTGTCATTACTGACAGAACGATTTTTTACGCTCATCATCTCATACGTAAAAATATGCTGTCCGTCACTTCTTTATTCCTCAATAAGTTTAATATCGACACCAAGAGCGGTCATTTTTTCGATAATACTATCATAGCCACGCAAAATGAAATCGATATTAGAAATGGTTGTTGTTCCTGAAGCAATCGCCCCAGCAACTACAAGTCCTGCACCTGCACGTAAGTCTGTTGCTTTGACTTGCGTTCCTGTCAATTGATTTGAAGCATCATAAACGATTTTGTCATTGATGACAGAAATTTTTGCACCCATTCGAGCCATTTCAGGAACGTGATTGACCCGCTTTTCATAAATGGTATCCATAATCCAGCCACGTCCATTTGTTGACAAGAGGAGCGGTGTAATCGGCTGTTGCAGGTCTGTTGCAAAGCCAGGATAAGGAACCGTCTTGATATTGACCGCTTTAAGATTTTCAGATTTATGTACTTCGATTGAGTCTTCTCGAATGGTCATCCGAACGCCCATTTCTTCAAGTTTGGCAATAAAACTATCCAAATGTTCAAAAATAACATTGTCAACGATGACACCGTCACCAATGGCTGCCGCAAGTGCTAAATAAGTTCCAGCTTCGATACGGTCAGGAATGACAGTGTGACGAGCACCGTGAAGTTTCTTTGTTCCTTGAATTCGAATGACATCAGTCCCTGCACCACGAACTTTTGCGCCCATGTTATTCAACAAAGTTGCCACATCAATAATTTCAGGTTCACGCGCAGCATTTTCAATGATTGTCATGCCTTCAGCTGTACTAGCAGCAAGCATGGTATTGATTGTAGCACCGACTGAAACCATGTCCATATAGATGGTTGTACCAAATAATGAGTCTTTTTTAGCCTCAAGATGCATGGCATTTTCCAAGAAACTCATCTCGGCACCAAGCGCTTCAAAAGCCTTGATGTGCAAGTCAATCGGACGTGGACCCAAATCACACCCTCCAGGAAGGCCAACTGTCGCACGTCCAAAACGGCCAAGCAAAGCACCATTGAAATAATAAGACGCGCGCAAGGAATTGATTTTACCATAAGGAAGCGGCATTGATTTAACATCACGCGTATCAATTACCAAGACACCAGCCTCAACATCACGCTCAATTTTCGCACCCATGACTTCCATGATGTCAATTAAACTCGTTACATCAGAAATATCCGGCACGCCTTCCAAAGTAACCACATCATTTGCCAAAATTGTTGCCGGAATTAAGGCAACGACACTATTTTTAGCACCAGAAATCGTTACCTTACCCGAAATCCGATTGCCACCATTAATTACAATTTTTCTCATCTTTAATTTTTTCTCTAAATCTTAATCCATTTATTTTTGTAATAATTACCGTCCTTTATTTTATCATTTTCTAGCGATTTTTCCTAGTTAAGATAATTATAATAAAATATCAGCGCTGACAGATAAAGCTAAAAGTAACATTTTACACAAGACATTTAACGATAAAACAAAAGCTAGCTCAGCTAGCCTTTATTCGTACAAACTCTTATTCCGACGAGCAGCGCAGGACGGTGGTCTAGGGAGAAAGATAGGACAAACGCATGCGTTTGTCCGTAAAATAAAGAGCTAGCTCAGTTAGCCTTTATTCGTACAAACGCTTATTCCGACGAACAACGCAAGGCGGTGATCTAGGGAGAAGGATAGGGCAAACGCATGCGTTTGACCGTAAAATAAAGAGCTAGCTCAGCTAGCCTTTATTCGTACAAACGCTTATTCCGACGAACAACGCAGGGCGGTGGTCTAGGGAGAAGGATAGGGCAAACGCATGCGTTTGACCGTAAAATAAAGAGCTAGCTCAGCTAGCCTTTATTTTTTCCTTATTCAAAAACAAATTGATTATGATAGAGTTCCGCATAGAATCCATCTTGTTCAACAAGTTCATGGTGCGTTCCTTCTTCGATAACTTCGCCATCTTTAAGAACCACAATCTTATCTGCATTAAGAATTGTTTTCAAGCGGTGAGCAATGACAAAGGATGTCCGACCTGCAATGGCTGCTTCCATTGCCCATTGAATTTGTTGTTCCGTGACTGTATCGACGTTCGATGTTGCTTCATCCAAAATCAAAAGTTCAGGATTGGTCAAAATTGTACGTGCAATAGAGATTTGTTGTTTCTGACCAACAGAGAATACAGACTCATCATCGCCGACAACTGTTTCGTAACCTTCAGGCAGACTTTCGATAAACTCATGGATATGTGTTGTCTTAGCAACCGTGATAATTTCATCCATTGTAGCTTCTGGCTTACCAAATTTAATATTATCTGCAATCGTACCTGAGAATAAAGTTGATTCTTGGAGTACGATACCGACATTATTTCGCAAGCTATCCAAATCAAAGTCTCGAATATCTGTGCCGTCAAATTTGATGGAACCACCATTGATGTCATAGAAACGGTTCATCAAGTTCATGACTGTTGTCTTACCTGAACCTGTTGGGCCAACAAGTGCCACCATTTGACCTTTTTTAACGTCAATATTGACATTTTTAAGGACAGGTTTTCCAGGCAAGTATTCAAAGTCGAGATTTTCAATCTTAACGCCTTCGTTAATTTTATCAAATTTCTTCCCGTTTTCTGGACGAATTTCTTCTGGTTCATCGAACATGACATTCAATCGAGTTGCACCCGTAATTGCCAGTTGTAATTGACCAAAGTTAGATGAAATCTGCATGATTGGATTGTAGTAAGTTTGAACATATTGAACAAAGGCAACAATCAATCCAAGTCCTGTCGCAATCGCCATTTTATCATCGTTGAGGACATAAGCTGTCCCACCGAAAATAACAATCGCAATACTCAATAATTGGAAACCATTCATGAGTGGGAAAATCATACCAGACCATGCTTGTGCCGCAAATGTCCGTTTTTTAACGTTTTCGTTGTGTTTCAAGAAGCCATCGATTGAATCTTTTTGAAGTCCTTCAACAATAATTGCCTTTTGACCAGAAATTTTCTCGTCCATATAGGCATTCATTTGAGAAACTTCTTCTTGTTGTAAATCTGTAGCCTTCTTCGATTGACGAATGATGATGACTGCTGACAAGATTGCAACAGGTGACGCTGCAACTGTTAACCAAGCGAAGGTAACATTCTTGTCGAAAATCTGAATCAAGACACCAATGAAAACTGCCGCATTTGAGACAACAGAAACCAGTGCTTGGTTCAATGTATTTTGAATATTATCCAAGTCTGATGTAAAACGTGCAAGAATATCGCCATCTTGATGACGGTCAAAATATGAAATGGTCAAGCGTTCCAATTTACCAAACAAGCCTTTACGCATCCGATTTGTTGAATGTGCAACAATCCGACTCATGAGTAAACTGTAAATCAACATTGAAAGCCCCGTTGCCACGTAAACTGCAAGAAGTTGCCACATTCCATTCATGAACGTTGTCAAACTTGCTGGTTTTGAATGTGCAATCGCTGTAACTTGGTCAATGGTCATTCCTGAAACTTGGTTAAATTCGTTCGCAGTCATGTGCAATGAACTTGCTGTTTGATTGGCCATTTGGAAGATTTCTGAGAACTTAGTAGAACCTGACAAATTGGCTTGAGAAATCATCGGTTGGAAACCATCTAACAATTTACTCATTCCTTCAGCCCCTTTATGAGTGAAGAAATCACCAACAAATTTCGTCAGATTGGTTACTGCATCTCCTAACAATGATGGCGCAATAACCTGCAAATAAGTAGCCAAGATAATGAAAATCATGATGACTACAAATTGGAGTTTGTATCTCTTTAAGTAAAGATAGAAAAAGCGAATCGCACGTGCGGTATCAGACATTTTCTTTTGTGGTTGAGTTGATGCCATGTCTTAGTCCTCCTGTGCTTTCTGTGTTTGATAAATTTCTTGATAAATTTTGTTCGTTTCAACAAGTTCTTGGTGTGTTCCTTGACCGACTAATTTTCCTTGATCAAGTACCAAGATATTATCTGCATGAACAACAGAAGAAATCTTTTGAGCAATAATAATGGTTGTTGTCTCTTTTAAATCTTTGTCCAATGCTTCTTGGACTAATTTTTCAGATTTTGCATCAAGAGCTGATGTAGAATCGTCCAAAATCAAAACGTTTGGATTTTTTACAATCCCACGAGTAATGGACATTCTTTGCTTTTGACCACCTGAGAAGTTATTCCCACGTTCTTCAACTTGAGCTTCGTATTGTCCATCTTTTGTTTCGATAAATTCAGCAGCTTGAGCAATCCGTGCTGCACGAGTGATTTCTTCTTCCGTCGCGTCAGCTTTCCCTTGCTTAATGTTTCCTGCAATGGTACCTGAGAACAAGATTGCCTTTTGCAAAACGATTGAAATGTTTGATTTCAAAGTACCACGACTCAAGCTCTTGAGGTCTTTTCCTCCAACAAAAATCGTTCCTTCTGTTGGGTCAAACAAACGTGGAATCAGTTGTGCAAGTGTTGATTTACCCGCACCTGTTGCACCAACAATACCGACCATTTGACCGGGTTGAATTTCAAAACTGATGTCCTTCAAGGTTGGTTCAGCATCGTTTGGATAATTGAAGCTAACATGATCAAATTTAACTGATCCTGTCAATTTTTCGTCTTTGGCATTTTCATCAAATGACATGGCAGGTTCTGTATTCAGTACTTCATTGATACGACCGATAGAAACCATCCCACGTGAGGCAAACATTGAAATCATTCCGCCCATGATGATGGCAAACATAATCATTCCCATGTAAGTCATGAATGTTGCAATCCCACCGATACTGTCTTGGGCGATTTTAGTAGAATCTGTCACAAATGTTGATACAAGATAAATTCCTAACCAAATCGCACCTTGACCAATAACTGTAAACAATGGAATCATGGCAGAGAAAAGCTTCCCTACTGCCCAGTTATGATCGTAAAGTTCATCTGATGTCTTATCAAAACTATCGATTTGATTTTGTTCCTGAACAAATGATTTTACAACACGCGCCCCACGTAAGTTTTGCTTGGCAATCGCATTGATCTTATCTGTTAATTTTTGGAATGCCATGAAGTGAGGCCCCATGCGTCCCATCAAAATGGCAGTTACCAATACAATAGCCACGATCAAAAGCAAAGTTACCCACCAAAGTTGTGGCAGAGTTGTGATAGAAAGGATGACGGCTCCGATTAAAAGGACAGGTATTCTCATTAAGATTTGGAAAACCATCATCATCAAATTTTGGACTTGGTTGACGTCATTTGTCATGCGGACAACCAGATTTCCTGAGTTGAAATTTTCGATATTTTCATATGAAAATGTGTTGATTTTTTTATAAGTGGCTTCGCGGACATCCGCACCAATTTCTTGTGCCAAACGGGCTGCACTCAAAGTACTGGCGATAGCCCCGATTATCCCAATCGCAGCAACGATCAGAAGTTCAATTCCGTAGCCTTGGATTTTATCAGACATCTCATGGCGTGTATAAGTCGTCGATGACATTACCGTCATAATACTTTTCATGATTTGTGGCTGATAGAGCTGTACCGCGGCATAAAGGACTGTCGAAAGAATAGAAAAAATGGCAATCCACTTATGTTTCATGATTGATTTGAAGATCATAAATTCCCTTTCTTTAGGAAGAAGTGTATAAAATAAAACTGTCGGTGATTTCTGCTTGTTGCAAAAAGTTAACAAAACATTACAGAATTCCGATAAATCGTATTATTATATCATCATTTTTTTTGAGAAGCAAGTGCTTATATTTTCTTCCTTTATTTAGTTTTTTATTATATAAGCTAACTAATATAGTCTAACGTTTTTCTTCGCTTAAGTCAACGTTTTTATCATATTTACAGGATATTTTCGGCACTGCGAACGGAATTTTTGATATAATAGAAAGACATGTAAAAAATAGGACGGAGCCATCATGCAAAATACACGTTCAAATAATCTCAAACTGGCTGAAAAAGGCGTTTGGGTTTCGATTTTAGCTTATATTGTTTTGTCAATCGGGCAAATCGTTGTTGCACAGCTGACCCATTCAGCAGCCTTGAAAGCCAACGGTTTTAATAACTTAACTGATATTTTAGGAAACATTGCCATTCTCATTGGTTTGCGCATCGCACGTATTCCTGCTGACAACGATCATGTTTACGGTCATTGGAAAATCGAGTCTATTGCAAGTCTCGTTTCCAGCTTCATCATGTTCTTTGTTGGTTTTGAAGTCTTACGTGATACCATTACCAATATCGTTACCGGTAAAGAAGAAGCCATTGATCCAATCGGGGCAGTGGTTGCTCTATTTTCAGCCTTTATCATGATTGGCGTTTATTTTTACACCAACCGTTTGGCAAAAAAGACAAAGTCTCAAGCCTTGCTTGCTGCCAGTAAAGATAATCTCAGTGACGCTGTTACTTCAATAGGGACTGCGATTGCTATTCTTGCTTCTGTTATTAAACTAAGCTGGCTTGATGAGGCGATGGCCCTTCTGATTGCGGCTTTTATCTTAAAAACAGCCTATGACATTTTCAAGGACTCGGTTTTCTCGCTTTCTGATGGATTCGATGAAACTTTAATAGAAGAATACATTAAAGCTATCTCACTCGCACCAAAAGTATCTCGCGTCAAACTCGTTCGCGGAAGAACTTATGGAAGCAATATCTTTCTTGATGTCGTTGTCGAAATGTCACCTGATTTGAGCGTTTTCGAAAGCCATGCGGCAACTGAAAATATTGAAAAGTTATTGATTGATCAGTTTGAGGTCTATGATGTAGATGTGCATGTTGAGCCAGCTGAACTTCCTGAAGTCGAACATTATGCTTCACGAGCCTTGGAATTATTAGAAAAAGAAGAAAAAGTTTTAAACTTAAACCAGCTTGAACAACTTTTGGCACCTGAATATCATGAAATTTCACTTGATGGAAGTCCTGTCAGTCGCCAGCAAAAGTTGTCAGCACTGACAGAAAATCCGTTGACAGAGAAAAATCTGGCACTGAAAGCTTATCATTCCGAACAAATCAGTAAAAAAACCTTTATCCTTACTTACGAATATGTTGAACATGGGCAAGTATTTGAAGTCAGTAGCTTGTGGCGCAGACATGATTATTGGCTTTGTATGTTCCGTCAAATCACACCTAAAAAATAAAAAAACTGATGCTAGCATCAGTTTTTCTTTATTACATTTTTTCTGAAATTTCAGCAAGGCTAGCAACAACTGCTTCCTTTTGATTTTCAATCAAATTCACGCGAGCTTCAATTTGCTTGATTCCCATCTTGATTGAACGACCAAGTCCAAGAATATCAAGTTTTGGTTCAAAGAATGCTTTGTATTCAGCCAATTTTTCAGCTGTTTTAAAGACATTTGCTGGGTAAATAACAAACTTGTCAAAGCTCATGTCGCCACCGAGTTTTTCTTTAACCCATTCCCAATTTTCTTTAGCCCAAGCCCATGCGGTATCTTGACTGAAGTCTTTGTTTAAGACACGCAAGTACCATGATGAGATATCTTGAGGTTTGATGATTTCGCCATCTTTCATGTCTTTAAGAATGAGAGCTGTGATTTCTGGATCTTTAGCGTTTGCTACAGCAGCAGAAAGTTCGCCTTTGTATTCAGCAACACTCGTTTTCACGTAAGTGCCGATAAATGATTTAACCAAAGCCATGTCGTTTTTCGTTTTGATTTCATTGCTCAAAACAATCAAACGAATGTCAGCAGGAATTGTTTCCATCTTGTCAGCGTGTGCAGCAAAAATTTCACTTGCTTTCGCTTTTGCTTCTGCATTGTCAGCAGCAATCATCTTGTTCAACACGAGACCACGTTGTGTTTCATCATCTGAACTTTCGCCAACGATTTTTTCCCAACCAAGTCGAGCATAATCTTTACTGAACAAGGCATCTACTGTCTTATGGAAGTCTTTTTCTGCGCTTGAGTCTTCATCAACGAACAATTCAACATCTGCAATCACTTGGTTCAGGGCTTGCGAAACGATGTAAGATTTTTCATCTGTAAAGTATGGCAATAATTTAACTACTTCAGCATAAGAAATCACTTCACCTTTGGCCAAATTCTTACGGTCTTGCAAGATTTGGAATTTAGTGATTTCGTCAAGTTCTGTCAGTGCTGACACAAGTTCTTCCAACAATGATGCTTCATAATTAACCACATAGTGTGCGGCATTTTGATCATTCAAGCGGAAAGCCACACCTTTATTGGCTGCTTTCAAGCTAGCAAAGCCTGCTACACGCACTTCACGTTCACCAAGAACATCTGGTAAACCAGTCCATGAACTGTTAAGTGGCACTTGCCACAAGCGTCCAACTTCTTCGCCTTCACCAATGAAGAATTGTTTTTGTGAAAGGACAAGTTCGTCGCCTTCAACACGAACATCAACCACTGGATAACCAGGTTGATCAAGCCATGAACTCATAAGGCCAGCAACATCTTTTCCTGACGTTTCAGAAAGGGCAACCCACAAGTCATTTCCGACAGTGTTACCGTATTTGTGTGTTTCAAAGTAATTGTGCAAACCAGCTGAGAAATCAGTATCGCCAAGCCATTTGCGGAGCATCACCATGAGACGCGCTCCTTTGGCATAAACGATTGCTGGGTCAAACAAAGTATTGATTTCGTCTGGGTGTGTTACTTCAACGTGGACAGATTGAACACCGTCAGTTGCATCACGGTTCAAAGCCATGTTTGCTTCAACGATTGAGAAGTGATTCCAAATGTCCCATTCAGGATGCAAGGCATCACAAGCAACGTATTCCATCATGTTGGCAAATGATTCATTGAGCCACAAATCATCCCACCATTTCATTGTAACTAAGTCGCCAAACCATTGGTGAGCAAGTTCGTGACAGATAACAGATGCCACATATTGTTTGCTTGCTGCTGTCGCATTGTCTGGGTCAACGAGCATACAAACTTCACGATAAGTGATACAGCCCCAGTTTTCCATTGCTCCAGCAGAGAAGTCAGGCAAGGCAACGTTCCAACTGTGTGCAAGTGGGTATGGTGTCTTGAAGTAATCTTCATAGAATTCAATACATTTTGTTGCAATTTCAAGCGGGAAATCAAGTGCTTCTGGTTTATGTGCTTTCGTTGAGAATGTCCCAACAGTGACACCTGATTTTGTTTTCGCTGTCTTGTATTGCATATCGCCAAAGACAAAGGCAAGCAAATATGAACTCATTTTTACAGTACGTTCAAAGACGTGAATGCCTTCAATGTTAAGCAATTCAGGCATGTTAGAAATGATTGTATCGCCTGGTTCTTCGTCAAATTTGACAGACAAATCAAAAGTTGCTTTTGCTTCAGGTTCATCGATTGATGGGAAGGCTTGACGTGCAAAATGGCTTTCAAATTGCGTACCAATAAGCATTTTCTTTTCGCCATTCACTTCGTAATATGAAGGGTAAATTCCCATCATGTTATCTGTGATTTTGCCTTCATATTCAAATAAAATTGTGACATTTCCTGTAGTTCCAACGCCAACAACAACTTCTTCATTTTCATAATCATTCATAAAATTGGTATCAACGCTAAAGACGCGAACATTGTGGATATGCAAATCTTTCGCATGGAAATAGACGTTTTCGCCTTTTGCTTCCCCTTTGATTGCGACTTGACCTTTAAAAGTCTTTGTTTTGCGGTCAATATCAAGGAAAATCTTGTAGTTTTCTGGCACAAATGTGTCAATAAGGTGTTTTACAGCCATAATTTCTCCTATTTTTCAGTATTAACTTAATTATATCAAATTGAGTACAAAATTTCGAGTACTGACAAATGTAATTTATAAAAAGACAAAAAATGCCCCGAAGGACATTTTTTATTTTGTTGCTGCTAGAGCTGCCTCATAGTTTGGTTCATCAGTAATCTCAGTCAAAATTTCGTGATAAGTAATCTGACCCGCTTTGACAACGAACGTTGCACGCGCAAGTTTGCCGCTCATTTCTCCGTCAGTCATCAGCAAACCGTAAGCTCGTCCAAAATCTCCGTTGTCAGAAAGGACTGTCATGTCAACACCTTCCGCTGCACACCAGTTTTTTTGTTGGTCTTTCGTATTGTTAGAAATACTCAAAAAATCAATCTCATGATGTTTGCTGGCTTCAAGATTAAAATGCTTGGTCTGCAAAGAACAAACACGCGTATTGATGTCAGGGAAAACACTGATAAGAACTGGTTTTGTCAGCTCTGACAAGCGAATGGTTTGACCTGCTAAATCTGTCAAAGCAAAATCAGGTGCAGCTCCTTCAATAACTGGGTTGATTGTCGTTAATTTTTCTCCGTGGCGCTTCAAATCAAATGACATGTTATTCCTCATTTTTCTATTATTTTATTATATTTCTATCATAACATTTTAAAAAATCTTAAAATAGAAATATGCTCATTTATTTATTTTCAGAAATTATTTAATTTTCTCTCATTTTTTGATATACTTGTTTTGAAAGTGATACAGAATATGGAAAAATGGATTTTAACTGCAGATCAAGTCAAAATACACTATCAACTTTGCGGGCGTGGCCCTGTCATGATCTTTTTGCATGGAAATTCTCAATCCATGAAAGTTTTTAAGAAACAAGTCGCTTATTTTTCAAAATTCTACACCTGTTTAACGATTGATACCAGGGCTCATGGTCAAAGTATTTTTTTAGGCGAACGCATGACTTTTCGTGATCTTTCAGAAGATGTTTTTAGTATTTTGGACAAAGAAAACATCAAAAAAGCAACTTTGCTCGGTTTTAGTGATGGGGCAAATACAGCCATGCTCCTCGCTGCTTTACAGCCCGAGCGGTTTACCGAACTCATTCTCAACGCTGGAAACCTTAATTTCAATGGGCTTTATTCTATTCTGCGTTTTATCTTCTCTTTTATCAATCGAATAAAAAACTGGTTCAAAATCAAGAGTCCAACATTGGAGCTGTTGACAGAAGATACGGGACTTGATTTGACTGATTTGTCTCAGATTTCGGCAAAAACACTGGTCTTGATTGGTCAGTTTGACGTGATCAAATACGGTCACGCGCGGGCAATCAAAAATGCCATTCCACATGCCAAACTCATCATTGCCCCATTTGCTTCTCATCTCTTTTTTAGAACGCAACCACATCGCTTTAATAGAATTGTAAGTCATTTTCTTAAGGCTGTCAGCACTGACAAACACTAACCCTATTCAAATTTTTATTTTAATATGTTAGAATTATGTTATGACAAATATACAATTATCTTTTGCCGAACTTACAGATTTAGACGACATCATGACTGTGGAAACGAGCTGTTTCACTGCTGACGAAGCTTCTTCTCGGGCATCAATGCTTGAGCGGATTGAAAAGAATGCTGATACTTTCATTGTAGCAAGAGACATGGACAAAAATGGCCAAGTGATTGGTATGATTGTTGGCCCAACATCAAGCAATCGCTACATCACAGATGATTTATTTGTCCGTTCTGACAAAAACAAAGCCTCTGATAAATTTCAAACTGTCACCAGTCTTGCCGTACTGAAAGAGTATCGCAAACACAAAATTGCCAGTCGTTTAATCAAAAAATTGATTGAAGTCAGCAAAGCCAGCAACCGAGAGCTCATTAGTTTAACTTGCCTCAAGTTTCTCATTCCATATTATGAAAAACAAGGCTTTACCAATGAAGGACGCTCTGAGTCGCAACTTGCAGGCGAAGTCTGGTACAACATGACTTATCAGCTCTGACAATAAAAAAACACCTCGATTTTCTCACTCGAAGTGTTTTTTATTTCTCAAATTCAAAGACACGCAAATCGCCCTTGTTACTTTCAAACAAGGCAGAATGAATGGTCAACTTGATAAGCGCCATTTTTGCTGCATTTTCATGAAGCGAACGAATTTTTGGCTCATTTGTAAGCTCTGACAGGATTTGTTCGCCCTCAAATATCTCTGCTGTCACTCGATTTGAGGACAAGCGGCAATCTCCCGCCGCATGATTAAACCAGCTCGTAAAGCTGACCGCACTGTTTTGCTCAATTATCTTAAGTTTTGACGCCCGTTTATCCGATACCATGTACCACACATTTTCCGCATGCTCCGATTGAAGGTAGCTCATGATACTTGTTGATGAATTTCCATTTTGACTATAACTCAAGACAATATAACCTGGCAATTCTTTCAATATCTTAGAAAATTCTCCCCCGTCAGCCTGACTTCCAACCGTATTTTCCTTTTTCTTCGCCTTAAGCACTGTCAAAGCCACAAGTGGCAAAATCAAGATAAGATAAGCAAGCAGCACTGACAGAATGACTGTCAACCAAGAATATCCCGCAAAATTTGTAGAAACAAGTCCTAACAGAACTGCTGCAGAAATCAAAAAAATAAGGAATAATTGCATAAAACGTTTAAAATACATTTTTTCTCCATTTCTAATCACTTTTATTTTATCACAAAATAAAGCTCTCGGAATTTAAAAATAAAAAAAGCCGACATTCCTGTCAGCTTTTCTTTTATTTACTTACTAAATTTGCAAAAATCATACGACCAGCCGATGTTTGAAGGACTTTATCGACTTCAACTAAAACTGTCTTGTCAATCATTTTGGCAGTGTCCTCAATGACAATCATTGTGCCATCTGGCAAATATGCCACGCCTTGTTGACGTTCTGACCCTTCACGAATGATTTGTACGCGAATTTGTTCCCCAACAACCAGTTGTGTTTTAACCGCATTTGCCAAATCATTGATATTCAAAACGCGAACGCCTTGAATCTCAGCAACCTTATTCAAATTAAAGTCATTTGTGACCAATTTAGCACCCGTTTCGCTTGCATAACGCAACAACTTGGTGTCAACTTCATGAACATCCGTATAATCTTTGTTTGAAATTTCAACATTGTCAAATTCTTTCAAGGCATTGACCAAATCCAATCCTCGACGTCCTTTGGCACGTTTTAAACTGTCTGAACTATCAGAAATGGTCTGAAGTTCAAGCAAAACAAAGTTCGGAACAATGACTTTATCAGAAATAAATCCCGTTTTCAAAACGTCTAAAATTCGACCGTCAATAACTGAACTCGTATCCAATAAAATAGCATGTTCTACGACTGGCTCAGTTTTTTCAGCAGCTTCTTCTTCAACAATGGCTTCTTTTCTTCTTCTCAGAAGAACACGAAAGATTTCTTCTCCTCGCTTATCAAAAATCATGTATCCCAGATAAACGAAAATTAAAATCAATAAAAATGGAACAAGGGAATTCAAGATTGGAATGTTCAATCGACCAAGAGGAATTGACCCCAAAACACCGACCAAAAGTCCCAAAATTGCTCCGATAAAATTATAAACCAATTTTGATAAATTAAGATTTGTAATTTTAGCTTCCAAACGTTTCAAACCACGTAACATCTTTCCTGAAACCAAAAACGAAAGAATAAGAAAAATAAGTGCACCAACTAAACCGTCAAAAATGCCGTGATCCAAGATTGTATTGCTTTGCCCAATTGCGTTCCCAAGAACTGGTAAAAGGGTAATCCCTAAGGAAGCACCTACAATCATCATCAATAGATGAATAACCCAACGACGCATATTCAACCTCCCATATTTTATTTTGGCGTTCGCCATAAATTCATTATAACATAAGAGTTTAAATTTATCTTATTTTACTTTAACCAAAGACTAATTTTAGACATTCGCTTAAAGTAGTCACACCAATGACCTTGATATGCTCTGGAATTTCAAGCCCCAAAAGTGAATTTTTCGGTGCATAAACCTTTTTAAAGCCCAATTTACTTGCCTCATTCAACCGTTGTTCAATCCTTGTCACCCGTCGAATTTCGCCCGTCAAACCAATTTCACCAATGAAACATTCATCTGCGCCCGTTGGCATTTCTTTATAACTTGATGCAATCGCAACGGCAACCGCAAGGTCAATCGCTGGTTCGTCCAATTTGACACCACCTGCTGATTTCAGATAGGCATCTTGATTTTGCATCATCAAACCTGCTCGCTTTTCAAGCACTGCAATAATCAAACTAATCCGGTTGAAATCAAGTCCTGCTGTTGTTCGTTTTGCATTACCAAACATGGTTGGTGTGGTCAAAGCCTGAATTTCCACCAAAATAGGTCGCGTGCCTTCTAATGCACATACAATTGCTGAGCCAGTTGATCCTTCAAGCCTTTCCTCCAAGAACACTTCCGACGGATTAGTTACTTCTATCAAGCCTTGCCCCTGCATCTCAAAAATTCCAATTTCATTGGTCGAACCAAAACGATTTTTGACAGCTCGTAAAATACGAAAAGTATTATTCCGTTCCCCTTCAAAATATAAAACGGTATCTACCATATGTTCAAGCATACGAGGCCCCGCCAATGTTCCCTCTTTTGTGACATGGCCTACGATAAATGTCGCAATATTATTGGTCTTGGCGATTTGCATCAATTCACCCGTTACTTCACGCACTTGGCTGACAGAGCCTTGAGTCCCTGGAAGTTCTGGAGACATGATGGTTTGAATCGAATCAATAATTAAAAAATTCGGCTGCAAACGTTCAACTTCTGCCCGAATGACTTGCATATTGGTTTCAGCATAAAGATAAAAGTCACTGTCAATATCGCCAAGTCTTTCCGCTCGCAATTTGATTTGTTGGGCTGATTCTTCCCCGCTGACATAAAGCACACGACCACGTGAGGCAAGCTGCGTTGACACCTGCAAAAGCAATGTTGACTTCCCAATGCCTGGATCACCACCAATCAACACTAAACTTCCGGGTACAATTCCTCCCCCTAGCACGCGATTGAATTCGTCAAGATCTGTCTCAACTCTGGGTGTTTCAAATAACTCAACTTCATCAAGTTTCATGGGCTTAGAACGCTCACCTGAAACAGAAATGCGGGCATGCTTGACCTCAGCAATTTCTACTTCTTCAACAAATGAACTCCACTCGCCACAATTTGGACATCTTCCCAAGTAAGATGCAGATTTATAACTGCAATTTTGACATAAAAATGTTGATGATTTTTTCTTAGCCATTTGACCCTCTATTTTTAATACGTATTTATTTTCAAATTGTAACAAAAAAGCGGAAATCCGCTTTTTCTTCTCCTCTTATTTTATCATATTTTCACAAAGAGCACAAAATCCGATGGCCGGAAATGGGGAAATTAAAAGTCCAGAATTAAATCTGGACTTTTTTTATTTTAGGCAAATTGCAAATTTAATCTAGCCACCCTGTAACATCTGAAAAGGTGTCTGATACTTGAACATTTTTCTTGGATAGTGATTCATCCAAGTTTCAATACGAGCGACTTCATTCGAAGTCGTTTTTGT
>NZ_WITI01000014.1 GCF_009601055.1 Lactococcus sp. dk101
TTTTACGTTGACTTGTATTTTATTTTTTTCCATTTTTGTTTCCTATTCTTAATGTTTTTTAATGTCTCTCTCATGCTATAATGTCTGTAGGCTATTGGTAGTAGCCTAGATTATAGAAAGGAGGTGTCTATGAGATTTGACATGACTTTTACAGTCACAGTTGTAATTGCTTTATCTGCTTTATTTTCACCGATATTAACTGCAATTATAAATAACCAACATCTAAGAAAGATGAAAAAATTAGATATGCAGGAAAACAACCAGAATAGTTATTATCTTCATAAACGTGAACTGCTTGAAACTTTTCTTGTTTGCATTAGTAATTCAACTTTCGATAGTGATATTGACAGCACTGCTAAATTGAATGCTAGTTACTATAAAATCATCCCCTATATCCCCAATGAAGAAATTGAAAAATTTAATCAAATTATCAATTCCATTAACAAAAATGAGAATAAGGAATCTTGGTGGGAATATATTACCCAAAATATATTACCTGTTATCCGAGAACTCCTATCAGAGTCACCAGAAGGCAAATAAACAGTGCATAGATAGAATAGATTAGGACTAATTCTTCATCTATTTTTTTCATAACAAAGCAACATATCACTGCTGCTAACCAAACTAATACAACTGATGCTGTTTTCATTTCTCTCCCCTTAAAATAAGCCAAATTGATACTCTCGTATCGTTCTATATAGCTCAGTTATGGCCATAGTCATTTCTGGGCTATTTCTATTTCGTTTAATATTTTTAGTTTCTCCTTCAATCAGATCAAAGAAATAATTAACAGTAGTTTGATCAACATCTAAACCTTTACGGATGTTGTCATTTCTTCTTTTCTTTTGTCGTTCTCTCGAATACTTCGGCACGTAATTCATTTTCTTCTCCTTAATACAGTTTCCAGTCTTCTCTTAGAATGTCTTCGCTCCCTGGATTCCAATACCTTCTAGGTTCGGGATATTTTTCTTCATACCCATTATTTGTTTTGCGAAAGTACGGTTTATCTCCCATAAGTACCATGCCAAGCGAAGCTGAGGTAGTTGGAATAATAATAACTCCACTTTCTTTGTAATCATCGTTTGTAATCGCCTTATTTTCGTCTAAGGCTTTTTTTGTTGCTTCGATAATATTCATTTTCTTGTTTCCTTTTCTAATTTTTTTTAATGTCTCTCTCGTGCTATAATGTCTGTAGGCTATTGGTAGTAGCCTAGAATATAGAAAGGAGAATCGTATGGATAAAATTATTGTAAATTTTTCTGATGGAACATCTAAAACTTTTCATGAGGGTCAAATTGTTATTCCTTGGAAAAAATCAGGAAAAAATGTTTCAACTGCTGAGCCATACACATTATGGGTACATCCTGATTATGAGTTAATTCCTAGCTTTATGGAAATGCTAGTTAATTGTGACTTTTTCTATGAACTGGAAACCCCTAAAATTTGTTATGCTTCTAATTCCGTTGTGAAAGTGGAAGTCATTTAACAATTAAGTTATTCAATGCAAGTTCTGTTATTCTTGATTGGATAACTTTTTTTATTTCTACTCCTTGAGGTGTGAGAGCTGAGCATTTGGAATTCATGATAATTGCTTCCTTATATGTTGATGAGTTCGCAAGAATTGTTTCCAATTGTTTATTGATAAGTTGCTCGATTTGATCTGAAAAATCGTTCATTTTATATCTCCTTATTTTTTAACTTTCACTTGGCCCTGATGTCTATCTAAATAATGAATCGAACGTTCTAAGTAATTATTTAGTTCACGATAGCTTAGTTTATTTTCTTCTGCGAGCTTCAATATTGTGTCAAAGAACATTTCACCTGTAACTATACGCACCTTTTTATCTGTTGCCACTGGGTTTACGGATAACTTTAGCTCAGTTCCCAACAGCTCATCTACTGAAAGTTTTAGCTCATTGCTTTTAGTAATGATTTTTTCTAGCCCTTTAGCCAATACATCTCCGTTTTCCAATTCAACTTTTAATGTTACTTTTCCTTTTTCCATCTTCTTCTCCTTAAAACAGCTCAAGCTGCATCATTTTTTTCAATAGTTGGTAGAATACCTTCTGACTTAAGCACGTTGTAAATGAATATCCGTCCTTTTTGAGTCCATTTAGTATTCATAACGACTTTTTCACCACCTTTTTTATAGTTAGGTAGGCTTGTTGTATCACTAAACGTGTATCCGTGGTTTTTATGTTTGGCATACAATAGCCACTGTCCGCCAACTTTATGTTGAATTTGTAATTCATACAACATTTTGTTTAGTGCCTGTGCTGTCATACCGTAGTCATCAGCAATTTGACTAATCGTTACGAGCGACTTAGACTTAAGAATGCGATCATAGTAGTCAGCTTTTGGACGACTTTCAGCGACTTGTTGAGATAACATCGCTGTTTTTTCTTGCTCTGTTTTAAGCTGTGTGGCAAGTTTAATGATGAAGTCTGGGCTAGTCAATGTCTTTTCGATGACTTCGCTTGTCATGTACGCTCCGTGCTTGCGGATTGTTTTCAGAATTTCTTTAACTTTCTTCTTGAAAAGTTTTGCTTGTTGCTTTCTTGACTGCATCAAAACTTCATAAAGTCCGTCTTCTGTTAAAAACCACATGTTACGATTTTGACCTGATGTAGATACTAACGACATCAGCTTTTCATCATCATCAATATTATTAAGCATGTCACGATTATTTTTAATCTCAATCATCTCTGCGATATCTTTCGCCAAAAATAACGGATTTTCTGCTGTACCATAAATTTTTGCTTTAAATCCTTCAACGTTTTGTAATTCGTTCATTTTCTTGTTCCTTTCATTTTGTCAATTTCTGCTTTTCCCTTTTTCCATCTTCTTCTCCTTAAAACAGCTCAAGCTGATTGATTTGCGCTTTGACTACTGATGACGGTTGCCAGGTATCGATGAATTCCAGTGCAGTCATAAAGTCAACATCTTTAATCCGTCCACGATTTGGAACGTTGAACAGTCGCTTGATGTTTGCACCTAGCTCTTGGAACAACATGCTCTTAGCTTCTTTTTCATAATTGAAGTCATTACAAATTGAGTAAACCTTTTTACGCACATGTGCATCGATTGTGCCTTTGTCTTCTGTCGTGATCAGCTTGTTTTGCTCAATCTCTATCAAGCGGTCGTTCAAGTCATCGACACGTTGGTTTGTTTCTTCAGTTACTGACAAGGCTAATAAAGCAAGTTCACGCTGCGTAGTTGGGATTTGTGGTTGTTGTTGGTAGCCACCCGTTTTGCGGATTGTTGGGAGAACTTCAATAGCTAGCCAGTCCGTGAATTTTTCAGCAA
The DNA here is from genome assembly GCF_009601055.1 of Lactococcus sp. dk101. GTDB lineage: Bacteria > Bacillota > Bacilli > Lactobacillales > Streptococcaceae > Lactococcus. The sequence continues at coordinate 3,307 of NZ_WITI01000014.1, forward strand.
CAGCGTTGTTTGCTTTGAAAGCAAGTTTATAAACCATAGGCTCACTGATGAATGAACCTTTTTCAATTTTCCCAACTCGTTGGGAAAGATATTCATTTACTCTAGACCACCGAACTACTACGTTGCCACTTTTGGCAACGGTGGTAAATCCAAGTGCTTTTGCAACATCTTCAGCATTGAATAGATTTTCTGTTCCATCAGTTTGCACTGATAGATTAAATAGTTCGTTTTTGAATGTTTGTACTTGTGTCATTTTCTTGTTCCTTTCATTTTGTCAATTTCTGCTTTTTCCTTCTTCCATTCTCGTGTGCCTCTATAAGTGAGGTAAGCATCGAATGCATCAATTCGTACAATCCGTCCATTATCTTGAAGCCCATTTTTGAATTTAGGAAACCAATCCATTTCTCGTCTTACTGTGCCTGCATGCCCAACACTAATGCTGAATATTTGCGATAGTGTTTTATCGTCTGCAGAAATTTTGGGGATTGTAACTTCTTTAATCACTGGAATTTCCATTTTCGCCTCCATCTTTTAAATTATTTTTTGTGTTCTTTTTCGGGAACGTTTTCTTTAAAAAAAAGCCCCAAATCATCTTTGCCATACCCAAAAATTGATGCTAGTTTAATTAATTCATTAGCTCCGATAGCAACTAAGCCATTTTCCCTTTTTGCATATGGTGCTCTTGATTTCCACCCCATCTGTTTTGCAACATCATCTTGAGTTAAATCATTAGCAATTCGTTCAGCTTTAATTCTGCTCAAATTTATCGTCATATATTTTTCCTTTCCGTTCTCTTTCGGGAACAAACAATAATAACACGTTTGTTCTCGTATGTCAACACAAAAGTTAAAAAAATTATCAAAAAAGTTTTTTTATCAACCTATTGTGCTTTTTTGGGAACGGTGCTATAATATAATTATCAATTAAAGAGGTCAAAAATATGCGAACAAATGAAGAAATAGTAAAGATTCTAATAAGCGAAAAAGAAAAACAAGGTCTTTCATTATCTGAAATTGCTAGAAGAGTAGATATGGCTAAGTCTGCACTTTCACGATATTTTAATTTTTCCAGAGAATTCCCTTTGAATAAAGCTGATGACTTTGCAAAAGTCTTAAACATATCTACAGAGTATCTTTTGGGGATATCAAAAGAAGATGTTGATAATAGTGTTATTTCCAAGAAAAATCTTAAAATCGATAAAATATTCGATAAACTTGATACACCCCGTCAAGAAAAGGTAGTGGATTTTGCTGAAAATCAATTAAAAGAACAAACTGAACAAAATAATAAGGTAATTCCAATTGGTAAGAATACTTATACCGATGAAGAACTTATGGACATTATTTCACGTGGTGTTGCAAGTGATGGTACAGAACAGACCGAAGCAGAAAAAGAATTCTTCTTCAATCTCATTAAGAACCACTTAGAGGGTAAAGATGAGGAATAGGTATGGATGTATGGAAACTGGCAAGGGAGTTGGGAGCTGATATTGTATTTTTTACTCCAGAAGAATTTACTAATAAAGATGGAATGTACTATAAGGAACTAAATCTAATTTGTCTCAACGTTTTATCAAGTGCAAAAAGACAAGAAAATGTTGTATATCATGAAATCGGACATCACGCATATGGGCACCAACATTTTGACATTAATTCAAAAATATATAGCTTGAAGCAAGAAGCTGAAGCTAATAGATATATGATTAAACAACGTGCAGATGAGTGGTTAAGCGCATATGACTGGGAACCTGAATACATCGATATTGATAGCTTTCTCAGTTTTTTTGAAATAGATGATCACTTATATGACTTAGCCGAAGATGTTTTTCACGATATACTAGGATGGGCGTTATTAAGTAAAATGAGTTAAAAAATGAAGGGGGTCTGTGATGTGGGTAGAAACACTTCCAAACGGAAAATTTAAATACACTGAACGTTACAAAGATAAGTTTGATCGCACAAAAAAAGTATCAATTACTTTAGATAAAAACACAGCTCGCTCTAATAACGAAGCTCAAAAAATATTATTTGAAAAGATAAACCAAAAGAACAGCGCTTCTCTTTCAATAGGCAAGACATTCTGGAATACTAAAGACGAATGGCTAACAATTGCTGAATTAACTTTAAAACCAGCATCGATCAGAGCGAAAACAAATGCGCTAAAAAACGTACAGAATTATATTTCCCAAGATACTCTACTGGAGCAAATAACTCGTCCAACGATACACGACATCTTGTCAGACTTATATTATGAAAAGAATTTATCTTATTCATACATTGGAATAATAAAATCTACTATATCAAATATATTTGAGTATGCTATTAACAAAGGCTATATCAATACTAATCCTACTAAAAATATACTACTGCCTAAAAAGAAAATAAGTTTGTCCGAGAGAGAGAAAAGGAAAAACAAATATTTAGAAGTTGATGAGCTTAAGGAAGTAATTCAACTAGCAAACTCTAAAAATGAAAGATGGGCAAATTTAATAGAATTCATGTCGCTCACTGGGCTAAGACAAGGTGAAGCGATGGGATTGCAGACAAAAAACATAAAAAATGATAGAATAGAAATCAGTGGAACTTATGACAGATATGCTCATGAAAAAGTGCTTCCCAAAAATCAATATTCCGAACGAATAGTGTCTCTATCAGACCGAGCTTCAGAAATATTAGTTGAGATAATTTCTCAAAATATACAAGAAAAGAGAACTAAGAATTCACCTAACGATTTCATCTTTGTCACAAGGAATGGTACGCCACTTTATGATGCAGCTTTCAATAGATTTTTGCATGGCTTGAACTATAAGAAACCATTATCGAGCCACATATTTAGGCATACGCATATCGCCCTCTTAACTGAATTGGGAATCCCACTAAAAGTAATAATGGATAGAGTGGGACATAACGAGCCTAAAACAACCTTATCGATTTATACCCATGTCACAAAAAAACTTAATGAAAATACCGTTAGTAAATTAAATGGTATCAATTTGAATTAAAAGGGGCAAAAAAGGGGCAAAGATGTTCAAAAATATTGAAATCTGTTTAAATTTTTTAGCTATGAGACATGCCCAAAATACTGCTAAATCAACGTTAGCTAACTTTTATAAGAAAGGAAGAAATCCAAATTATATATCTAGACAATGCTGCTACAACTCCAGTATTGCCTGAAGTTGTGGAGGTAATGTCTGACACACTCCTCACAACTTTCGGTAATCCTTCAAGTATTCATTCTTACGGACGCGTAGCTTTTCAAACCGTTCGTCAAAGTCGAGAAGTAATCGCTCAAGCACTTCAGGTCTCAGCTCGCCAGATTACATTTACTTCTGGTGCAAGTGAGTCAAACAATACTGCCATCATCGGTTACGCCTTGGCGCACCGCAAGCTTGGCAACCATATTGTGACAACTGCGATTGAGCATCCGTCAGTCATCAACACGGTACAATACCTTCATGACCGACATGGCTTTGATATTACTTTTGTCCAACCTGAACCAGATGGTTCTGTCAGCGCTGACAGCATTAAAAACGCCCTTCGTCCTGACACCATTCTCGTCAGCATGATGTGGTCAAATAATGAAACAGGGCAACTCTTGCCCGTCAGTGAAGTAGGCGAGATTTTGAGTCATCACCAAGCTGTCTTTCATGTGGATGCCACACAGGTTATGGGAAAAATCCCTGTTCATCCCTTAGAAATCAAAGCTGATTTTGTTTCCGCTTCTGGTCACAAATTTCATGGGCCAAAAGGAGTTGGCTTTTTGTATCATGTAGACCTTTTGTTTGATCCATTGATTCATGGTGGCGAGCAAGAAGAAAAACGTCGGGCAGGGACAGAAAACCTTCATTCACTAGTAGGAATGGCGAAAGCCTTACAGATTTCCGTTACGCATATGAGCGAGAATTATGAGAAGGTTGAGCAGCTTAAGACACATTTATTTGAGCAAATCTCAGATTTAACTTTTTATAAAAATGAATTTGGAAAAAGCATGCCTCATGTTGTGAATCTTGCTTTTCCTGAACGAAATCATGACTTGCTGTTGACCAAACTTGATTTGGCTGGAATTGCCATCTCAACAGGTTCTGCTTGTACTGCTGGTACCATTGAACCTTCACACGTGCTTGCTAGCATTTACGGTGAAAGTTCACCAAAATTAAAAGAAAATATTCGAATTTCATTTTCAGAACTTAACACAATCGATGAAATTGATGAATTCGCAATCAAATTAAAAAATGCTTTGAAATAAGCAACAGACATTTGGAGGGTTTATGGCTTTTGTTACTGAAAAACATCTTGACGACTGCAAATACACTTACGTGCTTGCACCAACAGTCAAGAAATTCACTTTGAAAGATAACACTTTTATTCAAACGAAAGTTGGGAGTTATGAATTCAAGCGTATGCTTGAAGAAGTTCCTAATTCTGGTTCTGGTTTTTTACTGAAAATCATTATCAGTCCTGATTTAACAGGATTTAAAATGTCGATTACAGATAAATCTGGTCTTCGTAACGTCAACATCTTCAAAAATGCAAGTTCCGTCATTCAAGAGAAATTCTATTTCCAAATGGATGTGCTTATTGACCGTGGCGTCTTTGCTACAAAATAAAAAATCCGTCAGTTTTACTGCTGACAGATTTTTTTTACCCTTTTTTTAACACAATAAAAGCCTGTCAGAACTGACAGACTTTCATTTATAGTCATTTAAGACTTAGATTGTATATGATCGAATTATTTGTCGATTGTAGCAACCATACCTGAACCAACAGTACGTCCACCTTCACGGATAGAGAATGTAGTTCCTTCTTCGATAGCAACTGGGTGGATCAATTCAACGTTGATGTGAACGTTATCACCAGGCATTACCATTTCAGTTCCTTCAGGAAGTTTGATTGAACCAGTAACGTCAGTTGTGTGGAAGTAGAATTGAGGACGGTAGTTGTCGAAGAATGGAGTGTGACGTCCGCCTTCTTCTTTGCTCAATACGTAAACTTCACCTTCGAATTTAGTATGTGGAGTGATTGAACCTAGTTTAGCAATAACTTGTCCACGTTCGATTTCGTCACGAAGAACACCACGGAGCAATACACCAACGTTATCGCCGGCTTCACCGCGTGAAAGTGTCTTACGGAACATTTCAACACCAGTAACAACAGCTTTTTTGATTTCGTCTTTGATACCAACGATTTCGATTTCGTTACCAACTTCAACAACACCACGTTCGATACGTCCTGAAGCAACAGTACCACGACCAGTGATTGAGAATACGTCTTCGACTGGAAGAAGCAATGGTTTGTCAAGGTCACGTTCTGGAGTTGGAATGTATGAGTCAACGATGTCCATCAATTCAAGGATAGCGTTAACGTATTTTTCTTCACCGTTCAAAGCACCAAGTGCTGAACCTTGTACGAATGGGATATTGTCGCCATCGAAGTCGTATTCTGACAAGAGGTCACGAACTTCCATTTCAACAAGTTCCATCAATTCTTCGTCGTCAACGAGGTCAGCTTTGTTGAGGAATACGATAAGGTATTTAACACCAACTTGACGTGAAAGCAAGATGTGTTCACGTGTTTGTGGCATTGGTCCATCAGTAGCAGCAACAACGAGGATAGCACCGTCCATTTGGGCAGCACCAGTGATCATGTTTTTAACGTAGTCCGCGTGACCTGGCGCATCGATGTGAGCGTAGTGACGTGCTGGAGTTTCGTATTCAACGTGAGCAGTGTTGATTGTGATACCGCGTTCGCGTTCTTCTGGAGCAGCATCGATAGATGCATAGTCTTTAACAACGTTAGTTGCTGAAGGGTATTTTTCAGCAAGAACTTTAGTGATCGCAGCAGTCAATGTAGTTTTACCGTGGTCGACGTGTCCGATTGTACCAATGTTAACGTGCGGTTTGCTACGGTCGTATACAGCTTTAGCCATTTTAAAATGTCTCCTTATTTTGAAAAAATAAAATTTTTTTATAGGCAGGCTGTGTTGCCACAATCTACCGTTCTTGACAATTATAACGAAAATATGGGAAAAAAGCAAGTTTTATCAGCCCTTTTCACTACTTTTTTTGCAAATCTTCCATTTTTAAGGGCTTTTAATCATTAAGTGGCTTTATTTCCTCTTCTTTTCAAATAAAATCTCGCTTTTCTTGTAGTAAAAACCTAAAAATGTTATGATTATCTCATGTAAATTTCGAATAGAAAGGACGAAAATCCATGGGACTTACCTTTAGAAAACGCGATGATTACGATAAATTGATGGACGAACTCGGCATCACCACCGTTGATTTAGTCAACTTAGAAGATGAAACAACAACTAAAACTGATAAAAAAGAAGATCCATTTGCTAAGTTTTTAGAAAAAGATGAAGAAACAACCGAAGATCCATTTGCCAAATTTTTAAAAACGGCTGACGAAGCTGAAAATAAATAAAAAGGATTTGAATTTTCGCCATTTTCTTGCTACAATTAGAAAAAAATTAAAATTAACATTGAGGAAATTATGGCTTATAAAAAACAACCCAAAAGTACCTTTCAAAAAATCGTTTTCGTTTTTGTTATTGTGATGATTGCACTGACTCTTCTTACTGTCGTTGCTTCAATGCTGTAAAAATTAAAAAGATTTCAGGAATTAGAGGCTCGAGAGAGCCTTTTTTCATACAAAAAAACCTGTCAGTACTGACAGGTTTTCATTTTATTAAGCTTCAAAGCCTTGACTCAAAACTTCAGGGAATTCACTTTCAACAATGCTTGCACAGTTTTGGCAAAGCATGTGAAGGTGTTCATTGGCGTGTTTGCCAACTGTTTCGTCAGTTCTACGACAACGGTCGCAAACTTCACCTTTGGCGTGTTCAACAAGAATTGCACAGTCGTTAAAGACGTTTGCAGCTTCTGGCGCTACTTCATGCGAAACTGTCAGCTCTGACACAATCAACAATTTGGCCAAGTTTTCGTCCAATGATCCGAGCAATGCACGCGTAATTTCATTTGGATAAACCGTTACTTTGGCTTCAAATGACTTCCCAATCAATTTGGCTTCACGCGCTTCTTCGAGTGCTTTCAGGACTTTATTACGGAAATCAAAGAAGGCTGACCAATTTTCCAAAAGTTCTTCAGAACCTGGATAATCAATGGCTTCTGGCATTTCTGACAAGTAAGCATATGCTTCTGTTTCTTCTTCGAGGTAAGTCCATACTTCTTCTGTAGTATGAGGCAAGATTGGAACCAACATCTTAACCAAATCTACCAAGATATGATACATGACCGTTTGCATGCCGCGACGTGTCGCAGATTTTTCGGCATCAATATAGACAACATCTTTGGCAAAATCAAGATAAAATGCAGACAAGTCATTGGTCATGAAGTTAACAATTTCTTTGTAAACATTCATGAAACTATAGCTGTCGTAGCTCTTACGAACTGAACGGACAAGTTCATTGAACTTAACCAACATGTACTTATCAGACCCTGATAATTCGCTGTATTCAATGCTGTCAGTGCTGACAGAGAAGTCTGCAGTATTGGCAATCAAGAAACGCAATGTGTTACGGATTTTACGGTAAGTATCAGCGACTTGGCTCAAGATATCCATTGAGACGCGGACGTCATTTTCATAGTCAACTGAAGCGACCCATAAGCGAAGAATGTCTGCACCGAATTTTGTGGTAACATCCGCTGGTACAATCGTATTGCCAAGTGATTTAGACATCTTCATGCCTTTACCATCAAGAACGAACCCTTGTGAAAGGACTGCCTTATATGGCGCTACACCATTGACAGCGACAGAAGTCGTGATTGATGAATTGAACCATCCACGATATTGGTCAGAACCTTCAAGGTAGAGGTCAGCAGGATAGCTGAGTTCTTCACGTGTGTTCAAAACACCGTTCCAAGATGAACCTGAGTCAAACCAAACGTCCATGATGTCATTTTCTTTAGTAAATTCACCATTTGGAGCACTTGGATGGCTGAAACCTTCAGGCAACAATTCTTTTGCTTCATGCGTGAACCAGTATCCAGAACCATGTTTTTCAAAGAGTTGAGCAACATGTTCTGTCGTTTCAGGCGTAATGATTGGTGTACCATCTTCGCCATAGAAAATTGGCAATGGAACACCCCAAGCACGTTGACGTGAAATCACCCAGTCTCCACGGTCACGAACCATGTTGTAAAGACGGTTTTTGCCCCATGGCACAATCCAATCTACACGTTCAACTTCGTCCAAAATGTTTTGACGGAATTTATCGATTGACGCGAACCATTGTGGTGTCGCACGGTAAACAACCGGTTTTTTAGTTCGCCAGTCATGTGGATATGAGTGAGTAAAGTAAGTGATTGACAACAAACGGTCATTTTCTTCTAACCAGCCTTGAATCGTTGGGATGGCCTTTTCATAGTACATGCCTTCAAGTCCAGGTGCATTTTCATTGAAATGCCCTTGACCATCCAAGTCTTCGATAACTGGCAGATTGTAAGAACGTGAGAAGAAATAGTCATCTTCACCATGGTTTGGTGAACTGTGGACAAGTCCAGTCCCAGAATCAAGTGAAAGATAATCCCCAACCATAACCAATGACTCACGGTCATAAAATGGGTGATGTGCAGTCATGCGGTCAAGTTCAGAACCTTTGATGGTTTGAATAACTTCTGGATTTTCCCAGCTCAATTTTTCAGTAACATCTGCCAATAAATCTTGAGCAATCAAGAATTTACGGTCATTGACAGCAACCAAAGCATATGTGTAGTCAGGATGAACAAAAATACCACGGTTTGATGGGAATGTCCAAACAGTCGTTGTCCAAATGACAAATTCAGTGTCTTCTGGCAATTTTCCGTGTGTATCAGCCGCTTTAAAAGCAACATACAATGATGGAGATTTAACATCATGGTATTCGATTTCTGCTTCAGCAAGTGAACTTTCTGAAGATGGAGACCAATAGATTGGTTTTGCACCTTTGTAGATATAGCCTTTTTCTGCCATTTTTCCAAAGACACGAATTTCTTGTGCTTCAAATTCTGGAAGCAAAGTCAAATAAGGATGTTCCCAATCGCCTAAAACACCAAGTGTTTTAAAGTCTGTTCTTTGCTTGTCAACTTGAGAAAGCGCATATTTACGACATTCTTCAAGGTATGCTGCACGATCCATTTCCTTGCGGTTCATGCCTGCTTTAGCAAGCTGTTGCTCGATTGGCAACCCATGTGTATCCCAACCAGGAACGTAAGGAGCGCGGAAACCAGACATTGATTTGTAACGAACAATAATGTCTTTTGAAACCTTGTTCAATGAGTGTCCAATATGGATATTTCCGTTCGCATAAGGAGGGCCATCGTGAAGCATATATGAAGGTTTACCTTCATTTAGGGCTTGACGTTGACCATACAAGTCTGCATCTTCCCAATCTTTTTGCCAGACTGGTTCTTTCTTGGGAAGACCTGCACGCATTGGAAATGCAGTCTTACCAAGATTTAAAGTATCTTTGATTTTCATTTTTTAACCTCTCCAAGTGTTATTAGTTTTCCACTGTGGATAAATAAAGTCATCATGCTGATTTCATTTATCCACAGTGGAAAAAAGAATTAAAAAAACGGCTTTCGCAAAGGACGAAAACCGTGTTACCACCTTTATTTTTTCAATTATTGTCTAAACAATAATCAAAAACTCAAAACAAGTAACGTTTGTTATCCGTCCTAGCTTAATTTGTTCAGCCAGAATTTGTGGGGTGACCCAATCAACTGATAAGTTGAAACACAGGGAATGCGAAACTTCCATCAACTTTCGCTTGCTACAAATATGTTACTTCAACTCGTGGTTTGATTTTTAAATTTTATTATTCGTGTGTCTCTTCTTCACTTTCTGAATCTTCAGTAGGCAAAGTTTCGTTGACAACATTTTCTACAGAAACTGGCTCTTGGTCAAGTTCTGGGAAAATTTCTGTTTCATGTTCTTCTTCAGCTTCAACGGCTTGAGCAGCGTCAGATTTAACTTCTTCAAGACTTTCAGCTACTGTTTGACCTGTACCAAAAGTAGGTTCAACAGTTACTGTATGTGTTTCAACAACTTGCTCAACGACTTCCTCAGTCGCTGGTGTCATATCAACCACTTCTTCGGCTGAAAGACGAGTTGTTGTATCAATGATTTCTTGAAGTTTTTCTTCGGGATTAATCAAATAATCGCTAGATGCTGGTTTAATGACATTTTCCCAATCATCAGATTGGATAGAAGCCATTTGTGTTTCAATAAGTGATGACATACGTTGGTGATACATGCGCATCTTACGTTTCAAATCATCCGTGTTACGAACCAATTCACGAGCATCATCTGAAGCAGCATTCAAAATCAAACTTGCTTCTTTTTTCGCTGCTTCAATTATCATTTGACTCTTCGCAGCGGCTTCAGATAAGTTCATTTGACTCTTTGCTTTGGCATCAGTAATCATGCCATCTGCTTCCTTTTCCGCTTGCGCACGTAAATTATCAGCTGCATCTTGAGCAACAACGATTGATTTATTCAATGAGTCTTTCATTTCATCAAAATATTTCACACGTTCACGCAAAGATTTCAATTCACGTTCTTGGTCTTTCAAAGTTTGAGCAAAATCATCATAATCACGTACAACAATATCTAAAAATTCATCAACTTCGTGCTTGTTAAAACCACGCCATTGTGGATTAAAGGTTTTATTTTGGACGTCAAGACTATTCAGTGTCATCGTTCCTCCTTTTAATGTAAAAATGAAATGAATGCAAATTCAAGTCAAAAAATTATTTCCAACTTTTAAAAATTAATTCTATTTTAACTTCTAAAATTTAGAAAAAATCCTTTACATTTCTTACGATTTTCTAATTTATTTTTTATTTCTTGTTATTTCAACAGAAATTTTCTGTTTTCCTTTTTTGGTTATCCCAAGTTCATCAATGATTTTGATTCTACCAAATCCTCGAACACTCACTAAATCGCCAATTTCAACAGAAAAATCTTTTTTTTCAATTTCAAGGTAATTTAATTTTACCTTCTTTGATTCTAACATATTCTTCGCAATATTGCGAGAAACTTTAAAAGATGAAGCAATTATTTTATCAATACGTAAATTATCAACCAATAAAATCTCAGCACTTGCTTGTGTGACTGTTTCTGTCAGCTCTGACAGCGGAATTTCTTTAATCTTAACAGAAATGCGAGCAATCTTATCGATACTTTTGAACAGCTCGACCAAATGCCTGCTGACAAAAACTTGGACAGCTTCGTCAGTAATGACAATATCACCTAATTCCTGTCTTTTAATGCCCGTCTGATTGAGAAAGGCACCTAAAACTTGAGCATGCGTCAGTTGATTGAACTTGATTGCATAAGAAATCTTTAATAAAGACAAATCAAAATCGGCTTGATCCAAAACATAAAAATCAGGTGCTAAGATAAATTTAGTCAGTTCCGTTTCTGCTAAATCCTGAGAAGAAAAGCATTGAATTTCTTTCTTACCCAGCAAACTCTTTAAAATAAAGGCTTCACGTGGGTTTAGAAAATAAGTTGAAATAACAGCATAAGCATTTTCAACTTGATCCAGCCAGTCCATCACACGATCAATAAAAATTCGTTCTTCAGCTTTAAAATGCTGATAGATATTGTCATTGCTCATAAGACAGCATTAACAAGAAGTTGAAACATAATTTTGATAAATTGTTGAATGACTTGCAGTGAAATAACAGCCACGAGGACTGATAAATCAAGGCCAGCAATTCTTAAGGGGAGACGTTCAAATAAGCTAATATAAGGCTGACTTAATTTGATGATCAAGCGGCCAATCGCACTATTTTGAACTTGCGGTACCCAACTCATTAAAGCATAGGCAACTAAAACCCAGCTATAAATATTAATCAAAATAAACAGATAATTAATGATTTGAGCAATCAGATTTAAAGTAGTATAAGTTGTCATTAATATAAATCGTAACTTTCAAAATTTTGACTTGCAAGGATTGACATTTCTTTAGCAGCATCAACGGTAATGTGAGCAGGTGTCATCAAGAAAATCTGTCCACCGACGTTTTGAATGTCACCGTCAAGAGTGAATGCAACACCAGTCATGAAGTCGATTGAACGACGTGCTTGGTTGTCACCCATATATTTAAAATTAACAAGAACAGATTCACCATTTTTAACGATACGCGCTGCTTCCATAATGTCAGCATAAGCACGAGGTTCTTTAATTGCAATGGTAGAAACACTTGCTACAGCTTGTTGTTGCGCAGTTATTGTTTGGTTCATTGAAGTCTTTTCTATCGTTTTTTCTTTTAATGCAGCAGGACGTTTTGGCATTTGACGTGCTTGCGTTTGTTGCATTTGAGGTCTTACAGTAGGACGTGGTGCTTCACGCTTGGGTGGATTAACCGGTCTTACTTTTTCTTCAACTGCTGAATTTAATGGCGTAGTAGAGACAACTACTGGTTTTGGTTTTTGTGCAGGAGAAGCTTGTTCAAATTCTTCGTCTTCTTCTACAAAATAATCACGAAGACCATTTACCCAATCTTTAAAGGCCATTTTTTCCTCCAGTTCCTAACTTAATTTAATATTATCATTTTAACATTTTTTTAAGAAACTGACCAATATGTCTGTCAGCTTCTATAAAGTATCAAAACTAATTTTTTTATCACTCTTTGCTTAAATCAACATCACGTAAAAAGTCATGTCCAATTCTCACAAAAGTTGCTCCCTCTTTGATTGCAATTTGATAATCTCTGCTCATTCCCATGCTTAATTCCGTACAAGGAACATTTTCGAGATTCATCTCGGAAATTTCAACTTGTACTTGTTTTAAATCATGGAAAATACTAGCGCATTCTTCATCAGTTGCTTCAAGTGGTGCCATCGTCATCAAACCAACAATTTCAATTTTTGTAAACTGAGCAAATTCAGAAAGAATATCCATCAGTTCCGTTTTCGTAAAGCCATGTTTACTTTCTTCACCTGAAATATTCACTTGCAAGAAACATTTGATTTTGTGATCCGCTCTTTTTTCAATTTCTTGAGCTAACTTCAACGAGTCTAAAGCATGAAAGTAATCAACACAGTTGATTACTTCTTTTACTTTTCGACGTTGTAAGCTTCCAATCAAATGCCAAGTAAGTTCTAAATCCTTGAGTTGATTATATTTATCTAAGAATAATTCTGTACGATTTTCAGCGATATTTTGAATGCCTGCTTGGACGATTTGACGCGCCAAATTTGCATCTCCATATTTTGTTACTGCTAAAATCGATACTTTTTGATTTGAAAAATCTGAAAGATTTATCGCATTTTCAACATTATCCTTGATTCTCTTAACATTTTCAGCTATCGTCATCTTAACGTTTACGGAAAAATGGAGGTGTATCCAAATCTTCTTCTGAAGTAGGAACGCCACTGAAACTTGTTACGTTTGAAGCTTCATGATTGTTGTTTGAAACTGCTTGACGTGGTGAAGCATCACGACGAATATCCCAATCACCAAATGCAGATGCTGCTGCATTATTTGTTTGAGCTGCAGGTGCACTTGGTTGTGCTGCGCGGCTAACAGGTGTGTGTGTCAAGTTTGCATTGTGAACAAAGTTTTGACGACGTGGTTCTTCTTTACGAGGTGCTGGATTTAAAACAGCATCAACTTCTTCTTTAGAAACGCCAGTTGCAACAACAGTTACGCGAATTTCATCTTTCATATCAGGGTCAAGTGAAGTACCAAGCAAGATATTTACATCATTGCCGGCTGCTTGAATAACAATTTCAGATGCATCTTGAGCTTCTGTCAAGCTCATGTCCATTCCACCAGTAACATTCAAGAGGACATTTTCTGCACCTTCAATTGTTGTTTCAAGAAGTGGACTGTAGATTGCTTTACGAGTAGCTTCAATGACACGGTCTTCACCAGTAGCCACACCAATACCCATGAGGGCATCACCTTTGTTTGCCATAACTGTTTTCACATCAGCAAAGTCAAGGTTAATCATTCCTGGGTTAGTAATCAAGTCTGTAACACCTTGAACACCTTGACGCAAAACATTATCGGCTTCGCGTAAAGCTTCTGTCAAAGGTGTTTTCTTGTCAACGATTTCAAGCAGGTTGTTGTTTGAAATAATCAACAAAGTATCAACATTAGCACGTAATTCTTCGATACCTTCAGTTGCAAAGTATGAACGTTTTGAACCTTCAAATCCAAATGGACGTGTTACAACTGCTACTGTCAAAGCATTAAGTTCTTTAGCAATTTGTGCAATAACTGGTGCAGCACCTGTACCAGTTCCACCACCCATACCAGCAGTGATGAAAATCATATCAGAGCCTTCGAGCGCTTGTGAAATTGTTTCAGCTGATTCTTCAGCTGCACGTTGTCCAACTTCTGGTTGTGCACCAGCACCAAGACCACGTGTCAATTTAGGGCCAAGTTGAATGACCGTATCTGCTTTAGAGCTACGCAAAGCTTGCACATCGGTGTTTGCTGCGATGAATTCAACGCCAGAAACACCTTCTTCAATCATTCGGTTGATGGCATTGCCACCACCACCGCCAACACCGATGACTTTAATTACGGCACCTTGTGTTAAATCTGTATCAAATGAAAATTCCATTTTTTAATTCTCCGTTTTCTGTGTGATTAGTCAAATAGGTTGCCGAACATCTTCGAGATGCGACCAACAACGCCTTCTTTTTCTTCATCTGCTTCAACTTTTTGTGTAGGAGCAACTGGTGCTTGATAGAAACCAGGCTCAACGGTTTGTTCAGAATTTGAAGGTGAAACTTGAGGAGCTTGTACTTGAGCAACTGGTGCAACATAAGTTTCAACAGTTTCTGAAGGAACATAGCTATAATCACCACGTACTGCGTGTGATACCAATACGTCAATATCACTGCGATTTCCTACGAAATCAATCACGCTAATGACTTGGGCAAATGCAGGATTTCTAAGTCCCATTTCAGCAGGAACAAACAAACGTGCATTCATGTTCAACATGTTTGTAGCCAAATCAACAACGCCCGGCATTGCAGCTGCACCACCAAGAAGAACAATGCCTCCTGGGGCTTCAAAGTTATGATGAGCTTCCAAATCTTGACGAACACCGTCTAAAATTTGCGTCATTCTTGCTTCGATAATTTGTGAAAGATAATATTCAGTAATTTGTTCTGGTTCAGATTTACCAACGACGTCAACCATAAAGAATTCGTCTTGGCTTGCACGTTCTGTGCTTGCTTCACCATAATTTACTTTCAAATCTTCCGCTGCAGTCAATGATGTGTTTAAAACTGTAGAAATGTCTTTTGTGACATAATCTCCACCTTCTGGACGCGTATGTGTAAAGACAAGTTTTTGTTCTTTTACACCACTTACTGTTGTTTGTCCAGCACCAAGGTCAACCACTACTGTACCAAATTCGCGTTCGCCTTCAGAAAGCACATAGTGTGCCATAGCCAAAGGTGCAATAACGATGTTGTCAACCAACAAACCTGCACGTTCAACGACTTTACGAATGTTGTGGATAAGTGTTTTTGGCCCAGTGTAAACCAAACCATGCATTTCTAAACGTACACCAAACATCCCACGGGGATCTGAAATACCTTGGAAACCATCCACTGTAAACTCATTGATTTCAACAGCAATGATTTCACGTTCTGGTACGATACCACGCATCAAAGCGTTTTGTACTACTTGAAGTACGTCATTGTCAGTGATTTCTTTCGTTTCTCCAACGATTGGAACCATACCTTGGCATTTTTCCATTTCAAGTTGGTTAGCTGGAATACTTACATTGATGTGATCAATGGTAATTCCTGCACGTTCCTCTGCCGCATTGACAGCTTTTACTAAAGCTTGCGAAACCTTTTCTATGTCAACGATGATCCCATTTTTGAGTCCATCACTTTTGGCGTTTCCAACGCCGATTATATTCATTTCACCTGAGACGTATTCAGCTACCAATACTTTGATTGTATTTGTTCCGATATCTACGCCTGTATAAAGTCCACTTTTGGCCATAAAAGCGACTCCTTTCCTCATCCATCACAATTCATTTTTTATCAATATTTAAAAGGGGGGATTAGACAAGTTTTACCTAATCACGCCCATTATCTATTTTAACACAAAATTACAGTAAAACAATAGAAGAACTGCGTTTTTTTAGCTTTTTTGATTTTATTTTGTAAGTTTATTACATTTTTAGAAAAATGATGAAAATTTGCATGATATTTACGAATTATTTTTACTTGATTTTATGATTACTGTAAACTAGATTTACACTATAATTTAGTTTACAAAAAAATAAGAAAGGGCTTACCATTTCTTATTTTTAACTTAATTTCGATTTCTAAAAATTTCATACATCAAAACACTTGCTGCAACAGATGCATTTAAACTTTGAACATGACCAACCATCGGAATGGTAATCATTTCATCCACTTGTTTCTTAAGATTTTGGGCGATTCCGTGTCCTTCATTTCCGATAATCAGCGCAACTTTTCCAGCCGTATTCCATTTGTTGAAAGGTGTTCCATCCATATCGGTACCAAAAATCCAGAACCCAGCATCTTTTAATTTGTCAAGCGTTTGTGAAAGATTCGTTACACGAACGACAGGGACATACTGAAGTGCACCTGTACTTGCTTTTACAGCTACCGGTGTGATTCCAACGGAACGATGTTTGGGTATAATGATAGCATCTACTCCTGTGGCATCGGCCGTCCGCGCAATAGAACCTAGATTATGAGGATCGGTCAACTCATCCAAAATCAAAAGCGTTGCTGTCGTTTTATCCTGAGTCAAATTTATAATGTCTTCGAGTTCAGTATAAGCAAATTCGGCTACTCTGGCAACAAATCCTTGATGGACGCCATTATCAGACATTTTATTTAGTTCTGTTTTTGGAGTCCAAGAAATATTGACTTTCTTTTCTCGTGCCAATGCTTTGATTTTTTCTACATTTTTTCCGCGAAGATTTTCTTCGACATAAAGTTTGTTAACGGTACTTGAATTTAGGGCCTCTGTTACAGCGTGCAAGCCGTAGATAATATCGGTATTTTCCATGATTTTATTATATCAAATTTTGAAAGAAAAGGTCAGATTATTTTTTAAAAGATTTTTATAAATTATGTAATTCACGCTTTTATTTATGTAATTGATTAAATTAACAAAAAAGCAACCCAAATGGATTGCTTTTATTATTTTAATTGATTAGATTGCCAATGCACCCATTGGATCCCAAGGAAGTAAAACTTTTGATTCACCTTCATAGGCAGCAAGTTCTTCTGCTGTCAAAAATTCTTTACGAACAACGATTTGATAAGTGAACTCATCCATCCATTCGTCAGAAGCAACGAAGTAACCATCAAAGGCACCTGCGTCTTTACCCCATGAATTTTCGATTTTCCATTTTGTTGATTGGTCGTTTTCGTCCAAATCTACACCTGTGATTACCATTGCGTGAGTCATCAAGCTTTCAGCATAATCAAGACGTGAAGCCTTGTCTTGTGTGAATTTGATGTCAAGAGCTGTTTCGAAATCATAAGCATCGAGTGTCAACAAGCCGGCTGAACGATTTGATACTTGACCAACGTCACAACCAAACCAAACTGTTTCACCTTGTTGCATTTGAGCAATGGCAAGTTTCTTGAAACGATCCATTTCAACGTTCAAGTGTTTCACTGGTTTGCTTCCAACTACGTTACCGAGGAATTCAACCGTATAACTTTGATTATAAGGTTTGTCAGCTGTTGGTGCATTGATAACTGAAACGTATTCGTTTAAGTCAACGCCAACAAATTGGTCATAGAATTCTTGTGGTGTACCAGAGAATTTAGTCAAGTTTTTGCCTTCTTTATCGCGAATAGCAAAATCAAAATCTTGTGGTGGCAAGCCCAATGTTGCTGCAAGATAATTGAAGATTTCAGCAAGCAATTCTTCACGAAGAGCTACTGTATCTTTACCAGCTTTTGCAGCTTCAAGCAAAAGTTGTGCATCTTGACGGAGCAATTTATCTAAATATTGGTCAAGTTCACGACTTGCTGATGAAGCAACTGATTCAGGATAGATTGCTTTTGGAACAACACCATATTTTTGGAAAATGGCAACAATCATGTCCCATTGTCCGCCGTCACCTTGAGGTGTTTGGAGCAAGAAACGAAGGTGTTCTTTGTCCATATCAGGATTAGCTAAAAGTTGTTCAAAGAACCAGTTTGATTTTTCATATTTGTCCCAGAAAAATGTGTAGGCTTGTGAAAATTCAAAGTTATCCAATTTGAAGTTAGCGATTGTTTTGTGGCGGAAAGTATTCAAAGCCGCAAACATCCAGCAACGTCCTGATTGTTTTTGATTGGCAACTGGATCTTTTGTCAAGTCAATTGAGAACTCAGGAAGATTGGCTGCGTGTGAGGCACGGTTTTCAAGTGCGTTCAGCAAACCATTTTTAGTTGCAGCATTTTCTACTGCTCTGTATTTTGCATTTTGTGCAAAGTTATCATAAAGTTTTTGAGTAAAATCTTTAGTTAAAGTCATTATTTCTCCTTTACATTGTCATTTTACATTATAATCTAAATTCTCAGATAAGTCTATTATTATATTGTCTTTTGTTTTTAATGTCTCCTTTGGATAACTTTCAATTTCTGTCATAATTATTAGAAAAAAAGTCATAAAAAGCGTTTTCTTTTATAATTTTTTTGAAATTTTTAGACAAATTTTGTCTATTTGTAATTTATATGGTTGAAAAATTTTAAAAAACGTGTAAAATATATAATTATAAGATATATGATTGATATTTTATTATAATATTTAACGTTTTTATTATGAGCACTTTTTTGTAGTTACTCAAATATAAAATGATTAAGGGGGACAATTCAAACTTTTCAGTTCTATTAGACTGACCGAGAAAAGAGAGGCTTTTCTGAAATAATCTGATCACTTTAACAGACTTCATTGAATAAACTATTCAATGATTTGTATCGCTTGAGTTCAACAAAAAGGAGAATTATAAGGATGAAGAAAGATGATATTATTACACTACCAACTGGCGAAAACGTTCGGATAGTGAGTGCAGACCTTACCAAATATAAGAATATTATAGTTATTGAGCGAGAAAACTTGGAGCGTCGTGTTGTGGATCGAGAAACCATGACCATCACGAAAGCTCCAAATCTCAGCGCTTTTTAGTTTTTATACCTAAAAACGAGTTTGAAGAGTAAATAAAAAAAGGTGAACTTATTCACCTTTTTTCGTATTTAATTTTTCTTCAAGTGCTGCTTTACCTTCCAAAAACCAAGGATGAACTACTGGCATGCCTTCTTCTAACATGAAATTCATGTAAAATAAGGCTGCAGCTTCTGGTGAACTTCTCAGTGCTTCTTTCATTCCGGCATGATAAGCAGCATTCTCCCAGCTCAATTTGTCAGCTAAAAAGACGATCAAATCAAGCTGTGTAAAATGAGCTTTTAAAGTGGTATGACATTCGATTGCTGAAAGGATTTCATCATTAAAAAAGCCGAATTTCCAGCGCGCCAAAAACTTTGATATTTTTTGATGAAGGAGCACAGGATATGCTTCTTCCTCAGGCAAGAGGACAATTCCTGCTTCTGCAGCAATCGCCATTTGCTTGTCTGCTGGGTAGATTCCTCCTACATCATGCAAAATACCTGCTGAAAATGCTTTTGACGTGTTTTCGCCATATTTTTCTGCCAGTGCTTCTGCGATTTTGGCAACAGCAACGGAGTGTTCAAATAACTCTCCATCCCCTAAAAATTGTTTTACTTTTTCGATTAAGTCTTCCATTACATCTTCTCTCTAACACTGTTCCTTGTGTTTTTTGCCTCTATTATTCCGTTTCATCCTGAGACCCAAAAAATTTGACTCCTACAAGTCAAGTTTTATTGGTCACATTATTATTGTTTCTTATCTGTATATCAACTGATACATGTTTTAATTTTTAATCAGTGTATTTTCTTTGTCAGCGCTGACAATTTCAGGCTCTTTTAATTATATCAAAAAAATCTACGATTAGGTAGATTTTTGTAAGCTCTTACAGCATTTTTTCTAATAACTTGATAAGGGTTTGCGCAGATTGTTTTCCTGCTTCAATAATAAATTCATCAAATTTGACATTGGCGTCATGATCAGCCGTATCAGACATGGCACGGATGACCGCAAAAGGTTTTCCTAAGGCTGTTGCCGCTTGAGCAATTGATGCGCCTTCCATCTCAACTGCCAAAACTTCTGGGAAGTGAGATTTGATTTCCGCTACTTTGTCAGGGCTTGAAATAAAGCTGTCAGAGCTGGTGATCAAACCAACATGAACATTTTCAAGCACTTTCTTCAGCTCCGAAGTAAAGTATTTGCTGGCTTCATAATAGAGTGGCTGTTGTGCCATTTGACCATAAGCATAGCCAAAGGCTGTAACGTCAACATCATGATAGGCAAGTCTGTCAGCAATGACAACATCACCGATTTTGAGGGCTGAATCGACTGCACCTGCTGAACCTGTATTGATGATTGCATCTACTTCAAAAATATCTACCAAATAGCTGACCGCCAGTGCTGACATGACTTTTCCGATACCAGACTGCACAAGCACAACATCGTGACGGCCAATTGACCCTGTATAAAAGACTAGATTGTGGCGTGTGTGCTTTCCTGAATTGTCAAGTCGATTGACCAAGGTCCGAATTTCTTCGTCCATTGCAGCAATAATTCCTATTTTCATGTTTAAAACTTTCTATATTAGTGAGTGATATATTAGAAGAAATAATACCACACGAAGCCGACAAATAATGCCAGTGCGAATAATGCGACGATAATCAGCCATTTATTGACTGATTTGCTCCGCTCAACTTGCTTGGCATTTTCAATCCGACGACTTTTATAGACGGACTTTTTTGACAAGTCTTTTTCTATTTTACTGTACTTTTCGGATAGTTCTTCGTCTTGCGCCATTTCTTCTTGCAAATGACGTTCGAGATGCTTGCGGTTCCGTCGTGCTTCCTCAATAATTTCATCCGTTAAAATTGGTCTAGGCATTTAAACCTCCACGTAAAATTTTTAACTCCCAATATTGTATTGCCATAATTGTTTTAGAATCACAAATTTCTCCCTTTTGCATCATCAATTTAGCTTCCTGCAAAGTGACAAGTTTGGTTTCCAGAAATTCTTCGTCATCCATTGGACGCGGATTTTCTACCTTTTTCAAATGATCCGAGAAAAAGAGATGTGTTTGTTCTGATGAAAAGCCAATGGTACCATAAAATGGAGCAATAACTTCCAAGTCAAATCCATCTTCAACAGTATATCCTGTTTCTTCTTCTAGTTCTCTGAGTGCAGCTGCCTCAATCTTAGAATTTTCTCCGAATTCTAATTTACCAGCGGGAATTTCATAGATAAATTGTTCAATCGCCTTGCGATATTGACCAACCAAAATCATTTTGTCGGAAATAATCGGAGCGACTGCAACGCCTCCGTTATGAAAAACCAGTTCGCGTGTGCCTAAATTTCCATCAGGCAAGCTTACCGTATCGCATACCACACGAAATATTTTTCCATGAAAAATCAAATCACGTGATAATGTTTTTTCTTCATATTTTTTATTTTCAACTTCTAACATAACTTCCCTTAATCTCTAATTTTTACTTATTGACCACGGTAATGTGGCATTTTCTTGGCACGATTGAGCTTGTTGACTTGGCGACCACGAGCAATCGCTACTGCCTCGTTTGGTACATCATCAATGACAACAGAACCGGCTGCGGTCAATCCGTTTTTACCAACATGAACAGGTGCAATCAAGGTTGTATTTGAGCCAATAAAAGCAAAGTCATCGATTTCAGTATTGAATTTATTGTGTCCGTCATAATTCGCTGTGATTGTTCCAGCTCCGAAATTGACTTTTTCGCCAACTGTAGCATTGCCAATGTATGTCAAATGGCCTGCTTTTGTTCCTTTTCCAAGCGTTGAACTCTTGACTTCAACGAAGTTACCAACATGTACATCTTCGCTCAAGACGGTTTCAGGGCGCAAATGAGCATAAGGGCCAACGTTTGAACCAACGCTCATGCGACTTCCTTCGACTGTCGAATTGCGAATTTCTGTATCTGAATGAATTTCTGAATCAATAATGCGACTGCCGTTCGTGATATGTACATGATTAAAAATTGTCGTCTTACCTTTGATGACAACATTTCCTTCAATCACCGTTTCTGCACCGATTTCAATGTCTGCATCGATATAAGTTGTTTCAGGGTCAATCAAAGTAACACCGTTAATCATGTGTTGTTTATTGATGCGCGCACGCATGATTTTTTCAGCCTGTGCAAGTGCAACACGGTCATTGACACCGAGGCTTTCGTTGAAATCATCGAGACTGAAGGCTGCAACCGTTTTTTGCATTGATTTGAAAATTTCAATGACATCGGTCAAATAATATTCGCCTTGTGCATTATTGGTTGTGATCTTGTTCAAAGCCATGAAAAGTGATTTGTTATCGAAAACGTAAGTCCCTGTGTTGATTTCTTTAATGGCTTTTTCTGACTCAGATGCGTCTTTTTGTTCAACAATTTTTTCAACAGAAAGATCATCGCCACGAACAATACGGCCGTAGCCTGTTGGATTTTCAGCAATGGCAGTCAAAATCGTTGCTGTTGCTTTTTGAGATTGGTGGTAAGCAAATAAACGGTTGAGCGTTTCGCCAGTAATCAAAGGTGTATCACCAGCAATGACAAGCGTCATGCCTTCTTGATCAGCGAGCAAATCAGCCGCGATTTTTACCGCATGTCCTGTTCCAAGCTGTTCACTTTGCTTGACATAGTTTGTTTCCTTAGGCAATGTGGCAATAACACGTTCTGCTTCATGCCCAACAATGACTATATTCTTTTCCGTATCAACTGACGAAACATGTGATAAGACATGAGCAAGCATTGATTTTCCAGCAACTTCATGAAGCACTTTTGGCAGTTTTGACTTCATGCGTGTCCCTTTGCCCGCCGCTAAAATAATGGCATATTTATTCATCGTTTTTCCTCCGATTTATCTCATTAAATTTTCATTTATATTATAGCTATTATATCATAAAACAAGCCCTTATTCAGTAAACACCTGTCTTTTATCAAAATGCCTCCCCTATTTTGAATATCATTCCTGCGGTCAGCACTGACAAGTAACGTATTTTTAAATCGTCAGCTTCTTTTTTTATTAAGGGCTTCTTTTTATGTTAAAATAGCCCTATCATATAGTTTGGAGAATCTCATGAAAACAATTGGTTTTATTGGTGTTGGGAAAATGGCAACCGCCATTATTTCTGGTTTGGACAAAGATAAATTTAAAGTATTTATTTCTGGCCGCGACATTAAAAAGACAAAACAACAAGCAAAAGACCTGCAAGTATCTGCTGTCAGCAGCCATCACGAATTGGTCGAAAAATCGGACTTGATCGTCTTATCTATCAAGCCACAAGTCCTTCCAAAAATCGCTGACGAAATCTTGTCAGCTCTGACCGCTGAAAAAACAATCCTCTCGATTGCTGCAG
The DNA here is from genome assembly GCF_009601055.1 of Lactococcus sp. dk101. Lineage (GTDB taxonomy): Bacteria > Bacillota > Bacilli > Lactobacillales > Streptococcaceae > Lactococcus. The sequence goes on from NZ_WITI01000014.1 coordinate 26,812, forward strand.
GTTATACTTTGAGCGATTTGGAACATTTGATGGCGCTTGAAAGTATGCCTATCATTCGAGTTATGCCAAATATCAACGCCCAAATCGGTCGTTCAACTTCTGCCATTGTCAAAAATGATTTTGTCAGCGATGACAGCTATGCCTTTGCCAAAGCAGTTTTTGAAAATGTGGGTTCTGTTCACGAAGTTGCTGAAAAAGATTTTTCTACATTTACAGCACTTGCTGGTTCAAGCCCTGCTTACATTTATATGTTTATTGACGCCCTGAGCCGAGCTGGTGTTTTGCACGGCATGTCAAAAGAAGCTTCACTTTCCATTGTTGCGGACACGGTTGCCGCTTCTGCAGAAATGGTGCTTCAATCTGGCGAAAATCCTTGGACTTTAGTTGACCAAGTCTCAAGCCCTGGTGGAACTACTATCGCAGGTGTTGTCAGTCTTGAACAAAATCGCTTCGTAGCAACTGTCATCGACGCGATTACAGCAACGATTGATAAGGAAAAAGGATTGATTTAATATAAAGTGTCTGAAGAGACACTTTTTTTGATGAAGAAAGTATTTTTCCCTTTCATGCATCAGCGGTCTCTGTCATCAAATACAACCACTCGCTTTAACAAACGAGAAACTATCGACAATCAAGAACCTATCAAAGCTGACAAAAACCATTTTCAGCAGAAAAACTTGTCAAAGCTGACAAAATAGTGTATGATAGGAGAGTAGTTTTTTACAACTTTTTCTTGGTTTCACGCTTGCCAAGCTGATACTCGGAAAGAGCAATAAATTCAAAGGAGAAAAAACTCATGGCAATTTCAAAAGAAGTAAAATCAGAAATCATCGCTAAGTTCGCCCGCAAAGAAGGCGATACTGGTTCACCTGAAGTACAAATCGCTGTACTTACTTGGGAAATCAACCACCTTAACGACCACATCAAATCACACAAAAAAGACCACGCAACTTACCGTGGATTGATGAAAAAAATCGGTCACCGTCGTAACCTCTTGTCATACCTTCGTTCAAAAGATATCCAACGTTACCGCGAATTGATCGCAGCTCTTGGACTTCGTCGTTAATTCGTCAACATTCAAGCAAAAAAAGAGCCTCGGCTCTTTTTTTATTTTCTTAACATTAAAAAATCTATCCTCAAAGGATAGATTTTTTTTAATTACTTGATTGGGTAGTCGTCGTTTCAGATGAACTAGACGTTGTTGGACTTGATGAACTTTCCGTTGTTGATGAACTTGAACTAGGCGAGCTACTACTACTACTTGATTCTGAAGTAGAGCTTGATGAACTTGACGAGCTTGATGAACTTTCAACAGCTTGTGTCACATCAATAACAATTTGTGTGTCCAATGTATAAGACTTGCCAACTTCAACATTCAAACCAGCGACCCAGCCACTTGTTGAACCAGGCGTTGCGATTGGATTGAGGGTTACATTGGTAAAGCCAAGATTTTGCAATGCGCTTTGATAGCTGACTGCATTTTGTCCTCGATATGACGGAATGGTTGCTTCTGCACCTTTCGAAATTTCAAAGACAATCTTATCGTTACCAGAAGTGTCAAAACTTTCTCCCTTAGCTGGTGTTTGTTTAAAGATTGTACCAGCCTTGTAAGAATCATTGGCGACATAATTTTTAGTGACCATGTCTGAAGTAATGTTATATTTAACCAACAAGTCGTTTAATGCTGAGTCAATATCTTGACCAACATAATTGTCCATGCTAATCACATTTGAATTTCCTTTAGAAACGTAAATGTTGACAGAGCTATTTTCGCGAACTTCTGTACCAGAAGCAGGGTCAGTTTTCATTACTTTACCTGATTCAACATCGGTACTTTGTTGTTTGATTTGTTTTCCGACTTTTAGATTGGCTGCTTGAATCTCAGTTTTCGCTTCATCATAAGTTAAGCCTGCAACATCTGGTACCGTCGTATTCTTAGGTGTCATTGATGTCCAAGCAAATGCCACACCGGCAATAACAGCAATCAAGACAATAATCAGTGCAATTAAACCTTTACGTGATTTTTTCTTGGGCTTATTATTTTCAGGTGTTTTTTCTGCTGCTTCAGCTTTGGCGTCGTCCGTTTGTTCAGAATGACGCTCCGGCATCTTATCCGCTTTTGAATCAATCAATGGCTTGGTATCATAAGGATTGATCAAGTTTGACGGCATCATTTTCGTCGCACTATTATCCTTTTTAAAGACCAATTTTTCTTCGCCACGGCGCTCAGGGCTAGTTGAAGTAGCCAAATCTTCCATCATCTCTGTTACGTCAGCATAACGGTCATTCATATCTTTGGCTGTTGCTCTGATGACAACATTTTCCAAAGCCTGTGGCACATCATGGTTTAGATTGATGATACTAGGAATGTTTTCTTGGAAGTGTTTCAAGGCAATGGCAACTGCTGAGTCTCCATCAAATGGAATTTGACCTGTGAGTAACTCAAAAAGAATAATCCCAATCGCATAAATATCCGATTGAACTGTTGCATTTGCACCACGTGCTTGTTCTGGTGACAGATAATGAACTGAACCAAACATTGTATTCGTTTGCGTCAATGACGTTTCAGATAAAGCCTTAGCAATCCCAAAGTCTGTAACTTTAACAAGACCGCTATTTGAAATCATGACATTTTGGGGCTTCAAGTCACGGTGAATAATCCCATGACCATGCGCCATTTCCATAGCAGATAGAATTTCCATCGTGATTGAAATGGCTTCCTCATTTGATAGAGGTGCGCGTCCATTGATATACTGCTTCAATGTCATCCCATCAATGAATTCCATGACGATATACTGTTGATTTTCGTATTCACCAACGTCTGAAATTCCTACAATATTTGGGTGAGAAAGCTCTGCCATCGCAAAAGCTTCACGCTGAAAACGGGCGATTGCAATATTATCATTTTCGAAATTTGACCGTAAAACCTTGATGGCTACTGGGCGATGATCAAGGAAAGTATCCTCTCCTTTATACACATTTGCCATGCCTCCTCGGCCAATTTCAGTGATGATTTTATATCGATCTGCAAAGATTTTCCCGATTTGAATCATCTAGGATCCTCCTGAGAAATATTTTCTAAGTCTGACGCTTGATCACAATGAACGAGAACAACTGTGATATTATCATTTCCACCATGTTCATTGGCAAGACGAATAAGCGCTTCGGCCTTATTGTCCAAGCTTAAATCTTCACGCTCTACCACTTCCATGATTTCATGGGCAGACACCATATTGGTGAGACCATCTGAATTGATCAAAATAAAGTCGTTTATTTTCAAATCAAAAGTTTGAATGTCTGCTTGAACTTCCGTAGGTTGACCGAGTGAACGTGTAATAATATTTTTATTTGGATGCACTTCGGCTTCGGCTTCGGTAATTTGTCCAGCATCAACCAACTCTTGAACGAGTGAATGATCGACTGTAATTTTGTTTAATTCATTGTCTCGAATTAAATATTTGCGACTGTCGCCGACATGGGCTGAAATGGCACGACCATTCTTGATAATTAAGGCTTCTAACGTTGTTCCCATGCCTCTGTATTCATCAAGTTGACCAAGATTTGCAATGTTTTCATTTTCATTGCGAATTTGATTACGTAACCATGTTTCAATTGTTTCATCTGGTGTTCCTTGGTCAAAAAATGACTCCGTCCAGAGTTTCCCTAAGTCTTCGACTGTAAGTTTGCTTGCGACATTTCCGGCTTTATGACCACCCATACCGTCTGCCAAAAGAAAGAGGCGAAAGCCTGCACGATTGACAAATGTTCCGGCATAATCTTGGTTGGTGCTACGTTTTGAGCCAATGTCCGATAAGATACTATATTCCACTTTTTCTCCTTAAAGAATAAGTTTATTTAAAATTAAGAATTTTACATCCCCATGACTGCTTCTTTTGAACAGCTGAGTATGATGATATTCAATTATTATAATAAAAGAAAGTTGCAAAAAACAAGTCATTTGATTGATTTTTACACTTCATATCATATTTAAATTCTAATTTTTTCTAAATTTAGCGACAAAAAATCCGTCGGTGTGATACATTTCAGGCGTCAAAAAGATGCAGCCGTCTGTGATAATATCGTTCTTTTCGTGGGAGATTGTTACTTGCTCAAAGTCTTCGTGGCTAGCGAGAAACGCTTTTATCACATCAAAATTTTCTTCATCGAAGATTGTGCAAGTACTATAAACCATTATACCATTTTTTTTCAAAGATTTCGATGCACTATCTAAGATTTTTAGTTGAATATCATGCAAATTGCTGAAATCCGAACTTTCTTTCCGATAACGAATGTCTGGCTTTCTACGAATTAAGCCTATGCCTGAGCAAGGGGCGTCCACTAAAATACGATCAAATTTTTCTGCACCAAAATTTTCATAAATCTCAGTCGCATCCATTTTTTCTGTCGTAATTTTATCAGCAACACCTTGACGTTGGGCATTGTCTTCAATCAGCTTGAGTTTATGGTCATACAAATCCAATGCTATGATATGTCCTGTTGTCAAATAGCTTGCCATGTGTGTTGTTTTACCACCTGGTGCCGCGCAGGCGTCAAGCACGATTTCATCGCCTTGAAGCTCAAGTTGAGGGGCAACCAACTGGCTAGACTCATCCTGAATGGTATATTTTCCAGCTAAAAAGTCTTGTTTAGCTGCAAAATTTCCGCTGTCAGCAATGACCGCTGTCTCTGTCAGCTCTGACGGACGCGTTCCCGCGATTTCGACCGTTTTATCAATCACGCGCAAACTGACATGACTTGGTGTTTCAAGACTTTCCAAAATAGCACCTGTTCTTTTTCCACCAAATTGTTTGACCATTTTGTCAAGCAAAAGTTTTGGCATCGAATATTTAATTTCCCAGGTTTTTGGTTCTTCATCTTTGTGTTCAGAACGCGTGAATGAGCGCATAACAGCATTCACAAAGTTGGCAGTAGATTGTCCATCTTGAATTTTGGCAATCTTAACTGCTTCATCAACTGCAGCTGAGGTTGGAACTTTGTCCATAAACTGAATTTGATAGATGGTCATGTTAAGCAACATTTGAACCCACGGTTTTGGTGCTTTTTTCAAAAATGGACGGCTGTACCATTCGAGCAAGTCTTTTTTAGAGACGACACCATAAACAAGTGCCGTAATGAATGGTTTGTCGATTTCTTCAATCACATTGTCTCTGAGATGACGGTCAAGCGAAATATTAGCATAAGCGTCATTTCCAAAAATGTCATTTAGCACCTCAAGTGCGATTTGTCTTGCATTTTTTTTCATAAAGTAATTGTACCATAAAAGCCCACCTATTGATGAGCTTTCTGGACTATTCTCTTAATTTTTCAAGAGTTTAAGCGTTTCTTTATCGAGTTTCCATTGTTCAGCGTATGCATCGCCTGAAAATGAAAGATAACTTGTGCCGTCATAGATGGTGACAACGGAAGCTTGCATACTGACCGAGCAGTTTTTATCGTTGTACAGATATATTTCATCTGTTGATTTAACTCTGCCTAGGTCGGAATCTAAAATCCCATATTTTGGTTTTTGAGCCGTCACTTTTTTCAATGCAGCAATCAATTTGGCTTGATTATTTTCATCCATCTTTTTAAGACTTGATTCAAAAAAATTTCCTGATTTTGGATAGACACGATGTTCCAAATATTTTGGATTTAGAAATTCAAGATTTTCATGTCCTTTTTTCATGTTTTTTGAAACCCAAATGGCGGACATGAGATTATATCCGTCATCCTTTTTCTTAGCCCCTTTAAATTCAATTTCAGCAATCATTTTTTCTTGTGGAATTTTATTAAATTTCCAATATTCAGCTTTAGATTTTTCTGTCTTTTTACGCAAATATGTTGCATCGTATATCGTCAAGTGACTATCGTCATCTTTGACAGTATAATTTAATCTGAAATAAGGCGACATATAGTAGGTTTGGCCTTGAACGATTGTTTTCTCAATGTCGGTATTTACCTTATATCTTGAAAAGGGCAATGGAATTGACGTTTGCAACAAGAAAAGAAATGTGCAATAAGTCAAAACGCCAAGTCCAATAACGACACCAAAAATAATTTTTCCAATATTTTTCATAATTTCTCCCAAAATTACTTTAACACTGTTTTAAGCGAATACTTTTACTCCCCAAAAATATCGCCGACGGCTAGTTTTTGCCCCAATCCATTTAAATAACTTGCAATATCCATTTGTGGTTTTCCTGCAGGTTGGACACGTTGAAGTGATAAAACGCCATTGCCTGTTGCAACAAGCAGGTGCTTTTTCGTCTTCTCAATGACGCTACCTGCTTTTGCAGTCGTTGCTACATCTGGAACTTCCACCACTTCATAGATTTTAAAACGTTCGCCATTCAAAAATGTATGTGCAATCGGAAATGGGTTCATGCCACGGACTTGATTGAAAATCTCACGCGCTGATTTATTCCAGTCAATTTTTTCTTCTTCTGGTGCAATGTTTGGACTAAAAGTAACTTGAGATTCATCTTGTGCCACCGGTTTGAGCTCTCCTGACAAGTATTTTGGCAAGGTCTCAAGCAACAAATCACGGCCGACAATTGCCAATTTGTCAAACATGGTTCCTAAATTATCTTCTTCAAGAATTGGAATTGGGGCTTGTGAAATCATATCACCAGCGTCCATTTTTTTAACCATTTCCATAATGGTAATGCCTGCTTTTTCGTCGCCATTCATAATCGCATATTGAATTGGCGCACCTCCACGATATTTTGGCAAAAGGCTACCATGCGTATTGACTGCAAAGCTAACTGAATCGAGCAATTTTGTTGGTAAAAATTGGCCAAAAGCAGCCGTCACAATACCATCTGCACCAAGTGCCATCAGATCTTCCATTTCTTGTGAACCTGACAATTTTTCAGGCTGATAAACTGGCAAATCGTGAGCAAGTGCGACAACTTTAACAGGTGTCATTTTGAGCTCATGTTTTCTGCCTACCTTGCGATCGGGCTGAGTTACAACAGCCAAAATCTCATAAGCTTCGCTATCAATAATTCCTTGTAAAACTGTTGCTGCAAAGTCTGGTGTTCCCATAAATAAAATTTTTGTTTTTGTCATTTTTTCTCCTGTTCGATTATTTTTAAAATTAAAAAATAGAGTATCTATTTTTCCACATCAGAGGGAAAAGTGGATAAAATTTTCCAGTTTTCATACACCTCGGACTTACCCACATCCGGATAAGCATTTATTTCTGCAATTACTTTGAGGATAAGTGGAGAACTATTGGCTTCTGTCAGTACTGACAGCTTTTTCCACATTGCCTCGTCCGAGTCATTTTTCCCGTCAGCCACCATTTTCGGCAAATCTTGCCGCTCACTACTCACAGAAATATTATAAAGATTAAAAACGTGATGTTTGACAAGCACTGCCTCATTTTCGTAAACCCAGGCTGAATAAAGGCGACTATTTTCTGCGTCAAGAACTGAAAAACCTGTTTCTTCCAAAACTTCACGGTCTAATGTTTCTCTCATTGACTCGCCAATTTCCTGAGAGCCGCCTGGCAAATCGTAACGATTTTGATAGGGGCCCGAATTCTTCTTGATGACCAGCAATTTATCCTCTTTAATTGCCACGCCATAAACGCCAAAATGCTTGCCAAGTTTGAAATTAGTTTTCATTTTATTCACATTTTCTGTTTAAATTTTATTATTCATCTGTTTTCACAACTGAGTTTTCTTGGTCAGATGAAATTCTGCGGTTCACTATCAATCAAGATACGCAAATCCTTATTTTCTTTCAGCTGAGTCAATTCTAAGACTTGATTTAATGCCATTTCCAAGCGATCTTCAAAGCGGTATTTGACCAAGATTTGATAATGATAAAGGTTGTGCGTTCGTGCAATCGGACGCGGTGTAGGGCCTAATATTTTCGCTTGTGGTGTCAAATTTTGTCTCAATAAACTAGCAACTTCATACGCTTTTTGAATGACTACATCTTCATCTTGATGCGACAGCATGACCTGAACTGTGAAATAATAAGGCGGATATGAGAGATTTCTTCGAAATTTCATCTCTGTCTCATAAAACTTCTCATAATCCTGTTCCTGTGCCAATTTTATGGCATAATGCGTTGGATTGAATGTCTGGATAAGTACTTCACCAGCCTTGTTGGCACGACCGGCACGACCAGCTACCTGCATGATTAGCTCAAAGCTTCGCTCACTCGCTCGAAAGTCTGGCAGATTGAGACCTGTATCAGCATTGATGACACCAACCAGAGTAACATTAGGAAAATCTAAGCCTTTTGCAATCATCTGAGTGCCAAGTAAGATTTCTGCATCTCCATCACCAAATTTTTTCAGAATTTTCTCATGCGCATTTTTCGTTTTGGTTGTATCAACGTCCATTCTCAAAATCGAAACGTCAGGCATCAGTTGTTTCAGTTCTTCTTCAACCTTTTGGGTGCCTGAGCCATAATATCTGATTTTACGTGACTGACAGTTAGGACAAGTCTGTGGAACACCTTGAACATGGCCACAATAATGACAGTTTAGTGTTCGGGTATCCATATGCAAGGTTAGTGAGATGTCACAGTTGGGACATTCTACGACGAAGCCACATTCACGACACATGACAAATGATGAATATCCCCTGCGATTGAGCATTAAAATAATTTGCTCATTTTTATCTAATTTTTCTTTGATTTTTTCTAATAAAAGACTAGAAAAATTAGCAGATTTGTCATTGATTTGCGAACGCATATCGACAATTTTAACATCCGGAAGCAGCGCATTTTCATTGGCACGTTGCGTCAGTCGCAAAAGTTGATAATTGCCTTTCATGGCGCGCGCTCGACTCTCAAGGCTTGGTGTTGCAGAACCTAGAACAAGCCTTGCGCCATGCCATCTGGAGCGCAAAAGTGCAATGTCACGCGCATGATAGCGAGGACTTGAGTCCTGTTTATAACTTGTTTCATGCTCTTCATCAATAATAATCACGCCCAAGTTTTCCACAGGAGAAAAGATCGCAGACCGCGCACCAACGACGACTTTTGCACGTCCTTCTTTGATTTTACGCCATTCGTCGTATTTTTCACCATCAGAAAGCCCCGAATGCATAATGGCCACTTTGTCGCCAAATCGTGCAATAAAACGGTTTGAAATCTGCGGAGTCAAGCTAATCTCGGGAACCAACATCAAAGCCGTTTTTCCCAAATCCAAAAAGTGAGCAATGGTCTGCAAATACACTTCCGTTTTTCCAGAGCCTGTAATCCCTTCGAGTAAGAATGGTCTTGGCCCTTTTTCTTTATCAAATGGGCTAATAATAGCTTGATATGCAGCCTCTTGCTCAGCATTCAATTTTTTTGCTTCGTCACTGCTGACGGCATCAAAAACGGCCTGCGTTCGTGATACCTCAACTTCTTCAATTTGAATTAACTCATTTTCACGAAAGAATTTAACCTGTGCTTGAGAAAATTCTAAGTTTTTCATTGGAATTTTTTCACCGAAATGACGCAATAAAAAGCGCTTGAATTCGTCTCTCTTTTTCGCTCCCTTTCGGATTTCAAAAAGTGCCAACTTTTTATGGTCAGGAATGACAATAAACTTCTCAACTTTTCGATTTTCTTTTGATTTGGCAAGATATTTAACCTTCAAATCACCAGCATGGGCTTTTTTTGTAAACTCAACTTTTTCATCTTCTGTCAGCTGTGAGAATTTCCATTCTTGCCCAGATTGATCAATGAAAAGTTTGTCATAACTTGAATTGAGCAGGCTCGGCAACATGGCCTTCAAGCAGGAAATCTTGTATGAAAAAACCTGATGACGCATCTCGTCAGCCAACCAAAGTTGCTCATTTGTCAGCACTGGCGTAATGTCAAGAAGTTCTGCGACGGTCTTGTATTGCTCCAAATCTGCTGGCTCAATCGACTCATCAACAAGCTCAACGATAATGCCTTGAACCAAGCGATTTCCATTTCCAAAAGGAACATGAACCCGCATTCCGACCTCAAAAAGTGCCTCTAAATCCGCTGGAAGTAAATAAGTAAAAGGCTTGTCCGTCTGCATCAGAGGAACGTCAACAATAATTTTAGCAATTTTCATCTTTTCTCCGATACTCATTGAAAACAAAAACACGCCAATCGCGTGCTTTTTAACTTATTATTCTTCAGAAGCAGCTTCGGAAGATTTTTTAGCAGCACGATTTACTTTTGATTTTGCTTCCTCTTCCTCTTCTTCCTTGGCGATTTGTTCTTTAATTTTCTTTTCAGTCATTTTCGCTTGCAAACGTTCCAATTCGCGACGTTCAACCAAAGTTTTACGTTTTGCTTCTGGTGCTGGGTGAATGGTTACTGTTCCATCAGCGATTTCTTCCAATGCTTGCAAAGTACGTTTTACAGATTTGTAATTTCCTTTTGTTGGACGTTCGCCTTCACGCAATTCGTGTGCACGTTTTGCTTCTAAAATAACGAGTGAGTATTTTGAATCAACTTTTTCCAATAATTTATCAATTGATGGTTCTAACATCATAATTTTGTACCTCTTCTAATAATTGGCTTTGTCAGCTCTGACAAGCCCTTGTTCAATTAAAGATTGCTGTCATCTACCATCTTGCGATAGCGTCCAATGACACGGTCAACACGGAAATGCTCCGCGTCAATAATCATCTTGACCCGCTCAGCAGCAAGTTCAACTTTGTCATTGACAACAGCATAATCATATTCACTCATCAGGCGGATTTCTTCTTTTGCTTTTTCCAAACGATTGGCAATCACTTCAGAACTATCTGTTCCGCGACCAACCAAGCGTTCACGCAATTCATCTAAATCTGGTGGTGTTAAGAATACAAAGACTGCATCGGGTTTCTTCTGCTTAACTTGCAGGGCACCTTGAACTTCGATTTCAAGGAAAATGTCTTTCCCTTCATCGAGGGTTTGATTGACATAAGTCAGCGGCGTGCCGTAATAATTGCCCACATATTCCGCATATTCCAACATCTCACCTTTACGAATCAATTCTTCAAACTCTTCACGTGTGCGGAAATAGTAATCTTTCCCGTCCACTTCTCCTGGGCGTTGCTTGCGTGTCGTCATCGACACTGAATACTTGAAATTGTTTTCTTGTTCAAAAATTTTTGCACGGACTGTACCTTTTCCGACTCCTGAAGGGCCAGAAAAAACAATCAATAAACCACGTTCGGGCATTTTTTCCTCCGATACTCTTTAAAAAATATTTTATGCCAGATTGATTTTATTCAAAATGACTATAAATCTATTCTATCAAAAAACACAAGTGATTTCTAGCGAATGTAACAATAATGATATATTTCGTATATCATTTAGGTTTATGAGTTTTAAATGTTAATATGATTATAGAATACAAATTTGTTTCTAATTTTTTTATAATAAGGAGAAAGCCTATGACCCCACAAGAAGCAGAAAAAGCAAAACAAAGCATCAAAGAAAAAATGAGTAATCGCAAACTCAAGTACACCATCACAGCAGCAACTGCCGTTGCACTTGCCACAGGAGCAGGCGCCTTTGCCGAAAAAGCCAAAGCAGTCAATGTTAAAAAAGATCCTCAAATTCATCATAAATTCAATAAAGCCCAAGCGGACATTGAAGTTACGAGTGCTGCCAACGGGCTGGTTGTTGAGCTTGGCTCTGGATTACAGCTCATCGTTGAAGGCACGGGTGCCAATAAAAACTGGGCGATAACTGCTCCAGCAGGATTTAAAGGTAGTATTCAAGCCCACCACAATCACAAGGGAAATGATTATCAAACGCATGTCGTCAGCTTTAGCGGAACAGGCGAGGACCTACAAAAAGCGACACTCATTACTGGAACAAAAAATCTAACCAAGATAAAATTTAGTGAATTGATTGTTGATACATCAAATAAAGCGCCTGTATCACTTGGTTTTATTGGCTACTATGTTAATAGTGGACAAATCATGTCAACGTCATTCTACAATATTGACTTGAATGAAGGAGATCCTATTGACTGGGGGAAAGTCGATGAGGCTTACGAAGATTGGTATGCTCAAGGCGGCTTGAGGCCTAAAAACGAAAGCTATCAAAAATCTGGCGTCGGCTCTTTCCTTACTCATTTCAATAACAGAGAAGAACTCGGTCATCATACATTTACTGAAGATTTAATTGAGGGCTACTATGGGCGTCATTTTATCGATCCCGGCTATCTTGAGCCAATGCCTGCTGTCAACCTTGGCTTTATCGGCTACTATAAGTTTGATGGCCAAATCCTTTCTACAAGCATTTACAATATCGAGTTACAAGAACGTAATATGATTGACTGGGTTGCTGTAGATGCAGCTTACGAAGATTGGTACGCAAGAGGTGGAATAAGAACAACCGATACACCTACTTATCAGAAATCTGGATTTGGTTCCTTTACTACGGAACATGCTGATCGTCATACAATCGGACACCATACATTTACTGAGGCACTTTTAGAGGGCTTCTATGGTCAACACTATATGGATCCAGGACATGTCCTTCAATAAATCATTTAGAACACCTTACAAACCAACAAACAGGCACACCTGCCTGTTTTTCATTCCTCAAATGCCCAATAGAAAGGAAAAATGATGAGCCCACAAGAATTTGAAAGGCTTGAAAAAGAAATCAAGTCCAGCGAAGGCTGGCTTCCTGACAAGAAAATACGCTACGGTCTCCAAATCCTGTCATTGCTGACCATTTTTGGAGCTGCTGTATCCCCCGCTCCTCGTCTAATCAAAAAGTCCTACAAAAATGATTTGGTGCGTTATAATCTTGTCTTACCACGCGTTTTTGCAAACACACAAAGCGAGCGAACGGCTATCCTAGGTTGGCTAGATTCTGCCGGTGACCTTCCAATTTTTTACATTGACCATGAAAAAACCAACGCGGAGCAAGTCGGCTCTGGTTTCAATCAGCTTGACAGCCATGACTTGCACGGAGGTGGTGTTTTTCATGCTACCAATGCTGCTGGAGCAACGACAGCACTTGCACCAAACATTTGGCTACAAGTGTTAGAACATGACGGCGTGCGAAGCTGGAATATCATCTTGTCAGAGCTACCAGACGATGTCCAAAGTTATGATTTGACCCTCTTTTTTACGACTGGCAATGACAACAACAATAACTTCAGCAAGGTTCAATTTCACTTGACTACACCCGGTATTTATCGTTTTGGACAAGGCACACAAAATCAAGGCGATAACATTTCAAAAGCCTATCTTGCGCCTCATAGAACAAATTTCCGCCAACCAGATGATGATAATGCTAATAATGATGACAATGGAAATGACAAGGACGAATCAGACACTCCGGCAGAGACACCATTCAACGCTGACGTGCATGAAATTTTCCTAAATTCTGGAATTACTCAGCAAATGCAAACGGCAATGACCGAAAATGGTTTTGTCAGCGCTGACGAACAGTACTGGGAGCTTGTCTTCAATGACTTCATCGAAGAATCACGCGCAGACGGATTTTTTCCTGCTGCTGAACTGATGACACCACTGGAACAAGAAGACATTCAAGAAACCATTCTTGAGCGCCCTGATTTTGTCAGATTGCCTCTAGCTGGCACTAAAATTCGCCTCGAAAATGAAGATTTGCCTGTGGAAAACTGGGCAGCTTTGAGTTTTTCACGTCCTAACTTTATCCCCAACCATGAGATTAGCAAAGCAAGATTTATCAGTGCTGACAGCCCCGTCAATATTCAGACAAAATCAAGTCTGCAAGTTGATGGCTACCGATTTGCTGGATGGGCAAAAATGGCAATGACCAATGATGCCTTAAAACTGATTGGGCAAGATGGAAACGTGCATTCGCTTGAACTCGGTCACCCTGCTGGACATCCTCAAAATAATCAAATTCTGAGATACGGAATTCCCGATGACGTGCTTGCGCATATCTCAAATTATATTGAACAAAATTTGGACTTAGAGGCTCAAGCACAATTTTTGTGGGACGAGAGTCAGTTTGCCCCCGAGAATGACAGTTATTATTTTGTGGCACAATGGCAACCTATTCCTTTTGCTGTCAGTTATGACCTGCATTTAGCAGACGACATTCCAGCTGACCTACAAATAAATGCCCAGAAGGATTTTGAGCGACAAATGCCAGCTGATGATTTTCGCACCATTGAACAAGCAAGTCAAAGTTTAGCAACTGCACCTCTTCTTGACGGCTTAGTTTTTGACAGTTGGACACGCAAAATCGAAATTCTTGATCCTGCCGTTTTCAATCAGCCAAGTACGCCAATTTCAATGCTGTCAGCACTGACAGGAACCAACTCAAATGGATTTGTTCAAAACAGCAGTCTTGATAATTTCGTAACCATTAGTGAGGCAGAATTTCAGGAACTACTGACCGCAGACCAGGAAGTCAAGGCAGGCTTGGGCGCTGTTCATTCCATTGCCACTTATCGACTGGCTGAAACTTCCAATCCCGCACCTGAAAATCCAAATCATCCAGATAATCAATCACCTCCAAACCAGCCCAATCAACCAAATCTCACGCCTCCAGATTCGCCAGAAAATGACAATGAAAACAGGACTCCAGATTACCTTTTAACAGACAATCCTGAAGGGCAAGACAATCTCCCTGCGACAGGCAGTCGATTTGGAAGTGTGCTTGCAAGAATTGGTCAAGCCAGTTTGGTGGCCAGTCTCCTCCTTTTTTTCAAAAGGAGAAAATAAAAAAAGAAGCCGAGGCTTCTTTTTATTTGGCATAGTCAACTGCACGCGTTTCACGAATGACTGTAACCTTGATGTTTCCAGGATAGTCCATTTCGTTTTCGATGCGGTTTTTAATATCTCGTGCCAAAATTGTCATCTTGTCGTCAGACAATTTTTCTGGTTTAACCATGACACGAACTTCGCGTCCTGCTTGTAAAGCAAAGGCATTGTCAACACCGTCAAAGCTTGTCGAAATGTTTTCCAAATCTTTCAAACGTTTGATGTAGTTTTCAATTGATTCACGACGTGCTCCAGGTCTTGCAGCAGATAATGCATCGGCCGCAGCAACCAAGACCGCAATGATTGAATTTGGTTCTGTATCATTGTGGTGAGAAGCAATGGTGTTAATGACAATCGGATTTTCTTTGTACTTACGTGCCAATTCTGTTCCGATTTCAACGTGACTTCCTTCAACTTCATGGTCAAGTGCTTTTCCGATATCATGCAAGAATCCTGCACGTTTGGCAAGTTGGATATTTTCACCCATCTCAGCTGCCAAATTACCAGCAATGTTTGCCACTTCAACCGAGTGATCCAAGACATTTTGTCCGTATGAAGTACGGAAATGCAAACGTCCCATAATCTTCATCAAGTCTGGGTGCAAGTTGTGTGCGCCCACTTCAAATGCTGCTTGTTCACCATATTCACGAATTTTGTGGTCAATCGCCTTACGGTTCTTTTCGACCAATTCTTCAATACGTGCGGGATGAATACGACCATCTTGAACTAATTGTTCCAAAGTCATTCGTGCAATTTCACGACGAATTGGATCAAAGCCAGACAAGACAACTGCTTCAGGAGTGTCATCAATGATGACATCAATCCCTGTCAGTGCTTCGAAGGTACGAATATTACGGCCTTCACGACCAATAATACGTCCCTTCATGCTGTCATCAGGTAAAGTAACAACAGAAACGGTCTGTTCAGCAACAGAATCGCTTGACACACGTTGAATGGCAAGTGAAATAATTCGTTTTGCCTTCTTGTCTGCTTCGGCTGTTGCTTTTTCCTCGCTTTGTCGAATCATCTGAGCCATTTCTTTCGTCAAACCCTCACGAGTTTCTGTAATGATGATATTTTTGGCTTCGTCCATCGACAAGTTTGAAATACGTTCCAGTTCTTGCTGTTTCTTTTCTTCAATCAGCACTAATTCTTGTTCACGCTTATTGAGTGTATCTGATTTTTTAGCGAGACTTTCTTCTTTTGAATCTAAGTTACGTTCTTTATTAGATAATGTATCGTCCTTGCGGCCGAGCACCTCTTCACGTTGGGTTAGGCGTTGTTCAGATTCTTTTAACTCCTTACGTTCCTGCTTAAATTCATTTTCGATATCACGACGCTGCTTTTGCTCTTCTTCTTTAAGAGCATAGCGGGCTTCCTTTTTAAAATTTTCTGCATCTCTTTTGTAAAGTTCAGCTTCACGTTTCAAATTCTCAGCATCGCGTTTCGCGTTTGCCGTTATCTCGTTTGCCTTATTTTCTGCATCAGTAATCAAACTTTCAGCATCTTGCTTTCCATTTTTGATTTTTTGAGCATAAAAAATAAAGGCGACAACCACTACAATCAATAAGACGACAAGAACAATAGTAACGATACTAACGTCCATACGTCTCCTTTAAATGTTCAATCTATTGCATCACAATAGACAGTCCAGTCTGATTATAAAATTAATGTAAATTGCTCAGCAATATACTTATCCATTGTATCATTATTATGTTGAATTATCAAACTTAACTTGGACCGCTTACAGTTCAATCTGACACAAAATCAAACTTGACAAATCCCTTGTCAGCTCTGACAGAATAAAAAAATCGAAGAAAACTTCGATTTTTTATTTATTTCTTATTTTACAAGCAAAGCTTTCAACTCATCTACCTTATCTGTGTGTTCCCACGGCAAATCAACATCTGTACGGCCGAAGACCCACTCGACTTTGTTGCTAGAAATTTCAGCAACATTAGCGAGAGTGGAGAGCGAAGCTGACAAAGTCAGCGAAGACCGAACAGGGTTCGGCGAGGCCTTATTTTACAAGCAAAGCTTTCAATTCATCTACTTTATCCGTGTGTTCCCACGGCAAATCAACATCTGTACGGCCGAAGGCCCACTCGACTTTGTTGCTGGAAATTTCAGCAACATTAGCGAGAGTGGAGAGCGAAGCTGACAAAGTCAGCGAAGACCGAACAGGGTTCGGCGAGGCCTTATTTTACAAGCAAAGCTTTCAACTCATCTACTTTATCTGTATGTTCCCACGGCAAATCAACATCTGTACGGCCGAAGTGTCCGTATGCTGCTGTTTGTGCATAAATCGGACGAAGAAGATCGAGCATTTTGATGATTCCTGCAGGACGAAGGTCAAAGACTTTACGAATGGCAGCCAGCAAATCATCATCTGAGTATTGGCTTGTTCCAAAAGTATCAATATTGATTGATGTTGGTTTTGCAACCCCAATCGCATAAGAAAGCTGGATTTGTGCTTTTTGAGCCAGTCCTGCTGCTACAATATTTTTAGCAACATAACGTGCCGCATATGAGGCAGAACGGTCAACTTTTGTTGCGTCCTTTCCAGAGAAAGCTCCTCCACCGTGAGGTGCATAACCACCGTAAGTATCTACGATAATTTTACGGCCTGTCAATCCAGAATCGCCTTGAGGGCCTCCGATAACAAAACGGCCTGTTGGATTGATGAAATATTTGGTTTCATCGTCCAAAAGTTCTGCTGGAATAACCGCTTTGATGACTTTTTCTTTCACATCTTTTTCGATTTGTTCAAGTGTTGCTTCTGGTGCGTGTTGTGTTGAAATAACGACGGTATCAATGCGTTTTGCTACATTATTCTCATCGTATTCAACCGTTACTTGTGATTTAGCATCTGGACGCAAATATGAAATTTCGCCTGATTTACGCAAGTCTGCCAATTTTTTGACAAGTTTGTGTGAAAGTGAAATCGCAAGTGGCATGTATTCAGCTGTTTCTGTTGTAGCATAGCCAAACATCAAACCCTGATCTCCTGCCCCAATCGCATCGAGTGGATCTTTTTCAGAATTTCCGCGTTCCTCAAGTGCATCGTTAACCCCTTGGGCAATGTCTGAACTTTGTTCAACCAACGAAACATGAACGCCAACAGACTTATAGTCAAAGCCGTTTTCACTGTCCGTGTAGCCAATTTTTTTGATGGTATCACGAACAACACCAGCAATATCAACATAAGCTGTTGTTGAGATTTCCCCAAAAACGTTGACTGTTCCTGTGTAAACAACTGTTTCACAAGCCACATGCGCGGTTGGATCTTGCGCCACAATCGCATCTAAAATCGCATCTGAAATTTGGTCAGCGACTTTGTCTGGGTGTCCTTCGGAAACTGATTCTGAAGTAAATAATTTTTTTTCTGACAATTTAATGTCCCCCTACTTTTCATTTTGACGACCAGCGCCAATTATTCGGTTACAAGGATTTTTCGGCAAACTGCCACCTCAATGTTTTCCATCGAGCCTTTCGGGACTTGTAACATCTCTATTTTACCATATTTTTGAACTTTTTTAAGCCCCCGCTCTTTCAATTTTTGTACTTTTCCTGTTTTTATTTTTTGAACTTCTTCTGACAGATTGATATAATTGCTTTATGAGCGATATCTTAGATAGAAATAAAATTTTAGGTCAAAATTCTTATCTTTATGACGTAAAAAATTTAGAAAATTCAGCATCAACACAAAAAGATGCCAAAGCTGATGGACAGGACAACTGCCTTTATTTAGCGGAAAATCAAACGCAAGCTTATGGCCGTTTTGGACGTGCTTACTTTGCTCGTCAAGGCAGCGGCATTTACATGAGTCTCTTGCTCAAATGGCCTGTCAGTGCTGACAAAATGCCTAATTTCACCATTTTAGCTGGTGCAGCCATTATCAGTGCTATCGAAAAACGAACCGATAAAAAGCCACAAATCAAATGGGTCAATGATATTTATCTTGATGGGAAAAAAATGGCTGGTATCCTGGCGGAAGCTACTGTCAATGCTGACAACATGGAAGTAATTATCGGTATTGGTCTTAATTTCTCAATTCAAGAATTTCCAGATGAACTTGCCGATAAAGCAACCTCTCTTTTTACAGAAAACGAACCCACCATCACGCGCAATGAACTGATAGCAGAGATTTGGAATGAGTTTTACAGCTTGATGAATGCCGATTATTTCAGCATTTACAAGTCTCACTCTTTCATCTTGGGACGAAGGATCAGCTTTGACGAAAATCAGCTTGCTTATGAAGGAAAGGCCATCGATTTAACGCCCGAAGGAGAGCTCATCGTGCAACTTTCAAATGGACAGAAAAAAATTATTTCCAGCGGTGAAATTTCATTAAAAAAATGGACTTAATCAGTCCATTTTTTTAGTGTGTATTTATTATTATTATTTAAAGGAGGGCAGTTTAACGTGGTACCGCACGAGTTCATTTATGATAAACACTTTAATTTTTGATGAAATAATCAAATTAAAGCGGGAAAGTTTCAAATTTTTTAGCTTTATTTAAACGATAATTAAAAGTCTGACCAGTCATCTTCATTTGATTTTTCATCATGAATTGGTTCTGCTTCTTTAATTTTTCGACCTTTTTGATTTTGTGATTCCCATGGATTTTGCCAACTGTTTTGGCTGGTTGAATTCCATGAACCTTGTGTCCATTTGTCTTCGTAACCACGAGATTTTTCATCCCATTTTTGTGCTTTACGATTCATTTTTTCTTCAAAGCGATCTGCCTTGGCGTCCCAACGATTTTGATATTGATTGCGTTGGTTCTGATAAGGATTACCTTTTTGATAGCCGCTTGGCATAATCCAGCTTGCTACAATATATAAGAAAATCAATCCGCCCATGCTACTGAAAGCCATGATAAGGAACAAGATACGAAGAATTGTTACAACATCAGCCCCCCAGCCGAAATATTCACAGATTCCCGCAATCACGCCACTAACCATTTTATTATCTGTTGATTTTGTTAATTGTCTTGATTTCATTTGTTTTCCCTTCTATTTTATTTGTTCAAGCTTTCTTGGGAATCAATAAACTTGCAACAATATAAGCAAAGAGTGGCGTTCCATATCCTGCGATTAGCAAGATGATAAAGACAACCCGCATGGCAGTTATTCTTCCAGCCCCCCAGCCGAAATATTCACCAAGTCCAGCGATGACCCCCGTCACCCATACATTATTATTCGATTTTGTTAATTTTCTTGAAGTCATTGTTCCTGTCCTTTTCTTTTCGAAAGACATGACTTCTACTTCTTATTTGTCAATGTCTTTTAACCAAATTGTACCAGATTTTGTTTCCAATTCAAAGGTCAAACTGTTTTCGCCAGTTCTGACAACAGCTGCACCATTACGGCCCGCTTCAAATGGATTGTCAAGTTTGAGACGTGTCTTGTAACCACCAAAGATTGTTCTGATGTGGCCAACCAAGCCAAGTGTTTCTGGAATTGATACTTTAATGTCACCATTGACATTTTTCACATTCAACTGACGTGCTGCATCTGAGCTTTCAGTCACGAGAACATTTCCGTTGACCAAATTCAAATTTGCAATTTCAAAGTCATTTGTCACGCGGACATTACCATTGATGCTGTCAACAGCCATGTCTTTTGTTTTACCGTCAACCACTTTGATTTCACCATTTTTAAGTGAAACTACGAGTTTGTCGCTGGTTGCTTGACTGATTTCGATGTCTCCGTTGAGTTGACTCACTTCAAGTTCTGTTGCAGTCAATTTTTCAACTTTCGTTTCTCCATGAAGAACATTCAATGCAACCTTTTCATAAGTTTTTTCTGGAAGATAAAGTTCCATATCTGCTTTAATCCTGCCTGTGCTTGACACTGTCAAGACACCGTCAATCACTTCAGCTTTAGTTTTGTCTGCCAAGTAAGCATCAACATCATTGTTTTCAATCGCACCATAGATTTCATATTTTGCTTTGAGATGTGTGTTTTGACCAGGTTTAACGGAAAGCTTACCACCTTTGATGTCAACAGCAATCGTATTGAATTCGCCGTCAATATCTTTTTCAACTTCTTTCGAAACTGATTTTACTTTTGGAAAACCATTTCCAAAATCAATGTTATCATCTACAGATTTGGCAACGCCTTTGAAGACTTCTTTGCCTTTTTCAAATAAACTACCGAATGTATATTTCATTGCATCTGCAAAATCAACATCGTGTTCAGTATATCCTTCTGCATCAGTGTCGTCCATTTTTTTCTTTCCATCACGGAAATCAAAATTGAAATGAATTTTATCTGCAGCAGCTTCGCTTGCTTCATCAGTATTTGAGTAATCTCCTTTTTCAAGAAGTTCTACTGCTTCATCTTCAGAAATAATTCCCCGACGCATCAGGTCCAAAATTCTATCTTTATTATCAGCCATTGTTGTTCCTCCAATCGAAATGTCGATTATTTTTTTTAAATTCGTTTTTATTGTTTGAGATTTCTTTCAACCTCACACTCTTATTATCTCATGAATTTGGGACAGTGAAATAAGACTTTGGGCTGATTTTTAAAAAAGATTTAAATAAAACAGCAAAAAAAAGCTGTCAGTGCTGACAACTTTTTCATTTTCATTTGTTTGCTTCTAAAACAACTTCTTTCAAGACCTCAGTAAAGGCAGCAGACTCGTTAAATGGATGAACAAAGTCAAAGACTTCCCCTCCATTTTCCACAAAGACATCTTTATTCTCGATTTCCAACTCATACAACGTTTCTAAGCAATCTGCCACAAAAGCAGGTGAGCAAATCAACACTTTTTTGCAGCCCTCTTTGGGCAAGCTTGCCATACGGTCAATCGTCGCCGGGCCAAGCCATTTGTCTGGTCCAAATTTCGATTGATAATCGTGTTCATATTGCGACTCACTCAAGCCTAATTTTTCAACCACTGCTGCAGTCGTCAGCTTGCATTGCTCCTCATAAATATCCTGTTTTTTAGTGACATAAGAAACAGGAATGCCATGATAACTTAAAACTAATTTATCATAAGCACCCGTTGCCCATTTTTCATTGATGGTTTCAGCCAGCAAATCCGTATAGGACGGCAGCTGGCAGAATTCCTTAATCACTGGTATATTCGGATCAACTGCCGCAACCTGCCTTACAATAGGCTCAACTGTAGTCAAAGAATACTGAGGATATAAAGGAAGAACCGTTAAATCTGTGATGCCATTGGCACGCATTTCAGCAATTTTATCATCAATCCGCGGTTGCCCATAAGTCATGGCAAAGTCAACTTGATAATCCTCACAAATTGCATTGAGTTGCTCTGTTTGATTAATGGTATATTCCATCAATGGAGAACCATTCTCACGCCATACTTTTTTATACATTTCAGCAGATTTGGCAGGTCTAACTTTTAAAATAATCCCATTTAACAATGGCAACCAAAACCAACGCGGTTTCTGAATAACCAACGGATCACTCAAAAATTCCTTTAAATAAGCTCGAACATCATCGACTTCACAAGATTGAGGTGTCCCCAAACCCACTAATAATACGCCTTTACTCTTTTCCACAAAACAACTTCCACTTCTAAATAAAATAAATAAACATAATAATATTTTTATACTCAATAATATAAATATTCATTTAATATTATAACAATTTTTGTGAATTATCAAACATATTTTGTTCGTAAATTAACAAACAAGACCTCCTACGAGAGACACCTAAAATTAAAGTACAAAAAAAGCCTGTCAGTACTGACAGACTTTGATTTCTTTTGTAAGAATTAAGCTTTGTTTGCTGAATTTAGTTGGATTGGGGTGAATGCTTCTTTATTGGTTGAAAATCTTGTTTTTATGAGCTCTTTTGATTTTAAATAAACGAGGGTGATTATTATAATTCTTCATGTGCCGTTTGTTTGTGTGGCAGATTTGTGGCAAGGTTCAGTATGTGGCAAATATAATATCAACTATTAGCCACGATAAAAATCATAGTCAACTGCACCTCTAGCATTATCTAACACATCATAAACATAAAATAATTCTTCACAAGCCTTGTATAGAATTTCTATCCATTCCCCTAGAGTCACTAAATCAACATTGATATCAGATTCTATATATTGAGCAGCCTTGTTTTTAATATTTATTGGATATCTAGTACTTTGAAAATCCAATCCTTGTTCATTTGTAAATTCAACAAATTTCTCAATTATTTTTAACCTATTATTTGTCCAAGTAAATTCGCCCTTTTGGAGTTGTTCATCATCAGCTAACTTTGCACATTCTCGGATTTTTCCTATCAATTTACCTAGCTTATGAGTATGCTCAATATCAAATTTATCAAACATCCACTCATCACTTATTAGTTGGCGATATGTGCTTAAGTTAGCTTTCAGACTTAGCTCAACTCCGATAATTAGATTATGAAGAATATTCAACACTTCTAAGTCTCCCTAAGTTTGTCCTTCTAAAACATGAACAAGGTAAACGTAGGATGATCCAAAAAATGTTTGAGCAATATTAGTAAAAGTTATATCTATACTTGAAAATTTCCCAAGTCCTCCAACAAGTGTTCCCGTATTGGTAACATTCGTAAATGGATTTTTTAATTTTTCCAATTTTTCTAAATCAAGCTCTTTTGTTTCATCATATAAAATTTTAGAATTCATTACTTTCCTTTTCTTTAATAGTTTTTAACATAAGTTTTAGACTCGCAACAATTTCTTCTAGATTATCCTGACTTGAATTTTTTGCTAGTCTACTAGCGATAATAGGACTTTTTGATTTTATCTCATCAATAGAAATATTATGCCAAATCGGTAAAATTCTTTTACCTCCACCAGATTCTAATGCAAAGAGCCCATCTAACTCGTTGTTAGTCCAATACTTATTTAAATATTCACTTGATAAAATAACTATTCCAAATCTAGAATTAACCAACCCATCATCAATTTTTCTTCTTATACTATCCCCCCAACTCATTATCTCTTTATCTCTCCAAAAATTGATTCCTTCTTTTTTCAATATAGCAATTAAATCATCTACATATGCAGAATCTGTATGCGTATATGAAATAAACACATCATACTCAAATTGAGATTCGTTACTCTGTTCTGTCTGAGATTCAAAAAAATTTCGTTTGATTGCTAAAAATTGCTTATTCTTTGTATCTCCCTCTTCATAAAGAAATTCATAATACTCAAGCATTTCTTTTAAAAGTTTAAGCTTCGTTTCTCTAGTAAATCTTGGGTCTCGCCAAAATTCCCCTAACGATTTTCCCTTTGAAAGTTGGTATAACTCTTGAATTCCAATTCCTATACTATTTTTAGTAAAAGAGTCAAAGCTCGCATTAGAAAAATCAAGTACATAACCAGATTTATTGAAAAGCCTATCAAACAAACTCAACTCTATTGTTGTAAATTCTTCAATGTCATTTAATTCTTCATACCAAATGATAGCTTTATCAGTGATAACAACCATGTGCAGAGTATCATCTGCGAAAAAAGGGCGCAAATATCCTTTATCTCGTCCTGCCAAAGCCATCATTGCTTGCTTTATTTCAATAAAAGAATGACTAGCTTTAAATACTTCTGTAACATTTTCTACATCAGGTAAAAATCTAGGATCTCCATTATTTTGTTCATCAATCATTGCTAAATTTCTCTTATAGCATCCGCACAAATAGAATAGAACTTTTTCTTGTACCTTAGTTAAATTATTCATATCTCTTCCTTAACATTAATGTTTTACTTAATTATACCATTTTGAATTAAACAAAAAATATTGGTAAAGAATCATTAAAAAAAGTAATCAGGGAAAGAAACTCAAGAACAACTCCTTTCCCTATATTTATTCTATTCTCCTAATAGTTCAATCATTCGATTCATCTTCTCTAACATCTGAGTTAAATCATCTACACCCATTTTTTCAACAAAATTTAAAAATCCACTATCAAAAGTATCACCTGTTTCTCTCAATACTCCGAGACCTACCTGTGTTAAATTTACAATAATCTGTCTGCGATTTTCTAAGTCTGTTTCTCGTGTAATATACCCTTTCTTTTCCAAACTTGCTAAATTTTGAGAAATAGCTGCTTTTGTAACAAATAGTTCTTCACGAATTTCCGTCATGCTTTTCCCTTGTTCTATACCTTGCATAACAAGAAATTCATTAAAACTTACTTTCCAATTTTTTCCACTCAAACTCCCATTAATGAGCGATTTAAATTGAAAAATAGTTTGCAAATAATTTTTCTTTAACTCCATATCCATATGTTCTCCTTACTCAAAAGATAGAATTGTTTCGTTTTTTTGTAAATGAACTAATTCAGCACTCTCTTTCCATAATTTCTCAATTGCGATTTTATCATAGGAAGCTGTGGAAGATTTAGTATCTACTCCACGGTCAATATATTTACCAGTCACATTGTCATATTTTAGACTTGTAACCATTTCAGCAAGTGCTTTTCCTGAACCTTCAGCACTTCCTAATCTTCCAAGAACTTTTCCAAAAATAATCATGATAGCATTTTGAACATGACTTGAACCACCGTTAAGATTTGTACTTACCATAAGACCAGGGTTAAAAGCATTGATATTTACAACTTTTTCCGTTTCTTTTCTTGCTTTTTCTGACATAGCATAAGCAGTCATCAAATTACATAATTTTGAAGTTGGATAGCGTAACATTGCATTATCTTGCTCTTGTGGGTGTGCCAATCGTTCTGCATTTTCAAAAACTGGTGCAGGGAATGGAAAAATCTTAGGTGGATTGTGTGTGTCACTACTTACAAAAATAATTTTTCCATTGTCTTCTATGGTATCAAGTAAAAGATTCGCAAGTAAATAATGACCTAAATGATTTACTCCAAAAGTTGTTTCAAACCCCTCTTTTGTATAAGTTAAAGTTGTTGGATTCAAGCCTGCATTACATACAAGAGCATACAGTGGGGGAAGATTTTCTGCTTTAATATTTTTAGCAAAAGAACGTACAGAATCAAGTGAAGCTAAATCTAAACTTCTAACAGAAATATTTTTATTGCCAGTTTCATTGGCTAATTCTTGTATGGCACTTTCTGCTTTTTGTATATTTCGGCATGCTAAAATAATTGTTGCTTCTTTATCAACCAGTGCAATATTTTTAGCACATTGGAAACCTAAACCTGAATTTCCGCCAGTTATAATAATTGCTTTATTACTCATATTTTTGATTCTCCTTTTAATTTATTGTTTAATTATATATAGTTTAGTACTTAACTATATATAAATCAAAAATTCAGATTGAAATATATAAACTGTGGAAAAAATCACTCCAAAAACGGCTTAACAACAAGGTTAGGTCGTTTTTAGGTGTATGCAGTATCACCAGAAAAGCAAGTAGAACAACGACTCTCTCCACTTTTCTAAATAACTTTGTGGCAAAAGTGTGGCAAAACCTCAAAAATCGCACCAAAAAACGTTTGCCATCACTGACAAACGTTGATTTAATCATATTTTTAATTGTAATTAAGCTTTGTTTGCTGAACCGAAAACATCGATACGTTCTTCAACAGAGACAGTGATAGCATCAAAACCAGCTTTGAGGAATTTACGTGGATCGAAGAGTTTTTTCTTCATGTATTCAGCTTCGTTAGCGTTAAATACAGCAACATGTTCGCGCATAGCTGCACAGAAAGCAAGTTGGCATTCAGTGTTAACGTTAACTTTAGCTACACCATTAGCGATAGCTTCTTTGATTTGATCGTCAGGGATACCTGATCCACCGTGCAATACGATAGGAACATTGTGGCCCATAGCTTCAACAAGAGCTGCGTTCAATTTTTCAAGGTGATCGATGTGAAGACCTTTCCAGTTTTCTGGGTATGGTCCGTGGATGTTACCGATACCAGCTGCAAGGAAGTCAACACCAAGTTTAGCCATAGCTACAGCATCTTCGATTGGAGCGAGTTCGCCTTCACCAACGATACCGTCTTCTTCACCACCGATTGAACCAACTTCACATTCTACTGAGATACCAGCAGCGTGAGCTTTTTCGATAACGATAGCAGCTTTTTCAAGGTTTTCTTCGATTGGAAGGTGTGAACCATCGAACATCAATGAAGAGTAACCAACTTCGATACATTCCATTGCTGCATCGAAATCACCGTGGTCAAGGTGAATAGCAACAGGAACAGTGATTCCCATTGATTCAACAAGAGCTTCAATCATAACTTTACAAAGTTTGTATCCACCCATGTATTTAGCTGCACCCATAGAAGTTTGGATCAATACTGGAGTTTTCTTATCTTCTGCTGCGCGCAAGATAGCTTGAGTCCATTCAAGGTTGTTTGTGTTGAAGCCACCAATAGCGTAACCATTGTCACGTGCGGCTTGTACGAATTTTTCTGCTGAAACGATTCCCATTTCATCATCCTCCGATTATATTTATTACCTATCTATTATAACATTTTGTGAAGTATTTTTCTAGTATGAGAAACAATTAATTTATAAAGAAAAAAACAGAAACAAATGTTTCTGTTTACTGATGCCGAGGACCGGTTTCGAACCGGTACGAAGATTTCCCTTCGCAGGATTTTAAGTCCTGTGCGTCTGCCAGTTCCGCCACCCCGGCCAATTACTGAAGCGAACGACGGGATTCGAACCCGCGACCCCAACCATGGCAAGGTTGTATTCTACCACTGAACTACGTTCGCAAGTAATAACTTACTTATATGCCGACTACATGATTCGAACACGCGACCCTCTGA
>NZ_WITI01000015.1 GCF_009601055.1 Lactococcus sp. dk101
AAAAACGACTTCGAATGAAGTCGCTCGTATTGAAACTTGGATGAATCACTATCCAAGAAAAATGTTCAAGTATCAGACACCTTTTCAGATGTTACAGGGTGGCTAGATTAAATTTGCAATTTGCCTAGATATTTAAAATATAAAAATAAAAAAATTTTTTTCGAGAAATTATTATTGCATTTTCATATCATATGTGTTACTATATAGAGTAGGAATTTCGTGAACATCGTTATGGTCCTTTCGTCGAGTATATAAGAAAGGAGAATGCACATGACATTCACAAATAAAAATAAATTTTTCGAGTATAAAGTAAGCCTGAATACAGCAAATAATGTTTTCGAGGCTCAATTGGTTACTGACGCAAGTATTTTTGCGACAGGTGATTCTATTGAAGAAGCTGTTTATAACTTGGAAAAAATCGTATAAGGAGACTAGCATGAGCGCGCCTCAGATAGAATAAAGACATCTGCTTTATAAAAAGTAGATGCCTTTTTTATTGTCAGAGCTGACAGAATGCACTATTTAACAACCATCACGTTGCATGGCGCATGACTGACCACATAAGTACTGGTTGAGCCAAGTAAGAACCGATCCAATAAATTTTTACCGTTTGAACCAATCACAATCAAATCAATCTGATGTTCCAAAGCAAAATCAATGATTTCTTTTTTCGGAAGACCTGTGTAAGCATGATATTCTACGGGGACTTCGCCAGCAACAAGCTCTTTCACTTTGTCATGAATGGCTTTGGCTTCTGCCTCTAGATTTTCGATAAAGAGTGGCATGGCATAAGGCGTTCCACTCAAGCGGGTTTCGTCTTTGACGTGCAAAACAAAGAGTGAAGTTTGGTTTCTTTTGGCAATGGCAACTGCTTCTTGCACTGCTGCTTCAGATTGCTTTGACTGGTCAACGGCAACTAAAATTTTTTTATAAATTTCTCTCATTGTAAGCGCCTCCTTTACTGATATTATATCTTTTTTACGTTTTATTTTCAAGCGAAATCTTTGGACAATCATTTGATTTTTTCAAGAATTGTAAACAAAATGTAAATAGATTAAAAATGCCTAAACAAATTGAGGTGAACGGGCATTTTTTTGATATAATAAAGCTATGAAAAGAATTTTAATTGCTGATGATGATCGGTCAATTTTGACCCTTCTCTCCTTTAATTTCAGACAAGATGATTTTGAAGTCATGACAGCAGCAAATGGGAAGCAAGCTTTGGATATTGCCAAGAAAAATCCATTTGATTTGATCTTGCTTGATTTGATGATGCCAGAATATAACGGCATTGAAGTCACTGAAATTTTACGAAAAAAAGAAAACTATACGCCCATTTTGATTTTAACCGCTCGAGATGATGATGAAGTAAAACTCCGTGGTTTTCAAGCGGGTTCTGACGAATATCTTGATAAATCCACACCCATGAAAGAAATTTTGGTACGCGCAAACGCCTTAATTCGTCGCTCTCAAATGTACAATAAAGTTGCCAACATTGACAACTCACAAGAAATGAAAAGCGAAGTCAATTACCAAAACGGCGAATTGTTGGTCGATTTTCAAAATAAAGAAATTCATTTCAAAGGTCAGCCATTGGATTTGACCAAGCGAGAATTTGAGATTTTGGAATTGCTCATCCACCGAAAAAATGAGGTTGTTTCACGCGCCGAGTTGTTGAAACACTTTTGGGGGATTTCAGATGCTGCAGAGACGCGAACCATTGATGTCTTGATTTCAAAAATAAGAAAAAAATTGGACAACCAATACATTAAAACTAAACGAGGATTTGGGTACACTTTTAAGGATGAAGAAAATTAAATTACGCAATGTTTTAATCTTGAGCATGGTTTATGTTGTTGGCCTTGTGACCTTAATCTTATTGGTCAACCAACACCTTTTGGACAGTGACACCAATCGTGCATTGGACAATTCAAACCAGGTGCAACTCTTTTTAGAAAAGCATCCTGATGCTGCGCTACCAGGTGCTTACAAACTTCTAGACAAATCTGTTGTCAGCTCTGACACCAAAAAAATTGCTGAAGGTGCTGCTTATTCCAGGCAGTTGACCGGTAGTGATATCAGAGTGACTTCTCCTATCTATCTTGACGGACAAATTCAGTCCTATTTGCAAGTCACGCAAGAACGAACACAGACTGTCTTTATTGACACAGCCATGTTTATTTTTGGCTTACTGATTTATTTGGCGATTGCTTTTATCAGCATTGGACGGCAACGTCGAAACTACATTTTTACGCAAAATACCATCGCAAAAATCAAGAATATTGAACGCAGCCCTTTGACCCAAAGTTATTTGATTGGTGAGGACACCGACAAAATCAGTGTGGCGCTCAATAGTCTTGGCGAAAGCATTCAGAGGCAATTATTATCTCACTCTGAAAAGAAAGAAAATCTTTATGAATTTATCGAGTTCTTCTCTTTTCCGATTTTTGTTTTCAATGGAAAAGGCAGTATCAGACGTACCAATGCTGCTTTCAAAAATGATTTTGCGGACACGCAGAATTTAGATATTTTTAGTCCTTATTCCGAATTTTTACAATTTCTGGTTGATAAAATGTTGCACCCAGACATTCAAGAAAAAGTTTTCTTTTTCGAGGCCCTTTCTGCCTATTATCAAATCCGAATTACCCCGCTGCCTGAGCTTGACAATCGATTTATCGTAACCATGATGGACATTACCCGTTATCAAAAAACGCTTGACGCTCACAATGCCTTTATCGCTAACGTGTCTCATGAACTTAAAACACCATTGATTTCAATCAAAGGCTTTGCCGAATTGCTCGAAAATGGGCAACTTGACCCGAACGAAGCACACGATTTTGCAGCCATTATCAATAAGGAAACAACACGCTTGACCAATTTGGTTCAAGATACCCTTCTTTTGACCAAACAAAATCATCGGATTGAAAAGAAAAAAATGGATCCCGCCCGTACCATTCAAGAAATCATCGAGCGTTCCTTGCCACAAATCCGAGAAAAAAATCTCCAGTTGGATACCCAAATTTCTTCCTTCACATTCAAATCCAACCAAGGCATGCTGCATAGTATTTTTGAAAATCTGATAGAAAATGCCATTAAATACACGCAAGACAATGGGAAAATCTTTGTCAGCTTGGACAATGTCCGTGGACGCTTGATATTCTCCGTTGCGGATAATGGTTTTGGACTGACAGAAATTCAAAAGGAACGCATTTTTGACCGCTTCTATCGTGTTGATGAAAGCAGATCAGAAGTGCCTGGAACAGGACTTGGCCTTGCCATTGTCAAGAAAAACGTTGAAGATCTCGGCGGTATCGTTGATGTGGTTAGTATTCTTGGGAAAGGAACAACCTTTACCGTCAGCATAAAATAAAAAAGAACTTTCAAATTGAAAGTTCTTTTTGTTTATTCAACAGTAACTGCTTTTGCCAAATTTCGTGGTTTGTCCACATCAAGTCCTCTTTGGAATGATGTTTCGTATGCCAAGAGTTGTGTTGGCACAACCATTGAAATGGCTGACAGGTAAGGATGAACGGCATTGACAATGAGGTCGTCGTCAGCTCTGGCAGCTCCTTCTTCAGCGATGACAATGGCAGAGGCACCGCGCGCCACCGTTTCCATAACATTCCCACGTGTATGAAGGGCAACTTTTTCATTATTTGAAATCAAAGCAATGACTGGCGTTCCTTTTTCAATCAAAGAAATGGTACCATGTTTCAATTCGCCTGCTGCAAAGCCTTCGCATTGGACATAGGAAATTTCTTTTAATTTTAGACTGGCTTCCATGGCAACATAATAATCTTGTTTGCGTCCGATATAAAAAGCGTTGCGTGTCGTCAACAGATTTTCTTTGACAAGCGCTGCTATTTTTTCTTTCTCAGAAAGACTTGCTTCGATGGATTGTGCCACAAGTGACAATTCTTTGACCAAATCAAAGGCTTCAGAAAGTGGGTTATGGTCTGCTTGTCCAACAGCTTGAGCAAGAAAGGCAAGGGTCGCAATTTGTCCAGTATATGCCTTTGTTGAAGCGACAGCAATTTCAGGGCCTGCTCCGATAAGCATGGTGTACGTCGCTTCGCGTGACAAAGTTGAACCTGGCACATTTGTAACTGTCAAACTTGGATAAGCCAACTCATTGACTTTGACCAAGACTTGACGTGAGTCTGCCGTTTCACCAGATTGTGAAATGAAAATGAAGAATGGCTTTTTGCTCAAGAGTGGCATATCATAGCCCCATTCGGACGCTACGCCAACTTCAACCGGAGTATTGGTCAAATCCTCCAGCATTTTCTTTGCACCAAGTCCAGCATGATATGAAGTTCCAGCCGCAATGATATAAATGAGGTCAGCTGCTTGAACCGCGCTTGTAATGGCAGAATCAACAAGAATTTTTCCATTTTCATCCGTATATGTGGAAATAAGACGACGCATCACTGTTGGTTGTTCATCAATTTCTTTGAGCATATAGAAAGGATAAGTTCCTTTTCCAATATCCGACAAGTCAAGCTCTGCTGTGTATGAACCACGTTCAATGACTTTCCCTGCATAATCGGTAACTGTCACGCTCTCCTTTTTGAGAATGACCAATTCTTTATCGTGAATTTCCATGAATTCAGAAGTTTCGCGAATCATGGCCATGGCATCAGAACATACCATGTTGTAACCATCGCCAAGACCAATCAACAATGGTGATTTGTTTTTTGCCACATAGAGTGTCTCCGCATCTTCAGCATCCATCAGAGCGAAGGCGTATGATCCTTCGATAAGTTCAAGTGCTTTTTTAAAGGCTGAAAGTGTATCAAGACCATCAACTTCGGCAAATTTGGCAATCAAATGCACCGCAATTTCAGTATCGGTTTGACCTTTGAAGCTATCGTTTGCCAAATATTCGTCATGCAATTCTACGAAATTTTCGATGACCCCGTTATGTACCAAGACAAAACGTCCTGAAGTTGATGTATGTGGATGGGCATTGTCTTCTGTTGGTTTACCATGTGTTGCCCAACGGGTATGACCAATGCCAGCCGTTCCTGCAACATCAATGCCGATTTTTTCACGTAAGGCTGAAATACGTCCGACAGATTTAATCAAACTTGCTTTTTTTCCAGTGGTTACAAAAATTCCTGCTGAATCATAACCACGATATTCCAATTTTTCAAGTCCTTGCATTAAAATATCTGTTGCGTTCCGTGAACCAACAACACCAACGATACCACACATATGTCTTCTCCTTTTATACCATTTTTAAATATTGGTATAGTTCAATTTTATTTTGTTTTTTAACTACAAATAGCATTATACAACCATTGTTTTGATTTGTCAATTATAAAAGAATGAATTGGTATAACCAGTTTTTGCGCACAAAAAAACATTTCTTGCGAAATGTTTTCTAGTTCATGACTAAGGCCACTACAACACCGAGTATAAACCCACCAATCACTTGAACGGGAGTATGTCCCAAAAGTTCTTTGAGGTTTTTGTCTAATTTGACCCCCGTATTTTCTATATTTTCCAGCATGACATTGATGACATGAGCTTGCTGTCCCGCCTGACGGCGAATGCCCTGCGCGTCATACATGACGATAAAGGCAAGCACCGTTGCAATCGCAAAATAAGGCGAATAGAAATGATAACGTAAGCCAATCGCAACCGCTAGTGAAACCACAATGGACGTGTGCGAACTTGGCATTCCACCAGTCGCTGTCAAAAGTTGCCAGTTAATACGATGCGTTTTAAAACAATCAATCAGGATTTTAATGGCTTGAGCCAATGCCCAAGCCACTATTGCAGTCCATAAGACACGATTTTGACTAATTTCTGTAAAGAAAATCATTTAATTTCTCAATCTTTCGAGTGTTTTTTGAAAAATCTCAGGAAGCTCAGCTTTAAATTCCAGCCATTCTCCTGTTTTTGGATGTTCAAATCCAAGTGTTTCTGCGTGTAAAAATTGTCCTTTATTGGGAACCAAAGTGTTCTTCGGCCCATAAAGTGGGTCTCCCGCAACAGGATGACCAATGTAAGCCATATGAACACGGATTTGATGCGTCCGTCCTGTTTCCAATTCGAGCGCAAGCAAAGTATATCCCGCGAAACGTTCCACCACTTCAAAATGTGTTACTGCAGGCTTTCCGTCAGCGATGACCGCTTGTTTTTTACGGTCTTTTGGATTTCTTCCAATTGGTGCTTCAATAATCCCACGATCATTTGGCATTTCCCCATGCACAATCGCCAAATAGCGCCGTTTATTGGTTTTTGCCTTTAATTGTGCTGCAAGACTTTCATGCGCCTGATCATTTTTGGCAATCATCAAAAGGCCAGATGTATCTTTATCGATACGGTGAACAATACCTGGACGAATGGTGCCATTGATGCCACTCAAATCATCAATGTGATACATGAGTGCATTGACCAAAGTGCCATCTGCATGGCCTGCAGCAGGGTGAACCACCATGCCTTGAGGCTTATTGATAACCGCAACATCAGCATCTTGATAAACAATTTCAAGTGGAATGTCTTCTGCTTTAATTTCTAACACTTCAGCTTCCGGCACTTCAAATTCAATCCGATCACCTGTTTTAGCCTTGTATTTTGCTTTTTTCACTTGACCATTGACAAGTACTTTCCCGTCTCGGATCAATTCGGTCAAGAGCGTTCTTGACAAGTCCGTTTGAGTGGCTAGCGCTTTATCCAGCCTTTGCATGTTATTTTCTTCATTGATGGTAACTAACAAATTACTTTTCCTTATCTTCTATACTGCACAAACTAAAAAATAGTTCGCTTTTTAGTTCGTCTGCTATCGCATCTCTCCATATTCGCTTACCGCTCCACGAGCGTCAACGATAAATTAACGAAAAAATCTGAACAATTTTATAGTTAGTCTAATCTCATTGGAGAGCTTTCTTCTTGTCAGAGCTGACAAGAAATAATTATTTCTGTTCTTCTGCGTCCGTTTTATCCGTCAAAATAGCGATGAAAAGAATGACGAAACCGACTGATAAAAGGGCATCAGCGATATTGAAAATCGGGAAATTCATAAAATCAGTCTGGAACATATCGACCACATAACCTTGACGAAGGCGGTCAATAAAATTTCCCAAGGCACCTGAAACAATCAAGGTCAAGCCCCAGAAATACCAGTTTTGATCTGCTCTTTTCCATAAAAAATAGCAAGCAACAGCAA
The DNA here is from genome assembly GCF_009601055.1 of Lactococcus sp. dk101. Classification (GTDB taxonomy): domain Bacteria; phylum Bacillota; class Bacilli; order Lactobacillales; family Streptococcaceae; genus Lactococcus. The sequence continues at coordinate 7,178 of NZ_WITI01000015.1, forward strand.
CAACAATGGGCGTTAAAATCAAGAAGAACCATTGTTGGCCCTCAAATGATGACCAAGCAGCACCATTGTTTCTCAAATAAGTCAATGACAAAATAGAGGGCAAAAATGAACGCACTTGTCCCAGTGGAATATTGGTTACAACCCAGTTTTTAAAAAGTTGGTCAGCGATGACACCGACAACAATCAATACATCCGAAATAATTTTTTTCATAACTTTTATTATAACATTTTTTTGTCCAATTGAATGATTTATTCTTACAAATCGAGCCAGATCTGCCCTTGTTCAAAATCTAGGATTTTTTGTTTAATATCCTGCCTTCGATCTTGTCCCATAAAGCCACCTAGACTCCCATCTTTTCGGGTTACTCGGTGGCAAGGCAAAATCACTGGGAGTGGATTTTTTGCCAGTGCCTGTCCGACAGCTTGTTGCGCTTTTGGACTGCCTACTCTTTCTGCCATTTCCTGATATGAAATGGTTGTCCCAACTGGAATTTTGCGTAATTCTAACCAAACCTTTTGTTGAAAAGCTGTCCCGCCTGTCAAGACAAAAGCGTCACTTGGAAGGACCTTAAGTGCTTCATAAGTCGTTGGTTCGTGTGTCTGGTCAAAAAAAACTTCAATAATTTTTCCAGCTTCATTTCTTTCTACTGATAACTCTAGTTTCATCTTATTTACCCTCATTTTTCATAAATAGGGCTTCTTCATGTGCCAACAGCCATTCTTTTCGCCAAAGACCGCCCGCATAATTGGCCAGTTTTCCGTCAGCTCTGACAAGCCTGTGACAAGGGATGATAATAGCCAACTGATTTTTTGCGTTAGCACTTCCAACCGCTCGGCTGGCCTTTGGTTTGTTTAGTCGTTTGGCAATGTACTGATAGGTGCTGCGATTGCCAAACGGAATTTGACTCACGGCTTGCCAAACAGCGTTTTGAAACGGTGTCCCCGTAAGATAATAAGGCACCGTAAAATCAAAACTTTCTCCATCAAAATAGGCTGTTAATTCTTTTTCCAATTGACGAGAAATTTGAGTTTGTCCAGCTTTTATCTGGCAATTTTCGTCAGCTCTGACCGTCTCAAGCGCTACCGCGTCAGCAAAGTCAAGCCGAAAAAGGGCTGCTTCGTCCGACAGACAAACAAGTTGTCCAATCGGGCTGTTAAAATAAGTTTCAATCCAGATTTTCATTGCTTGTTTCCCCTCAATTAGCTGTTCTTTCTCAGATTTTAGCATTTTCAGGCTGATTTTGAAAGAAATAAGTGACAAAAAAATCAGACCAGGTCTGATTTTTAATTAGATAAGCTGTGCTGATGCCACTTGTTCGATGGTGTCTGAAATTGGATGGCCATTGCTTGTCCGTTCGGATAAACTCAAGCTCATCAAATCCACATCAATTTGTTCATCTGCTGTTGTCAAAACTGACAATATTTGATGGTCTGACGTTTCTTCAACCACTGGTTCAGTAAACAAATCAACCGTTTCTGTCAGCGCTGACAGATCTGCCGTCGTCTGATGAACTAACCCTGCAGCAAAGACCGTGTGATTATTATTCTTCAATGTTCGTAAGACTTGAAGGCCACGATTGGCACGAGACGTTGCAGGGATGTCTGCTGTCGCTACCCGTTTGATGAAACCACGTTGCGTCAAGAGATACCAACTGTTCGAGCTGACAAAGAAGGCCGCAGTCACCAGGTCACCATCTTTAAGATTGATGGCTTTGACCCCTGCTGCTTTCGCACCGAGAACAGGCACATCGTCCAGATTAAAGCGCAAAGCATAACCATGTTGGCTAATCAACATCAAATCATTAAATTGAACAGGTTCAATCATAATGACCGCATCATCATCACCTTTGATTTTCATAAATACTGTTGATTTTGAGCGATAAGTCCGCCAAGGACTAAAGCTTGCCAGTTCAACTTGTTTGATTTGACCTTTTTTGGTCACAACAAGCAAGTTTTCATCTTTAAAGTCGTCCACAATTTTAACGGCTAAAATTTCTTCATTGCTAGCAAAATTATTTAAAGATTGTGACAAATGCTCGCCCAAATCCTTCCATCTTGCGTCAGTCAGTTCATGGATTGGACGATAAATGGCGTTACCAAGTGTCGTGAAAATTAACAAATGCTGCGTTGTTTTCGCCGTTTGATAGAACAAAAGTTCATCGTCGTCTCGTTTTCCGATTTCTTCAAGATTTGAAGAAGCAAAGGAACGAGGCGATGTCCGCTTGATATAGCCAGCCTTGGTCACAGAAACAACTGTTTCTTCTTCCAAGATGAGTTCGTGCGCTTCGATTTCGATGGTTTCAACATCGGCTTGTAATTCTGTCCGACGTGGTCTGCCAAATTTCTTCTTGACATCACGGAGCTCACGCTTCATAACATTGAACAGTGTTTTTTCGTCATTGATGACCGCTTTTAGTTCCAAGATTTGTTCATTTAGGCCATCACGCTCATTTTCAAGAGTGACAATGTCCGTATTGGTCAACCGATAAAGTTGCAAGGTAACGATTGCTTCTGCTTGTTCTTCTGTGAAGCCAAAACTTACCTTGATGTTATCTTTAGCATCAGATTTATTTTCCGAAGCCCGAATGGTTGCGACAACTTCGTCCAAAATCGACACCATGCGTATCAGCCCAACAACAATATGCAGACGTTTTTCGGCTTTCGCCAAATCAAATTTAGACCGCTTGACAATAACGTCTTCACGGTGTTTGATATAGCCCTTCAAAATTGGAAGCACGCCAACTTGACGCGGCATCATTTTATCAATAGCAACCATGTTAAAGTTGTAGTTGACCTGCAAATCAGTATTTTTGTATAGGTAATTCAAGACTAACTGACTGTCTGCTTCTTTTTTCAACTCAATCGCAATACGTAAACCTTCACGGTCTGATTCATCACGCACTTCTGATATTCCTGGAACTTTGGCATTGACTCTGACATCGTCAATCTTCTTGACCATGTTTGCCTTGTTGATTTCGTAAGGAATTTCCGTCACAATCAATTGTTGACGGCCACCTTTCATTGATTCAACGCTGACACGTGAACGTACAACCACACGTCCCTTACCCGTTTGATAGGCTTTTTTGATTTCTTCTTTCCCTTGAATAATGGCACCTGTTGGAAAATCAGGGCCAGGTAAGAATTCCATAATTTTTTCAAGACTTGCATCTTCATGGTCAATCATGTAAATGGTCGCGTCAATGACTTCACCCAAATTGTGAGTTGGAATATCCGTGGCATAACCTGCTGAAATCCCTGTAGAGCCATTGACCAATAAATTTGGAAAACTAGCTGGTAAAACCGTTGGTTCCTTTTCCGTATCATCGAAATTCCAAGCTGTTGAGACTGTTTCTTTCTCAATATCAGAAAGCATATAGCCAGCGATTTCAGCCAAACGTGCTTCGGTATAACGCATGGCAGCTGGACTATCGCCGTCCATTGATCCATTATTCCCGTGCATCTCAATCAAAGGCTCTCCCATTTTCCAGTCTTGTGACAGACGGATCATGGCTTCATAAATGGAGCTGTCACCGTGCGGGTGGAAATTCCCCATGACATTTCCGACCGATTTGGCAGACTTCCGATAAGCCTTCTCAAATGTGTTGCCGTCCTTATTCATAGAATAGAGGATACGTCGCTGAACAGGTTTCAAACCATCACGGATATCAGGTAAGGCGCGTTCTTGAATGATATATTTCGAGTAACGACCAAAGCGATCTCCCATAATGTCTTCTAAAGGTAATTTTTGTATATTTGACATAGGTCTCTTTCTTTATGGTAGCTCTAAAAACGCAACTTTCGAAAAATTCAGTTTTTAGAGCTTCCTTTAATTATTTCTGTTTACAAGTCCAATTCCATCTGAATATGCTCAATCTCATCTTCCAAAAAAATGTCTGAAATTTGCTTAAAACCAAGTTTTTCATAAAAAACCTTGGCATAATATTGTGCTTCAATTTTGACTTTCTTTTCTTCTTGCATTTTTAAAACACGTAGTGCTTCTTCAAGCAAGACTTGTCCCAAACCTTGTTTGCGGGCAAATGGGGCTGTAATGACACGTCCAATACTTGCCGCGTCATCAAAACTCACACCTTTTTGCAAGAGACGACATTCGGCCAATATTTGCCCTGCCTCATCTTCTAGCCACAAATGCTGAGCCGCTTGGTCCTTATCATCTAAATCTTGATAAAGACAGCTTTGCTCAAGAACGAAAACTTCTTGTCGCAAACGCAAAAGTTGATAGAGTTGCTCAGGACTTAATTCATGAAATGTTTTTAACTTAAATTCCATTGTCCCTCCCACTATTCTGTCATCTCTGACATGAAATTCTTCTTTTGCATTTGCACGAGAAAATCGGAATGAATATTCACTTTATCCTCGTTAAACAAAGTCAAACACAAGCTAAAGCCCGTTGAATATTCTTGATTGATGGCAATCCCAATCACATCGTAAACTTGCCATTTTTTGTCTTGGTCCAGCTTATAATAAACCAAGGCCTTCGTCACAGGTAGTCCAAGTTTTCGCCGAACTTCTTCTGTGATGCCCTCATCTTCCAATCGTGTAAACAATGAGAGTTGTTCATCTGAATTTTCTGAAAGGGAAAGCGTCGTTTTAGGGTGTTCAATCTCTTGTAAGTGCTGATAGAGCAGAACGGTCACCAAACAATCGTTTAAGGCATCATGACTTCTGACAGAAATCCCCAAAAAGTCTTTCAGATTTTCCAGTTTATAGGATTTTGCTTTCAAAAGGCGACGGGCTTCTGTCAGGGTATCATAAACCTCAAAACGTTCGACTTCTCGAATGCCACAATCAATAATGGCTTGATAGAGAAAGCCGACATCAAATGGTGCATTGTGAGCTACTAAAAGTGCCCCTTTAATGAAAGCCAAAAAATCTGGTAATACATCTTCAATGACCGGTTTGTTCAGTAAATCACGGGCATAAATCCCTGTCAGCGCTGATATTTCAGATGATACATAAGACCGTTGCGGTTTAATCAACTGGTTAAATCGTCCAATTTCCTGGTGACTTTCGTCACATCTGATGGCGCCAATCTGAATGATTTCATTTTTTTGAGCAGAGAAACCTGTCGTTTCAAAGTCAAAAACAACATATTCTTTTGTCATTGATTTCCTTTGTTATACTAGTTAACCTCTAAACGATTTTTATGTCGTTTAGTAGATTAACTGCAAATATACTGCCTTGCGTGTGCCTTTTGCTCTTGTTGCTTTAGCAACTAAGCAAACGGACAAATTTTTTGTACGCAAGAAGTGGTTTGCGTTTTGCTCTCGCGACTTTAGTCGCTAAGCAAACCGACAAATCTTTTATGCGTAAGACGCAAACTTTGCGACTGCGACTAACGAACTTGTTCGTGTAGCGAGCGTCGACAGCGCAGCAACTTCTAAAAAGTATTTTAGAAGTTAAACAGTATTAAAATATTGAATCTTCTTCCAGCGTAAATTTGACATTGTTTTCAATCCATTTACGGCGAGGTTCAACCTTATCTCCCATCAATACGGCCACGCGTTTTTCAGCTTGCGCCACATCATCAATGGTCACTTGAATCAATGTTCTCGTTTCAGGGTTCATGGTTGTTTCCCAGAGTTGGTCAGCATTCATTTCCCCCAACCCTTTATAACGTTGTAAATTGGCATTACGACCAAAATGTTTACGCATTTCTTGAAGTTCACCATCTGTCCAAGCGTATTCAATTTTTTCTTTCTTGCCTTTTCCTTCATTCATTTTATAAAGTGGAGGAAGGGCAATGTAAACATGACCTGCTTCGACCAATGGCTTCATGTAACGATAGAAGAAGGTCAAAAGCAAGACTTGAATGTGTGACCCATCGTCATCGGCATCGGTCATGATAATGATTTTGTCATAATTGCGGTCTTCAAGCGTGAAATCAGCTCCGACACCCGCACCAATCGTATAAATCATGGTATTGATCTCTTCATTTTTCAAAATGTCTTGCATTTTGGCTTTTTCAGTGTTGATGACTTTCCCACGCAAAGGCAAAATGGCTTGGAATTTACGGTCACGCCCTTGTTTTGCAGACCCACCGGCAGAATCCCCTTCGACCAAATAAAGTTCATTTTTGTTTGGGTTTTTCGTTTGCGCAGGTGTTAATTTCCCCGACAAAAGTCCCTTGTCTTTTTTCGATTTTTTCCCTGAACGTGAATCATCTCTAGCTTTACGCGCGGCTTCACGCGCTTCACGTGCTTTAATGGCTTTACGGATCAAATTTTGTGCCATGTCGCCATTTTCAAGCAGATAAAAAGTTAACTTTTCAGAAACGATAGAATCAACGACTGGACGCGCCAAAGGAGACCCTAATTTATCTTTTGTTTGTCCTTCAAACTGCAAAAATTCTTCAGGAACAAGCAAAGAAAGAACCGCTGTTAATCCTTCACGGTAATCTGATCCTTCAAGATTTTTATCTTTATCTTTTAAGAGACCTGTTCGTCTTGCATAATCATTCATGGCTTTTGTCAGAGCTGACTTCAAACCAGCTTCATGCGTTCCGCCATCTTTCGTACGGACATTATTGACAAAAGACAGGATATTTTCAGAATAACCATCATTATATTGAAGAGCAACTTCAAGTTCAAATCCATCTTGACTACCGTCAAAATCAAGCACAGGTGTCAAAGTATCTTTATCTTCATTCAAGTAGGCAACGAAATCCTGCACACCATTTTCATAATGAAAAGCTGCGGCTTCTTCTGTCCGTTCATCTTCTAAACTTAGCGTAACATCTTTTAACAAAAAGGCCGACTCATTCAATCGCTCATAGATGGTTTGATATTTGAAATCAACTGTTGAAAAAATCGTAGCGTCCGGTTTAAAAGTTACTTTGGTACCTGTTTTTGATTTGGCTGCTTTTCCAACTTTTTCAAGGCCAGTTGCGGGGTGTCCGCCATTGATAAAACGTTGACGATAAACAGTACCATCACGTGTGACTTCAACTTCAAGCCATTCAGACAAGGCATTAACTACAGAAGAACCTACACCATGTAAGCCTCCTGAAGTTTTATAGCCCCCTTGTCCAAATTTACCACCTGCATGTAGGATTGTAAAAATGACTTCGATGGTTGGTTTGCCAGACTTGTGCATTCCGACAGGCATACCACGTCCTTCATCTTCAACTGTCAATGAGCCGTCTTTATTTATTTTTACTGTAATTTTTGAGCCGAAGCCAGACAAGGCTTCATCGACTGCATTATCAACAATTTCCCAGACCAAATGATGCAAACCTGTTCCATCTGTTGAGCCAATATACATGCCAGGACGTTTTCTTACGGCATCCAATCCTTCAAGGATTTGAATGGCACTATCATCATAATTATTTATATCTACAACCATTTAGTTCTCCATAGATCTTTTAATCCCGCCTAAACGCTTCAGCGACAGACGGAAGAAAAAATTTATCATCCTTACTATTTTAACCTGTTCTAAAAGGTTTGTCAAAGCTGACAGAAGAATAAATGAAAAATTTTTTTTATTTGTGCTATAATTAGACCATAAAATAACCGAATTTCAGGCGACTGATTTTCTTTCATCAAAATTAAGGACACACAATGACACTTGTACTTCTGCTCATCGTTTCCTACCTGCTGGGTGCTATCCCAGCTGGGCTTTGGATTGGTAAATTCTTCTTTCATAAAAACTTGCATGACTATGGCTCAGGCAACACCGGAACGACGAATACTTTTCGTATTCTTGGCGTCAAAGCCGGTATCGTAGTTTTCTGTTTCGACTTGCTCAAGGGAACATTCGCTGTACTGCTTCCAGTAATTTTTCATGTGCATCAGCTTCCCATTCTGGTCTTTGGTCTCTTGGCCGTTATTGGTCATACCTTCTCAATCTTTGACCATTTCAAAGGCGGAAAAGCGGTGGCGACTTCGGCGGGTGTTCTTCTGGAATACAATCCCCTCTTTCTCTTGATGCTTTTGGTCATTTTTATCATCATGCTCTATCTCTTTAGTATGATCAGTCTGGCAAGTATCACGGCTGCCCTTGTGGCATTACTTGGTGTGCTCATTTTCCCTGCCTTTCATTTTATTATTCATCAATACGATCTTATTTTTACGCTCATTGTTTTGGCACTGGCAACAATAATTATTGTGCGGCACAAATCAAATATCAGCCGCATCAAAAAACGCGAAGAAAGTCTTGTACCATGGGGCTTAAACCTAAGTCACCAACACAAGATATAGTGTTTTAAATAAACTACGATATAAAAAAGCACAAGATATAGTAAAAAAACCTTGACTTAGGTTTTTTTTTATACTAAAATTAAGATACAATTTATTTTACAGATGAAAAAAAGCTTTACTCCTATTTTAACCTTCGAGTGAAGCTTTCAGCAGTTTCGCTCACATTCATCATCTTTTTAGAATAAATCACATTTTTTATTTTGGAGGAAATAATGGTTACAGTCTACTCAAAAAATAATTGCATGCAATGCAAAATGGTCAAAAAATGGTTAAATGAACACGAAGTTAAATTCGACGAAATTAACATTGATGAAAAACCTGAATTTATTCAAACCGTGTTGGATATGGGCTTCCGTGCCGCACCCGTTGTTCAAAAAGACGAAATCACTTTTTCAGGTTTCCGTCCTTCTGAACTCGCAAAATTGGTCTAATGTATGAAAGTTGTTTATTTTAGCCTGACCGGTCAAACCCGGCATTTCATAAATAAACTCCACAATGTCACAGCCATTGAAATCACTGCTGATGCACCTGACATTGAACTTACAGAGCCATTTTTGTTGATTACACCAAGCTATGCTGAGGAAACACCAACAGCTCGCTCTAGTCAAGATGTGGTTGATCCCGTCTTTGAATTTATGGACTGGGGCTTAAACGCTGCGTTTTGTCAGGGGATTATTGGAACAGGCAACAAGAATTTTGCAGGCATATACATCTATACTGCAAAAGAATTATCCGCCAAATATCAAATTCCAATTCTCTATGATTTTGAATTCAATGGCACACCAACCGATGTTGCTTTTGTCGAAAATATCATTCAAAAGCTTGATGCTGGCGCAAAAATTAAAGTAAATCCTTCTTCAGCAGCTGACAAATAAGTCTCTAATGATGAAAGTGATACAGTATAAAACGATTGATTTTCTCTAGGAGGGCAATATTTTTTGCTCTCCTAGTCTATTTTTTACTAGACTTAGAAAATTATTTCACATAGATAGAAAGGCAAATATGTCCTTAAAAGATCTCAAAGACATCACTTATTTCGAGTTAAACAACGAAATAAACATTCCCGTCAATGGCTCAATTCCACTTGCAAAAGATAAAGACGCCATCAAAGCCTTCTTCAATGAAAATGTTATTCCTAACAGTTTCAGAGCTGAAACTTACATGGAAAAAATTGAATGGCTTCTTGAAAATGACTATTTGGAAGACAGTTTCATCAAAAAATATGAACCTGAATTCATTACAGAATTGCGCAAGGCTTTGAGTGCCTTTAACTTCCGTTTTGATTCATTCATGGCTGCCTATAAATTTTATAACCAATATGCCATGAAAAATAACGATGGTAGTCTTTACCTTGAAGATTTTGAAGACCGCGTTTTGATGAATGCCCTCTATATGGCAGACGGAAATCAAAAATTAGCACATGATTTGGCTTTCGCAATGGTCAACCGCCGTTATCAACCCGCTACTCCTACTTTCTTAAATGCTGGTCGTAAACGTCGTGGTGAATTTGTTTCGTGTTTCCTTTTGCAAATGTCTGACGACATGAATTCGATTGGACGCACCATCAACTCTGCCTTGCAACTGTCTAAAAATGGTGGTGGCGTTGGCTTAAACATGTCTAATCTGCGTGGTGCAAGTTCACCAATCAAAGGTTATGACGGAGTGGCTGCCGGTGTTGTCCCAGTCATGAAATTGTTTGAAGATGCCTTCTCTTATGCCAATCAACTTGGCCAACGTCAAGGCGCTGGTGTTGCTTACTTGTCAATTTTCCACCCTGACATCATGGAATTTTTATCTACGAAAAAGGAAAATGCTGATGAAAAAATTCGTGTTAAAACATTGTCACTGGGCGTAACTGTTCCTGATAAGTTTTACGAATTGGTCAAAAAAGGTGAACCAATGTACACCTTTGAACCTTACTATGTTGAACGTTTTTACAAACGTCCTTTCGTTGAAGTAGATATCACAGCCGAATACGACAACATGGTCGCAAATCCATACATTCGTAAGAAAAAACTCGATGCACGTACTGTTGAGCAAGAACTTTCAAAACTCCAACAAGAATCAGGCTATCCTTATGTTATCAATATTGATACGGCCAATAAAGCAAACCCTGTTGACGGTATCATTTCGATGTCAAATCTCTGTTCTGAGATTTTGCAAGTTCAAACGCCTTCTGAATTGAATGACGATCAATCTTACAAAGTTTTGGGGACGGACGTCGCTTGTAATTTGGGCTCAACCAACATCATGAACATGATGACTTCAGCAGATGCTTTTGGCCTTTCGATTGAAGCAATGGTTCGTGCACTGTCATTCATTTCTGAAACAAGTAATTTGGATACTGTACCAACTGTCCGCAAAGGAAATGGGGAAATGCACGCGATTGGCCTTGGAGCAATGGGCTTGCACAGCTTCCTTGCCAAAAATCACATTCATTATGATTCACATGAAGCGGTTGAATTCACAAGTGTGTATTTCATGCTTTTGAACTATTATACTTTGAAAGCTTCTAACAAATTGGCAAAAGAAAAGGCAACAAGTTTTGCTGGTTTCGAACGTTCAAGCTATGCTGACGGCACTTACTTTGACAAATATTTGACACATGACTATTTCGCTGCTGTATCGGATAAAATCAAGGCTTTATTTGGCGATATTGATGTGCCAACGCTTAAAGACTGGGCTGATTTAAAAGCGTCAGTAATGACAGACGGTGTTTACAACTCTTATCGTATGGCTGTTGCACCAAATGGCTCAATCTCATACATCAACGACTGTTCTTCTTCTATTCATCCGATTGTCAATCGTATCGAAGAACGCCAAGAAAAGAAAGTTGGGAAGATTTACTATCCAGCTGCTGGCTTAGCAACAGATACCATTCCTTATTACAAGTCTGCTTATGACACAGATATGCGTGCCGTCATTGACGTTTATGCAGCTGCTACAGAGCATGTCGATCAAGGCTTGTCATTGACCCTATTCATGCGTTCAACCTTGCCAGAAGGCTTGTATGAATGGAAAATGTCAACCAATAAGATGACCACGCGTGACCTTTCAATTTTGCGTAATTATGCCTTCAAAAAAGGAATTAAGACCATCTACTATATCCGTACATTTACTGATGATGAAGATGAAGTAGGCGCAAATCAATGTGAAAGCTGTGTCGTCTAATATAAGACAATCACTGCCGCTAAAGCAAGATGATTGTACGGAAGTCGCTAGAGCGAACTTCCTGCTTGTCTTATTCGTAAAAAATTTCCGAATCATCGGCGTCAATTTTTTACGTCATCATCCTGTCATTGCTGACAATACTTTCTGTCAGCGCTGACAGTCGCTATATTTCATGCCAATGAAAAGCGAACAGCTTACGATAAAGGATAAAAATATGAATTACGATACTAAACGCGATGCAAAAAATTATGCCGCAATCAACTGGAATTCGATTGAAGATTCCATTGACAAATACACTTGGGAAAAATTGACCAGCCAATTTTGGTTGGATACTCGTGTCCCTGTTTCAAACGACTTGGACGATTGGCGCAATAAATTGACAGACCTTGAACGTCATACTTATAGCAAAGTATTTGCTGGCTTGACCCTGCTTGATACTCTCCAATCGCAAGATGGCAATGTGGCCATGCTTGATGACGCACGGACCATGCAAGAACGTGCCTGTTTCAACAATATCATCTTCATGGAATCAGTGCATGCCAAATCTTACTCAACCGTCTTTTCAACTTTGCTTTCAAAATCTGAAATCGACGACTTGTTTGAATGGGTTGATAACAACGAATACATGCAGAAAAAAGCTGAAATCGTTAATCACTACTACCAAGATGGTAGCCCACTTCAGAAAAAGGTTGCTTCTGTTTTTCTTGAAAGCTTCCTCTTCTACTCTGGTTTCTACACACCATTGTGGTACCTTGGAAACAACAAGATGATTAACGCTGCTGAAATCATCAAATTGATTTTACGTGACGAATCTGTGCATGGAACTTATATTGGTTACAAATTCCAACTTGGTTTCAATGAACTTTCTGAAGACGAACAAGCTGAGATGCGCAACTGGATGTACGACCTCTTGTACGAACTTTATGAAAATGAAGAAAAGTACGCCGCACTCCTTTATGACGAAATCGGCTGGACCGAAGAAGTAAAAACTTTCTTACGTTACAATGCCAACAAAGCACTCATGAATCTTGGACAAGATCCATTGTTCCCTGATACTGCTGCGGATGTCAATCCTGTTGTCATGAACGGTATTTCAACTTCTTCATCAAATCATGACTTCTTCTCACAAGTTGGTAACAGCTACCTGCTCGGTGAAGTTGAATCAATGTCTGATGATGACTACAACATCTAATCTTAAAACCCTTGTCAGCTCTGACAAGGGTTTTTATTAACAACAAAAAAAGCTCAATCTGAGCTTTTTATTATTTACAATTAAACTTTAAGGAAACGTCGCATTGAAAGCAAGGCCCCAAATGAACCAATCAGTACACCAATGACAACCATAATTCCGACGATTTGCGGAATAAAGACATCTGGTGCAATCATAGAAAGTTGTTGTGTTTGAAGTGTCGGCATGAAGGATACGAAGGCAATCTTATAAACCCAAGCGATTAAGAAACTTGGAAGAATCGCACCTAAGAGTCCAACCCAAGCTCCCTCAAGGAAGAATGGCCAGCGAATGTAATTATTTTTTGCTCCCACCAGACGCATGATTTGAATCTCACGTTGGCGAGACATAATGGTAATACGAATGGTATTCTGAATCAGGAATATGGCTACAAGCAGCAAGAGAATAGCTAAACCAATTCCCCAATACTTAATAGCATCGGCAAATGCAAAAATCTTATTGGCATCGGCGCCACCATAGCTGACACGGTTAATACCTGAAATCTTTTCAATTTTTTGAGCTAAAGGTTTCACTTGTGAAGAAGAATCCGCCTCTATAATATAGGCATCATAAAGTGGGTTCGAATCTTTATTGAAGAGTTTAAAACTTGGCATTGATTTAATCAAATTAGCCAACTGTTCGTCGCGATCAGAGAAAACAATACTCTTGATATTTGATTGCTTTTCAATTTGATCATAAACCTTTTTATAATCAGGGTTGGTTATTTTTTTAGCGGCATTCTTAGGATCTGTGATTTGTTGAGATTGGTCATGAATGTCCAAATCTGTATATGCAACGATACGGACATTATTTTCAATCCCTGTCACCAAATTTGAAACGTTCAAAATAACAGATAAGAAGGCACCCACTAAGACAAGTGTAATCATGACTGATGAAGTTGCTGCAACGGTCATCCAACCATTACGCTTCAAGTTTTTCAATGATTCACCAATGTGTTTGAAGAAAGATCTAATCATCGTAGCCGTAGTCTCCTTCCTCTTGGTCACGGACGATACGTCCGTTTTCAATCGCAATAACACGGTGTTTCAGCGTATTTACGATTTGACTATTATGTGTTGCCATCAAAATGGTCGTACCTTGAAGATTGATTTTTTCAAGCAAATTCATGATTTCCCACGAGTTTTCAGGATCCAAGTTCCCTGTTGGTTCATCAGCAATCAGCACTTTTGGTGCATTAGCAATCGATCTCGCAATCGCCACACGTTGCTGTTCACCACCAGAAAGCTCATTCGGAAATGAACGGATTTTGTGCTTCAAGCCCACCAAATCAAGAACTTCGTTCACACGTTTCTTGATTTCGCGTGGATTTTTACCAATAACTTCCATGGCATATGCGATATTTTCAAAAACTGTCTTTTTAGGTAAAAGTTTGTAGTCTTGGAAAACGACACCGACGGAACGGCGCAACATCGGCACATCCTTATTCTTCAATTTTGCTAAATCATATTTTGCGACATAACCTGAACCCTTATCGATTTTGAGTTCTCGATAAAGTAACTTGATAAAGGTTGATTTACCAGCTCCTGATGGGCCAACAATATAAGTAAATTCACCAGGCTCGATCTCGAGCGAAATGTTACGTAAAGCTGTTGTTCCATTGGAATATTTTTTGGTTACATTGCTTAGTTTTATAATACTCATTGGTACCTTTCCTATGCAATAAGATTTGACTAGAAAACTAATCAAAAATAGTTGTCTTATAAATTCGATATGAACCTATGCGAAACTCCGTACTTCTATGAATACGGACTCTCTTATTATAACAAAAATCAGTCGATTTTATAAGTCGCTTTGTATCTTGCGTTTCGATAAGATAACAAAACAATTAATCAATGATTTCTTTACACGCATTCATTCAATTACAAAGTTTTCCAACGCAAGTAGGCATTTATAAAGCCATCCAAATCGCCGTCCATGACATTATCAATTTGACCTGTTTCAAAACCAGTTCTGGTATCTTTAACAAGTTGATATGGCATAAAGACATACGAACGAATTTGACTTCCCCAAGTAATTTCAGATTGATCACCACGCAAGGCGTCAACTTCTTCTTGTTTTTTGTCCATTTCAAGTTGAATCAATTTAGATTTCAACATGTTCAACGCAATTTCATCGTTTCCGTATTGTGTACGGTCAATGGTTGATTGAACAACAATTCCTGTTGGAATATGGGTATAACGCACCCCTGTTGTTACTTTATTGACGTTTTGTCCACCAGCTCCGCCGGCATGGAACACATCACGTTTCAAATCAGACTTGCTGATATTAACTTCGATTGATTTGTCAAGTTCAGGCATGACATCGATGGAAGTAAATGAAGTATGACGACGGTTGGCTGAGTCAAATGGAGAGATACGAACCAAACGGTGAACCCCTTTTTCCCCGCGCAAAAAGCCGTAAGCATTATGACCGTTAAAACGAATTGTCACTGATTTGAGTCCTGCGACATCACCATCTTGGTAATCCAAGATTTCAACCTTGTAGCCATGTGCTTCACCCCAACGGGTGTACATCCGCATGAGCATGCTGCCCCAGTCTTGCGCTTCTGTTCCCCCTGATCCAGGGTGGATTTCAACGATGGCATTCATGTGGTCATAAGGTTGATTGAGCAAAATTTCAAGCTCATAGGTTTCAATTACTTTTGCAAGTTCTACGACGTTCGCTTCAAGTTCTTCCTGCATTTCTTCGTCAGGTTCTTCTTGTAGCATTTCGTGCATGGCTTCGGCTTCTTCATATAAGTCAGACATGTGCATGAAATTGTCGTATTTGGCTTTTAAAATATTGGATTCGTCAATCACTTTTTGTGCTGCTGTTGAGTCATTCCAAAAGTTTGGATCAGCCATATCATTGTCAAAGAGGGCAATTTCTTCCTCGAGTCGATCGAGATCAAGAGCATTGCGAAAATCTTCGACTTTTTGATGATGTGCTTCCAATTTATTTCTAATTTCTGATAGTTCCATAAGCTCCATTTTATCATATTTTGTCGGAAAATGACAGTAGGACTTTTTAGTTTCCTTTCGCTATCTGCTTTGTTTACGGATTTGACTTGTCAGTACAAAAAGCACATTCCCAAGACCAAAAGGAAATAAACACCAGAATAGATTTCTTTTCTTATAGCCGTAACTCAAAACCGTCACGACGAGTAGAACCAAGCCGATACCATTGAGCAAGTTCACCAAAGGCGTTCCATAACCGGCACTCGAAAACGGTGGATAGGGCCTTCTGCTATCATACCAACCAATAATCCATGGGACCTGTCCCATCGCCCCAAATATCCAGTAAATAAAGCTCAAAAGAACATTCAGTAACAGCAAAAATTTCTTTAACATCCGAATCCCTCACTTTTATTTTCTTATTCAAGTCATATAAAATAGCCGATTTATCTACGAGGTCTAATTCTAGTTTTTCCGTTTTCTAGTTTGTCAATGGCCCATTCGGCAGCGTCAACCATATAATCTCTCACATCATTTTCTGCTATTTCATGGAGTTTGGGTAGGGCTGATTTGTCATTTGCATTTGCTAACGCGTAAACAGCGTTGCGTTGCAAGGGGTTTTTCCCGCGCCATGACCCTGCCATTGTCCCAAATTTGTTTACAAATTGCTTATTTGATAAATCAAGCAAGGGCAATAATTCTGGATTGGTTAATTCCGCGTCTGGTTCCATTTCGGGATGAAAATGACTGTTAATTCCTTTATTATAAGGACAAACCATCTGGCAAATGTCGCAGCCGTAGATGACGGTTTTAATTTTTTCACGGTATTCAACAGGCATTTTTCCTTTGGCTTGCGTTTGAAAACTCAGGCATTTTTGAGCATTAAGTCTGCCGTCACCTAAAAGGGCCGTTGTCGGACAAAAATCGACACAGCGGGTGCATTCGCCACAACCATAATCAACAGGCTGGTCAGGTTCGATTTCCAAATCAGTCACCAGTTCGCCCAAAAACATCCAGGAGCCATATTCTTTACTTATCAAAAGACCATTTTTTCCGATAAATCCGAGACCTGCCCGACTTGCAACGGCCACATCAACCAACGCGCCCGTATCAACCATGGCCTTGTAGTTGTATTCTCCCGCAATTCTTTCTATTCCCTGAGCCAAAGCCTCAAGTTTACGTCCTAAAACATAATGATAATCCTCTCCCCAAGAACCGCGCGAAAATTGCCCGCGGCGATAATCCGGTTTTTCGGGCTTTTCAAGCGCTTTATTGGGATAAGCAATCGCAATGGAAATGATGGTCTTGGCGTTTTCCACCGCTAACTTCGGGTGCAGGCGTTCATCAAGGTTTTGATGCTCAAAACCGCTCGTATGGCCTGCTTCTTTTTGCTCAATGAGCGACTTTCTCAAGTATTCAAAATTATCGGCTGTTGTGAAACCAATTTTTTGGATATTCAATTCTTGAGCAAGCGTTTGAATGGCTTCTTTTATAGTTTTCATCTCTCTATTTTAACAAAAAATACCTTTAATTTTAAGGGGGTTGATTTTTCCTTCTTGACTTTTTGTATGTTTTAGAATATCTTTATTATAGCAGATTTAGGAAGCGTTTGCACTGGGGGTGTCGTTCCATTATCTTGAAATAAAATCATGAAACTGTTAGAATTTGACCATGACAAATAAAACAAAATTGGCGGTCATCTCTGACATTCACATGGATGTCAATGATTTTTCTCAAGAAGAATTAGAAATATTTAATCATTTACTCATTGACCAAGACATTCGTCATTTGCATTTTGCAGGTGACATGTCAAACGACTTAAAAAAAATTACCCTGCCTTATTTTGAAGAGCTGTCAGCACGGACAGGGATTTCGGTTACTTATAATCTGGGAAATCATGACATGGTTGGGCTGACGGAGGCTGAAATCATTGAAAATGACTGGCAAATCCAATGGTTCGGAGATACTGCTTTTTTGAGCTTTGCTGGTTGGTATGATTATTCTTTGATCAGACAAAACATGCCAGTAGAAAAATTAGAAAACTTTAAAAAGAATTTTTATTTTGACCGAAAAATTCATCGGCGTGAAAACGACCGAATAACCACAGAGAAAATTTTAACCCGTCTTGAGCAGGTGCTACTTGAGCTTTCTTCGGCAAAACGGGTCATTATCAGCATGCATTTTGTGCCACACGCTCAATTTATCATCAATACCAGATATGAAAAATTTGAGAAATTCAATGCTTTTTTGGGCTCAGCTCATTTTCATGAACTTTTCACGCATTTTCCAAATGTAACCGATGTGGTTTTTGGTCACATTCATCATCATTTTGACGCTGTCAAACGTGACAACATTTCCTATCACGCGCACCCCTTGGGCTATCCTTATGAGTGGCAAATGGTGTCTTCATTTTTTGACGCTTTTCCTGACTACCGAATTCCAGAAATGGCACATCTGCGAAAACGTTACAAAAACATCCGTCAATCAGACGATTGGCTGTCTTATCGGAAGGCACATTTGGCTGAAGAATTCTTGTCAGCACTGACAATTTTTGAGTTTTAGAATGAAGTCAAAAATCGAAATAAATTTTTCTAAGAAAATGGAAAAAGTTGTCATTTTGAACTATTAAAATCTTAAAAAAAGTGGTACAATGATAAGCGAGAACTTTGAATTGAGAAAGTGAGATAGCCTTGAAAATTCCTAAAGAAGGCGACTTCATCACGATTCAAAGCTATAAACATGATGGCAGTCTCCATCGCACTTGGCGTGACACGATGGTGCTGAAAACAAATGAAAATTCAATCATTGGCGTAAACGATCACACTTTAGTCACTGAGTCAGACGACCGTCGTTGGGTGACCCGTGAACCTGCGATTGTTTACTTCCACAAAAAGTTTTGGTTTAACATCATTGCTATGATTCGTGAGGAAGGCGTCAGCTATTATTGTAATCTAGCGAGCCCTTTCGTCTTGGATAACGAAGCCTTGAAGTACATTGATTATGATTTGGACATCAAAGTATTTAAAGACGGCGAGAAGAAACTTCTTGACGTCGAGGAATACGAACGTCATCGTAAGCAAATGCACTACTCCAAAGAAATTGACCATGTTTTAAAAGAAAATGTCAAAATCCTTGTTGATTGGATCAACAATGAAAAAGGCCCCTTTTCAAAAGAATATGTCGACATTTGGTACAATCGTTATCATCAACTAAAAAAATAGCCCTTTGGCTATTTTTTCTTTTTTCTTCATTTTAATCCCCAAATGAAATGCCAATGCTACGTGCAGCAAGAACTTTTTGGTTGTCGGCAGTGACTGGCTTTGCTTTACCAGCAATTGCTTTGAGTTGATTGTGGGTAATTTTTCCTTTCATCTTAGCTACAGTTACGCCAAAAACATCATCTACAACTAAATCTGCGGCATAAGCTCCCAGTTGGAGCGTATAATTGCGGTCGTAAGCATTGGCCGTTCCGCCACGGAGGGCATGCCCCGGCATTGCTGTTCTCACTTGAATACCGAGTTCGCTTTCTATTTCGTGAGCAAGCTTCTCAGAAATCGTTCGAAACCCTGCCGCCTGTCGCGTTTGAAGTCGTTCTTTATTTTTTAATTTTTTCTCATCTTTCGAAAATGCGCCTTCACTGACCACCACTAAGGCATAATTTTTCTTTTTCAAAATGGCCTGTAAATCTGCGGTCATTTTATCGACAGAATAAGGGAATTCTGGCAGGATAATCATATCCGCACCACTCGCAAGCCCAGTCGATAGGGCCAACCAGCCCACTTTATTTCCCATGATTTCAATAATAAAGACACGCGAATGAGAGGCTGCCGTCGTTCGAATGCGTTCGATATAATCCACGCCGACCTGAGTTGCAGTATTGTAGCCGAAGGTTTCATCCGTTCCAAAAATATCATTGTCAATCGTTTTAGGAAGCGCCACGATGTTGACACCTCGTTCAGCCAGTAAATTAGCCACTTTGTGCGTGCCATTGCCCCCTAAAACAACAAGGGCGTCTAATTGGAGTAAAGCCACATTTTTGACCATTTTATCGGCTTTAGAGCTGCCGTTTTCATCTTTAATATCTATCGTTTTGAAAGACTGACGAATGGAGCCCAAAAAAGTCCCCCCTTCTTCAATCAGCCCCTCAAAATCGGCTTCGACAAGCTCACGAACTCGTCCCTCAATCAAACCTGTGTAACCGTCTAAAATCCCGACCAATTGCAGATTGTCAATCTTACCATAAAGGCTTTTTGCCAGTGCATAAATGGCTGGATTGAGTCCAGCACAATCGCCACCACTTGTTAAAATTCCAATGCGTCTCATTGTTTCTCCTTTATTTGCTTTGACCTGCTTGTGCAAGCTCTGACAGGATTTCTTGACTGTCTATCAGTTTTTCTTTTTTGCCAGCCTTGACGCTGACGTATTTGCCATTTGATTTTTGAATGCGTGCATTGACGTTATCTTTCAAACACAAGTCCAAAATGTTTTGAATTTTGATTTGATTGGCTTTGTCATAAATCGGTGCTGCTGCTTCCACGCGCCCCGTCAAATTTCTGGTCATCAAGTCCGCTGACGAAATATAATATTTTACAGGTCTGTCAGCACTGCCAAAAGCAAAAATACGGGAATGTTCAAGATAACGGCCAACGATTGATCTGACTTTGATGTTGTCGGTCTGCCCTTTGACACCTGGGATTAGACAACAAATGCCTCGAATAATCAAATCAATTTTGACACCGGCTTGAGAAGCTTCAATCAGCTTATTCATCATGGGTTTTTCTGTCAAGGAGTTCATTTTCATGACAATCCGCGCGGGTTTTCCGTGATGTGCAAACTCGATTTCTTCATCAATCAGTTCGATCAGCTTTGGTTTCATCAAAAGTGGCGAAACCAAAAGACTTTGGCTTTGTTGAACAAATGACCCTGCAGCAATGTTGTCAAAGACATTTTTAACATCGTCAGTAATGACCTTGTCAGCGGTCATCAATGCCAAGTCTGTATAAAAACGGGCTGTTGTTTCGTTAAAATTCCCCGTACCAACCAGAGCAATTTTTCGCTGGTCTGATAACTCAATCAAAAGTAATTTTGAATGCACCTTGTAGCCTGGCAGGCCATAGATAACGTTAATTCCAGCTTTTTGAAGTTTTTCTGACAGGTCAATATTGTTCTCCTCATCAAAACGAGCCCGTAACTCGATAACAACCGTTACTTTCTTCCCTTTTTTGCTGGCAGCAATCAATCCTGACACAATTTTTGATTGTCTTGAGGCACGATACAAGGTCATCGAAATCTGCGTGACCCGCTCATCTTTGGCTGCTTGATTGAGTAAGTTAATCATTGGCGTCATACTCTCAAACGGATAGGAACTCAAATAATCTTTTTCTAATAATGAAGCAATCAAATCAAGTGACGGATCTGAAAATCGTTTGATTTTAGCAGGTTTAACCGGTGTAAAAAGTGCTTTTTTACGCATTTTTTTACTCATCATCTCCTCGATTTCTGACAAATGATCAAACTCAAGGGGGCTGTCATATTCAAAAAATTGGGTTTTTCTTAAGGCAAAATTGTGTGCCAAATAATTGAGCATTTTTGGCGTATTACTGCCATTATATTTGACCATGACGGGCGCTCTAAAATTCCGCACCTCGATAATTTTAGACATGGTTTCTGAAAAATCCGGATCGTAGTCATAAAGGCCGTCGCTCTCATCAATATCAGCATTTCGAACCACAGAAAAGACAACTTTGCCCTCTACGCTGAATTTATGGAAAATCCGATTGGCATAGCGGAAAATCAAGTCCTCAATCAACATATAACGTCTGGGATCGCTTGGAATTCGAACGATTTTGTCAACGTCTTTTGGAATGGGCAAAAAGCCAAAACGGGTATTGCCTCTTTTTGTTTTCAGAGTGACACCTAAAACCAGGCGTTCGTTTTCAAAAAAAGGTAACGGATGATTTTTCTCGACAATAAATGGTGTCAAATGTGGTGCAACTTTGTATTTGAAAACATTTCTAAGAAAAGCTTCATCTTTTTCAGATATTTTCTCATCTTCTTCAATCTGAGAGACACCCAATGTTTTCAGTTGCTTGCTGACTTCATCATAAGCACGATCAAATCTCGGAATTAAACGTTTGGTTTTTCTCAAGACCGTTCGAAAGAGACTCGTAATCTCTGCTTTGGTCTGGCTAGCGACAACACCGTCGTCCAAAATCAGCTGATCATTCAATCTGCCGACACGCACCCGGTAAAATTCGTCTAAATTATTCATGTAAATGGACAAGAAACGCAAACGCTCAAAAGTCGGAAGTTGCTCTTTTTCGGCTTCTTCAAGTACACGTTCATTAAATTGTAACCACGATAATTCGCGGTTGGTAAACACATTGATTTTTTCGTCTGACATTGCCTTTTCCTTATCTTATTTTTCTACTTAAATTCTAACACAAATTTAATCTTTATCATACCAATCCCACACAATTTTCTGAAAAAAATGCAAAAATATTTGGAATTAAAAAAACTGTCAGTTCTGACAGTTTTATTTTTTATCCACTAATCATATCGCGGCGACGATAGCCGATGAAACCAACGATAACCAGAATGATAGCAAGGGCTAAAACCAGCCACACGTTATTCCAAATGGCAACCGTTTTGGCAGTGATTTGAATATCATAAGTATAGCCTGAACTGCTATGTTTCAAGACTTTTGATGTGGTCTGCGTCACCTTTGACAGATTGTGATAAACATCTAAATTCATGAGTGTCGCTGGGAATTTCAGCATATTACCGATTTCACCTACAAAAAATGTGAAACCAACGTAAGCCCAAATCATGCTGGTAAAGCGTGGGACAAATGCAATCATAAGTCCAAGAACGGACAGGATGAAACAATTTCCGACAATCGAAATCATCCCTGCCGACAAAAGACTCGCAAGTGAAAGCGCCGATTTACTGTTCATTTGTACCAGATAAATGCCTAAAATGCCAGCAAATTGGGCAATTACGCCTAAAATCCAGGCTTGTGCTGTATAAGTAGCATATACTTTCAAGCGACTCAATGGGAAGGAATAAAGTTGTTCCTGCCGATTTTTCCGTTCTTCAGAAGCCAAACGTTGCAAGGAAGTAATGGCAAAACAGACGGAAATCATCGAAATCACCAGAAAGACAGTGGTCAAAAATTGTTGCGTCATCAGATTTCCAGTCGCATGGACACTAATGCCCATGGCTTGAGTCATATAATTGTTTGAACCTGCTGAACTAATCAAATTGCCGATTTGGCCAATCATGGAGCCGTAGGTAATCCCCATGACAAAGACACCAATCAACCAGCCAATGACTGCAACGCGTTGTTGACGAAAGACAAAGCCAGGAAAAGTCTTGTGCAAGAAGCCAGCGTGTGCTTTCCCTGTTGATTCAGGTAAGTAACCTGCGGAAACATCCCGACCGAGTTCGAGTAAGTAGGCAATGACGAGGAGAATGACCGCCAAAAGTAAGGTTAAAAACACCGGAAGCCAATTATCTTTGACATAAACATCCGTCAAATAAGACCAGCTCAAAGGATTGAACCAACTTAAATGAACCGCTTTGATGTCCGAATACATGCGTAAAATATAAAATCCACCAAGAATACCAATGCTTGCCCCTTTGGCAGCACCTGCCTCAGGAAAAATATTCATCAGCAAGAGGGCAAGCATGCCCCAAAGAAAGCCCTGTGCACCAATGCTTGCGGCGAAAAGGAAATCACTCGAAATGGGCATATGAGGTACATTTTGTGCAGCGATTGTTCCTGCCAGTGCCAATGTAATCACCACATGAAGCAGGAATAACTCGATGACAACGGCAGTCGTGTTGGCAAGTTTACCGATTTGAAAGCTCCGCAATAACTCTGCGATGCCTTCATCTTCATCTTTCCGTGTTCGATTGACCACATAAACGATGGAAATAATGGCAAAGACAACAACAGTCATCAAAGGCATAATGCCACCAAATGCGGTCGCTGCATTAAAGGCCGTTGCTGATTTGACAGATGTTGGGCCAAAAAGGGCGACCAAGGCTGGATTTTGAAAGAGCGTAAACATACTTGCAGCCGTTGTCGAATGCGCTGGCATTGCTGCTTCAAATTTTCCAGCACCTGAAGCGGCGTAAAGCAAAACGCCCAAAACCCACCACAAATATTTAAATTTATCACGTTTAAACAATGATTTCATCATCATTAACGTGTGATTAAAAGGTTTATTCATTTTATTTACCTATCCTCTTAAAGTTGAAAAGCGTGAATAAGGCGACATGATTAGCCCCGTCCTTGTGAGTAATGGTGCATGAAAAGTTCTTCCAATGTCTGAGGATTGGAGTCAATTTTGACCACATCATAAGCTGTCAGCTCTGACAGAACCATTTGGATCTTGTCAGAATCTGCTTGAAAGGCAATCTTTAATGGATTATGTTCGTCAACATTAAGGTCATAAATATAGGCTTGATTGGCAAGGGCAGTCGCTTCTTTTCTGGTCTCAACTTTAAATTCATAGCGGGTCAAATGGCGCATTTCTTCAAGTGAGCCATATTCGACGATTTCACCTGCTGCAATAATCGCAATCCGATCGCATAAGCGCTCAACTTCAGATAAAATGTGGCTTGACAGCAAAATGGCTTTACCCTCAGCTTTGAGTCGTGCAACTTCATCTTGGAAAACCGCCTCCATCAATGGATCAAGGCCAGATGTTGGTTCGTCAAAGATATAAAGTTCTGCCTTACTGGCTAATGCCGCAATCAAGGCCACTTTCTGACGGTTTCCTTTGGAGTAAGAACGGGCTTTTTTCTTAGGGTCAAATTCAAATTTTTTGATAAGTTCATCCCGTTTTTCAGCGTCAAAAGCACCGTGCATTTTTAAAAATAAATCAATAATTTCGCCACCAGTCAAATTGGGCCACAGATAAACATCGCCAGGCACATAAGCCAAATCTTTATGAATATCAATGCTGTCTGTCCAGACATCTTTACCAAAAATCTTTGCCGTGCCACTGCTTGCCTTAATCAAGCCGAGCAGGGTGCGAATGGTTGTCGATTTTCCCGCACCATTTGGACCAACATAACCTAAAACTTCGCCGCTATTTAACTCAAAACTTACGTTTTTAAGGGCTTGAAATTTGCCAAATTGTTTTTGAAGCTGGCTAACTTCAACAATTTTTGCCATGCTATTTTCCTCCACTGACGGATTTGCGCCAGTCTCTCTTTTTTAACAAATTGATTTAAACCAACTGAGAAGCCGTTGATAATAGGGTTTGTAATGATAATTGAACTATTTATCCTTTATCAGTTCATATTGTACTCTTTTATTTGAATTAGTTCAAATAAAAAGTTATAATTTTTACAGAGATAAAAAAATGAAGGAAGTCAAAAATGAATCAAACAGAACAAAAGAAGGCAGCCATTTTACAGACGACCTTTCAGCTCCTCAATGAAAAAGAAATTAAGGACATAACCGTTGATGAAATTGCCCAAAAAGCATCTGTTTCTAAAGTCACTTTATTCAAATATTTCCAAAATAAAAATCATCTGATGAATTTGGTCATTTTGAAAGCCTTTGAACACATGACCAGTGACATTGAGCAGATCATAAAAAGCGAATTGAATTTCGATGCCACTTATCAAGCTATCAATCAAATGAAACTGGCCCAGCTCCAACGGTATAGCAAGACATTTTCCAATAATCTAATGACACAATACGCTGAAAGTCCTGATTTTTATGACCAAGACACCTTGAGTTTACAAGCACAAGTTTATCAAGACCTGTTTGAAAAAGGTCAAAAAGAAGGAAAAATTTCTTTAGATTTTTCTCATCAAGATTTCATGTTTATCATCAGTCTTTTTAACGAAGGCATGAAGGCATTTAACGCAGATGTCCTATTTTCTCAGTCTGATTTAATCAGTCGCTTCTTCATCAATGGCCTAAAATAAGCTATCAGCGCTGACAAAAAAATCCACTTGCGTGGATTTTTATTTTTCTTCTTGGGCATTTTTTAAGTTGTTTGCTTGCTCAATGATTTTTCGCAAGCGATGATTAACGCCTGATTTTCCAAGCGGTGGCTCCAGCATTTCGCCAAGTTCTTTAATGGTCGCTTCTGGATTTTCAAAACGTAAACGGGCGATTTCTGTCAGTTGTGGCGACAGTTGCACCATTTCTTTTTTTTCATACAAAAAACGAATGGCTTCAATCGCTTCTTGTGCAGCCAGAACTGTTTTATTGATATTGGCTGATTCAAAATTTGATTGACGATTGGCCAAACCGCGCATTTCTCTTATCATTTTGGCGTCTTCAAATTTTAGCCTTGCCTGCATGGCACCAATCAAAGTTAGAAAGTCCATGATTTCTTCAGCTTTTGATAAATACAAAATGTAGCGATTTTTACGCTCAATGATTTTAGCATTCAGCCCAAAATTATGGAAAATTTCTTGCAAATCCTCCGCATGCTCCTGATAAACATTGGCAATGGACAGCTGATACTCGCCTTTTTCCGGGTTGTGCAAGGAACCACTCGATAAAAAAGCACCTCTCAAATAATCACGTTGAATGAGCGGGTCATTTTTTACAAATAATGGCACGCCATTGTCCAACAACAATGAATCTGCCAGAGATAATTCATCCAACAAGTCATTCACATTGTCCTCAATAAAAACGGTATAGACGCGATTTTTAGACAGGGTTGTTTTTTGGTGGACATGAATTTCTGCTCGAATTTCAAACAAATCCAGCAACATTTGATAAATGCATTTGGCTGTCCCAGCATTTTCTGTCGTAATCGAAAGGGTCAATTTGCCAAAAATACTAATTGATCCATTCATTCTGACCAAGGCCAACAAGGCACCTGTGGTCGAAAAATTAGCTGTCAATTCCTTTTTGACATCACTTGTGAAACTCATGTTTGACTCTTTCTATAGTGTATTAACTCGTCATTTAGACTTGCTTATTAAATGATCAAAGGCTAACTTCTGATTTATTGGCAATGGCTACAATCTCTCTTGCCACGGCTTCGCCGTCATGGAAAGCGCCGCCATCACGCAATTTTAGGAAATTATTTGAAATAATATTTACTTTTTGTTCTTGTAATGCCTTAAAATCATGCTCAACTTGAACCAAATATTCATCAAATTTATTGGTGTTCATGTATTCAGCAGGAACTTTTTCTGAGTTGACTAGAACTGTATCGATAATATTTGTCCCGATATGCTCGTGCAAAACACGCACGTGATCCGCATCGGTGGAATGTTCCGTTTCACCCCGTTGGGTCATGATATTGCAGACATAAACAATGCGTGCAGGTGTCTTCCAGAGGGCTTCACAGATTTCAGGAATGACAATATTTGGCAAAATCGATGTGAACAATGATCCAGGACCGAGCACAATGGTATCAGCTTCCATGATAGATTTGACCACATTTCGTGACGCAACAGGCTCTTGCCCTGTGTCAGTCTCGGTCAAATAAACATGGTCAATCTGCCCTGTATAATCCGCAATGTGACTCTCTCCAGCGACTTCATGCCCATCTTTAAAGACAGCGTGCAAGGTCAAAGTCATGTCAGAGGCAGGATAGATTTTTCCATCAACATGGAAGAATTGCGCTAAGGTTTGAATGGCACGGTAGGTTGACCCTTGCATTTCAGCGACCGCTGCAATAATCAAATTGCCCAGCGGATGCCCTGCAAATTCGCCGTCAGATTTGTCAAAACGGTATTGTAAAATATTTTCATTGAATTTTGGCATGTCAGACATGGCAATCAAGACATTGCGCAAGTCTCCTGGTGGTGCAATGTTAACTGCTGAACGAATTCGTCCAGAAGACCCCCCATCATCAGCAACGGTTACAATCGCTGTCAAATCTACATTTTCTTTTCTGAGTGCCTTTAAAACGACGGGAATCCCAGTCCCGCCACCTATGACAACTATTTTTGGTCTGCTCATGAACGATTCACCGTTTCTTTCCTACGATCTTTATCTCGATGACTGACATTAACATGCCAATCCTTTCCTAATTCTTTTGATAAGCGTTCCGCAAAAGCAACAGAGCGGTGCTGTCCACCTGTACAACCAAAAGCAATGGTCAAAACGGACTTGCCTTCTTTTTGATAGGCAGGAATAATCGGTTTCAACATGGCAGTCAAATTCGTATAAAATGCTTCTGAAGCCTCATTGTCCATGACATAGTGATAAACAGCCTCATTAGTTCCATTTTGATTACGTAGTTCAGGCAAATAATAAGGATTTGGTAAAAAACGCACGTCAAAAACCAAATCAGCATCTAATGGCAATCCGTATTTGAAGCCAAAAGACATCACTTCAATCCGAAAAGTATTTGTCGTTTGTGTCGAAAAGTTTTGCAAAATCTGCGACCGCAAATTACGAGGTGTTAGCTCTGACGTATCAATGACCAAGTCTGACAGGTTCTTCAAATCAGTCAAAATCTCACGTTCCATCGTAATCCCGTCAAGGACGCGTCCATCGATTGCCAACGGATGACTTCTTCTTGTTTCCTTATAGCGAGCAACCAATTCTAAATCATTGGCATCGAGAAAGACCAATTTGAAATCAATGGTTGGCAAATCAGTTAGCTCTGTGATAATGCTGCGGAGGTGTTCAAAAAAGACCCGCGACCGCATATCAATGACCATGGCCAACTTGTCAATTTTATTTTCTTGATTGCTATCTTGCGTACTGAGCAAGTCAACAAATTTTTCAATCAATGTTGGGGGCATATTATCTACTGTGAAGTAGCCCATGTCCTCAAAAGACTGAATGGCAACCGTTTTTCCGGCGCCTGACATTCCTGTAATAATCACGATACTAAGCTTTTTATCCATGTGAATGTCCTTTCTTTTCATCTCAATATTTTAAGGAAAAATTTTTCCTTAATGGAGTCAATTTTTATAACGCAGCCCTTTTGGAAAATAATTTTTGACCGTTCCAGAAACAACCTTGGCAAAGCCCAAACCATTTCCGTCAAGGGTCAACTGCGTCCAACCTGCTTGGTCAGTACTGACAGCAAGCGTTTCGCCAGCCACATATTTATTAAAGTCCTCCAGACTGATGTCAAGCGTTTGCTTGACTTCTTCTGGGTGCAATGCCAGTCCCAAAGCATAACTTGGCTCGAAACGATTTTTCTTGAATTCTCCCAGATAAAGTCCGTCACGCGCAATTTTAAGCTGTGACAAATCAGGCAAACCTGCTGGCAAAAGATAAAGATGTTCGCCGAAAACTTGCATCAACTGGCTATCAAAAGTAAGCTTAAGATTTTTCTTTTCAAATTCTTGCCATAATTTCATTTGTTCCTGAGAAATGGCATTGGTTTTCTTATTTTTTCCGTTTTTCTTCTTTGATTTTGTTGCCTTATGAGCTGAAAGCAAGGGGCTGTCAGCACTGACAGCATGATTTCTGAGTTTGGCAATAAATTGACCTTCCCCGTCAAAGTTTTGAGGCCAACAACGCACAACTTCTGGCATTTCAATGCCCCCACTCAACCCATTTTCATGCGGCATAGGCAAAAGTTCAAGCGTCGGATAGTTGTCCAACATGTACCGGACATTGTCCTCATCTTCTTCTTTTGACCACGTGCAAGTCGAATAAACCAACTCGCCGTCAGGCGCCAGCATCTTGAGCGCATTGTCGATAATCTCCCTTTGAAGCTCGGCACATTTGGCAGGGTAAGTGCTGTCCCAATACTGCGTAGCGGCTGGGTCTTTACGAAACATGCCTTCGCCAGAACATGGGGCATCAAGCACGATGACATCAAAGAAACCTGCAAATACTTTAGCCAAATGCGCACTGTCTTCTTTTGTGACAACCACATTTCGCGCACCGAAACTCTCAATGTTTTCAACTAAAATCTTACTGCGTTTATCGGAAATCTCATTTGAAACCAGCAATCCTTGATTTTCAAGTCGGCTCAATAATTGCGTGGACTTGCCACCAGGCGCGGCACACAAATCAAGGACTTTCATTCCTGGCTGGATATCGGCTAAACTGCCCACCATTTGAGCAGCAGGCTCTTGGGAATAAACAAGCCCCATGACATGAGCCGCTGATTTTCCTGAAATCTTTCCATAATAGCCAAAAGGACTATTTGGAATTGCTTTGTCATGGTTTTTCTTAGAAAATTCTAAGCAATTTTTTAAAGGATTGATACGGTAAGCACTGACAGCAGGGCTGTCAAAGCTGACCAAAAATTTTTCAAACTCTTCTTTGCCTAGAACTTTCTCATATTTTTCTTTAAATTCTAAGGGTAAATTCATGTGACCTTCTAAAAAATAATAATATTCTTATTTATCAAAGCATTGGACTGATTAAACGGGCCAATCCTTCTTTAAATCGAATGAAAATCGAACGTTCTTCATAACGCTCCATGGTCAGTGGTTTACTGACTTCAAGGTCGTTCATGAAGTTTTGACGGAGTTTTTGAGCAAAATCGTAGTCATAAACGACCACATTGGCTTCAAAACAGAGTTGCAGACTTCGATAATCAAAATTTGCTGATCCAACAGAGGCGTATTCGCCGTCGATGATCAGATTTTTGGCATGGACAAAGCCATTTTCATAAGTATAAACTTTGGCACCGTATTTGAGCAAATCAGCAGCGTTAAAATAAGTCGCCCAATAAACCAACATGTGATCTGGTTTATTTGGGATCATCAATTTCACTTGAACGCCTGATAAAAGGGCCAATTTCAGTGTTTCATGCAAGGCATCTGACGGAATATAATAAGGGGTTTGAATAATGATTTCACGTTCTGCACCAGAAATCATTTTCATATAAGTCAATTTAATTTGTTCCTTGGCTTCATCTGGCCCTGAGGTGACAAACTGGGTCATGGCGTGGCCTTCATTGAGGGCAGGTGGAAAATAAGGCGCTCCGTCCTTGATTTCAAAATGGTGTTGCGAATTCCAGTCCAAGATAAAGCGATGTTGCAAGGAATAGACAATGTCGCCAGTTAAACGCAAGTGATTGTCTCTCCAATACCCAAACTTTTTAGTAATGGTCGCATATTCATCTCCGACATTGAAACCACCTGTATAACCAATGACACCATCAATCACAACGATTTTACGGTGCAAGCGATAATTAGTACGTGGGTTAATCAAAGGCATGATGAGTGGGAAAAATTGTGCCACATAACCACCAAGCGCAATCAATTCTGAGAAATATTTGATTTTTGTTCGGTTTGATCCCCAAGCATCATAAAGCACGCGGACTTCAACGCCACGTTTTCTGGCTTCAATCAACGCCGCATAAATTTCTTTTCCAAGATTGTCCATACGGAAAATGTAATATTCCATGTGGATAGAATGCTTGGCATTTTTGATGTCTTCCAAAAGGGCATCAAATTTTTCACGCCCGTCATCAAAAATTTTAATTTTTGTATTGGTTGAGATGATTGATTTTTCTTCCCGATAAAGCATGTTCATCAACTGCCCAATGGCATGGTTTTTCCGCATTTTTTGGATAAACTCAGGATTGCTATATGCTTTATTGGCACTGGTTAGCTGACGCTCAAAGCCAATCTGAAATTGCTTGCGGTCTTTAAAAATTCGATAATGAGAAATCCCACGCCCGATTAGCAAGTATAAAATAAAGCCAAAGATTGGTAAAATATTGACCACAAATAACCACGACCATGTCGCTGCAGTGCTTTTTCTTTCCCTAAAAATAATGACGAACGATAAGATGAAATTCAGCGAAAAAATCACAATTTCAAATATTGCCAATAAACTTAAATTCAAACGAACTCCCCCTGTTTTATGTCTCTTCCTATTATATCAAAAAAAAAGCCCCTTTTCTTAGATAATCATTAAAAGTTCCTCAGAAATAAAAAATAGGACACAAGGTCCTATTTTTTATTTTCGATAGCGTTCAAGTTCTGCTTGATTGGCTCTGACAAAATGGCCGGGTGTCAGTTCCACAAATTGTGGCGGATCCATTTCATAATCATGTTGCGTTGGATCATAGACAATCAATGCCTTGTTTTTTTCCAAACTTGGATCTGGGATTGGCACTGCTGACAGCAAAGACTTGGTGTACGGATGTATCGGATTGGCAAATAATTCTTCTGTTTCCGCCAACTCCACGATATGCCCCTTATAAATCACGGCAATCCGGTCCGAAATGTAACGGACAACCGACAAATCATGAGCCACAAATAAATAAGTAACCTGATCTTCGATTTGAAATTTCTTCAAGAGATTAAGCACTTGCGCCCGAATGGAAACGTCTAATGCTGAAATCGGTTCGTCAGCAATGACAAGTTTCGGGTTCATGACCAAAGCGCGTGCAATCCCTATCCGTTGGCGTTGACCGCCAGAAAATTCATGCGGGTAACGCGACAGATGTTCCGGCAATAAGCCAACTTCTTTGATGATGGCTTCGACTTTTCGCTTGCGGTTAGCTTCATCTTTGAAAAGTTTGAAATTATAAAGCCCTTCTGAAATGATATAATCAACGGTTGCGCGGTCATTGAGCGATGCGGCAGGGTCTTGAAAGACCATTTGGATTTCACGTGTGACTTTTTCCTTTGTCTTCTTTGACAATTTGCCACTGATTTCTAGTCCGTCAAAGTCAATTTCGCCAGCGCTGACAGGATTGATGCCGATAACAGCACGTCCAATCGTTGTTTTTCCTGAGCCTGATTCACCAACGAGCGAAAATGTTTCGCCTTTGTAAATCTCAAAGTTGGCATCTTCTACTGCCACAAATTTTTTCTTGCCAGAGCCAAAAGAAATCTCTAAATCTTTGACCGACAATAAAACCTCTTTTGTCATTTAGACTTCCTCCAAGTTTTGTTTTTTGACAAGATTTTTCATTTTTTCATGTAAATTTTGAATGATTTCAGGTTTTTCAACCTTTGGCGCACGTTCGTCAAGCAGCCATGTTTTTGCCCAATGCCAGTCATTGACCTGATATTTTGGCGGTGCCAACTGATAATCAATTTTCATTGCAAATGGATTTCTCGGAGCAAACGCATCGCCCTTGATTTCTTTAAACAATGATGGTGGCGTTCCAGGAATGGAAAAGAGGGCTTCTCCTTTTTGTCCCAGTTGAGGCAAGGATGACAAGAGACTCCACGTGTATGGATGTTTAGGGTTAAAGAAGATGTCTTCCACTCGCCCATACTCAATGATTTCCCCTGCATACATCACAGCAACCTTATCGGCAATATTGGCAACAACGCCCAAATCATGCGTGATAAAGATAGTCGTAAATTGGTATTCTTCTTGCAGACTACGAATCAAGTCCAAAATCTGTGCTTGAATGGTAACATCAAGTGCCGTGGTCGGCTCATCACAAATTAAAATTTTTGGTTTGCATGCCAAAGCAATAGCAATGACAATCCGTTGCCGCATACCTCCAGAATACTCGAAAGGATAGTCAGAAAAGCGTTTTTCAGCTTCTGGAATTCCTACTTTTTTCATGAGGTCAATCGCATGTTTTTTCGCTTCTTCACCCTTAATGTGTTGATGTTTCTCAATCACTTCGACGATTTGTTTGCCAATAGTCAAGATTGGATTGAGCGAAGTCATTGGGTCTTGAAAGATTGTTGCAATCTCGGAACCACGGATTTTTGACCAGTCATTATTACTTTTGATTTGCGCCAAATCAAGCCCATTATATAAGATTGAACCTGAGGAAATTTGTCCATTTTCTTCTAACATTCCTGTAAATGTTTTAGTAAAAACAGACTTACCAGAACCAGATTCCCCAACGATGGCTAATACTTCGCCTTCGTATAAATCGATTGAAATATCACGAATTGCGGTCAACAAGCGATTTCTGACATGAAATTGAACAGAAACATTTTTTGCTTCAATAATTTTTTTATTTTCTGTCATTTTTTCTCCTTACAAATGTGTTTTCGGATCTGAGGCATCTGCCAATGCTTGCCCAACCAAGAACAAAGCCATGGTAATCAAGACAAAGATAAAGACAGGAATCCAGAACAGATAAGAGTCCGTCGTCATGTTTGTCGAGTATTGCGAAATCATTCGCCCTAAAGAAGGCGTATCGGCTGACAAACCAATTCCTAAGAAACTCAAGAAAACTTCGTAAGAGATGAAACTTGGCAAGGTTGTTGATGCCATGGTCATAATGACAGAGACCATGAAAGGAAGTGTGTTTTTCGTTACGAGGCGCCAGGTTTTTGTGCCGAGCGTTCTTGAGGCCAAGTTATACTCGCGGTCTCGAATAATCATGACCTGTACCCGAATGAAAT
This sequence comes from Lactococcus sp. dk101, assembly GCF_009601055.1. Lineage (GTDB taxonomy): Bacteria > Bacillota > Bacilli > Lactobacillales > Streptococcaceae > Lactococcus. Next base: position 40,993 of record NZ_WITI01000015.1, read on the forward strand.
AGGCAGTTCCCAACCAAGAGGTTGCGCACATGGCAAAGAGCAGGTTCCAAAAACCATTTCCGAAAGCAAAAGACAAGACCATTACCACTAAAATCAATGGCACGTTGCTAAAGATATTGTAAACTTCAAGCATGAAGCGGTCAATGCGTGGCGAATTCCCCCAAATCGCACCAACAACAACACCGAGTACCGTTGTAATCACCGTCGCCAAAAATCCAATCAAGATTGAGGTTCTTGCCCCTGCCCAAACAGCGTCAAACAAACTTTGACCGTTCGAATCCGTTCCGAACCAATATTTCAAACTTGGTGGATTATATCTGGCAGCAAAGTCATTGATATTTCCTGTATTCATGAAACTATAGCCTGAAAACATGGGCTGAATAAAGCTCATCAGTACAATCACCAACATGATAATCAACATGACAATGGTTAATTTAGAGCTAAAAAATTTCTTGAATACTGAACGCCAGTATGAATAAACAGGAGCGTCAATCCGTTCAGAAGCCAGTTGATCCACTTGGACCAAATCAAACATTTCAGGTGTTAATTCTTCAATATTATTCATTTTCATCATTTTTCACCTCGTTTCTTCACGGTAAGATTGATTCGTGGGTCAATTACGGTCATCAACAAATCTCCTACAATCAAGGCAATGACAGCCGTTAAGGTGAAAATAAAGGTTAAGCCGACAACCATGGCATTATTATGTGACAAAAGCGCTGCTGGTAAAAGTTTTCCCATACCAGGAACATTGAAGATGGTTTCAGTAATGGTTGCACCACCGATAGAGGCGATGATTGATACTGGGATTCCTTGAACAATCGGGATCATGGCATTTTTCATGATGTGACCATTTGAGATTTCACGCTCAGTCAAGCCCTTAGCTCTCGCAAAACGAACATAATCACTCAAAGACTGGTCAATCATGAAGCGTCGAATCCATTGAATGGTACCGCCAATCGAAATCGCTGATAAAATAAAGACTGGAAGAACATAGGACAATGGATTTTGCGCTCCTAAATCAGGGAACAAGGTTGGAAGTCCAATGCTACCACCGATAAATTGTAAGAAATAAACAAAAGCAAGACTCGGCAGGGCAATAGACAAGATGATGAAGGCATTTCCTAAGCCGTCAATCCAAGTGCCTTTTTTACGGGCAAACAAAATCGACAAGGGAATTCCTAAGCCATAAGTGATGATCAAAGCAAGCGTCCCAATCAAAAATGATGTGGTAAGCATGGATGGATCAGCATAATTGTTTTCTGTTAGCGAATAGGGATCAGAGCCAAATTTCGCTTTGGTTGGTGCATCTGTCTTACTTGGACTGCGGTATTGTGCCGTATGAATATTGGCAGATGACAACATTTTTCCTTCTGGGAAGTTGACTTGAGACAAGACTGCTTCACCTTGGCCTTGTTCAATGACCTTCAAGACTTCTTGTCCATCATAACTTGGGAAAGATTGGCCCAGATACAAGTGGACGATGTTTTGATGAATGTATGGGAAATGTTTGTCGGTATAAATTTGATATTTATATTTTGTTCCACTTCCGATGAGTGCAAAGCCGCCTTTCGTATTCATGCTGTAGCCACGTTTGAGGTCTGGATTTGATTTGTCTTGCACATGCCAGATGTTATCAATCTGAATCATTTGTCCATAAAATCTTCCGACCCGCTCATAAAGTGGAATTTCACGCACGGCATAATAAGCTTTACTCTTTGGCATTTGCTTAATTGTCCAGCCACCACCTGCTTTTTTGGCCCATTTTTCAAGGCTTGTTTTGTTTTCATCTGTCAGCTCTGACGACGCTTCAAAACCGCTCTTGTCAGCTTTGGCAATCAGTTCACGCGTATTCAAATACTGAATGTAACCCATTTTGTCGTAGATGGTATTTTCATAATCTGTCCGTTTGTCAGGGACTGATGCAATTTTGTTGTAGTTGGCATCGTTATTGAAAACCATGTGACGAGGAATGAGTGTATAGACCAACATATAAGTTAACGTTGTTACCATAAAGACTGAAAATAACCCACGCAGGATACGTCCAAGTGTATATTTTAACATATTGAATCCTCTACCTATTTTTACTTCTAAAACAACTCAAATGCCTCCAAGAGGGAGAGGAGGCATCTGAATTATACAAATCAATTAGTCTTTTGCTTCATCAAGCGTTGTTGCTTTTTCGTTAGCTTTCTTAAATTTGGCATAAGCTTCGTCGTATTGTTTTTGGTCAACGACTTTATTTTGAAGTTTTGTATATTTGTAACGTGTTGTTGTTACACCATTCATAACTCCGGCTTGTCCATAAGCTGTAGAGAAAGGAACCACTTTAGAAAGTTTTGGAAGTCCACCGTCCGCTTGAACTGGGATTTGTACAAAACTATTCAAGAGATGTGCTTCTGCTTTCGCATACGCTGTGTATCGTTTGTCTAAATCTTTTGTATCAGTGTATTTGGCTGCATCGTCAAGCAATGTGTCATACTTATCGAGTCCAACTGCTTTAATTGCAGCTGTTTGTGCAGCACTTGATTTTTCAGTTTCAGTTCCTGTCAAACCAAGCGTTTGAAGCATATCACCATGACGGCTATCATAGATATTCAGATAGGTAGATGGATCGACATAGTCTGGTCCCCAACCTGAAGCTGTTGAAATATCAAAGTCAGATTGAGCACCTGATGTAGCCATGTAAGTCCCTGCATAGTATGAATCTTGGTCTGTCAGGTAAAGGTCAATCACAACATTGTCTTTTCCAAGTGTTGATTCGATTGATTCTTTCAATGATTTTGCTTCGTTGATCAAAAGAGTTGAACTTTGATCTTGTGGAAGATCCAAATGGATTGGGAATTGAACGCCTTCTTTTTCAAGTGCTGTTTTGGCCTTGTCAAATTCAGCCTTGGCAATTGTTGTGTTATAAGTACTGTTATTACCAGTCGTAATGTCTGTATCTTTCCATACAGATGAATCAAGACTGTCCAATTCAGATTTAACAGTATCTCCATAAGGTTTGCCGTCAATATTGACAAAGTTTGTTGGTACCAAGCTGTTACGGACTTTATTTTCCGCTCCATCTTTACCTGAAACTTGTGCCAAGTAGTCCACTCGGTTAAGTGAATAACTGATTGCTGCACGGAAATCACGGTTAAGAATGGCTTTCTTCGTTGATTCTTTTTCTTTGCTTTCTGTTTTCTTCGTCATCTTGTAAGATTGACGGTTCAAGTTGAAAGTGATGTTATAAGTTGAAGAACCTGTCAAACTAAAGTTGACATCATCTTTATATGATTTTTCGACATCTTTGTAAGATGAATCATTTGGATAGACAGTGGCTTCAGTATAAACATCTTTGTCAAATTGTTTAAAGAGGTTTCCAGGTTGTGAGCCGTCATAATAATTCAACTTGATGTTCTTGATATGCACGTTCTTTTTGTCCCAATATGAAGGGTTGGCTTTCATTTCGATGACTGATTTTGAAGTGAAGTTTGAAAGTGTGAATGGCCCGCTATATAGCAAGTTATCTGGTGAGGAAACTTTACCAAAATCTTCGCCCTTACTTTCCAAGAAATCAGAGTTGATTGGGAATAAAATTGAATAAGCTGTGAGAGAATTCCAGTATGAAGCTGCTTCATTCAAATGATATGAAACTGTACCAGCTTCATCATCTGCTGTAATACCAACTTTTGAAAAATCTTTTGTCTTACCATTCACATAATCATCTAAACCTTCGATCAAAGGTTGAACCAAGTAAAGCATGGTTGATTTTGTATCAACCGCGTGTTTCATCCCTGTCACAAAGTCAGAAGCCTTAATCGGTGCATAGGTTGAGCCATCTGCTTGCACCCAGTTAATGCCACTGCGCAATTTGTAAGTATAGGTTTTTCCGTCATCACTGACAGACCATGATTTGGCAAGCGCACCCACGTAATTTCCGTCAGGGTCATTTTCCATCAAACCGTCTTGGAAGTTTGAGTAAATTCCTGAATTGACGCTTTGGTTTGTTGACACATAGTCAAAAGTTGTTGGGTCTGTCGAATAGACATAAGTATAATTGGTTGGTGCATCTTCAGTTTTTTCTGTCGATGATTTACTTCCACAAGCGGTCAAAAGCACCGCCGCAGAAAGAACAGCAGCCGAAATTCCAAAAATTTTAGCTTTTTTCATTAAATTCCTCCAAAAAGTTCGTCTCATTTAGTAAGTTCATATTAAATTGTCTGAAAATTACTATTTTTTATATTCTATACAAAATTTTTATAAAAATCAAGCATAAAATAATAAATTTATTAAATTTTTTAATAAATTTATTATTTTATAACAATTCGCACATTTCTTTCTATAAAAGGTCCTATTTTTGGACAAAAAAAAGACCTTGTCAATGCTGACAAAAGCCTTTTATGCTGTATAACTTGCGATTTTTTCAACGATGTCACTAGATTTTATTTCATAAGTTTCATCAAACTTATCCTCTGCATAAAAATTATCATCATCATGTACAATCAGTATCGTGACAATTTTATTATTCTTTAATTTTACTACATCTAATTCTTTCATGTGTTATCCTTATCCGAGACCAACTGTATAAGAAACTTGATTACTAGCAATCATTTATTTTTCAATCTTATAAATTCAATTTACCATTTTTTAAATTGGTTAGATTTTTTTCAATGTCACTAAATGGAACAGTTGGCAAAATCAAATCATCATCGTCAGTCGCTTCAAACATAAAATTTTTATCATCAAAAATTTCAACGACCCAGCCTTTTTGACCATTTTTAAGCTCGACATAATCATATTGTTTTATTTTCATCATTTGCCTCCGTGTGCAATTCTAACAAAGCTTAAATCAATTCTATTTTTTTAATTTCATTAGGATAGAACACAACAGGCTGCCCTTGTAGTTTCCCTGACTCTGGTGTGATACAAATATATTCGCCTTCGTCATCATTATCAGCACTGGTAGTATAGTCTGAAACTCTACCAATCCAAATTTTATTTTCGATGCTAACGATTTTGACTCTCTTTGCAAGATAATCAACAATTTCCATTGGTTTTCTCCTCCAATTTTCTCATGATATATTCGAGTGATTCTTTTTCGCTGAGTTGGTCAAACATATTAAATTTATAATCGTAAGGCATAAGATAATCGTTAATATTTATATCAGCTGGTTTCCAAGTTTTGTCTTGAAAATCAAACATATCACAAATACGATTTTGAAAGTCGAAATTGATGATTTTTCCTTCGTTCAATTTATCTTTAAGTTTATAATATCCCATTTTTATCCCCCAGCTTAGTATATCATATCTCACGCACTTTTTGTATTTTATTTAAAACAAAAAAAGAACAGGAAACCTGTTCTTTCTATTTTTTTCTTATGCTTTAACTTTTTTCAATGCACCAAACAAGACGCCTGAGATTACTGCTCCGATAAGGATAAAGAGCAGATAGAGGAATGGGTTGTTTGTCAAGGCAAGAACGAAAATTCCGCCGTGAGGTGCCATCAATTTGATATTGGCAAGTCCTGTCAATCCACCAGCAACGGCAGCACCAACAAAGAATGATGGGATTGCACGTGCAGGGTCAGCAGCAGCAAATGGAATTGAACCTTCTGTGATAAATGACAAGCCCATAACGATATTTGTCAAACCTGAGTTACGTTCTTCTTTGGTAAATTTATTTTTGAACAAGAGTACAGCAACAGTTGTTGCAAGTGGTGGAACCATCCCACCAGCCATAACGCTGGCCATGATTACTGATCCACCTGTTGCAACTGTTGAAGCAAGTGTTCCTGTCGCAAAGATGTAGGCAGCTTTATTGATTGGGCCACCAAGGTCAATGGCCATCATTCCACCAACAACAATACCAAGAAGGAGTGCTGATGATCCTGACAAGCTGTTCAAGAAATTGCTCAATGCAACGTTGACGCTTGCCATTGGAATATTGATGAACAACATGATAAATCCGGTAATGGCTGTCCCAAGCAATGGGTAAAGTAAGATTGCTTTGATTCCTTCTAAAGAATTTGGCAATTTAGAAAAGGCTTTGCGAAGCAAGAGAATGACACCACCAGCAATGAACCCACCGACCAATGCACCCAAGAAACCTGAAGGAATCATTTTAGCAGCATCTAATTTTCCAAAAGCCATTCCGCTTGAAGCCATTGAACCAGCTACGAAACCTGCTACAAGCCCCGGACGGTCAGCGATTGAATTCGCAATATAACCTGACAGGACTGGGAGCATGAAGGCAAATGCTGCACCCCCGATGTTTTTAAAGTAAGCTGCAATAGGGTGATAGACCCCAAGATTTGCCAACTGGTCATGAGGGACACCAAGGGATTGGTCAATCAAGAAGGCAAGTGCAATCAAAATCCCACCACCAACAACGAATGGCAACATTGCAGAAACGCCACCCATCAAATGTTTGTAAAATGCTTTTCCGAGTCCTTGTTTTTCGCCGCTGTCATCGCTGACAACTGCTTGACCATTTCCTTTATAAACTGGCGCTGTTTCTGACAAAGCCGCGTTAATCAAATCTTCTGGATGACGAATGCCTTCAGCAACAGGTTTTGAAATCAAGTGTTTTCCTGCGAAACGTGGCATGTCCACTTTCTTATCTGCTGCAATGATAACACCATCCGCTTTTTCAATATCAGCAGCCGTTAATTTGTTGCCAACACCTTTAGCACCGTTTGTTTCAACTTTGATGGCGATACCCATTTTTGCAGCTGTCTTTTTGAGAGATTCTTCTGCCATATAAGTATGTGCAATCCCTGTTGTACAAGCAGTAACAGCTACCAAGAACTTGTCAGAGCTGACAGGGAGTTCGATTTCATCTTCTTCTTTTTTGATGAACAAATTAGAAATTTCATCAGCTGATCTTGCAGCCAAAAGTTTGTCTTTGAAGCCGTCTTGCAACAAGAATTTTGACAATTCAGCAAGGGCAGCCAAATGCGTGTCGTTTGCCCCTTCTGGTGCCGCAATCATAAAGAAGACTTGTGCTGGCTGACCATCAAGTGAGGCATAATCAACACCTGCTTGACTTCGTGCAAACAAGACAACCGCTTCTTTGACTGCACCATTTTTTGAGTGAGGCATGGCAATTCCATCGCCAAGACCTGTTGACGTTTGTGCTTCACGCGCCAAAATCCCAGCTTTAAACGTTGCAAAATCAGTGACAAAACCTGTTTCAACTAATTGATTAACCATTTCATCAATGGCAGCTTCTTTTGTTGTTGATTTTAGATCTAAAATCATAACTTTTTTGTTTAATAAATCTTTGATTTCCAAGAGAAATCCTCCTTATTGTTAATTTATTTTTTCAATTTTTATTTGGTCGAAGCATGACGTAAGAAAGGCTTCTGTTGGCATGTCATCTGAGAAAACTTTTGCTGTTCCACAAGCCACTCCTTGCTTGAAGGACTTGAGTGGATCTTGTGATTTAGACCATTCAGCGATAAATCCTGCCACTGTCGAGTCACCAGCACCAACTGAATTTTTGATGGTGTTTTTCACAGGTGCGGCAAAATAAACATCTTCCTTGCTAAAGAGTAAAGCCCCGTCGCCCGCCATTGACACCATGACATTTTTTGCGCCCATCTCAAGTAATTTTTTACCATAAGGAATGATCTCTTTCATCTCATTGAATGTGACATCAAAAATGGCTTCTAACTCTTCGCGGTTAGGCTTAACAACCAATGGTTTTTGCGCCAATGTGCGAAGCAACTTTTGACCGTCCACATCAATGGCGAAATTAGCACCTTTGGAAACAATTTTTTCAATCAATACTTCATAAAAGGTATCACCTAAACTTTTTGGTGCCGTTCCTGCCAAGGCAACAATATCGTTAGCTTGCAAGAGGTCAAATTTTGCTAAAAAGCGTTCAATGTCTTCTGCGGTCAAGTCCGGTCCAGCAGCATCAAGACTGGTTTCTGAAGCGGCTGTCTTAAGTTTGACATTGACACGAGATTGGCCTTGAATTTCTGTGAAATCTGTTTGAATCCCTTGGGTAATCAGACTATCTTTGATGGCTTGTCCTGTAAAACCGCCGATAAAGCCTAACGCTGTATTTTCCGTTTTTAACAAGGACAACATTCTACTTTCCATAATGCCTTTGCCACCCGGTGTCATTCGCGTGACTTTCGTCCGATTGACATCCCCGATTTCGACTCTGTCATAAGCCATAAAATAATCAAGGGCTGGGTTCAATGTTACTGTGTAAATCATTCATCTTCTCCTATACTGCACTAACTAAAAAACAGTTTGCTTTTTAGTTAGGCTGCTCGCGCAGCTTTCCTTATTCGCTCACCGCTCCAAGGGCAGTCATTTGCAGACTAACTAATAAAATCTTAACGATTTTAAAGTTAGCCTAGTATATTTCGTCTGTGATAATTTCAATTTCTTCCGCTGATGCAAAACAAACAAAGCTGCGTTGGCCAATTTTACTTTTATCAATCAACAAATAAGAACTGTCCGCTTGTAAAATCGCTGTCCGCTTGACTGCCGCTTCTTCCGTATCTGGTGTCATGGCTCCATTTTCTGGGTCGTAACCATTGGCGCCGATAAAAGCAACATTGAAGCGATAATTTTTCAACTGATTGATTGCCTGTCCACCGATAACTGAGTCAGTACTTTTTTTGATGAGTCCACCTAAAATATATACCCTAATCTGCTCGTTAATCAATAATGAGGCGTGTGTCACCGAATTGGTAACCACCGTTACTTTCATCTTTAAACCATTTAGCTCGGCAATCAAAGCACCTGTTGAGGTCCCCGCATCCAAATAAATGGTATCGCCATTGGCAATTTTTTTGAGGGCCTTTTTGGCAATGTTTTGCTTTTCTTGAACGTTTTTGGTAGATTTTTCAAAATAAGACAACTCATCGGAAAAATCCTGAATGAGTTCTGCACCGCCATGAATTCTTCTTAGGCGTTGTTCTTCTTCCAATTCATTCAAATCCCGTCGTATTGTTGACGCAGAGGACTCTGTCAGCTCTTGCAATTCTTCTAATGTTGCCCTTTGCTTCTGGTTGAGAAATTCTAAAATAATCATTTTTCGGTCATTTGCTAAAATTGTAATCGCCTCCTTGAAATCACTTACATTTTAATTATACACTTTTATTTTTCAAAATCAACCAAAAACTATCATTTTTTATCAAAAAAAAATAACTTGTTAAAAGTTATTTTCGTTTCTTTTATTTTTTGAGATAATCAAGCGCTGCAAATGCTGTATGCACATAATATTCCACAGCCACACTAAGCGCTTCGTCTTTTAGGGTCATATCTGCGAAATGTAGCCCTGAGGCACCAACTTCGTTTGAGCCGATAAAGGCAAAAACCGATGGAGCTTGTCTTCGGTAAGAAGCAAAATCTTCACCCGCACTTGATGGTTCTGTAACAATCGTCGCTTCATGCCATTTTTTCGTCATATCAAAGAGATGAGCAGTCAGCTCTGGATCATTATAGGTTGCATCAGATCCCATAATCCAATGAATGTCAGCTCTGACACCAAAGGCGCGCGCTGTATTTTCAACCACTTCGATGAAGCGCTGTTTCGTCAAGGCCGTTATTTTTTCGTCAAAAGTTCGAATGGTCCCTTCAAAACGCGCTGTGTCTGGCAAAACATTCCAAGTATTTCCTGCTTCAACATGCGTGACAGAAAGGACCGCAGCTTCAAGCGGTGGCACGTTGCGTGAAACAATCTGTTGGAGATTTTGCACGATTGCTGAAGTCGCAAGGATTGGGTCAATTCCCTCATGAGGATAGGCAGCATGACTTCCTTGACCAATAATGGTTACATCAAATTGCTCAACCGCAGCCATCACACCCTTTTCTCTCAACCCAATCACACCGGCTGGAAGCGTAGGCATGTTGTGATAGCCAAAGAAAGCATCAACATCAGAAACAAGTCCCGCTGCTAAAACATCACGTGCCCCTGTCCCTAACTCTTCTGCAGGTTGAAAAATAAGTTTGACCGTCCCTTGAAGTTCCTGCTCACGACTTTTTAGAATTTTGGCAGCACCTAAGAGACTGGTCATGTGCATATCATGGCCACACGCATGCATGACTCCCTCATTTTCAGAGGAAAAATCAAGTTTGGTCTTTTCTAAAATAGGCAAAGCATCAATGTCAGCACGTAAGGCAATGACCGGTTTTCCTGAGCCAATTTGTGCAACAAATCCAGTTTTCAAAGTTTCGCTTGGCAAAATCTCAATTCCTAAAGCCTCAATTTTTTCACGCAGAAAGGCCGTTGTGGCAAATTCTTGCTCGGACAATTCAGGATTTTGGTGAATATGATGACGAATCGCAATCAAATCTTCAATTTCATTTTTTTCTAACATACTTTATTTCTCATTCTAATTTTGATCTATCCTGTACCAACTATAAAAATTAGTTAAGCTACATATCTTTCTAGTATAACAAATATTTGCTTATTTGATGATTTATTTTTTTAAGGTAAATTGTAAAATTAGTTTAGCCACCTTGAAGTAAGCAAAACGCATCTGAATTTCTTATACTTGAATTGGGAAACACAAGTAGGAAGAGGATTCAGATGCAAGACCATTATAACACACGAAAT
>NZ_WITI01000016.1 GCF_009601055.1 Lactococcus sp. dk101
AACAAAAACTTTGGGAAGTGTGCTATAATCGTTCATATCAGTCATGCCCTTTCTAAACTTAGTTGGTTAAGAATAGAATAGCATGGCTGGTTTTATTTTGCATTAAAATCAACTAGCAATTCGGGTATACAATTTAATATGTTATGATTTACGATGGTATTAAATATATTATTTACACTAAAAAAGAATAATTAGTCACTTAATTTACATTTTTTAGTATCTTTAAAAATTATACATTAAATAGGAGAACCATGTTTAAAAAAACAACAAAGAGATTTTCAATCTCACTGCTCGTCTTGATCTTATTCTTATCCCCTCTGGGATACTTTAAATCTGTCAAAGCCGACACTTTCAAACCGCAAACCGCAACAAGCGTTTATGATGACCTGACTGGAAATTACGGACTGCTTGGAATTGCATCACAGTTTCATATTTTTGCAAAAGGCAATACAACATTGAACACCCACACCAATGGGAACATTGCGACAGCAAACCTAATCGGAAATACCAACTTCGGTACCAATATCAAATCCGAAGAAACAGAACACGTTGCCGTTGAATATAGTTATATTCAAAACATCACTTCCATTAATGGCTCATCTGAAATCTCTGACCAAGCTGGTCGTAGCACAAAATTTGTCCTTGGGAATGCTGTAAAAACTGAACTTGTAGATAATGGGAACGCCGTTTCTGTAAATGGCACGAAACTGGACCACATTAAAGCCGCATCAATCTATCAAGACAGTGCAACGTCAACTTATATTGACTTCGCTTCTGAATTCAGTAAATTGAACGCTGCTTCTACAACTCTTGCATCACAAGTTGCATCACAAGTTGCATCACAAGTCGTTGAAAGTTCTGATTTCTCAGATATGAACAATCGTGTCATTGATTTTTCAAATGCAGCAGCTACAGATCAAATTTTTATCTCTATCGACGCTGATGTTCTTTCTGCATCAACGCCACTTAAAATTTCAAATCCGAACGGTGCCATGCTCGTCTTCAACGTTGTTGGTGCAAGTGATTCACTTAATATCAATTCTAAAATTGAATACGGAACTCGTGTCAATCACGAAACTGAAACATTTTCAGATGCAAAAATCATGTGGAATTTCGGCAATAGCTTAAAAACATTGAATGTTAATGCGCCATTCCAGGGAACTGTACTGGCGCCTGAAGCTGCCGTTACTGCATATCAAAACTTAGACGGAAGCATTATTGCTACTGATGTAACTATTAATGCAGAGTCTCACCGTTGGGACTTAGCACCTGTTTCAATTACAGCAGCATCAATCGTTGATCCATCAACTTCTGAATCAACTTCAAGTAGCTCATCACTCAGTACGAGTCAAGAATCATCTACTCCACAATCTTCTTCGTCTAGTTCTACTCAAGAATCTTCTACTCCACAATCTTCTTCATCTAGCTCAACCCAAGAATCATCTACTCCACAATCTTCTTCATCTAGCTCTACTCAAGAATCTTCAACTCCACAATCTTCTTCATCTAGCTCTACTCAAGAATCATCTACTCCATAATCTTCTTCATCTAGTTCTACTCAAGAATCTTCTACAACAGGATCTTCTTCAACAACAAGCCAAGATCCTGCAACTTCAACCTCTTCATCTAGCTCTAGTCAAGAATTAACAACAACTTCCTCTTCTACTAGCGAAGAACCAACTTCTACAACAGCTTCTTCTACTGAAACTTCAACAACAGTTTCAAGCGAAGACAATAAAAATGATAAACAAGATACAACTACAGAAACAAGTGATGCCGATAGTCTTCCTCAAACAGGTGACTCAGCAAATATCCTTCTTCCAATCGGCATTATTCTATTGAGTCTTGCAAGCCTTGCAGTTGTATTTAGAAAAAGAGCCTAATAAAAAAGCGGAATGATTTCCGCTTTTTTTAATACCCTGTATAAACTTTTCCAGCTTCAATTCCGCCTTCTTTAGCTTTGAGCAATTCAGAGACCGTTACAAAAGTGTATCCTTTTGCCTTGAGTTGTTGAATGATTTGTGGAACTGCATCGACAGACCAACTGTGAATATCATGCATTAAAATGATGGCACCGTCGTGTGCACTATTGACAGCATTTTGGACAACAATCGGTGTATTATTAACATATTTCCAGTCATTGGTATCAATTGACCAATCTACTGCAGCCAAATTAGTTTGGGCAAGAGTGGTTTGATTATATGACCCATACGGTGGTCTGAAGAAATTGGTGTTTTGTCCTGTTAAGCTATTGATATAGTCATGAGCAGATAGGATTTCTTCTTTTTGTTGAGCCGCTGTAAGTGTGACCAAATTTTTATGATCCCAGGTATGTGACGCAACTTCATTGCCATTTGCAGCTTCTGATTTGATAATGTCAGGATAAGCTTGTGCTTGTGAGCCTAATGCAAAGAAAGTTGCTTTTACGTCGTTGTCTGCTAAAATTTTAAGTAATTTTGGTGTCGTTACTGGACCAGGCCCGTCATCAAAACTGAGCGCAATCAATTTTTTATTGGCATATTTTGCTTTTTCAGCAGCCGCAGCAGCGGCCGCTTTTTCTTTATCAATTTCTTTTTTAGATGCTGCAAGTTGAGTCGTTAAGGTTGTTTTTTCATTTTTCTCATAACTCGAAGTCAACGCTTTGATTTTTTCATTTGCTAGCTTATAATCCGCATCTGTCGTAGATTTTTTATAGGCTGCGAGAGCTGCTTTAGCCTGCGTCATGTTATCAACATATTTTTTTAGCGTTTTAATCTTTTCAGTGATTTGTGCCTTGTCTTCTGGATTAAGATGATCCGCTAACTTCAACGTGCTGTCGATGTTAGCTGTTGTTGGACTTTCGTAGGCTAGGGCTTGAGCTTTCAGCGCGGTATCTTTTTCTTTCTGATAAGCAGCAACTTTCGCTTCCTCAACTTGCTTGTCGTGATAGAGCTTTGCTCCAACTCCTACACCAATCAATACAAGCCCAATTGTAACAATACTGAGAACAAATGTTGATTTTTTGTGTTTCTTACTTCGACTTTGTCTTGATCTACTCCCTTGTCCCATTTTTCTTCCTCTATCCTAATCCTCAAAACAAGTGATTTGAAGCCTTTGTTGGCGTTCTCATTTTTCACTCATTATTTAATTCTATTTTAGCATATTCAATTTAAAAAATCACGAAATAAGAAATGATTTTTTAATCTTTTTGGAATTTATGTCATTAAAAAGAAAAGATACCGCTACCGGTATCTTATGCTTTATTTTCTTCTTTTATTTCTTTTTCTTCTGCTTCTTTGTCAATTTTTTCCAATTTATTGATCCGATTTAAAAGTTGGCGTTCTCCAAGCAGGATAACCAAGAGCAAGATGCCCCAGCCTCCCATAATACTTGCTGTATGGATTAAGCCGTCACCATTTGGCGTCAAGAAAACGCGACTAGGATATCTATCAACGACGTAAACACTCACTTTGTCCCCACTATCTCCCAACTTACTAAAATAGACATCGAGCGGTCGACGTTCGATGGTTTTTCCATCCCACTCAAACTCAACTTCGTGAATAAAACGGAAATCGTCCCCTTGAATAATGGTGGCTGTCATTTTCGTCTTTTCTAAATTTTTATTGGCCATATGAACGCCAATTTGTGAAATTGCTGAAGCAATCAATGCAGCAGCAACAATGAGCATGATGAGTCTTACGATGCGTTCAATCAATGGAATAATTTTTTTCATTCAAATATCCTATAAAAGTCTTCTAGTTTCATTTGTGATTTAGTTGCCGAATTTATATCTTTAACTATTTTACCACTTTTCATGACTAAAAGTCGATTACCAAACCTTAAAGCATCTTCCATTTGATGCGTAATCATTAGACTGGTGAGTTGTTCGCTTTTAATGACATTATCTGTAAGTTCCATAATGGCTTTTGAGGTTTTCGGATCAAGTGCAGCTGTATGTTCATCTAATAGAAGTAACTCAGGTTTTTGCAAGGTAGCCATCAGTAATGACAGCACTTGTCGTTGGCCACCTGACAGGTTTCCTGTTGGACTCGTCAAGTGATTTTCTAAGCCATTGCCTATTTGCTCTGCCTTTTTTAGGAAGGTCTCTTGAATATTTTTTGTATTCGTGATTTTTAAGCCACGCTTCTTGCCTCGGAGCTGAGCAACTACCAAATTTTCAAGAACCGTCATCCGAGGTGCTGTTCCCATTTTCGGATCTTGAAAGACACGCGCCAGATATTTTGAACGTGCCTGCGGCGTTTTCTTGGTCATATCATGACCGAGTATAAAAATTTGCCCTTCTGTCAGCATGAGATTACCAGAGATAACATTAAAGAGGGTTGACTTTCCTGCCCCGTTCCCCCCAACAATCGTAATAAAGTCTTGCGGGAAGATACTTAATGAGACATTATCTAAAATAATTTTCTTTTCCGTACCGTTGTCAACGATGACAGTGGCATTTTTTAACTCAATGATGGCTTGCATTTAGTTTTACCCCCTTGAAAAATTTATCTCTAAAGGTCGGTATCATTAAACAAATGGCTAAAATAATGGCACTAAAGAGTTTTAGATAGCTGGTATCAAGTCCAATCGTAATCACACCTAAAATCAAGAATTGATAGAAGATTGACCCAATGACAATCGTAATCAAGCGTTCAAGCATTGAGACATTGGCAAAGAAAACTTCTCCAATGATAATTGCTGCAAGCCCAATAACAATGATGCCAATACCCTTTGAAACATCTGCGTAACCGTCATTTTGACAGACCAAAGCACCAGAGAGTGCGATAATCCCGTTTGATACAATCAATCCTAAAAGTTCCATTCGATTGGTATTGATGCCAAAGCTGGTGGCCATTTCAGGATTGTCTCCGGTTGCGATAAATGCTTGACCCAAGTCGGTTGTCAGAAAGAAAATCATTGCCCCAATGACCAAAATTACAGCAATCAAGCTGACCCAGATGGATTGTAATCTGGGATAGCCCAACATACCTAGATTTGCTTGCCCCATCACCATAAGCATGATTGAATTACTGGAGGTCATCACCAAAATTCCAGCAAGCAGGGTCGGAATTTTTCCATTGACATAGAGTAAGCCCGTCGCAAGACCAGCTAAACAACCCGCTAAAAATGCACACAGGGTAGCCAAAATCGGATTGACGCCGTGGACAATCAAGGTCACTGCCACTGCGCCACCGAGCGGAAAACTTCCCTCTGTCGTCATATCTGGGAAATTCAGAATGCGGAAAGTCATGAAAATTCCTAATCCTAAAATAGCCCACAACAAGCCTTGATTGATTGTTGAAATAATGGTCATTTGATGTCCTTTCTATTGAAGTAATTATTTAGTCGTTGCAACACTCAAAACGCTTTGAGGAATGGTAATGCCAAGTGCTTTGGCTGTTTTTGTATTGACAACTGGTGTTGTATGGTCGTAAAAATCAACAGGAATGCTACTTACTTTTTTACCTTTGAGAATTTCTGCAGCGATTTTACCTGTTTGAATGCCTAATTCACGTTGATTGATACTAACTGCGGCAAGTCCACCTTGTTCAACCATGGTATCAACGGATGGGAATACAGGAATTTTAGCTGCATTGGTAATTTGAAGCACGTTGTTAAAGGCTGAAGCAATGGTATTGTCATTACCGACATAGAATGCTTGAACTTCTTTGCTGGCAACTGTTACAGTATTTGTGATGTCGTTTGATGATGAAATCGCATAAGCTTTGACAGTCAAGCCGTTTTCTTTAGCGACTTTGGTAAATCCTTCAACTTGTGATTTTGAATTGGCTTCAGATGAAGTATAAAGGACACCTACCGTTTTCAAATTAGGCATGATTTCTTTCATCAATTTGATTTCTTTAGCAAATGGGAAGCGGTCAGAAACGCCTGTGATATTGCCTTCTGGTGTGTTGACATTCTTGATTAGATTAGCACCGACAGGATCGGTTACTGCACCCATGACAATCGGTGTCTTGCTTGTCGCATTGGCCAGCGCTTGAACTGCTGGAGTTGCTACACCAATCAAGACATCATTGTTTTCGGAGTTCAATTGTCCAGCCATGGTTTGAAGTTTTGACTGGTCTGCTTCACCATTGTAAAAATTGATTTGGGCATTTGAGAAGCCTTCTTTTTTCAATTCATCTTCGGCGCCTTTGGTAATGGCATCAAGAGCAGGATGCGTTACGAATTGTAAAATTCCGATTTTAACTTGTTTATTCTTTGTTGCACTTTGGCTGGTCTTTGGTATAAAGACGGCAACAAGGGCTACGACGACGATAAGAGCAATGACGATTAACATTTTTTTATTTTTCATAAGTGTGTTTTCCTTTTCAATTTCCAATAAAGGTATTCTTTAGATGGTTTATTTTCAAAAAGAAAGACCGAATAGTCTTTTTATCCTATCCGGTCCACTATTTTTAGAATCACCGGCATAGATACTTTTTGAAAGTACTTCAAAATTGTATCCATGCCTACTGCACAAATACAACTTCACAAACGCCAGCTTTGCCATGATTTGAAGTTCGATTTAAACATAATGATTCTCCTTTTGTAATTTTTTTATTTAGTATAAACCAATATTTGATAAAATGCAAGAGAAAAGTTGACAAATTTATGATAAAATTAAGATTAATGACTTTTGTCAGTACTGACAAATATGAAAAGAGGCAAATCCATGTCCTTTGATGGCATATTTTTACACCACATGACCAGCGAATTGGTTCAGTCCCTCGAAGGTGGCCGAATTCAAAAGGTCAATCAGGCTTTTGAGCAAGAACTCGTCTTGTCTGTCCGCAGTGAGCGTAAAACACAAAAACTTTTATTATCGGCACACCCGACTTTCGGCCGTGTCCAACGTACTCAAACGGAATTCCAAAATCCACAAAATCCGAGCAATTTTGTCATGATTTTAAGAAAATACTTGGCTGGTGCCTTGATTGAAAAAATTGAACAGGTCGGCAATGACCGTCAATTATGGTTCCATATTTCAAGTAAAGATGAAATCGGCGACACCATGAATATTGCATTGGTAGTTGAAATCATGGGCAAGCACAGCAATATTATTTTGCTTGATAAAACCAGCATGCGCATTATTGAGTCCATTAAACACGTTGGATTTTCACAAAACCAATATCGGACAATTTTACCAGGTTCTACTTATATTGCACCGCCATTATCAACCGAAAATAATCCCTTCACAGCTTCTGACGAAATGATTTTTGAAGCCTTACAACTTTCAAACTTACAAAAAACCTTTCAAGGGATTGGACGAGACAGTCTTAAAACTCTGTCAGAGCTGACAGTTCCTGAATTTAAAGCAGTTTTAAATACTTCTTTCCCATCCATCTATGCCAATGACAGCTTTTCAAGCTTGCATTTGAAAGACGAACTGAGTAAAAGCTTTGATAGCCTTTCAGAAATGCTTGATTTTTATTATGGTGACAAGGCTGAACGCGACCGGGTCAAACAAATTGGCTCTGAAGTGATCAAAAAAGTTCAGAATGAATTGAAGAAAAACCGTGATAAATTAAAGAAACAAGAAAAAGAATTAGCCGCCACAGAAAATGCTGAAATTTTCCGACAAAAAGGCGAGTTACTCAATACATTTTTGCACCTTGTCCCTAATGACAAGCCCACAGTGACACTGGATAATTATTATACCAATGAACCACTTGAAATAGCGCTTGATTTATCAAAAACACCCGCTCAAAATGCGCAACGTTACTTCCACCGCTACCAAAAATTAAAACAGGCAGTTAAATTTTTAGGTGACCAAATCAACAATACCAAGCAAACCATTCTTTATTTGGAATCTGTTGAGTCCAATTTGGAAAATGCTGATGTGCCAGAGATTGCCGATATTCGTGAAGAATTGATTCAAACGGGTTATATTAAACAAAAACATCGCAATAAAAAACAAAAATTGGCTGCTCCTGAAAAATACGAGGCGGAAGATGGCACCATTATTATTGTCGGTAAAAACAATTTGCAAAATGAACAAGTCAGTTTCAAACTAAGTAAAAAAGGCGATACCTGGTTCCACGTTAAAGATATTCCCGGTTCTCATGTTTTGATAACTGGAAATCCAAATCCTTCTGACGAGACCGTTACTTTCGCGGGTGAGTTGGCTGCTTATTTTTCAAAGGCAAGAAATTCAAATTTGATTCAAGTCGATGTTTTAGATGCGAAAAAGCTGCACAAACCAACTGGAACTCCTCCAGGATTTGTAACCTACAATCGTGAAAAAACCATTCGTGTGACGCCAGATGAAGAAAAGATTAAAAGTAGGAAAATCAAATGAGTGAAATGTTAAAATGTCCCGTTTGCCAGTTACCACTAGCGCAAGATGAGCGAACTTTTGTTTGTCAGCAAGGCCATTCCTTTGATTTGGCAAAAGAAGGCTACCTCAATCTCTTGTTGAACGCCAAGCCTACGGCTGGTGATTCGAAAGAAATGATGGCAGCCAGACGCAACTTTTTAGCGACAGGTTATTATCAACCTTTGTCAGATGCCGTTAATCAGGTACTTTTTGAAGCAAATCAGAAAAAACAGGCACAAAGTATCCTTGATATTGGCTGCGGAGAAGGCTATTATTTGTCCCGTTTTCAAAACTTAAATGCGGAAGCAATGGCTTATTTTGGCATGGACATCAGTAAACTTGGCATTCGGATGGCGGCTAAAAAGAATAAAAACATTCAATGGCTGGTTGGCAATTTTGCACATCTTCCTTTCCAAAATCGATCAATCGATTTGATTTTATCCATGTTTGCTGAATACTCCGTCGCTGAAATGACGCGTATTTTGGCTGATGACGGAAGTATCGTCATTGTCAGAGCTGGCAATCAGCATTTGATGGAATTAAAGCAAATCATCTATCCTGAAATTCATGAAAAAGCGAAAGCCGAAGTGATTAAACCCTTCCCAGATTTTAATGTTGATCGCAGACAAGTTACTTTTACAACTAAAATCAGGTCCAATGAAGACCTGATGAGCTTGCTCTTGATGACGCCACATTACTGGAAAATTAAGCCTGAAGGACTTGAAAATCTCAAGAACTATCAAACACTTACCGTGACAGTAAATATTGAAATTGATCTCTTAACAAGACAAAATGATTAATTCTCGTCCATTCTGACAAGAATTTTTCACATGATTGTAACAAAAAAAAGTGCTTTCATATTGGCTGGATTTTTGATATAATGAAGTGTATTTATTTCCGCTACAGCTTCGCAATAAAAGCCTTGACAACTTCTATTGCATTATGTTTTGTAGTCGGTACAACTCGATAAAATTCAAAATATTTTTTAAATTTTGTCATATTATTTTAGTAAGGAGCCAAAATGGCCAACGAAAATGTAATCGAAATGATTAACGTAACCAAAAGATTTGGTGATTTTGTTGCAAATGACAAAATCAATCTTGAGCTACGTAAGGGCGAAATTCATGCCCTGCTTGGTGAAAATGGTGCTGGAAAATCCACACTGATGAATATTTTATCAGGTTTGTTGGAACCAACTGAAGGTGAAGTGCATGTCAAAGGGAAACTCGAAAAAATCGATTCTCCTTCTAAAGCTGCTAGCCTAGGTATTGGGATGGTTCACCAGCACTTTATGCTGGTTGATGCCTTTAGTGTAACAGAAAACATCATCTTAGGGACAGAAACAACTAAAGGGATTGCACTTGATTTAAAAACTGCAAGACAAAAAATTGTTGATTTGTCTGAAAAATATGGTTTGTCTGTTGAACCAGACGCACTTGTCAGAGATATTTCAGTCGGACAACAACAGCGTGTTGAAATCCTCAAAACCCTCTATCGAGGGGCTGATATTCTTATTTTCGATGAGCCAACAGCTGTCCTTACTCCAGCTGAAATCCTCGAATTGATGGACATTATGCGCAATCTGATTAAAGAAGGAAAATCAATTCTTCTGATCACACATAAATTGGACGAAATCCGTGCGGTTGCTGACCGTATCACAGTCATTCGTCGAGGAAAATCAATCGAAACGGTTGATTTGGGCGATAAGACCAATAAAGAATTGGCTGAAATGATGGTCGGACGTTCCGTATCATTTATCACGCCAAAAGACCCTGCACAACCTAAAGATGTTGTCCTTGATGTCAAAGATCTTAAAATCAAAGACGCAAGCGGCCCATACGCAGTTAAAGGACTTTCTTTGCAAGTGCGTGCTGGTGAAATCGTCGGGATTGCTGGAATTGATGGCAATGGTCAAACAGAATTGATTAAAGGTTTGACTGGCTTGATGAAGATTGACGAAGGTGAAGTTATCCTTAAAGGTAAAAACATCACCAACCAACGCCCACGTAAAATTACAGAACAATCTGTCGGACACGTTCCAGAAGACCGTCATCGTGATGGTCTCGTCCTTCAAATGTCTGTGGCTGAGAATATGGCCTTGCAAACTTATTACAAAGCGCCTCTCAGCAAATATGGTTTCCTTGATTACAACAAAATCAACACCAAGGCCCGCGAATTGATGGAAGAATTCGACGTTCGTGGTGCAGGTGAATTGATTCCAGCCGCTTCTTTATCTGGTGGGAATCAACAAAAAGCAATTATTGCCCGTGAAATTGACCGTGATCCAGATTTATTGATCGTCAGTCAACCCACACGTGGTCTTGACGTCGGCGCCATTGAATACATTCACAAACGTTTGATTCAAGCGCGTGATGAAGGAAAAGCTGTCCTTGTCGTTTCATTCGAATTGGATGAAATTCTCAATGTTTCCGACCGTATTCTTGTTATTCACGATGGAAAAATCCAAGGTGAAGTAACACCTGAAACAACAAATAAACAAGAACTAGGAATTTTGATGGTTGGAGGTAATATTGATGAGCAGTAAAACGAAAAAGATTCTCGTTCCTATCATTGCAATCCTAGCAGGATTTGTTCTGGGTGCGATTATCATGTTAATTTTCGGATTTAATCCGATTTGGGGATATGAAGACCTCTTTATCTCAGCACTTGGTAATTCTCGTGCCATTGGTGAAACCATTCAGACTGCAGGGCCACTGATTTTAACTGCCCTAGCCTTTGCCGTGGCAATGAAAGCTGGTCTCTTTAATATCGGTATGTCTGGCCAAGCTTTATCTGGTTGGCTCTTCTCTATGTGGTTTGCCCTTTCATTCCCAGACATTCCACGAGTCTTGATGATTCCACTTGTTATCATCATTGGTATGGTATTTGGTGCCTTGATGGGCTTGATTCCTGGGGTTCTTCGAGCTTTACTCGGGACTTCTGAGGTTATCACGACCATCATGCTCAACTACGTCATCCTGTACTTCTCGACCTATGTGGTTCATAACATGATGGCTAAGAAAATCATCATGTCAACATCAATTGACCAAACCAATCCAGTTAGCGCAAATGCAACATTCAGAGCCTCTTGGTTGTCAAATTTGACAGATAATTCAACTTTAAATATTGGAATTTTCATTGCTTTGATTGCACTCGTAATTATGGCTGTTGTCTTCTCAAAAACAACTTTAGGATATGAAATCAATGCGGTTGGTCTCAATCCTGACGCTTCTGAGTATGCAGGGATTTCATCAAAACGTACCATTATCTTATCAATGGTTGTCGCTGGTGCCCTTGCTGGTCTTGGTGGTGTTGTTTACGGTTTTGGTTACATGCAAAACTTCGTTGTTCAATCAAGTTCTCTTGATATTGGTTTCAACGGGATGGCTGTTGCTTTGCTTGGCGGAAACAATCCAATCGGAATTCTCTTTGCCGGTCTTCTCTTCTCTGTCCTTCAAACAGGGGCACCTGGTATGATGACTGACCAAATTCCACCACAAATCATTCAAGTCGTTACTGCATCAATCATCTTCTTCATTGCCATCAAATTTGTCATTGAAGTTATTCTTCCTAAAACTAAGAAGAAAGGAGAAAAAGCATAATGAATATCGTTGATACCTTGCAAATCATTGTTGCAAATATGCTTATCTATTCAACACCTCTGATCTTCACTTCAATCGGTGGCGTATTTTCCGAACGTGGCGGTGTCGTCAACGTTGGTCTTGAAGGAATTATGACAATGGGAGCTTTTGGTTCTGTTGTCTTCAACTTGACCTTTGCCAATACTTTTGGCACAATGACGCCTTGGCTGGCCATCTTATTTGGTGCATTCATTGGCGCTCTCTTCTCATCTTTACACGCGGTTGCTACGGTTAACCTTCGTGCTGACCATATCATCTCAGGGACTGTATTAAACTTGATGGCTCCTTCACTTGGCGTTTTCTTGATTACTGTTATTTACAATCAAGGACAAGTCAATATCAATCAACAGATTGGTTACTGGAACTTCCCACTCTTAAACAAAATTCCAATCATTGGACAAATCTTCTTTACGCAAACCTCATTGCCAGCTTTCCTAGCAATCATCGTTGCATTCATTTCATGGTATGTCCTCTTCAAAACACGCTTTGGACTTCGCCTTCGCTCTGTTGGTGAAAATCCTCAAGCCGCTGATACATTAGGCATCAATGTCTATGCTTATCGTTGGGCTGGTGTCTTGATTTCTGGTGCTTTAGGTGGTGTTGGTGGTGCAATCTATGCTCAAGCCATTTCAGGTAACTTCTCTGTTTCAACCATTGTTGGTCAAGGGTTCATCGCGCTTGCCGCTATGATCTTTGGTAAATGGAATCCAATTGGTGCCATGTTGGCATCACTCCTCTTTGGACTTTCAACATCTCTTGCAGTTGTTGGTGGCCAAATTCCTGGAATTAAGGAAATCCCTTCTACCTTCCTTCAAATGTTACCATACGTTGTTACGATTGTTGTCTTGGCCCTCTTCCTTGGAAAAGCAGTTGCTCCAAAAGCAGACGGTACAAACTATATCAAATCTAAATAAGCAAACACAAAAGCTGTCAGTACTGACAGCTTTTTTTTAATACTCAAGCATGAAAAATCTTAAAAATGGGACTATAATAAGGGAGTGATTATTCTAAAGGAGAAAAATTATGTGGTTTATTTATGCCCTCTTATCTGCTGTTTTCGCAGCCATGACAGCCATTCTCGTCAAAATTGGGATCAATGGTGTCAGTTCAAATTTGGCAACCGCAATTCGAACGGTTGTCGTCTTAGCCATGTCTTGGTTAGTCGTTTTCATGGCAGGAAAGCCTGATTTTACAAGTCTGAACAAACGTAACATTATCTTCTTATGCCTGTCAGGGCTCGCTACAGGCGCTTCTTGGCTCACTTACAACAGGGCCTTACAACTTGGCCCAGCATCAAAAGTCATCCCAGTAGATAACTTATCTGTGGTCTTTGGTATGTTGCTTGCCTTTATCGTTTTACGTGAACGCGTGACCTTTCCAGTTGTCATTGGAGGCATATTGATTGCTGCAGGTGTTCTCTTAATTTCATTTAACAAATAATGTCAGAGCTGACAAAAAAACCAGATTCTATCTGGTTTTTATTATTCTCATTTAGTTTTTGACAGCTGAAGCAAATTCTTCTTTTGCGAATGCTTCATCGATGATATTTTTCAATTGTTCACCAGATGCTTGCATTTTTTGTTTTTCAGCATCGTTCAATGGGATGTGAATTGGATTGATAACCCCTTCAGCACCAACGACTGCAGGTTGTCCCAAATAGCAATCTGAAACGCCATAATAGCCATCTTGGAAAGTAGAAACTGGCAAGATTGCACGTTCATCATCAAGAATTGCTTTTGTAATACGCGCAAGCGCTACGGCAACACCATAGAAAGTGGCACCTTTTTTAGCAATAATTTCATATGCTGCATCACGAACACCTTCGAACAAACCAACGATTTCTTCTTCGTTCAAATATTTGTTTTCTTGGAACCATTGTTCCAATTTAACACCTGCCACATTGGCATGTGACCAAACTGCGAATTCTGAATCCCCATGTTCACCCATGATATAAGCATGGACCGAACGAGCATCAACATCAATTTTTTCTGCCAAAGCTTGACGGAAACGTGCAGTATCAAGTGATGTACCTGAACCAACGACACGATTTTTTGGAAGTCCTGAGAATTTCCATGTGGCGTAAGTCAAAATATCAACCGGATTTGCTGCAACGAGGAAAATACCATTAAAGCCGGATTTCATAATTTCAGTAACGACGCTCTTCGTGATACGAAGATTTTTTTCAACTAAATCAAGACGTGTTTCGCCTGGTTTTTGTGGAGCTCCTGAAGTCAGAACAACCAAGTCTGCGTCTTTTGCATCTGAATAATCTGCGGAATATATTTTCTTAGGTGAAGTAAATGCTAAGGCGTGTGATAAATCCATTGCATCCCCCTCAGTCTTGTCTTTAACAATATCAACAATTCCAAGTTCTTGTGCGATTCCTTGGTTAACAAGTGCGAACGCATAAGAGGAACCAACAGCTCCATCACCAACAAGAATTACTTTTTTACGTTGTTTCTCTGCCATAGTTTAAACTATCCTTTCATCTTTGTAAATTTATTTACAAGATATATTATAGCATGAATTGATTGGTTTGTCATGTATGTGATATGATGAACAAGTCTTTATACAATCTTTGTCAAAATTGTCTGAAGATAAAAAAACTCTCCGAAAAGAGTTCCTTTTTTCCGTTTAACGAACGGTACGGATACGACAAGTGTTGGTACGACCAGACCCGATAGGGACACCAGCAACGATAACAATATTATCGCCTGAAGCCACGAGACCAGAGCGTACAGCAGCGCGTTCAGCAACGTCAAACATATCATCAGTAGATGCAGGACGGTCTGTCAGCAAAGGAATAACGCCCCAGTTGATGAGCAAGGCACGTTCTACCTTTTCGTCAAAAGTGACAGCTAAAATATCCGTATTTGGACGGTACTTAGAAATCAAGCGCGCCGTATTTCCTGTTTCTGTCAAGGCAACGACAAGTTTAATGTCCATTGAACGCGTCGTATTCAAAACATTTGATGCCACAACTTCTGTCACACCATGACGAGTATAATTGTCAGGATTAAGACGTCCATATTCTTTGAGCATGTTTTGAGCTTCCATGTCAACTTCAGCCATTGTCTTAACGGCTTGTGCAGGGTAGCGTCCGTTTGCGGATTCACCAGACAACATGGTTGCATCTGTTCCATCAATAACGGCATTGAAGACATCTGAAATTTCAGAACGTGTGGCACGAGGATTGTAAGTCATTGATTCCAACATGTTTGTGGCAGTAATGACAGGTTTTCCTGCATGAGCACATTTTCTGATGATTGATTTTTGATAAACAGGAACACGTGTAAATGGTACTTCAATTCCCATATCCCCACGAGCAACCATGATACCATCAGCTGCTTTGATGATTTCATCAATGTTATCAATTCCTTCTTGATTTTCAATTTTAGGGAACAAGAGCACATGTTCATTTCCTGTTTCAATCAAAATATCACGAATGACTTGAACGTCTTTTGCAGTACGAACAAAGGAAATCGAAATGTAGTTGATGCCTTCAGTTAAACCGAAACGAATATCATCTTCATCACGTTCAGCAAGGGCTGGGAAAGGAATTTTAGTGTTTGGAATGTTGACACCTTTTTGTTTTGCAATGATGCCATCATTTTCAACTTCAACCACAAATTCGCGCGTTTCAGCATCTTTAGCTGTGATTGTCAGGCCAAGTTTTCCATCGTCAATCAAAATACGTTTGCCGACTTCAACTTCATCAAAAATATCAATTCCACCCGCAACATTGAGCGCAATTGTATTTCTATCTGATTGCAAGCCTTGTTTTGTCGCAATACGAAGGCTGTCACCAGTGACATAGCTGAAATAATTTCCTTCAGCGTCATAGCTAGGATCCGCTTTCGCTGCTGCAGAGAAAAGTTCCGTACGGATTTCTGGCCCTTTAGTATCCAAGAGGAAGCCAACTTTTTTTCCTGCAATTTCTTCGGAACGACGTACAGCAGTCATCAATTCACCTTGACTTTGGTGATCGCCATGAGAGAAATTAAAACGAAAGACATTAGCTCCATTTTTTATAAGTTCTGCAATGACCTTAGCAGATGCTTCAATATCAAGCGTTTCGTCCCAATATCCTTCTTCAAGGAAGGTTTTTCCGCCACGGATTTCGACCGCTGGCCCTAATGTTGAGACAATTTTTACACGTTTATTCATATGATTCACCCCATTGAAAACAGACCATCAGGATCTGTTTTTCATTATTTTTGACAGATTTACATTACAAAAGATAAACAGAAAGAGTCCTTGCACTCATGCAAAGACTCCTTCAAGTTCTTTATTTAACAGTGCGGATACGCATTGTGTTAGTGCGACCAGAACCAACTGGTACACCAGCAACGATAATGATGTTATCGCCTGATTCAACAAGGCCTGATTTAAGTGCTGCTTTTTCTGCAACTTCAAACATATCATCAGTTGATGATGGTTTAGAAGCCAACATTGGGATAACACCCCAAACAACAGTCAAGCTACGTTCGATTTTTTCGTCAAATGTAACAGCCAAGATGTCAGCATCTGGACGGTATTTAGAAATCAAACGTGCAGTTGCACCTGATTCAGTCAAAGCAACAATCAATTTAATATCCATTGCATTTGCGGCATCTTTAACAGCTGCTGCAACAACTTCTGTTACAGAAGTACGGTCGTAACGGTCTGGACGAAGACGGCCATATTCTGAAAGCATTGTTTGTGCATTCATTGCAGTCTTAGCCATTGTGTTAACTGATTCAGCTGGGTAGTGACCATTTGCTGATTCACCTGAAAGCATTGTTGCATCAGTTCCGTCGATAACAGCGTTGAAAACGTCAGAGATTTCAGCACGTGTCGCACGTGGGTTGTAAGTCATTGATTCAAGCATGTTAGTTGCAGTGATAACTGTCTTACCTGCTTTGTTAACTTTAGAGATAATCATTTTTTGGTAAACTGGAACCATTTCGAATGGTACTTCGATACCCATGTCACCACGGGCAATCATGATACCGTCAGCAACTTCGATGATTTCGTCAAGGTTATCAATCCCTTGTTGGTTTTCGATTTTTGGATAAAGTTTAACACCAGTGTGTCCAGTTTCTTCCAAGATACGACGTACAGCAAGAACGTCAGCTGCTTTACGAACGAATGAGATAGCGATAAAGTTGATGCCTTGTGAAAGACCAAAACGGATATCTGCATCATCACGGTCAGCAAGTGCTGGGAAGTTGATTTTAGTTCCAGGAATGTTAACACCCTTTTGTTTAGCGATAACGCCGTCATTTTCAACTTCAACTTCGAATTCACGAGTTGCTGTGTTTTTGCCGACAATCAAAAGACCCAATTTACCATCGTCAATAAGGATACGTTTTCCAACTTCAACATCATCAAAGATATCAAGACCACCAGCAACGTTCAATGCAAGCATGTCTTTTTCAGATTGGAGTCCTTGTTTTGTAGCAACACGGAGTTTGTCTCCCACTTTGTAATTAAACAAGTTGCCTTCGCCATCAAATTCTGAATCAGCTTTAGCTGTATCTGAGAAAACTTCAGTACGGATTTCAGGGCCTTTTGTATCAAGCAAGAATCCAACTTTACGTCCAGCAATTTCTTCTGCACGGTGAACAGCAGCCATACGGTTACCTTGTTCTTCGTGGTCACCATGTGAGAAGTTAAAGCGGAAAACGTTAGCTCCGTTTTCAATCAATTCAGCGATTTTTTTAGCTGTTGATTCAACATCAAGATCTCCAGCCCAAAAACCTTTATCAAAGAAAGTTTTTCCTTCGCGAACTTCAATTGCTGGTCCAAGTGTTGAGACGATTTTAACACGTTTATTCATTAGTGTTTTTCTCCTATGTAATATTTTTAATTCCTTCGCCGTCAAGGCTCAGGGTTGATTAACTGGGTTAATTAGTTAAGGTTAAGATTGTTCAAAGCAGAGTTAAGTTTATAAAGTTCTTCTCCTGCTTTATGTGGATTGTTAACTTTGATGCCACCATCTTCAGTCAAGCTGAACAAGGCGCCTTCTTCAGCTGTTCCAAGAATTGGACTTTCAACAAGTTCTTCGTTGTGAAGACCTACAGCAACACCACCGATACCATCGCGGAGTAATTCAACAGCGCGGGCACCCATACGTGAAGCGATAACACGGTCACGAACTGTTGGTGAACCACCACGTTGAATATGTCCAAGAACAGAAACACGGAGGTCAGAGTCATCACCTGCAGCTTTAAGCTTCATTGCAAATTCTTCACCTGACATGACACCTTCAGCAACGACGATGATGTGGTGGTTTTTACCTTTTTCATAGCCTTTTTTGATGTTGTTAACGATGTTTTCAAATTTGAATTCTTTTTCTGGGATACAGATATCATCTGCACCTGAGGCAATTCCTGCCCAAAGCGCGATATCACCTGCATTACGTCCCATTACTTCAACGATGAAAGTACGGTGGTGTGAAGATGATGTATCACGGATTTTGTCAATGGCATCAACAGCTGTTGTAACGGCTGTATCAAAACCAATGGTGTAGTCTGTTCCAACGATATCATTATCGATTGTTCCAGGCAATCCAACTGCTGGGAAGCCGTGTTCAGTCAAACGCATTGCGCCGTGATAAGAACCGTCCCCACCAATAACAACGACACCTTCGATGCCGAATTTTTTAAGTTGTTCGATACCTGCAAGTTGACCTTCAAGTTGCGCAAATTCAGGGAAACGAGCTGAGTAGAGGAAAGTTCCCCCACGTCCAACTTTGTCACCAACTGATGCTGAGTCAAGTTTGTGGATATCGCCGGCAACCATCCCTGCATAACCGTAGTTAATGCCGTAGACTTCCATGCCTTCAGAAATTGCTTTACGAACAACAGCACGGATAGCTGCGTTCATACCTGGTGCATCACCACCAGAAGTTAAAACTGCAATGCGTTTCATTAGAGAATTGTCCTCCGAAATATTTATCTTGTGTGAATTTCACTTCACTAAATGACCTCACTGCGTGAAATCATTCTTTATCTCTTATATTATAGCATGGATTTGAAAAAAAATCTCATGCAAAAGTGCTTTAAACGTTTACATTTTCACAAAAATTTATTTTCCTAGAATTTGTCTTATTATTTCAAACGTTTTATTAAAATATCTGAAAATTTTAATAAAAAAACTTGTCCTTTCGAACAAGTTTCACTTTTGTTATTTTAGGCCTGATAGCGTTTTTTACCATCAAGATAAGTTGCT
Source organism: Lactococcus sp. dk101 (assembly GCF_009601055.1). Classification (GTDB taxonomy): domain Bacteria; phylum Bacillota; class Bacilli; order Lactobacillales; family Streptococcaceae; genus Lactococcus. The sequence continues at coordinate 19,159 of NZ_WITI01000016.1, forward strand.
GCAAGAGACATGTCCTGATTGAGAACAATAAAATCAGCTGCATAGTCTGTTTTAATTTGACCGCAGACATCATCCAATCCTACTGATTTAGCTGGTGTCAAAGAACCCATCATGACCGCTTCTGCAGGTGTTGCAATTCCCCAGTCAACTACGTTCTTGACTGCTGTACTAAGCGTTAAGATTGAGGCTGCAGGACGGCCAGTTGGTAACCAAGCAGCGCCATCACGCACTTCAACTTCAAATTCACCAAGCATATATGGGCCGTCTGGCAAACCAGCCGCACGCATCGAATCTGTAATCAAAACAACATGGTCTGCACCCTTCATTTTCATGACGATTTCCGCTGCTTCTGGACGAACGTGGTGCCCATCACAAATCAATTCAGCGTAGGTGTTTGGTGTGTTCAAAATAGCTCCAACCATTCCTGGTTCCTTATGTGTCAGCCCTGACATACCATTAAAGGTGTGAATCCAAATGGAAGCACCCGCTTCAATACCAGCAACAGCTTCTTTATAAGTTGCATTTGAGTGACCAAGCGCAATTTTAACGCCAGCTTGTGTCGCTTTGCGAATGAAATCTTCTGAACCGTCACGCTCTGGTGCAAGGCCAACTTTCTTAAGCATGCCATGCGCTGCCTTTTGCCAGTCATCGATTTCCCACATTTTAGCGTCACGCATGTATTTAGGATTTTGAGCGCCCTTATGTTCTTCGGTAAAGAATGGCCCTTCAAAGAAAATCCCTCGCACTTTTGCCCCACGTGCTTCAGCATAATGTTCTCCAATGACTTCACAGCACTTTAATAATCCTTCATGTGAATCCGTCAAAGGAGTTGGGAAAAAGCTGGTTACACCTGCTGAAAGCAAGCCTTCTGACATGGTTCCCATGATGCCTTCAACTTCTGCATCTTGCGAATCTGCCCCACCAAAGCCATGAATGTGTGTGTCCACAAGCCCCGGTGCAATCCATTGCCCTGAATAATCTACAACCTCTGCATTTTCAGGCACTTGAGCCATCCACTCGCCAAATTTGCCATCTTTGATTTCTAGATAGCCCCCTTTTTTAACATCATAGGGATAGAAAAATTGATCTGCTTTGATATAATACAACATTTAGTCCTTGCCTCCTTATATTTGTTTAAATTTTAGCAAAAATTGACGCTTTTGTCAATGAATTGGTATAAACCAATTTGCTTTTTTCTGTCAGCTCTGACAACAAAAAAAATCAACTTGATCAGCTGATTTTTTATTACTTATTATTTTTTATCTGAAAGCTGGAGCAGTTTTTGTTTGATCTCTTCTTCCATCTTGGCCAATTCTAATTCGCCTTGCTGACGTTTCTCACGTCCTTCAGATTGAATACGTAAGGTTTCTTGAATGGTATCCACCAGATTTTGTTGTGTTAATTTGAGTGTATCGACATCAATCAAGCCACGTTCGTTTTCGATAGCCGCTTCAATCGTTGAATTTTTAAGCATTTCTGAATTCTTCTTCAATAAATCATTGGTTGTTTCAGATACAATGCGTTGACTTGTCAAAGCGTCTTTTTGTTTCAACAAGGTCAGTGCAATAGCAACTTGGTTTTTCCAAAGCGGAATCGCCGTATTAATCGACGTTTGAATTTTTTCAGCCAATTCCTGATTTGTATTTTGAATCAAGCGGATTTGTGGTGCCTGTTGAATGGTCAACTGACGCGCCAAACGTAAATCGTGGGTACGTTTTTCCAAGCGGTTTTTATAGGCTTCCAAATCATTTACTTTTTGGACAGCCAATGAATTTTCTGCTGTTTCTTTGGCTTCTTGACGGGCTTGTGGAAGCACTTCTTGTTCCATTTGGTCAATTTTCAGCTCTGCCCCAGCAATGTAAACATTCAAGGCCTTGAAATAGTTCAAATTTTCATCATAAAGTTGATCAAGCGTTTCATTATCTTGGAGTAAGCCAGCTTGTTCATTGTTTAATTTGGCAGATATTTTATCAATCCCGGCACCAATTTTTTGGTATTTTTGCGTTACTTCAAAAATTGATTTTTTGACTTTTCCAAACATTTTACTGAAAACACCCTTGTTTTCAGAAACCAGTTCATTCGGATTGGCCTGTTGCAAATTGTACATCAAATCAGTCAAAGAGCCACCAACTTCGCCCAAATCTTGTGCTTGGACTTTGTTGAGGACGCTTTGAGAAAAGGCCGAAATCTTATCTTGCGCGTTAGCACCGTAAGCAATGACAGATTGTGATGTATTCTCATCAAGTTGCTCCGACAAGGCTTTTGCTTTTTCTAACTCTTCTTCTGATAAGGTGTCCACGGCACGTAAACTTGCATTCTTCTTCATTTTTACAAGTTCGGTTTGCTGATTTTCACTGAGTAGATCGACCGACTTTGTTCCTGTGTCTTGGTTAATTAAATCATCTAATACTGGATTTCCCATGTTTTTTTCCTTCTTCTTTTAAAAATAATTCTGTCAACCGTTATGACAGAATTATACACATTTTTGTCAGTGCTGACAAGTTTTAATGGCAAGCATTAGTCAAATTTGACTTCATGTTTGATGATGTTGACATCGTCCATCAAAATTTCGTGATAATTTTTTGAAATCTGAGTGGACAAGGTTTTAACCAAAAGTAAGGTTTCGTCAATATCACGCGAAATTTCTTCTGATTGAACGGATTGTTTCTTCATTGCCAAATATTTATCAGTAAGTTTGACCATATTTGGCAAGTTTTTATAGAGGAAATCATTTTGTTTAGTCAATTCTTGTGGGTTTTGAACAATGTATTTGAAGGTCAATTTGCTGGCTTCAAGTCCACCTGTTACGGACTCAACCACTTGCAAATCGTCGCTACGTTTCATGTTCTTTTCCCAAGTTTCAATGTTTGTTTTCGCTTCTGCCAAATTTTCACGGAAAATCTTAATATCGCTGTCTGATAAGCCAGCGTCATGGTAACGTTCCATGTTAACTTTTAAATTCATGGCTTTATCACGCGTTGGCCGTTCGCCTTTTCTTGAGAGGCTCACGCCGATGATTATTTTCACCATTAGAAAAATGATAATGATGAAAAGGATTGTGAAGAAAAGACTCATTCGTCCTCCACGCATTCCGTCCAACATGATTAAATTCTCTGCCATAGTACATTCTCCTCGTCTGTTATCTTATTTGCTTGCTTTTGCAAGTTTCATTTTCCTTTTCAATAACCCTTGGGCTATGATTCTATTTTACCATATTTTCTTAAACCAAAATCATACTTTGGTATGATTTTTAAATCAGAATGTGATAAAATAGGACTGGATAAATACTTATGAAATCGCTTATCAACTCGTGAGCGTTCTTCAAAATTTGATTTACATAGAATTTCGTGGAGGAACTCATCTAATGAATCACCAAAAAATTGCTGTCCTTGGCCCTGGCTCATGGGGAACAGCCCTTTCTCAAGTCCTAAATGACAACGGTCATGACGTTCGGATTTGGGGAAATAATATTGAACAAATGTCAGAAATCAATAGTAAGCATACAAATCAACGTTATTTTAAAGATGTCGTTTTAGATGAAAATATTAAAGCATATTCTGATTTGGAAGCGGCACTTGATGGCGTTGATGGCATTCTTTTCGTTGTTCCTACTAAAGTAACCCGCTTGGTTGCCAAGCAAGTGGCACAAGTACTCAAGCATAAGGTTCACATTTTCCATGCGTCAAAAGGACTTGAACAAGGGACGCACGAACGGATTTCGACTGTTCTTGAAGAAGAAATTCCTGAACAATATCGTGGTGAAATCGTTGTAGTCTCCGGTCCTTCTCATGCAGAAGAAACCATTGTCCGTGACATTACATTAATTTCTGCTGCTTCTTCAGATCTTAATGAAGCAAAATATGCTCAAGATATTTTCAGCAATGATTATTTCCGTCTCTATACGAATACAGACGTCATCGGTGTTGAAACTGCAGGGGCATTGAAAAATATCATCGCCGTTGGTGCTGGAGCACTTCATGGGCTTGGTTTTGGTGACAATGCGAAAGCAGCTATCATCACACGTGGACTTGCTGAAATCACACGTCTGGGTGTCGCAATGGGTGCTGAACCCCTCACTTATATCGGACTTTCTGGTGTCGGTGATTTAATTGTTACAGGAACGTCAATCCACTCAAGAAACTGGCGTGCAGGTGATGCAATTGGCCGTGGTGAAAAATTAGCGGATATTGAAAGCAACATGGGCATGGTTATTGAAGGTGTTTCAACAACGAAAGTGGCTTATGAATTGGCTCAAACGATGGGCATTGATATGCCGATTACCGAAACCATTTATCAAGTTCTATATGAAAATTTGGATCCCAAGACTGGAATTCTTGAAATCATGCGTCGCGAAACCCGCGCGGAAAATGAATTTTAAGTCATTTTTATTTGATATTCAAAATAAATTGATTTATTATTATAAAAACATTATAATTTAATTAAATAAATCGAATTTTCTTTTGTTTTCTCGAAAAAATTCATTTGTTTATGCTTCTGTATCATTAAATTAAATAAAATTAAGAAAACATAGAGGAGTTGCAATGACTGAACTAAAAAATCAAAATTACAAAGTGCGTAAAGCCGTAATCCCTGCCGCTGGCTTAGGAACTCGTTTTTTACCTGCCACGAAAGCCATCGCTAAAGAAATGCTTCCAATCGTTGATAAACCAACCATTCAGTTTATCGTTGAAGAAGCATTGAAATCTGGGATTGAAGATATTTTGATCGTAACAGGTAAAGCAAAGCGTCCAATCGAAGATCACTTTGATTCAAATGTTGAACTTGAAGAAAACCTCCGTGAAAAAGGAAAAACTGAATTACTCAAACTTGTTGAAGAAACAACAGACATCAACTTACACTTCATCCGCCAAAGTCATCCTAATGGCTTAGGTCATGCAGTCTTGCAAGCCAAGGCATTTGTTGGAGATGAACCATTTGTTGTCATGCTCGGTGATGATTTGATGAATATCATGGGTGAAGGAACTCCTTTGACCAAAGATTTGATTGATGATTATGGTAAAACTCACGCCTCAACAATCGCTGTTATGAAAGTGCCTCACGAAGAAGTTGATAAATACGGTGTTATTGCCCCTAGTGGAAAAGTTGCTAAAGACTTGTACAATGTTGACAAATTCGTTGAAAAGCCTTCCGTTGACCAAGCGCCATCAGACCTTGCTATCATCGGTCGCTACCTCTTGACACCAGAAATTTTCAATGTTTTGGAAAATCAAAAACCTGGTGCGGGTGGTGAAATTCAACTGACAGATGCCATTGAAACATTGAACAAAACACAACGCGTTTTCGCTCATGAATTTACAGGTAAACGCTATGACGTAGGGGACAAATTCGGTTTTGTTGAAACTTCTATCGAATATGGTCTGCAACACCCACAAATCAAAGATGCCTTGAAGGCTTATATCATCCAAAAAGGAATTGAACTTTCAGCACCTAAAAAATAAAGCAATCAAAACTAAGAAATCTTATTGATTTTCTTAGTTTTTTTCTAGTAAAAGCCGTCATTCTTTTTAACTTTTCGATGAAAATTTTGCAGTTTTGTGCTATGATTAAGAGTAATGAAATTTCTAAAAGAGATAAAAATTAAACCCCTTGATTTAGTCATCATTGTTTTTTTATTCTTGTCAAGTTTTTCTGTGCTTGCCTTTTTACCAAAAGCTGAGGCTGGTGCTACTGCTGAAGTCCGTGTCAATGGCTCAGTGGTTAAAACATTTGATTTGACGCAAAACACAACTTGGACTTATCGTGCTAAAAATGGGAATTGGAATATCATTGAGGTCAAAGACGGAAAAATTCGGGACAAGGCTGATAATTCACCTGACCAAATTGCCGTCCATAAGGGCTGGATATCCCAAGTCGGACAAACTGCCGTTTGTTTGCCCCATAGTCTCGTAATTGAAGTCATGAGTGGGTCTAAAAATGACGGGGTTGATTATACAACATGAACATTAAAGAATATGTCTACGTGTCATTGCTGACAGCTGTTGCCGTTGTCATGGGGATCGTCGAGTCTTGGTTTCCACCATTCTTCGCATTTGCACCTGGCTCAAAAATCGGCCTTGCCAACTTAGTCATGATGATTGCTATTTTCACACTCAACTGGCGAAAAGTATGGGCAATGGAAGTTTTACGCTTATTGATAACCGCTTTATTTACTGGTTTTTCTGTCTTTATTTATTCGGCAGCGGGGGGCGTTTTGTCATTGCTGATGATGTATGCCATGAAGCAATTTGGCCCTCGATTAGTCTCAAAAATTGGGATTTCCGTCGTGGGTGGTTTTTTCCATAATCTTGGACAAATAACCGTTGCCTCCTTACTGGCGCAAACTACTTCTGTCATGCTTTATTTGCCCTGGCTGGCTTTTTTTGGCATGCTAGCAGGCTTTGCAATCGGCATTGGTGGCAATCAACTGATGTCACGAATTAAACCCATACATGATTTATTAGCAAAAGAAAGTAAACAATGGACCTAAAAAATAACTATTGGAATGATTACCCCTTTATTGAACGTCAACTGGATCAAGTGACAGATTTGATGAAAAAGCAAATTAAAGTCAAAAATAAAGACATTCGTTCAGCTATTTTTGATTTGATTGATGCAGGCGGAAAAAGACTCCGTCCTGCTTATTTGCTCTTATTTGCTGGATTTACAAAGATGGAATTAGACAATCAACTGGCACTTGCAGCAAGTATTGAATTGCTCCACACGGCAACCCTCATTCATGATGATGTTATTGACCAGGCTGATGTCCGTCGTGGTGTTGCCACCTTATCTGCCAAGTATAATCCAGAAATTGCGGTTTATGCTGGTGATTATTTGTTTGTGGCAGTTTTCAAATTACTTGCGACACATACCTTTGAAACCGATCATCTGGTGCGACACATTGACTCAATGGATCGCCTTCTAGGTGGCGAACTTGGCCAACTCAAAAATCATTTTGATTTGACGCAAACGATTGACGATTATTTGGTCAATATTTCAGGTAAAACGGGCGAACTTTTTGCTTTGTCAGCTTGTGCTGCTCCTCTGGTCGAAAAGGACAATCGCCTCGCCAGTTTAGCCAATAAAATCGGCATGAACATTGGCATTGCCTTTCAAATCATGGACGATTATTTAGACTATGCTTCTGATGCCTCAACTTTGGGAAAACCAGTCCTTGAGGACATCAAGCAAGGGATTTATTCAGCACCTGTATTGTTTGCATTGGCTGAAAACCGAGCGCATGTGGAAATGCTCATCAAAAATCAAGCATATGAAGAACTTTATGCTTATATTCAAACATCTTCTGCCCTTGAAAAAACAAAAGCTTTGGCAAGTAATTACACCACTCTTGCCTTAAATTTAATCAAAAAATTGCCCAATCATGAAAATAAAGGCATCATTGCTAAAATCACAACCAAATTACTAGAAAGAGCCCTATGACACCTGACGAATTTTATGCTTTACTTGCCACTTTTGACATTGACCTGTCAGACCAACAAAAGACTCAATTTGAACACTATTTTGAACGCCTTGTTGAATGGAATGAAAAAATCAATTTGACTGCCATTACTGAGAAATCAGAAGTTTATTTAAAACATTTCTATGACTCAGTCGCACCCATTTTGTACGGATTGATTGAAAATCAACCTGTTAAAATTCTTGATATTGGTGCTGGTGCTGGTTTTCCTAGCTTACCCATGAAAATTATTTTCCCGCAACTTCAAGTTACGATTATTGACTCGCTCAACAAACGGATTAAGTTTTTAGAACTTCTCAGTCAAGAACTGGGACTTGAACAGGTTGAACTGCTTCACGGTCGTGCAGAAGATTTTGGACAAAATCCTGCTTATCGTGGCCAGTTTGATATTGTAACAGCCCGCGCGGTTGCCCGCTTATCTGTCCTGTCAGAGCTGACCATTCCATTTTTAAAGAAAAACGGGCATTTGCTTTCTTTGAAAGCTGCTCAATTTGAAGATGAATTGACGGAAGCCAAACACGCCATTGCCATTTTAGGAAGCAAATTTGAAAAAGAGATTGCTTACGAATTGCCAAACGGTGACGAACGCCACATCGCTATCATTGAAAAGAAAAAGGAAACGCCAAAGAAATACCCACGTAAAGCAGGAACACCAAATAAGAGTCCCATCAAATGAAAGTCATTTACAATAAAAAAAGAGCCTCGGCTCTTTTTTTTGTCAGCTCTGACAGCTTATACTGGCAGACGTTTTAGGACTTCATCACGAAAATCCCTAGTACTTATAGAGTTTGGAATAAAATCCAACTCATTTAATAATGCATTCAATTCTTTGTCAAAGGTACGGCCAAATTCAATTTGACTCTTGGTCTTGGTAAACAAGAGGCGCTCCATTTCAGTGATACGCGTGTCCAAAATCACACGATACATGATGTGAAGCAATTCTTGTTGATTTTTTGTTAATTTCATTTGAAGCCCTCACATTCTTTTGGAATACATTATTTATACACTATTTTGAATAGTTTTACAATTACTTCGACTTAGAAAAACTGATAAAGCTTAAAAAGCAGACAACTAGAGCAAAAAGTGTAATTCCAATCGGATTTGAGATGACTAAATTGTAAGCTATGACAAGTAAAATGACCAAGGTGATAAGACTGACAATCTTTTTCCAAACTGCCATTCCTTCACGGAAATAAAAGACGATTGAGGCCAAAAGGAGCATCATCCAAGTAATTAAAACCGTGTATGAAATTGAACCAGCCATAATGTCAAACAAAGCATTGCCAAAAATGTAAGATAAGACAACGCCAGCAAAGAGAACACCTGTACAAAAGGCAATGGCACGCACAGGTGCCTGACGTGTAGATAGCTGGCTCAAGTAGCGACCAAACCCATGCTTGCTGCCTTGAACACGTGCATAAAGTGAACGTGATGTCGCGTAAATCATAGAGTTGATGACCGAGAACAAAGCCAAGATAATGACTAAATTGATCAAATCTCCAGCAAATGGAATTCCGAATTTATCAAAAATCAAGACAAATGGACTTGCTTTTGTAGTACTCAAAAATTGCCATGAGAACAATTCAAGAAATAAGAACATAGGAATCACATAAAAGGCAACAATTCGACTCATCACGCCACGAATGGCCTTGGGAATAGCTTCTTTTGGATTTTCAACTTCAGAAACGGTGATGGCAATCAACTCAGAACCGCCATATGAGTAGATGACCATTAACATGGCATTGAAAATTCCTTTGTAACCATTTGGCATAAATCCACCATGTTGGTTCATCTGTGATAAGCCCGATTGGAAGCCGAGATGAAAGACTTGAACCATCAAAAACCAAAAGCCAATGACGATTAAAAGGATAACGACCAGCACCTTCAATAAAGCCAGCCAGTATTCTGTCTCCGCAAAGACACGAACGGAATAAAGATTGATTCCAAGCGTCAAGATTGCAACGCCCAAGACAAAGGCCCAGTTTGGCACTTGTGGCCACCAGACATGTAAAAATTGAGCAATTGCTGCCGCTTCTGCTACCATAACTGCCATCGAATCTGCCCAGTAAACCCAGTCAGTAAAATGACCAAAGCGTTCACCCAAATAAGGACTAACAATACCTGACATGCCAAGCGACTTGGTCTTTTGATGAAGGACAATCTGCCCCACACCGTAAATGACGACAAATAAAATCAGTCCCGCTAATAAATACGCTAATATAACCGATGGGCCGGCAGCCTGAATGGCACTCGATGAACCTGCGAATAGGCCCGCACCAATGGCACCACCTAAAGATAACATGACAACATGCCGTGTTTTCATTGAAGATTTCAATGTTTGTTGATTGTTTTCCAAAATTTTTTCCTTTTTATTTTTTTACTAAAGTAACAAAGTCTTGCAGAGAATTATGATGAATCAGTTCTCCGACTTTTGAGTAGCCTAACTTTTCATACAAATGAATATTGCGTTCCTCTTGCAAAATGGTCACCAGCTCAAAGCCGTCTTTCGGATGATGATTGCGTTCGATGTACTGAAACATTTCCTGCGCACGCCCTTGATTTTGGTAATCTGGATGAATACCGACAAGGCTAATATGATATTTATCTTGGCCAGCAAAGTCCCATGTAACATGAACGAGTCGTACCAATCCGATAATTATTTGATTCTCTTTTAGGACATAAAAATCTGAAAACTCATCATTCATTTTTTCAAACAATCTGTCTTTCGTCATTTTAGCAGGATTCACATCATCATCGCGATATTTTTCTAAGAATGGTGTAAACACCAGATTAATGAGCTGATAAATCTCGTCAATTTCTTCATTTTTTGCAATTAAAAAATCCATTGTATTCCTCCTTTTTTAAAATTTCCCAAAAAGAAAAACCGAATCGCAAGCGACTCGGTTTTAAGAGAATCACTGGCGTAGATACTTTTTGAGAAATCTCAAAAGTTGTATCTAGCCAACGCTACACACAACTATCTGCACCAGTAATAATATGATTGGTTAAATTGTAGTGTCGCCATTTGTGTTCTCCTCCTGTGTTTTGATAAGTTATATTATAGCACGCGCAAAAATAATTGCAAGTATTTGAACATTTTCTGAAAAACTAAACTTCCCTATTCCACGCCTCAAAGATTTCTCGATAGGCCTGCAAAGGATTTTCTGCCTGTGTAATGGGGCGTCCAACCACGATGAAGTCTGAGCCGATTGCTCGAGCTTCCTCTGGCGTCATGACGCGTTTTTGATCTGCTTGTTCTTTATTTTTGAGCCGGATACCTGGTGTCAAACAGACAAAGTTAGCGTTTGTGGCTTGTTTGATAAGGCCTACTTCTTGTGCCGAACAGACGACACCGTCAAGACCAGAAAATGCCACCCGCTCGGCATAGTGAACTACAGAGGCTTGAATACTGGTCTGGATATTTTGGTCTTTTTTCATGCCAGCTTCCGATGTTGACGTGAGTTGCGTCACAGCAATCAACTTAGGAACAGGTTGACCCATTGGCGTTCCTTCAATCAATCCATTCTTGGCTGCTTTCATCATTTCAGAACCGCCTGCCGCATGAACGTTGGTCATATCGACACCAAGCCCTGCTAACACTTTCATGGCTGATTCGACTGTATGGGGAATGTCATGCAATTTCAAATCCAGAAAAATTTGATGTCCTTGTACTTTTAGCTGTTTGACAATTTGTGGGCCTTCTGCGTAAAATAATTCCATCCCAATTTTAAGATAAAGTTTTTCTTCTCTAGGAAATTGAGCTAAAAACTCAGCAACTGCCTCGTGTGTTGGAAAATCAAGTGCGATGATTGGTCTTTTTTCTCTCATTGTTTTACCCTTTGTCACTTTCAATGACGTTCAATAAATCCGTTACCTTACTTGCAATTTTTGTTGCGCCTGCTGCCAGTAATTCAGCTTGGTTGCCGTAGCCATACAAGACACCGATACTGTCCAACTTCTGAGCATTGGCGCCCAAAATATCAAACTTGGTATCGCCAATCATCAGACAATCCGCCCGATTTTCAGCCGCTAAAATTGCCCCAATCACATCTGCCTTCGTCTTGTGTAAAGGACTTGAACCTACGATTTCTGTAAAATAGGGGGCAATGTCAAGCCTTTTGGCAATCTCTGTGGCAGCCAATGTTGGTTTTGAAGTGGCCACGTAAAGCCGATAGTCAAGCGCTTTTAAGTTCTTTAAGAGTGTTGGAATGCCCTCATAAAGATGATTTTGATAAATTCCGACTTCACGGTAATGGCTCCGGAACAAAGCTACTGCATTTTCTAATGCCTGCCCTCTCATCTGATAACCTTCTTCTAGACTTTGTTCAAGCGGTGGGCCTACAAAACGCATTAACTCAAAGTCAGGCGGTACCGGAAGTTTTAGTTGCTCAAACATATATTTGAGACTGTTCAAAATGCCAACATGGGACTCAATCAAGGTTCCGTCCATGTCGAATAAAAGTGTTTTTTTCATAAATCTTTCCTAAATACTAAACTACTTTGGGTCATGCCCATTTTTTCAAGGTAAAAACGATGTGCTTCTTTCCTTGCCAAACCTGAGGTCAAAACGAGCATTTGACAGCCCCTTGCTTTTCCCTCTTGTTCGATGGTCTCTACTAATAGTTTACCATATCCCAGATCGCGGTGCGCTTCATTTGTCAACAATTCGTAGATAAAAAGATGTTTTCCCTCATACATGTTGATTTGCTCAGCAAAACCGGCATAACTGATGATTTTACCTTGGTTGACGATAACAAGGGCACGATAGCCAGGAATTTTTTGAACAAAATCGAGATATACCGCTTGGCTAAGCGTCTGTCTTAACTGACGAACGAGCGGATAGGCTGCTTTAAATTCTGTCAGCTCTGACAGCTCTTGTATGACAAGCTTATCACTGATTTGCTTGATTATTTTCATTGTTTGCCTTCTTTTACCTCTTTAATGAGTTGCTCAAGGCTTTCAATCCCATACTCGTCCATCAAGCTTGGCAAGCGGTCAATTATTTTTGGACACACAAAGGGGTCTGTAAAATTAGCTGTTCCAACTGCGACTGCTGAAGCACCTGCAAGATACATCTCAAGGACATCTTGGGCATTCGTAACGCCTCCCATGCCAATGATAGGCAGGTCAACTGCTTGAGAAACTTGATGAATCAACTTTAATGCCACTGGTTTAATGGCTGCACCCGACAAGCCACCTGTCCCATTTGCCAAAACGGGCTTTCTTGTTTTAAGGTCAAAACGCATGCCCATCAAGGTATTAATCATGGTAATCCCATCTGCACCCGCTTTTTCTACCGCTTGAGCGATTGGCACGATGTCCGTCACATTTGGCGATAATTTGGGATAAATCGGCAAATCCGTAACGGCCTTGCAGGCTTTGACGAGGTCATAGGCTACTTTTGGATCTGTCCCAAAGGTCTGTCCGCCTTGTTTGACATTGGGACAAGAAATATTAAGTTCTATGGCTTTGACATTTTCTGCTTCATGAATTCTGGCACAGACCGCAACATAATCCTCTACCGTCGAGCCAGCTACGTTGGCAATAATAGGCAAATTTGGAAAATTGGTATTGAGAAAGGGTAATTTTTCTTCCAAAATGACTTCGAGACCGGGATTTTGAAGCCCAATCGCATTGAGCATGCCTGATGTTGTTTCGGCAACACGAGGCGTCGGATTTCCAAAACGGGGGCCAATCGTTGTGGCCTTGACCATGATTGATCCTAGCTTGTCGAGGTCGTAATATTTGGCATATTCTTCGCCAAAGCCGAAGCAACCAGACGCAGGAATGATTGGATTTTTCAGGTCTAAACCAGGCAATTTTACAGCTAAACGATTACTCATAAGACAATTTCTCCTCCTTTGAAAACTGGCCCATCTTCACAGACCTTCAATGTGTGACCAGACTTTCCATCTGGGTCATCTTTGGTGTGAATGACACAGGCGTAGCAAGCACCAACGCCACAAGCCATGCGCGCTTCTGTCGAAATGTACAGGCGGTCAAGCCCTTCGTATTTATGATAAACTGCCTTAAGCATGGCCGGCGCACCGCAAGAATAAACCGCATCAGGTTCAAAATCAAGCTGATTCATCAAAAGGCCGACATGACCTTTTTGACCATAAGTGCCGTCATCAGTGACAACTTTCACTTTGACATGTTGAAGTTTTGCAAATGCTTCTTCCAATATCTTGACATTTTCAGAAGCGAAACCTAGCAATACGGTAATGTCGTAAGCCTGCTGATTGAGCTGTTTAGCCAATTCATACAAAGGTGGGACGCCGATTCCGCCGCCGACCAACACGATTTTTTCGCCAGACTTAATCTCAGATACTGGAAAACCGTGTCCCAGAGGGCCTAAGACATCCAGCTTTTGCCCCGCTGTCAGCGTTGACAAAGCGTAAGTTCCTGTTGTTTCATCTCCTGCGCGATATAAAATGGTGCAGCTCGCTTTTTCTTTATCCCAAGAAGAAATCGAGATTGGTCGGCGGAGTAACATGCCTTCAACAGGGACTTTGAGGTGTAAAAATTGCCCAGCATCTCCAAGCTCATCGACCATTTTACCGGTCAAAACCATTTCAAAAATTGACTTTGCGACTTCTTTTTGGCTGACTATTGTCATCATTTCTTGCATCACGGACATTTTCTCTCCTTTTTCAAACAAAAATGCACTCACAAAGTAACTTGCAAGTGCACAAAAAATTTCTGTTTGCAGGATAGAGTTTCCCCGCAATGCCATTTTATTTTCCGGTTCCTTACAAGCCTCTCTGGACTCATTTAAAGGTTTTAAACATTATAACTTATTTTTTGAAATTCGTCAAAAAAAGAGTGGAAAATGGAGCTTTATTTTTTTACATTTCTATTAAATTTTCATTTTGTAATGAAATAAGTTTGACTTTTCTAACGACGGTATTTTTGCTATAATAGTAGCAATAAAACTTTATAAGGAGATGCAACAATGGGGATTATTAAAGCGGCTACAAGTGCTATGGGTGGCTCAATGGCGGACCAATGGCTTGAAGTCATTGAACCAAATGAAATGAGTGATCAAACTGTTTTTACAAAAGGGGTCAAAGTTCGCAAAAATGACAAACGTGGCTCAAACCGCAAGGGGACTGAGGATGTCATCACTGACGGCTCTGTTGTTCACGTCTATCCAAACATGATGATGCTTTTGGTTGACGGTGGTAAAATTATTGATTATACCGCTGAAGAAGGTTACTATACGGTCAAAAATGATACCTCGCCAAGCATGTTCAATGGAAATTTACGTGAGTCCATTCAAGAGAGCTTCTTCCGTTTCAAGTTTGGCGGAGTAACGCCGCAGAAACAACAGGTTTTCTACATCAATTTGCAGGAAATCAAAGGCATCAAATTTGGAACTGCGACACCATTACAGTATTTTGACAATTTCTATAATGCTGAACTTTTTGTCAGAACTTACGGAACTTATTCGATTAAAATTACGGATCCATTGGCTTTTTATGCCAATGCCATTCCTAAAAATAAAGACCGTGTCGAAATTCAGGACATCAACGAACAGTACGTTTCTGAATTCTTGACAGCATTAAATACAGCAATCAATCAGTATTCGGCACAAGGTGAACGGGTTTCCTTCTTGACTTCTAAGAGTATGGAATTGGCAAAATATATGTCAACCGTTCTTGATGAGGACTGGAAAAATCTTCGTGGCATGGAAATTGTCGCCGTTGCCCTTGCCAGCATCAGTTATACAGAAGACAGCCAAAAGCTGATCAACATGCGTAATCAAGGTGCCATGCTCGGTGACCCTACCATTCGTGAAGGCTACGTTCAAGGGGCTGTTGCTCGCGGTATGGAAAATGCGGGTTCAAACCCTGGCGGGAGCACTAATGCTTTCATGGGAATGAACATGGGCATGAACCAAGCAGGGAATTTTATCGGACAAGCGACTGCTGCCAATCAAGCACAACAGGCACAGCAACAAGCAAAACAAACTGATGAAAACACCTGGATGTGTTCATGTGGTAGCAAAAATACTGGTAAATTCTGTCAAAACTGTGGCAAAGCAAAACCTGTCAGCGCTGACAGTTGGACATGTTCATGTGGCACTGAAAACACTGGCAAATTCTGCCAAAACTGTGGCAAAGCAAAGCCTGCGACTGAAGCGCATTGTTCTGAATGTGGCGCATTGATCAGTCTGGCCAACGGACAACCAAAATTCTGTCCAGAATGTGGGAAAAATTTCGTTGCTAAGGCTTAATGGATTGAAAAAAAGAGCAAAAACTGCTCTTTTTTCGAGAAAATGAGACAAAGGAGAATATGATGAGCGAAAGCTCTGTTATCACAAATAAGTGTCCGAATTGCGGCGGTCCACTTTTTTTCGAGCCTAAAGATCAACAATTTCATTGTGAATATTGTGGCTCAACTTTTACTGAAACGCAAGTCAATGAAATCGCAAAAAAACAAGCTGACACTGGCATAAAAACTGAAGCTCCGATTGATGAGAAAGCTCTTGAAAACACGGCCACAGCCTCAACTGCTGATGCTGTCAGTACTGATGAAAAAGTTCAAACAGAAAAGCCGGATGAAAAGAGCCAAGTGGGGATTTTTCTTTGCCCTTCTTGTGGGGCTGAAATTGTCACTGACGCAACGACTGCTTCTACTTTCTGCTTTTACTGTCAAAATCCTGTCATCTTGACGGATCGTTTATCTGGCGAATTTCTTCCCGAAAAAGTCCTGCCATTTCAGATTGAGCGCCAAGAGGCCGAAGAAGAATTTTTAGACTGGGTTGGCAAGAAAAAATTTGTACCGAAAGCTTTCTTTAATAAAAAACAAATTGAAAAATTGTCGGGTGTCTATTTTCCATATTGGGCTGTTGATGCGGATTTGACTGGAGATTTGACGGCCCGTGGTCGAAACATTCGGGTCTGGGTTCAGGGGGACACGGAATTTACAGAAACGTCGGATTACCAAATCACGCGAGCAGGCGACAGTCATCTTTCAGACTTGGTCAAAAATGCCTTGCGAAAAAATCTGGCGGATAAAATGGTAGGTGCTGTTGAACCTTTTGATTTGACGCAAACCAAGCCCTTTAAAAATCAATATCTCTCTGGCTTTTTGACTGAAAAGCGCGACATTGAATTTCCTGAGATGAAATCAAAAGTTGAGCAAGAAGTCCAAAATTATGCGGCACAAATGATGCAAAATACCATTCACGGTTACACGACAGTCACGCGCGTTTCTGCAAATCAGACGCTCCAAGATATGAAAGAGGCTTATGTCTTACTTCCAATCTGGTTGGTCACATACAGACAAGCAGGGAGCGATAAACTTTTTTATTATGCCATGAACGGACAAACAGGGAAAGTAGCCGGAGTTTTGCCGATTGACAAATCCAAGTTGGCTTGGGTAACGGCACTTCTCTTTCTTTTAATCTTGGCGATTGGCTTAGGTGTGGGGTACTTTTTATCATGAGAAAAAAAATCATTGCGCTACTGCTACTTTTCATAGGTTTTTTCACTTTTAACCTCTCTGTCAGTGCTGACAGCACGACATTTCATGCTCAAATTGATGACCAAGCACAGCTTTTAACGAGTCAGGCGGCCAGTCTCGAAAAGGAGGCGACCAGCCTTGCCAATTCGATTAAGGCGAGTGTTTATGTTGTCACGACGGATACCAACACTGAAAAACCTTCTCTTTTTTCACGCAATTATCTAGCGGAAAAAATTGGCGCTGGTAACAATGGGATTGTCATGTTGATTGACATGAACCAGAGGGAAACTTACTTGTGGGCAACGGGAAACATGCAGTATTATATGACTTCAAGTCGGATTAACACTGCTCTGGATGACATTCAGCCTGAATTGACCGCACAAAATTATGACTTGGCAGTTAACATATTCTTTGATAAAACAAAGGCTGCTGTCGATGCCGGTATCTCTGGACGCAAATATTCGGTCAATCCTGAAACAGGGGACATTACCTTTTATCATTCTTTCCAAATGCTCAATGTTCTCGTAGCGCTCTTTGTCGCCTTGCTTCTGGCTGGACTCTTTGCTTGGAACATCTATCGCCGTTACGAAATGAAAGATGCCAATAGTTCTGTCCGCTACAACCTTAGTAAATACGGCAGACTCAAGCTGACCCAACAACAAGATATTCTCGTCAATCGCTTTGTAACCACGCGTCATATTCCCCGGAATAATAATTCTGGCGGTGGTGGCATGTCTGGTGGCGGCGGTTCAGGAGGCGGACGTAGTTTTTAATAAAAAAAAAGCTGTCAATCGACAGTTTTTTTAACGCCAATAATCTGGCAAAAGTTGGCTCAAACGTTTGGTTTCGTAACCCTCTAATTTGACCAACACTTCCATGTCCTTATTTCTTTCATCGAGTTGCATCAAGAGTTCTCGACAAACACCGCAAGGTAAAATCACTTGGCCATTTCTGACAGCCACCAATTTGCTAATCTGACTTTCCCCTGCGGTTACCATGCTTCCAATCGCATTGCGCTCGGCACAAAAGCCAATCGAACAAGCCGTGTCAAGATTGACCCCCTTATAGATGTTTCCCTCCTCAGTCACCAAGGCAGCCCCAACAGAAGCTGCAAATACTGTATCTGACAGGTCTCGTGGCTGACAAATATCATCTGCCTTATTAAAAAGAACATTCCATACTGCTTTTTCCATCTTTACTCTTTATCTCCTCCTTGCACGTTCTGTCAGCACTGACAGGGCTTATTTTTGAATAATTTTATAATGTCCGCTGGCAAGATCGGCCAATTTGTAATCACCGATTTGCGTTCTTATCAACCGCAAGGTTGGAAAACCAACGTTTGCTGTCATTCGCCGAACTTGTCGATTTTTACCTTCCTTAATCGAGAGTTCAACCCAACTGGTTGGAATGCTCTTACGCTCGCGAATGGCGGGCTGTCGCTCCCAAAGCCATTTTGGCTCTTCCACCATCTTAACTTTGGCAGGCAAGGTTTTTCCATCTTTAAGAACGACACCCTGCCTTAATTTTTCAGCCGCTTCTGCTATAAACTCGCCTTCTACCTGAACCAAATAAGTCTTGTAGGACTTGGTTTTAGGATCCGTCAAACGATGATTGAGCTTGCCGTCATCTGTCAGCAATAACAAACCTTCGCTGTCTTTATCCAAGCGTCCCGCCGCATAAATATTTGGTAAATCAATATAATCAGCCAAAGTTTTTCGCCCATTTTCGTCCGTGAATTTGGTCAAAACATCAAACGGCTTATTAAATAAAACAATCATGATCTGTCCTTTAATGTCCTTTTTTCTTTTCTTTATTATATCAAAAATTGAACATTCTAGGCTTCTGTAAAGACTTTACCAGCAGTCATCCCCTAGACATTCAAAAAAAGCTTTGCATCTGCAAAGCCTTTTGATTAGAAATTACTAATTGTTGTTAAATCATAAAGCGTACCACTACTTGTAGCTCCCATACCTCCACCAAAACCGCTTGCTGACTTGCTTGATGCGCCTGTGGTCGTTTGGCTACTTGTTTCAGTACTGTCCGTGCTGACAGAGGTTACTTTTTTAGCATTGGCTTCAATCCATTTGACAATGCTCTCAATCTCACCTGTTGCGCCAGTCGAATTTTCACTGTTGCCGCCCATTCCTTTACTGCCTGAGTAGAAGTATTTAATTTTTCCTTCTTTGACTAAGGTCTTGAATTGTGCCAAAGTGATGGACGGGTCTGTGCCATTAAATCCACCAAGTGCCATGACTGATTTACCAGAAGAAATGATGTAAGGTGCTGCTGTTGAAGCATCTGTCGTCGCAAAAAGATAAGTGGCAGAACCTTGGTTTTTCTCAACATAGTCTAAAACTTTTTGATTGGTTGAACCTGAGATATCCGTATTGGCTTGTTGAGAAGTCAACAGACTTGGCCCAACGGTAGGGATTTGTGCAGATTCATGCGCCAAAGTTGGCGTCAATGCCCACCAGCCTGTCAGCAATGACAAGACAACAACCGTCAGCCCTGCTTTATACCTGATGTCGCCTTTCGGTATGAACCACCAGCCAGCTGCACCAATCGCCACAAGACCAATCATGACGACAGCAACCGGATAATATGACCAGGCATAATAAGCTTGCAAGGCAACCGTTGACAAAATCATCACTGCCAAGCTATAATGCGCCCAGTTGTATTTTGTGTCTGAAACGTGAACTTTTTTGATGGCTTCAACCAACCCAATGGCTGCCAAAGCAGCAATGGCAGGTGCCAGCATAATCAAATAATAAGGGTGGAAAAAGCCTGCAATAGAGAAGAAACCTGCGACTGGAATAAGCCAACCTGCCCACAAAATCGTTTCTTGTTGTTTTTCGTTAAAGACATACCATTTTTGTTTGCGTCTGCGACTCGCAAAGAAGCCTACAAATAAACCAATGATTGCCGTTGGTAAGAGCCATGAAGCCATTGTCCCAAGGGCAGATTCAAAGATACGTAATGGGCCTGCTGTACCGATATTAAAGGCACCGCCTGCGCCACCTGCGCCCATTTGGCCTCCTGCTTTTGGCGTACCGCCTTGCATTTGACCATTGCTCGTGTTTCCTGACGGTGGATTTCCAGTTGTGCCACTTGGCTTGGCCGGCATACTTCCATTGCTTGCTGCATTTCCTGTTGGCGCGTTTCCTGTTGGTGCATTTCCAGATGCGCCATTTGGGCCACCGTTTGCAGTTTTGCTGGTTGCTCCTGTTGTGGCATTGGTTTTATTAGACGAACTACCTGACATTCCGGGGAATGCTCCGCCAGTTCCTGTCGTTTGTCCAAGCAAACGTTCGGAACCATTGTAACCAAAGGCCAAATCAAGTAATGAATTGTCTTGAGTCGAGCCGATATAAGGGCGTGAACTTGCAGGTGTAGCGTCAACAATAGCCGTATAACTAAAAGTGACAAGTCCTCCAATCGCAAGGCTGGCAACGAAGCCCGTCAGCAATTTTTTCCAAGGGAGTTTGACCGCAATAAAATAATAGACGAGCATGGCAGGTAAAATCATGAAGGCCTGCAACATTTTAACGTTGTAGGCGACACAGACCAAGGCAAAACTCAGAATGACATAACGGATTAACTTTTTCTCCGCCCCTTTTTGCAAAAAGTAAATGGCTAAAAGCAAGAAGAAAATCAGCGTCGTGTCCATGTTATTGGTTCGATTATCGGCGACAGCGATTGGCGTAATGGTCATAAAGAAGGCGGCCAGACGTCCCGCCCACAAGCCAAATTCCTTTCTTAGTAAAACATACATTAAATATGAATTGGCCACACCAAATAAAACAGATGGAAGAACGACCGACCAGCCGTGCAGACCAAATATTTTTGCCGACAAAGCCATGAACCATAAGGCAACTGGTGGTTTATCCACTGTGATAAATGAGGCTGGATCTAGTGAGGCATACCAAAAGGCTTTCCAGCTTTCCGTCATTGATTTGACGGCGGCTGTATAATAAGCGTTGGCATTGCCAGCGTCCCAAATTCCCCATGCATTTAAAAATAAGGCCAGAAGGAGAATGGCAAGCAGCCAATAGTCCATTCTTTGATACCATTGTTTATTGATTGTTCGTTTTTCCATCTTTGCGAACCAACTTCCTATTTCGATGGCTTTATTTTACTGCTGTAAGATTGAGTTGGACTTAAATGAAAATATAATGAAGCTTAAATGATAAAATTCTTTCATTTTTTTCATTTAAAATGATAATCCGATGATATTTTCAAACGATCGACAGATTTTATGAGAATAAAAAAAGCGATTGTTCATCACTTTTTTATCTTTATCAAATGTTAGAGGTTGCGAAACTTCTGCTTTGCATAACTTTCAAGATAGCGGCCACCGTATCAAGCGCCGTAAACAATGGAATACCACGTGCAATTGCTTCTTGACGAATACGGAAGCCATCAGTCTCAGCAGTCAATGAAGCCCGATTGGCCCCCATAGTATTGACGACTGCTTGAACACGACCTTGTCTGATTTCCTCAACAATGGTACCTTCTTCGTCTGCATTTCCTGCCAATTTATCCACTTCGCGCACGTATAGGCCTTGAGCTTTAAAATAATCTGCCGTACCGCTCGTTGCTACCAAACTGTAGCAGATTTCGGCGAAACTTTTGGCGAGCGCGAGACTTTCTTCTTTGTCTTCGTCAGCGACAGTAAAGAGAATTGAGCCAAAGTCTTCCATGTGCAATTTTGCTGCTTCAAAAGCTTTGTACAAGGCTTTTTCAAGTGTAATATCTGAACCCATTGCTTCGCCTGTCGATTTCATTTCTGGGCCTAAGAGACTATCCACTTTTGCCAGCTTAGTGAATGAAAAGACTGGAATTTTGACATGAACCATATCTGGCGTTTCTAATAAACCAGTAGGATAGCCCAATTCTTTTAAGGTCTTTCCTAAAATCATCTTGGTGGCTAGTTGTGCCATTGGCACGTTGGTTACTTTTGATAAGAAAGGAACCGTACGAGACGCACGTGGATTGACCTCAATCACATAAACTTCTTCTTCAAAGACAACGAATTGAACGTTCATCATACCGATACAATTCAAGCCCAGAGCCATGCGTTTGGTATAGTCAACAATAGTATCAATAATCTTATCAGAAAAAGTTTGTGGAGGATAAACGGCCATCGAATCGCCTGAGTGAACGCCTGCACGTTCGATATGCTCCATAATTCCTGGCAATAAGACATCTTGGCCATCGCAAATGGCATCTACTTCACACTCTTGACCTTGCAAATAGCGATCGACAAGGACAGGATGTTCAGGACTTGCTTTAACCGCACGGTTCATGTAATCCCGTAAATCATGCTCGTTGTTTATGATTTCCATGGCACGTCCACCAAGGACAAAACTTGGGCGGACAAGAACAGGGTAGCCAATCCGATTGGCATTCAAAACCGCTTCTTCTTCGTTAGTCGCCGTCGCCCCTTTAGGCATTGGAATGCCCATCTCAACCAAAGCTTTTTCAAACAAGTCCCGGTCTTCTGCGCGGTCAAGATCTTCGACTTGTGTGCCTAATATTTTGACACGCGCTTTAGTCAATGGCTCTGCCAAATTGATGGCGGTTTGTCCACCAAACTGCACAATTACGCCTTCTGGTTGTTCCAAATCAACCACATTCATGACATCTTCAAAAGTCAATGGTTCAAAGTAAAGTTTGTCTGAAATCGAGAAGTCAGTCGATACCGTTTCTGGATTTGAATTGATGACAATGGCTTCATAGCCTTCGCTCTGAACAGCTTTTACAGCATGTACCGTGGCGTAGTCAAACTCCACACCTTGCCCAATACGAATAGGGCCTGAGCCAAGGACAATGACAGAAGGTTTGTCCGATCTGACAGACTCGGTCATTTGTTCATAAGTCGAATAGAAATAAGGCGTTTCACTTTCAAATTCGCCCGCGCAGGTATCCACCATTTTGTAGACTGGAACGATGCCGTTAGACAGACGGAGCTGGCGGATTTTGTCAGCGCTGACAGCCCATAGTTTTGCAATTTCGCGGTCTGAAAATCCATTTCTTTTGGCTTCTTTCAAAAGCGCTAGGTCGAGCGGGTGCGCGGCCAATTCAAGCTCAAGCTCGATAATATGGAGGAGTTTATCTAGGAAAAACAGGTCAATCTTGGTCAACTCATGAATTTCTTCAATCTCAATCCCTCTGCGAATGGCCTCAGACACATAGAACAAACGGTCATCTTGTACTTTGACCATCTTTTCATAAAGGACTTCGTCAGAGGCTTTTTCTGCTTCTTCAAGACGATTATGGAAAACGCCAATTTCAAGACTTCTGACAGCCTTTAAAAAGCTTTCTTCAATATTTCGCCCGACTGCCATCACTTCACCAGTAGCCTTCATTTGAGTACCCAAGTGACGGTCGCCATGTTCAAATTTGTCAAAAGGAAAGCGAGCAATTTTTGCGACCACATAATCAAGAGCTGGTTCAAACATGGCATAAGTTTTATTGGTAACGGGATTAATGATTTCATCAAGCGTCATGCCGATAGCGATTTTGGCAGACATTTTGGCAATCGGATAGCCTGTTGCTTTTGATGCCAGCGCTGACGAGCGAGACACACGCGGATTGACTTCGATGACACGGTATTGATAAGAATTTGGATCAAGTGCCAACTGAACGTTACAGCCGCCTTCGATTTTGAGTGCCCGAATGATATTCAATGACGCATCACGCATCATTTGAACTTCTTTGTCAGACAGGGTCTGGATTGGCGCAAAGACAATCGAGTCTCCTGTATGGACACCGACAGGATCGAAATTTTCCATGTTACAAACGACTATGGCATTGTCCGCTGAGTCACGCATGACTTCATATTCGATCTCTTTGTAGCCGGCGATGGACTCTTCAATCAGACATTGGGTTACAGGACTTAATTTCAAGCCATTGGCGACGATTTCGCGTAAGCTTTCTTCGGTATCGCAGATACCACCACCTGTGCCACCCATGGTAAAGGCAGGACGAACGATGATAGGATAACCAATCTTGTCAGCAATGACAACCGCTTCTTCAACAGTTGTAGCAATATCAGATTTACAAAGTGGCTCACCAATTTCTTCACATAATTCTTTAAATAATTCACGGTCTTCTGCACGGTCAATGGCTGAGAGTTTGGTTCCCAAAAGCTCAACCCCAAGCTCATCTAAAATTCCAGTTTTGGATAAATCCATGGCCATATTAAGACCTGTTTGTCCGCCAAGCGATGGCAACAATGCGTCTGGACGCTCCTTACGCAAAATTTTAGAAACGAATTCGACTGTGATTGGCTCGATATAGACCGTATCCGCAATTTCCCGGTCTGTCATAATGGTGGCAGGATTTGAATTGACCAAAACCACTTGGTAGCCTTCTTCTTTGAGGGCTAAACAGGCTTGGGTACCCGCGTAGTCAAACTCAGCAGCTTGACCGATAATGATTGGACCTGACCCGATAATCATGATTTTCTTGATGTCATTACGTTTTGGCATTTGTTTTCTCCTTTTTGGTGTCTATCAAACGGCGTGTCCTTTAGACCTAATTTCAACAAAAAACATCTGCCAGAAACCTAGCAGATGTGTACCAAAATGTAGCCTGTCAGTACTGACAAACGATTTGTCAGCAATTTCAGCCTCTTTTTTCCTGTTCACAACCTTGCTAGCCTCTCTGGACTAGATTAAAAGTTTATTTATCTTAATGAGTTTAACAAAAACTTGACAAAAATTCAAGTCTTAATGTTATCCCTTTTATTTATTCAATTCAAGTTCAAGGTCAGAAACCATGTCTTTAGGCTCTGTTGCTGAAGCGAAACGTTTCACAACAGTTCCGTCACGGCCAATCAAAAATTTTGTGAAATTCCATTTGATGGTTGAACCGAGACTGCTTTTCGCCTCATTTTTCAAATATTTATAGAGCGGATGTGCTTCTTTACCATTGACTTTGATTTTTTCAAACATGGTAAAAGTCACGCCATAATTAACCTGACAAAATTCGGAGATTTCAGAATTCGATCCCGCATCTTGTCCAGCAAACTGATTGCAAGGGAAGCCTAAGATTTCCAAGCCTTGATCTTTATATGTTTTGTAGAGTGTTTCAAGCCCCTCAAATTGAGGCGTGAAGCCACATTTACTTGCAGTGTTGACCACAAGAACAACTTTGCCCTCGTAATCACGCATTGAAACGGTTTGACCGTTCATTTTTGTTGCTTCAAAATCGTAAAATCCCATGCTTTTCTCCTTTTCTTTCTTGCATTTATTATATCAAAAATTTGTTTTTTTCGCTCTAGCTTTCGAAAACTAAAAAGAGTCTGCCCAATCACCGTCAGGACACGCTCTCTTCTTTTCTTTTATCTGCCTAGAATATATCAAAAATTTCTTAAATCAAGCTAAAAATATACTGAATTTTTATCAGCAGAATAAAGTTATTTCATCTTTTTTTATAAAAAAAATATGTTAAACTAAAGTATGCAAAAAAGAAGAAAGAAAAATCGAGGGTCAAAAAACAAAGTTGGGAGTTTTATTGGCAAACTCCTGCTGGTTTGTCTGGTCTTAGGAGGCATTTACAAATTTAGCAGCGATCAGGCCAATGGCAGCCCTGACAGTAGCCAACTTAATCAACAAGTTGAAGCCATGTCACAATACAATTTCATTCGTACCATTGCCCCGCTTGCTCAAAACGCTTATCAGAACTATCAGATTTTACCATCCATTACGCTAGCTCAAGCCTGTCTAGAGTCTGATTTTGGTGCTTCTACATTGGCCAGCAAATATCACAACCTCTTTGGTATCAAGGCTTATGGCAATGTTCCAACCGTGAATCTGGATACAAAAGAATATGTCTCTGGCAAATGGATTACCATTTCTGGCTCATTTCGTGTGTATGAGTCTGACGCTGACTCTGTCAATGGACATTCCCGCTTGATTGCCAATGGCACAACTTGGAACAGTAAACAATATGCAAGTGTGCTTGCCGCAAAAGATTATAAGACCGCTGCACACGCGCTTTATAAGTCTGGCTATGCGACCGATCCTACTTATCCTGAAAAATTGATTGAAATGATTGAGTTGTATCATTTGGATCAATATGACAAGATCTAAAAAAGTGTGGTACAATAGATAAGATAACTGTCACAGAGGAGCCCTATGGAAATCGAAAAAACCAACCGAATGAACACCTTGTTCGAATTTTATGCGACACTGCTCACTGACAAACAGATGAATTATATCGAACTTTATTATGCCGATGACTACAGCCTTGCTGAAATTGCCGAACAATTTGGAGTGAGTCGCCAAGCCGTTTACGACAATATCAAACGGACAGAAAAAGTCCTTGAAGGCTACGAAGAAAAGCTTCATCTTTTTTCAAACTATGTCGTGAGAAACCAGCTTTTAGATCAATTACTCGAAAAATATGCCGATAATCAAGATTTGGTTGACCAACTTCGAGCCATTCAACACATTGATGAAGAAGAATTTTAAAGCAAAAAGAGCGGCAAGCCGTTCTTTTTTTATTTTATTCTGTTTTAGAATGTGTCTTTCCTTTGGCAACTGCTTGTGCTTCTGTCATTTGGACGACATTAGACAAAATGGTAGATTTTGGCATATCCTTTTTATAATACCAATAGACTTTTGAAGTTCCATGACTGGCAACGAAAACAACCCTTTTACTCTTTGAGGGACTTAGAACCACCGGTTTTTTGACTACTGGTTTAGCAACTGGTTTTTTGACTACTGGCTTCGCTGCTGGTTTGGCAACGGTTTTACTTGCTGCTTTTCCGACAATCGTTGCAAGACCATTGGCATAATTAATTTTAACCCCTGGTTCTACATTTGGGACGAAAACATGAAAATACATATTGTAACCAATTCCCTGTGCTTCGATTTCTGTCCCAACAGGAACCGCATTTGTTCCCGCATATATTGGACGAACCAAATATTTCACCGTATGATGAGCGCGTAAGGCGTTTCTGACCAATCCTTCATAATAGTTTTGTCCGTACCCCTCAGTTCCGCCGTTCGCTTGATTTGCCCAAGAGGTTTGTGCCGTGATATTATTTTTATTTGCTTCAGATGCATCGAAACCAGCTAAATTTCCAACCAAAGCATAGCCAATAGAATGACCACGATTGTACAGATAAGGATGTTTCCCACCAGGAAGCGTTAATTGGTGCCAACCCGCAGGATTGATGGTTTTTGAAGTTCTTGTTTTTGTCGTATACGTATTAAAACTCAAGACTGCAATGGCAGTACTTGCTTGCCCGTAACGATTGAGTGGTCCTTCACTGACATAGGCAGATGATTTCATGATTGAAATACTTGGATAATTATTATTAATAATAAAAGCCCCATGACCGTTGTAAGTAATCTTTGCCCCCAACTTGGCTTTGACTGTGCTTGTCAGCACTGACGAGGAAAGGCTCTGAGTCGGTTGTGCATCAGAAATACGACCATAATTAACGGTAGCCGCACTTGCAGCGACTGTTCCAAAACCTAAGCCAACCAGAGCTGAAGTGAGCAGTGTCCCTTTGAGAACAAATTGCTTTAATGTTTTCATATGAATTCCTTATTTTAAGTTTTATTTAATATTATATAATAAATCATACAAAAAACAAGTTGTTTTTAAATTTTTTTATCTTTTTTTTTGCCAACATTTAAACTTTTCATTTTCTGATAAATCGATTATTTTATGCTATAATAGGAGTAGTCTTGGGGCTGTTACGGATTCGACAGGCATTGTCGCACATGAACTGCAACTGCTGCTGGCATCAGGATAATCTGCCGCAGAAATATAACTGCAAAAAATAACACACAAAATTACGCTTTCGCTGCCTAAACCACAGCTAGCGTGCCAGATTTTAATTCGCTGATGATTATTTGACGGTCTAAACTTTTAGTCAGATACGATTTTACGGCTTGTTTCCCGTAAAATAAGAGCCTTTGAAACATCGCAATACACTGCTGTTTGAGACTTACTTTGGTGCTTTGTTAAATTTGAGAAAGTCCTATGGTTGTAGACGTTGATGCAGCAAGATGTTTGGACAGGGGTTCAATTCCCCTCAGCTCCATTATATATTTTATATCATTTGATATATCGATTAAAACCGCATTCGAGTGCGGTTTTTCTTTTTCTAACATTGATGAATATTGATAAAGGAAGGGGAAAAGGAGGGGAATGACTTTCTCATAAACCTTTCACTTTATAAACTCATTTGGAAAATTGACAGCCTCGTCAAATAAATGATAAAAAGTGAGACCCAAATTGAGACCCAAAAACAAAAAAATGCACTCCTCAAGGGGAGTGCTAGGCTATTTGTCGGAGTGTTTTATAAAAACCGCCCGTGTGCCAAGCGATTCTCTTCTTCTATTGTATCATAACTTTTACAAAATGCAAGCCTTATTTTAAAATGTTCAAAATCATCTTATCAAATGAAAAAGACCGTATCAAGATACGGTCTAAAGAAAGGATATAAAAATATGGGTATGACTTCATTCTATCAGATGCCATTTTTAAATCAAGTTAATTGCCCTTACCCTACTAAAAAATAAAAAACACTCCATGCAGAGCAAAGAGCGCTAAAAATTATAGTAACCTTCTAGGAAAAAGGTTTGCATGATTATTATATCATAAAAGTATTATTTGGTATAGATATTTAAAATGGTAAATTGTAAAATTAGTTTAGCCACCTTGAAGTAAGCAAAACGCATCTGAATTTCTTATACTTGAATTGGGAAACACAAGTAGGAAGAGGATTCAGATGCAAGACCATTATAACACACGA
>NZ_WITI01000017.1 GCF_009601055.1 Lactococcus sp. dk101
CCAGTGCTAGATATGAAAAATCACATAAAGTGTCAGCTATTTAAGAATAACACTATTTCAGTTACATGTCAAACATTTACTGTATTATTTCTATTATGGTTCTTGTTGGACTCGAACCAACGGTCGCCCCGTTATGAGCGGGGAGCTTTAACCAGCTAAGCTAAAGAACCGAAAACTGTCCACTCACCAGGACAGTTTTGTAATACCTAAGAGAAATACCATAGTCTCGCTAAAGGCTATGAGTTTATTATACTATAATTTTAACGACATTGCATATATAACTCAGAACTAAATAGCGCTATTGTTCAATTAAAATGTATAAAAAAAGCTCTCACCTCGGAACGTATCCGCCTATACAGGAGCGAGAGTATTGTCGTCTATATTTATAGAATAAACTATATTTATCAATTTGTCAATTAATATTCGGAAATTTTTTATAATTTTTATTTTAAATTTACAATGTGGTTTATTAATTTGAAATAAACAAAAAAAGCTCCTTTCGGAGCTCGCTTGCATTATTTTTTAAGTGCTGATTTAATACCATCGAATTCTGCTTGATTGACTGTGTCAATTGACTTATCTGTAAAGCCATAGACACGTTTGACACCAATCCATTCTTGTGCAGTGAGTGAGGTTACGCCAGTCACTCGCACTAAGTACAAGGTTGCTTTGCCAGTAATTTTGATAATTCTCATTTCTTCTCCTTCTTCCACTTTTGTGGTTTCATTTGTGTTGCCAGTCTTAATTGCTGGACTGGTCTTTCGCCATATTTCACAGTAATTTTGAAGCCGTGTCACATCTTTGTAAGCCATCCACGGACAAGTTTGTATTGCATTGTTTTTGATAAATGTACCACGACCTAGCCAGTCCACTGCTGTACACGAGATATACGTTTCATTGGTCATCATCATGCCAATATGTCCGCTATCTCCTGCGCTACCTGCCATGCTAGATGAACTTGTTGTCATGATCGCATCGTATTTCTGAGGACGTGCATCAGTCGTTTTACCTGACCATACTTTCTCATAGCCAAGTTCCTTTAAGCGAGTGGCCATTGAGATGGTACTATACAGTGTAGCACCGCCATAGGCTTCGTTTAAGGCTTGCGACATCGAACCTGAACAATCTGCCGTGCCGTCTTTTCCGTTACGTGAGCCGAACTGTGAGTAGGTCAGTTTGCCCATATTTTGAATAAACCAAGCCAATACTTTGTCATTCTGTGGTGTCGCCATTCACTTTCTCCTTTGTATTGATTAGACTCGCTGTATCATCGCCAAAATTGAAACTAGCCCATGATGTCAAAATAGAGACTAATGTCGCAAAACCAGCAATTGACAAGACATTTATCCAGTCAACACCAATCAAGCCAGTCGCCCCAGCTCCAAGTGCTGCGATTGCTCCTTGTGCAAATGTTTTAATGGCACGTTCTGCCATATCTTTGAAAAATGGTTTCATTTTAATTCTCCTTTATTATCATGTTTGTGGATTTTGTTTTCCACCTCTGCTTTTAGAATTTTGGGCACAACTTCCATTAGGATTTCATAGCTTTTAGCGCTATAAAGTTTATAATTAGCTGCCAAACTGAATGCAGTCGCTCCGCCGAAGATAACCGTCCACAGGACAATTGCGGATGAGACAAACAGACTCGTATCATCTAAAATTGAAATTTGCCCAACAAGGTAAGGGACACTGGCCCCAAAAAGGTTCAACCCAAATCCCACCCACAGCGTTTTTGAAAAGATGGCAATATCCTTTTTATTTCGCCACATCAGAGCCGTTAGCGTATCTCCAAAAGTGAGGAGCAGTAGAACAAAACTCATCACCTCTGGTTCTTTCAGCTCCCCCATTACATTAATTAAACTTTCCATAATCTCCTATTTTCCATAATTATTCTGTTCGTTGCCAAATATAAGCCGTTTTGAAAGGTTGCCAGTTGGCATGATTTGTATTTGAACCCGAGGAGGCTGTTCCTGTTCCTGTTTGTAAAGCATAACTTGCCGAAGGGCTTGTACCAGATGCCCATGATTTACCACTTACTGCATATGTGAAATTTCCATTGCTGGCACTATGACTATGTTTTGTCAATGGATTAGTGGAACCACCTTCTTTGTTAGCTTCCGCAAGCATCGAATCAGACTCATCAACACCAACTAGTGTTCTTCCCTTAATGCGTTCCCAAGTACCAAAACCAAACAATGTGGCTGGTTCTGTTTCCAGAGCGCTCATATAATAGGCCCCAACTGGGTAAACGAGCGCAAGTAAATCAGACATGTTTACTTTATTTTCGTCCACTTGTGTTTTTATATCATTAACCTGATTTTGAAGATTTCCTGCCGCATCTTCGGAAAGTTGATTTTTCATTGAATCAAACCACGCTATAAAATCTGCCTCTCCTTGTTCAAAAATTGACTTATACTGATCAACTAATCCATCGACATTTACATTATCAAACGGAGTACACCAGCCACAGACATTTGAATTTCCACGCATATCTGTGATATCGGCATCTGTAATCTGTGTCGCATTTTTAGGAACATTGATAACCGCTAATTGTAATTCGTATGTTGTTTCATTCCTCGTTACTGTAGTATCATTGCTTTTGTAAAAAAGGTAAGTTTCTCTTGTTCCTTCATCTTCTTTAAGGACTATCGAGTCTTTTCTATCTTGCAGCGATGAAGCAACATTGACTTGAAAGCCCACTGGAGCATCTGATACATATGAGCCACCGTTGATGACTCCTGCACCTGCTCCCACTTGGATA
Source organism: Lactococcus sp. dk101 (assembly GCF_009601055.1). Taxonomy (GTDB): domain Bacteria; phylum Bacillota; class Bacilli; order Lactobacillales; family Streptococcaceae; genus Lactococcus. Next base: position 2,762 of record NZ_WITI01000017.1, read on the forward strand.
TTCATTCCATTCTGTGCCGAGCGGACTTTTAAGCCGTCGTTATTTGACATAACAATGCCTGTATTTAGAAATGCTGTGAAGAATCTTTTAAAATCTGTCGCATCATACAACCGATCCCCATTAACATCATTCCATGGAAAACTATACTGTGCCATGTTCAATTTACCCCCTCTTCAAAAGTTCAAACAATGTAGGTGTTTCTTTATCCCAAATCGGAGATAAGTGGTGGCCTTCATCATCATAAGTTTCATCAACTCCTGAAAGAACTGATGTTTTTGTTAAATTAAATAGTTTACTGGTTAAGCGAACTCTATCCCCTACTCGATAATCAACACCATATTCAAACAAATCATTATCGAGATCAATGTCTCCATTTAGATTTAATGTTGCGACTTGTTCAGCGAGTTTAGTTTTCCCCCTACTGTTTAAAGCAGCTTTATATTGCGCATCTGTAAGAGTAATCTCTTTCCCATTACCATCTTGCGTTGCTTTTTGAATGTCTCGAGCATCCACATATATTTCTTGTCGTTCAAGTCCAGCTAATGTGTCATTTAACTTCACATTTAAGCGTGCTGTACCTTCGCCCTCTCCAAACACCCAAGCCATGGTTGCCTCATCAAAATTTGATGTCTCAAAACTTTCAGAAAGTAAATTGTCAAACTCGACATTAAATTCCACAATATCCGATAAATCGCTTCCTTTAAACAGTTCAATCTTATTTTGAGGACGATTTAATGAAGTGGCTGTTTCTTTGACTCCAAAATCATAAGTTGAACACAAAGTGTCTACTTCATCCTGTACAACACCATAGGAATTCTGATAGTCAACCGTTTCAGATGTTAAAACATCTGGTAAACTCAAAGATAAATAGGCCAGTTTTCGATTAGACTGACTTGGATTAACCACTTCATTATTGAGATGGTCATAGACAATCAATTCGGGGCGTTTGACTTGGTGATACACTCTAGAAACAATTCTTTTCTTAGCTTTTGCACGTAAAGATTTACCAGAGACAATCAGCTGACCACTCGTTGAATCCTCGCAGCGCACTCGATCAATATAAAAATAAACATTTCCAATATTTAGAACGCTATCTACTTGTAAAAGCGTCTCAATGACTGCTTGTCTATCCTTATCTGTATTTGAAGCGTACAAATTTTGCATGAATAGGCTCAAACTAAACTCATGGTAGGTGTAGTACCTCCAATTAATCGTCAAGTTGGAGAAAGTATCTAAGATGCCTACCGATTCGTAATCAAATCCACTTGTCCCTTTGCGTTTAAACACTTCAATATCCATAATCAAACTCCTATCAAAAGAGGCGTGAAGGTGATGGTTGAAATCAGATGCTCTGTTCCTGACTCTGCTTGAACGACTAAATTGTTGTCTACGAGGTTATCGAGTTTAAAAAATGTAGATCCCAACTTTCTCATTGACATCGCATTAATCTGTTGAGAGTCATCATCACTTTGATACCAAGTTTTCTTAGCACCATGTACAGTTGATAGAAAAATATTAGTATCTCCATCAAATGTCCCCTCCCATTCAAAATACTCTTGTGTTAATACATTTAGAATTTTAGGATTCGTAACTGATGCCATACAACGAATACTAAGCTCAAAGCCTACCGCAAAATCTCCTTTATTTTGTAGTGCTAGAATTTGTCCTGGAACAATCGTTCCAAAGACAAAGTCTGTGTGTATTGAAAGTGGAAATTTCATTTTACGTTCACTGGAAGATAGAATAATCGCTCTATTTCTAGCATTCTCATCTCTCCATTCGGGATCTAATGCTCTAAATTGTAGTGTTGATGTAGATGATGCCGAACTACTACTTCCCTCGTTTGCTTCATATCCTTTCAACACTTCGCAATCAATACTATACAAATTATCGGCTAGTCGAAAAAGTAAGGTTCCTGATTTATCTGGGTTTAGAACCTGCATAATATCATGTTCTTTTTCCTTCAAATCATCAAAACTATCCCCTTTTATTCCAACTTTTAACGTCAAATCTCTATAAGTCAGAGAGCTTGATGTTTTACGCTGTCCAGATTTCCCAAATATTTTTTGAGAACTAATCTCATTCTCAGGTGAACCAAAGCCTTCATAACTTTGAAGAAAAAGTGGACCAAAGCGGTCGAATTCAATTTCTTCTCCTAGATTGTTACGATAGATGACTTCAACTGTTGCTAAGTTAGCCAATAGGCGCTCCTTTCTTAACTATACTTGTACGTTAATGTTTCTAACTGTAATTTTTGTTGGCGAGCAATTTCTCTTTCAGATGGATTAGCTTGCACGTACACATTCATTGGTGCAGTTATTTGAGGTGCATTTGAAGCTGACTCTGATGGTGTAAAACTGACGGTGTTAGCCATGCGTTGTGCACTCGCTATCGCCGATGTTGTACCAATTGTGGCATCAAGTGAGCTATCTGATAATAGAGAATTACCAATTCCATCGCTTACGATTGACTGGATTTCTCCAGCCATACCAGAAACAGTGCTCTTAACATTCTCAAAATTTGATTTCAAACTATTATTAAAGCCACTCATAATGGCTTGTCCAGCTGGAATAAGTAATTTGCGGTCATAACTGATAGGACCTTTATGTTCCTTAATCCATGAGCCAATTCCAGATACAAATTTCTTGCCTGCCTCCCATGTTTCTCGCAAGCCTTTTGTGAATCCGTCCATTATTGCACGCCCTGCACCAGAAATGTCGATATTTTTCAAGCTTTCAAATATTCGTTTGACCGCGTCAATAATGCCACGTATCCCATCACCTGCACTTCTTACAGCCCCTGTGATATTAGACCAAACTGCAGACATAGTAGCTCTTAATGCACTTCCTGCGCTACCAAACGAAGTGAAAATAGCTTTTACTCCATTGATTAAGCCTTTTACAATATTTACAGAAGTTGATACAACTGCCTTTATCCCATTCCATGCACCTGACATACTAGCTTTCAAGATATTTCCTGCAGCACCAAAACCGCCAAACGTACCAATTAAGGTACCAATCCAGTTTGCGATAGTCGATAAAACCGGAGCAACTGCCCTAAAGACATTTGTTAATGCTTGGAATACAGGGTTTAAGAACGTGATTACGCCAGATAGAATGTTAAATGTTCCCGCCAAGGCGTTAAATGCACCTTTTAGTATGCCACCAACGAAGTTACCTAAAACTGATAAGACTGGCATTAAAATACTTGCAAGCATCGAAACAAGAGGCTGGCAAGCATTCCATAAATTGACGAAAGCAGTGATAAAATTATCTAAAGCAGGCTTAACATTTGCAATAATAATCGTTACGAAATTTTGAAGTGCTGGCATTAGCGCACCAATAAAGCTCTGAATTCCTGAGAAATCCATTTTTGCAAAAGCCTCAGACAGAGTGTAGCCCAGTTCCTCAATAAACGTCAGAATTGGGGAAATGACTTGCGGAAGTTGACTAAATGCGCTGATAACTGTATTGATTACAGGTTTTAAAGCATTAAATGCACTTCCACCTGCTGTTACAATACTTTGAAAAATTTGTTTGAGTTGTGTGCCTAAAGGAGCAAAGCCTTTCAGAATTCCACCAATAGCACCTGAAGCATTTCCACCCAAAGAGCTTCCCATATTCGCCATGAGTGCTTTTCCAGCCTGACTGACTATTGTTCCTAATACTAGTGGTAATGCCTTAAAGATATTACCAACCATTGGAATGAAGTTGTCAAACAAGAATGTGGAAGCTGTTGTGACCAAAGCATTAAGCGATGGCCCTAAATCTCGTCCAAGTGACATATTCCCTAGAACGTTAGACAAAGCTGCCTTCATTGAAGCCAAGGAACCACTAAAAGTTGAAGCAGCTTCTTTAGAAGTCGTTCCAGTTATATCTAATTGCGTTTGAATGGCATGGATAGCTTGTGTGATGTCCGCAAAGTTAGAGACATCATACTTTTGACCAGTTAGCTTAGTGGCGTCTTTCAGAAGCTTTTGCATTTCTTCTTTCGTACCACCATATCCAAGTTTCAAGTTATCTAACATGGTATAGTTTTGTTTTGCAAAACCTTGATATGCGTTTTGAATATCCTGAGTATTAGAGCCAAACTTATTCGCATTATCAGACATATCAATGATTGCCTGATTGGAAAGGGACGCAGCTTTCTTTGTATCTCCGCCTAATGATTTAATCATCGATGCAGAAAAGCTGGTCACGTTTTCCATATAGGCATTGGCAGACAAACCTGCTGTTTTATATGCCACATCTGCATATTGTTTAACTTGATTGGCACTTCCTTTAAATAAGGTTTCAATACCACCAAGTGATTGTTGTAAAGCAGCTCCCTCTGAAAGCGAAGATGAAATCAATTTCCCTGCCGCAACTCCAGCGGCCGCGGCGGCCGCTAAAAGTGCAATTTTGAGTTTCCCTCCAATTTTAGAGCCCGCACTTTCGCCTGCTTTATTAGCTTCTGGGTCTAATTGGCTTTGTATCGAGCCTGAAATCCCTTTGGCAGATGGCATAATCTGCACATAGGCTTGACCTAGTTCAGTTGCCACTATTAATCACCTCCGTTCAGTAATTGTGCTCTGTATTTATCAAATTCCTCACCAGAATTAAATACCATTTCCTTGTCATCTGATTGGTTTGTTTTATTGAGTTCATTCAAAATTAATTTAGGTTTATTAGCACCTTTTTGAGCATCTTTAGTTTTGGACCAAATAAGCACGCTTAATTTATCAGTTATCCCTGCTAAAAGCGTTGTTTCAAAAGAGATGTTCTGGCCGCTCATTTTCAGTTTGATTCTTGAATTGTCACGCAAACCAATAGAAAAAACAGCTACCTTTTGTGCAGGCAACTGTTTATAATCGAAAATATGATAAACTTCCGCAAGGTCACACATCAGTGCTTCCTCGTCAAATCCTATCATTCGGGCGAGGATTAAGAGTTTTTTAGCAATGGATTTCCAGTGAAAATTTCCATAACTTCTTTACTAATCTTCTCCGTAGAAACATAGCCATCACGCTTGAGCAAGAACTTTTCTAAATTCTCTGCTTGTTTTGCACCAAGCATTTTTTCTACCACGTCAAATATAAGGAGTCCATTATCTTCAAGCTTTCTCAAAAGTTTTAGCAGCTCATAGTCATCACCGACATTTTCTTTAATTTCATAATGGAATCCATTCTTTGTTGTTCCTTTAATCATTAATCATTTCCTCCTGTAGTCGCCTTTTGGATGTATTCATAATGGGTGTTGCCTTTGTCATCGGGTACAGCAGTGAGGGTTGTTTCGTAACCCACTGCATCTGAATCCCCATAAGTAACGTCTCCAAGTTCAGTCACCTTTCCTGCTGGAATAACGATGCGTTTTAAAACTCCGTCTTTCAATACCATATCCGCAATGATCACATGTTCAGTCAATTCAACTGAATTTGCAGTGATCGTAATTCCAGCAGTCAAGTCACCTGTAACATTATCAGTTCCATAAATTTCTTTGAGAACATCCGGATTTAAAGCTTCAATAAGTGTGTAGCTAAAAGTGTCTTCTTTTTCAGTTTGAGACGTATTAACCGTGTCTCCCCCCCATGCCTTAATACTTTCTGATGATGGTGAGTTACTGTTGGTCATTCCATCTTCGGAAATATAACCAAGTGATTTGAATGCAGCGTCTAATTCTTCAACAGCCGTTGCCGGCAAAACTGTCCCCTTGGATGCAGAATAGATTGCACCGCCTATTTTTGGTTTTGCCGTAGTAACATTTCCTGATACTGCCATTTCGTTTTTTCCTCCTAAAAATATTTAATGTCAAATACCGCTTGATAACGGTATTTCTTTGTTTCTGTATCTGTATAGTTGTAGTCGCTATTTAGTGATATTCCACCAATATCATCTAGTGTTATCAAGTCTTCTACAACTCGTTTGAGTTCTTCATTTAACTTAGCAGTTTCATACATCGACTCCGCATAGCTTTGGAAAGCAAATGTAGCTGATGTGATATGATTGCTTTTTGAACTCCCTAACTTTTCAAAAAAAACATACCTTTTTGGCATGTTTTCTTGATGTTCTAAAAAAGACGGTACAGATAGATGACCGTCTAAAAAGTCTTTGATGACTGTTTCAATCATTACCGTACCGCCTTTAAAATGGTGTTATTCTTGTAATTTTCCTTTTTTGCTTGATATGTTTCAGCATAAACCATAGCGTTAGCACGATTTTTCCCCACATGAATGTCTTGCGCATAGCCTTCGCCACAACGTTTACGAACTGCGGATGCCTTAGCTTCCAAAATCACCTGCATTTCTGGAGATTTCAGTAAAGCTCTAATTCCACTGCGATTAACTTTAAAAAGATTTTTAGCCATACCGTTCCACCATCACTTTCTTGTTCCAATCGAGCGGAATAAGTTCCTCAATGCCCTCAATTGGATAACCTACCGTTTGCCAAGTCTCACCGAAAAACTTAACTCGAGTATTTACCCAATTATGAGTATCTCCTTTTGGAATAGCCAGCGTGTAGGCAACTTTCTTGCCTGTTATACTAAGCTGATTAATCACATCGTCAGTAGATGTTGGTGATACAAGAACATTCTCCACTTCTACTTTTTTTTCAACAAAGAGAGGTGTACCAAATGGGTCTTTTCCGCTTTCCGTTTTTTCAATTAGTGTGACAGTAATACCTTTAAGCTTCCCCATAAAAGTCAATCACCCCATATCTTTGTTTCTTTAGTCCCAAACGACTCAATTCAGAATCTTTGATGAACAATCCACCACCTGGAACAAGATAAGAACCCGACCAAGAATAGCCCAAGGCACTTTCCGTAGATTGTGACAATGGCTCTTGATCAGTTGAAGTCATTAGCGTTCTCGCAACAACATCGACCGTCACTGATTTAACAACATTTGCAAAATAACTAGGTTTTTCCGCAATCATCTTGTCCAAGTTTTTCCCAACTTTGTCAGCTTCCATACGCAAAGAATCTGATACAATTTCAAGAAGCTTCCCAGCTCGCTCAGTTTCCTTCACTTCTAGCTCTCGCCATAGGACTGTGACATCATCAATCGTCGCAAAGTTCGCCATATTAAGCTCCTTTCATCATCAGAGCATAGAGATCAGCTTTTTTTGCCGTAGGTTTGTATTCAATGCCAAGTGCATCGAGTTCTTGCTTGATTTCAGCGATAGTCACGTCAGCTAGGCTGTCATCGCCAGCATTTCCTTTTGGTTCTTCTGTTTCATCTTCTTTAGGAATTTCAATGACATCTGTTTGATTTGAATCATTTAAACCTGATGCTTCTAACTCATCAAACGGCACCCAATCCCCAGCTAATCTACTTTGAACATCTAAAATTTCGTGTGTTATCTTATGGATATATTTCATTACGCACCTGCTTCCACACGAGCAAATGCATCCGCATCAAGAATTCCCCAGCCAATATAAGCCTCTGCACGGAGACAAACTTCATTGTAGGCTTTCAAGTCACGACCAGTCCCATCAGGATCTCCATATTCGATAACTTCCATAGGGATATTTTCTGCATAACCCCATTTGAACGCATTTGCAAAGTCACCAGCCAGAACGTGGTCTGTTTTTGCAGTGCCACCAGCTACAACCAAAGTTTTATTGATATCAGAACCCATGCCATAGAAGCCATCTGGATTTTGTCCAAAGCGATATTCAGGATATTGAGTCACTCCATTAACTTTGATTTTACTAAGGGCAGTTCCTGCAGCTGGAGAAAGTGCAAGACCTGTTACTTCACCACCTTTTGCAACGATTTGAGCAACTGCATCATCAATATTTTCATCAATAATGGCTGCGTCATAAGTGACCACGTTGCCAGAAACTACGCCATCAAAGCTGTTTGTTGCTTTAAATGTTGCGTCTGTCAATGATTTAGGTTCAAGGCCATGGATTGCAGCGATATCAAATGCTTCTGCAATTTTCTTAGCATATCCATCAACAAACGAAGTCATGTATTGAAGTTGTTTTTCATCTGAGCAATTCATAAATTCGTCTGTTACACGAGCTTGGTACACAATTTTAACTGGCTTAATAACTTTACCAGTCATTGTTGCAATGCCCTCTTTTTTCTGTTCACCTTCACCTACAATCTGTGCGTTACCATCAAGATTGAAGATGAATTGTTCAGTTCCTGCAAATGGAATTGGTGTTTGTGAAGCAAGTTTAGCGAGTGATGAGTGACCTTTTACTTTTGTAAAAATGTCAGTTACTACTTCTGTTGGAAAAAGGCTACCAGTTTTTAATGTTGTCATATTTTACTCTCCTTTGTGAGTGATCACCTTAGCCATATTGGTTAGGTTCTGTGCTTTCAGCGTATTATCATCTGGAATATGTGGTTCCACTGATTTCAATGGTGCGACGGTTGTTTTTGCTTTAAATCCCATGAAGCGTTCTGCATCAGCTTTTAGGCTTTCTTCATCATCGCCTTTAAGACGGTCTGCAAGGTCAAAAGGAATCCCAGCTTGTAATGCGATTTTTTGTTTCATTTGTGCAGTCTCATAACCTGCGATTTTTGCATTAAAATCAGCTTCTTTTTGTTCCCATGATTTCATTGACAAGCCAGTTTCTTCAAGAGTTGCTTTTTGAGCTGTGTTTTCTGTTTCGAGTGTTGCATTTCGCTGTTTAATTTCATCGTAGTCCGCAAATTTAGCTTCAATAGTTTCTTTTTGTCGAGCTAGGCGACTTTCAATGATTTTATCCAGTTCTTCTTGCGTTGCAATTGGTTTAAATTCCGACATTGTAGAATCCTTTCTCCGCATTTCCCGTGCGTTCGGTAATTTTTGGTAACAAATAAACGACTACTGAGCCGTTTATTAGTACCGTACTTGTTGTTTTTTCTTTGGCTTAACATTACTGCAAGCCCAGTGCGCCAACAACGCACTATCCATTAAACTAATATCCATATCATCAAATTGAGAAGTATATCCAAATCCACCGCCATTACCAATATTCCGTTTATCACAGTTAGTTACAACTTTTGATAATGACGGTTGATCAGCATGGCAGATTGTTTTTTGATAAATTCCCTGTTCCCAAAGTGAGTTAGCATTAACGATTTCCCTTACTGTTGGAAGTATTGGTGCTTTCAGTTTGAAATCATGCATTTCACTATTAAGAATACTTTGACCGCTTTGGCCATCTATCACAACCGTATCTGCACCAGACATTTTTAAGAAATTGATTATCCATTGATTACCATTTCTGACTGATTGACAGTCAACTGTTTCAACAAATATTTTTCCCGATAATGTCTTAACTGCGATACTCAAAGCAACGTTTGCGCCATCTTTTCCGTACTTGATACCGACAAACATTTGACCTTTTAATGTTGGCAATTTACTAACCTTCAAATCTCCCCATTCTTTTTCAGAAATAGCAGATTTTTGATTGTATTTAGGCCAGTAACCTAAACGTTGCACATTATGGTCAAGCTTATCTTCACCAAGCTCGGCTTCGATTTTACGTTCGTTCAAGTGATATCCCATAGATGGATTAGAATTGTACCAAGCTTCGATGTCGTGAATATCACATTCATCTTCAACTGACCATTCTGCCCAACCTGAATATTTTGCTTGGCCAAACAATAGCTTTTCTCTGTAACTAGTAAAAACTGTACCACTTGAAACTGGTGTAGGTGGCGTCCCACACATAATTGTCATTGGATTTTGACTGTCAGTAACTGTATATTTCAACGCTGACTCTTGCTCTGTGGTGTACTCTTGAGCTTCATCAATTACCAAGAAATCAAAGCCTTCACCGAGTCCACCGCTTGATGTTCTCGTTCTGAACTGAATGACTCCACCAGTTGCATATAGTTCGAGTCGTTCTTGTCCCTTCGCTTTAATAGAATTAAAATCATCGCCCTCTTTATATCCTGAGTCCTCAAGGTACTTCTTGAGTTTTTCGTAGGAAGAGTGCGATGTGCTAATTCTATGTGCTGTGTGCAAGGTGCTTAATCCATGTTCAAGCGCCCAAAGTTCGAGGATATAAACGACTTCTGTTTTACCGTTACGACGAGGAATTGAATATCCAAACTTTTGATGTACCCAAAGTCCGTCTGCATCTACTGCCATGATTGGATCTAGCATATTAACTTGCCAATCATAGCATTCGTGCTTTGATTTGTGATAGATGTCAATAGCCTCTTGAGATAGAGACTTAGTATATGGAAGAATTACCGATTGAGTAGGATTTTGATTGCCAAATCTTTTTTCAGCAGTCATAATTTCCTCCTTCAATCATTCTGCATGATAACCCTGTCGCTGGGCAAAAGAAAAAGCCTGTTAATTTAACAAGCTTTTTTAATTAATATAGTAGTTCTAAACAATATGCGACCGATGAGACACCACCAATTCTAAATTGTTCTTCTGTAATCTCACCAGTATCAAATTCTTTGCAATTTTGGGTATACTGAACTTCCAAATATTCTTTTTCCTGTTCAAAAAATTGATTAATTTCATCATCTGATAGTGATGACCACGATTTTTTGAACAATGCTTTTATCGCATCGATAAACTCTTGATATGTTGGCTTCAACTTTTTCCTCCTATCGCTTCATTTCTAATTTTTTCGGCTTCATCATAATCACTAGATGCACTTACACGTTTATAAAAATCATCTGGTTTAAGTTCAGCTTTGGAATTCCCTGTATATTTGTAGAAAATAATATTTTCAGGTTTACCGTTCCAACCTTCAGGGGCATATTCGCCATCCCATTTACACCAACTTATCGGTTCAAACCCATTCTTAGTATAGAACAAATGATTTCCAGCATAACTATCCAATTTTGTCCCACCATTTTCAACCGCTAATTTTAATAAGTCTGTTCCTCGTACGTTATCGTTATCTGCACGACAAACAGAGATGATATCTCCAGTCGATGAAATAGCCACTGTAGAACCGCCCTGAGAAACATGTAACTTTGAACCAACATAATGCTCAGGTTCATAAGCAGTAACTCGCCATGCAATATCTTTATTTAATCCAGCTTTTGCGATTTCCACAGCCCGTGCAAAAGGTGCTGGTGTTGAGTTAGCAAATACATTTGAGCCGATTTGTTTCCTTAGCTCAATTTTATCATTTTCGTCACTGTTTTTCCATACCTTCGACCAAACATTTTGCTTTTTTCCATCTCCTGGATTATAGTCAACCATGCACCTGCAGCGCTCATGCCTTCGGTAAATATCATCTGGCACATCAGGGTAATTATATGAACCAGATAGGCTTTGGCACCACTTACAAGCTTTCCCAACTACTTTGCGAGTGATCTTTGGTTTTAAACCCGTTTTATATTGAAAGCCTGCATTTTCACTCACAAAATCATTGATAATATTCTGAGTAAAATTAATAATCGGCTCACCTAATATCCATTGAATTTCTTTAAAACTTTCTTCACTGGATATGCGATTAACTAAGCCATCAATTCTATCTTGATTTAAAGACGGAATTTGTGTTTTTAGATTGACACCGGCTTGTTGATTGAGTTGATCTTGTACTTTTGTTGCATAATCAGAAACTAATTTGTGATTATCGCTCAAAGTAGTATTCAACAATCGTTCTGCGATATTAAAGTACATTCGCTCATAAGGCAATGTCGCTGGAGATATATTTTGTTCGAAACTCTTTTTGAGTATCTCCCCAATCTCTACCGCATAGTCGTTTGCATCAATATATGTTGCCTTACCATCAGACAAAAGTTTTTGTTTTGATTTAATTAGCGAACTTTTTAAAAGCTTATCATCAAAATCATTCGTTATGGACTTAAGGAGTTCAGGAACAATATCATCATTCATCACCTGCTCCTTTTAGCCCTGTCATATCATCAAGCATTTCTTTAGTGATATAGTCAGGCATTGCTGCATTCAATTTAGAAACACCGTCTCCAACCATTCCAAACGTGCTTGCATCTGGTTCAAATAACGGCTCCCATTTGGGAACGGTCATATTAAATACAGAACGCTCATATGCAAAATCGTCTCGCAAACAAGCAGAAACATAAGCAACATTCAACAAACCAGAGCCTAAACTTCTTTGTGCTTTTCTTCCAGCTAGTCGTAAACTTTCATGGCTAGCCTTGATTGCCTCTACAGATGATGGATTGTCAGACACAAAACCCAAATCATCAAGTGTCAAACCTGTTTCGCCCGCAAATCCTGCGGCAGCAGTGCGTAACTGTTCAGTAAATGGCGACATACTTGGCGTTGTGAACTGGCCAAGCGTTGGTTTATCACCTTGCTCATCTTTAGTGAATTGGAGCATGCTTGAAACAGTTGCTTTCCATGTATCCATTGGCTCAGCATCATCGCTTAACCCTGTAACATACTTTTGGGGGAATGAATAAAATTCCGCCGTAACATCTGCACGTTCAAGTGTGCGCTTGGCATTCTTTTGCCAGTACATTCCAGCACGACTGATACGTGAACGGCCAAACGGACGAACTGCATCAGGACGGTGAATAATTGGTACTAGAAGCGGAATACCCGCATCATTTGGAATTGAGTCATTCGATTTACCACCATTGTAATAAAAATCTGTGCGGTCTGGTAAAAAGTGAGCTTCTAGTGTTGCCACGCCATTGTCATCACGTTCAAGAACTGCATACCCTTCAGTTAATAGGCCCGTGATTGGATTGATATTACCTGTCGCATTACTTGCTTCAATAACTTGCAAGCGAACATTTCCATTTTCATCTTTTGAAATGTAAGTAAACGAACACGATGCTATTAGAGCAGAAAGAATTGCGCTGTCGAAATATACATCTGGGTTATTCATGGCGAAAATGCCATTTACATCAAACTGATCATTCGCAAAGTTGCGAAATACCAATCTATCTGCAAGACTATCGACACCTTTTGCACACCAACCAAGAACAGACCTATATTGTCTTCGGATACTGTCTGGAATAGTTATTCCAACATCTCTGTCAGTATACGTCATAGCGTACTGGCTATACCTCATATCAACTCTGTTTTTATATGTCGCCAGCTTATTTTGGAGATAAGCCATTCCTTTTTCTGCCAATCTATCAGCTCCTTTCTATTAAAAAAGATTAGCCATCGACTAACCTTTTAATTTCCTTGTATTTTCGTTCGATTTCTTTAAGACGATTAAATTCAAACTGCGTTAGGCTAACTAAGTCAGAATTCCGAGTCAGTTCTTCAACTGTCATATTTGCTAGTTGAGCTATTTTGAACAAGTTCTCTTTGTTAGGAAGATTTCGGCCCTTTTCCCAATTATTAACTGTTCCTTTTGAGGTACTAAATAGCTCTCCAAATTCTTCAAGCGTCATCCCTTTATTGAGTCGAATAGTCTTGATGCGTTCACTGATAGTTGCTGCGGATTTTTCTACCGCATCTTCATACCCTAAAAGATAAGTAATAGGTACTTCTAAAATATCAGACAGTGCCTCCAATATTTCATCATGTCTTGGTGATCTTGAACCATTTTCATATGTCGAAAGTTGGCTATCTGACATTTTAATTTGATTTCCATCTTTATCTAGAACATTTTGTTCATTAAATATCTTTGCTAAATCCGTTAGAGTCAGGCTTTTTTCTTTTCTAAGTTCTTTTATTTTATTCATTTCTTGCTCCTTTCCGAAGTCGCGCGAGAAAAAATGTACAGTGACGGCGTGAAGTACGAAACACCCGAGGGGGAGGGGGATATACCCCCATATACTTTCATCTGACACGCTTTAAAATAAAAATAATATAATTATTAATAAATTATTTAAGATACGTAGGAAGCCCAGTCTCGACTTTGAGGAAGGTTCCTATTACCAATTACTTTCGGCTCGGTTGACTGTTGTTTGTTGTTGAATAACTTATCAGACTTCTGCCTGTTGCATTGTGAATGAGTAAGTTGTAAGTTCTCCATTGCTGAAGGGTGTCCACCTTTACTCACTGGCACAATGTGGTCAATAGCTGGAGCCAAAGGGTTAGGTGCTTTCAGTCTTACATCAACAGGCTTGCCACATATCCCACATACTGATTGTGTCTTTAATATCCTTGCCTTGTTCTTATCAAAGGCGACACGGTGGGGGCCTTGTTTATCTGCTCTTAATGCCACGGTGTACCTCCTTATCAAATAATAAAAGCAAGCCAAGGAGTCGAACCCTGACCTGCTCATGAACATTTTTAGCACTTGATTTATTATTTGTCTGCTCACTTGTTCATGTTACTATTATCTCATTAAAACAAGGGGTTGAGGTGCTATTTTTAGGCAATTTCATGCTAATTTTTGTCTAAAAATATGCCCTATAAACAGTGTTGCATTTGATTTAGAATGTCACTTCTAAAAGTATAGTAGATTGACTTTGCTTTTTTTATGCCAATGTCATCTATACCTTCTTCATAAAGGAACTGTTCTACTTGATACCAATACATTCCACCATATCCGCTATACTTCAGCTCAATCACTCGCCTTTCACTTGGTATAAGTGGTTTAAACCAGAAGTCTAGGATTGTCAACTGTTCATTTAATCTAAGGTATTCTTCATCATTCTCAAGTGCTTCTTTATTAAGGAGATTACTTTCAGCTTCTGAACCGCCTGAGTATGCTGTTCTTATGCCCAAGTTATCTACTTTTTGTTTATATAGATATCTATTTTCGATTGACTTAATTTTTGCTTCAAGCCTACCGTTTACATAATCTCCAATAATTCTATCTAACTTATCAGCCATTTACTAAACTCTCCTAATTTGTTATAATTATATTAAAGTAAACACTAGGAGAAGCCCATTGCTGTGGGCTTTTTTTGCTGTCACAAATTTCCTGTGAACATCGCAACTAATAAAATAATCGTGAAGCAAATAATCGCCAAAGCAATCAAGCCATATTTTGTGTCATTGTTTTTCATTCTTTCCCATCTCCATTCTTAAACAGCACGCCTAGCACTAACATTGTTACAATCAAACCTTGTAGCCATATTGGCAAGGCTAGCAATAAGCACATAAGCAAGAATGCAATCACAACTGCTATGATACTCAGTGCTAATTTCATCACGTTCATTTCTTATCCTCCCTGCTGTCAAAGTAAACGCTAAGGCTAGCGCTTAATAGTGCAATGCCTGCTAGTATCCATAGAAATAATTCAATCATCTACCACCTCATTCTTTCTAGGTCTAGGTGGACGTCTTACGTATGATAAGCCGTCTTTAAATTTTAAAGATGTAACTAAACCACCACATCTCGAACAATAAAATCCTTCATTTTCACTCCTGTTAATTATGTGGTCTTTGTTTCTACATCTCCTACTTAATGAATCAACATTTAAGTATTCAAACTCACTCATCTACTACCTCCACTAAGTCATTATCAATCAAATATCTGATGATAGTATTTCGATGTAATGTGCCTATCAATTGGTCTTTTGGGTACATATACTTATACAAATCATCTTCTTCGCTAATTGCATTATTGATAAACTTGTAGTAGTCAAAATTATCGCTCCATACATGAATTTCATTGCTTGCATGAGCTATTTCAATCAATTCATCTAACTCCTCCGCAACCTTTTTCGGGATGGTAAGCCGTGTATACTTCGGTAATTTTTCTGCAATGTGTATCAAAGCGGATTCTAGAGTTATTTTTGCATGCCACTCTTGGTTTGCTTCCATTCCGATATCTATTGCTGCATCGTCCATTGCTTCAACTGCTATTTTCAATAATTCATCAAGTTGAGCATTATTCAGGACTTCGCAAGCTTTTTTTAAATCTTCATCATATTTACTTTTCATCTCTTCCCCAATTCTGCAATTCTCTTATGGAAATCAGCTTGAAATTCACGATTAAATTTACTGTCTTGCATTTTTTCAAACTCCACCTTGCGAGTCTCAGGTGTGCCGTTTCTACTTGCTAATTTACCAATCGCTCGCATTTCATTTCTTCTATCGTTAGCCATTCTCACTCTCCTCGCACAGCTCACAGAAACGCACGTCAGGCGCTAGTCTCTGTGCTGTGGCATATTCTTCATCAATCGTTACAATCGCACCACACTGGGCGCATTTGAATACCAGTGGTGTCATTTGTTGTTACCTAAATCGTTTTACCTTTCTATTGTTTTATGTTTGTAATAATTTAACGTTTTTGATATAATTCTAAAGGGGTATTAATTATGTATGAAATATTAAAAAAGGCTTTAGATATGCATGGTCAAGCAACTGTTCACTTTCAAAGTGGAGCTGCCATTGCTATCAATGATATTAGTGGTTCATTCTTTGATGAGGATGCCATCGGCGCAAATGGTAGCGATGGAATAAGCCACTACATTATCAATTTACGTGAAATTGAATATATATCATTCGAGAACTCTGATTGAGTTCTTTTTTATTTGTTATCCTCTATCCAGTCCATCAACTCGTAGTACAATTCTCGCCAATTTAAAGCCAGTAGCGAGCGTTTGATGTAACCTTTCATAACTTTACCTGTCTTCTGTTCGGCACGCTGTATGAGTCCTTGTTTGAACTCAGGAGCATTGCGAACGATACAGAAGTGTTCTGTTTGTTCAATCATTTGTCCACCTCTTTAATTCTTTTTAAAGCAATATCTGCTATACTCCAGGCACTATTGAATTGCTCAATTTTTTCATAATCTAAAATCGCATCTAGATTAACAATTTCATTTAAAGCTTTAACTGCGATAGTTTCATGACGATGAATGATAATGTTTTTTTCATTCCAACCATCTTGTTTATTTTCGTAAAAAAGTGTTGTTAGGTGCCCACATCTGGCACATCTCGAAACAAATAGATTTCCATCGGCATGTAACGTTTTAAAATTGTGTTTTTCATATTTACCGCATAACTTATCATTCACACCACACCTCATATCCATTCTCTACGTTACAGAAATCAAACGTAAGCTCGTTCATAACTTTAGCGAATTCTGTATCACTCATCTCGTCTAACTCTCTAACCTGGAGATATATAGCCCTCTCGTCTATCGTAATAACTGAACTGTCTCCGTGTTGTTTGATGAACGCTCGGACAACTTTGTTTAGTTCGTTCATTCTTCCACCTCAATCTGCTCATAGCTACCAGTTTCCATGTTGTCGATTTCTTGTTGAGTGAATAAGCATTGTTTTTTATAAATACGGTTGTTATAGGTTGTTACATCAGTCTCTATAAAACCTCCGCTATTAAACTTATATAAATATCCACCCGTAACTTTATTCTTCAGCCAAAACTTCTTTTCTTTCTCAACTGTGTAACCATCTTGCATTTTGATAATTGTTTCTATTGGTTTGTTTTTGGGGTTATCAAACCATTTTTGAATTTCATTCAATTTTCTATTAACACCACTAATTTTCCCACGGTAAATTTCAGAAATGTCGGCATTAATATTGTAAATTTCATATTCCCGGTTATCTTTATTATTTTCAAACCAATCAGCCACGAACTGCGGAACTACTGGCAGTAGTTTATTTTTTGATTTTAGTTTCAAAATTTCATCAGCCATTACTTCAAAACGCTTATCTTTCTTGTAGTAATCCAATTGTTCTTCTAAACTATCAATATATTTATTCATTTCACTAAAAGCATTGTGGTACTCTTTGACTTTATCCGAGTAAAATTCAACCGCTTTTCCAAAATAAGGTTTAATACTACTATTTTCAACACGGACTACCGGTCTTTTCAATTCTTCTTCAAATGTTTTCATTCCGTCTCCTTTAGTTCTTCAATTTCAATAATAGGGCTGTCGGTGCGATACCTTTTTTAAGGACTCCATTACTCTACCGACCGTATTAAGTTCCTTGCTGCAACACCCTAATTTTTGACTGGTTACATGGTTACACGTATTTTCAAAACATTTGCTCCACCATTTTTACATTTTTCACAAATGGCTCTACTAAGCCATTTATATTTTATGGAGCATATTTTTTATAATAAAGGTGTAACCAGTAACCAATAGCTTATAAATGTATGTATTAAAAGGGTTTGAGGGGGTTACACGTAGCAAAATTGACGTGTAACTCCTGTAACCATTTTGCCCTTCTAGGTGTAACCAGTTACACCTTTTTTCTTACAAATCCACGAGTAGCTTTTTTGTTTATTTTGAAAACACCAGCTTCCCAATTAGATTTATTCGTCATCAAATAATTAACCTTTTTAGATAATTTTTGATTTTTCGCATCGCTATCAAAAACGTTAGCTAAGATGTCACGAGTTGCGATTTTGTCCTGTAATTTAATCCCATTGTTCGTGTTGACTCTATTATTAAGATAATTCTGCGTATATAAACCTTGTTTGAAGCTATCCATTGTTTCCCATTCTGCAGGGACTTTCATTTCAAGATACTCATCAAGCATATTTTCGATTTCATCTATATACATAAATTGCTCTCGATATGTTTCAAGTTCTTTCTCCTCCTCCTTACTGAATGAGGTTGGATATCCGCCACGGTATAATGTCATGGCTTCTCCCCAAATTTGTTTGATGAAGTTATCTTCCATCTCCATGGGGTGCTTGATTGGCGTGTTAACTCCTGCCATAACTGGTAAGAACCGGCGTTCCCCTGTCTTATCTCTCAAATACGCCACTTCGTTGGTTGTCCGTGCAAGAATGAACTTCTTCGGATATTCCTGGGAGCGTCTTGCGTAAGCTTTCCTAAATCTCAAATGAGTCTTAGTGATGAAAGCTTTTAATTCTGCAAATCCTAACTTCTTACTTGCCACCATCTCGTCATCATTAACAATTAGCGAACGGATCATCAGTTCAAAGTTATCTTTGTTTTGAAAATCTGTGATTGAGTCTGTGTACCAAGCTCCGCCAAGTTTTTGCAAGATACTAGTTTTACCAATTCCTTGGCCACCTACAAGGTCAAGCACATAATCGAACTTAAAATCAGGCTCATATACTTTTTTGACCGCTGCAACTAAAAATATCGAAGTGATATTTTGTATGAGTTCTGTATCTTCTGTTCCGAGATAGTCTCTGAATAAAGAATTAATTCGAGTTTCCCCGTCCCAATTCTTAAAACATTCTTCCATATACTCTTTGACTGGGTTATATTTTTTCTGACTGAAAAATACTTCTAGTCCATTTTTAATGGCTACTCCAGTGAAAACTACATCAAGTTCTTGCTCCAGATAGACAGACAATACACTTTCAAAATCAGCAGGAAGTTCCCCAACATCATATTTTGTATCCCCCAAAGTTAATGGTTCTACTATTTCGGAGTCTTCATTAAACTCGTTGTATCGTAGTGATCCATTCAATTTATAGTCATGCTTTAACGCAAGTAAGACATTATAACTAGAGTTAACTTTTATATTGTCATCTTTGGTCATTTGAAACTTAGCGGGCATTTTTACTACATTATTCGTTTGGAATTACCTCCTTTCATGTTTTTTGATCATACTCTCTACTGTTCTTTCAAGTTCTTTACTATTGATTTGCTCAATACCATTTGAATTAGCTAGCAAACAAAGGCTTAACACATCATTGGAGTCAACTCCTCTTGCGAGTAGCCCTCCTGCAAATTTAGCAAGCTTATCATTACGCCCCCCTGTATCTCCAAACCCATATAGAATAGTTTCAAATAAATGGGTCGTCTTAGACTTTCCAGAATGATTAACACTTTGATAATAAAGTTCTCTCAGTCCAGAACTCGTTTTATTTTCTCGATTGATTGCTTGAATTAAATCTTTTGAAGCAGTCATCATCGTTCCCTTTGCAGGAGATTTCACTAAATCCCATTCATAAGTACCCTTATCTGTCGCACTTGGTGCCACGAGAACATAATTATTATCATGGGCCTTAATATCTACACCAGGCAAGAAGCCAATTTGTTGGCCAATGTTTGCATCATCTCGCTTTAAGTAAAAGAGATGCTTACCACCACTGGCTGTTTTGGCTTGTAGTGTTGGTTTGATTAAGTCGAGATGTTTCCAATTCTTAAGACTTTCAAATCCATTTATTCCGTGAACATCTATATCAATAACAAAGAACTTATCTGTTTTTAAGGCAATATTTGCATTTGGATATTCGTCCCATAACCGACTGACTTCTTCCATCGTGAATGGTGGACGGTCGGCAAATTTTACTAATGGGTGTTTATTATATGGGCTGATAGGGATAACTGATAAACCTAATTTACAGTACTTCAGCGCAAAGTCTTTCATTTGCATAGTTTTCTTACCTTTTAGTTAAATGGCAAATCATCTTCATTAAATGCTGGAGCTTGACTTGCTTGCATTGATAGTTCGTTAGCTTGTTCCAAATCATATTGTCGGAAAGTCTTGCCTTTGCTTTGGCGGTCATCAATCTGAAGTGTGTAGAATGAACCGACCGCCTTACGCTGAAGTGCTTGAGCAAGTGCTGCACCATCTGCAAAATCACTCTCAAACAATCCGTCATCTGCCAAAGCAATCGCTTTTTGGAAGAATTTTGTTGTACGTTCTACCGCCCATTTTAAGTTTTTACCATTCCATTCTTCGAGTGTTCCAAATTGTGTATATTCAGTGCGACCAGCAAAGTCCCCATCGATAATGTCGAACTCATAACGAAGCATTTCCCAACCACTTGGAGCAATTTTGAATGAGGCTGAACGGAGCATAACATTGTATGAGCCTGCAGGAATTTGAGCTGCTCCATTTGCGCTATCTTTGCGTGCGTCGAAGCCTGAGTTTTTAATTTCGTTTGCAATATCTAAAAGTGACATAATTTATTTCTCCTTAAAATTTCTTATTTTCTTGTTTAGCAACTGTTCCATCTAATGCACCTCGAACGGTGAGTAAGATGTTCAGAATTTTTTTATCATCTACTTGTTCAGCTTTGTATGCCTTTCGTCTGCGGTCAATCAAACGCATGTAGTTGTTCCCAACTTTCTTTGTTTGTATCATGAGGTCTGCATTTCCATTAATAAGGTTGACATACTTGTCTTTAAGACTAGGTTTTTCTTTTGATGCATTACCATTCTCATCATATTCATTAAGTTGACGTGAGATGTAAATCACATTCATTGGTAAAGCCTTTAAATCGAGGACTAATTCAATCAGAGCTTGATTAAATTGGTCATATCCCTTTCCAAAGGGAATTTCGCTCAAACTTTTTACCTCATGTTCTCCACAAACCGCAATCCTAATCATCTCGATAACATCATCGATGACATCAATAATTACTGTTTCATAAGTGTGTTGTGAAGTTTGTAATGCAAGTAGAATTTCTGCAAGCTGATCAATAACCGAATGGCTAATTTTCCCATTTCTGTCTTTGATATTCCGTAGTTGAATAGCTGGTACGCTGTTCGCTTCTGCATTTCCATCTGTATTGAGTACAATCGGATTAGGAAATTCATTTGCTAGGTACGACTTACCACTCATGGTTTCCCCATAAATAAAATAGTTACGTGGGGTGTCTTTTGGTTTTTGTGGTTCATTTTTTGGTAGTTGAAACAATTTCTTCTCCTTTTTCGTTTTATTGAATTTATTCTCAAAATATAGATCTTCGTCAAAAGCATCATAGCCCATATCTTCAGCCCATGTCATGCTCTCAACCTCGTTTCTAAGTATATTTTGTCGCTAAAGTCTTTCTTATTTTCTAGGGCCGTCCAAACGTGTTCTTCAATCGTTCCTGTCGTTTCGAATTGATAAACCGTTACTTTCCTATTTTGTCCGTTTCGATATGCTCGCCCTAAAGATTGAGCATAATCTTGATATGAATAAGTTGGTGTGTGATAGATAACGATATTCGCATACTGAAGCTCAATCCCTGCACCTCCTGCTTGATATTGAACAAGCGTAACTGAATTATGCAAGTTATCCCAAGTATCACGAGGTGGTAAGTGTGTGCAACCTCCATTGACTTCAAATATTGTCTTTCCTTGCAATACAGATTTCAAGAAGTTCAATTCTTTTGTGTATTGATAGAAAATAATAATGTTATCTGTCGTGTTATGGGCCATTTCCTTTATGTATTCAGCCTTATCAACAATGTTTGCGAAATATCTTAAACCTGCAGATAGTTTAGGAGGGCTATCGAATGCAATGTCATTTAATACCAAATCTTTCTCAATCGTCTTGTACTCTTTACTTTTTTCAAAGTGTACTTTGTCAAAAGTTATTTCTGGTAAGTCTAATGCCTCATGTTTACTTACTGAAACACTTATTTTCTTAAACATTCCATTTAACTCCTCTTTAAATCTAAAATCAGACACTTTTTTGACTACTCGTGATCCAAGATATAAGTCTTCGTAGATAGCGTATTTGTTCAAAAATTGTGTTTTGTTTCTTGCCATTCCGAACATAATGAAGTAATTGATTGAGTCTTCCCAACCGTTCGCCATCGGAGTGGCAGTTAGAAGAACAAAGTGAGTTGATTGTCTTGCGAGTTTGCAAGCTGCTTTCCCACGTTGGCTTGTTGGATTTTTAATATAATGTGCTTCATCAAATATCACAAAATAGTTCCGATACTTCTCAAAGTCTTTAGAAAGCTTTCCATAACTAAGTTGTTCAAACTCGATGTTATCTCCAACACGTTCAACTTCTCTTTTCCAGCCTCCTGCTTTAATCACAGCTGGAGGAGCTACAATAAGCAGTGGTTCTCCTCGACTGTATTTCAAGTAGTGGTGTAAACTCGTAAGTGTTTTCCCTGTTCCCGTGTCCATAGCATAGAAATAGCTTGGTGAAGCTTGTTCAAGTGCTTGCTTTTGAAAGTTGTATAATTCTATCAATCGTTCCTTTTGTTTCCTCCCAATCATCAGCTATGAAGGCGATTCCTCCTGCTTGCTCAATTCTTCCCAACTGGTACCGTTGGATTTGTGTAACGCGTCCTTTTCCGTCCGGTCTTTTTACTTCAATACCAACGAAGTATCCGTTTATGCAAGCAAGTATATCTGGTGTTCCATTAGGCACTCCAGGAACGCCCCCCATAATTTTTAAAAAGTAGCACCCATTTTTTTCAAGATATTTCTTGATTTTGTTCTCAAATATTTTCTCGGCTGCTATAATCGTACCCCCACCATTTTGACAAGCAATCACCGTCCATACTGTAGATGATTTCAATGTCTTGGTTGTTGTTTCTTGACTGACCTGTCATTACGAATACATCTCCATATGTGTTGCCGTAATAGTCAATGTGGTTGTTCTTTTGTTCCATTTTGAATGTTCCTTCTCTCACTCGAGAAAAGAGTGCATCGTTGTTTGTATTAGTGCAAAATTTAATAATTAAGTCGTTCATTTACCGCACCTCTTTTAATAATTGAGAAATCGTTTTTGCATTCATTCTGATTTTTTCACTATCAGTTTCTTTTTCATTAGCTTGAACTAACTGTTCGATAAGCTTCATTTGGATTTCTTTTTTCCATTCTTCTAACTCATCTTGTAGATCTGCGTCCTCATAAAATTTTGAATAATCCAGAGTCCATTCATTCTTTTCATTATTCAGGTAAATTTTTTGAGCTCGTCCAGACCTTACATCTCGCATAGCGTAGGTTTTAATTGTTCCCATTGAGATACCTTGCTTTTCAAGCTCGTTAGCTGCTTCTTTTTGGCTAACATTCTGATGCTCTTTAAAATAAATTCTCATTTTGTCAATTTTGTTCATTTAATCCACCTCGTTAAAATATTCAACTGCTTCGTCCCAATCAATCCCCTTTTCCTCCATTATTTTCTTGATAAGTGCTTGATATGGAGAACTAATCATGATATAATCTCCTTAGATATTTTTCTGAAGTCCTGTTTCCGCAGGGCTTTTTTATTTGTTTTCATCAGACTGCTGTTTGTAATCAAAGAATTCTCCAGGAGTAATTCCTAGATATTTGCATAAAATTTCTAATGTATTGAAATCAATTCTAGTCGCTCGATTGTATTTAAGAGATGTTAGAGTTGTTCTAGATAATCCCGTTTCTTTTGAAACTACCGATATTTTTGTACTTCTTTCAGCCATTAAGACCCAAAAGTTATTTTTTAACATCTATTACCTCTTTTCATTCTTTTTTTGTAAAATTTTCTTCAACTTTACTAACCATTTTTACCTGACTACTGCTTGTAGCCTGTGGGCAATTCTAAGAACTGCCCTTCTATTCTTCGTCTTGAAATCCATGTAGATTTCGCCTGTCTCGGGGTCAACTATTCTGTACATATTCAGTTGCCCCTTTCTAATTCGTTCAGGTTGTGGTATAATGAGTTATTCTCTTTAGAATTTGCGTCTAAAGTAATCGTCCTGTTGCAACAGGACTTTTTTTATTGACTTATGGTATAATAACCATAGGACTCTCAAAGACCTACACCTGGACTCGCCTTCGTGGCGAGTCTTTTTTATTTCGTCATGTACCGCATAAATGATACGAAGCTAAGAAACTTATGGTCTCTTTTACCATTTGAAACAATTCAAAGCTTCATATCAGGGTACTCTGTGACGACTTTTCCAGTTGTCGTCGTGTATTGGTTCATCATTTTACTTTGTTTCCTTTTCTATCTGAATTCATCTAAGCTGATGTCTAATGCATCCGCGATTTTGACCATAGTTAGCCAACGTGGGTTTTCAGAATTTCTTTTTTTTATTTGATAAATTTGTTGAGCACCAAGTCCTGTAATTTTCCCAAGTTCATACTCGGTCATATTTTTTTCAATAAGTTTCGATTTTATCGTCGACCACAACATTTAGTATTCCTTTCTTATTTTTTATATATTCAAACACAATATATAGCATTTTATGTTGACTAAAACTGTTCTTAGCAGTATAATATAGTTAATGAAATTCAGGTTAAAATTGTTAATACCAACTAACATCCTCCTGACTTCCAAAAATTAATGAAAGGAGAGTTTTATGCCAGGTAAAAATCAACATGTCGTCCCAGATGGTAATGGCGGATGGAATGTTAAAGGGGCTGGTAACTCAAAAGCTACCTCAAACTTTAAAACCCAAGCGGAAGCCATTAATAAAGCAATCAGTATTTCTCAAAATCAACAATCTGAAATGTTTATACATGGTCGTAATGGTCAAATCCGTGAACGAAATAGTTATGGCAACGACCCCTTCCCTCCAAAAGGTTAACAATTACTTTTTGGCTTAATCCTAATCCTATAACCTCGTTCTGGTTCAACTGTTCCCGCAGTGATCTTAGCAATGGTTTTAGGATTTTTTTCTTCTGTTTCAATAATTAGTTCTTTAAACTTTGAAAAGTCTATCTTTTCTTCTACCCCATCAATATCTACCCAGGGCGCATCTAGTGTGATGCGTCTTTTTGATATACAAAAGCACCATTTGAAAATATTTATTTGAATCCAAGACTCAACAATATTTTCGATTGTTCCATCATATTTTTCTAATCCATAGTTAGTGATATAATGATGTATCATTTCTCTCTCCTTAAAATAGTTCCAGCTGGTTAGGCAACATCTTCGATTTCAACGACTGGTAAATAGCCAGCTGTTTTTAGTTTGCGGTAAAGGAATTCTCGGCCCTTCTGTGTCCATGTCGTAGTAATGTTAGTACGAACGTGGCCACTTTTATCAGTAAATGAATGAGTACGGCTCTTGATAAATCCTTTAGCTTGGTACTTGCTGTACAAAATCCATTGACTGTTTACTTTGCGTTGAATGCGTAGGCTTGAAAGTAACTTGTTAAACGTTGGTGCGCCCATTCCATAATCTTGAGCAATTTGAGTGATCAACACATCATCTTTGCTTTCAAAAATCAAATCAAGGTAGCGAGTGCGTTCAGTTGCTTCAGCAAGTTCGATATTAAGCTGACTGTTTTCTTTTTCAAGTTCCAGCCGTGCTTGTTGCTCGTCTTTAAGCTGTGTAGCAAGTTGAATGATGAAGTCTGGACTAGTTAGTGTCTTTTCGATAACCTCGCTTGTCATATAAGCTCCATGCTTGCGGATTGTTGGAAGGACTTCATGAGTGATCCAGCGTTTAAATGGTTTAGTTTCCTTTTTCTTACTTCCAATGATTGCTTCGTAAAGTCCGCTTTCATTGATTAGAGTTGACTTCATATTCATACCCGACAATTTGTCGGTCATGATATCTTCTTTATCCAATCGTCTAGTCATTGCTTGCGTATCTGAATACTCAAGAATATCAGCAACATCTTTTGCAACAAACCAAGGCTCTTTTTCAATTAGTACTGTTCGCACTTGTAAATGTTCAAAACTAAAGTTTTGTAATTCGTTCATTTTGTTTTTCCTACTTTCTATTTTTTGAGAATAAATCCCAATTATGAGACCACCACTCAATGACTGGGTCTCTTGGATAACGTTCTTCGCTTCCCACATATACTTTTGGGAAACTAGCAATAGATGCTACGTTATCTTTAAACCAATTCTCACTAACTCCAATCAGTTCTGCTACTTCCTTACGATACATATTCAAAGGATATAGGTCATCGCTGTTTCGTTTCCTTGTCATATGCTTGCTCCTTGCTTTTCCGAAGTTCATCTAACTTATCACGAGTAATTCTTTTGTCGTTCATAATCACAGACATCATTAAGCTATGCTTGTGACCTGGGCTTGAATTGTGAAGCATAAGATTAAAAGCCTCTTTACTCATTTGATATTCGCTCGCAAGCGTTTCTTGTCTAATTCCTGTTAAATCTAACCACTCAAGAATTAATTTACCTGCAATGCTTGATTGTGGCATAATTCTCCTTTCTGCCCGTAGGCTTATTAATTTCAACAGATACTTGTCGCGGGGTTTACGCAACGTACCCACACTCTGCACAAGCCCGAAACGTTACGAATTACTCGGTCAAATGCTGTGTTTGTTCTCTGATTATTTCTAATTAAGAAACGAATTAAGTTTTAAATTAATTATTTTTGTAATTATGCTTGACATTTTTATTAAAAAACATTAAAATGAAAGCATAGTTAAAAGCCTTAAAAAATACTTGATAAACTTGCTTGGCGGCTCTGTTTAAAGATTTTCGTAGGGTGCTTTTGTTAACTAAAATCTTAACTCATTTCTACAAGACTTATTATACTAATGTTTTTTAATAAAGTCAAGAGATTATTATTAAAAAACATTAAATATTTTCTTGTATCTTTTTGGAGGTACATAAATGACTGTTTACGACCGCGTTAAATTTCTTTTAGATAAAAGGAAAATGACTATTAGCGAATTCGAAGAAAGATTTGGTCTTTCTCAAAATACAACTTATCGATGGAAGAAAAACATTCCAAATGGTGCTACACTTGAAAAATTAGCAACTTATTTTGGAACCTCGACAGACTACTTAATTGGGTTAACAGACTCACCATTTAATGAAAAAGATGTAGACCGCATGCTTGGGGGAGCAGAGGCTTATGATGGTAAACCAATGTCTGAACACGATAAAGAAGTTATAAAAGCAATGATAAAGGCTTACATGGAGTCTAAGCCGGAATAATTTAAATCATGACAGGAGATTTATGAATTATAAAGAAATTTTAGATGAAATAGGAGTAAAATTACAATTTTCTCCTTGTCATCTAGATGGCGGTGGGTTTTATATTCCCAGTGCCTATGAATTCGGAGAAAATGGGGTTATAATTGTTGATGGCTTTCTTGAGAGCTCTGAAGACATTGAATTAGTGGTACTTCATGAATGTGGCCATGTAATTGAAGGAACTTTGCTCACAAAACTTAGTTCACCTCAATTACACATAATCAATGAAGTTAAGGCAAATAGATTTATGATTAGAAACAAAGCGGAAGATTATTTAAGTGAGATTGAATATCAAGTTGCTTATTTTACTCCAGAACGTTTTTTAAACAGATTTAGACTTTCAGTTCAAGAATTTTATGACATTGCAGAGCAGGAGATGAAATTTATAATAGCTGAACACAGAATGGAACTAACTTAAAAATATGTGCAATCCTTGATTCACGTTAAAAGCTAGGTAGGAAGTATTTTATGGAAAAATTTAAAAGCTTATGGGCAACGACCTGGTTTAAAATTTTAGCAGCTATCGTGCTTGCTTTAATTTCGTACTTTTCGAGTTATTTTGGATTCTTGTTAAGTGTGATCATTATTGTTGTCGCTATCGTTTTTATAATTATGAAATATGCAGCTAAGAAAAAAACACCAATTAATCCAATCACTCTTTTAATCGCCGGAATAATTGTCTTTTTATTCAGCGCTTATGGTATAGGTACTACAAGCTCGAATAATTCAAGTAATGGATCTATTTCAACTGCTTCTAGTAAAGAATCCAAGGAAGATAAAGAAGCTCGAATTAAGGCAGAGGCGGAAGCGAAAGTTAAATTAGAAGCTGAAGAAAAAGAAAAAGCGGAGGCTGAAAAAAAGGCTAAAGCTGAACAAGAAGCAACTGATGCATCTATCGCTAAAGCTGAAGCAGAAAAAAAAGCTGCTGAAGAGAAAGCTGAAGCAGAAAAAAAAGCCGCTGAGGAAAAGAAAAAAGCAGATGAGAAAAATCCTGCAACTTATCCTAAAATTGCGTATGATGAAATGGCCAGAAATGGTAATAATCATGCAGGAGAAAAAATTCAAATTACAGGTAAGGTTATACAAGCTATGGATAATTCAGAAGGTGATGGTGCAACGCTTCGTGTAGCAACATCTGATGGTTATGATGACGTGTATATGGTCTCTATTGATAGCTCAATATGGGACACTCACCGTCTTCTTGAAGATGATATCATTACAATCTATGGACTCGTATATGGATTATACAGTTATGAATCAACCTTAGGAGGAAATATAACGGTTCCTCTTGTTGTAGCTACGTTCTATTAAAAATTAATATAAAAAAACCACCCTAACTTTGGACGGTCGAGGGTGGTTTGACAGTGTTAGTATTAGCTTATGCTTTTACTATACTCATTTTATCATAAATTAAAGAAATGAGGGGGAAAATATGGCATCATTTAGAAAAAGACCAAACGGATGGGAGTATAGGATTTCGTATAAAGACGAAAACGGAAAGAATAAAATTAAATCTAAGGGAGGGTTCAAAACTAAATCAGAGGCAAGTAAGGTTGCTGCTGAAATGGAAATAAAAATCTCAAAAGCCCCCTTATCTGATAAATCCATTCTTTTGTATGATTTCTTCAAAGACTGGGCAACCATTCATAAAAAGCCTTATATATCTGAAGTAACTTGGAAAAAATATGAACAGACACTTCGTCATATTAATTTATATATGAAAAATAAACGAGTTGCCGATATGACTCCCACATATTATCAAGAAGTTTTAAATAAATTTGGAAAAAAGTACGCTCAAGAAACTATGGATAATTTTCACTTCCATATTAAGTCAGCTATGAGGATTGCAGTCCATGAACGTATAATAGACGAGAACTTTGCTGAATTTGTTGTTTCTAAATCCCAAGTTGCACCTCGTCCTATGGATGAAAAATTTCTTGAAGAAGATGAGTATTTAGAACTGATAAAAATTACTGAAGAAAATATAAAATACAAAAGTTACTTCGCATGTTACCTAATAGCAGTTACAGGCTTGAGATTTGCAGAGGCCCTCGGGCTAACATGGAGCGATGTAGATTGGGATAATGGACTGCTGAATATAAATAAGACATGGAATTATTCCATAACCAATGATTGGGCTGAAACAAAGAGTGAGGCATCAAAAAGAAAAGTTCCAATTTCTAAAAAAACAATGGATATTATAATGGAGTATAAAGATAAATATTGGGTTGATAATGATTTTGACAGAATTATATTTGGAGTCTCTCACGCAGCATGCAATAAAACACTAAAAAAATTAGTTGGACGAAATATTCATTTACACTCCTTACGTCACACCTATGCTTCTTTCCTAATTTCCAAAGATGTAGATTTAATTTCCATTTCTCATTTGTTAGGGCACGAAAATTTGAATATTACACTTGCTGTTTATGCGCACCAACTCGAAGCTCTAGAAACAAAAAATCATGAAGTTGTTCAAAAAATATTCAATGATTTTTAATGTTTTTGGTCAATTTTTGGTCAAAATACCGCTAAAAGCTTGATAACAGTACATCAAAAAATCCGACTGTCGCCTTCATTTTAACAGTAAAAATCGCTCTTGAGCGGTTTTTTTATTTTAATCACAAAAAAATAACGCTCATGATGAACGTTATTTTTTAGGAAGTATTTATGAAAAATTTTGGATTGACTTTAGTATATCAATCGATACTTAATTGCTCCTAAATCCAACCTTATCCGAAAATTAACTTTTGTCAGTACTGACAGCTTACAAGATTTCGCCATTACTCTTAATCACTTGGTGATACCAGTCAAAGCTGTCTTTTTTGCTACGTTCCAAGCTTCCATTTCCTTCATTATCTTTGTCAACGTAAATGAAGCCATAGCGTTTTTTCATCTCGCCTGTTCCAGCAGAAACAAGGTCAATGAAGCCCCATGGAGTGTAGCCCATCAAATCAACGCCTTCGTAAGTGACTGCGTCTTTCATCGCCTCAATATGTGCTTTTAAATAGTCAATGCGATATTGGTCATGAATTTTTCCATCTTCAATCTCATCGACTGCACCAAAGCCATTTTCAACGATGAACAATGGTTTTTCATAACGTTCATAGAACCAAGAAAGTGACCAACGCAAGCCCATTGGATCAATCTGCCAGCCCCATTCGCTTGCTTTGACATAGTCATTTTTGACCAAATCATTATCTTCCAGATAATCAAAGGCAGGAGCGCCCAATTCACGCACATAACCATGGTCGTCAGCAAGACCATGCAACTGTGCTTTTTCAGTTTGCTCTGCTTGATCCTTGATGGCAAAACTCATGTAATATGAAAAGCCGATATAATCCACGCAACCTTTGCCTAATACTTCCAAATCTTCATCTGTAATATCCAAATCAAATTGCTGGCGAGCAAAATAAGCTTTCAAATATGCAGGATAATGACCGCGAACGTGAACATCTGCAAACCAGTAGCGTCGTTGCATGGCAACCGTTGCTGCCATCATATCCTCAGGCTTGCAAGTCGCAGGATAAATTGGACACATGGCAATCATACAACCAATTTCAAAATCAGGATTGATTTGATGTCCCAAGGCAACAACTTTCGCAGACGCAACCAACTCATAATGTGCTGCTTGATACATTACTTTTTCACGATTGTCATTTTCAGTAAAAGTCAATCCTGAATTGGTAAATGGCGCAAAATCACGATTGAAGTTGGCTTGATTGTTGATTTCGTTAAAGGTCATCCAATATTTAACTTTATCTTTATAACGGTTCATCACCACTTCGGCAAATCTCACGAAGAAATCAATGACTTTACGATTGCTAAAGCCGCCATATTCGGTTACCAGATGATAAGGCATTTCAAAATGCGACAAGGTAATAACCGGCTCAATCCCGCGTGCAAGACATTCGTCAAACAAGTCATCATAAAATTGAAGTCCAGCTCCATTAGGCTGTTCATCATCTCCATTTGGGAAAATACGGGTCCAAGCAATCGATGTTCTGAAGCAGTTGACACCCAATTCTTCAAATAATTTGACATCTTCTTTATAACGGTGATAAAAATCAATGGCTTCATGATTTGGATAATTCAAGCCTTCAATGACACCGTCAGTGATTTGACGTTCAACGCCGTTGGCACCCGCTGTCATTACGTCAGCTACAGAAGTGCCTTTCCCGCCAGCGTTCCAGCCACCTTCAAGTTGATGTGCTGCAACCGCACCGCCCCACAAAAAATCTTTTCTTAACGTCATTTTATTCTCCTTATTTTTTTTTATGAAAACTTGTTTTATTATATTAAATTAAGCTAAATCAAGTCTTATTTTTTCTCATTGACCATATCAATAATTTTAAAAATCAAAATGATGACGACAAAACAAACCGTAATTGCATTGGCTAGAATAACAGGAATACTGTCACTCAAAATGCCATAAACAAGCCAAAGCAGATTGCCAACGCTCATCAGTAAATACATGGTCAGTGATAAACTTTCCGTTTCTCTGGTTTTGATTGTCCTGATTGCTTGTGGTAGAAAAGCACTCGTCGTCAGCACTGCCGCAATAATCCCGATAGTATCAATCATGTAATCATCTCATAAAATAAGCTCAAGAGTTGTCTTGAGCTTATCCTTTCAATTCAAATTAAGCTTCTGCTTCTGCTTCTTCTGCGAGCAAGACATTGTCGTATTTCTTAGCGAATGGCCAGTAAATGAAAATCGTACAAACGAGCATGAGTGCTTGCCAAAGCATGGCTTGCCAGCCTCCAACGAGGAAGCCTGAAATCAATGCAGGTGTTGTCCAAGGAATAACGGCACCATTGAATGGTGGAATAATTCCAAAGTAGATGGCATAGTAAGTTGCAAAACCAGAGAACAATGGTGCAAGGAAGAACGGAATACCAAGGATTGGGTTCAATACGATTGGCAAGCCAAAGAGCACGGGTTCATTGATATTGAAGATGGCAGGTCCAATTTCCATTTTACCCAAAGTCTTCATCTGTACTGATTTAGCACCAACGAGCAAGAAGACAACCAAACCAATCGTCAATCCTGAACCTGTAACTGTAATAAATTGGTCCATGAAAGATTGTGTAACGATATGGGCACCATGACTCAAAGTTAATTCATGTGCTTTATTCAAAGCAGCATTGTCAGCCGCATTGGCTTGAAGCAATGGACCCATGATTCCGCCGATGATTGTTGCACCATGTGCACCAAAGAACCAAATAAATACAGGTAAGAATGCAAGAAGGAAAACACCGCCAGGGCCGTCAACTGCATGTTGCAGTGGTGATTGAATCACTTTATACACCCATTCGATGAATGTTTCGTGAAGTCCGATTGTGAAGAATCCGTGAACCACACCAGCAAGAGAGATGATTGCAGCTGCAGGAACAAGTGCTGTAAATGAAGCAGCTACGTTAGCGGGTACTTGTTCTGGCATTTTGATAGTGATGTTGCGACGCATAAATGCCGTATAAATCCAACCGACTAAAAGACCAACGATGATAGAAAGGACCATTCCTTTACCACCAAGCCAAGTCCGATCAATAACACCAGAAACTTGATATGCTGTTGAAATTTTAGTTGGATCTGCGATTGAAGTAACTTGTTTGATGGTATCTGGTTGAAGAAGAATGTGAACAATGATAGCTGTTAAACCAGCTGGCACACCTTCGTATCCTGCATCAGCAACCCAAGAATAAGCAATTCCGAAAACAGCAAGTAAAGCCATAATTCCAAATGAGGCATTGTTAATTTGCAAGAACAATGGTCCAAGTTGAATTTTATTCATGAAATCCTGACCAGCTTGCCAAGGAAGTTGACCTAAAATGAGGAAAACCGAACCAATAATGATAAATGGAATGGGATAAAGCATTCCGTTCTTGATAGCGACCATTGGCCTTGTACCCAAGAATTTCATCATTGGAGGCATAATCTTGTTTTGAATGAAATCGTTCATTATTACTGCTCCTTTAAAATAATAAAAAATAAAATCGCTACGCCATCAAACTTTATTCCATAAGGAAACGTACGTCATTTGAAAATTCTTAGCTGATCAGGAAAAGAAGTCATAGCTTTTGTAAACCTTTACATTCTTAATTCTATCTTATTATTTTCTCTATTTCAAGAGAAGTATGAGAAAACGATTGCATTTTGCTCTTTTTGGTACTGTGCCTTTTTTGGCACAATTTGTACCAATTATTAAAAAGAAGTAATAAAAAAGAGGAATTAAGCTTCCTCTTCTTTTGATTGTTGAAAAACTGCTTCCGTCAGGCTCTCGATCAGAAAAACAGCTGGAAGTTGACTCGTCAGGTCAAAATGAAAGCCTACGCGTCTTTCTTCGACAGAGTACGGCAAAACATAATCACTCAAGTCAGCAATGGTTGATTTCCTGTTTGGGGTAATCGAGGCAATAGTAATGTCCTTATTGGCACGTAAACTACTCAAAACTTCTATGATTTCATTGGTCTCACCAGATATGGATAAGGCCACAACAAAAGTATAAGCTGTATTACGTAATTTTGAAGCAATGGGATAAGTAACATCTGAAAATGAAAAACTGTTAATGCCGATGCCTGCAAAACGTCTTGAGGCATAATCGCAAATTAAACCACTTGCACCAACACCAGTAAAAATAAGATTGTCTGATAAGAGAATTTGCTTTGCGATTTCATCAATGGTGTCTTCTAAACTGTCAGGAAAATCGTTTTCTGATAGGGCTTGGAAATAATTGTGCGCATTGGCTTTAGATGCAGACTGCTTTTTGACATAAGTTTTAAAATCTTTAAATGACTCAAAGCCCATTTTGTGAATCAATCGCATGACACTTGATGATCCCGCATGAGCCTCTGTTGCAATATCACGCACGTGCATAAATGGAATTTTATCGGTATTATCTTTGAGATAGTTATAAATCCCTTTTTCCGTATAAGTCAAACTCTGAAAATCTACATTGCCAAAATAACTCATGTTCCTTCACCATTTCTTTGATATTTAGAGAAAAAAGCCATTAGCTGTCTTTGTTATGGACATAACAAAGAAAAGTAGGGCTACTTTTGCTTCTATTTTCTATCTAGCCTTATTATATCATTTAGTATTATTTAATGTTCATTAAATTGACATTTTTATTCTGATACAAGAAAAAAATGCTGCCTCATTTTTTGATTAGAGGTCAAGCATTTTTAATTTTTAAAGTTTCACTTCTTATTTATTTTCCAAAGCTTGGATACGTTTTTCTTGTCCAACAACTTCAACGGCTAAATCTTTAAATGTGATGGCGTTCATCAAGTGGTCTTGCGCATGAACCATGTACAAGTTGATGTCGATTTGTTCTCCTTGTGCAACACGAGTCAACATGTCTGTTTGAGTATCATGTGCTTCTTTGAGTTCCATGTTTGCTTCTTGCAAAGATTTTTCTGCTTCTTCAAAATCTCCAGCTTTTGCTTGTTGAATTGCTTGGAAAGCAAGTCCTTTAGCATTTCCGCCGTGCATAATAATCCCCATGACAACCATCATATATTCTTCGTTCATTTTTTCCTCCTAAATTTGTTACAAATCTTGAAACAAATTTTATATTTTTTTATATAACAAAGGAGCTTTTACGCTCCTCTATCATTTTATCGATATTTTAAATTATTCACCCATCAATGCTTCAGCAGTAACGAGGACTTTGTCTCCACGCATCATGCCGTAGTCTTGCATTTTGATAACGTCCATAGGAACGCCAGCAGCTGCAGCTTTCTTAGAAACTTCACCTTTCATGAAAGCAACTTGTGGGCCTAAAAGCAAAACGTCTGGTTTAGCTGAACCTACGCCTGCGAGCATATTGTCGATATCAGCAGTAGATTTTGCAAAGATTTCGTAATCTTTTCCTTTTTCAGCAGCAGCTTTCTGCATTTTTGAAACCAATAATGAAGTTGACATACCAGCAGCACATGCAAGTGCGATAACTTTTTCAGCCATATAAATAATTCCTCTTTCGTTTTTGGAAACTTTCTGTATCCTTTTTATAAATCTATTATATCGCTTTCATTTTCTAATTGCAAGCGTAAACAAGACTGAATTGTAACATTTTTTGTAACAATTTATGGCTTTAATTTATTATATTATCTCTTGAATGCTTGATATTCCTATACTTTTGCATTATTTAAAGTTTTTATTTTTGTAATTTTTTTCGTAATATTGAAACTTGTTTCGCAAATAAAAAACAAAAAAACGATTCAAACGAATCGTTTTCTTATTCTGCAATTTTTTCATCTTGGTCATCAAGTGTTAAATCAATCGCCTTATGCGCTAAAATTTCCAAAATCGCTAAAACTGGGAGTTGCGTCGTCAAATTTCCTAAAGGATATTGTTTTGACCACTCATTGACTAAATTATAAGAGAGCTGTAAATCAGCTAATTTAGCCACGGTCGAATCTTCGTTATTAGTAATCGAGATTATTTTTGCTCCGTCAGCCTTAAATTCAAGTTCTTTATTGATGACTTGACTGGTTTCGCCAGAAACTGACAAGATGATTGCTACGATATGGCCCATGCCTTTGACTTGCACCGCTTGGAAAGGGTCAGAGATGACAAAGCTTCTCAAGCCCGTGTTGACAAAATATTTTGTGGCATAATCACTCAAAGAACCTGAGGTTCCAATGCCCAGAAAAACGGTGTAGTCAGCTTCTGCAATCAACTTGGCTGCTGCATTTAGCCGTTTCTGATAGGTATCAGTGTTCATACGTCGCAAGAACATGTCAAACTCCAGCATGTTATCGTAATGCTGCTCTTCTGGTGTTTTTTCACGAAATTGACTTTTGAGATAAAACTTCAAATCGGCCCAACCTTCAAAACCGAGCTTGGTACACAAGCGAACAATCGTGGAAGTCGAAACATGAACTTGACTTGCCAAGTCACGAATGGTCATTTGTTGAACCTTCTCTGGGCTTTTGATGATAAAGTCAAAAACTAAAGATTCTAAATCATTGAGTTTACTTATTTGTTCGGGTTGAAACATCATTTTCCTTTCAAACAATCCTGAATTGGTCTATATCAATTATAACAATTCATCGTCCTAAAATCAAGGCTCTGGCGATTCCTAAAGTCTCATGCACATAATAGACTGTAAGTCGGCCAAGCGAATGATCTGTCGTTGGTGCAGCATATCCTGTCAGCTCTGACAAGTGCTGTTTGTCCGCCAAAATCAAACCACGCGCCAAATGAAAATCACTGGTCACAAGCATTGTCTTTCCATGAAAATAAACCTTTGAGTTAGCAATATTTTCCGCTGTATTTCTGGCTTTTGCTTCCTTAATAATTCTATTATGAGCAAGCCCATTTTCTTCTAAATATTTTGCCATCCCTGCTGCTTCAGTAACATTCTCGTTTGGGCCTTTGTAACCACTGACAATTATTTTTGCTTGAGGATTATGCTTTGCCAGCATCAGCGCAGCATCCAGACGATTTTTTGTAACTTCTGCAGGATAGGACGTGGCCAAATTTTTGCCGTCGATTTGACTGCCCAAAACTAAAATCGTCTGATAGCCCGTAAGTTTCGTTGGTCTGTCGTTAATTTTGCTCAAAACCAAGCCAAAACAAACGGCTAAATAAAGGCAGATAAAGATAAGAAAGCCAATCACGGCTTTCCATATTCTCTTTTTTGTCAGCCCTGACAATTTTGAAGGTGCTTTTGTCATTGATTAGAATTTTTGTTTACGGTTTTCACGTTGTTTACGCGCATTCTTCGTATTTTCAGCACGACGTTTCTTTTTGTTTTCTTCTTCAACTTGCCATCTAATTGCACGCTTGTAGCCAGGTTTAACGTGCTTGCGTTTTTTAGCTTTCGCAAGTGCACCAAGTGTTGTTGTTGACAATGTATCTTGTTTCTTAGAGCGATTTTCACGACGGTCACGGTCATAAGAGTCAACGATTTCACCATTTTTGATGGCTTTTGGTTCAAATTTGACATTCATCTTTTCGATTTCACGAATGGCTGCATCATCGCTAGGCGCATACAAAGTAATGGCTGTACCAATCAATCCGTTACGGCCTGAACGTCCCACACGGTGAACAAAGAAAGTCAAGTCTTTTGGAATTTCGTCATTGATGATGTGGCTAACACCTTCAATATCAATACCGCGCGCCGCAATATCTGTCGCAACGACATATTGATAATCCAAATTTTTGATGCTGTTCATCACACGTTTACGTTCACGTGGTGGCACATCTCCATGAATTTTAGCTACTTTGAGTCCATTACTTGTCAAGAATGAATGAATTTCGTCAACACGCCCTTTTGTATTGGCAAAAATCATACACATGTAAGGATTGATAATTTTTGTCAAACGTAAAAGCAAGTCATTTCTTGAGACTCCTTTTGTTGAGATGAGCCAGTTTTCGATTGTGTCAGCAATGACAGCGTGGTTGGCAATTTTTTCCATCAATGGATTATGCATGTATTTCTTCAAGAAAGGTTGCAATTTTTGAGGAATTGTTGCTGAAAAGACGAGCATTTGCACGCGTTTCCCAAAACTTGACGCAATCCGGTCAACATCAGCCAAGAATCCCATATCAAGTGTCATGTCCGCTTCATCAACAACAAAAGTTGAGGCAGTATGCACCATCAAGTGACCCGAACCAATCAAATCATGAATACGTCCTGGTGTTCCAATAACGATGTGCGGTTGGTTTTGTTCCAATTTTTTGATTTGACGTGCCTTATCCGTTCCTCCAACAAAATTGGAAACACGAATGTCGGCGTTAAATTTTGTAAATTCTTGGGCAGCGTGATAAATCTGAGTGGCAAGTTCACGAGATGGCGCTGTGATTACTGCTTGCACCTCATCTTTAGTAAGGTCCAATTTTTCGAAAATAGGCAAGAGGAAAGTATGCGTTTTTC
This sequence comes from Lactococcus sp. dk101, assembly GCF_009601055.1. Lineage (GTDB taxonomy): Bacteria > Bacillota > Bacilli > Lactobacillales > Streptococcaceae > Lactococcus. Next base: position 41,010 of record NZ_WITI01000017.1, read on the forward strand.
CTGAACCTGTTTTAGATTCCCCAACCAAATCACGTCCTGAGAGAACAATAGGAATGAGTTTTTCTTGAACTTCTGTTGGCTCTGTAAAGCCGATTGCGTCCAATGTTTCATTGATGTAAGTTTTAAAGTTAAAGTCTGTGAATTTCATGAATTTCTTTCTGATTTTTGAACTTTTCTGTTCTAGATTCGTAGTCGTTTTCCCATGGAAGGGACTTTCCTCTATTATATCAAAAAAAAGCCGATTAAGTCATCTGCTTTTTTCTAAAGAGTAAAAATTGTCCGATTGCAAAGATAATAATGCTCAAACAAATAAAAATCAAACTGTGTGCGTCGGCTTTTGTTAAACTTTCGCCAAGTAAGCTGACTGAAATCGCAAGCGAAATGGTTGGATTAAGATATTGAATAAAGCCAATCAAGCTCAAAGGGGCACGTTTGATACTTTCTGCAAAGAGTAACAATGGAATTGCCGTTACTGGCCCTGATAAAATCAGATAAAAAATGGTCATTGGCGGATATGAAAAAAGGCCGTGTTTTGCAAAAAAGAGCAAGAAAACCAAGATGAATGGCAACAGCACCATGCTTTCAAAAACCATTGCTACATCGCTCGACAAGCGATAATATTTTTTCAATAAACTATAAATGGGAAAACAAACCGACATGACAATTGTCAACAAAGGAAATGAACCACTTCCTGAAACCATGACAACAACACCAATAAAGGCCAAAAGCATGGACACAACCATAAAGCGATCGATACGTTCATGCAAAAAGAAAATTGCCAAGAAAACAGAAACTAATGGCATAATATAGCCAGCAATCGAGGCTTGTGTGGCTTGATTGATGGTTACGGCATAGATAAAAACGACCCAGTTGACGCCAAGAAACAGACTGGCAGCCACTGCATAAGACAAGGCTTTTTTATTTTTGACCAAACTTTTAATTTCAGTGTTGAGTTTATGCGTTTTTCCCGTAATGACAAAATAAAGCAACATGCTCAAGATTGTGAACACAATCCGATATGAAAAAACCTCAATGGAGTTGACGTTCGACAATAAATGCCAATAATAGACAAGTCCACCCCATAATACATAACAAAAAACACCTAATAAAATTCCAATATTCCGTTGATTAGCCAACTTTTTTCATCTCGCCTCTAAAAATTTCAAATCTATTACCCGAATTGCTAGTTGATTTTAATGCAAAATAAAACCAGCCATGCTATTCTATTCTTAACCAACTAAGTTTAGAAAGGGCATGACTGATATGAACGATTATAGCACACTTCCCAAAGTTTTTG
>NZ_WITI01000018.1 GCF_009601055.1 Lactococcus sp. dk101
CAAAAACGACTTCGAATGAAGTCGCTCGTATTGAAACTTGGATGAATCACTATCCAAGAAAAATGTTCAAGTATCAGACACCTTTTCAGATGTTACAGGGTGGCTAGATTAAATTTGCAATTTGCCTTTATTTAGAAAATGGTCATCAATGACAAAAATTATTTTGAATGCCGTCAGTTTTTTACTGACAATTTTACTGGCATTTTTCTTGAAAAAAATGGGGGTGCTGAAGCAAACGGATGGCGAAAGAGTCTCTAAAATCGTTATATTCACGACACTTCCGGCAACAATTATTGTTTCTTTAAATGCCTTTCAAATCACTTCTACCGTTTGGATTTTGATGAGTTTGGGTTTGATTTTTAATCTGCTTCTTATTTTTGTTGGTTATTTACTTGGGAGAAAAAATCGACTGTTGAGCGTGGTTTTTATATGTTCAATATTGGAGGATACAATCTGGGGAATTTTGCAATTCCTTTTGTGTCCAGCTTTTTTCCACTTGCCATTCCATTTATTGCCATGTTTGACATGGGAAATTCATTTATGGTAGCGGGGACAACACAGGCGATTGTCGAAACGACTGCCCAACAAAAAAAGCATGGTTTTGATTTACGAGATCCGTTGAGAATTTTGCTAAAAAGTCCTCCGTTTGTTGTCTATTTGCTGATGATTATTCTTGCGATTTTTAAGATTAAAATTCCAATGGAAGTCCTTGCTCCGTTCACATTTATTTCTCATGCGAACTCCTTTTTATCGCTCTTTATGATTGGACTTTTCATGCAAATTTCCTTTAAAAAGTCAGGACTTGCAGTTATTGGGCGTGTTTTAGTTTATCGTTATTTATTTGCAGGAATTTTAGCCTCATTCGTTTATTTTTGTTTGCCTTTTGAACATTTGGTAAAAATTGTTTTGGTGCTCGTTTTATTGACGCCTATTTCATTTTTGACCACCATTCAGGCAACGCAATTTGGAGTGGATGAAGGCGAAGCAGGTTTTGCAAGCAGTCTTTCCATGATTATTTCATTAGTACTCATGAGTGCTGTCGTTCTTTTTCTGTAATTTTTACGAAAATAATGAAAAACGGTTAAATTTCAAAAAGAAGTTTGGTATAATTATAATATGACAGATATTTTTCAAATTACATTAATTTTGATTGCATCCCTCATTGCGACCCTTTTGTCACGCAGGCTAAAAATCCCTGCGGTCATTGGGCAAATGCTTGTGGGAATACTCTTAGCACCCTCTGTTTTAGGATGGGTTCAAGGTGGACATACCATTGAAGTCATGTCAGAGATTGGTGTTATTTTGCTCATGTTTCTAGCAGGTCTGGAAAGTGATTTGACGGTATTGAAGAAGAATTTTAAACCGTCCATGCTGGTTGCCGTCTTGGGCGTCATTGTGCCACTCATCTGCTTTAGTATCGCGGCTTTATGGCTTGGGAAAGACTTGTCCACAAGTTTCTTCTATGGGATTGTTTTCGCTGCGACTTCCGTTTCAATTACGGTTGAAGTCCTTCAAGAATATGGAAAGTTATCCACACGGGCTGGAAATATTATTTTAGGCGCTGCAGTCGTTGATGACATCTTGGCAGTGCTGATTTTGTCCATCTTTACAAGTTTTAAAAATGGTGGTTCAAACTTGTGGCTTCAATTTGGCTTGGAAATTCTATTCTTTGTATTCTTGGTCTTTGTCCACAAAATCATTCCAAAAGTTTGGAAATTTGTGGATAAGCTACCGATTTATGCCAAGAATACAACCGTTGCATTAATACTTTGTTTGGGCTTGAGTTTATTGGCTGATAAAGTGGGAATGTCTGCGGTTATCGGAAGTTTCTTTGCCGGGATTGCAGTCAGCCAAACCGAGGTATCAGACAAAATCGAAGAATACACGTCGGCCATTGGATATGTCTTTTTCATTCCAATCTTCTTCGTATCCATTGCCATATCCATCCAATTTGAGAGCCTTATCCATCATCCATTTATCATCTTGATTTTTACTGTTTTGGCAGTACTGACAAAGATAATCCCTGCGTATTTTGCAGGAAAAATGTCACATTTATCCACAGATGAAAGTTTGTTGGTTGGGACAGGAATGGTTTCGCGGGGAGAAATGGCGCTTATCGTTGCTCAAATTGGGCTGGCGAGTGCTGTCATTACTGACGAAGTTTATTCTGAATTGGTCATTGTCATCATCTTGGCGACAATCATTGCCCCATTCCTTATCAAATGGGCCATTAAGAAAGAAAAATAAAAAACTTATCCACATGGATAAGTTTTTTTAAATGTCGTAAAGTTTGGTTGCATGTTCATGACTGGTGTCAATGACATGAACTTCACGTTTTGTATCAACGTCATGCTGCTGTAAATAGCCGTCCATTGTCATGTGGGCTAATTCTTTGATGTTGTTGTGTAAACTCAAATGTCCCAAAAAGATACGTTTGGTTTGATTGCCTAAAACATCAAAAGCAGCAGCTGCACCATCTTCATTTGATAAATGCCCGCGGTCACTCAAAATACGTTGTTTGGTACTCCACGGGTAGGGGCCATTACGTAACATTTCAACCTCGTGATTGCTTTCCATCAAATAAGCATCTGCATTCTCAATCACGCCTCGCATCCGGTCGCTGACATAGCCTGTATCGGTCAATAAGACAAAAGATTTATGGTCTTTCATGAAGCGATAAAATTGAGGAGCAATGGCATCATGGCTGACACCAAAACTTTCAATGTCCAAATCGCCAAAAGTGATGGTTTTACCCATTTCAAAAATATGTTTTTGTTCATCGGCAATTTTACCGACCATATTTTTACTGTCAATCTCGCTCCAGGTTTGCTCATTTGCATAAACATCAAGTCCGTATTTACGTGCGAGAACGCCAATTCCTTTGATGTGGTCACTGTGTTCATGAGTAATCAAAAGCGCGTCCACATCGTGAATATCTCGCCCAATTTCACTCATCAAACTTTCAATTTTTTTTCCAGATAAACCAGCATCAACAATAATTTTCTTCTGTGGAGTTTCCAGATAAAAGGAATTCCCAGTCGAACCAGAGGCTAAAATGGAATATTTGAAACCATTATTTTCATTCATTTTTATTCAAAATCACTATCTAAACCATCGTCCCAATCATGGTTGACATCCAAATCAACACATGGAAGAGTAATGATAAAACTTGTTCCCATTCCAACGCCTTCAGATTGTGCCTCAATCGTTCCACCATGCAGAAGCAAAATGTTTTTAACGATTGAAAGTCCAAGTCCTGTGCCGCCAGTTTGACTATTTCTTGCCTCATCAACGCGGTAAAAGCGTTTGAAAATATTTGGCAAATCACTCTTTGGAATTCCCATACCCTGATCTGAAATGGTTAAAATCAGTTGTTTTTCTTTCAGCTTCAGACTGACCTTGATTTCGCCACCTTCTGGTGAATATTTCAAGGCATTCCCGATAATATTGTCAATCACTTGTGTCATTCGGTCGGTGTCAATCTCAAGCCAAACGGGTTCATCAGGGAAGTCCGTTACAAATTTGAAATCACCAGTAAATGAATTTAAAGGATTAGATTTGGCAATGCGGGATAAACGTTGGAGTTGGAAGTCCAAATAATCTACGAAATTAATCAGTTCTTTATTTAATTCTAATCTTTCCTGATCAATACGAGATAAGGTCAATAGGTCAGTAATCATGCGAATCATTCGATTGGTCTCGTTAAGGCTGACATCAATGAAAGAATGCGCGATTTCTGGATCAGATAAGGCTCCATCTTCCAAAGCTTCTAAATAAGCCTTTACAGAGGTTAAAGGAGTCCGCAACTCATGGGAGACATTTGATACAAATTGTTTTTGTTCACGTTCAATCTTTTCTTGGTCTGTCTTATCATGCAGGACAGCGATAATCCCAGAAATAAAGCCGGACTCACGACGGAAAAGGACAAATTTGACGCGTAAAAAAATCGGATCACCAACATGATTGATTGAAGAGATTACGATTTCAGGTTCTTTTTCTAATAATTCGTAGAAGGTGAATGTTTCATCAAGATGAAGTGCTTTCGTGATGGATTGCTCCATCAGTTCATAAGAGCTTCGGCTGAGGTAATTCTGTGCAGCAGTATTTGCTAGAATTATATTTCCTTGACGGTCTGTTGCAATGACACCGTCAACCATATAAGTCAAAATACTGTCCAGCTGGTTACGCTGGCTTTCTAAATTATTTTTCGATAAAGAGATACTTTTTCCTAAATACTGAACTTTATCCACAAGATCGAGTGCCTGTTCCTCGTTTTCTTTGAGTTGTTCAGCTTCCAAATCATTGTCAATCAGCCGATCGAGTTGGTTTGAAGCCTTGGTCAACATTCGAGAAGGACGAGCCAAAATCAAGCAAATGATAATCAGAGAAGTAAAGTAATAGATGAAAAAATCAAAGATGTCTTTAGAAAAATAGTTGTAATCTTTGACAAATAAGAAGACAAAAAGAAGTAGATGTGTAACTACTCCTTTGAAAAGTAAAGAATGAACAATTTTATTCATGCGGGCTACTCATATAATATCCAACACCACGACGTGTAGATACATATTGAGGACGACTTGGTGTATCTTCTACTTTTTCGCGTAAGCGACGAACAGTCACATCGACTGTACGAACGTCGCCAAAGTAGTCATAGCCCCAAACTGTTTCAAGAAGGTTTTCACGAGTGATTACTTCACCAATATGTTGAGCAAGATAGTACAAAAGTTCAAATTCACGGTGTGTCAAATCCAATTGTTTGTCGTATTTATATGCGGCATAATGTGTTGGATTGATACGCAAGTTTCCAACAACCAATTCTTTTTTAGCTGAATCTTGAGATTCAACGGCAGAAGAAGTGATACGACGGAGATTTGCTTTGATACGTGCTAAAAGTTCACGATTTGAGAATGGCTTTGTGACATAGTCATCAGCGCCAAGTTCAAGTCCAATAACTTTATCGAATTCGCTGTCTTTGGCAGAGACCATGATGATTGGAACTTCAGAAGTTTTTCTGATTTCACGAGCTACATCAAGTCCGTCAATTTTTGGCAACATCAAGTCAAGCAAGACAAGATCAGGGTTTTCTTCTTTGAAAACCTCAAGTGCTGCTTCACCGTCAAAAGCGGTAACAACTTCGAAACCTTCTTTGGTAAGGTTAAATTTTACAATATCTGAGATGGGTTTTTCGTCATCTACAACGAGAATCTTTTTCATTAGGATTCCTTTCAAATAAACATAGATCACTTCTTATTATACTCCTTTTTGTTTCATTTTGCAATTTTTATGTAACATTTTAGAAAATTTACGATATATGAGAAATCAGAAAGGAGTTATTGATATTTAAGACGGCTTTTTGTAAAAAATGTTTGACATTACAAAGGAGCATAAAAGGCGATACGAACGTGCTAAAAACGACCTTTTTTGATATAATAGTAATTATGAATGGAATATTTATTTCCCTTGAGGGACCAGATGGCGCAGGGAAGACAACCGTCTTAGAGGCAGTCTTACCCATGCTAAAAAAATTAAGCCCAGAAATCGTTGCAACACGTGAACCTGGTGGTGTTCGAGTGGCCGAAGAAATCCGTCAGGTCATCTTGAATCCAGAAAATACAGATATTGACGCGAAAACAGAGTTGCTACTGTTTGCAGCTGCACGACGTCTTCACTTACAAGTCAAAGTTTTGCCCGCATTGAAGGCGGGAAAACTTGTCATTGCTGACAGATTCATTGATTCGTCAGTAGCATATCAAGGTTTTGGACGTGATTTGGGATTGGCACCTGTGGAGTGGTTGAATGAATTTGCGACAGACGGCTTGAAACCAGATTTGACGCTTTATTTTGATATTGACACAGATGCTGCCCTTGAACGCATCAGAAAAAATCGTGCAAACGATATGGATCGCCTGGATATGGAACGTGCAGAAATGCACCATAAAGTTCGTCAGGGCTACTTGGAAGTCGTTAAGTCAGAACCTGATCGCTTTGTTACCATCGATGCAAGTCAACCTTTGGACGCTGTCATTGCTGACACTTTTGCAGCCATCACAGACCGATTTTTTAAATAAAATAAAGAAAGGAGTTTCATGAAGATTAGAGAAATTCAGCCACAACTTATTCAAGAGTTTACTCAAGTTTTGCAAAGCAATCATTTAAGTCATGCTTATTTATTTGCTGGTGGCTTTGGCAATTTTGAATTGGCAATTTGGCTGAGTCAAGCACTTTTTTGTGAGACTCCAAATGACAATACGCCGTGTGGAAATTGTCGGGCGTGTCGTTTGATTGAGGAGGGAACCTTTGCGGATTTACATCTTGTTGAACCAGAGGGACATACCATCAAGACGGCGCAAATTCGCGAATTAACGACGGTATTTAATGAATCTGGTTACGAAAGTAATCGAAAGGTCGTCATCATTCGTGATGCGGAAAAGATGCATCAAAACGCAGCGAATGCCTTGTTGAAATCAATCGAAGAACCTGAGGGCGAAATCTATATTTTCTTATTAACAAAAAATGAGAATTTGATATTGCCGACGATTCTATCTCGAACACAGGTCGTTAAATTTCCAAAAAATGTAAACTTTTTTAGTGAAAGTTTAGAAAAAGCTGGGGTGTTGAAGACGCAAGCAGAGCTTCTTGCTCGCGCATTTGATTCGATTGATGAAGCTTTGAAAATCGCACAAACTGCTTGGTTTTCAGAAGCCTTCAATAAATGCGACCAGTTTGTCAAACTGCTTAAAACAGCCCCTGACGATGCCTTTTTATATCTGTCAGCACTGACAGACAGTTTTGATGATAAGGAAAAACAGCAACTTTTCTTTGATTTACTGCTTCAACTTTTATATCAAGAAAGAATGATTGACAAAGTCGAAAATACCTTTAAAGCCGTTAAAATGTGGCAAAGTAATGTCCGCTTTGAATCTTGTTTAAATTATATTGTTTTAGAAAGTGAGCGTGTTTATGATAATTGAAATTAAATTTTCTCATGGGGAAAGCAACATCTTTATTGAGAGCAATGAGGCTGTCAGCTCTCAGGAAACAGTCATTTTTAGAACAGAAAAAGGTCAAAATTACGGAAAAGTCCTCCGTTCCTTGCCAGATAATGCTGCCGTTGAAACAACAGCGCAGCTGGTTCGCATTGCCAATCAAGATGATTTTAACCGCATTGCATTGATTGAGCAGGAATCGGCAGAAGCAAAAGAAATTGTTGCGGAAACGGTGGCTGAGATTGGGCTTGAAATGAAAATTATCTCAGCAGCATTCAATCTTGAAAAAAGTCAAATTTTCATTGCCTTTACGGCTGAAAAAAGAGTTGATTTTCGAGAACTTTTGAAAGAACTCGCGGTAACCTTCCGTTCAAGAATTGAACTACGTCAAGTTGGCCCGCGTGATGCGGCTAAAATTTACGGTGGTGTTGGGCCTTGTGGCCGTCCACTTTGTTGCTCGGAATTCATTTATGAGTTTCCAAATGTCTCAATCAAGATGGCAAAAAATCAGACGCTTTCACTTAAACAAAGCAAGTTGAATGGCATGTGTGGGCGATTGATGTGTTGCCTGACTTACGAAGATGAATTTTACAAGGAAGCGCAGGTCAATTTTCCTGATTTTGGACAAACCATTACAACTCAAGATGGCACAGGACGTGTTATCGGATTAAATATTCTTAAAAACCAGATTACAGTAAAATTTGAAAATAGCATCATGGATTATGATGTGACAGAACTAGAGGGCGTTCATGGCTGATAAAAAAGAAATCCTAGAACAATTAAATACACTTGAAGATGCGTTAAACGCAACCTTGACTCAAGTTTCAGCAATTCGCCAAAGTTTAGATGATTCACAAAAAGAAAATGCAACCTTAAGAATGGAATTAGAAAAAGTTCGGGAGCATTTAGCAGAATTAGAAAAACATGAGATTGAAGAAAAAACAGAATCAAGTGATGAACCAAATCCAACATTGATCAATATCTTTAACGAAGGTTTTCACGTTTGTCACCTGCATTATGCAGAACGTCTTGATGAAGGCGAATCATGCTTAGATTGTTTGGAGTTACTTTACCGATGATAAATATTCAACGTTCATTTAAGGGCGAAAAAACAGCAGGAAAACTCTATCTTGTGCCAACACCGATCGGAAATATGCAGGATATGACCTTACGTTCGTTAGAAACATTGAAAACAGTGGATTTGATTGCGGCTGAGGATACCCGAAATACACAAAAATTGCTCACTCATTTTGAGATTAAGGTGCCACAAGAATCTTTCCATGAACATAATTCTTATGAAAAAATTCCTAAATTACTTGAATTTTTACAATCTGGTAAATCAATTGCTCAAGTTTCAGATGCAGGCATGCCTTCTATTTCTGACCCAGGACATGATTTGGTCGTGGAAGCCATCAAACTTAATATTGATGTTGTAGCCTTACCAGGAAGTTCTGCCGGTATCACGGCTTTGATTGCCTCAGGATTAGTGCCACAGCCGCATATTTTTTATGGCTTTTTGCCTCGCAAAGCCAGTGAGCAAAAGAAATTTTTACAGACCAAACTTGCTTATCCTGAAACACAGATTTTCTACGAAAGTCCTTATCGGGTAGCAGACACGCTTGAAAATATTTCTGCAGTTTACGGTGACCGTCAAATCGCCTTGGTTCGAGAGCTTACCAAGATTTACGAAGAATATCGCCGCGGAACCATTTCTGAGGTTCTTCAATCATTAGAAGAACAGCCGATAAAAGGGGAATGCCTGATCATTGTTTCAGGAAATGATGGTATGGATGTAACTCCTCTCACCCTTGAAACAACGCCCTTGGAAGCCGTTCAAGCTTTAATCGAAGCTGGTGAAAAAACAAACACTGCAATCAAGCAAGTCGCAAAAGAACGCGGACTTAATCGCCAAGAACTTTATGCACAGTATCATGAATTATAAAATCCTCTAACAGATGGGATTTTTTCTTTGAAAATCTGAAAGAAACCGCTAAAAATCGCATTTTAAAAACTAATACTTGCTTTTCTTTCATATTTTTTATAAAATTATTCAGTACGTTTTGTACTTACAGGAGATTATTCTGAATGACTACACATAAAGTGGGCACTGGGTTCGCTCATTCCAAATTAATATTGATTGGTGAACACGCAGTTGTTTATGGACAGCCAGCGATAGCACTCCCAGTTACCATTTTGAAGACTACAGTGACGATTTCAAGTATTCGCGCTGGTCAATATATTGAAAATAGCGAATCTCGTAGAAGACTAGATTTGATGGGCGATGAATTTGAAGGCGTTCGTCAATTAATTATAAAATTATTGCAAAAATTTGAAGCACCTCGACTGACTTTCTCTTTGGAAATTGATTCAAACATTCCTCAAGGACGTGGTTTGGGGGCTTCAGCAGCCTTAGCTACAGCAACGACACGTGCTTTTTTTGATTTCTTTGATGAAGACTTATCTGACGAAGAATTACTCTATTTTGCAAATTTCTCAGAAAATATCACGCATGGGCGTGCTTCAGGGATTGATGTGGCAACAGTTAATTCAGAATTGCCACTTTGGTTTATTAAAAATCAACCAATGGAGCAAATCAATCTGCAAATGTCAGGTTTTCTTGTCATTGGAGATACTGGGGTGCATGGCTTTACCAGCCAAGCTATCAGCATTGTCCGTGAACGTTTAAGTGAAGAAAAAGAAAAAACGATCAATCAGATAAGCCAACTCGGCGAACTTGCGACGGCTTCAAAAGAATTTTTGACAACAAATCAGCTCAAAGCCTTGGGAGATGTAATGACCAATGCACATCATATTTTGAATGATTTGGGCGTTTCTCATCCTCGACTTGATGATATGGTTAATATTGCCATGTCAAACGGCGCTTTGGGTGCTAAATTGACAGGATCAGGTTTGGGTGGTGTCATGGTGGCTTTAGCGTCAACAGAGCAAGATGCCATTAACATTAGCCAAAAACTTCTTAAAAGTGGGGCTAAAAATACATGGATTTACTCATTTTAAAATAGCAAATAAGAATAGCCCCTTGCTGTCACTAGCTTAGAGGGCTTTTTCTTTTTGATAAAAATAATTTAACAGAGCTTTTAACAGAGTTTGAGTTAGAAATTTGCATAATTTGCAAAAAGTTCAAGCTCTTTTTCTTTTTTTTCATTTTCAAGATGAGAGTATAAGTCAATGGTCATTTGTAGAGTCGAATGTCCTAATCGTTCTTGAATAACTTTATAAGTCATTCCTGAATTAATACATAGGCTAGCATGTGAATGACGGAAAGCATGGAATGAAAGTAGTTTAATTCCAGCATTATTTTCTGCAATTATCAAGCTATTACGGAGATCAGTATAGTTTCGAACTGTACCTCGGCTAGTCGGAAATACTAAATATTGTTGCGGATTTCCTAATTTCATAAAATGTTGCTTTTGAAAAATAAACCAATGATGCATAGTTGCTATAGCTTTACTATCAATCTTGATTGTTCTATTACTTTTGTTTGTTTTAGGTGAGTCTTGTATTAGATGATGAGAGACGGTTGTTTTACTAATTGATACGGTCGAGTTTTCAAAATCAATATCTGACCAATATAAAGCCATAGCTTCTCCGATACGTATTCCAGAGGCGATTAGTAAGCGTAGAAGTGCGTTCAGGTATTCATCTGACCAATTATGCCTATTTTTCCTTTCGAGTGTAGAGAAGAGAGAAGAAAGCTCCTCTTTAGTATAAAAATTTATTTCTTTTTTTGTCTTTTCAATTTTTACTTTAGGAACAATTACAGCTTGGCATGGATTGGACTCAACTAAGCCTAACGATATTGCATGCTTGAATATCCTACTGATAACATTTAGATGTAGCTTATAATCCTTAGAGTTGCCTACTTTTCGTTTTCTTGCACCATTTATTGGGGCAGAAGCAATTTTTGACCATTCAATGACTTGCTTTTGAAGCATAGAAGTAGTGATTTTTGAGATTTGTTTTTTACCAAAGCTAGGTAGGATATATGTATCTAGAGTTGACCTCATTTGTCGAATGGAGCCAGCCTTTCTTTCTAGTTGGTAAATACTGAAAAAACTTTCAGCAACCTCGCTAAATAACTTATTAGAAACGGTTCTTTTACTAGAACCGTTCTTTTTGAATTCAGCTTTTTGCCGTTCAAATTCAAGTTTGACGCCTGTTTTTGTTCGGCTACGGATATCTGTTTTGATTTGTTTTCCTGTATTGGCATCAGTACCAATATATGCACCACGCAAGATATAACGCTTGTCTCCTGCTTTTGTTTGATATTCTTTGATGTTTAGTTTATTCATATTTAGTCCTTTTAGTTACGCACCACACGCAGAATTGAGGATATGAATGTTTTAAATTTTTTCTTTTCTATTTTGTTCTTGAACTAGTAATCTACCGTACTCCAGCCACTTTTCATTGTTTTCATTAGATAAATCGGTTGCTAAATTATTTGCAACTTCTATATATCTGTCTCTAGGATCAGGGATTATTTCTTCATAATTCTTTAAAACACCACCTAAGGCAAAGGTCTGCTTAAGTTCGGGGGTTGGATTAAAATCATATCTGAGATTATCGATAATTGTTCTGCGAGATTTTTCAAATTCTTCGATTGTATCAAATCCCTGAACTTCCTCTTTTCTTATATTTGTAAATCCCAGCAGATAAGGAACAGAAACATCGAAAATGTCAGCTAATTTTTGCAATTTATCAGGTTTTGGAACGACTATCCCATCTTCCCAATTAGTTATTGTTGTTTGAGATTTTAATTCCATTTTTGAAGCTAGCTCTTTTTTATTTAAATTGCTTTTAATTCTTTCTTGTTTTATCCGATCAGATGTAATGGTCATAGGCTTCTCCTTTATTATTTAATTAGATTGTATCATAAAACTAAAAACAATTCCATTTTTTTTGGAGCTAATCCTTGACAATCCAAAAATAATGGAATATAATTATCTTATCCAATAAAAATGGAGTTGAAAGGAGAAACCATGAACTTAATAACCAATGATATTTCGAAAGCGGTTCGTCGAAAAAGAGCTGATTTATGTTTATCGAAAAAAGATGTTTGTGAAGAAATCAATATTTCTTTTAAGACCTATTATAAGATTGAAATTGGTGGATTAGAAGTGAAAAATAATGTCTATCAAAAAATCACACAATGGCTGGCTAAAGATTATTAAACTCAATTAAACTACCACACGCAGAATTGAGGACATGAAAAGAGAGTGACAATAGATAGAAAAAATGGCGCAAAAAAAAGCCCCTGAAGTTTGGCGACGAACGGAGCTTTCAATCAGAATTTAAAGAGTTGAATAGGTAATTCATTCTTTATATTCATTATACCATAATGGAGAAAAATTTATTTATGAAATTGCAGTTTTTATTGACAGATGAAATAGCAAGCCAGCTCATGGAATTGCTTAAAACAGTAACAAAGCATCACATTAGCACAGAACGCACTGAAACATTATTTGACCACCGCAGAAACGTAGTAACATTCACACTTAAAAATGAAGGTGTATTGGTGGAATTCGTGGGAGGTGCCGCATGAGATACAAAAGAATGACTGTAAGACATTGTGACATTGATGATTGGTGGATAGCTATCAAGTGCTTGGGATTGATTGCAGTAAATAACAACTACAGGCCAAAATTTAAAATGAAACTAAACAGAGGAGGAAAGAAATGAGTATTGTATTTGAACCAAGTCAACAATCTGAACAATTTTATTTTGAAAAATTATATGAAGATTTTTCAAAGTATTATAAAAAAAGACTAGATCAGGAACGCCCTTTTCCATACGTTAAGCAATCTGATTTGATGAAAGAGTTAAATATTTCAACGAGTTATATGCCTAAGCTAATTAAAGCAGGCCTTAAAAGAGTTGTTCTTGAAGAAGATGATAGAACAGTCTGGTATAGTAAAAAGCAATTAATTGAGCTTTTCGACAGCTTGGCGGAGTAGATAATATGGATAATAACATCATTATCGCTTGTCCATTTGTAGCTGGAATAGAGTCCAGTGGAATGGAACAACTCAAAGCAGAGTTTGAAACGTTGACGGTTAAGCAAGTCAATATCAGAGACAGCTTACATCTTGAGCCAGTTGGTTATGACTTTAGTTATAAGGTGTATCGAGCAGGTACCCGGTACGAGGGAGAACATGAGGGCGGAGAAATAAGCCTATTTGATGAGCTAGAGGTATTCTTATGAGATTACTTTCAATTCGAATTAAGAAAGAAACAGCCAAACTGGCAATGACAGGAGCTGGGGAGACTTCAATCTTTCAAAAGGACGATTTTTACAACTACATCTACCTAGAGCCAAAAGGTATGAATTATGACTGCTTTTATAATGGCTTGATTGATATTAGACCTTACAACCATTGGCAACACGAAAGCATGATTGAGGGCTTTTCACGAGCGCACACAGCTTTAATTAAAGAGCCTTCCAAACAGTTCGTTTCTTTTTTACATGAGCTTAGAAGGCAAGAGATTGAGCAAAACACAATCACCTACCAACAGAGTCAGTTTGAACGCTTTAAAGACAAAATCATTCTTAATCATGGCTTTGGGAGCGCAGAGAATTTAACACGCTTCATCTTGTTAGGAAAACAGGAGGGCTGGTCATATTTCATGTTGACCATGTGGGCAGTTTCTGAAATCAGCGTTACAACTCAAGGAGAACAGAAAACAGAACTGTTATCCAATTATATCGACATTTCAAATTATTATTTCAACGAAAAAGAAAAGGAGGTGCTCATTGCCTGAATTCAATCAAAAAAAGGCTTTAGAGGTGCTGACACCGCAAGTACAAGAGCTTCAAAATAATAAAGGCGAACAAGTAACCAATAACAGCACTCAAGACGAACAAGAGGACGAAAAAAAAGAGCGCCACCTTGCCACAGAATTAAGAGATTTAATCCTTAATCAAAAAATAGAGTTTGCGATTGATGAAGTGAAAAAGCCTTATGCAAAAATAAAAATAGCTGATCATTATGAAATCCATGCCATTAATTCGCAATCATTCAAAGACATTATGATTGAACTGGCTGAAAAGAAGTTTGAACGTGTCATCTCTAAAGCAACGTTAGAAAGTGCCTTAGAAAGTATCAGTGCTAAGGCAAGGCGGAGTAAAAACTTTAAGCCCATTTCAATAAGAGTGAAATATCTTCCACAGGAACAAAAGATATATCTTGACTTGTGTAACGATGCCTGGGAAATTGTAGAAATTAGTAAGGACGGCTGGCAAGTTTTGTCTGACTCTCCCATATGGTTCAAACGGACAGACGACATGGACGAACTCCCTCAACCAAAGTATGACACTCAAAACAAAGAAAATCTTAATCGATTAAAGAAATATATAAACTATTCGACAGACAATAATTTTGATTTATATGTGAGTTGGTTATTGAGTAACTTGCTTACTGATACAAGTGTACCTATCCTAATCTTACAGGGAAGTGCTGGAGTGGGGAAGTCGTTCACAAGTGAATTGCTTCGTACCATAATAGATCCTGTCAGAACATTAAAATCTATCTCACGAGTAAAACCAAAGATGGAAGAGATTGTTCTTGATACTTCAAAAAATCGTATCTTGGTCTATGACAATTTGTCTGCTGGTACAATCACTGCCGAGTTATCTGATTTATTTGCGACGATAGCGACTAATTCCGCAACTTCAAAACGCGCCTTATATACCGATGACGGTCAAGTCATTGTAAAACTTGGACGGAGCCTCTTATTCAATGGTATTGATGATTTGGTTAAAAGACAGGATTTACTAAGTCGTTCAATCGTTGTAGAACTTGAAGAGTTAAAAGAACGTAAAGCAGAACAGGAATTAAGAAAGGGATTTGAATTAGACCACCCATTTATTTTAGGAGCATTGCTTAATGTGGCGAGTATGGCATTAAAAAATCAAGGAAAGTCAAATTTTAACAAGAGCCGTTTTACGGACTGGGGGAGATTTGTGGAAGACGGCTCTACTTCGCTTGATTGGGAAGCAGACCATTTCAGTACGATTTATCTTAACAATATCTCACAAGCACAAGAAACATTGATTCAATCCAACTATTTTATTCTAGGCTTGATTGAAATCCTTGACCAAGAATATACTGGGAGTATTTCTTACTATGCCGTTCCATTAATTGACAAAATAAATAGCTTTGATTTTATTCCAAACAATTTACCAAATGGGATTATTCCACACCCTCAAAAAATAAAAGAGCGACTTAATCGAGATAAAGCCTTATTAAATCAATCAGGGATATCGTGGAAACATTCTATTAAGGCTGGAAAAACACTCTATACATTCAAAAGAGAAAAGTCTTGACACGCTAGACCACCTAGACCACCTAAAGTCTGTGATTGGCTGGTATCACTCGTTTTGCAGTAGGTGGGCTAGAGGTGGGCTAGAAAAGAGCTAGGTGGGCTAGAGGGTGTAGACCACCTGAACAAAATGCTAGACCACCTGTAGACCACCTAACCTAATCGCAGTCATATCAATGGTTCGCAGGTTTTAGGTGGTCTAGGTGGTCTACTCGGTCAAAACTTTTTAGTTTTAATCAAACATACTGAAAGGATGAAATAATGAAATTTAAAAAGCTACAAAAGTAGGCTAAAAAACAGCCAATTCAATGATTTTGAAAAAGCACTCTTAAAGCCAGTTATACCAAGCAATTAGAGTACCTTGTTTAATTTCCGATTATACTATATATTCACCACTATTTAGGAGGCAAAATGAACACCAATAGAGCACCAACTTAATCACTAACTGATCACAATTAAAAATAAAATAACAGGAGAAAACAGAATGAAAAACATGACAAAAATTGATGAAATCAGAAAAGACTTATTGAGCAAATACTCTGATGCAGAGTCTCAAAAAGCAATTACTAAAGCATGTGGCACACTTGAAGATTATGCTTTTGTAGAAAATAAAGTATCTGAAAGCACACTCGTTACCGTTCAAGATAAAATTCAAGCCATTCAAGATACACTGCTTAACGCTTACGAGCTATCAGGTGGCGATATGGACACGCTAACGGATATTATCTCTGATGAGGTATATCAACTGACTGCCTTGCTTGGAGTCAACGAGGAAGAGAACAGCGTAGGCTCAATTAAGGAACAGCTCAATGACCTACGCGCTTACCATGACTCAATGTTCACTGGTGATCCAAACTATATCCCACGCTTTACAAGTGGTGAGCCTATCCGTCCTCAAGATATGGCAGATTATAGTATCAACATGCTGGACAATATCGCCGAAGCCCTCGGTATTGAATTAGAAGATTAAAAGGAGAAACAATATGAAAACACTTGAAGAAATTGAAACACTCTTGAATGAGAAAAACGAAGCCCACCAAGAAAAAGTTCAAGACTTGGCGGATAAGGTTACCAAAGCAGAAAACAAGCTTGAACAAGCCAAGGCGGACATGCTCAAAGCAGAGGACAACGCAGACTTAGAAAGTTATAAAAAAGCCAAAGACCTGATCTGGTCTGCGAAAGCTGAAAAAGAAATGTACACCAAGCTTCATAAAAAAGCAGAGAACAAAAAGGTATTCAGTGAAGAAGATTATAATGCTCTTACTAAAAACATTCTGTCTAATGCAGAAGAAATCAACGATGCTCAAATTAAAGAAATGATTGAACCTGTCAGAGCCCTAAAGGAAATTGCCAAGGTTAATATTCAAATGCAACAAAATGCACAAGCACTCTTAGAACAGCTCCAAAGCATGAATAAAGCAAACCCACTTACTATCACTCCAACAGGTGGAAAACATTATTCCGCTTTGCCCTACATTCGAATTGATAATTCTGCGAGAGGGTATTATGATACAACGATTGGTAATGGAGAATTGTCTAAAATCGCTGGAACGTATGAAGATACAACACCACGACTTGCTAAACTTTAAGAAGGGATAATTTATGGAAGAAACGATTGAAGATTTACAAGCACAAAATAAAGCACTTGAACACCAATTGCTCCAGCAAAAAATAGGACACCGTGCGGGGCTACCCGAAGGCCTTATTGGTCGTCTTAAAGGAGATGATGAGCGCAGTATGATGCAAGATGCCGAAAACCTACTGAACTGGCTTACACCACCACAAAAAAAACCTGTAGCACCAATGAAGAGTGTTGAGCCAATTCTTAAAAAGAGCAACTCATACACAGATATTATTAACAAACTAAATAGAGGAGAATAAAATATATGGACACATTATCTAAAGGAATACTTTTTGACGAAAGTATTGTCAGCGAATTGATGAACGATGTAAAAGGAAAAAGCTCACTGATTAAGCTTTCTAAACAAAAACCTATTCCATTTAATGGACAGAAAGAATTCATCTTTACAATGGACTCTGAAATTGATATTGTTGCGGAAAGTGGGAAGATGTCAGCTGGTGGTATCTCTTTAGAACCAGTAACAACTTTACCAGTAAAAATAGAATATGGTGCACGTGTTTCTGATGAATTCATGAACGGCGCAGATGAATATAAGGTTGATATTCTACAAGGATTTACAAAAGGCTTTGCTAAAAAGTTAGCCAAAGGAATTGATATCATGGCAATGCACGGAGTTAATCCACGAACTGGACAGGCCTCTGAACTCATTGGAAGCAACAACTTTGATAGTAAGGCAACACAAACGATTACCTATGATGGAACTAATCCTGACTCAAACATTAACGCAGCGATTGGGCTTATACAAGCAATGGATAAAGAAATCAATGGAGTGATCATGAGTCGTGAGTTCTCTAACGCAATGGCTAACATGCGAACAAGAGACGACAATAACGTTGAGAAGTTTCCAGAGCTTGCATGGGGAGCAACACCAGCAACCATTAACAACATGCCTATTGATATTAATAACACAGTAGCCAACAACTCTGATGACCTCGCTATCATTGGCGACTTTGCCAATATGTTTCAATGGGGATATGCAAAAGAAATGTCACTTGAAGTGATTGAGTATGGGGACCCTGACAATAGCGGACGAGACCTAGCAGGGCATGGGCAAGTCTATCTTCGAGCAGTAGCTTATGTTGGATGGGCAATCATGGACGGAGAGAGCTTCTCACGTGTGATTAAAGAGCCTACTGAACCTGTATCTATCCAGTCAGCAAGTGATGAGGTAGTAGATGAAACAGCGGCCACAGAGCAAGACAGTAGCACAGATGATGTCAACGTTGATGCCATTAGTATTGAAGACATTAAGCAAGAACTTGATGCACTTGGTGTGACTTATGATGCCAATGCGGACAAGCAAAGTCTATATGAATTAATGATGAACGCATGAAAAAAATAAATAAAAATATGAAATAAAAAATAATTATTTTAATTTATAAGTGAGTTCGGAGCTTAAAGTATGGGGGTATATCCCCCTCCCCCTCGGGCGCTTCGTCCTTCACGCCGTCACTGTACATTTTTTCTCGTGCGCAGGCGTTTAACAGGAGGAAAGTATAAAAATTGAGAGCAAAAGAGTGCCTAATTTGTGGCAAAACGTTCAATCCTAGGACCGCCAATGCACGTTATTGTAGTAAAACATGCAGTAATCAGAAACGCAAAGCAGAGCGGAAGGACTGGGAAACAAAGAACCCTGACTATATGAAGAATTACATGCGAGAATATCGCAATAAAAATTAAGAAGAGCCCTGTCAATTATGGCAGAGTTTTTTATGTGATTGAATTAAATGAAAAGCTATACCGACATTTTGTCGGCTATGATGAAATATTTGCCTTTCTTTTTTTGCCATAGGTGGCAAATACTTTGATTATTCTTGCATGAACGGACTAGTCGGCGGAATTTTCGGCTTATTTACTTTAATGTGTTGAATTCCTGAAGAATAAAAAAAGTAACTCAACTATAGGGCCGTGCATAAGCACATTAAGGGCCCGAAACTAAGTTACTTCTTATAAATTAATTATAACATGCTTTAATTCATTTGCAAAATCAATTTTCAATATTATGCATCAACAACCTGTTAAAAATGGTATAATAGAATTATAAAATATAAATCGCAGAGATGCGTGTTTGATATAATTATAGCGAAAAGGCATTTCTAACGTGGAGATGCTTTTTTGTACTAAAAACAAAAAAATATAGAAAATATAATAACGAAATTAAATATAATTAATTTATGTTGTGAAAAAAGTTTAATAATGTTAAAATATGATTAATAATATTAAACAATGAGGTGATCAAAATGAAATGGTATTTAAATTTAGAAGATGAAGATTTGGAATTTATTAAAAATTTTGTTTTGGCATCAGGCTCATTAAAGGAGTTAGCAAAACAATATGATGTTAGCTATCCAACCGTCAGGCTAAGAGTGGATAAGGTAATCGAGCAAATCAAACTTCTGGAAGGAAGTAATAACGTTTTTGAAGTAAAAATTATGCAGTTGGTAATCGATGAAAAGATAACTTTAGATACTGCAAAAGATATTATTAAAATCCATAAGGAGGATAAAAAATGACAGACATCTTAATAATTTTGATTATTGTAGCTGTAATTTGTTTTCAAACATTTGCTGGATATAAGAATAAAAAAATATTGGGGAGTGTACTTCCGTTAGTCTATATTGGTTTAGTTATCTTCTTTTTATTCAAAGGCTTATTAACGTGGAGCATCAGAGATGTCACTTTTTCAATCCTTGGGCCTTTATTACTGATGAGTATCTATTCTGGAGGAAAAGAAGCACATAATAAAAAGCAAAAAAAAGAGATTGAAAAAATGAAAGCTAAGGATATTTCAAATAAACTAAAGTAAACTACTTCACCAATGTATGAGGTTGTAAAAAAACAGGAAGATGCCTTTATTTAGAGCATCTTTTTTTGTTTGAGGAGATAGTATGAATTTTAATTTTGTAATGAAGTTATACTTTTCTGATTTCTACTTAAAAATGATTGATCGTGATAAAACGAGACAAAGACTAAGGAATATTGATAAGATAAAGCAACTACAGGCGGTCTGTGATAAACATATACAGGCTTTACCGCACGACAGCATAGAAATGCTTAAACTACGTTATATAAGCGAGCTAACGCAAAAAGAGATAGCCACACAGTATCATATAGACGTTCGAACGGTTAGGAACAGAACGAGCCCAGTGATTAAAGCATTGAAAGCTGAACTATATGACGTGCTAGGAGATGAATTTAGTTGCTAAAAAAAGATTTCGTAATATTGACTTTTATTTTTATTGTATTACAATAGTGATAATAAGAATAAAGGAGAGCGATTAAAAATGAAATTCAACCCCCAATGGAAACGATTCAATGTAATTGGTAGCCAAAATCAGTATGCGGCAAGCAATAATGGCGAAATTTACTTTGCCAAAAAAACTAGCAATGACTGGGAGAAAAAAGCAATTAAGAAAGGGAAGAACGGTTATTATACTACAGTTATAAAAAAGAAAAGATATTATATACATAGACTTATAGCAGACGTGTTTATATCTAACTTTAAAAATACTAAAGATAAAAATGGAGATATAAGGAATACTGTAGACCATATAGATGGGGACAAGGGAAATAATAATGCCAACAATCTTGAATGGGTTTCACAATTGGAAAATAACCGTCGATACATAAATGGTAAAAATATTATCCAACCAACCAACCAATTAATTAATTAGAAATTAACAACGATATGTATGAATTAATTTTAGTATTAATTGGGGGGGTTATATCCTATATAGGTACAACTAATACCTTGAAAAAGCAAATTCATGAAGAGAGAACAGCTTTTTTATCCTTACAGAACAATTTTAGTCAACTCAAAAACATTGGCTCTGTAACTGCTATAAATATTTCCTTATATCGAGCAGTATTGGATTTATCAAAAGATTCATTTATAGGAACAAATAGGGTTAACATTTCTCTAATTGAAACAAAGGAAACATTAACAAAAGATGAAGTATGGAACATTTCCTGTACTCCTATTGGGCATTTCGATACTTATATAATTCAATTTCAAAGTCTTAACGGTGACTACTACCAGCAAATATATAAAATTTCGTCAGGTAGAGGAGATGCACCTGTGTTAAAAACTCCTACTAAGGTAAAAAAATCAAACACATTGCCCACATTTATTGATGATACAATACCGGGATACATTATTAAAGAAGCAAAAGTTAAACAAGTTAAAGGATTAGAAAAGAACTGATAAAAAGAATCCTACTCACCCCTCCCAGAAAAACGGCATATGGGAAAGGTGGAAGGATTCATTTTTCTTATTATGCTACTATTAAAGAAGAAAGTAAAGCATCTTCTTTAATAGTGAGCAATAGTATAATTGATTAAATGAGATACAAATTGGAACCAACATATTAATAATTTGATGAAGCACAAAGAAATTTTGGACTTCTCTTTCTGATTTTGTAATATTCATATTCTCAATTCTACGTGTGGTGGTTTAATTTTTAACAGAGTTTTTAACAGAGTTTGAGTGTTAAATCAGATTTAACGAAGCGAGCTGTAACTAATAGAAATACAGTTAAATGCGCTATAAATGAAGCTATATATGACTAGATAACTTCAATTATATAATACATGGATTTACTCATTTTAATAGATTAGGGCAGGTACAATTTTTACTTGCTTTTTTGTTATAAAATTTAAGTCTTTTTGACAAAACTTAAAATAAATGGTAACATAAGCAAGTAGATTTTATTCTAAGTATTATATTTTTGGATATTCTTTTCTCGAAATGAGATTTACAAATTTTTACAGAAAGGAATATTTCAATGACTAAAGGAACAGTTAAATGGTTCAACCCAACTAAAGGGTTCGGCTTTATCACTGCAGAAGATGGAACAGACTTGTTTGCTCACTTCTCACAAATCCAATCAAGTGGTTTTAAAACTCTTGAAGAAGGACAAAAAGTTACTTTTGACGTAGAAGAAGGTCAACGCGGCCCTCAAGCTACTAACATTCAAGCTTAATTTTTGGAAATGCCTTAGGGCATTTTTTTATTTTTTATTTTATAAATTAAAAATAGATTAAAATAATTAAATATTACTTGCAATTATGAAAAATAGTGCTATAATGGGTTAACAATTAGAAAATGATTAGTTTTAAGTAAAGTTGTTCTTGTTTTTAACAGCTTTTAATAAATTATTTATCTTCTTGGGAAAGGACGCAGTAATATGAATAAAAAAGATAAGAATACGATTAAAATTAACGGTACAACATATACTGTTGATAATAAAACCATGAAATTAACGCCAGTTCGACAATAAATGAAAAGTATCCAGTTGGATGCTTTTTTTCTTGTCTGAGTTCAAAATATTGAAATGTAGATAGTGGTTTGATATACTAGATTAGTTAAGGTTTAATAAGAAAAAATTCATTTGTCACTCATTTTCTAAATAAAGCTGCTGATTTATCAAGCGTTTGAAGTCATTTTTAGTTGATGAAGTGGGTTAAGTATAAGAATAAAAGCAAAGAGATTTGCTTTTGTTTTTGCCTTATTTTATGGGGTTATAAAATCAAATCAAATCAAAATTTAAAGGAGAATAATTTGAAAGAAAGTCGTTTGAAGTTAGTGGCTAGATATTTGGTCTTGATTGCAGGATTGTTGATTATGGGGATGTCAGTGGCGATGGCAAAAGTTGCTGACTTAGGCATGTCACCAATCTCATCTATTCCAAATGTTTTAAGCTTTATTTTTTTGCTGCCAATTGGACAAATTACCATTATCTTTTTAGCTGCCTTAATCCTTTTAGAATGGGTCGTTTTACGGAGTAAATTTAGACTAAAAAATATCTTAGAGATGCTGCCTTCCTTGGTTTTTGGGTATGGAACAGATTTCTTTGTTGGTATTTTTGAGAAATTTCCGCATTCGGTTTATTGGCAACAATTTATTTTAATGCTCATCAGTATTGTATTACTTGCGATTGGTGTTTATCTTGAAGTAGTCTCAAACGTTATTGTGATGCCTGGCGAAGGGATTATCTTGGCATTCTCCTACCGCTTAAAAAAGGAATTTCCGAAAGTTAAAGTTTGGGGCGATGCCAGTATGGTTGTGATTGCACTCTTGATTTCATTGCTTTACTTTGGTAATGTCACGGGAATTCGCGAAGGAACCATTTTGACTGCTATTTTCACGGGTCGAATTATTGCAATTATTCAACAAAGAATGAGAAAATTTAGTACTTGGTTAAATGTAGAGAATAAATAAAAAGACATCGTCAAGATGTTTTTTCTTTTTAGTTCAAAATGTTGGAGAAGTATTGTCCAAAACGGAGTGTAAAAGTGATTTCGAAAATCAACTTTGTAACATACTACTGATATAATTTTGAGAATTTGATATAATAGAAGCATGACAAAACAAGTAACAGCAAGAGCACACACCAATATTGCCCTGATTAAATATTGGGGGAAAGAAAATGTGGCGCTTAACATTCCGACAACCAGTAGCTTGTCGATGACTTTGGACCAATTTTATACAACGACAACCGTTGAATTCACTGATCAAGCGACTGATGAGTTGATTTTGAATTCTGTCAGCACTGACAGCACGCGAATCAGTAGATTTTTGGATTGTTTTCGTGAAAAGCATGGCGATTTTCCAAAAATTTTGGTCACATCTGAAAATCATGTGCCAACTGCTGCTGGATTGGCGTCGAGTGCCTCTAGTTTCTCTGCTTTGACAGGTGCCATGTTTGGCTTGCTAGATCTTCCACAGGACACGCAAGAAATGTCACGGATGGCGAGAAAAGGTTCTGGTTCGGCTTCACGTTCAATATTTGGGAATTTTGCCGTTTGGAATAAAGGAAATGATGATGAAAGTTCTTTTGCCGAAAGTTTTTATGATGACGATATTCATTTGACCATGATTGTGGCAGAGATTTCATCAGCTCAGAAAAAAATGTCGTCAACAAAAGGAATGCAACTGGCGCAGACAGCACCGACATATCCAGAATGGGTCAGAAAATCAGCTGATCAACTGGAACAAATGAAAGCAGCGATTGTAGCGAAAGACATTGAAAAAATAGGTTTGATTGCGCAAGACAATGCACTCGGGATGCACGAGCAGAACCGCAGATCACTTGAACCATTTGACTATTTCACGACGCAAACCATTGAAGTAGTGGAATTTGCTAAGCAATGTTACCGTGAAGGCTTATTAGCCTTTGTTACGATTGATGCGGGGCCAAACGTGAAAATCATTACGGATAAGGCAACGGAACAAAAACTCTTACAAAAATTCCGCAGTAATTTTCCGGATTTGACTTTTGAAGTGGCACACTCCGGCGAGGGTTTGCGCTATGTTTGAGCAAGTTACGGTTAAAGTTCCAGGGAAATTATTTATTGCTGGCGAGTACGCCGTGACACGACCAGGCTGTTGCGCAATGGTTGCTGCGATTGAAAATGATTTTGTTGTAAGGGTTGCTGAAAGCCAAAGTTTGTCGCATTTGAAAACTAATGTAGCCCTTGATGACATGACTTTTGACATTCATGCTTTTGAAATTCAGGACAATGGCTGGAATTTTGCAATGTGTGCCTTGGATTATTTACTCAAAGGCGAGCAAGAAATTCTGGGAGAAAAGCTCCCTCAGCTTGAACTTTCTATCGAAAGTGGTTTGGGTTTTGGCGACAATAAAAAAGGGTATGGTTCATCAGCCTGTGTGGTTGTCGGCGTTGTTAAAGCGGTTAGTCAGTTTTTACAGCTCAATCTTACAGCAGATAAAATTTTTGAATATGCAGCAAAAGCGCATCATCAGGTTCAAGGCAGTGGCTCCATGGGAGATGTTGCATCGATTGCGAGGGGCGGCCTTATCTTTTATCAGTCACCAGATAAAAATTGGAAAAACTGGATGATTGCTCCGCAAGAGTGGTCAAGAAATGGCTGGCAAACTTATCTTGTCAGCACTGACAAGAGTGTCAAGACATCAGAAAAATTGAAAATAAGCTTGTCAGAAGAATTTTATGATAAAAGTGATAAAATTGTTAGAAAGATAGCTCGATTAGGCATGAGCTTGGCATATTCTAGCAAGAAATTTAAAGTTTTAAAAACTTTAGTGTTGAGAAATCAACAACTTTTAATTGACCATTTGCCAGCTGCTTATGTGACTGAGAAATTGGCTTATGCCTTGAAAATAATCAATCAAGAAGAAAACATGGTTGGGAAAATTTCAGGCTCAGGTTTTGGCGAGAATATGATTGTTTTTACTAAAAATGAAAAAGGCATTAAAAAAGTTCGAGAAAAATTAGCAAGACATGGCATTGGATTTGAAAAAATTAGAATTTCAGAAGAATTCAAGTGATGTAAATGTAAGAAAGATGAAGAAAAAATGACAGAAAAAGAAATTCATCAGCATCGAAAAGATGAACATTTGTCTTTGGGCATCAAATATTGGAGGCAGGTTCAAAATATTGAACCCTTCTCTGGCTTGAAGTTTTCGGATGTTCGTTTTGTCCCTCAAGGCTTGCCAGAATTGGCTTTAGCGGATATTGATTTGTCCGTTGACGTATTGGATCATCATTTTGAACAACCTTTTTACATTGAGGCTATGACTGGTGGTTCTGTTCGTGCTGACAAGGTAAATGCGGATTTAGCTAGCCTTGCCAGCAATTTGCATTTGCCGATGGCTGTGGGTTCTCAATCGATTGCCATGCGCTTTGAAGAAGCCGCTGATGGTTACAAAAATGTGAGAAAAATAAATCCTGATGGTTTTATCTTTGCCAACTTGGGCGCTCATCATCAATTAGAATCAGCCAAACGAGCCGTTGATATGCTTGAGGCAAATGCACTTGAGTTGCATATTAATTTGGCGCAAGAATTGACCATGAAAAATAGTGAAGGCGATCGTTCGTTTATTTGGTTAGAAAATATTAACAAAATTGCCGAAGAAATTCATGTTCCTTTAATTGTTAAAGAAGTTGGTTTCGGTTTTTCTCAGCAAATGTTTAAACAACTCTCACAAACTGCTGTTTCTGCCATTAATGTTGGTGGAAAAGGAGGAACCAATTTTGCTTGGATTGAACATGGCCGTGGTGGCGAATTTGAGCTAGAAGATTATGGATTTACAACTGTTGAAAGTCTTTTAGAAGCTCGGTTTTGTCAAAATCAAAAGCCCTTAATTGCAACGGGAGGTGTTCAATCGCCCGCAGATATTGTTAAAGCACAGTTGCTTGGTGCTGATTTGGTCAGCTCTGCTGGTTTTATCTTGCATCATCTCATGGCTGATGGTGCGAGTCAAGTTGAACAAATGCTTGCAAAATGGCCAGAAGATTTGAAAAAATACTATGCGTTACAGGCTTCAAGAAATCTGATGGAACTTCGAAACAATCAATTTTTGCTAAGTTTGGACGGACAAAATTTTGTCAATCAACGTCAAAAATATTAAGCAGATTATTTGGTTAAGTTCAAATAATCTTCTATAATTAAAATAGAATTAAAAAAAAATAAAAAGAAGCTCATTGTGGCTCTTTAATTTAATGGAGGAATACTATGACTTACACTTTACCTGAATTACCTTACGCTTACAATGCTTTGGAACCATTCTTCGATGAAGAAACAATGCGTTTGCACCATGACAAGCACCATGCAACTTATGTCAACAATCTTAATGCTGCAATCGAAAAACACCCAGAATTGTTCGAAAAGACAGTTGAAGAGTTAGTTGCTGGTTTGAATGAATTGCCAGAAGATATCCGTGGCGCAGTTCGTAACAATGGTGGTGGACACTTGAACCACACACAATTTTGGAACTGGCTCCGTCCAAATACAGACGGTTCAGCTAACCATGCTGACGCCGAAATCGGTGATGCAATCGCTAAAGAATTTGGAAACTTTGAAGCATTCAAAGCTGAATTCAAGGCGGCTGCAACAGGTCGTTTCGGTTCAGGCTGGGCTTTCCTTGTTGTTGACAAAGATGGCAAATTGAAAGTTGTTTCTACTGCCAATCAAGATAACCCAATCACTGATGGTTTGACCCCAGTTCTTGGACTTGATGTTTGGGAACACGCTTATTACCTCAAATATCGTAACGTTCGTCCTGACTATATTGAAGCATTCTTCAACCTTGTCAACTGGGATAAAGTTAACGAACTTTACGCAAAAGCACTTGCTTAATTAACAGAAATGAAAACCTGTCAGTACTGACAGGTTTTTTTGTCAGATGTCATGTAAAAGGTGCATATTGAAAATCGCTCACACTCAAAATACCAAAAGGTTGGCATTGGATAGCCTTGCTAGCAATGCATGATTTAAATATGCTCGCGTGGCTCACACTCAAAATACCAAATCGTTGGTATTTTGATATAATAGATTACCCGAATTGCTAGTTGATTATTTTGCCATCACTTGATAGCCAATTGAGTACTTCAAAGTCTCTGGTTTCAATGTTTTAGCCAGCTTTAGAAGAATAGAGTACGCTAAAAAGATCATTTCTAATT
>NZ_WITI01000019.1 GCF_009601055.1 Lactococcus sp. dk101
AAATAGAATTCATCAGGGACTTAATTATTTAACGCCCAATGAATTCGAAAAACAACAACAAAAATTAGCCGCCTAGGCAGAAAGGGAATTTACCTATTTTGATGTCTAGTTTCTTGACTTAATGTCAACGTTCCACAAAGTGTCTAAAATGATGGTGGGTATAATTGTTCAACAATATTATGTGGGGGGGGAACAGACGGTTGCACCTTTTATTTTATAATAATATGACCAACTATCTGCTAGTATTTCTGCTAGTAAAAGGGAGTAAAAAAAAGCATGTATCTATGCTTTTTTTTACTGGAAGACTTTACTCCTTAATTTTTACTCTGTCTACCAGTTAGATTAGTTTTTTTACTTCACTTTTATGATTTTCAATATATTTTATACTATAATAACATGTAGAAGCTATTTTTAACTTTTTATTTTTTGCAAATTCAATAGCTTCTTGCATAAGTATTTCTGCTAACCCTTTATCTCTAACTTCCGGTTTGATATAGGGACGAGTTACAATTAATTTATCTTCAATTATTGAAAATGCTAAATTACCTATTTCATTTTTATTGTCATCAAGTAATATCAAGTCATTATATCTTTTCTTTATTTCCATTTTTTCTCCGAATCTATTGTTGCTTAACTTTCATTCAATGTTTTCCACCATAGCAACTGTGCCAGCCACACACATATAAGTATGTTTACGGTACTTGTAAATTAAAACATTTGATGAAAGCTCGCATTGTCGATGATATACAGCTGATACTTCTTTCCATGTCTGACCATTTTTAAGATGGTAAGAAGAGTTGCCACTCCAACCCTTGAAAAATCCCGAAATTTGACTTTCAATCACGTTATATAGTGGGCTAACAACTATTTTCTCATCGTTAATTTGAAGATAGCACTTTGCTTCATTTTCAATGAGTTGCACCTCAGCCATATGTTTATAAGAGGGGGTTAAGATTGAGTCTTCTTGCATCCAATATGAGCCATCGGTTAATTTAAAAAGATGCTTGTTTCTATCCACTTCTATAATTTTTTCTAAAATTTTATTGAATGACATCATATAAATAATATCCCTCCTATTAAATTATTAGCGCAATCACAGTGGACTAACTCGGAAAATAAACGGAGTGAGGTCGCTCTTAAACCATTCATTACATAGTGCTGGTAATTGGTCTTTAAAATTAATGAGTGATTGGCTGAGTTCGTTTTCTCTATCCATATGTTCTAAGGTTAACGCTAATCTATGAAGTATTTCTATGGGGTATGCTCCATCGAGAAGATACTTCTTTGCTTTGCTTATAACCCTAATTTCCTCATCCGATAGTTGAGGTACAAAAAGTACTTGGTCGAGGGTCCAAATGAAAAGAGTTGCTTCTTTGTTTGGCGTTTGTTTTTTCAATTTCATAATTCTCCTCTCTAATATGATTCTAGACCTTGCATCATCTATGTTTATTTTATCAAAAAAGCAGCCCTTAAATTAAAGGGTTGCTTTTTTGATTCTTACTGAAGAATTAATTTATAATACCTAGCCAATTCTATGTGCCCAAATTCTTCAAATAGTTGGCAAGATTTTTCCCATTCTTTTCTTCCTTCTTCAACTTTAATAAAACTTTGCTTATAAAACCCAAGCGCTATTCTTCTTAGATTTTCACAATACATGTCATATACTTGATCTGAGAAGTAACTCTGTTTAATAATCGAGTCCACAGAATTTTTATATCCTAATTTCGAGAGATGTATGATTGCTTTATAGCTTGTTTCTAAAAAACGTCTGCGATACTTAAAAACCCCATACATCTCTTTTGCTTTGTTCCAAAAATCATTCATCAAGTGCATTATTGTTCGTTCTGAAAAGCATTCCATTGAAATGAAAAAAATTGAAAGTTCAAAATATCCCCATTGCTCAATATCATATAGATATGAAGCGATGATTTCAACACTATCTTCATCCAATTCTTCAAATGAACTCCTACACGCATGATAGAGAATCATTTGATTACTTTCCTTGCATTCTTGTGCAATCAATTGTAATCTGTTTGTGTTTCTAACATAGATATTACCTATGACTTCGTCAACGATTTCTTCTAAGTAGCCTGCTTGAAAATAATTTAAAAAATATTCATATTCTCCTAAAGTAACATTCATCGCTTGTAATGCCGCATCTAATCTTTCAAATCCCATCATAGTTTGTCCTGTTTCAAATCTTTGAAGAGATGACTTATTGATTCCAACAGATTCAAAAAATGAAAGTGGGAGGTGCTTTTGATTTCTGATTTGATTGAACACTTGTCCATATCTTTTATAAACCATAATTTCTCCATTGCTGACTTTTTGTTATTACATATTTGTATTTATTAAAAATAAAGACAACTAAGTAGCATCTACATAAACATTATAACATTTATATAACTTAAATGTGTTTTTTGATACATGAAAAGCAATAGGGTTATATTATATTTTCAAATCTATTTCGTGTAGGATGAAATAAATATATTCCAGTAAATATCTAAAAATCGATTAATGATAAGTAATTCACCTTTGGAGCACTCTCCCAGTGCTATTCCGTTTTCAAGGCATTTCAAAAAAAGGGACAAATTATCTAACGCAGCACTCTCCATTAAAATATATGAAATATCAGAAGCTTTATTTCCTTCTTTTAATAGAGATTGAAATGGAAGGCGAAACACTTTTATGGCGTTGTTGATATTATTAGAATATATACAATATACATTATTCTTCCGATGTTGAATACAATTTTTTCTTGCCTCTTTTATTTCGCAAAAATCAACAATATAGTCAATCTTTTCACTAGCGTAATCAGCTACACTATCCGATTCATCAAAGTAATTATTTTTTTGCGAGCAATAATAAAGCACATTTATTTTTTGATTATCTATGACTATTTTATCAAGAAAAAAAATAGTTACTTTCATTGATATCACCGTGTTGATCAGTCACTGTAATAACCTCCTTTAGTTACTCTACTTTTATTATATTCCTAAATAATTTATTTTGATGCTTTCTCTCAATAAATACTTAAATTATCATTGCATATTTGCAATAAAAAAAAAGTTCGATTACCTTAAGGTAAAATAACGTTGTATCTCAATAAATATCGTAATTGGAGGAATGATTATGAACAAAATAGTTCTAAGCGGTATAACAATGCTTACAGCAGGCATTATATTAACAGGATGCTCGACAGACACATCTACTACAAAAACAAATGAAAGTTCTAAAACTGAACAGGTTGATACATCTAAAAAGTTGATTTCTTCCGGTGAAGTAATTGGTAACTTCAACAGTGAAGCAGATGAAGTTGTTGGAGCGACCAAACCAGGTGATTATGTGGAATTCTATGTTCCAGTTCATAACGACTCTGAGTACCTTCATTTTGCATTTATGCATGCAGGATCTGGGGATAAAGGATGGTATTTTGCGCCAGTTTCAGACGATGGAATCAAACTAACGAAGTCTGATATAGAAAAAGGTGACATAAATATTACGGATCAAATAGGGTTATTCATGGCCCCTAATGCAAGCACTTCTGAGCAGGTCACCAAAGACGATGGGAAATTAAAAAATGGTGCCGCAGATAAATTTTTGGACGCAACCGTTACTCTCACAGATGATGTGTATAAGGTGAAAATTAAAAATATTTCTAGTGGTGATTATGAAACTGCCTTTTCTTCAGGTGTTTGGGGGATTGCGGATGTTAAAACTGTAACTTTTGATCATCAAGCATCTTCTGGCCTAACAAAGCTTGCGACTATGGGACATCGTGATGAACTTTATAAATCAGCTGTATCACAAGAAGAATAATAAATGTTTTTAAATTGTAAAAGTCATTATCAAAATAATGGCTTTTACAATCGATAAGGAGGTTGCTATGCGAAACAATAAATTGACCGAAGAACAATATCGGGTTACACAATTAAATGGAACAGAACGTGCTTTCACTGGAGAATATGATAATTTTTTCAAAAAAGGCATTTACGTTGACGTTGTAAGTGGTGATCCCTTGTTTTCTTCAACGGATAAATATAATTCTGGATGTGGTTGGCCCGCGTTTACCAAACCAATTCATCAAACTTATTTGAAGAAAATTGAAGATGACAGTTATGGGATGAAGCGTGTTGAAGTTAGAAGCAGCCAAGCAGATTCACACTTAGGTCATGTATTCAACGATGGGCCACAAGAAAGCGGTGGCTTACGCTACTGTATTAACTCTGCTTCCCTCCGTTTCATTCCGTTTGAAAAAATGGAAGCGGAAGGTTATGGGGACTATACCCACCTAATTAAATAAGGAGAATGAGTATGTTCAACGATAAATATGATAGTGCTATTTTTGCAGGAGGATGCTTCTGGTGTATGGTTCACCCTTTTGACCAAGAACCTGGAATTATCTCGGTTAAAGCGGGTTATACTGGAGGACTTACGCCTAATCCAACCTATGAGCAAGTTTGTTCAGAATCAACTGGCCATACAGAGGCTGTAGAAATTGTATTTGATCCAAGTATCATCTCTTATAAAGAATTAGTTGAAATTTATTGGTCACAAACAGATCCAACAGATGCCTTTGGGCAATTCGCCGATCGTGGAAGTTCCTACCGTCCGGTAATTTTCTATAATTCGGAAGAGCAACGCAAAATAGCCGAAGCATCAAAAGAAGCCCTTGAGCGTAGCGGAAGGTTTGATAAGCCAATTGTGACCCAAATTGAGCAAGTGGGTCCATTTTATGAAGCTGAAGATTATCATCAAAACTATTATCAAAAAAATAGCTTGCACTATAACCTTTATCGTCAAGGTTCAGGTCGTGCTAAATTCATCAATGAAAATTGGAATAAATAAAAAAGGAGAGTTGTCCATGGAAATAATTAAAGAAGACAATGCATTTGCTCTATGCAATGATTCAGGTGAAAAAGTTGGTGCTGTAGAGTTTGTTGAAAAAGGGGACCATATCGTCATCACTCATACACGTGTTAATCAAGAATTGAGAGAGCAAGGGCTCGCGGCACAATTGATACTTAAAACAGTGGAAAATGCTAGAACACATAATCTAAAAGTTGGTGCTTCATGTTCTTATGCGAAAGCTTATTTAAAAAATCATGAAGATGAATTTGAAGATATTTTGATGAAATAGGGAGGACTATTTATGACTCATACCTTTACTGATAATAATTTCGATGTAGAAACAAGTAGTGGACTAGTCCTAATTGACTTTTGGGCAACATGGTGTGGACCCTGTCAAATTCAAGGACCGATCATTGAACAGCTAGCCAATGAGTTATCTGAACAAGAAATGAAGATAGGTAAGCTAGACGTTGACGCAAATCCTAATACTGCCCAAAAATATGGAATATTGTCGATTCCCACATTACTGTTTATGAATGACGGGGAAATTGTTAAACAAGTTTCTGGTATTCACACAAAATCACAACTGCTATCCATCGTTAACGAATTAAGCTAGATTCTCCATGAGGAGGAAAAACATGAGTATTACATTTGATGAAAAAGTTTCCAAGAAGATAATGGAAATGAAATCTGATATACCAACAGAGATTGTTCTTGACATTGACCATACCTTGTATGACGGAAAAGAATTAATCAGGCAAGACTGTTGTGGGGTTACACGCTATAGAATTGTTCTTACCAATAAAAACGCTATTCCCCCTGTGTTTGACACTAAAATTGAATCAAATATTGGAGATGTTTTCTTTCAAAAATGGGCACTAATGTATTTGGACCCACAAATAAAAATACGTCAAAATGGCACATTGATTGAAATCGCGGGTAATGGTGAACTCATTGCGCCCAATATTGAGCTGGTTGATTTTAGAAAGTAGAATCGTAGATTAAAAAGGATAAATGGTGCTTCATTTATATTAATCAAAAAAGTCCCTAATAGTGATAGGGACTTTTTTGATTAACGTACTGCTTAATTTATTTTAGTAATGATACTTGATTAGCCAAATTTTCCACAGTAAGGTCTAGTCCCTCTTTTAAAGTAGTTGCTTCTTTGCTTGATTCAAGCACTTTTTTATCAGTAGGGATAGTGATGGTGACTTTAAATTTATCCATTTCTAATTTAGATAGAAGAATCGTAACATCCAAAGTTTCTGGATCAATCCCTACTTTTTCAAAATCAAAAGCGAGTCTTCCCACATTATTTTCAACTTCTGCTTTCTTTTCAGCAGTAACTTGAAAGCCATTTGATTTGATAATAAACATATAAAACCTCCATATTTAGATACTGTTGAGCCAAATAATCCATAAGCTCTGCGATAATTCGTTCCTATAACAATGATACGTTTTATCACCATTTATCAATGTATATTGCTAAGTATACAAAAAAAAGGCATAATATTCGTTATGTTGCAAATAAACTATGGAATGGCTTTTATTTTTAGTTCCATATCACGTTATAAGTGCTAATTTTCTTTGTTCCACGGAAGCGTCGAAGATTATTGGCTAAAAAATTTAATTGTGACACACTTCATGAATAGATGGATATTTGAATTTTTAGCCAAATTAAAGCTTAGTTCCCGAAAGAGTTTGAAAGCATTGAAAATAATATTTCATTTTTTTAATTATTTTGTTAATTTGCAATTTATGACTTACATATAAGAGATAAAAATTATTTTGTGAAAAATACTGAATCAAATTTACTTTAAATGCTTCTTTCTTTCACTCTTGTTTTATCGTAAAATTGAGTAGAACAATATTTTAAAGCCCCCACAATGACCAGAGCACAATGGACAGATTCATCATAAAGGAGAAAAAATGAACTTATTTAATGTAAAAATAGATAAAAAATTTTTGCGAGACCTCATAATTTTAATTTTCGGAGTTGGACTCTATATTTTATCAGTGCGACTATTTGTTATTCCCAATCGCCTGGCAAGTAATGGAATTGCAGGATTTTCAGTCCTTATTAATTTTGTTTTCCATATTAACCCGGCGCTAACCTTTTTTGTAGTAAATGTCCCTCTTTTCTTATTTGGTTGGAGGTTACTGAGTAATCGAGTCCTTTTATTAAGCATTCCAGGTGCAGCTGCCATGAGTATTTGGATGCTCATTTTTGAAAGTATAGGAGTTAATGGAATTGTCTTTAATCAAATGATTTGGGCAGGATTATTTGATGGCATTTTGTCAGGAATTGGTGCTGGCATAGTTGTTATCTCAGAAGGAACATTCGGTGGTTCTCTCTTACTTAGCCGAATGATGGAGGATCAGTGGAATTTTAAAATTGACCGGGTCCTATTTGGAATCGATTTGGTTGTCATGATACTTTCCTTACTAACTTACCTTGCACTGCCAAACTTTGCAGTAACGCTCCTGTCTTCTTTAATTTTTAGCAAAGTTACTCGATTTGTTGGCAGGCCAGACTATCGTAACAAAATTTTAAAGCAATTAAGGCTAAATTTTTTAGGAAAATAATAAAAGAAAAAAGCTTTTCCAATACTTCATTAATATTTATTTATACAACAACTTATATAAAGAATTACCTATGGTTATCAATTTAACATTTTTAATGTATTTCAGATATCTCGTTTATGTCATGTCACATTCTTAAATAATAACACTGAATAAAACAAATGAGCTCATAACTTATAAGTTATGAGCTGTTTTCTTGTATGTTATTTTTCTTTTATTGCCAACCAAATTTCACTATATAAGTTTGTTTCTCCTTCTTTAAAGTCTGTGAAAGATATACTTGGAACATCCATTAATTCATAATTAGATGTCGGTAACCATTCGGAGTAAATTTGACTCATTGTATCTTGAAATACTTTGGGGAATTCTCCTTGAACTGGAAAAATGGCCCAATCAGATTCTTTAACCGTTATTTGTTCTAAATCTGAATATTGATTATTTTTGCTTGATGCAAATCCAATCATATGATTCAGATAACCTTGTTCATTTAACCATTTATCAGAAAAACCATCTGTAATATTTAGAGCCTTTTGAGGATATAAATTTTCCATTTCATGCATTTCCTCTCTTTGTGGAGCTGTAATGCTCTGAGCTAATTCCACAATACTTTGATTTACTCCTTCAAATTGGACAGGAACTTTTTTAGTGACGCCAATTAAATTAAAACTTGTTTTTTTCTCAATTCTAAATTGCATAGAATTTCCTCCTCTAATATTAATATAACTTTGTTTAGTCTAAACGCTTTGAATAGTCCTAAAAGCTCATAGTTTGCCTTTTAAGCGATTTTAAACGTGAGTTAGTAATAATTATCATGGATAAAAGAAAAAGCAGCACCTGTTAGCAGGTGCTGCTTTTTCTTTTGTAACCATCAAAAACTGAAAGCTGATTGCCCAGCTTGTTCAGGTGTATAAATCAAGCTAACTTTCACCACCCTGGATGATTGACTTATTAGGGAAAAAACGGTAAAATCAAATCATGGATGAAAGGGGATGTAAAAGTGAGATATATTGGTTCGAAACTAAACTTACTAACTGAAATAGAAAAAGTAATAGAAGAAAATACACAAGGAACAGAAAAGACTTTTTTAGATTTATTCGCTGGAACGAATGTAGTTGGTAAGTATTTCAAATCTAAATATGCAGTGTATTCTAATGATTTACTTTATTTTAGTTACGTTAATGCAAAGGCGACGATTGAGAATAATTCCCCTCTTGCTTTCGAAGGGTTAAACAGCATTGATATTGCTTCTCCTTTAGATTACTTACAAAAAGAAGCAGACGAGTATATAAAAACAGGTAAAGTTGGGTACTATGAGCAAAGCTACACCCCTACTGGTGATGCTATGTACTTGACTGTAGAGAATGGAAAAAGAATAGATTATATTAGAGACACTATTGAAGAGTGGCAATCTCTGGGTCTATTGAACGAATATGAATACTATTATTTAGTATCAGTTTTGGTGGAATCAATCCCTTTTGTTAGCAATATAACTGGGACTTATGGCGCATTTTTAAAACATTGGGATAAAAGAGCACTTAGTTCTCTTGAGTTAATTCCTCTTGAGGTTACTAATAATGGTAAAGAGAATGTAGCTTTTAATTTAGATTCAAATATTCTGGTCTCTGACATAAAAGCAGATATTGCTTATATCGATACTCCATATAACAATAGACAATATGCATCAAATTACCATTTGCTAGAAAATATTGCAAAGAATGAAAAACTAGATTTAACTGGGAAAACTAAGATTTTCAAATGGAATCATCTTAGAAGCGATTATGCCATGAAAAAAAACGCATTATCAGCTATGAAAGAGATGATAGAAAAGCTTGATGCAACTCATGTAATCGTTAGTTACAATAACGAAGGGATAATACCAGAAGAAGAACTGATTGATCTCTTGAGACGAAATTCCTTCAATTCAGAGGTACAGGTAAAAAAAATACCTTATAGAAAGTATAAATCAAAGCGCTCTTCGGAAAGCTATGACCTTTATGAATTACTAATTTATTTTCAAAAGAAAGAAAATATTGAAAAAAACATTGGCAGAAAGGTTGAAACTCTCTCCCAAGAATCAGACAAATGGACTGTAGAAAAACAAACCTATATTAAAAGTCCACTTAATTATATTGGTGGAAAGTATAAGCTACTAAAACAAATAATTCCCTTGTTTCCAGAGTCAATTGAAACATTTGTTGATTTGTTTAGCGGTGGAGCAAACGTTGGAATTAATGTCGATGCAAGTCGATACATTTTTAATGACATGAACGATAAAATTAATGAGATGTTCCGATTCTTTGCAACACAGAATGTGGATGAATTAATATCAAAAATCAAAAATCGCATAGATGATTTTTGTCTGAGTAAAACGAATGAAGAGGGGTTCATCAAATTCAGGAAACAGTATAATAAGAACCCTAATCCTTTGGATTTATATGTTTTAGTTTCATACAGTTATAATTATCAATTCAGGTTCAATAGCTCAATGGAATTCAATAATCCATTTGGAAGAAATAGAAGCCGTTTTAGCGAAAATATGGAAAAGAACCTTCGTCTTTTCGTAGAGAAGTTGAACACCATTGATGCAACCTTTACTGATGAGCTATTTGACGATATTGATATTAGCAATCTTGGCACTTCTGATTTCGTATACCTAGATCCACCTTATTTAATAACCACTGGAAATTATAATGATGGTAACCGAGGCTTTGTTAACTGGGATGATGAACAGGAAAAGAAAATGTATAAGTTAATGGAACAACTATCTAATCAAGGTGTTAGGTATGCACTGAGTAACGTACTGACTCACAAAGGAAAAGAAAATACGCTGCTGAAAGAGTTTATTGAAACACATCCAGTGGAGGTTAATTATTTGGACTTTAATTACAATAATTCCTCTCATAATTCCAAAGGGAAAGGCAGTGTAGAAGTTCTAATTACAAACTATCGGAAAGATAATAAACAAATTATTGCTGATAGAACCCCCAATATTGCTACAATGGCATAATTAATAAAACAGACACCTATCAACGGAGTCTGTTTTTTGTTGGGATAGGGGAGGATATAGTAATCAGCTAAAATCTCCACTCCAAAGAATTTCTTTATTATTCATATATATCGGGAGAGAGTTGATATCTAATTTCCCGTCTCTTGCAGCAGCAGCGCCCAAGAGTAATTGCTCAACATTTAGTGCCGCCCCTTTTGTATTGGTTCTATCGGAAGTACTCTGTAATTGGTCAGAGAATTGACCAATGAATTTACTAGAAATCCACATAAAATAAAAATTTTCAGATTCGATTTTTTCATCAAAGTTTTTCCACCACTCGACAGAATTTCTATTACTGTCTCTTAGCTGATTGTCTTCTATGTAACGGACCATTTCGTCTTCTTGACCAATAGATTTACTATAACCGTTGCCATAGGCTTTTGTATCAATGATTACACCGAATCTATCTGTGAATATAAGACCATCTGGTTTTCTTCCTCCACCGAGAAGAATAGAATTAAAGCCGTAGACATTTTTGAATAAATCGGCAGTAACCATCTCAAAATCTCGATTTCTACTTCCATCAAATGCAATTTCAAGTAATTCAATATACTTCATAGGTAATCCTGTCTTATTTATGAAATTAACTTTTTGTTTATCAAGAGCCGCATTCCTAAGTTCGTTTGTTAAGTTAAGTTCTGGAATTGATATATCAGAAAAAGAATCTCTCAGAGTGATTTTGTTACCTGTTTGGTCAATTCTGATACCAAAATTGATTAAGCCTTGAATATCGTTCTTGATGATTTGTTCATCATCATCAAAACCAATTTGCCTAAGCTTTTTAAGAAGTTGTTTAAAGGATGAGGTTTGCTTTAAAAAGTTGAGAATATAGGCTCTTCGTGAACGAATGTAGTCCCTGTTTTCCCCTCCGACAGCTAAAAACTCCCATGTAAAATATTTTTTTACTCGTAAGTTTTTTGAACTTCCATGCGCTTGTTTTAAAGCGTGGCTACCTCTAGCATTGATACTGAAAAGTTGGAAGCCGGATTTTACACCATTTCTTGTTTCGACAGATGTACTCAGTTTATCTACAAAACCAACTTTATGTAACCAAGAGGCTATCATTCTTGCATATTTATCACTAGTACCTTCAATATCAGACTTGATTTTTTTCTGTTCTTCATTTGTGCCATTTTTAAACCAATCGAGCATCAATTGCTCATCATAGGAGGTAAATCCTTTCTCACCAGAAAACCCTAATTGATTACCGATTGTAAATTTTGTGACTGGACTAGAGGAATTTTCAAGAATGTTTAGTACTTGAGTTGCTGGTGGATAGCTCAGGAGAGCTTTCCTTAATATTTCTGTTTCTTTGTCAGATTTATTTTCTGATTGGGAAAATGCTTTTCCTAACTGGGTTATTGAACATATATCGGTATTTCTGTCATGCTTAATAAAATTCAGACTTAAAGCCCATCTTAGATAGCCGTCTGAAGTCCAATTATCGGTCCACCTTTTCCCGCTAGTATTCGCATTCTGAGGCAGTATAGTGATTTGAATTAACGCATCAGCGACAGCATCGCTTCTCTTTTTGGGAGAGCGACCGTTGTTGTCTTTTGAGGTTCCCACTAATTCTAGATAACTGAATTCTTCTACATTCTTATCTAATTTAGAAATGAGATTATTTTTTATATCTTCAAAAGGAATGAGCGTTCTTACTAATTTCTTTCGTAAGTTTTCATAATGCTTTGTTGTGGAATCGAAAATCTGAACCACAAGTTTAAGTTTTGAAAAGTCAGAAGGGTTCTGTACCCAACCGTATGTGCGTAAAGTCATTTTTGTAGTCCCCTATTAGTCTTTTTGACCCTTAACCCAAAAACTGGAAAGCCCTTAGTAAAATCTCTGAAATAATTTAATTATAACATAATATATAAGGTGTGAACTTCAGAATAGTAACCGAAAAGGATATTAATAATAAAACACGGATTAATTTATTCCGTATTTTTATTGTGTAATCGGATAATATATTTCTCCTTCCAGTCATTTAGTAAGGCTTTTTCAAAATATGTTTCTGCTTCTTCAATTGAACTATTTGAATAAACTCCCCTATCTGTTAAATATTGAACACGGTATAAAAGGTCAATTGATTCTTTTGAAGGTTCTGTTGCAAAGTTAGTAAAATAAACAGCACATCCTCCAGTAAATTTTTTCATACTGGGGATGTGCTGTTTGGATAATGTAAATCTTAAATAAATATAAGCATTACATTTACTTTATTGGGGTGATGTATGATTTTATTGGTGCAGTAACGCCTATATTGGTTGAGAATACCCACTTGTTCTTGTCAAGGCCAGTAAGGTTCTCTGTTCGTCCCGTTAAAATTACTCCTGAAAATTTTGCTTTATCAAGATTAGGATATTTTTTGATTTGCTTATTTAAATCAACGTATGAATCAAAATCATTGCTAACTACCGTTCCCCACGTTAAATCAGTTGCATTTTTTATAAAATCCTCATATGTTTCATATGATAAAAGTCCATAATCATCTTTGGGAGAGTCTTGTGCAACATCATTACTTGCTAAACCAGAGTATGGTGCAGAAGCAGCATTTACATTTGTGTCATCGTTAAAACCAATCCAATACCAGTTAATAAGCAGATTTTTAGGAATCATTGATTGTATTTCAAAATAGCTGTAAGGCTTATCAAAGGAAACTGCAACCTCAGCGACTTGATTTTTTTCTTTTACCAGATCACTCGCCTCGTGAGTAGGTTGAATTCCAAAATAATCATCACTCTTATAGTTGAGTTTAGGTAAAAAGAATGTTGCTACTTTTTGCTTCGTATCATGTGTGTAGTAAGCATTATTGATTTCAGTAGGGCTACCGATATAAGCATTATTTGTCACCATTAGCGTACCATAGTCAAATGACATAGGTGACCAAGGAACAGGATATCCATCGATATTTTTGAAAGTATCCATATAAATATGGGAACTAACAATTGAATCGTATTTAGTAATCATGGTTGTGTAATTAATATTAGGTGCACGGACATTCATATATTTTTGAGCATTTTCTGATGTTCTTTGATAGACATTCGTCATCCATTTACTGTTTATATAATATAGGGTTCCAAAGAGAAGTATAGAATATCCAATTGTCATCCAGATAATGAAAATCAAACGCTTAAATTTTGTTTTTCCTGCTAAATATTTGAAATCGATACTTAATTCGTCAATATCGTCATTCTTAAAACGGTAACTTTTTACCTTGTTCATTGCAATTTGTATTAGTCTAACAATCGTATAGATTACGGATGATAAACAAACAATAAAAGGTATAATGTAGATTAATATTAATTCCATAGTTTTATCTCCTCTTTTTCTATGCTTTCTTTTAACTTTCTCCTTGCTCGATACAAGTCAATTTTAATTTTACTTATGCTCTTCGCTTCATTTTCTGCAATAGATTTCACACTCTGTTTTTTAAAATAGTAAGAAAATATTATCCTTTCTTCATAGGGTTTGAGCTTTTGAAGAAACTTTTTAATATCAATGTTTTCTTTGTCCCCTGCATCCAACTTTTTAAGTTCTCTACCAAGCTCGCTAATGATTTTCTGATACCTTTTTTCCCGTTGAAACTTATTAATATAATTACGAATAGAAACGCGGTACATCCAAGCACGTAATTTAGATGGTTCTATGAAGATATCAAGTTCTAGAATTTTAACAATAGTATCCTGAACAGAATCTTGGGCATCTTGTAGGGAGCTACCTCGAGAAATAAGGTACTTAGTGATTTCAGAACAATGTTCTTCTATCTGGTTTTCATATTCCCTAATATCCACTTTTCCCTCCCCTCATATATATAACAAATGAAATTGAATTTGGTTACAATTTTTTTAAAATATTTAATTAATGATATGTATATTGTACCAATTTGATTTAAAAATAGGTATGTGAAACAGGTACTGTGGCATTAATGCGTTATAAGTTAGATCTCTTGTCTTTTTTTAACAACTTCAATTATTTTGAGCTCTAGTTGTGAGCCTTGATAACGCCTGTGATAGTAGCCCAT
Organism: Lactococcus sp. dk101; assembly: GCF_009601055.1. GTDB lineage: Bacteria > Bacillota > Bacilli > Lactobacillales > Streptococcaceae > Lactococcus. Next base: position 14,499 of record NZ_WITI01000019.1, read on the forward strand.
ACTAAGAGAGAGATCATAACTTTTAAGTTATGAGCTTATTTGTATTTGATTTTTATTAGATTACTCTATCTTTTAAACTTAATTTAGCATAAAATAGAGGTAAAAGAAAGCTTTGGAATAGGAAGCAACAACAATTTATCATGGATTATTAAAAAAATTAGAATCATTTAAACGGAGAAATTAAAATGAAACAAATCAAAGCGATTATGGTTGATGTTGACGGAACTCTTTTGTCAAGTAAAGGATATGTAACTGAGAGAACTGTAAATTCAATTAAGAAGGTTAGAGAAAAAGGAATTCTTTTTGGGCTTGCAACTGGAAGAGATGCTATTTCTTGTCAAAAATTGCTCAGAGAATGGCACATTGAGGGGCAGATTGATTGCATTGTAGGAAAAGGCGGAAGTGAAATTGTTGATATATCACTGGGAATAACCAAAGAATCTGATTACTCTCTTGACGGTGATTTAATTTGGGAAATCATTGAGCACTATGAGGGTATGGATCTGAATTTTTGTATTCCTAAAGATGGTATTTTGCTTGGATATAAGGATGATGATTATATAAGAAAACTTTCTGAAGCTGATAAAGTCCCATACCAAATTGTAGATTTCCATGAATTATTAAAAGAGCCACAAGGAAAAATTATGATTACCTGTCATCCTGAATATATGTCCGAAGTTATTGAAAAGAGTAAAACATTCAATAATAAACAATATAAAAGTAGCAGTTTGAAAACAACAAGTGTTCTGTATGAATACATGGACCCAAGGGTATCTAAAACCAATGGACTTATAAAAGCAATGAATTTGCATGGAATAACATTAGAAAATTTACTTGTTTTTGGAGATGCGGACAATGATGCGGATATGATACACAATGCAGCTATAGGAGTTGCAATGTCAAATGGGAGCGATAGGTCAAAATCTGTGGCAGATTTTATTACTCGTGACAATGATAGTGATGGAATTGCGATTTTTCTAGAAGGGAATAATATAATATAATAATTACTCTTATTTTTTATGTTATTTTAGATTTAGACTAAACTAGCTCATAACTTAACAGTTATGAGCTGTTTCTTACTAACTGCTAGAAATTTATTGTATTTTTCAAAAATAATTTATTTACTGTGTGAAACATAAATGTAATGATTTTGGTATTTTAGGTATAAATGATATAATTAGATAAGCCTTATCCCAGTAAACACAAGAGAGTTTAAATAGAAAGGATAAAAAAATAATCATGAAACACAAATTATGGACGACGACAAGCCTGTCTTTTATTTTATTAAATGCTACCGTAAGCCCGATAGCTTATGCGAGTACAGATACAACTGTTTCTCAAACAACAGAGCAGTCAACAAATTCAGAAACATCAAACATTAACGGAGGGAATAATCTCTCCGAAGGGACGACGACTTCAGAAAAAATTGATTCAAGTTCAGAAAGTACTTCAAAAAATGATGGAGAACAAAAATCAGAAAACCTAAAAAGCACTGTTGAACCTATAACAACACAAGAAAACAATGTAGAAGCAACGGGGATTAGTGCAACAATCACTGCTCCTGCGACCTACCAAACGTATACGAATCCTGTAACAGGAGTAAAGCCTCCTGAGCTACGGTTAAGTCTTGCGGTCTCAATTTCAGAAGCTAATCTTGACGGGACAACCATTGAAATTCCTTATGCAGGATTTATGCCGACAGAAGACACACAAAATTTTCAATATTTTTCAATGACCGCTCCTCTATTTTCTTATATTTCTGAGGAGTCCATTCCAGCTAATTCGATTGTCGATCATTATGAAAACGACACCGCTAACAAAAAGTTGGTGATTCATCTGAAAAAGACTAGTCAAACTGTTGAAACACTCCAGTTGCGCTTCAAGTATAACGAAGAATATGACGCTAAAGTTCCTGCGGAACAAATTGTTTGGAATAATATTCAAGCAACAGTCAAAGATCATTCGGGATTAGAAATTAGTCAAAGCAATACTACAAGCGTTAAATCGAATGCAGTAGATGGCATGCAAGTGGTTTATAATAATTCTACCCCTCCAACTTATTTTTATGATGAAATTCCTATAAATATACGGTTAAATAATAACCATCGTTTGTACAGCCTTTTGGATGAAACAAAAAACAATAGATTTTACATAGAAGTACCAGAAGGGGCAGTTTTTGAACCTTCTTCTGGAGTGAATTTTTCAGGGATCACTCCAACAACACCAGCGCAAGATTCATCGATTCCGGCAGGATATGTACGCTATTACCAAGAACTGACAGATTCTTCTAATTCTTTTCTAACATGGCAATATGACGGTAATGTGAATTTATCTAACGTTAATGTCACAGGAGCCCTCAAAATATTAGATAACGTTTCTTTTGGAGAGAACATCCACGTAAGAGTAGGCATGCTCTATACTAAAATTAATGGCGAACAAAAGGACTCGTTTAAAGAATTCAGTTCGACAAGGGAAGATTTGAAGGATTGGGATTTAGGCCAGGAAAGAGCAAGTTATCATAATACGGGTGATTCAACGAAATTGTCCTATGTTAATTCATCAATCCCAAGTAGTCAAAGTCCTAATACAGTAAAATTAGGAGGGGTGTACCAACCCTATCTTAAAACTCTTGGGTTGAAGAACCAAGGGAAACTTAATATCACAGGAATTAACGTTTCTTTAAACCAGAATTCTACTGGAAGTGAAAGAACGAATTTCAGTTCAATATATATTGTGGCTATGTCGAAAATTAATTCGATACCTCATAATTATTATCGAGTTGTCTACACAATAAGTGATTCATACGGCAACGCACGCACAGAGTATTCTGAAGCTCAAACATTCACGGGAGAATACGAATCTATCACTTTTATTCCTCCGGCGGTAGCATCAGGGGAATACTTTGATAAGATTAGTGTGGAGCCTATGGGCGAAGATGGGACACAAGAAGGTGTGCTTCTTCCAGGAAATGCATTTTATACAAGGTACCGTGCGAAAAATTGGTCAGACTTGAAATGGCCGGATGGGACACCCATTCCTCAAGATAGAGTTGTCCCTGTAGAAATGTCGGGCACATACAGCTATCATGATGAACAGGGGAGTACGGTCACTAATCCTATCGACTCTTTTACAACATACTATGCGCCGTCTAATGCTACACAGGCATCCGCAAAATTTGTGAGTGGGAATGCTATAAACAAAAAACCAGGTGAAACAGTCAACTACGAAATTCAAGGGAAGAACGGGAACCAAGCCCTTACTTCATGGAAGAATCCTGTCATAACTGTAGCCATTCCAAAGCAACTAGAAATGGTTAACCCCGGCGAGATGAAGGACTACGTGGACAAAGTAGGTTCCGAGTCTGAAAATGGGGTCGTCAAAGTTGAACTTCTTTCTTCAGATGCGGCTTATAACTACTACCGATTCACCGCAGAAGGAAAGAACGCGCAAAAAAACAGCACAAATGTTTCTTTCTCTATTCCACTTGAATTTAAGGTCGTTTCCGGAACAAGTGTGGGGAATTATCCAATTCCCTATCTGTCTGTAGGGAGTACCAATGAAATCTTCCCACAAATTATCCAGGCTACGAATAATTTAACAGAAGCACAAGCCATTAATATGGGATATGACAACAGTATCGCGAGCTCATATTCTGGAATTACGTCTGGCCACAGCCCTCTGACCGTCGCTTCTGGAACAAAATTGGAAGGATCAAGTGCTGGTCGTGGGGATGCTGGTCAAGCTTGGTCAAACAACAGTGTCTTTGCGGTTGAACATTCAGGAATGCCACAAATGAAGGCATCGATTATGAATTCAGGAAATACTAGCTTTACAAGTGCTCGACTTTACAACATTCTTCCAGAAGACAATGACAATCGCGGTTCTTCAGGGTCTATTGAGTTCACCGGTTTGGATAACGCAGCTGGAGGGACGGTTTATTACAGCACGAAACCAGTTTCAGAACTTCCAGGCTACGATAGCACCAATCTACAGACCTGGAACGCAACGACGCTTGCTTCCTATGGTTTTACAAGCACAAAACCTGCATCAGGAATCACAGCCATATATATCGATTTTGGGAATAAAGTAATCGCCCCAAATGAAACATTGGATAGTATTCTTAATTTTGAAGTTCCCGCCACAGGGAACCAAAAAGCAGTGAATCAATTCCATTACTCCGCCAAAGAAGTGGGCACTGGTGTAACACTCAATGCGACAACCACACCCGTGACTTTCTCTACAGAAATTGTTAAGGCTAACTTTTTGGAAAATCTACCAACGGTCCTCCCAAGTGGCGTGACGCAGGCAAGTAATGTTCCAGGAGAAGTAGCTACCCTTTTAGATGAGTCAGGAAATGGAAGTCTTACGATTCCATCGGATGTTCCAACCTTACCCGGTTATACCTTCAAGGAGTGGGTAAACAGTTCTAATTCAAGTGATATCAAGCATCCAGGTGACACGTTTGACGTTACCTCCGCAGTTTCAGAATACACTTATAAGGCCGTTTGGAAGGCAAATAGTATTAATGTGAAGTATCATCCTAATGATGCGAGTGCTAGTCCAACGGTTCAAACGAAAGCCTATGATTTTGGCACAAATGTAAACCTGAGCGATGTAAATCCCCCAACGCGTTCAGGCTATACATTTACTGGTTGGAACACCAAAGCTGATGGAACAGGAGATACTTTCATTGACAATACGCTTGTTAATTTCACTACAGATAAAACGGTGTATGCGCAATGGAAGGCCAATGCTTACACGATTACCTTTGATGGTAATGGCGCAAGCTCAGGCAACATGACTGACCAAGCCATGACTTATGATGTGGCAGCTGCACTCAATGCAAATGCCTTTAGTAAAGTTGGCTATACATTTACTGGCTGGAACACCAAAGCTGACGGTTCTGGAACAGCTTATTCCGACACTCAATCGGTTAAGAATTTAATAGGTACCGCTAAAGGCAAAGTAACCCTTTATGCACAGTGGAAGGCCAATGCTTACACGATTACCTTTGATGGTAATGGCGCAAGCTCAGGCAACATGACTGACCAAGCCATGACTTATGATGTAGCAACTGCACTCAATGCAAATACCTTCAGTAAAGATGGTTATGTTTTTGAGGGGTGGTCAACAAAAATTGATGGTCCAGTTAACTATACAGACCAACAAACAGTAAGTAATCTTAACGATGAAAAAGATGGCAAAACAACCCTCTATGCCGTTTGGAGAGAGGGAAAGAATACTATTGTCGCTCATGATTCTACACTGTACGTCGGAGATAGTTGGAACAAAGCAGACAACTTTACTTCTGCGACCGATGAATTGGGAAATCCAGTGGATTTCAGCGCTGTTACAGTAACAGAGATAGATCCTGTGGATACGACAACCGTTGGGGAATATCGTGTCAATTATATCTATAAAAATAAATCTACAATCATTACTGTAAAAGTCGTAGAAAATCAAGAAACCCTTGTTACAAAGGATTTAACAATCTTTGAGGGAAATTCCTGGACTGCTTCAGACCACTTTATCAGTGCAACGACTAAAGACGGTAGTGCTGTTCTCTTTGATTCACTTGTATTAGAAAATCACACGTTGGTTGATTCTTCTAAAGCAGGAATTTATACCTTTAAGGTAATCAATGGAAAAACAACCAATCTTGTGACTCTGACTGTCTTGAAGGACCAAGCGAGCATCAAGGTAAAAGATACTACCCTCACCGTCGGAGATAGCTGGGATAAGGCAGACAACTTTATTTCTGCGACCGACCGTTATGGTAATCCATTAGCTTTGGACGAACTTACCGTGACGGGAGATGTGGATACCAGCAAGGTTGGTCAATATAAAGTGACTTACAGCTGGGCTGTAAAAAATGCGGACGGTAGTCTGACAGGTGACACAATCTCAGTAGATGCCTATGTGACCGTTGTAGCTAAAACTACAGCTCCGGATAAAGAAAAACCAACAACTTCTACCCCAACCAGCAAGCAAACGAGAACCGTTAATGCTTCTGGACAAACAAAGACAAGTGGTACTTACCGTACACTTCCCAAAACAGGAGAGTCATCTTCATTCTCTATATTAGCAATCGGAATAAGTCTGCTTCTACTTGGAGGAGCATTAGCATTGTTCGGTGTAAAGAGAAGAAAGAACAACTGAGCCAAGAGTTTAATCTAACAAAAAGACATGTTAATTATATATAACATGTCTTTTTTCTATCAAAATATATAACCTCTAATTATTTATAAATTAGCTTTTTTTTAAAGCAAATTTTTTAATTCATCCTTGTGATTTTCAATGTACTTCACTCCGTATGAACATGTCGCAGATATTTTCAGGTTTTCATGTTTTGCAATTTCAATTGCTCGCTCCATTAATAATCCTGCTAATCCTTGCCCTCTAAAGGCAGGATTAATGAATGTTCGAGTAACAATCAAATTATCTAAGTTTTTAGAAAAAACCAGTTCTCCAACTGCTTATTTCTTATCATTAAGGAGTATCAACGTGTTATTTCTTTCTCTAATTTCCATTTTTACTCCGATTTTTATAATACGTCTTCTAATTCTCTTTTATGGTGCTTAATGTAATTTGCGGCGTATGGACATGTAGCTCCTAGAGATAAATCAGTTTCTCTCGCTTTTTCCACAACTGATAGCACAAGCCTCTCTCCCAATCCTTCTTTCCGTAGAACTTTTTGTACTTCAGTATGGGTTATCGTAAGCTTACCTCCATTGTTTTCAAAATCGATTTCACCGACTTTTTCTCTTTCATCATTCAATAACAAAAATTTATTCTCTTTTTCAATAATTTCCATAGTCTTATTCCTCTCTAATAGTTTAAAGATATTATAGCATTTGTTTTAATAAGAAATAAAATATTTTATTAAATGCAACATAATCTAAAGATGAAATTATTTATTCGTGGAATTTCTCTCCTCCCAAAAAAGACATAACTAAAAGTTTGTAAAATAATAAATCATATTCTTGAATAAAGGGCTTACAAATGATATAATCATTATACGTCTACGTTTGTAGACGTAGTTAGACTATTTTCTTTCAATTAAAAGGAGGTTGCTATGCCAAATCACAAATTGACCGAAGAACAATATCGAGTAACACAATTAAATGGAACGGAACGAGCTTTTACAGGGGAATACGATAATTTTTTTAAAAGAGGAATTTACGTAGATGTTGTAAGTGGGGATCCATTATTCTCTTCCACTGATAAATATAATTCAGGTTGTGGATGGCCAGCTTTTACTAAACCCATCCAACAAGATTTTTTGAAAGAAATTGAAGACGACAGCTATGGCATGAAACGCGTTGAAGTCAGAAGTAGTAAAGCAGACTCCCATTTAGGACACGTGTTCAATGATGGTCCATTAGAAACCGGGGGGCTACGATACTGCATTAATTCTGCTTCTCTCCGTTTTATCCCATTCGAAAAAATGGAAGAAGAAGGATATGGTGCTTATTCTCACTTGGTTGAATAAGGAGGACGAATATGTTCAATGATAAATATGATAGCGCAATTTTTGCAGGGGGATGCTTCTGGTGTATGGTTCACCCATTTGACCAAGAACCTGGTATTATTTCAGTTAAAGCTGGTTATACTGGAGGACTTACTCCTAATCCGACCTATGAGCAAGTTTGTTCTGAGTCAACCGGTCATACTGAAGCTGTAGAAATCATTTTTGATCCAAGCATTATTTCCTATAAAGAACTGGTTGAAATCTATTGGAGACAAACAGATCCAACCGATGCATTTGGGCAATTCGCAGATCGTGGAAGCTCATACCGCCCCGTTATTTTCTATAATTCGGAAGAACAGCGGAAAATAGCAGAAGCCTCAAAAGAAGAATTGAACAATAGTGGTAGATTTGATAAGCCAATTGTGACTCAAATTGAGCAAGTAGGTCCCTTTTATGAGGCTGAAACCTATCATCAAAACTACTACCAAAAAAATAGTTTACACTATAACCTATACCGTCAGGGGTCAGGACGGGCAAAATTTATTAAAGAAAACTGGTAAAATAAAAAGGCACTTTGCGTGTCTTTTTATATTGTGTTCTAATTAAAACTTTTTAATTTATAACTTTAGTTGTTATTGGCAAATTGTAAAATTAGTTTAGCCACCTTGAAGTAAGCAAAAAGCATCTGAATTTATTATACTTGAATTGCGAAACACAAGTAGGAAGAGGATTCAGATGCAAGACCATTATAACACACGAAATAAAGAACTCACTTACTCAGAACGACAATGCATCGAACGCTGACATAACAAGGATAAACTCAGTAACCGTCATATTGCCCAGTTACTAGGTAAAGTCCCACAGACAATCAATAATGAGCTGAAATTAGGGTTAATTCAACTCAAATTTAAAAGTAAGTATTCTTCTAAGCGTGCTCAATAACAACATGAAACCAATAAGAAAAAGTGTGGACGCCATTCTAAAGTGACAGCTAAATTGAATCAAGCCATTACTAATGCTGTGAGAGATAAACAGTCTCTTGAAGTGGTTTTACAAGGATTTCTAGGTGCTGTCTGTCTCAAAACGCTTTACAACTGGGTTGAAAAAGGATGGCTTGATGTGAAATATCATGAGTTACTTTCCCCACACTACAAGAAGGCTAAGAAACTCAGAAAAACGAATCCTAAGCGCCCTTACGGTTTATCTATTGAGGAACGCCCAGAAACGATTAACAAGCGTTCTAAAATAGGACATTGCCTTTTGCTCTTGTCAAGAAAAAAAATATTCTCTTGAAGATACTAAAATTACATTAGATGAATTAATTGAGACATATAAAGCATGTGACCTAAATATTTTAGACGATCGAAGTAAAACGAATGTCCCTTTTGTTCAAGCAGATCGTTTTGATAGAGTTATTTCTCTTTTAGAAAACATGAAAGACAGTGAAATGAGTGGTCCAGAAATTGAAGATTTAATGAAATTTACAGGCCGTCAAAAAGATTATTATTTCAATGCTGGTCGTTATCTTAATTTATTTGAAAAATTCAAAGGAACGGATAGAATTATTAAATATCGGTTGACACCTCTTGGAAATACAGTATGCAATTTAACTTATAAAGACAGACAATTGAAATTAGTTAGTTTAATTTTATCTCACGAAATATTTAAAGAATTATTTCAATACATACTGGATTCAGGTGAGTTTCCTACTAAAGAAAAAGTTATAGAAATTGAATTAAAATATAATGTATGTAGCCCTGGGGCGGTAGCAACCCGTCGTTCAGGGACTGTTATCGGATGGCTGAAATGGATATTTGGTTTACCAAATGTATAAAATAAGCTCATAACCTAAAAGTTGTGAGCTCTTTTTTGGATTATAATGACTTTTTATGTCTATTGATTTCAAGTTTAAAGTGTAGTATAGTAGTAAAAATACTTTATTTTAAAGATAAACGAAGGGGTAGAATATGGACTATAAAATTATATTGGCGGAACACCAAGTTTTTGAGACTGAACGTTGGACTAATGTCAAATAATTAGACATAAAATGAGCTATGTTTTCTTAAAATAATTTTCTTCCTTCTGATTTGGAGTTAACCCATTGTTGGCAGAATGAGGATTGTAATTGTTATAAAATTGTTCGA
>NZ_WITI01000002.1 GCF_009601055.1 Lactococcus sp. dk101
GTGCAAAATAATTTAGTGCCCATAGCGTTGGAGATACACCTGTTCCCATGTCGAACACAGCAGTTAAGTCCTTCCGCGCCGGAAGTAGTTGGGGGTCGCCCCCTGCGAGATAGGGTCGGTGCTAAGTGATTTTGGGAGTTTAGCTCAGCTGGGAGAGCATCTGCCTTACAAGCAGAGGGTCAGCGGTTCGATCCCGTTAACTCCCATAGGTTGTTCGCCTTTAATGAATAGGTCTCGTAGTGTAGCGGTTATCACGTCGCCCTGTCACGGCGAAGATCGCGGGTTCGATTCCCGTCGAGACCGTTCGTAGCAATACGAATAAAATTTAGACTCGTTAGCTCAGTTGGTAGAGCATTTGACTTTTAATCAAAGGGTCGCGCGTTCGAGCCGCGCACGGGTCATTATCCAAAGCGGATGTGGTGAAATTGGCAGACACGCTAGATTTAGGTTCTAGTGCCGTAAGGTGTGAAGGTTCAAGTCCTTTCATCCGCATCGTGCTTTAAGATACTAAGGTATCGTGATAAGCTGTTATTACTTAGGTAATGATAGAAATCATTAGCCGACTTAGCTCAGTTGGTAGAGCATCTGATTTGTAATCAGAGGGTCGCGTGTTCGAATCATGTAGTCGGCATATAAGTAAGTTATTACTTGCGAACGTAGTTCAGTGGTAGAATACAACCTTGCCATGGTTGGGGTCGCGGGTTCGAATCCCGTCGTTCGCTTTTCTTTATAATATTTTGCAGGCGTGGCTCAACTGGATAGAGTATCTGACTACGAATCAGACGGTTGTAGGTTCGAATCCTACCGCTTGCATACGGGAAGTAGCTCAGCTTGGTAGAGTACTTGGTTTGGGACCAAGGTGTCGCAGGTTCGAATCCTGTCTTCCCGATTGATGTTAATTCATCATGGCGATGTAGCTCAGCTGGCTAGAGCGTTCGGTTCATACCCGAAAGGTCGGGGGTTCGATCCCCTTCGTCGCTATAACATTTAGTTGCTGGATCTTTAGCTCAACTGGTTAGAGCTCTCGGCTCATAACCGAGCGGTTGCAGGTTCGAGTCCTGCAAGATCCATAGCAATTTGGCTCGGTAGCTCAGTTGGTAGAGCAATAGATTGAAGCTCTATGTGTCGGCGGTTCGATTCCGTCCCGCGCCACTTGCGGATGTAGTTTAATGGTAGAACCCCAGCCTTCCAAGCTGGCTACGCGAGTTCGATTCTCGTCATCCGCTTTAACTAAATATTTAGGGAGACTAGCTCAGTTGGTTAGAGCACTGTGTTGATAACGCAGGGGTCTCAGGTTCGAATCCTGAGTTTCCCATTTTAGAACTCTGGGGAGTTACTCAAGTGGCTGAAGAGGACGGTTTGCTAAATCGTTAGGTCGGGAAACCGGCGCGAGAGTTCGAATCTCTTACTCCCCTTATGTTTACATGGCCTTGTCACTAAGGCTTTTTTAATACTATTGACAAATTGGGTGTATTGGTGTAGACTAACAGAGATGTTGATCCTACAAGACTTTCTGGTTTGGGAATATTCCCTGACGTCTATTGTTTAATAGACGTCTTTTGTACTTTTATTTACGTGAAGAAAGGAGGAGTTATGGCTATTTTATCGAATGAAGAACTAACTAATTTAAAGGCAAATATCAATATTGTGGATATTATATCCCAGTATGTTGCTCTTACAAAAAATGGAAAAAGTTATTTAGGACTTTGTCCTTTTCATGGCGAAAAGACTCCCTCCTTTAATGTGAATGCTGAGAAAGGTTTTTATCACTGTTTTGGTTGTGGAAAATCTGGCGATGCGATTGAGTTTTTAAAAGAATATAAGCAGATTGGGTTTCGGGATGCTGTGATTGAACTGGCGGATTTTGCTGGTTTGGATTTGAAGATTGAAGCTTCACAACAGGTTCAAGAAAATCCCAATCAACCCATTTTGGATTTGAATAATCAGGCAGCACGTCTGTACAATATTCTCTTGATGTCAACTGAACTCGGAGAAAAGGCCAGAAAGTATTTGGAGGAACGTGGCATTGGACACGATCTAATCAAACGTTTTAATATTGGTCTTGCCCCTGACGAGAATGATTTTATTTTTAAAAATGTATCAAATAAGTTTGAAGAAGCCGTTTTGGCGAATTCGGGCTTATTCCATTTTTCAAATCAAAATACTTTTGATGCATTTTCAAATCGTATTATGTTCCCAATAACTAATGAATATGGTCATACGATTGGTTTCTCTGGTCGAAAATGGCAGGAGAACGACCAATCTAAAGCAAAATATATCAATTCGACTGCCACACCGGTTTTCGATAAGTCTTACGAATTGTGGAATTTGGATAAGGCCAAACCTTTTATTTCCAAAAATCATGAAGTATATTTGATGGAAGGCTTCATGGATGTGATTGCGGCTTATCAGTCGGGAATGAATAATGTCGTTGCATCAATGGGGACGGCATTGACCGAAAAGCATGTCAGACGTTTGAAGCAACTGGCTAAAAAGTTTGTACTGGTTTATGATGGTGACTCGGCGGGGCAAAATGCCATTTATAAGGCAATGAATTTGATTGGTGACGATGTCTCAATCGTCAAAGTGCCTGAAGGAATGGACCCTGATGAGTATCAAAAACATTATGGAACTGAAGAACTTGCACATTTAATGCAGGATGGTCGAATTCAACCGATTGAATTTTTGATTGACTTTTTGAAGCCTTCAAATCTGTCAAATTTGCAAGCTCAAATCGATTTTATTGATCAGATTGCACCAATGATTGCAAAGGTTAAATCGATTACGGCACAGGACGCATTTGTAAGAAAATTAGTTGAGATTTTACCTGATTTCGAGTATAATCAAGTAGAGAGTGCCGTCAATTTGCGTCGGGAAAATGTCCGGAGCAATCAAGAGAATGAAGCCTCTTTTTTCGAGGGAATGAACGAACTTCCGAGTCCGCCTGATCAGGCTTATTACGATCAAGCAGAACCTGTAAATTGGGAAGAAAAACCTCAAGAGAATGCTTATCAGCAACCTGCATTTCAGAAAACTGAAGTGCAAATTCGAGTGAAGCCTACGGCAGTTGAACTTGTTGAGGCACAGCTTTTGCACCGTATGATTTATCATCCTTCTATCTTGAAGCGGTTTGCTCAAGATGAGGAATTTAAGTTTATTCATCAGCAATTTCAAAAGTTATTTGATGTTCTGATGATTGAATCCATGAGCTATGATGGGCTTGTAGAGCCAAATCATCTAGCCAGTGAGTTGGATGAAGAATTGCGTCAGTATTTTTACGATGTAATCAGTTTAGATTTACCTGATGATGTCCCCACTCAAGAAATTGATGATTTGTTAAAAAAGATGGAAAAAGAGCAAGGGGAAAGTCAGTTGGCTGACTTATTTAATCAGCTGGAAGTCGCCAAAAAAGCAGGGAATGTGGAACGTGAGTTAGAATTGACTGTCCAGATTGTCAACCAAAAGAAAAAATTATAATGTTAAGAATGTCAATCTGTCAGATTGATTGTAGAGATATTTTACACCGTTGAGGAGGAGTAAATTGGCTGAAGTTAAGAAAAGAATTAATCAAATTGCTAAGGAAACAGGCGTGAGTAGTAATGCACTTGTCGAAAAAGCAAGAGAATTGCAGATGGCTGTCAAATCTCATTCTAGTTCAGTAACAGAAAATGAAGAAAAACGCCTTCTTGATGCTTTGAATATCAAGCCTGTCGTCGTTGAACGCATCAGTCCAGTAGCTAAAGTTGAAGAAAAAAAAGTTGAGAAAGCTGTCAAAGCTGACAAGGCTGATTTTGACGTGAAGGCATTTGAAAAAGAAGTAAAAGCTTATATTGCCAAACGTAAACCACTTGGACAAGCCTTGGATGATGAAATCACAGGCGATTTGGTTGTCAAATTTGGTTTGGAAGCAGACGCGATTGAAGATTTATTGCAACAAATCCAAGATGCAGGAATTTCTATTGTCGATACTCAAGGCAATCCAAGCGCCCTCGCTTTGAAATCAGATGAAGCTGAAGCAAAAGATGATGTTTCTGACAATGCAATGGACGAAATCGTAACCAATGTTCGTATTGATGACCCTGTTCGCATGTACTTGAAAGAAATCGGTCGTTACCCTTTGATTTCACTTGAAGAAGAAACAAAACTTGCTGAAGCAATCATTGCTGGTGGCGAAGGGGCTGAAATGGCAAAACAAATGCTTGCAGAAGCAAACTTGCGTTTGGTTGTTTCCATTGCGAAACGTTATTCTGGCCGTGGCATGCAATTTTTGGACTTGATTCAAGAAGGTAACATGGGCTTGATGAAAGCCGTTGATAAATTTGACCACACGAAAGGGTTCAAATTCTCAACTTATGCGACTTGGTGGATTCGTCAAGCAATTACACGTGCCATTGCTGACCAAGCACGTACAATCCGTATCCCTGTTCACATGGTTGAAACAATCAATAAATTGATTCGTGTGCAACGTAACCTCTTACAAGATTTGGGACGTGACCCTTCTCCTGAAGAAATCGGTAAAGAATTGCACATGACACCAGATAAAGTCCGTGAAGTCTTGAAAATTGCTCAAGAACCAGTTTCACTGGAAACACCTATCGGTGAAGAAGATGATTCTCACTTGGGTGACTTTATCGAAGATGATGTGATTGAATCACCAGTTGATTATACCAACCGTGTCCTCTTGCGTGAACAACTTGACGAAGTTATGGACACATTGACTGACCGTGAAGAAAATGTCCTTCGGATGCGTTTTGGTCTTGATGATGGTCGGATGCACACGCTTGAAGATGTTGGAAAACAATTCAAAGTAACACGTGAACGTATTCGTCAAATCGAAGCAAAAGCAATCAAAAAATTGCGTCACCCACGTCGCAGCAAACCATTGCGTGACTTTATGTAATAAATTAAGGCTGTCAGCACTGACAAAAAGTGCGGACAGTTTTTTTATGCTTGACAAGCCTAAAGTGGATTGCTATACTAAAATTATCGGGTCATTCTTAGCTTGTTCTTTGAAATGTTTGATACAAATGATAAAAAAATGAATAAATTGTGAGTTCTGTCAGTGTCGTTTTAATGCTGACAGAATTTTTCTCATCAAAATCATATTATTTGCTTATTTTTTTGGAAAGAATTATAATTAAATCATCAAAGGTCAAAGAAGGTCAAACTATATGTCTTTCATGATCTGATGCTTTGATGATCAAATTTGATGTTTTAATGCGAGTTAATTCCTAAAAGTACTAACTTTTAGGAATTAAATAGTATAAGAATGAAGCCATGCTTTAATTTTTCCCAGATATTTGGGGGAAAAGAAATGAACACTGAGTTTGAAACTGACAGTAAACTGTCTGAAACGAATAAATGAACTAAAAGGAGGAAGCGTATGCTCTGTCAAAATTGTAAAATAAATGAGGCGACTATTCACCTCTATACCAATGTCAATGGTCAGAAACGCCAAACTGACCTTTGTCAAAATTGTTATCAAATTATGAAATCTGGTGGTCAGGAAGCTTTGTTTGGTCCTGGTAATGCCAACATGATGGGTCAAGATGAACCATTTAACCCATTCAATGATATTTTTAGTGCCTTGCATGGTCCTGAAAATCAAAACCAAACGCCACCCACACAAGCCGGCCGTTTTGGCGGTGGACAACAACAACCACCACGGAATCCACGTGGTAAACAACCAAAAGGAATGCTTGAAGAATTCGGCATCAATGTAACGGATTCAGCACGTCGTGGAGAAATTGACCCCGTGATTGGTCGTGATGACGAAATCAAACGTGTCATTGAAATATTAAATCGAAGAACAAAAAATAATCCTGTCTTGATTGGTGAACCAGGTGTTGGTAAAACAGCCGTTGTTGAAGGCTTGGCTCAAAAAATTGTTGATGGTGATGTGCCTCAAAAATTGCAAAATAAGGAAGTCATTCGTTTGGATGTGGTTTCTCTCGTACAAGGAACGGGAATTCGTGGACAATTCGAGGAACGCATGCAAAAATTGATGGAAGAAATCAGAAAACGAAATGATGTCATTCTGTTCATTGATGAAATCCATGAAATCGTAGGTGCAGGTTCAGCTGGCGACGGCAACATGGATGCTGGAAATATCTTGAAGCCAGCACTTGCACGTGGCGAATTGCAACTGGTAGGGGCAACAACCCTCAATGAATATCGGATCATTGAAAAAGACGCAGCTTTGGAACGCAGAATGCAACCTGTCAAAGTTGACGAACCTTCAGTTGACGAAACGATTACGATTTTGAAGGGCATTCAGAAACGCTACGAAGATTATCATCATGTGAAATATACGGATGAAGCAATCGAAGCGGCCGCGCATTTGTCTAACCGTTATATTCAAGATCGTTTCATGCCTGACAAGGCGATTGACTTGCTTGATGAATCAGGATCTAAGAAAAATTTGACCTTGAAATTTGTAGATCCAGAAGACATTAAACGACGGATTGCAGAAGCAGAACAACAGAAATCAGAAGCCATGCGGACAGAAGATTTTGAGAAAGCTGCTCATTTTAGAGATCAAATTGCAAAACTTAAAGAATTGCAAAATCATCAAGTTACTGATGACGAAACACCTGTCATTACTGACAAAGATATTGAACAGATTGTTGAGCAAAAAACAAATATTCCAGTTGGTGAGCTGAAAGATAAGGAACAAACGCAACTGATCAATCTGGCACCAGACTTGAAATCCCATGTTATTGGTCAAGATGAAGCCATTGATAAAATTTCAAAAGCTGTCAGACGTTCGCGCGTGGGACTTGGAAAACCAAATCGCCCAATCGGTTCCTTCCTTTTTGTAGGGCCTACTGGAGTCGGTAAAACGGAACTTGCGAAACAGCTTGCTGTTGAACTTTTCGGCTCTGCCGATAGTATGATTCGATTTGATATGTCCGAATATATGGAAAAACACAGTGTGGCCAAATTGGTCGGCGCCCCTCCAGGATATGTCGGCTACGAAGAAGCAGGTCAATTGACTGAAAAAGTGCGTCGTAATCCTTACAGCTTGATTTTGTTAGATGAAGTTGAAAAAGCACACCCAGATGTCATGCACTTGTTCTTGCAAATTCTTGATGACGGGCGTTTGACGGACGGTCAAGGACGGACAGTTTCCTTTAAAGATGCCATCATTATCATGACCTCTAATGCAGGAACTGGTAAGATCGAAGCCAATGTTGGTTTCGGTGCAGCCCGCGAAGGAAAAACAAATTCAGTTCTCGGCGAATTAGGCAATTTCTTCAGTCCTGAATTTATGAACCGTTTTGACGGTATCATCGAATTCAATCCACTTTCAAAAGAAAATCTCCTTAAGATTGTGGACTTGATGTTGAATGAAGTCAATGCACAAATTGGTCGTAATGACATTCATCTTGAAGTCACTCAAGCAGTAAAAGAAAAATTGGTTGACTTGGGCTACGATCCGAAAATGGGAGCACGTCCATTGCGTCGTACCATCCAAGATCATATCGAAGATGCCATTGCTGATTTTTACATCGAACACCCTGAATATAAAGATTTGGTGGCTGATGTCATTGATGACAAGATTGTCATTGTCAATCAAACTGAAAATGGCCAAGAAACACCTGCTGACAGCACAGAAGTCGAAGCGGAATAAACTAAAAGAAAAGACTGAACGAAAGTTCAGTTTTTTTATTTGTATATTGTTTTGGAGAAAGTAATAAATAGATTATAATAAGATTATAAATAAATGAGAAGGAGGTGAGGGATGCAACATGGTCTCTATGAAGATGAATACTTCCCCTAGCTGAACCACATTTTATATCACATTATTTTCTCATAATAATTTAATGATGAAGAAAACATATTAAATTCTCCTAAGATGAAAAGTAATTTATTGAACCAATTTATCGAAAACAAATACAACTAAAGAAAGGACATCTTTATGTCTAAGAAAACTAACCGCTCAACAAAAATCGTTTTACGCCAACTGGCTGCCACAGCAGCACTTGGAACCATGATGGTTGCTCCACTTGCACCAACAGTCAACGTCCTTGCTAAAAGTGTGACAAGTTCGCAGAGTGTACGTGCTGCAATCTCTGGAACAGGAAGTTTTGCTTGGGGCTCTGGGATGACTTCTCAAAGCCTTGCCAACTCTATTTCTCCGAATCCTGCTGGAAGTACAGCGACTGTATCAAATACAAATAGCAACTGGAATAATTTGTTGAATGGTGCACCTTTTAATTCGACCTTATCAGGTGATCCGATAACCATGAATAGTACTGTAACTGGCTGGGTTGTCAATGGGACGGGCGTTAGCGGTTCAGGATTGATTGCAGCATTAAATGCTTCAAATGCGGGAACTTATACAATTACAGGAAATGCGACAGATGGTTCAACGATTGCATTAACAGTTAATATCACACGAATTGATTTGAGTTCACTAGGATCAAGTATTGACACGATTAAATCTATGCTTGGTGGAGCAGTTACACCAATTACTGCTTCAAAAGTTTTTGATGGGACAAATGCCTTTGTTTATGGCACGCCTGCAAGCACTGCAGCACTGACAGCCACAGTAGGAAATACATTTACGGATACAAATGAAATGGATACAGATACTTCAGGTACGGTATTTGCAGGAATGACTGCAGCAGCTCAACAATCTTTAATTTCTGGAATTTTTGCAACAAGTCCTGTCACGGTCTCAGTTGATGGTGCTGCACCGGTAACTTTGACGATGGGACATCTGACAATTAACCCGATTGATGCGCAAGGAAATGTGGTTGTCTCGGTTCCATTTACAGCGACAGGTGTACCGACTTATACAGCAACCTTAACTTTTGCAGCCAGTCCGACATCAAATGCAAAAACAGGTACTGCAAGCACTGCGCAAACAGTAACGAATGCTTTAATCGGTCAAGCAATTCAAGCGACATATGACAATGCTAATGTCGCAAGTAATCATAACATGACCATTACAGGAATTGATGCTTCAAAACTTAATGTCAGCTTGTCAGCAGCACAACTCCAAACACTTCAAGCCCTTCTAGCAAGTACAGGAGCGCTCCCATTCTTTACACCTGGAAATAATATCATTTCTCAAGCGACAGCACCACAGGATTTGACGCTTTCAGGTAAAGTTTCAGGAACGACGATTGCTGCAAATATCAGCTCTCCAACAGCTTCAGCGGCGATTAATGCAGGACTAGCAGCAGATGCCAAAGTAGTTTATACTTTGACACCAGATGCAGGTGGCACACCGCTTGTCTCTCCAGCAGTAGCGTATGGCACGGCTTATGATTTCACAGGTTTACCAACCAATACAAAATACCATTTGTCTGCTAAGGTAACGACAACGAACTTTACGGCACCAAATACTCCAACAGCCATTCCATTAACAACAGGATTTGCATCAATCGCCCTTACAGCACAAGCTCACGTGCAAGGATTAGGTTGGATGTCTGCCATTACTGATCCAGGAAAAGGGGACTTTATTGGAACAACGGGTCGTTCGCTTCGTATGGAAGCTGCTCACTTGACAGGTGGTTCTGACGGTGCTGGTGGTACATATACGCTGAGCGGTTCAGCACATCTTCAAGATCTCGGTGATGTGGATGGAACAGTTGATGCAAATGGCCTCTTGACCCTTGGGACAACAGGACAGAGTCGCCGCATGGAAGGTCTGTCACTGAAAGTGAATTCGACCAATCCAAATCTCCGCGTCTTCTACCGTGTGCATGTTCAAGGCTCAGGTTGGACAGGTTGGTTCAGCGACGGTCAATTCGCAGGAACAAAAGGAAAATCACTCCGTATGGAAGCTCTTGAAGTTCATGTGATTGACCCAACAGCTGGAGATGCCCTCCCATTTTGAATTTCACTCGACAAATAAGACAATAAAAAAAAGCGAAAATCTTCGCTTTTTTTTATTTGATAACTAATAAGCCATCTTTGATTGCCCAAGGTTGTTTTGGATCAATATGATCGTAGAACATGACACCGTTGGTATGGTCAATTTCATGTTGGACACACATTGATTCAAAGTTTTTAAGACGGATTTTCTTCTTTTCGCCAGCCTTGTTATAATATTCAATAGTGACACGCGCGTGACGAACAACGAGTCCTGGGATTTCTTCATCAACTGAAAGACATCCTTCGCCAGTATCAAGCGCAGCATCTTGTACAGAATGGCTCACAATTTTAGCATTGTACAAAATTTCTTGCATCTTGAAAGCTTCCTTAGGTGCAATTTCATTACCAGCTTCATCAATCTCAGGTTCATTTGGGATGAGAACAGCGATAACACGTTTTAACAAGCCAAGTTGATTACCAGCGAGTCCAACACCACCACGGAGTCCCATTTTTTCAGCGATAACAGGATCTTGCGAATTACGCAAAAATTGCATCATTTTTTCACCCAAAAGTTCATCTTGTTCAGACAAAGGGAAGCTGACATCAGATGCGACTTGACGTAAGGTTGGGAAGCCTTCGCGAACGATGTCGTCCATGTCGATTTGGTGGCTTGCTTTCGTCAATTGTTCTTGAATTTGGTCAGTTGTCAGAGCTGACAGTTTTTCGTTTACTTCTTTACCAGTCATTTTTGATTCCTTATTTCTTTTAACGATAATTCTATTATATCGTAAGAAAGGCAAAACAACAATCTTTTGCAATCAAAGCCAGTCATATCAAGGATTTACCCAAATGAAAAAAAAGCTAAATTTAAGGAAAAAGTGGTAAAATTTAAGAAAAGATAAGAAAGCGAGTGAAAAAGATGAACGATTATAGACAAAACGTAGCAGCGTTGCTTGTCAGTACTGACGGAAAAATTTGGATTGGCGAACGCGCAGACAAACTCAGTTGGGGACTCGCTCAAGGCGGAATTGAGTCAGGAGAAGCACCTAAAGAAGCCCTCAAACGCGAATTAGGCGAGGAAATCGGAACAACTAAATTTGATATCCTAGACCAGTACCCAGGTACGCTCAAATATGATTTTCCAGCAGGCATGACTTTTCCAACTTGGACCTATAAAGGCCAAGAGCAATATTATTTTCTTGTCAAATTGGACAAAGACGCGGTCATCAAGCTGGACAGCCACCCAGAAGAAATCGAAATTACCCAGTACAAATTTGTCAGCACTGACGAATTTATGACCATGGACTTTCATTTCAAAACGGACATCTACCAAACCGTTGTCCGCTATTTCAAGCAAAAAATTGAAGCAATGAATTGAAATTTTTGTTGAAATAGGAAAAATCTGGCGATTAAAAATGAAATCAACAGAGCATTTATCATACCAAAAATTTCATTCAATTAAATATGTTATAATTAAGTCATATATAACAAAAATGAAATGAGATAAGATAATATGATACTAATAGCACTTCTTGCGGTTTTAATACCTATTATTTTACTAGGTGTTCTTAACCTCCCAGCACGTACAGGAATGACAATAAGTGCAGTTGTCGTTGCGATAACTGGATTTATTTTCTGGAAAATCCCCTTTAATGTTATTCTTGCGTCGACATTACAAGGAATTCATAAAACATTACCGATTTTATGGATCTTGTTCGGCGCCTTGATGTTACTGAATGTGTTGAAGAAAACAGGCGCCATCACGAGCATTAACAATGGTTTTAAAAGTTTGACTTTAGATATGCGACTTCAGGGCGTTTTAGTCGCTTATCTTTTTGGGGCATTGATTGAGGGCGTTTCAGGATTTGGAACACCAGCAATGGTTACGGCGCCCTTACTCATTGCCTTGGGCTTTTCGCCCTTATCGGCAGTCGTATTAGCGCTCGTGTCAAATTCGAATCCGGCAGTTTTTGGAGCAGTCGGTACACCGATTACAGTTGGTTTGAGTAATGTTGCTCAAGAACAATCTGGAAATGTCCTGAACCAAGTCTCACAGACAATAACAACACTAGATTTGATGGGTGGTATCTTTATTCCAACGATTTTAGTTTTCTTGATGACGGTATTGCTGAGTCCAAAAGATAAACGCATCGGAGACTGGTTGGAAGTATTGCCTTGGACACTCTTTATAGGAGCTTGTTACAGTGGCTTTTCATGGCTTTACTCTAATCTCTTAAGCTATGAGTTTGTATCAATCGTTACACCATTGACAATGCTAGTCGTCACAATGCTTCTCTTACGTTTCAATTTCTTATTGCCAAAGAAAAGTAAAATAGAACCTTGGCGAAAACTTGAGTCAGAAAGTTTTGTTGAACCAGAAGCCACAGAAGAAAGCATGTCTTTGATCAAAGCATGGCTTCCTTATGGCATTGTCGTTGTTTTATTACTGCTTACTCGTACCATTCCTGCTTTGACCAGCTTCTTAAATGAGTATGTCAATCTAAGTTGGAATGACATACTAGGCTATAAAACCATCAATTCAGATTGGGCAGTCCTTTATTCTCCAGGGTTTGTCCTTACCTTAGTTTCGATTTTGGCACTGCTCATTCAAGTCAAATCCTTGAAAATGTTTATTCCAACGGCGAAAGAGGCCTTCTCAAATGTCGTTACAACAGGGATAACCTTATCAGTAACATTGATTATGGTTCAAATCTTTTCAAACTCCGGCATCAATAATGGCGACCTTGCGTCAATGCCAGCATATATTGCTGAATTCCTTTCGAAATACCTCTCAAACTTCTGGCTCTTTATTGCACCATTTATAGGAGAACTTGGCACCTTTATCACAGGAAGTGTGACTGTTTCGAATTTAACCTTTGGAACAATCCAAGCGGATGTAGCAGCTGATTCAAATCTTCCAACCCATCTTATCCTTGCAGGACAAGCAATGGGAGCAGCAGCAGGAAGTATGATTTGTATCTTCAATATCGTTGCCGTAAGTAGCGTTGTCGGCCTCTTCGGAAAAGAAGGTGAAATCCTCAGAAAAACAATGCTTCCAGCATTGATTTACACGCTCCTCATCGTTGCTGCTTCGTTTGTGTATCTGCAACTGATGTGAGGTTAGTACTTTGTATAAAAAACTCATAACGTAACTGTTATGAGTTTTTATATTCCATTTATCTATCTTTTATCGTAAAATAGAGGCAGAAGAACCCTAGCAGAAGAACCCTATAAGAAGTCATTTTACTGTCATAAGTTTAGTAGAATATTAGCTTGAAGGAGGAAATAAAATGAAGAAACAAAAAATAAGGGAATATACGATGAATGATAATATTTCTGGGGAGAAATACATTGAACTATTAAATTGGTTACTTAATACGGCAAAAGCAGATGAATTCTCTTTTGCATTTAACGAAGAAGTAGGAATACATGAAAATGGAATCCAATTAGAAAAAGAATTGAAACCATATCTGATAAGAAAGAGAAAGACAGATATTTGCTTAACGGCTGAAAGAAGAAAGAATGAGATCGTTGGTGGAGTTTATTACTATAAATATAATCAAAACACACGAAAAATACTTTCTATCTTTTCTCATTCCTTATTTGGATGGGGAGATGATAATCTTGAGGAGCTTCCAGAGGATATTATTTTCTATAAAGATAGAAAAGCCATACTTGAGGTGATAGGTCATAGTCACTTTTTAACCACATATTTTTTAAATGATGAAATTTTCCTAGCATGGCATAAAATTTTTTTTGAGAAAGACGAACTCTGGTATAGAAACTAAGTCAATAAATAAAAAGCTCATAATTTCATAATCATGAGCTTTTTTTTAAAACGGTATTGACTTTTACATTATTATGTTTTAAAATTAAAATATAATATTAGTTTCATTTTTTTATTAAATAAATTATTTTAAATATTTTTATATAATATTAGTTTCAAAGAGGTGCGGATGAAGGAAATTATAATCAATGATGAATTGGAAGAAGTTTTTGAATTTCCAAACCCGAAATTTAATTTTGGCTTGTGGGAAGATAACTATTCCGATTTTCCAGAACAGACTTTAGAGTGTCATTATCATGACTATTATGAAATTGGCTATCTTGAGCAAGGAGAGCTTCAATATTATTTGAATGGTAACTCTGTGCTACTAAAAGCGGGAGATTGTATCGTTCTAAATAGCGGAACACTTCATCATGCAGAAGCTCCTAGGAGTAACGCTAATAATAGCATTATGAAAGTGATGACTTTTTCATCTGAAATTATCGTTGGAGATAACAATTTTTTACAAGAGAAATTTTTTAGTCGAATGAATGAGTTAAGGGTATCTGGTGTAAAGATTTCTAGGGATGATGAACTAGGGAAACAAATGACTTTTCATATTAAAAGAATTATAAAATTAAATAGCGATTCTTTGACTTATGAGTTAGGTATCATAAGTTCGTTGTCAGCTATCTGGAATATATTTTTAGAATATATGTCTAAGAATAATTCTGATATTTTTTATATGACCAAAGAAATAATGATTCAAAAAGAAAAAAATGTTAAAGTTCTTTTAAATTATATTCAAAATAATATGAGTGAAAAAATAACAATTGAAACACTATGCGAGTATGCAGGGATTAGTAGGAGTGATTGTTTCAGAAGTTTTCAGCTATTTACAAATAAAGTGCCAATGACCTATATCAATGATTTGAAACTCAAAAAAGCTGCTAAACAATTGATAGTATCTAATGATTCAATAAAAGAAATTGTGAACCGTTTTGGATTAGTAAACTCAAGTTATTTTGGTGTACAATTCAAAAAAAAATATGGAGAATCGCCACTTAAATATAGAAAGAAGATGACCAAGGAGATAACATGATA
The DNA here is from genome assembly GCF_009601055.1 of Lactococcus sp. dk101. Classification (GTDB taxonomy): domain Bacteria; phylum Bacillota; class Bacilli; order Lactobacillales; family Streptococcaceae; genus Lactococcus. The sequence goes on from NZ_WITI01000002.1 coordinate 14,699, forward strand.
AAAGTAGTTGCAGTAGATATGGATGGTACTTTTTTAAATCCAGATAATGATTATGATAGACAAAAATTTGAAGTGATTTTTTCGAAACTTGAAGAAAAAGGAATAAAATTTATCGTTGCAAGTGGAAACCAATATTATCAAATCCGCTCATTCTTTCCCAACAAAGATAATAAAATTATTTATTTATCCGAAAATGGAGCGATCGTAACTATAAATAAAAAGATGAAGCCCGTTCAAGAATTTAGCAAACAGCTCACTTTATCCATTATCGAACAACTTCAAAAGCAACAAATAGACTTAGAATTTGTTTTGTGTGGTGTTGATTCGGCATATTTACTTTCGAACAGTCAGACAGAATTTAAAGATTTTGCTAAGAAGTATTACTATGAACTTAAAGAAGTAGATAGTTTTGATGAGCTTCCTAATGATATTTTTGTGAAGTTTGCTTTGGAGGTTGCCCCTGAAAAAGTGAATCAAGTCGTATCACTCATTAACGATGGCTTTACAGGAGAAGTAGAAGCGGTCTCAAGTGGTCACGGAAGTATTGATATCATTCTTCCAGGCGTCACTAAAGGAGATACACTTCTCAAACTCTTTAAAGAATGGAAAATCAAACCCGATGAGCTAATGGCTTTTGGAGATTCAAATAATGACTTAGAAATGTTAAAACTAACCGAAAATAGTTATGCTATGGGAAATGCAAATGCACAAGTTAAGGCTGTCGCAAAACACTTAGCTCCTTCGAATTCTGATTCGGGTGTTCTACAGGTCATTGAAAAAAATTTGACATTTGAGCCAAAAATGATAAAATAAATGTAAATAAAAGAGCTTGCGTCAACAAGCTCTAGTGTAGCCGTTTTAAGAACGGTAGCAAATATTAGTTGTAAATAACCGTTACCTACTAAGATGAACGGTTATTTTTTGTTTTTATTATCGTTAATCTTTAGCACCAAAATCGCAAATGCAATCATGAGTGAAAGTGTCTGATATATCGACAAAATCTGCCTTTCTGTTTGTGAGGTTTGCTCACGACATTGCATAAGCATCACCTCCAGTCTGGCCACCGTTCATAAACTCTACAGGGGGATTATATCATATGGTTTGGGCGGGGCAGATTAAATGTTGGTTAAATTTTTTGGTGTGTGTTTAGTTTTTAGGAATTTAGGGTCTTTATAATAGTAGAAAATGGAAAAGAAGAAAGCGGCGTATGCCGTTTTCTTCTTTTTGTTTGTGCGCGTGAGTGGGTGGGCTTGGTTAAAATGTCAAGAAAGATTAAGTTTTGATTAAGAAAAAAGCTGTCTGTCTGTCTGTCTGTCTGTCTGTCTTTTTGCTTCTTGGAAGATTACAAAAATATGACATGAGATTTTATCAGGAATTTATATCTATTTTCGCAGAAGTTGATAGTTGACAAGTGGCTTATAAAAGGCTATTATGTTAGTGGAGCGTAGTCTATGGACTACGAAGAGAATAAAAAATAAGATTACAAATTAGAAATATATTAGAAAAAGGAAGAGTGCTGATATGAAAATCGTTAAATATCCAAAACATCAAAAGGGCAAAGAATATCTGAAACATTTGAAGCCTAAAGTGGTGTATATCACTGTGGGCACACTGTTGACGGCTTTGATCGCAACGGTGGCGACGGTCTCTATCCTCAATAGCATGAACACGAAAAAGGTAGATGCTGCGACAGCGACGCCTGCTTGGCAACAAGAGTTTGGCACGACAACGATACCTGGTGCTTCTGACCACAGTGTGGACTACGGTTACTGGGGAACGGTCAACACGACGCCTGGTACTGCCCCAACTTCGGTGCTGAATACATCAAGACCTGCCAATAATGCAGCAGTTACGACTACGACTTCATTACTTGGTGGGAACTATTATATCCATGGTGCTTTAGCGACTCTGCCCTCAACTTTTGGTTATCAAAACTCAATCGGGAATAATACAGGTGGTTCTGCAGGTTCTACCTCGACAGGAACTGGGGCAACGGGACTCACAGCTCAGGGGCTGATTAACTCAAATAACACTGCACAAATCGTGGTAGCTTACTCAAGCTCAATCACAGGAAGTTTAACGGTTCAAAATAGTTCTGCGACTAGTCTTGGCTACTATCCTGCGTCGGATGCAGGCTTTAAACTAGCCCTTTATGATATTTATAAAGCCAATCAGAGTGGTTTTAATTATGTAATCTATCTTGGGTCGTCCTTTACGGTTTCGGCTGGGGCTACTGATGAATACACCATCACATCACCATCAGCGACAGACATGAACCTTTATACTTTAAAGGGACGTGCGGCTTCGATGACTTTTACTTCAGACCCAACAGACCCAGTCGGACGTACGAGTACAGCTCAAGATACAACGGCTGCGACAATTAACTTTGCTCCAGTTATAGCGTTGGGTGTTCCGACAGTCTTTCGTAATATGACTTATTATGTAAATAATAATAACTATGTTTCTGGTATCTATGCCGAAGGCAACCCAGTAGCATACGAAGATGGTTCGTGGAATACGTCCTCTTACTTTTCATACTTTGGTGGTTCAACTGGTGCTATAAATATTTCTGGCGACACCAATATGTTCTTCCTCGCCTCAGGTAATAATACCTTTTCGATTTATGGTGGCAATGATGGACGAAACATCACGACCACACACACCATTGGTACCTCTAGTGATACGATAGTTACGGGTGGAGCAGGAGGAACAAACAGTACATCAACGATTTCGGGTTCGACTCACGTTACCATCTACAATCTTTCAAGCAGTGGGTCTTACAATATCGTCTCAGGTGGGAACTATGATGGTGGAACGATTCAAGGAAACACCAACCTGCAAATTCTTGGCAATACAAACACCACAATCCAGATGGTTTTTGGTGGCGGGCTAGGACGCTATGACTCTGATACACGTGGCTTTAGCCAAGGTTCTTTCAATTGGTCAGGTACAGCTGTCAATAGTGCACCTGTAACGGTCAACGGCTCGGTCAATACGGACATCACAGGAAATAGTGCGAGTCCAAATACGGGCTTGACCTTACAAGAATTCGCTGGCGGTGCCTATAGCGGAAATGTGGCAACCAATGCGGCTGCGTCGGTTTTCAATAACTTTAACTATTATGGCGGTTTCTCAGGTGGCGAGTATATCGTAGGCGGTTCAGTCTTTGGGAATGTCGGAAGCAAGAGTGCGCTTGCCAGTGCTATCTTCAATAACATCAACCTTGACCCTGCTGGAAATACAACATCACCTACGAATGTAGGTGCGCCGTACTTTTGCGGTGGTAATGGTAGCTTTACGACATCGGCGGGTAATTCGTCAGGTGCTGTTTATGGCAACATCGTTAACTCGATCAACGCTGGATTTTACAAAACAGGAACCACAACTTATATGGGATCAGCCATCTACGGTTTCCAAGGAGGAAATGGGAATGGCTCTTATGACCTGCCGAGCTGGACTTCAGGAAGTACAGGAACAGCAGATGACACCATTCAAAATACCTATGTCAATAATAACCCCACTAAGTCCTCAGCAGTCTTTGGCAATATCTATAGTTGGGTTGAAGGTGGAAGCGTCGAGTCTTCAGGTCCTGGAAGCAATAGTGCACCTCACGGCGGAAGTCTGACGGGTTATGTCAAAGGAAATTCGACCTTAGAAATGGGACGTGTGTATGGCACAGCAGGACAGGCAAATGTCCCTGCTGCAACGCAGCCGACAGGTTCAGCAACCAAATCTGTCGGTGGCTACGGAATGGCTTTAGGCTCTAACTCATATGGAGGCAACATTGGGGGGAATGGTCGTGCAGGGACATCAGGTCTCATCGGCGAAACAGGCTACTATCTCAATAACCCAACAGGGTCAACGGGTACGGTCGGTGCAGTGCCAACAGGTGCTGACGATGTAAACTTGGAATATTGTGGAGGTGGTGGAAACTGGGGCAACGGTGGACACTCCAATACTTATTTCCAAGCGGGAAACACTACGACTGTTTCGAATAATGTCATATCAGGTTACACCTACGGTGCAAACTATGTTGGTGAGCTTTGGGGCAATTCAGAAAACGTCAACAACTTGGGAGATCTTAATACTTTTGAAGGCTCTTCTTGGGAAGGTTCGAAAAACTTTGGGAATTCTAACGCCATCATGAATGGTGGTTCAGTAGGTTGGTTCGCCTCAGGTGGTGCTTGGGATACTTATGAAGTTACAGGGAATTCCTTGGTTCAAATCTATGGAGGTTCCTTCCCTAATGCTTATGTTGGTGGGACTTATGGTTTGGCTACGACAGACACTATCGACGGTGACTCAAAAGTTTCCATCTATGGTGGCGACTTTGGGCTTGCCAAAGCACTTTGTGGGGCAGCATACAATAGCGCAGCTGTCAATGGTAACTCCCTATTGTCACTCAATCTGTCAGGACCAAACGGCAATAGCTTCGTCGCACCGACAGGGATTGATATGTCAGGTGGTTCCATGACTGGTACAGGTTTACGAGTCGGTACCGCTGGTGCTGGCAACACGATTGGTTTGAAAATCATCTTGCCGTCAAGTCCATCTGCTGCACTTGCAACTGCCCTCGGCTCAGATACCTACTTCATCGATGGTTCGAATGGTTCAAACACACAAGCTTCAACACTCAATGCTTATGTTACTGCTTATGGTACTGGTTCGACAGGTACGATTGGTACCATTGCCGCTGAAAACTATACGGGGCTTAGTGGAACGAGTGTCAAGCACAACTCAAACATCACGATTGGGACAGGGATAACCATACAAGGGGCTATCAATGGTCTTGGTTATAGTGGAACGACAAGTTCAACCACGCCATCAGGCACCGCTGATAGTCTGACCAATAATTATTTTGCTTCAAGCCGAGGTGCAACCAATCTTAATAACTACAATGTCTTTAATGGAACAACGACTGGGGTCAACATCTATCTGGGTGACGATGGCACAACAACACCTATCAACGTCAATGGGACGATTGAAAACTTTTCAAGCTTAAACATGGATACCAACTCAAACGTTGTTATTTCGGGTCAAGTCCTCAATGGTTCGGGTGCCACGGCAGCCAACCACTATCTCTATGACGGAAATACGAATGCAACGGACTATGGAAACTCTTATTCCAACTTTGGTACCCTCACGGAAAATTCTAACTCAAACTTGACCGTTAACAATACCTCAATGTCCATGTCCATAGGGAAATTACAAGTTTTAGGTGTGGATACACTAACCACAGCGTTCATCAATAATCCTGGGGTCATCAATCTGTCTTACTTGGATTTGACATAAGGGGTAGAAGCTTGGCTTCCAATAACCCAACCAGGATCTGTCAACAACCCTTATACCGGTTATTACTGGGGAGCAGCAACGACGGCTGCGCCTGTGCTTACCTTTACGGGTGGTGAATACAGCAGAACGGGCTATACATATACCAGCTGGCAGCCTTCGGACTGTGCGCCAAACCAGATTACACCTGCTACTTTGATGTCTTTGGGTACGAGCGGTAACTTCTATCTGTCTGACTTCTCAGAAAATCTGTCAGCAGGTGGTCAATCAACCAGTACGCTGAGTAACTACTATGCAGGTTATTTCACACCTGGTCAACGTGTCGAGTATCGCTCAACAACGGCTGACGGGACTTGGTCTTACAGCTTGTCAGGAAATAACACATCGAATATCACGGCAGCAACCTTTACAACGGGACTTTCTCCAGGTACAGGTGCCAATGGTGCAGGTGGTTCAATGACTGCGTACACCAATACGAACTCAGCAACCGGAAATACGGACTTGTTGTTTGAGTATCCTGCCAGCGCCGCTGGAAACCTTCCAACGGTCAAGGTCATGTATTCTACCTCAAATCCAAACGTTATCTCGAGTGCGGTTGAAAGCTCCGTCACTGAAACAGCGGGCGTCTTTAGCTATACGCAACAACATGACTACGCCCCTGTGGCAAGCTATGCAAGCGCGGCTTATACAAGTTCGCAATCGGGTGCAGTCCAGACGCTGACAAGTAATCCTACGGGAGATTTGTACACGATGAATTCTGGTTCGACCATGCAGTTAAATGCCTCAGTCGATACACCAGGTTCAGCCAATCCAATGACGGGTACTGTCACCCCAAATACGGGTTCTTGGCTGATGACGATTGCATCAACAGTAGCGCCAACCCTTTCGGCAAGCGACGCTATGATGGCACAATCAAGCGTGGTTTCAGAACTCTTTAACAGCTCTGGTGTCCTCAATCAACAGGCACTCGAAAATCTGATGCTGGTCAGCGGTACTGGTCTGACGGGAAATTTGACCGTCAACACGGCAGCACTGACAACGACGCTTTACAACGTTGGTGCAGGCCCTTATCTGGCAGCCAACCAATCTTATCTTAAAGTTCCTGTCACATGGACCAACGGTACCGCGACAAAGACCAATTATCTTTATATTCTTAACAGTAATGCGTCAATCTCAGGAAATGACGCCCTCGTATCTGCCAAATCATCAACCATTTCTTATTCACAAGCCGCCGCTGTCCAGTATGACACTTCGGCGACAGATACAGCAGTTGATGATGCAGGCTTAGCGACAGTCGAAAATTACATGAACGTTGTTGCCCTCGAACTCAATACGTCGACAGGGAACATGTCTGTTATCAATAGCGGTATCAGCATGACAGGACAAAATTATGCAACTGATGTTGCAGCAAGTCAAGCAGGAACGGCAAGCAATGGTTACTTCCTTGATGTTACATCGACAGGAAGTCCAACGGTTGCTGCCGGTAGCAACACGGTTACAAACGTGTCCGAGATTGCCGGTACAAGTGCGTCAAGCTCTAACATCACAGGGGTACTCAACGGTGCTGGCTCAACAAGTACGTCAGCAGTCGCTCTTCCTGCGACAAGTGCTTTCTGGCAGGCGGTTAATTATGCCGGTACCAAAGCAGCAGGAACCTTCCAATTTGGATCGACAACGGATGTGACGAAAGGGATTTACTTCTCATATACAGCGACTGACGGAACGACTTTGACCACGCAACATACGACAACTAACCCTGTTACATTGACTGTGGAGGGGACGGCAGCACCAGTCCTCGCCTTTACTCAAAATCCAGGCTCTGTTTCATTTGGTTCGGGATCGGTTGCTAAGACAACGAATATTTCAGGCGCTTTCTCAAGTACCAATCCGACAACCTCAACCACTGTAAACGACCAATCCGACAATCCTGCAACCTATATCGGTGTGCAAGATACCATGAACAATGGTGTCACACCGTGGGAATTGCAAGTCGCTGAAACGAAAGCATTGACCAATACGACTAACACGAGTATCACACTTGAGGGAGATTTGTTTGTCAATACCTTGGGAACAACGACAGGTACAAATGCGGATCTCTCGCAAGATACGTTGGTTGGTGCATTACAAGTGCCATTATCGCTCACGTCTGGTGCAGTAACGGTCTTCTACAATGCGTCACCAATCGCAAACAATTCAGGGACTGAATATGGCAACTTCGGTACATTTGTTTCAGGCGCGGCAAATCCAACACCACAGATTAACTGGGCGACACCATTTACAGTCAAGATTCCTGCAGGTGCAGGAGTACCGGGGACTTATAATGGTACGGTCACATGGACATTGACGGATACACCTTGATGAAAATGATTTTGTATAAAATAAATCAGAAAGGATAATGATGAGCATTTCAAAAAGAAAAGTTGTTACGGTCTCGGCAAGTTTGCTCTTGCTTTGGGCTTTGGGCACGCCCCATTTGGCTCATGCTTCGACATCAGCAGTCGTCGCAACAACGCCTCAAACATTAACGCTGACAGGTTCCTATTTGACCATTGATGGCGCGACGAATTGGAATTTTCCAACCCGTCAAATTCAACCCAATGCCATGAACATTTTGGCGAGTGCAAGTTTGGATACGTGGACAGCAGGCACGGTCGGAACGTCCTTATCTACGCCAGATGCCATTGACGCCAATTCTGGAATCACATCTACGGATTTTCCGGCTGCACAAGGCTATTTCGCAACAACGCCTCCCGAGATGGACGGGGTTCAGGTTTCTGACTATCGCGGAACAGACGCAGGTTGGTCACTTTATGCAACTTCGACCGATTTGATTTCAAATAAAGGCTATCACATGACGGGTTCAAGCATTATTATTACGGCAGGGCAACCGACCAATGCGGCACTTGATGGTGGGACAAACTATATTGAGGCCAAAGAGGGCGCGTCCGTTGGTAGCAATCTAAAACCTTTGCTGACTGGGATGAATCCCTATGCGGGTACAAGTGGGACAGGTGCGCCTACGGCGAATTCAACAGTTGGCCCTGCGGTCTTGATTGCGACGACGGGAACTGCTCAAGCACTTCCCCAACTCAATGCGACGGGAACGACTCAAATCCCATTTAATGCGGTGACCTTGAACATGCCAACAGGTGCGGGAATGGCAGCTGATACTTACAATGCCAACATCACATGGAGTTTGACTATGACTCCTTGAAGTTGGACATGAATTTGATAAAACCTCATGCTGTCATTACGACAGGATGCAAAAAGAAATTATCAGAGAAGAAAGGAGAAAAATCGTGAGACGTTTCAAAAAAGTGACGGTTCATGCCAGTGCTTTATTGACAGTCATGCTCTTGTCAAGCCCGCTCATCGCACATGCGACGACTAAATATAATGGAATAACGACCAATGTTGTCACTGGGAGCGCACTGAATGTCACAACATCCACCAATGCCTCAATCACTTTATCATCGGGTTATCTGACCATCGATGGTGCGACAGCATTTAACTTTTTGGCTCCGACGGGTAAAAATGCACAGATTACACCAAATGCCATGACCTTAACGACAGTCGTTGCAGGTAATAATCAAGATAAGTTTGTTACAGCAACTTTGGGAACGCCAGGAACAGCCAATGATGAAACCAGTGCAAATGCCGCCTATGGTACGATGGCACAAGCCAACATTGCAGCACCAGGAAGTCAATTTGCGCCGTCTGTCGCCGAGGACGGTGTCCAGATAACGGACGTGCGTGGGACATCTACGGGCTGGTCACTTTATGCCTATCCTACAGATCTGGTCTCGACGAAAGACTATGACCTCTACGGCGCGACAATCACCTGGACGGGAGATTTGGGGGTAGAAAATGACCAGTTGGATTTAAACGGAACACCATCTTACTATTTTTTACCAGCAAGCGAACCAGCCAATGTCACGCTTAATGTCGGCAATGGCAATAACAACACTACAACGCTCAATAACGCTGTTCAGGTCGCGACATCTGGAGCAACTGCCCAACCTGCCCCCTATCTCAATGCCACAGGAACCAATCAAATCCTCTACAATAATGTCGCACTCAATATCCCGAGTGGAAGTGTCGGCATGGCGGATACCTACACTGGCACCATCACATACGACCTGACGGTCGCTCCATAAAAATAAAAAAGAAGATGACTACAATTTTCGCCATCTGGAAGAGAAGAAAATTCCTCCTTTGCCAGATGGCGAAAAAAGAGGTCATCAAGATTTAAAATTTTAACTTTTAACTCTAATGATTTGTTGATAGGAGTCCGCCTTTTTATCAGTCGCTTCAGCGACTAGAGAAAACGGACAAATGTTTTCCGCCAACGCTGACAAGGGTGCTATAAAACAGCTGTCAGCGCTGACGAAGACTAATAACAGGCTTATCAACAGAACAATAGAGTCAAAAAATAAAAAAAAGAAGGAAAAATACGATGAAAACTTCAAGAAAAGTCTTTTCAATCTCTGCTACTATGCTCGCCCTTGTAACACTCAGCACACCAGTTGTTTCTTATGCTGCAACGGCTTCTAGTCCAACAGGGAACACAACCAACGTCACACAACAAGTGACAGATACGGCAACCTTAACGCCTGGTTATCTGACCATTGATGGTGGAACAAACTTTGACTTTGGGACTAAAGCAATCGTACCTGGTCTAATGACAATGAATTTTGACCAAGGTGGCAATGGTGTGGATACTTGGACTACAGGTACTGCAGGAGTTGCAGCAACAACCACCGACCAAATGACCGGGAACGGTAGTGCGACAGCAGCCAATATCAATGCGCAAATCACAGCTTCTGGTACCAATGGTAATAATGGTGCAAGTGGTGTCGCAGAAGATGCATTGTTTACAAGTTCTAGTACCGCTTCCCCTGTAGATGGTGTTCAAATCACTGATGCACGTGGTTCAAATGCTGGTTGGACGCTTTACGCTTATCCATCTGATTTGATGAATGCGTCAGGTCAGTACTTGCTTGGTTCAACAATCACAATTAAAACTAATCAAGTTGTAAATACCAATACTAGTTTGGACCCTGCTGGTCTGAACTACCCTAATAATTCGACTACAACGACTAATGGTGCAAACTACCTTAACTACACTATGCCAACTCTGACTTCTAGTGTTACTTTACAAACAGGTACTGGAACGGGTACAGCAAATACACCGAACGGCACTTCTGCAGTGAAAATCGCAACAGCAGCAGCTGGGACTACAACTCTGAGCGGTACAGGAACGAACGACATTACTTATTCTTCAGCTAAGCTCAACATTCCTGCAGGTATGGCACTTGCTGGTACCTTCAACGGTACTATCACCTATGATTTGACGACTGCACCTTAATCAGCAGGACTGCAGGAGTAGGAGCAGTTTGCTCCATCTCTATCAATTACGCTCTTTCTCCTTTCTTTACCGATAGGCAAAGAAAGTATATGCTTCAAAAATAAAATAAAGGAGAATATCATGAAAACTTCAACAAAAGTCTTTTCAGCTTCGACAACTTTACTCACACTTGTTGCCATGGGAATGCCTCTTGTAGCTTTTGCGGCAGCGACACCAAGTCCTACTGGTAACACAACAAATGTCACAATGCAAACGACTGATACAGCACAGTTTACACCTGGCTACTTGACCATTGATGGTGCCACAAACTACATCTTCCCAGCAACACAAATTTCATCAACTGGTGAAACTGTTTCAACAATTCCAGCTAGTGACACATGGACACCAGGTACTGTTGGTACAACACTCTCAACACCTGATGCCATCGATGTCAATCCATCGATTACATCAACGGGATTTGTAGCTGCTCAAGTGCCATTTGCTCCTGTTACCCAAGATGGTGTGCAAGTCACAGATGCCCGCGGTTCAAACGCTGGCTGGTCACTCTATGCTTATCCATCAGACCTTGTCGCATCGACGAATGGCCTGAGCTTGCATGGCTCAACCATCACTTTGACAGGCACAACAGCCATCAATAAAACCACTGGCGTAACGCTCCCAACTGAGACTGCTTCGACAGTGCTCCAAACGGGTATGGACAATAACAACAAGACAACACTCAATGCGGCTCAACAAGTTGCAACAGCAAGTGCTACAACTGCTAACCTGAATGCAACAGGAACGAGTGAATTGCCATTCTCAAGTGTAACACTGACTGTTCCAGGTATCGCTGGCGGTGCCAATACACAAGCAACAACTTATTCAGGTGTCATCACTTGGGATTTGACTACTGCACCATAAGGAGCAGAAAAAAATAATAAAGTATCAAAAATAAAATAAAGGAGAATATCGTGAAAACTTCAACAAAAGTCTATTCAGCATCGACCGCTTTACTCACACTTGTTGCCATGGGAATGCCACTTGTAGCTTCAGCTGCAACGTCAAGTCCTACTGGTACTCCAGTTGTAACAACACCCACACCAGTCAATGGTAATGTCACCATGAATACGACAGATACGGCTACCTTTACGGCTGGCTTCCTGACGATTGATGGTGCGACAAACTACATCTTCCCATCAACAGCCATTAAAACAGGCGGTGAAACTGTTTCAACAGATCCAAAAAGTGACACATGGACTGCAGGGACTGTTGGTACAACACTATCAACACCTGATGCCATCGATGTCAATCCAACGATTACATCAACAGACTTTGCAGCACCTGTAGCACCTTATTTTGTAGCCCCTACAGGTTCTCAAAATGATGGTGTGCAAGTCACAGATAACCGCGGCAATAACGCTGGTTGGTCACTCTATGCTTATCCATCAGACCTTTATGATGGCACATCTTCTTTGAAAGGCTCAACCATCACTTTGACTGGCGCAGCAGCCGTCAATACTACCGCTGGCGAGACGCTTCCAACTGTGAACACGGTGACGCTTAACACTGGTCAAGGCAATAACAACGCGACAACACTCAATGCGGCTCAAGAAGTTGCCACTGCAAGCAATACATCTGCTAGCATGAATGCAACAGGGACGAATGTATTGCCATTCTCGAGTGTAACACTGAAAGATCCAAACTACGGTACAGCAGCAACAACTTACTCAGGTATCATCACTTGGGACTTGACGACTGCGCCATAAAGGACTGTGTAACAAATGTCTCTTTCTCCTTTGCTCATCATCTAGATAGACAAAGCTAAAATAAAGTAACAAAATAAAGTAACAAAAAATAAAATAAAGGAGAAAAAATCATGAAAACTTCAACAAAAATCTTTTCAGCTTCAACCACATTGCTAACTGTCATTACACTTGCTTCACCTATGGTTGCACTTGCTGCAACACCAAGTGCTGTTGGTACTACAACCAACGATACTTTGACGACAACGACACAGGCAACTTTTGGCGCTGGTTATTTGACGATTGATGGGGCAACCAACTACAACTTCACACCAAATGGTGCTGCTGCCATCAGTTCAACTGCTCTGAGTTTGCCAACAACGCCTTCAAAAGATAGCCTTACGCTTGGTACACTTGGTACGACAGGTTCATTTAACGATAACGTCGATGTCAATGGTAGTTCTGTAACAGTTACAGCAATGACTTCACCATTAGCAGCACCAACAAAAGATGGAGTCCAAGTTACAGATAACCGTGGTTCAAACGCTGGTTGGTCACTCTATGCTTATTCAACTAACCTTTACAATGGCGCATATGAGTTGAAAGGCTCAACCATTTCACTTGCTGCGGGTTCAGATACCAATCTTGCCCCTGTAAGCCCAGCTTCTGTAACTGGTGGAACATTGCTTACAGGTTCAACTACAGGTACAACATCTACAACTGATAGCACACCTACAACTTATGTTCTAAATCCAGCCGTTCAAGTTGCGACTGCACCTGCAGGTTCATCAACAGCTGGTACTTTCAGCGGTACAGGAACTAACGCTTTGGCATTTGGTTCTGTTACCTTGAACGTGCCTGCTGGTATCGCTCAAATCGGTACTTATACAGGCAACATTGTTTGGGATTTGACGACTGCGCCTTAAGTATTAAATAAAAAAATACGCATTATAGAAAGATAAGATGAAAAATAGAAACTTAAAAATTGCTATTTCACTCTTCTTAACTGCATGTGTTGTATTTCCTCAATATGCCTTTGCGGCTGCCGCAAAGAGCAAAAGCAATAACGCGACAAGTGACCAAGCCTTTAATTATGGTGCGGTTACTTTGGGTGGGACAGACAGTTTTTCCTTTACTGGAAATCAAACAGGTCTGTCCGAGATTACTTTTGCTCAACCGACAAACAATCAATGGCTGAAAGATAGTCCTGCTGTCAAAAAAAACTTGACCCCAATCACTTCTGGTGAGGTCGGTGTTCAAGTGATAGATGATCGGGGCACCAACTCGGGTTGGAACTTGTCTGCTTATGCGACAGATCTCCAAAGCGAGTCGGGTAGCTTGACAGGTTCAGAAATTGTTTTGTATGGCGGAAACGCCATGAACGCTGCAAAAGGGGTAGAGCTTCCGAGCTTAAGTGCCAATACTGTTTTAACAACAGGAAGTGGAAGCAATGCAACCAATGCTGCCGTAAACATTGCAACAGCACCGAAAAAAGGTGGTGGTGCATTAAATGCGACAGGCATTAACGTCCTTCCGTTCAAGGGGGTTGCATTGGTCACACCGAATGGCATTGACCTCAATCAGTCTTATTCGGGAAATATCGTTTGGAATTTAACAACCGCTCCTTAGAGAGTACATGAAAAATTGAGAAAGAGAATACGATAGGATAGGCGCAATATGGGCTTGTCCTACTGTATTTCAATGTGTAATCTTCTACGACAAACGGCGTCAAATCTAAAGATAAAAGGAGATACAAGGAGAAAAAATTGAAGAATAAAAAAATAAACATATCACGCATCATCATCATACTTATTTTGGCATTGGGCTCGCTCACGATGTTCAAGGGTGGACGAGTTTTGGCTGCAACGAGTTCTAGTCAGCCAGTTAATTTTGGTTTTACTGTCTCTCCTGAGCTTCCGAGTAATCAGGCTGCAAGTAATTTGGGGTATTTTGATGTCTTGCTCGATCCGGGCAAAAGTCAAACCGTTAATCTTGTCTTGAGAAATGCAACGGCAAGCCCTATTACGGTTGATTGTACGATTGGTAGTGCCTCAACCAATTCAAATGGTGTTGTTGAGTACGCGCTTAACGCAGCGAAAGCTGACCCAACGCTTGCTTATAATATCGTTGATTATGCACATATGCAAAGTAAGGTTGTTATTCCTGCTAAGTCCATGTCTGTTGTTCCAGTTACTGTAAAAATGCCGTCTGCTAGTTTTGATGGTGTCGTTGCTGGTGGGATTACCCTCCAACAAGAAACGACTGAAAAAAAATCAACGGCCAAAGGTGTTCACATTCAAAACAAATACGGTTATGTGGTTGGTTTGTTGATGCAACAAAATACAAATCTTGTTGCACCAAAGCTGAACCTTTTGCAAGTGGCTGGTAGTGACCTCAACTATCACAATGTTATCAATGCACACTATCAAGAACCTGCTAAGGCTTATTTGAAAGACATGTGGATTGATGCTAAGGTTACCGCTAAAGGATCAAATACGGTGCTTTATTCGATGGACCAAGGCAATATGAAAATGGCTCCAAATAGTAATGCACAAATTCCTATTTACACCAAAGGTGCTATCAAAGCAGGAACTTATTTGTATCACGCAGTCGTCTATGGCCAATATGACGGCTCGGGTCCATTTACTTATAAAGGTCAGCATTACCGCTACCGTTGGATTTTTGACCAAGAATTTACAATCACAGGTGCACAAGCAGCAGCAATGAATAAGAAGGACGTTACAGTTCCTAAGCCAGATTATAGTTGGGCTTGGTGGTTGTTAGGTCTCCTCCTCTTATTGCTCCTCTTGCTCCTCCTCTTGTTGTTGCTTCGTCGTTATAAAGAAGATGCTTATGATATTGAAGGGGCCAAACTTCATGATAAAGGCGATCGCATCAAACTTCGCGAACGTCGTCGTAAGACTTATTTCTACTTTGATGACTTGTCTAAAGCTTCGCAAGAACGCATTACGGCTGAACGTAACGCCATGCAAGAAAATGTTGTAGAAGAATAAAAAATCGCGCATTAGCGATAAAAGGAGTGTCGTTTTACGCTCCTACTCAATTAAACAAACAAACAAGCGATGAAGAACTATTCTTTATCGCTTGCTTGGCGTAAATGAAATATAAGATGTTGTTTCTATCGGATAAAAATATTATTAAAATAGAAAAAGGATAAAATTATGACTTATCTTACAAGTACAGATGAACATGCTGTTGAAATCGTTAATCTTAAATCTCTTGAAGCGCTCGTGAAAGAACGCATGGTTGCTCAAGGAAATCGTGGGGCCTTCGGATATCTCCGTGGTGCCGCAGAAGATGAATGGACACTCCGTGAAAATACAGAATCATTCAATCGTAAAACGATTGTTCCTCGTGTTTTGCGTGGGATTGACTCAGCTGATTTAAGCACGAGCATCTTTGGTATTCCTCTCAAGACACCAATTATTCAAGCACCTGTTGCCGCTCAAGGTTTGGCACACATGGAAGGCGAAGTTGATACTGCAAAAGGTATGGAAAAAGTCGGCTCTTTGTTCTCGATTTCAACTTATGGTAGCACGACTGTTGAAGAAGCAGCTGAAGCTGTAAATGGTGCTCCTCAGTTCTTCCAACTCTACATGAGTAAAGATGATGATTTTAATCAATATTTGCTTAATAAAGCGGTCAAAGCTGGTGTCAAAGCAATTATTTTAACAGCTGATTCGACACTTGGTGGCTATCGTGAAGAAGATGTGGTTAGCAAATTCCAATTTCCAATTCCAATGAAAAATCTCGAATCTTACTCTGTGACAGATGGTGTTGGAAAAGGAATCTTTGAAATCTTCGGTGCTGCAAAACAAGGCTTGGTATTGGATGATATTCAAAAAATTAAGAACTGGACAAATTTACCTGTCCTTGTCAAAGGAATTCAGTCACCTATTGACGCATTAGAAGCAATCACTGCGGGCGCCGATGGCATTTGGGTATCAAATCATGGTGGACGCCAATTAGACGGTGGCCCAGCTTCATTTGATGTTTTACCTGCTATCGCTGCGGTTGTTAAGAAACGTGTGCCAATCGTCTTTGACTCAGGCGTTCGTCGTGGTGAGCATGTCTTTAAAGCATTGGCTTCAGGAGCTGATCTCGTTGCTATTGGACGTCCTATCATCTGGGGCTTGAACCTTGGAGGAGCAGATGGCGTGGCCTCTGTCGTAGAACATCTTAATCACGAACTTTCAATCACCATGCAACTGGCAGGTGCTAAAGATATTGAGTCTGTCAAAACGACAGAATTGCTTTAATCCTGTTGAATAGTGGATAAACATTTCTGCTTTGCGGATTGAATGACATTTTATACACAAGTAAAACGGGTCTTTCTTAGGACTCGTTTTTCTGATTTTTTTAATGCTTATACTGCACTAACTAAAAAACAGTACGCTTTTTAGTTAGGCTGCTCGCGCAGCTTTCCTTGTTCGCTCACCGCTCCAAGGGCAGTCATTTGCAGACTAACTAATAAAATCTTAACGATTTTAAAGTTAGTCTAGTATCAAGTACTGGTTGGATAGTGGCTTTATGGTGCGGATAAATGGTATAATTAAGGGAGTTAAACGTTGAATGAAAGGCTTGGAAAGAGAGGCTGTTGGCTCTTTTTTCGAGTCAATGAACGACAGAAAAGCAGGTGATTGCTTATGGCTAGCCTATAAGTCAGGTATTTGCTGGATAAAAGGATAAAAAATGGCAATAGATAGAATTACAGATAATCAGTTCGACCTTGTCAGTAAGTACTCTCCTGCGGGAGATCAGGGGCAAGCAATCGAGGCTTTGGTAGAAAATATTGAAAATGGCGAAAAGGCGCAGATTTTACGGGGAGCGACAGGGACTGGGAAAACTTATACCATGTCTCAAGTCATCGCTAGAACTGGAAAACCAACGCTTGTCATGGCACATAATAAGACCTTAGCGGGTCAACTTTACAGCGAGTTTAAGGAATTTTTCCCAAATAATGCGGTTGAATATTTCGTCTCTTACTATGACTATTATCAACCAGAAGCGTATGTTCCAAGCTCGGATACATATATTGAAAAAGACAGTTCGGTCAATGATGAAATCGACAAATTGCGTCATAGTGCAACGTCAAGTTTGCTTGAGCGTAATGATGTGATTGTGGTGGCTTCGGTTTCTTGTATTTATGGTTTGGGGTCGCCAAAAGAATATCAAGACAGTGTCGTTTCCTTGCGTCCTGGACAAGAGATTTCACGAGATAAATTGTTGAACAGTCTGGTCGGTATTCAGTTTGAACGCAATGACATTGATTTTCAACGTGGGCGTTTTCGTGTGCGGGGAGATGTGGTGGAAATTTTCCCTGCTTCACGTGATGAACATGCCTTTCGTGTGGAATTTTTCGGCGATGAGATTGATCGGATTCGTGAGATTGAAGTGCTGACAGGTCAAGTTATTGCTGAAGTTGACCATGTTGCCATTTTCCCAGCAACACACTTTATGACCAACGATGATCGGATGGAAGAGTCCATTGCCAAAATCGAGACAGAATTGCAAGATCAGTTGAAACGTTTCCGTGACGAAGGAAAACTTCTTGAAGCGCAACGGTTGGAACAACGGACGAACTATGACATTGAAATGCTGCGTGAAATGGGCTATTGTAGTGGGGTCGAAAATTATTCACGCCACATGGATGGGCGTGAGGAAGGCGAACCGCCTTATACCTTGCTTGATTTCTTTCCAGATGATTTCATGATTATGATTGATGAAAGCCACATGACGATGGGGCAGGTCAAAGGCATGTACAACGGCGATAGAGCCAGAAAAGACATGCTGGTGAATTATGGTTTCCGTTTGCCGTCTGCTTTGGACAATCGTCCTTTGAAACGTGAAGAATTTGAAAGTCATGTACATCAGATTGTCTATGTGTCGGCGACACCTGGGGATTATGAGATGGAACAGACCGATACCATTGTTGAACAAATCATTCGTCCGACAGGACTTTTGGATCCAGAAGTGGAAGTTCGTCCTTCGATGGGACAGATTGATGATTTGTTGGGCGAAATCAATGCGCGTGTGGAGCGCAACGAGCGTGTCTTTGTGACAACATTGACCAAGAAAATGTCAGAGGACTTGAGTGCTTATCTGAAAGAAATGGGTGTCAAAGTCAAGTATATGCACAGTGATATTAAGACTTTGGAGCGGACGGAGATTATTCGAGATTTGCGTTTGGGTGTTTTTGATGTCTTGGTGGGGATTAACCTGTTGCGAGAAGGAATTGATGTGCCAGAAGTTTCGTTGGTCGCTATCTTGGACGCTGATAAGGAAGGTTTCTTGCGTAATGAACGTGGTTTGGTTCAGACCATTGGACGTGCGGCCAGAAATAGTGAAGGCCATGTGATTATGTATGCTGACATGGATAAACCTTTGAATGAAAATGATGAGGCAGACCAAGAAATTTTGGCTTTGGGGAATTATTACGCGCTTGATGGCGAAAAGTATAAAATTACCAAGAGTATGCGAAAGGCAATCGATGAAACGGCACGCCGGCGCGAAATTCAAATGGCTTATAACGAAGAACATGGTGTTGTGCCGAAAACCATTGTCAAGGAAATTCGGGACTTGATTTCGATTTCGAAGAAGTCGGCAACTGGCGAAATCGAAGAAGTCGATGCAGAAGCAATGACCAAAAAAGAACGTCAGAAATTGGTCAAAAAACTGGAAAAAGAAATGCAGGAAGCTGCTGCTGCGCTTGACTTTGAAGGAGCTGCACAACTGCGTGATATGGTTCTTGAAATTCGTGCCATGGACTGATTTTATTGGTAGTGCTGACACAAAGGCTTGGAGGGCGCTTTGTTACGCTCTTTGAGGGAGATGTTCTGACGCAAGGCGATTTGTCCACGTGAATGTCGGAACATCTCCCCTCGCTTCACTTTGCTAAATTTATACGAGACTAACTTTAAAATTGTCTAAATTTTTTTGGTAGTGCAGTATAGTAAAATAGAGTCTCAACAGGCAATAGCCTTAGTGCAGTATAAAAAGAAAAAGAGAGAAGTTTTCGGGCTTCTTTTTTTGTTTTTGAAATAAAATACATTAAAATGTATAAAAATACTTGACAACTTTATTATTTATTGTATAATTATGAAATATAAATAAATAAAAATTCAAATAGGTGAATTGAAAGATGAAAATGAAAAAATTGGGATTAGGTCTTATTGGTTTGGCTGCGGTCGCCACTTTGGCAGCTTGTGGTAATAGTAATGCGTCTGAAAATCAGGTGGACAAGATTAAAAAGAACGGCACATTGACGGTTGCTTTATCAGCTGATTATCCGCCGTTTGAGTTTCAAACATTGAAAGATGGCAAGAATACGATTGTTGGTTCAGATATTGATTTGGCGAATGCTGTCGGGAAAAAACTGGGCGTCAAGGTCAAATTTAGCAACATGGACTTTTCAAATGTCCTTGCAAGTGTGTCATCTGGAAAGGCTGATTTGGCGATTTCAGGGATTACTTATACGGAGGAACGGGCAAAAGTCTACAATTTCTCAAAAATCTATTATCATTCACCCAATTCAATAATTATTAAGAAATCAAATCTTGATAAATATACGAGTTTGAGTGCATTTGATGGCAAACAGGTGGCGGCTCAAAAGGGCTCAATGCAAGAACAAATCGTCTTGCAAGACATGAAGAAGAGTACTGACATTGCTTTATCAACCATTGGCGATGAGGTCAATCAAGTGAAGACGGGCAAGGTTGAAGGTGCGGTCGTTGAAACACTGATTGCACAAAGTTTTGTTGACGCAAATCCTGATTTGACTTTGGCCAAAGTCGAAATGCCGAAATTGAAAAATGATTTTGGAATGTCGGTTGTCATGCCAAAAGACTCGTCAGAGCTGACAAAAGTAGTCAATGAAGTTATTAGCCAAATGCTTGAAGATGGAACCATGGATAAAAATATTCAAAAGAACTATGAGCTGGCTAAAACGGCAAAATAAGTTTGGTCTTGAAGCAATAAATGAAAATAAAATAAGATTTGAGCATCTGCTACAAGTCTTATTCTTTTGTATATAAGAATATAATGAGGAAAAGAAATGTCTTGGAAAGATAAGATTAGAAAAGTTGAGCCTTATGTCTCAGGTGAGCAGCCCAAACTTGAGCAAATGATTAAATTGAACACCAATGAAAATCCCTATCCACCGTCAGAAAAGGTTCGGGCAGTTTTGCAGTCGGTCAATGCTGACAAGCTTGCCTTGTATCCAAATTCGGACGCTGAGACCTTACGGACTGCCCTTGCTGAATTTTGGCAATTTGATGAAAGCCAAATTTTTATTGGAAATGGTTCCGACGAAGTGCTGTCTTTGAGCTTTCTGACCTTCTTCAACAGCGACAAACCGGTCTTCATGCCTGATGTTACCTATCCTTTTTATCCAACTTATTGTGATTTGTATGGGATAAAGTATGTCAAACAAGCTGTGGATGCTGATTTTCATATTCAGGCTAAGGATTATGTGGCAGAAAATGGCGGAATTATTTTTTGTAATCCATGCAATCCGACGGGCATTAGTGAGCCTTTGGATTTGATTGAGCAGATTTTGGAGCAAAATCAAGAGAGTGTGGTGATTATTGACGAAGCTTATGCTGATTTTTCGGGCCAATCGGCTATTCCTTTATTAGATAAATATGAAAATTTGTTGATTACGCGCACTTTTTCGAAGGCCAGAAGTTTGGCTGGTATTCGGCTTGGTGTGGCATTGGGCTCAAGCTATGCGATCGGAAAATTATACGATGTGAAAAACTCATTTAATTCTTATTGTGTGGATATGATTGCACAGGAAATTGGACTTGCCAGCATTCAGGATACGGAACAAATGCTTGCCAATGTGGATAAAATCATCGCCACGCGAACTTGGTTTAGCAAGGCTGTGGAAAAACTTGGCTTTGTCAGTACGGACAGCCAGACGAATTTTGTCTTTATTCGCTGTGAACAGTTTTCAGGTCAGACTTTATATGATAGAATGTATAACAAGCATATCATTGTCCGTTACTGGGATAAGCCTGGGATTTCGGACTGGGTGCGGATTACCATTGGGACGGATGAGCAGATGAAGCAAGTCCTTGAATTTCTGAGCAAATTGATGCGTGAAGCGTGAGAAAATCATGAGAAGCGACTGGCAAAAAGGCTTCAACGATTTACAGCCAATGCCTTATTGTTTGAACTTTAGTTCATTACAGATAAAGGGCAAATGGTATATGGACAGTATGGCAATCTACTCATCCGACTTAGAAGTCGGTTAGAGATTAACTAGATAACTGTTGTTATTTAAATATTGATGAGAATGAGGAGAGAAGATGAAAATTTCATTAGAAATAAGACCTGGCCCAAATCGTTATGTATCAAAAGCGGGGGCAGTTCAAGAATTAGAAGCTTATGTAGAGGGTTTTAAAAGGGTTGCCGTCATCACAGGCGAAAAATCATTCGCGGTTTTTTCGGATTATTATGAAAAAAAATTGCCCTATCCCGTTTATTTTTACAATGGGACAGCATCATATGCCGATGCAAAACGTTTGTCAGAGCTGACAGGACGCTTGGATTTGATCATTGCCATTGGTGGTGGAAAAGTGGCAGATACGGCAAAATTAACAGCAGAATTATTGGATTGTGAGTTATTGATTTTGCCTACGCTTGTGTCGAATTGTGCGCCTTATACGCCAGTTGTTGCTGTTTATGATGAGCAACATCAGTTTGTCAAAGTGGCTTATCCCAAACGTGTGGCGTATCTGACGCTGGTTGATCCAGAATTTCTACTGCGGACACCGAAAGCCTATTTGGTTGCAGGGATTGGCGATACCATCGCCAAATGGTATGAAATGGAAGCTATCGTGCGTCAGATGGATCTTGCTGATTTGCCTGCAACAGCACGCCTTGGTTTTGCTAGTGCCAAAGAAATTATGCAACTCTTGCAAGAAAAAGCAGTCGCGTCGATTGAGGCACTTGATAGCCAAGAGCTGACGCCTGCTTATGCCAAAATTGTGGATACTGTCATTGCACTTTCAGGTACAGTTGGTGGCTTTGCCGCCCAATATGGTCGAACATCAGGCGCCCATGCTTTGCACGATGGGATGTCAGTACTGACAGAAACGCATGAGATTTTGCATGGACATAAAGTCGCTTACAGCGTGCTTGTTATGTTGGCTTATGGGCATGATTTGGCGGAGCTTGACCAGCTTTTGCCATTTTATCAAGCTTGTGGTTTGCCTATTTCATTGGCGGATATGGATTTGGCAGGATTTGAGCTTGAAAAGTGGCGCCCCGTTGCCGAATTCGCAGCAAGAAAAGGAAGAGGCTATGATTTGGTTGATGCTGAAGTGACCACGGATAAGATTTTGACTGCCATTCAAGAGTTTGAAGCAATCAGTAAATAAAAATAGAAAACAATGAGATAAAAGTTAGAGACAATAGGGTTTCTAACTTTTTATTTTTAGAAAATATTTAGAAACTCCAACTGAATAAAATGCTTGACAAAGTTTTTTATTAGTGTATAATTATACGTGTAATGAATAAAAAACGATTTTATTCATCAAATAATGAAAAATATATAGAGGAAAAACCATGAAAAATTTGAAAAAAATGATGTTGGGTCTTGTTGGTCTGGCTGCTGTGGCGACACTTGCTGCTTGCGGAAGTTCCAACAGCGACTCCGTTAAGAAAATTGAAGATAAAGGGACTTTGGTTTTGGCTGTCAGCCCTGACTATCCTCCATTTGAATATCAAACCATTAAAAATGGTAAAAACACTGTGGTTGGTGTCGATATTGACTTGGCAAATGCCATTGCAAAAAAATTGAATGTTAAACTTAAAATCAGTGCAATGGATTTCAACAATGTCTTGACGAGCTTGTCACAAGGCAAGGCAGACATTGCTATCTCAGGAATTTCAGCAACTTCAAAACGTAAAGAAGCATTTGATTTCTCAAATGTTTACTATGATGCCAACAATGTGGTTGTCGTGAAAAAATCTGATTTGAATAAATACAAATCATTGTCAGACTTTAAAAACTTGAAATTGGCTGCTCAAAAAGGCTCAACTCAAGAAACTGCTGTAACATCGCAAATCACAGGTTCAACACTCGTTTCTCTCACTTCAACAGGTGACGAAATCAATGAAGTCAAAGGCGGAATGGTTGCCGGTGCAGTCTTGGAAGACATGATTGCTAAGAGCTATGTGGCAGCAAACTCTGACCTTGCCATTGCCAATGTTGATTTGCCAAACTTGAAAGATAATCCTGGTATGGCTGTCGCTGTGCCTAAAGGCTCAACTGAACTCACTGATAAAATCAATGAAGTTATCAAAGAAATGAAATCAAGCGGCGAATTGGAAAAAATTATCCAAGAAAACTACGCTGCGTCACAAAAAGCAAACTAATCATAAAAAACCTGTCAGTGCTGACAGGTTTTTTTGCGTTTAAAAAAGCAAGAAGAGCTTGGTAAAAAAGAGCATTTTCTTGCTCTTGTACTGTTAAAGTTTTTTTAACTCTTTTTCAATTTTTTGGAGCAGATTGTTTTCTTTGCCACAAGAAGTACATTTCCAAGAAGAAGCGCTGTGATCAAATTTGTCCTGCGGGTTAAGGTGTGACTGACATGAGTCACAGTAGAAATCATATTCCAAAGTGTTTTCTTCAAGTGGATCAATGCCACCGATAAAGTCTGAAATTGCCATTTTTATTTCCTCCAATGTTAAGGTTGAGCAGCGTCTGTCTGTCAGAGCTGACGAAAACGTATTTATAAAAGATATATGTATTATAACAAAAATATTAGAATTTTTAAATTAAAAATTCTAAATATTCAACTTAAATAAAAATCAAATCAATAAAATGACAAATCAAAAGCCTAAATGTAACTTAAAATCAATATACAGTAACTTAATTGCAATCAAAATGAAATTATGCTATTATTTAATTATCAAATAAAATCTAGTTTTGAAAGGATATAAAAATTGAAAAAAAGTACATCACTCATCGCATTAGGCATTCTATTATGCTCACAAGCCTTGCCAATCGTTGCTTATGCCGATTCAATCAGTCAGTCAGAAAACGAGAATAAAGCTTCTGTAAATACGGGGGTGGTATCTGGTAGTAATCAATCCACAGACGCACTAATTGAATATTGGTCTGACAATCAGACAGTGTCAACAAAACGTGACTTGAAAAATGTTACAATTGCCAATAAAGATTTAGTTTTTGAGAAAAAAATTGTTATCAATCCTCTAGCAACAAACACTTTATTTAGCATGACCTTTACGGTTCCCACACCGGGAACAACGACGATCAATGGTGACATTTATAACGCTACCGTAAATTTGACCAAAAAAGTGAATCCATATTTCAGGATGACGAACGTGACGCCATTTATCGTCAATCCTAATTTTTACATTACCAGTTGGGGCGGGCCAACGGTTGCACAAGATAACTATGTTTGGGATGAATCAATCATGGCATGGCGTATGCCAAATCCAATGCATGATGTCAATGCTAACGTCATTGATACAACAACTGCACTGAATGGAACATCAGGAATTAAATTGTATATGACAGGTGATTCGACAGGATTTTTACCGCTTTCGGAGCTACGAAATGATCCAACATTGGAAGAAAGCAGGCCTGTTATTTTCTTTGATGATGTAGAAAAAATGTCTGATAATGAAACGAGTACAGCAAAATTTAATATCTTCCAAGAACGCCTTTACTCTGAGTCAGGATACTGGCATAACTGGGGAATTGGAGTTCTTTCAAGTGTGACCTATGACTTTGATGGCACGATTTCAGGGTCTAATCCAGAACCACAAACTGGCCTTACTTTAGGTGATACAGCTCAATTTTCTTCAACGGTAACGCTTGATGCGCCTGCCATGATTAGCGCAGATACGGTTTGGCAAGTGAGTACAGATGACGGAGTTACTTACACTGATATAGAAGAGTCAGCATTGAACTCAAACGGTGAAAAAGAACTTGAAAGCACACTCTCATTTGAGCCCACCTTGCAAGAGCATGGCAATCTTTATCGTTTGAAAATCACTCCAAATGGAGCGACAGATTCAGAACCATTTTATACAGAATCTGCTGTTCTTACCCTTGATGAGAGCCATTTAAATTATTCAGTTGACTACGAACTTGACGGTGGCGTCAATCATACAGATAATCCTACCACTTATAAATATGGTGTTGGGGTAGTAGAAATCAAAGATCCAACGAAAGCAGGATATGATTTCCTTGGTTGGTATGATTCAGAAAATCAACCTATTCAAGCCATTTCAAAAACGGATAGTGGTGATAAAACACTCTATGCCAAATGGCAAAAAACTGAAAATGGCAGTGTGAATGTTCACTATCTGGATGAAGATGGATTGGAAATTGCTGATACAGTGACTTTGACTGGTGAAGTAGGCGAACGTTTTGAGACTGAACAAAAAGAAATTTTAGGCTATAGCTTCAAATCCATTGAAGGAGAAGCGTCTGGTAACTTTAAATCAGATTCTCAAAACATCAGCTATATCTATACAAAAGATGATGAAGCAGTAATTAATCCACCAGAAGAAAAGCAAGATAATGATGCTTCGGGTAAAAAATCGGAAGCTAAAAAGACAAATTCGGCTACAGATAAGAATGTACAAAAACTCCCTGTAACGGGGGAAGAAAATTCAATTTCTCCTTTATTTATGGGAATCATGCTGATTGTATTAGGGACTTCCATCTTTGCTTATCGAAAAAAAGTGAAAACTTCGTCAAATAACAATTAAAAATAAAGAAAAGACAGGGTGAAGCCCCGTCTTTTTTTGGCTGAAAAATGAAGATCTTTGTGAATAAAAAATAATTGGATTATTGAAAATGAATGAGGACTTAGGTTTGAACGAAAAGTTTGTGAAAAATCAATCAAACTCTTGACAGAATCCGTTTGATGGGCTATAATATGATTGTTTAATACCCATAGGGGTATAAAAAGAAGGAATAAAAAATGGCTAAAAAAATTGTAATTATTGGTGGCGTCGCGGGTGGTTCGACTGCTGCAACACGTTTGCGTCGCTTGTCAGAAGAAGATGAAATTGTGCTTTTTGAAAAAGGCCCTTATATTTCGTTTGCCAACTGTGGTTTGCCATATCATGTGGGTGGGGTCATCAAAAATCGTGAGGATTTGCTCTTGCAGACGCCAGAGGGGATGGGTGCTCAGTATGGGCTTGACATTCGTGTGAAGAGCGAGGTGTTGGAAATCATGCCTGCCCAACATGCAGTGCGTGTAAAAAATCAGGTGACGGGCGAAACTTACGAAGAAGTTTACGATAAATTGATTATTTCAACAGGCGCAAAGGCAATTTTACCAGCGATTGAAGGGCTTGATGAAGCCGATAATGTTTTTAGTCTGCGGAATATTCCGGATATGGACAAGGTGAAAGCTTACGTGGCATGACATGATGTGAAAACAGCGACGGTCATTGGCGGTGGTTTCATTGGTCTTGAAATGATGGAGAACTTGGTGGAGCTTGGCATTCAGGTGCAGTTGGTGGAAATGGCGCCTCAAGTCATGCCAAATCTGGATTTTGAACTGGCACAAATGCTGCATGCCCAAATCAATATGCATGGCGTTAAACTCTTGCTTGGCAATGGTTTGAAAGCATTTCACGAGGCCGGTCGTCAACTGGAATTGACCGACGGTCAGCTTCTTGAGACAGACATGACCATTTTGTCGATTGGGGTGCTTCCTGAAAATCGTTTGGCTAAAGCTGCCGAGATTGAACTTGGTTTTAAAGGAGCCATCAAGGTCAATCGTCAGATGGAAACCAGCCAAGCTGATATTTATGCGATTGGCGATGTCATAGAGGTCGAAGATGCGGTATCTGGTCAACCAACTAATATTCCACTGGCTTGGCCAGCTAACCGTCAAGGACGTTTGGTCGCAGATGTTATCAATGGTTTGGCTGCTGAATATGTTGGCACACAGGGAACTTCTGTTGCTAAAATTTTTGAATTGACGGCAGCAGCAACGGGCAACAGCGAGCGTTTGTTGAAAATGCAAGGGCTAGATTACGATGTCATTCATATTCATCCCAATTCTCATGCGGGCTATTATCCAGGTGCTTCACCTATCGCATTGAAATTATTGTTTGCCAAAGATGGCAAGATTTTGGGTGCTCAAGCGGTTGGAACTGAGGGCGTTGAAAAGCGGATTGATGTGATTGCTACGGCCATGATATTTGGTGCAAAGGCACCGGATTTGGCAGCGATTGAACTTTCTTATGCCCCTCCTTATTCGTCAGCCAAAGATCCAGTCAATATGCTAGGCTATACGGCAGATAACATGATGCGTGGTAAAGTAGAGACTTTCCAATGGTCAGAAGTTGAAGATTTGAAAGCACAAAATGCTGTCTTTCTCGATGTGCGTGAAGATTTTGAACTTGCGACAGGAAAAATTGATGGCAGTATCCAAATTCCTCTCAACCAGCTCCGTCAACGTTTGTCAGAGCTGACAAAAGATAAAACCATCTATGTTTATTGTCAGGTTGGCGCTCGTGGTTACAATGCGTCACGGATTTTGATGCAGGCTGGTTTCAAAGTGAAAAATCTTGACGGTGGCTACAAGACTTATAAAAATGCGCATTATCAGTTGCGGGAAATCCAAATCAAAAAGATGCAACCAAAACTTGAACAAAATGTCCAAACAGTGCCAACTCCTGTTGGTGAAGCCCTTGAACTTGACGCTTGCGGTTTGCAATGCCCTGGCCCAATCTTGAAAGTCAAGGAAAATATGGATAAAATGGCAAACGGCCAACGTTTGAACGTGCAGGCGAGCGATTTCGGCTTTTCAGCGGATATTGAAAATTGGTGTGCCAATACAGGAAATACATTGGTCGAAAATAAAATCGATGGCAATAAAGTAGTGGCTACGATTGTCAAAGGTAAAGAAAATCCAGATGCCGTCTTGTCAGAGTTGACAAAGATGTCAGAAGGCGTCATGCAACAGACCAAAGACGGTGCAACCATGGTGCTTTTCTCGGGCGATCTTGATAAAGCCTTAGCCAGCATGATTATCGCTTCGGGTGCGGCAGCTTATGGCAAGAAAGTTACCATTTTCTGTACCTTCTGGGGGCTGTCATTGCTGAAGAAAAAGAAAATCAAAAAATCAGGCATGGCCAAATTGTTTGACATGATGCTTCCAAGTTCTGCCAATAAGATGCCAATTTCTCAAATGAACATGGGCGGTATGGGTTCTGCTATGATTAAAGATATCATGAAGAAGAAGAATGTGGACAGTTTGCCTGATATGCTTGAGCAAGCACATCAATTAGGCGCTAAATTTGTTGCTTGTACAATGAGTATGGATTTGATGGGCATTGAAAAAGAGGAACTCTTTGACTGGGTTGAGTTTGGCGGAGTTGCCACATTTATCGGCGATAGCGAGCAAGCCAATATGCAACTTTTCATATAAGCCAATGAAGCTTTATTCTAAGTCATAAAAAGTGTATAATAATTGTATGATAAATTATGATAAAAAGATGAAAAACCGACTCAATCGTGCGACAGGTCAGCTTCAAGGTGTCTTACGGATGATGGAGGATGACAAGGAGTGCGTGGATGTTATCACGCAACTTTCTGCTGTTCGTTCCAGCATTGATACGCTCATTGGTGTGATTGTTGCCGAGAATCTCAAGGCTTGCCTGCTCGATCAAGAAATGGAAGACAAAGAAGAAAAAATCGAACAAGCCATCAAAATGATTAGAAAAAAATAAGTTTGTCAGGAATGACAGGCTTATTTTTAAAAAGAATTTCTGAATTTTATCTAGAAAAATCAGGAGAAAGAAGATGAAAAAACCAATCATCGCAATCACAGCAGACAACTTGACGGAGCCGTCTGAGGTGATTAACCTCAATTTTGCTTCTTTTGCGCCACGAGATTTGAAAGAAGCGGTCATCAACGCGGGTGGCGTTCCCATTATTTTGCCATTTCCCGAAGATCCAGCCTTAGTCGAGCAAATGGTGGACGCTGTGTTACCTTTGTTTGACGGCTTGATTATTCCAGGCGGGCCGGATGTGGATCCACGTTTTTATGGTCAGACGCCGAAAGTTTATCTGGGTGCGACCAATTATTTGCGGGATACTTACGAACTTGCCTTGCTCAAGAAAGCCGCTGCGCTCAAGAAGACTGGTTTTTGGGATTTGCCGAGGCTTGCAGCTGATGAACGTTGCTTTTGGTGGAGACATCTATCAAGATTTGCTAGCAGAAAATCCCAAAGCTAATCTTATCAAGCATGCACAGGCTGCTTTTGGTAGCTATCCGACACATGAGGTTCATTTTCCGATTTCGTCAGCGCTGACAGACATTTTTGGAGCGACTGCCTTTGTCAATTCGCGGCATCATCAGGCCATCAAAAAGCTGGCGACAGGTTTTCAAGTACTTGCACAGGCTGATGACGATGTCATCGAGGCCATTTCTTCTACGGATGGCTTACTTACAGCGGTTCAATGGCACCCAGAAAACATGTGGCAGCATGATGAAAAACAGTTGGCTCTATTTGAGAATTTTATAAAGAAATGTTAAAAAAACTTCTGTCAGTACTGACAGAAGTTTTAGATTATTTTGTTTGTTCAGCAGCTTCGTCAACGATGAAAGTAAATTCAGCGGTAGCAACTTTTTTGCCATCAACAAGTGCAGCAGCAGTAGCAACACCGACTTTTCCACGGAATTTTGTGATTTCAAATTCGAGTTTCATGACATCACCAGGAGTGACTTTTTGACGGAATTTGGCTTTGTCAATCCCACCGATATAAGCCATTTTTCCTTTGAATTCGTCTTTAGTCAAAATCAAAATTGAACCTGCTTGCGCGAGGGATTCCAAAATTAAGACACCTGGGAAAGTTGGATTTCCTGGGAAATGTCCGTTGAAAACTTGTTCATTGATGGTTACATTTTTTGTTGCGACAATTTTATTTTCAGAAATTTCATCAACATAATCGATAAATAAAATTGGGTAGCGATTAGGGATGATTTCTGCGACTTCTTGAGCGTTCATTACTCTGGTCATAAGTTCTCACTTTCTGTGAAGCAAAGGACAAGACAAGTTCTGGAAGATTTTTCGTCGATTTTGGATTGAAAAAGACGATTGACCGATTGAAAAGCAACTTTTACAAACTTAGCCTTGACATTTTGTTTAATTTAATTTAAAATTTGATGTATAAAGTATTTTTATGTATCAAACATTGTTCACATCTTATCTTACCAATAAAATGTGGCGCTGTCAATTTTTTATTTATCAGAAAAGGAATTATTTTATGTTTTTAGAAGGAAAAAAAATCGTCATTATGGGCGTGGCAAATAACAAATCCATTGCTTGGGGCTGTGCTAAAGCGATGAAAGATCAAGGAGCAACCTTGATTTATACTTACCAAAATGAACGTATGGAGAAACAACTGGCACGTTTGGCTCAAGAAGATGACTTGCTGGTGGAATGCGATGTGGCTTCTGATGAGTCAATTCGCCGTGCTTTTTCAACGATTGAAACACGCGTCGGAAAAATCGACGGACTGCTTCATGCGATTGCTTATTCTAAAAAAGAAGAATTGGGTGGCAATATCTCTGATGTTTCTCGTGATGGGTATGCCCTTGCGCAAGACGTTTCAGCTTTTTCATTGCTTGCAGTATCAAAAGCGGCAAAACCTTTGTTCAATAAGGGGGCAGGAATTGTTACATTGACTTATATGGGTTCTGAACGTGCCATTCCTAACTACAATGTCATGGGAATTGCTAAAGCAGCACTCGAAGCTTCAGTTCGTTATATGGCTGTCGAATTCGGTCAAGTTGGCGTTCATGTCAATGCCATTTCTGCTGGTGCCATTAAGACACTTGCCGTATCAGGAGTTTCAGGATACAAAGATTTGATTAAAGAATCAGATAGTCGTACCATTGATGGCCAAGGTGTAACCATCGAAGAAGTCGGAAATATGGCTGCCTTTCTTATCTCACCACTCGCGTCAGGCGTCGTTGGTGATGTGATTTATGTGGATAAAGGGGTTCATTTGACATAAGAAAAAAAGCTGATTTCAGCTTTTTTTTATTTTCAACACAAAAAAACACTGTCAGAGCTGACAGCGTTTTTGTTTAACGATTTTGTTTTCCTGAGTTACGTCCGCCTTGTTTACCAGTGTTTTTACGTTCTGTTTCATTAGGTTGGCTTGTGATAGCTTTGAAATTTTCTTGAACAGAAGATGGTGTAACATCTTTTGGAGCGTCCATTATTTTTGGAGGATTCGCTTTAAATTCAGCATCGATTTTTTTCTTCATGCTTGGTTTCATGATGAATGTAATGATGATTTGTTGGATGACAATGATCAAACCACCAGCTGCCCAGTAAAGTCCGGCAGCGGCAGGAACCATAAAGCTGAAGATAACAATCATTGCAGGACTCATGAAGAGCATGGTCTTGCTTGTTTTCTTTTGTTCTTCAGTCATACCAATGGTTGAAATCAAAGTTTGCAAGAAGTAAAGCACACCAGAAATAATGGTCAAAATGATACTTGATTTTGCTAAGTCGATGCCCATGAAGGTTGAGCCCATGATACCAGGTGTGTACATGGCTGCGTTATACAAGGCAATAAAGAAAGGCCATTGAATTAACATCGGCAAACATCCCATGGAACTAAGCATGTTGATGCCATTGTCTTTTTGAGCTTGCATCAAGGCTTGTTGAGCAGCCATTTTTTCTTCAGGTGTCGTTGCATTTTTCAAGCGTTCATTGAGCGGTGCTAAAACAGGTTGAAGGTAGGCCATCTTTTCTTGCATGTAAGTTGATTTGTAGGCTTGATTTAAACCAAGAGGCAAAATCAACAAACGGATAATCAAAGTGACAAGAATAATAGCAAGCCCATAGCCCAAATGCATGTTATTGGCAAAAAGGTCAACGAAAGATGACATTGGACGAACCAGCCAAGTATAAGTAAAGCCGTTTTTGGCAGCGTCTGTTGGGACGAGAATTCCATCTACTTTATGGGTTTGGACACAGCCTGAAAGCAGAAGCAGTGCGGCTGTTGACAAACCTGCAAGTGCAAATCTTTTATTAGTTTTCTTCAAAATAATTCCTTTTCTATCATAAATAAAGCATACTGGTCTATTTTACCTAAATTTCGGCTTTTTTTCAATAGGACAAAAGTCTGATTTTTGTCCATTTAAGCAAAAAAAAACCTGTCAGAGCTGACAGGTCAGATATTTTTAGTCTTTACCGCATTTGCAATTTGTACAATGGCAGTCGTCGCATTGACAATCGTCACAGTCACATGAACCGATACCTTCCATAGCGATGATGGCTTTCAATACAGCAGCTGTTTCTTTCCAGTCACGAACAGTGATTGTTTCAATGCCCATTTGAACAACTGGATAGTCATTTCCGCCAGGTTGAGTCATGTCGCCAAAGTAGAGAATTTCAGGTTTTGTTACATTCAAGTGTTCCATCATGTGGTTCATACCGAATTCTTTGTTTTGACCAGGAACGAATGCATTGATGGTTGTTGTTCCAGCGACTTCAAAATCGTAGCTAGGTGCCAATTCTTTAGCGATTTTGGCTATGGCATTACGTTTTGTCATGTCTGGATCCCAAGCTTTCTTAGCTTCAACGCCAGCAGCTTGACCAATCGCAGAATAAGCAATCATTGACTCCCGGTTTTCGATGATTTCATCGCCAGGAGCAAGGACGCTTTCATCCCAGTAACCAAGTTCTTCAGCACCTTTTTTGAGGGCAGCAGAGATTTCAGCAACTTGTGTATCTGTCAAAGCGAAGTTGAAAATTTGTTTCCATTCGCCATCTTTGTGTGCATAATATTGGGTTCCTTGACCTACAAAAAGGTGGAAGTTATCAAGATTTGCACTTTCTGGCAAATTATTGATGATTTGAATCAAAAATTGATCATACTTTTGTCCAGAAATTGGAGCAATTGTATATTTTTGAGACAATGTTGCAAGCAATTCAGCCATTTCTGGGAAGATTGGCATTTTTGGTTCATTGAGCGTATTGTCAATGTCGAAGCTTAAGATTTTTTTCACGGATTTGTTCTCCTTAATGTATTCTATCAACGCTTACATTATATCATTATTATTAAAAAAAACCTAAAGAAAGCTAAGAAAAATGAGATTTTTATTGGCTCTTTTGAGCCTTGAAAAATAAGGCTTGACAAATAAAAAGAACTGACGCCATCAGTTCTTTATTTCATTAGTTACGATAGTCCACGATTTCGGCATTGCTTGAAAGCAAACCGCCGTCGCCCATGACTTCAATGCGATAGCCCGTTTCGGCACGTCTCATTTTCATATTTGGATCAAGAAAAGTTTGTCCGAAAGACTTATAAGCGATTTCTCCAAGATTTGATTGGATGCTGCCGTCAAATTCAGCAGGCAAGGCTGATCTGTCGGAAAGAGCGACAATACGAATACGCGTAACAATCGCGCAGGAATCAGCTTCACCATGTGGTGTCAAACTGTCATCATAATCCAAAGCCAAGAGCGCTGGCGCTGTCAGTTTGAGAGCAGCAATTTTATTTTGTACAAAGTCATCGAAAGTGATGTTCATGAGTCATATCCCCTCTTTCTTATCTTCTTTCATTTTAACTTATTCTTAGGAAATTTGACAGTCGAAAGCCTTATAAAATTCTGTCAGCACTGACAGAAAAAAGCACATCAATGATGTGCTTTTATTTTTTCTCACGCATTTGACCGGCTTGGTAGAGGCTTCCTTCTGGCAAGTCTGTAAAAATGATATTGATAGCAGATTTTGGAGCACCTGCATGTTTAGCGATGGTCTCTGTAATTTCGGCAGCCATGGCTGCTTTTTGTTCGCGTGTGCGACCTTCAACGAGTTCAATATGGACAAAGGGCATAATCTTTCTCTCTTTCTTTTTCTCTATTTTACCACGATTGTCACACATTCATGCAAAAAAGTAAGCCAAGGTCTAGATTTTCTCTAATCTAAGTGTTAAAATAATGATACAAGAATATTCTTAGGCAAACGAAAGGAGCTTTTTAATTTCTTTCATCTATTGGCTTGACGAAGTCAGATAGAGAAAAGAAGATGCCACAGCAAATTTAAAATCATTACAAACGAATCAAATATGGAGGTACAATGACTGTCGAACATAAAATTGATGCCAAAGTGGACCAAGTAAAAGGGACTGCGAAGGAAACGTATGGTAAAGTCGTGGGCAATAAAAAGGTCGAAACCGAAGGTAAAGTAGAAAAAGGAATTGGTAAAGTCAAAGAAACTGTAGAAAAAATCAAAGACGATATCAAAGAAAAATTATAATGAATAAAACAAAAATCGCTCCCCTGAATCCATCATTCAACCGAGCGATTTTTTTGTCTGATAAACTCTAATTTTTGTAATCTATTTAAGCCGCAGTTTAGCTAATGACATCATAATTATTCTTATCACTAGTATTGGAAAATAGGAATAAAATGGAAAATAATGAAAATCAACCACACTATGCGCGTGCTAACCGGCACCACGTTGCGAAAGCTCAGCCAAGACAAAAAATAAAAAAGAAGCATCACCTTTTGAGAAATCTGATGATTGTCTTTGCGCTTGTTCTTGTGAGTGCAGGTGGCTTTCTGGTCTATGCTTATGGTAATGTACAAAAAAGTCTGAGTAAAACATATGTGAACACAGGAACGAGTGGCTCAAGTCCGCAAGTTATTCAGGCAACAAAGCCATTGACCATTTTACTGATGGGTGTCGATACAGGCGACACAACACGTGGTGGCGCAGGCTCATGGGATGGCAACTCTGATTCTCAAATCATCATGACGCTCAATCCAAAAACGGACACGACTACCATTGTTTCCATGGAACGCGACACGATGACCAACATTGAAGATGCTTCTGGCACAATTAAATCCACCCAAAAAATGAATGCAGCATATCCTGCAGGATATAATGCAGGTGGACTGACCACAGCTGTTCAATACGCCATGAAAACGATTGGCAATCAAGCAGGTATTCCACTGTCTAACTTCGTTACGGTCAATATGGATGGCTTAATCAATCTGGTCAATGATGTCGGCGGTGTTGAAGTTGTCAATGATACCAATGGACAAGACGTTTACCAAAATACAGTTTCTGGCAACATTACACTGCCAGTTACGCATCAAATCGTCAAGAGCGGCGCCATTTATATCTCTAACACAGAGCCTGCATATACGGCATATGTCCCATATATCAAAGGCAATCCAGAACAGTTGGTCAACGGAAATCAAGCCCTTGTCTTTGCCCGTGACCGAGATACACTGGCCAACGGCGATTACGGTCGTGCAGCTCACCAACGTGAAGTCATGACTCAACTGGTCAAGAAAATGCTCAGCATAAACAATGCACTCAAATATCAAAAATTCTTAAACGATATTTCATCAGATTTTAAGACAAATATTTCATCCAACTTGAGCAATCTGCAAGCTCTCTTGGCTTATCGAAATTGTTTCAAGAAGATTGTATCCATTCAGTATCAAGGCGTAGGAGCAACGGCAGAAGGCGAAAGTTATCAGTTTATTCCTGAAAATGTAGATTTAGCTGTTCAAAATGCCATGAAATTGGCAGCAGGCGATGCGACTGAAACGACTTTAAATAGTGACATGATTACTTATGAAAGCTATTTTGGAAAGAAAGCAAATCAATACTATATGCCATCTGCAACAGTAACTGTTTCAGGTAAGAGTCCTGTTGTTTACGGACTTGACACGACTGGACAACTGGTTTCAATCACGAGTTCAAATGCCAGTCAGTTTGTTTCAACAACGGGTTCCGCTGTTTCAGCAAGTGCAGCTTCTAGCAGTACAGGAACATCATCCGTAGTCAATAGTACGGGACTTTCAGGTTCTACAACAAGCAGTTCAAGTACGACTACAACAGCAAATGCAGCATCGAACACGACAGGTTCAAGTCTGTCAACTGGCCTTCCTCAAGGCTTGACAACAACCGGAACAACAGGCGTTTATAAATCTCCGAAAGGCTATACTGTGCTATACAAAAATGGCTATTATGTCTATGCGATGGACGGAAAACTTTACCCCAACGACAGCAAATATCCTGGGCAATAATTAAAAAAGACCATAGCGGTCTTTTTTTGTTTGAAAAACTTTCAAAAATGTAAGAAAAATCCAGATGAAATTGCGAGATAATAAAGAAGAAAGAAAGGGGCAATAACACGATGACGGAAAGTCAAATCACAACAAACCCACTCCTTATTATTGGAATACTCATATTTTTTGTAGGCATGTTCATTTTTTTAGTCGGAAAAAAATGTTTTTTCTTGAGATGGTTTTTTAATGACCGCAGTATGTTTTGGCAGCTTTTTTATGGTTTGATTTTAGTCATCATCGGCTTATTTTTCCTCTATTTTTCAGGTGCCCTTAGCTAAGTTTGTCAATTCATTTCACTTCCTCATCGGCCTATAGTATAATCAGAACAATGTGTTCTTTTTTGCTGACTGCTTAAAAGAAGACGTAATATGAAATCAGACAGGAATTGATAAAATGCTTGAATTGACTCAAAGGCAAATCGAATTTAATGAGTTGAGGATACAGATGGGGCTTCCGATTGACGAAGACATGTTTAAAAGAAAAGTGCCAGTTGCCTTCAAAAGACAGCAGATGACCAAGGCAGAATTTACGACTTATAAAATCGGTAAAATAAATCAAAAAACACAGGATTTTCAAAGTTTTGACCTCCTTTTTCATCAGCATGAGGGGCCAGAAGCTGAGTGCTTAATTGATTGCGAAGTTTTTATCTTGGATGGTCAAAATGCTGTCCGCATTGCTTATTTAAAGGCTGTTTATGAAGCGGTGGAAGAACGGATACAAATTCTTATTTTATATGTTTGTCCGCAATGGCAGAACCAAAAAATAGGAAGTCGTCTTTACCAACAATTTGAACATTTTTGTCTGGCAAATTTTCGGTTTAAATCAATCACAGGAGACTTGAAATATTGGACAAATCATCATGAACGCGAACGTTTTTATCAGAGCTTAGGGTTCGAGGTCTTTTCGGATTTTGACCCTCAAACAATGAACAAAATTGAAAAATGCTGGTAACAGTATAAAAATAAAGACTGAACGGTCTTTTTTTGTTTTTTAGAGCTTGCAAGTTACAAAGATAGCGCTGAAAGGCTTAAATTGGGTGGATAAGATTTGAAAAAATGGAAAGCAAAGTCATCAAAAAATATGATATAATTGAACATGTATTTTCTGCTAGGCTTTCTTTTTAGAGGCATGCAGAAAAATAAGAAAGTAAATGATTTACTAAAGGCGCAGGAGCTTTAAGGGGCTTTTGTCTTAAAAGACGCAAAAATATTTTTATTGGGATAATAAAGAGAGAGAAAAAATGGCACAGTTATATTTCAAATATGGAACCATGAACTCAGGAAAATCAATTGAGATTTTGAAAGTGGCGCATAATTATGAAGAACAAGGCAAACCTGTCCTTTTGATGACTTCAAGTTTAGATACGCGCTCAGGCATTGGAACTGTGGCGAGTCGGATTGGGATTGCAGAAAAAGCAATCGCGATTGATGATGAGATGGATGTTTTTACCTATGTTGAAAATTTACCTGAAAAACCATTTTGTGTCTTGATTGATGAAGCACAATTTTTGACCAAGAAAAATGTTTATGATTTTGCACGCGTGGTGGATCTTTTGAACGTTCCAGTCATGGCTTTTGGACTTAAAAATGATTTTAGAAATGAGTTATTCGAAGGCTCAGAATATTTGCTTTTGTTAGCCGACAAGATTGAAGAAATCAAAACCATTTGCTGGTATTGCAGTAAAAAGGCGACGATGGTTATTCGTACCATTGACGGACATCCTGTTTATGAGGGGCAACAGTTGCAAATCGGTGGAAATGAAACCTATATTCCAGTGTGCCGGAAGCATTATTTTAACCCTGAAATGTAAATAAGATTTTGTTTCAGTGGCATTTGTGTTTCATAAAAAATGGAGAGAGAATAAATTCTTTCTGATTGTATCAAGTTGAAGGAGAAAAGATGTTAAATTTTAGATTTAGAGGTCGCGTAACTTTTGATGATTATTTGAAAATGATTCGTCGGTTGACCAATAAGCGTCAATTTATTTTTGATGCCCTTTTGATTGTGATTATTATTGTGATTTATGCTTTCTTAAAAACACCAGTCTTGCAATCTGTCGTATTTATTGGCTTTGCGCTCATTATTTTCATCTTGAATTACCTGATTTTTGCTCCGAAACGTTACAAAAGACTTTATGAGCAAAATGCTGAACTTCAAAAAGAGCAGGTCTTTGATTTTTATGAAGGCATGAGCTTGGCACAACCAATTTTTAAGGTGACCTATTTTGATGACGCTGTTTATTTGTACATGAGTAAAAACGAAGCCATGATTTTGAAGAAAGAATGGTTAGATGATCAAAGCCATTGGTCAGCTTTCCAAGGCTTTTTGAAGGTTCATATTGATCCAAAAACTAAAAAATAAGATGCCGAGGTGGATTGAATGCTAGGTGTCGAGCGTAATCATGTCAATCTAGTTGAGCATGATAGAGATTGGTATTTTGAATTTTTAAGGACTGAAAAAATACTAAAAAAAATTTTGGGACAGAAAATTCTTCAAATTGAACATGTCGGAAGTACTTCAATTCAGGGAATTGTAGCAAAACCAATTATAGATATTGCTGTCGTTGTCAGAAGTCTTGATAACTCAGACGTGGTAAAACTAGAAAAAGCAGGTTATGAAAACTGTGGAGATCCTATGAATATTGGAAAAATGCTTTTTGTCAAAAGAGAGCATGGAACAATTTCAACGCATCATATCGGAATTTATCTCCCGGATAATGAAAATTTCATGGGTAGCATCATGTTTAGAGATTTTCTAAATGCGCATGAGCAAGAAAGAAAAACATATGAGGAATTAAAAAAAGAATTATTGTATCGTTATCCTGATAATCGTTCCTCCTATACGCGTGCTATTCCTCCTATACGCGTGCTAAAAGTGAGTTTATTGAAAAAATTATTTTAAAAGCAAAGAGAGAAAAGAAATAAATGTTTGACCAATTAGAATCAATGATCGGCCGTTACGAAGAATTGGGCGAATTGCTCAGTGACCCAGAAGTTGTTGCAAATACCAAACGCTTCATGGAATTGTCACGCGAGGAAGCCAATTTACGTGATACAGTCGCAACTTATCAAGAATATAAAAAAGTACTTGAACAAATTTCTGAGAGCGAAGAAATGCTCAACGAAGGTGGACTTGATGATGAAATGAAAGAGCTTTTCAAAGAAGAACTTGCACAAGGGAAAGCTCAAAAGCCAATTTTGGAGGAGCAGATGAAGATTTTGCTTTTACCAAAAGATCCAAATGACGGTAAAAATATCATTTTGGAAGTTCGTGGTGCCGCAGGCGGTGATGAAGCAGCCTTGTTTGCAGCAGATTTGCTCAACATGTACCAGCATTATTCTGAAAGTCAGGGCTGGAAATTTGAAGTGATGGAAGCCAATCAGACCTCAATCGGAGGCTTCAAAGAAGTTTCCGCTTTGATTTCTGGAAGTAGTGTTTATTCTAAATTAAAATATGAATCAGGTGCGCATCGTGTTCAACGTGTTCCAGTAACGGAAACGCAAGGGCGTGTCCATACCTCAACCGCCACTGTTTTAGTGATGCCAGAAGTAGAAGAATTTGATTATCAGATTGATCCCAATGAAATCCGGACGGACATTTATCATGCGTCTGGTGCCGGTGGACAAAATGTCAATAAGGTTGCTACTGCGGTCCGCATGGTCCATTTGCCTACGGGAATAAAAGTGGAAATGCAAGAAGAAAGAACCCAACAAAAAAACCGTGACAAAGCCATTAAATTGTTGAATACCAAGGTTTTTGACCATTATCAACAAATCGAATTGGATAAACAAAATACAGAACGTAAATCAACGGTGGGAACGGGTGATCGATCAGAACGTATTCGGACTTATAATTTCCCGCAAAATCGGGTTACTGACCATCGCATTGGTTTGACCATTCAAAAATTAGACCGCATTATTTCTGGAGAAATGGATGAAATTATTGACAGTTTGATTATTTATGACCAAACGAAAAAATTAGAAGCATTGGGTCAATAAGTCGGTAATGTCAAAAGGAGTATTTGACAGGAAAGTCAAGGATTTGGGGAGAGATGACTGAAACATACTGGAATGACGAGACGGTTCAGATAAAATATAGCTGGAAACCTAGTTTTTGGTCGGGACTTATTTTGTTTTTTCTAACTGCGCTAACCTGGCTTTTATTTCCTAACGGTTTTTTTTCAGGCACGAGTAATGTGCCAGATACTGTTTTGTATCTCTTTTGGACTGGTATTGGTCTTTACCTGCTTGTGTCAGGGCTTTTGCATAAGTCAAAATATTTACTGAAATATGACACTGATGGCATTAGCTTTTATCCCGGAACGAGCGGAGAGCAGAAGATTTATTGGCAAGAAA
The DNA here is from genome assembly GCF_009601055.1 of Lactococcus sp. dk101. Classification (GTDB taxonomy): domain Bacteria; phylum Bacillota; class Bacilli; order Lactobacillales; family Streptococcaceae; genus Lactococcus. The sequence goes on from NZ_WITI01000002.1 coordinate 55,572, forward strand.
TCGGAAAAATCGATTTGTTTGATTTTTATGGGATGGGCGTTGATCCAAACAAAGGAAAGCTGTATCACTATTTCATGACAGATCGGCCAGAGCAGTTTCAAGAGTATTTTCGGATAAGGGATCATGAGTCAAAGGTTCTCTTTACCATGAGAAGTGCCTTACTGACGACGAAAAAAGATGAGTTACTCGATCAATTTGACCAGTATCTTGAAAAATATGGTCGTAAAGAGGAGTAGGCTGAGGAGAAAGCATGTGGATTTTGCATTGGATTGGTGGGTTGCAAAATGAATTGGTAATCAATGGTTCTGATTCGCTTCAAATTGAAAAAATATATCGCAAAAGATACAAGCTATCCAAAGAGGAATGGCTTGCTTTTTTGCAAATGGACTTGACTGATGAGCTTCAAGAAGAACTCATCGAAATCAAAGATCGAGTCAAAATGCAGGGGCGTCCGTATCAGCCAAGTCTTGATGAAGCCTACTGGAAATCAAGAGAAAAAGCATGGAAGAGTCATGAGAGGGGCAAAAGTGAGTAAGGAATTATGGATTACCGTAGTCAAACAGTTGTCGTCAGAGCTGACAGAACCGTTTGAGTTAGAATTTGTCTGGCGAAACACACGTAACTTGTCAAAATTAGACTGGTTAAATCTGATGCGTGAAGAAATCTCAGCTGAGGATTTGTCAGAGCTTACGGCGATTTGTGAACAGCTTAAACAGCATGTGCCACCGCAATATCTGGTCGGTTGGGCTGAATTCTGTGACTTGAAATTCAAGGTTAACGAAAATGTCTTGATTCCAAGACAAGAAACAGAAGAATTGGTGTGCTTGATTTTAGAAAATACAAGTGCAGAAAAACTTAATATTTTAGATGTTGGTACAGGTTCTGGTGCGATTGCGATTAGTTTAGCACACACAAGGCCAAATTGGAGCGTTACGGCTTCTGATTTATCCGAGGCTGCCTTAGCTGTGGCAAGTGAAAATGCCAAAGCCAATCAGGTTAAGATTGAGTGCATTCTTTCAGACGTTTTGTCAGCACTGACAGGACGAAAATTTGATCTGATTGTCTCCAATCCACCTTATATTGATTGGGCTGATCAAGACGAAGTTGATGTGTCAGTCATGACTTATGAGCCGAAGTCGGCATTATTTGCGGAAAACCGAGGCCTTGCTATCTACGAACGGCTTGCCAAGGAAGCACCGCAAGCACTGACGGAAAATGGACAAATTTATTTGGAGATTGGCTACAAGCAAGGGCAAGCAGTCAAAAGTTTATTTGAACACGCTTTTCCAGATAAAGAAGTGATGCTTCATCAGGACTTTTTTGGCAAAGACCGTATGGTAAGTGTCAGATGAAAAATGAAGCATTTCAGATCAAAGCAATTTTTGAGAATAAAAATCAGTTGCTTCCTTTGCTCCTCATTGGTGACGAAGATGAGCAAATGATAAGAAAATACTTAGAAAATGGAATCTGCTATGGCCTTTTTGAAAAAGAAGAGATAAGGGCAATTTTGGTAGTAAGTCAACAGAAAGAACGGATTGAAATCGAGAACTTGTCAGTGCTGACAGCTTATCAAAAGCAAGGCTTGGGAAGTCAGTTGCTCCAAGCGGTTTGTCAGATGTATGCTGAAAATGAAATCGTGCTTGGGACTGACGACGTTTCAGGAAATGTTGACTTTTATGAGAAAAATGGTTTTGAAGTTTTTAAACGAGAAAAAAACTTTTTTCTTGAGCATTATCCAAGACCTCTTTTTGAAAATGGAGTACAATTAGTAGATAAGATTTATCTAAGAAGAACAGTTAAAGACCATGGAAAAGGAATAAAATGAGCCTAGAAAATGATTTTAAAACGATGCAAGACATCTTGACACGAGAACTTTTAGATACCAAATCTGATCTTTCTGCAGGAAAATTGGAATCTGCCAATGAGAAATTTGACTTTGTCAGCAAGGAAGTAACACGCTGGACAGAACGTCTTGAAGACCTCGAAGGCAGCCACCAAGGGATTGCAGGAATTATTTTCAGACATAAATATCATGTGCCTGAAGATCTTTTGCAGATGCGTGATGCTTTAGCAAAACAAGTGAAATCAATTCAGACGGAACTTGAGCGTGAAAATGAAAAAGCGCGCAACAAAGCGGCACGTCATACTAGTTAACCTCTAAACGACCTTTAAGTCGTTTAGTAGATTAACTGCAAAGATACTGCCTTGCGCTTGCTTGCCTTTTTATCAGTCGCTTCAGCCTTTTTGCCAGTCGCTTTAGCGACTAGGCAAAACGGTCAAATGTTTTCAGCGACTATATAAAACGGACAAATCTTTTATGCGCAAGAAGTGGTTTGCGTTTACGCAAACTTTGCGATTGCGACTAACGAACTTGTTCGTGTAGTGAGCATCGACAGCGAAGCAACTTCTATATTTTTTAGAAGTTAAACAGTATCAGAAAGCAAGAGAAATAAAAACAGAGTTATAAAACTCAAAAAGGGAGTAGTATTACAGTGGAAACACAAAACGCAATCGAAGCATTAAAATCAGGCGAACTCGCTATTTTGCCAACTGAAACAGTTTACGGACTTTTCGCAGACGCAACCAATGAATCAGCTGTTAAGAAATTATATGCGGTTAAAGGACGTCCAACGGAAAAAGCCTTGAACATGAACGTTTCAAGCTTCGATACAATTTTGAAATATTCAAAAAATCAACCTGCATATCTTGAAAAAATGGTGAAGACATTTTTGCCTGGACCATTGACGATCATTTTGGAAGCGTCAGAAAATGTACCTGAATGGATTCATATTGGGAAATCAACTGTTGGTTTCCGGATGCCAAAAATTGATGCCACACAAGAAATTATTGCGGGCGTTGGTGTCTTAGTTGGCCCATCAGCAAATTTGACAGGAAGTCCAAGCCCACGTTTTTCAAGTGATTTGACCTCTGAAATTTTGGATAATGCTGCTGTAAGTATCTTTGATGATTCAGTCTATGGATTAGATACGACGATTATTGATTTAACGACCGAAGAACCTAAACTTTTACGTCAGGGTGCGATTACAAGAGAAGAACTTTTGGCCGCAATTCCTGAATTACAAACGATTAAATAAGTTGATTTCTACCGAGTGCTAACTTAGGCTTGACATGATATAATAGAGGCATCAATAAAAAAGGAGTGACCCATGATTTTTGATAAAGAAAATTTTGAAGCATTTGACCCTGAACTTTGGACAGCCGTCCACGAAGAAGAAGAAAGACAAGAAAAAAATATTGAGCTGATTGCTTCTGAAAACATTGTTTCCAAAGCAGTTTTAGCCGCTCAAGGCTCTGTTTTGACCAACAAATACGCTGAAGGTTATCCTGTAAAACGCTACTATGGCGGAACAGAATTTGTTGATAAGGTTGAAAACTTGGCGATTGAACGTGCGAAAGAACTTTTTGACGCTAAATTTGCGAATGTTCAACCTCACTCAGGTTCACAAGCCAATGCTGCTGCTTATATGGCATTAATTGAACCTGGCGATACCGTCATGGGAATGGACTTGAATGCTGGTGGTCATTTGACACACGGCTCAAGCGTTAATTTCTCAGGTAAGACTTATCATTTTGTGCCTTATGGCGTTAATCCTGAAACTGAAATGCTTGACTATGATGCAATTATGGCTCAGGCAAAAGAAGTACACCCTAAATTGATTGTGGCTGGTGCTTCAGCATATTCACGCGTGATTGATTTTGCGAAATTCCGTGAAATTGCGGATGCTGTAGGCAGTAAATTGATGGTTGACATGGCACACATTGCAGGGCTTGTCGCTGTTGGTGCACATCCAAGTCCAATGCCTTACGCTGATCTTGTAACGACGACAACGCACAAAACTTTGCGTGGTCCTCGTGGAGGAATGATTTTGACCAATGATGAAGCATTGGCAAAGAAAATCAATTCAGCGATTTTCCCTGGTTCACAAGGTGGGCCTTTGATGCATGTGATTGCTGGTAAAGCTGTCGCATTTAAAGAAGCATTGGCACCTGAATTTAAAGATTATATTGAACAAGTCGTGAAAAACACGGCTGTCATGTCTGACGAATTTACCAAAGAAGGATTGCACGTTATCACTGGCGGCACAGACAATCATTTGTTAAACATGGAAGTTTTGTCACTTGGCATTAACGGAAAAGAAGCACAAGATTTACTTGATGGCGTTTATATCACCTTGAATAAAGAAGCCATTCCAAATGAAACTTTATCACCATTCAAAACATCAGGTGTTCGAATTGGTGCCGCTGCCATGACTTCTCGTGGCTTCAAAGAAGATGAAGCCCGTCAAGTTGCCCATTTAGTTACGAAAGCATTAAAAAATCACGATGACCAAAAGGCATTGGATGAAGTACGTCAAGCTGTACTTGACTTGACAAAACGCTTCCCTTTGTATTAAAATTAAGACTATAAAAATGAAATCAAGTTGATAGCATAAATCTCGACTGTTAAATTATTCAACGTTCCCTTGTGGAAAATAAATGCTATCAGAAAGAATCCAGGTAAGTGATATGTTTAAAAAAATCGTAAAATTAGCCATGCTGGTACTGCTTGTACTTGCAGCTTTTTACGTGTACCGCGTGCATCAAAATGTCAAACACGTGATGACTTATAAGTCAGCTGTTGAGGCAAGTCTTAAAAAGCAAGGTCTGCAAGGAGATACCAACCTAGCCCTTGCCATTATTTATACGGAAACAAAAGGGAAGAATGTTGATATCATGCAGTCAAGTGAAAGTTTGACTGGCCAAAAAGATACCATCATGACAGAGGCAGAAAGTATCCATCAAGGGCTGTCAAATCTGACGAAAGTCTTGCAATATGCAGATGAAAAAAATGTTGATGTTTGGGCAGGTGTCCAAGCTTACAATTATGGCAAGTCTTATGTCGATTATGTGGCAAAAAATGGTGGGCAAAACACACTAGCCTTGTCAAAGGCCTATTCAAGAGATGTTGTGGCGCCAAGTCTTGGCAATACAACAGGAGCAACTTATTATCATATCACGCTAGATTCGCTTTGGTTCAATCAAGGCAAGCTTTATGTTGATGGCGGCAATATGTTTTATGCGCGTGAAGTGCGGATGAACATGTATTTGTTGCGCTATTTAAACTGGTAAACTAAAAAACTGTCAGAGCTGACAGTTTTTTTAATAGGCTTGATAAGAAATGTTGAAATCATGAAAATCATCAAATGCAGCAGGAATGCTTTCCAAATAAGTGACTTTCGCAAACGGACTTCGTTTGGGGCCATTTCTGATTAAAGTGATGAAGTGATTGAGACGCTCTGCGTCATCAGCTTGAGCTAAAATGCCCACGCTACCGTCGTCGTTATTCCAGACACGACCATAAATGCCACCGACTTGTTGGGCTGTTGCAATCACAAAATAACGAAAGCCAACGCCTTGAACACGGCCTGAAACGATAATTTTAGTTTTAAAAATTAGGATTCACCTCCAATCTATAAAAATTGAAATAAAGCAAAGTCAAAGAATAAAAATATCTTGCTCTTCTGAGAGACATTTTTGTTCAGGGAATTTTTGTCTTGTAGTGTTGAAATAGTCATAGAATAGCTCCATTTGCCAAAATTATAACATAAAAAAGAGCAAGTTTCATGAAATTTTGTTAAAATGAATTTATGGAAATGATAACGTCTAAGGACAATAAAAAAATTAAAGAAACCAAGAAACTTTTGACGAGAAAAGGGCGCAAGCAAGCTGGAAATTACTTGATTGAAGGCTTTCATTTGTTCAATGAAGCGCTAGCAGCCAAGGCTGAATTGGTTGAGGTCTTTGTCAGCTCTGACAAGACAGATAAGCTGCCAAAAGGGGTTGATTTCATCGAAACAAGTCCTGAGGTTTTGAAAAGTTTGTCAGAAACAGGAACACCTCAAGGAATTGTGGCTGTCGTTAAAAATACGGCTCCTGCCGCTTTTACATTAAATAAAATTTTGATTCTGGAAAATGTTCAAGATCCTGGAAATGTCGGTACCATGATCCGAACGGCTGACGCTGCTGGATTTGATGCTGTCATCACGACTGAAGATACCGCAGATATTTACAGTCCAAAAGTGATGCGTTCAATGCAGGGCAGCAATTTTCATCTGTCCGTACTGACAGGTCAGTCGGCTTTGGAAGTTTTTTCTGAAATGAAAGAAGCTGGCTTACCACTTTTGGTCACGACTTTATCTGCTGAATCTAGTGATTATAAAAAGTTGAGCTACGACCGTTTTGCACTTGTCATGGGCAATGAAGGCAATGGCGTGAGCGAATTGGCAGTCGGACAAGCAGACCAACTGGTGCATATCGAAATGCCAGGTCAAGCCGAATCACTCAATGTGGCAGTTGCAGCTGGGATTTTGATGTTTAGTTTATAAAAATGAATTAAAAAAACTGTCAGAACTGACAGTTTTTTATTGTACTTTTATTAAAGGTCAAAGTGAGTGGCAAGCTGTTCAGCGAAGGCTTCCAAGTGTTCTTCGTCCTCATCTTCTGGTGACAAGTCAACACGGACAATGTCAGCACCTTTTGTCGCACCTGTCATCAACATGCGTTCTTCAAACATGTCAATACAGATACAGAAATCATCGTAAAATGTATCGCCAGAACCAAAACAACCAAAGATTTTGCCAGTCAAATCAGTGTCAGCTAAATCTTCGTACAAATCAACGATTTCATCTGGCAATTCACCATCGCCATAAGTATAAGTTCCAACAGCAATCAAATCAGCGTCTTCCAAATCAGATGCATCAACAGATGAGCATTCGTCACATTCAACTTCAAAGCCAAGTTCTTCAAGCTTGTCTGCGACAATATCCGCACACGCTTCGGTGTTTCCAGTCATACTTGCATATACAATTTTTGCTAAAGCCATTTTTAATCCTCTTATTTCAGATTTATTGATTAATCAAATTATATCAATTTTTCACAAAAAAAACATGAAAAAATCATTTATTAGCGAAAAGGACTTGAAAAACGATGAAAAAAGAGCTGAAATAGCAGGATAACACAGGATTGTAGAAAAAAGTTTGTGATTTGTGGTAAAATAAAGTGTATTTATAAGAAACAAGATTTTGAAAAGGCTCATGATTTTTTGAAATTAGCGTAGCAGTTGATGATAAATACCAGCTGAATGCGTCATGAAACCCAATTTTCAATTAAAGTATGCGTCACTTCAAAATAAATTTAAAAACAAAAGAAAGAAGTAATTATCGTGATTACACTTAAATCTGCTCGTGAAATCGAACAAATGCAACGTTCATGTGATATTCTTGCTGGAATTCATATTGGATTGCGTGATCTTATTAAGCCAGGCATTGACATGTGGGAGATTGAAGAATATGTCCGCAAGGTTTGTAAAGAAAAAAACGTTATCCCAATGCAAATTGGTGTTGACGGTGCCATGATGGACTATCCTTATGCGACTTGTTGTTGTTTGAATGACGAAGTGGCACATAGTTTCCCGCGTCATCAAACACTTAAAGATGGTGATTTGATTAAAGTTGACATGGTTTTAGGCCTCATCGAAGATGACTATGCTGACATGAAAAAAGTTGACTTCAACGATACCAAGAAAATGAAAGCAATCATGGAAGGTTTCCGTGGTGGTGTGGCTGACTCTTGTTGGGCATACGCTGTTGGTGACGCACCAAAAGAAGTGACTGATTTGATGAATGTGACACGTGAATGTCTCTATCGAGGCATTGAAGCGGCACAAGTGGGCAATCGTATTGGAGATATTGGTGCAGCCATTCAAGAATATGCAGAAGGCCTTGGTTATGGCGTTGTTCGCGACCTTTGCGGACATGGCGTTGGGCCAACCATGCATGAAGAACCTTTGATTCCTCACTTTGGTAAAGCAGGACGCGGCCTTCGTTTGCGCGAAGGAATGGTCATTACAGTTGAGCCAATGATTAACACAGGCACTTGGCGTGTGGTGGAAGATGAAGAAACAGGTTGGGGCTTTAAGACAGAAGACGGTGGTCTTTCATGTCAATACGAGCACCAATTTGTCATTACAAAAGATGGTCCAGTCATCTTGACTTCTCAAGGTGAAGAACGGACTTATTAAGCATTAAGAAGTAAGGAGCAGCCATTTTTTAAATGACTGGTGTTCAACATGAGAAAAAGAGACAAGATGAAAAAACTTATAAAACCGATTGCAGAATGGGTAAATACTTTTATTGGCTTTTTCAAAAGTTCAGAGATGAGTCTGTCGTCAATCGCAGTCGCTTATTATCTGCTCTTGTCTCTTTTTCCAATGCTTTTGATTATTGGAAATGCGCTTCCTTTCTTTAAAATTAACGTGGACACCGTCCTTGATTTTTTAAGTACCAATGTACCAGAGCAACTTTATGATGGCCTCGCACCAGTGGTTGAAAACATCTTGAGCAATCCAAACACAAGCTTGCTTTGGGTTTCGATTTTGGCAGGGTTATGGACGTTTTCAAAAGCGCTGTCTGCTTTGCAAATGTCCATGAATAAAGCCTACGAAGTTTCGGAACATCGTGATTTTATCCTTAGTCGCTTGATTGGGATGATTTCAGGCTTGGCAATTTTCCTCTTTCTGTACTTCTCAATCGCTTTATCGACCTTTGGTCAAATTATTTTGCAACAGGTGCATAGCTCTTTTCATTTCAATGACCAGCTCTATCAAACTTTGCATAGCATGACCATTCCGGCAGTCAGTCTTGCCACCTTCTTGAGTTTGGTTTTACTCTATTATCTCTTGCCAAATGTCAAAATTCGAAAAATTCGGTATGCCTTACCGGGAACTGTTTTTTCGACCATTATCCTAGTCTTTTTCATGAACTTCATCGCGCAGTTGGTCAATCTTTCCCTTCGTCAACTGAATGACTTTAAGTTGATTGGGTCATTGCTTATCTTTGCCTTGATGATTTGGTTCATCTTTATTTCACGTGTCTTGATTATTGGGTCAATATTAAATGCGACCTTCCAACGCATGCGTGAAGGGGAATTCGAAACCAGACGTGGCGAAATCGTTAAATTCATCAAAGACCGCAAAAAAGACAACGAAGATGATGACGACTTGGAGACAGACAAGGACGAGAAAGCAGGCGAACACAAAATTTCAGATTTTATTGAAGACCGGCTTGAAAAAATGACCGCTGATAAAAATGATGAAGAATAAAAAAACATCTCACGAGAGATGTTTTTATTTTTTGCGAAAAACCAAAAACTTGGAATAAAAATAGTTAAGGACAATGTTAAGGATTTGAATAAAGAGCGAGAAAACCAACATGCTAGTATTGAAACCTAAATGAAGGAGGTTCATTAAGATACTTGGATAAACATCGCCAAACCACCATTTGAGCACGATGGCAATCACCATGAAGAAAACACGACCGGCTGCAAAATTGATAAAGTCAAGGAAAACGTGATTGCTTTCATGTTCGAAAACCCATTTTTTATTGGTATAAAAGGCAAATATAATGCTGATGGCTTGACCAATCGCTTCAGAGATGGAAGCTTTGCCCGCCACATGTGTCAGTAATGACAGACTGCCATACATGAAGATATAATAAACAAGTGTTGTTAGGACGCCAAAGACCAGATATTTGAAAGCTTCGGTCTTTGCGAATGAGATGATTTTTTTCATGAAGTAATTATAGCAAATTATGCATGATTTTTGTGAGATAAATCAAAGAAGATGAAGAAATATCAGAAATGAAAACGTTAAAAAAATATTCTTGATGATTGACTTTTAATGACAAAATAGGATATGATAGACACATGCCTAAACAAAGATTTTTATCATTTATTATCGGAACAGCCGTCGAAGCAATTTTTTTCTCAATCTGTCTTTTTAGTCGAGATTGGCTTTTTGCTGGCTTTTTTGCTTTATTTTTAATCCGTCGCTTGTCAGTGTCATACAAACTGGATAAGTTTATCAAAAAGAGCGGATTGCTATAATCGAAATTCTAGGCCCATTTTATAGTCTAGCTTTTTGCGCATGCATTTTTATCCCTTATTTTGCAGCAAATCACTCAAGGAAATGATATTTTGACTTGATTTAAGGATCAATTTTATTAGTTTAAGAGGAGAAATCATGGAAGTAACAGTTCGTGAATTAGTGCAACGTGTTCGTTTTCATGTCATTTATTCGACAGAAAGCGGCTTAGCTAAAAAAATCACAACCTCGGACATCATGCGTCCGGGACTTGAAATGTCAGGCTATTTCGAATACTTCACACCAGAACGCATTCAGCTTTTTGGGATGAAAGAATGGTCTTACATGATGGACATTGTCGGAGACAATCGTTATGATTTACTCAAGAAAATCATGACCGACGTGACGCCTTGTGTGATTGTGGCGCGTGATTTGGAAATTCCCAAAGAAATGATTGCCGCAGCTAAAAAGCAAGACATTGTCCTCTTACAATCTCGCGAATCAACCAGTCGATTAAATTCAATTTTAACGACTTTCCTTGATGAAAAGCTGGCTGAACGCACTACTGTTCATGGCGTTTTGATGGATATTTTCGGTGTCGGCGTTTTGATTCAAGGAGCAAGTGGCATTGGTAAATCTGAAACTGGTCTGGAATTGGTGAAACGTGGTCATCGTCTGGTGGCTGATGACCGTGTTGATGTTTATCAACGCGATGCTTTCACTTTGTCTGGCGAACCAGCAGAGATTTTACGCAATATGATTGAGATTCGTGGTGTCGGAATTATCGATGTTATGACCCTATTTGGTGCAGGTGCTGTCAAAGACGAAACGGATATTGACATGACCATTTACCTTGAAAATTACGACACAGACAAGCAGTTTGATCGTTTGGGAAATGGCACACAAATGATTACGCTGGCTGGTGTTGAATTGCCTCAAGCAAGAATTCCAGTCAAAACGGGCCGCAACGTGTCTGTTATCATTGAAGCGGCGGTTATGAATTTCCGTGCCAAACAAATGGGCTACGACGCAACACAAGTTTTTGAAGATCGTTTGACTCATCTTATTGAAGAAAACACAGATTAAAAAATAAACTCAAAAGAAGAATATTATGAATACTATATTTCCGTTTTTAGCCCTTAGCAAAGTTGCTTTACAATTAGGCCCTTTGGCTATTCACTGGTATGCGATTTTTATCGTGAGCGGGGCTGCTATTGCGGTCTGGATGGCTTGTAAAGAAGCACCAACGAAGCTTAAAGCTGATGGCATGACGATTTCGGTTGATGACATTATTGACTTTGTTTTGATTGCCTTTCCGCTTGGATTGGTTGGTGTACGTGCTTATTATGTCGCTTTCCAATGGTCTTATTATAGTCAACACCCAGGTCAAATCATTGCTCTTTGGGATGGTGGAGGTGCCATTTACGGTGGTCTCATTGCAGGAGCAATCGTCTTGTTTATCTTTTGTTATTATCGCATGATTCATCCGCTTGACTTGCTTGACATTACGGTTCCAGGTGTAATTTTAGCACAAGGTATTGGCCGTTGGGGGAATTTTGTCAATCAAGAAGCTTATGGAAAAATCGTCGATAATCTCAATTTCTTACCCGATTTTATCAAAAATCAAATGTTCATTGACGGACATTATCGGACGCCGACTTTTTTGTATGAAAGTATTGGCGATATACTAGGTTTCCTTTTGATGGTCATTTTCCGACACCGTTTGAAATTTATCAAACGTGGGGATCTTTTTGCCTTCTATTTGATTTGGTATGGTTTTGTACGAATGATTGTTGAGGGCATGCGGACGGACAGTTTGATGCTGGGCCCAGCTCGTGTTTCACAATGGTTATCAGGCCTTTTAATTCTTGTAGGTATCGGCATCATTGCCGTTCGCCGTTATAAAAAATATGAATGAAATAAAGACTTGTCAGTACTGACAAGTTTTTTTGTCTTATATAATAAAGTTATTAACAAAAAGATAAAAAATTTGTTATAATAAAATTAAATTATAATCTGTTTCTAAGATTGTAACAGCGCTACGGCGTAAAATACAAGGAGGATCAATATGGGAAGTATTGCCTTAATGGTGATTGCTATTGCATTTGCAGTACTTGTTGTTTTCTTAGTGATTGTTTTAATCAAAGCTTCGAAAATAATGGAAGAAGCAAATCGCACAGTAAAAGTTGTTACGAGTGATGTCGATTTATTGCTTCATCAAGCCGATAATTTGATGACGAAAGCAAATGTATTGCTTGAAGATGTCAACGGCAAGGTGGCAACAATCGATCCATTATTTACGGCGGTTGCTGATTTATCAGAAAGCATTTCTGAAGTCAATGGGTCAACCCGTCGTCTTGTTTCAAAAATGAACCGTCCAAATACAGCGCGTACGGCAACGTCGGCTGTCCTTGCTGCTAAAACAGCGAAAAAATTCTTTGTTAAAAAATCTCCTGTCAAAACAGCAGATAAAAAGGTTAGCAAAGAGGTGAACACAAAAGTCGAAATAAAAGAAACTAAACCGGAGGTATAAAGATGTCTAAAAAATCAGGATTACTTATTGGTGCCCTTGTTGGTGCAGCTGCTGCCCTTTTCCTCGCTCCAAAAAAAGGAGAAGAATTGCGTGAAGATGCTGGAAAAGTCTATGATGATTTCAAAGATAATCCACAAGAAGCATTGAACCGTTGGAAAGACAACGCCATGGACTATTCAACAGAAAAGTTCAATGATGTCAAAGATAAATTTGACTCAGGCGAAATCTCAGCAGAACGCGCAAAAGACTTTTTGTTGGATAAACGCGATATCATCAAAGAAAAAGTTGATTCAGGCGAACTTTCTAAAGAATCAGTGATTGCTTTCTTCAATGCAACGCGTGATGCGATTGTTGAAAAAATCAATGAAATTACCTCAGAGAGCGAAGAACTTTTTGACGAAACAGAATCTGAAGTGACTGATGAAGTCGCAGAAGCTGCTGCCGATTTTAAAGAAAAAGCAGATCAAGTCGTTGAAGATTCAGCTGATAAAGTTGCTGAAACAGCAGAAGACATTGCTGAAAAAGCAACTGAAGATTAAAATAAAAAGTAACTGAGAGTAGCCTTTTATATGCTTAAAAATCAAAGAAAAGGCAGTATTTCAGTTATTTTTTATTTTTTATTGTATATGTAAAACAATTTCTATCTTTTATTAAGCATCTTGTAAGAAATTTACGCTATAATGGAGTTATTAATTCACAAATAGGAGATCATTATGACACAAGCAAACTTTGGTGTTGTCGGCATGGCCGTTATGGGAAAAAACCTCGCACTCAATGTTGAATCACGTGGTTATACCGTTGCACTTTTTAACCGTACAACAGCTAAAACTGAAGAAGTTATCGCTGAACACCCTGACAAAAATTTTGTCTTTACTAAAACGCTGGAAGAATTTGTTGACGCGATTGAAAAACCACGTCGAATCATGCTCATGGTCAAAGCAGGTGGCCCAACTGATGCAACAATCAAATCTTTGTTGCCCTTGCTTGATAAAGGCGATATTTTGATTGATGGTGGAAACACGCACTATCCGGATACTATCCGTCGTAATGCAGAACTTGCAGACTCAGGCATTAACTTTATCGGAACAGGTGTTTCTGGTGGTGAAAAAGGTGCGCTCTTAGGCCCATCAATGATGCCTGGTGGACAAAAAGAAGCCTATGATCTTGTTGCTCCAATTTTTGAACAAATCTCAGCAAAAGCCCCTCAAGATGGTGAACCATGTGTCACTTACATTGGCCCAAATGGTGCTGGACACTTCGTTAAAATGGTGCATAACGGCATTGAATATGGCGACATGCAACTTATCGCTGAGTCTTATGACCTTTTGAAACGCGTTCTGGGTCTATCAAATGCTGAAATTCAAGCCATTTTTGAAGAATGGAATGAAGGTGAACTTGACAGCTACCTGATTGAAATCACAAAAGAAGTTTTGAAACGTCAAGATGACGAAGGCGAAGGATTTATCGTTGATAAAATTCTTGATAAAGCTGGAAATAAAGGCACAGGAAAATGGACATCACAATCTGCACTTGACCTCGGTGTACCATTGCCATTGATTACAGAGTCTGTCTTTGCACGTTATATTTCAACATACAAGGACGAACGTGTCAAAGCAAGCAAAGTTTTGGCTGGGCCAACAGCCAACTTTACAGGCGACAAAAAAGAAGTGATTGAAAAAATCCGTCAAGCTCTGTATTTCTCAAAAATCATGTCTTATGCACAAGGTTTTGCTCAACTTCGCAAGGCTTCAGTAGAATTTGACTGGGATTTGCCATACGCTGATATCGCTAAGATTTGGCGTGCAGGCTGCATTATCCGTGCTCAATTCTTGCAAAAAATTACAGATGCTTTCAATAAAGACAAAGAACTTGAAAATCTTTTGCTTGATGACTATTTTGTTGACATCACTAAAAACTATCAAGCTGCAGTCCGTGACGTTGTTGCCCTCGCTGTTCAAACTGGAACACCAGCGCCAACATTTAGCTCTGCCATTGCTTACTATGACAGCTACCGTTCAGAAAACTTACCAGCAAATCTGATTCAAGCCCAACGCGACTACTTCGGAGCACATACTTACGAACGTACAGATAAAGAAGGTGTTTATCACTATGACTGGTACACGGAAGAATAATTAAGATAATAAAAGTCACGATTTCGTGGCTTTTTTTTGTACCCTCAAAAAATGTTAAAATATTTCGAGAGTTCTAATACGTATTATCAGGTGTAAGGGCTTCAGAAATTTGCTATAATAAAAGTATGTTAAAATAGTAGTTTTAACATACTTTTAAGAAATTAATGAGAATTAAAAAAGAAAAATTTAAACCAAGATAGATCTCGTGCCTATGGCTATAGTGATTTATTAAATAGGCTGGAGGTTAGAGATGTACGATGAAAAACTAATTAAGTCTAAAGCAAGGGTGCAACAGCATGGCGAGGTATTCACACCACATTGGATGGTGCAAAAAATGCTGGATGTTCCCGAAATAAAAAAATCTTGTGAAGATATTGAAGCTACGTTTTTAGAACCTTCTGCTGGGGATGGCAATTTTTTACTTGCAATACTGGAGCGTAAATTAGATGCTGTTACAACACAATTTAATAAAAGGTATTGGGAATCGAAATCTTTGATTGCATTATCTTCTATTTATGGAATTGAGTTTTTAGAAGATAATCTAGAACTTGCACGCTACCGAATGCGGATTTTTTATTTAGACTGGTATGAACAAAAAAATGGAGAAAAGTTAAATCCAGCAAACAAAATATACAAATCAGCAAAATTCATTATTGATAAAAATATTGTTCGAGGAAATACGTTAACAAAAAAGCATCCTGAGTATGATGAATGGATTGAGTTTTACGAATGGAAGAAAGTATATGGAAGCTCAAGTAAGGTTGAGCCTATCAAATTTACTTTTGCTTCACTTTTTAACGAAGAAGCTGAAGTTGGGGTTGTTGATGGACAAATGAGTTTTGATTTTTTATTTGACGATGAACCTCAAGCTAAACAAATCGAGGTAATTGATATTAAAGAAGCCTATAAATTGGGAGAATTATAATGAGTACAAATTTTGATTTTTTAAATTTGGAGTTAGAAACTACAGAATTATTTCAAACGGCAAATTTTGCTGAACAGAATTATACATCCAAAGATTATGAAGGAACGCTAACAAAAGTAAGAAAATTGGCTGAAAATACAGCTCAAGCTATTCTAGTAAAGGAAGGCAAAGATTTAGATGAGCGTTCAAGCTTTAATGATAATTTGCGTGAAATTAAAGCCTATCAATTTGAACCTTTTATTATAGATGCATTTTATGATGTCAAAAAATTAGGAAACGATTCGGCGCATAATCTTAATAGTCGGAGTGCTACTCAAGAGAATGCAAAACTTGCCCTTAATAAAATTTTTGTGATACTCGTTTGGTATGTAAAAAAATATATTTCACCAGATATTCAACCTGTTTATATGGATTTTCTAGAACCCCAAGCGGAGAAACTCTATCAAACGGCAGAGCGTAAGTTGATTTATATTCAAACTGTTGATAATTCCGATGGGCTTTCTCCACGATATGAAGGAACTCAAAAAATTGGCGAAGCATCGATTTCAGAGGAAGATGAGGAACAAAATACAGAGCCCAACAGTGATTTTTTGAGGAAAAAGGCCAGTCAACGGATTAAACAATATATGACAACGGCGGGATTGCCTTGGAAAATAGAATGGGCAGAACTTGCAGTTCGATATAGACCCAAAGAGTGGTTTCATGATAAAGCAGTGCATCAAGTTTTGGAACGTTCAGGTGTTAAGCGTGCTGATAAATTAGGCGGTACAGAATGGTTTCAAACTGACTTAGAAACAGCGAAACAAGCGATTGAAGCTGTTAAAAATCGGCAATCAGCCTTAAATATCGTCTCGGAACCAAGTCCTGAATATCAAATCAAACTTCGGCCCGAGCAAAAATCAGCTGTAGAACAAACAAAAAAGGTATTCAAAGATAAGAAAAATAAAAAAATGCTCTGGAATGCAAAAATGCGTTTTGGTAAAACATTGACCTCGCTCCAACTTATCAAAGATGAACACTATCAAAAAGTACTTATCATGACCCATCGTCCGGTAGTGTCAGACTCATGGTTTGAAGATTTTGGTAAAATGAAGATGGCGGACGAAAACTATCGTTTCGGTTCAGAAAATAAAGGAGAACGACTTGGAAATTTGAAATCAGGCGATACACCATTCATCTATTTTGTCTCTATTCAAAAGCTCCGTTATGATGGCGGGAAAGCAGATCTCAGCGAATTTTCAGACGTGGACTGGGATTTGATTATCATTGACGAAGCCCACGAAGGGACGCAGACGGAGCTTGCGGATAATGTGTTGAAATCTCTTAATAAAATAAATACAAAAATCCTGTCACTCAGTGGTACACCGTTCAATATTCAAGATCAATATGATGAAAAAGCTGTCTATACATGGGATTATACGATGGAGCAAAATGCTAAAAATCATTGGCACTATGAGCATCCACTTGAGCCAAATCCTTATGAAACGCTGCCAAAGGTCAATATGTACACCTTTGAAATGAAGCATAAAGAGCGATTTGCGGAAGAATCAAAAGCGTTTAATTTCCGTGAATTTTTCCGAGTAGATGAGTATGGTGAACTTGTACATAAATTAGATGTCAATGCGTTTTTGGATAATATCACGAATCAAGATAGTTCGACAAATTATCCATTTTCAACGGCTCAATATCGCAATGAACTCCGTCATACCTTGTGGCTCATGCCAGGTGTCAAAGAAGCCAACGCTTTTGAGAAATTGCTCAACGCACATCGAATTTTTGGTCAAGAATACAAAATCATCAATGTCGTTAAAAATGACAAATTCGATAATAACGAGGTCGCGACGGCAGGTGACCTCGATAAAGTTAGACAGGCTATCGGTGACCCTAGCCAGACCAAAACCATTACGTTAACAGTAAGAAAATTGACGACAGGTGTCAATATTCCTGAGTGGACGGCAGTATTATTCCTTTCAAATACGAACAGTGCGATGAACTATCTTCAAGCGGCTTTCCGTGCGCAAACGCCATTTTCTCATGAAAAGCTCGGTATGAAGAAAAATTGTTATATCTTTGACTTTGCGCCTGACCGTGCCCTTGCTGTCATGGCCGAGAGTGCGCAAATCAACTCGGGTGTCGGCAAGAAAAATACCGTTCAACAAAAAGAAGCGATGACACGCTTGCTTAATTTTATGCCGATTTTGGGACAAACAGCAAACGGTATGAAAGTTTTTAACGTGGACAATATGCTGACGCAACTCAAGAAAGTCTATGCAGAAAAAGCAGTGCGTTCAGGATTTGAAGATGACTCGCTCTATAATGATGAGCTTTTGACACTTGATGAAGCAGATTTGAATGATTTTAAGAATTTGAAAGAAATTGTCGGTAAAACGAATCTTGCAGGACTTCCAAAGAAAATTGAAATCAATAAACAAGGCTTGACCGATGAGGAGTACGATCAAGCCGAAAAAGCGCAGAAGAAGCCCAAACGTGAGCGAACGCCGGAAGAAAATGAAGCGATAGAAAAGACGAAGCAAGCTAAAAAACAACGTAAAACGATGATTTCTATTCTTCGTGGCATTTCTATCCGCATCCCGATGATGATTTACGGCATGGAACTTGATATTGATAAAGAGGTTGATATTGATGAGTTTGTCAATCAAGTGGATAGCGTTTCTTGGGAAGAATTTATGCCTAGAGGGATTAAAAAATCTGATTTCAAACGCTTTGCAAAATACTACGACCCTGAGGTTTTCATCGAGGCGGGGCGCATCATCCGTCAACGTGCCAAATCTTATGATGACTTGGAATATACCGAGCGTGCAGAGAAAATCGCAGAGCTTTTCGGGACGTTCAAAAATCCTGATAAAGAAACGGTTTTGACACCGTGGCGCGTGGTCAATCTCCAACTGTCTAAAACGATTGGTGGGCTGCGTTATTTTGATGAAAACTTTGAAAATACGACGTTGAACGGTCAAGAGTCTATTTGTTGGGTCGAAACTGACTTGAGTCATGAAGTGTTTCATCCGACGAGCAAAATTCTTGAGATCAATTCAAAGACAGGGCTTTATCCACTTTATGTCGCAAGTTCTATCTTTTATCAACAGCGAAATCAGCTCAATAATGACCGTGCAGGACAAATCAGTAAGTTGGATGAAGATGAAATCATCCAAAGAATTTTAGAGGATAACATCTATGTCATCGCCAAAACGCCGATGGCGAAGACGATTACACAGCGTACGATGGCAGGTTATAAGGATTGGACTACGAATATTTTGTATGTGGAAGATATTAACCAGAAGCTAAAAGCTAATCTTAAAAATACCGTAGAAGAAATACAAAAAGGACTGAATGTAATGAAATTTGATGTTGTGGTGGGGAATCCGCCTTATCAGGAAGAAACGAAAGATACTAGCGATATACCAATTTATCATTTATTCATGGAAGCTGCTTATTAAGTTGCAGCCAAAGCAGTTTTAATCACTCCAGCGCGATTTTTATTTAATGCAGGAAAGACACCGAAATCATGGAATGAAAAAATGCTTCAAGATAAACATTTTAAGGTTGTCTATTTTAATCAAAATAGTGCAGAAGTTTTCCCTAATACAGATATTAAAGGAGGTCTAGTTGTAAGTTATAGAGATGAGAAACAAAACTTTGGTGCTATTGATGTTTTCACTCATTTTGAAGAACTAAATACAATTCTAAAAAAAGTTGTCAATGATAAATTTGAACCATTAAGTGATTATGTGACTTTGCAAAACAAATTTAATTTAGAAGTGCTGTACAATGATTTTCCTGAATTAAAGCAGATTATCGGAAGTGATGGAAAAGAACAACGTTTAACAACACCTGCTTTTGAGCAATTATCAGTATTTACTGATGAAAAAAGGGGAAATGAAGATGTTCAAATTCTTGGGCTAACAAAGAACAAACGATTATATAAATGGATAAATAGAAAATATTTGCAAGAATATGGAAATCTTGAATCATATAAAGTTTTAGTTCCAAAAGCCAATGGAACAGGAGCGATTGGCGAAGTGCTTTCCACCCCCCTAATCGGGGAGCCCCTAATCGGGTTTACCCAAAGTTTTATTTCTTTAGGTATATTTTCTAAAGAGAATGAAGCTCAAAATATGATTAAATATATTAAAACAAAATTTGCTCGTGCAATGCTTGGGATTTTGAAAATCACACAAGATAATCCAAAGTCAACATGGCGAAAAGTCCCCCTCCAAGACTTCACATCCAACTCCGACATCGACTGGACAAAATCAATCCCTGAAATTGACCAACAACTCTATGCCAAGTATGGACTTGATGAACATGAGATTGCGTTTATTGAGGAGAAAGTTAAGCAGATGCTTTGAGCTTTAGCTCATTAGCAGTCGCTTGCCATTTTGCGTTAGTGCTTTAGCACTTTACAGCAAATGGACAGCGTAGCATGCGTTCACGAAGTGCTAGAGCGATGGATTAAAGCAAAAACTAGAGATTTAATTATCTCTAGTTTTTTGTCAAAATAAAAGAAAAAACCCAGCGACAAGCTGGATTTAATCGGAATATTTCCCTATCTCCACGCATGCGTGTACGTATAGAGCGATGAACTAAATCATCCTTTCGTTCCACATTTGGCCTATTCTGATTTTTCAGAATTATGTGGGGTACGAATACCGCGGAAGCCTTGGATACGCGTGATGTCACCTGTGAATTCCATACATCCAAGATATGTGCCATCGGCATCACGCAAGGCGTAATAATTGATGTAGCAAGTCTTTCCAGCCATTGGAAACCATTGTTCATAATGGTCTGCAGAGCCGTCGTGGAAACTGTCCAAGATTTTTTGAACGGTTGGGCGAATGCGCTCAGGTTTTTCTGGGTGCAATGAAAGTAAATCTTGTTCTAATTGGTAAGGATAGCGTTGGTGCATCCGTGTATCGCTGTCAGTAAAGTAAACAAATTTGTCATTGGCGTCGATCAAATCGATTTCAAATGGCATCATGTTAAGCATCGTTCTTAGAAGTTTTAAGTCAAAATGTCCTGTTGGTAAATTGATATTGCCCAGTTCATCAATATATGTTTTTGCGTCTTCGTCTTTTTGGTCGCGTTCGCGTGTCATAACCATGTTAATTCTCCTTATTTGATATAAAAGTCGTGATTGATAATGCGTAGTTGGTCAGCTTTAATGTTGACTAGCTTTATAGATTTGTCCTGATAGATAAAAATGGCTGAATGGGCATAATCGGCAGGGATTTCCTGTGCGAAAAAGAGCCGTGTGGTCTCAATCTCGGCATCAACCGATTTGTCAGTAATGACAGTTACGCTGACAAGGTCAGTTTCAAAAGGATAACCCGTTTTTGAATCAAAAATGTGATGATAAGATCTGCCATTGATTTCAAAATGGCGCTCTGCAATGCCAGAAGTGACCACTGAGCAATGACGCGTCAAAAGTTGCACCACAGCTTCATCAGAAGCCCCGAATGGATCGCGAATGCCAATCCGCCAGTTCTGATCGTCATGATGAGGAGCAGACCCCATAAGCACCAGATTGCCTCCCAGATTGATGATGGCAGAGCTGACACCGTAGGCAGCAAAATAATCGCGCACCCGGTCGGCGATATAGCCTTTGGCAATCGCACCCAAATCAAGTTCCATTCCAGCCTTGGGCAAAAATATGGAAAAATCTGCATCCGAAAGTTCAATCTTGTCAGGGCTGACAAGAGCCAATTTTTCCTCAATCTCGGCTGCTGTCGGAAGTTTGGCATCTTTAAAACCAATGTGCCACAGTTTGACTAAAGGGCCAATTGCAGCATTGAAGCCAAAATGTTCTTGACTTTGCTCAACTGCTTGTTTTGTCAGCTGATAGACAGCGTCGGAAACTTGGACGGCTGATTTTCCAGCGGCAAGATTGACGGTCATCAGCTCTGACAAGGGGCGATTGACCGTCAGTAAATCTTCATAATGCTGAATTAAGTGAAAAGCGCCATCAAGTAAGTTCTCGTCAGTGCTGCCATAAACGGCCAAATCAATCACAGTCCCTAAAGCACGATAACGTTTTGCAATCTGCTTTTTTGCACGTTCTTTTTCCATTTTAGTGTTTAGAGGCACCTGTTTCGCTATCAGATTTTTCCGTATCGGCTTCTGATTTTGAAGCGCCTGTGGTCAATGCAACCTTCTCAATCCACCAGCCTTCGCCTTTATCCAAGATGTGAGCATCTGCTTTTGGTGCTAAAACAACAGGTTTTGCGTGTTCAGATTTTGATGCACCAGTCTTAGCGTCGTGGGTCTCTTTTTTCGAGCTTCCCGTCTCAGCATCAGAAATTGGAAAGCCAAGATTGATTTTCTCAATCCACCAGCCCTCGCCTTTTTCAAGAATATGAGCAACTTCGTGCAGTGTGTGGACAGGTTTTTCTGTCTTTACAAGCGCTTTTCCAGTGCGGTCTTGTGCCAAATCACGCATGGATTTGACGGTTTGTGAATAAAGCATGAAATTATTGAAACAGGCTTCAAGAAAACCAATGGTGCGTTCATCTGACAGCTCATCATGTTCATTGAAACTTTTAGGTGCCCGCCCAAGCAAAAATTGATTTGAGGGCAAGACAAAAGCGTCAATGCCTGGAGAACTGAGGATTTCACGCAGATTTTGTTGGGCGAAAACGGTACCCATTTGTCCAAGAGAAGTTCCGACAATCATGACTGGCGTATTGGTCAAAGGGTGCTTGCCCCAAGAGAGCCATTCTATCAGAGATTTCAAACCTGCGGTAATGGAGTGGTCGTATTCGGGCGTTGAGAAGATGACGCCGTCTGATTCTTCAATGGCGCGCGCAATTTCATTGACACGGGCTAGTGTTGTTGCATAGTCCTCACTAAAAAGTGGAACATCTGTAATTTCTTGCACTTCAATTTGAGCTTGTGCATTGAAATGCTTTTTCATGTACCAAAGGAGTTTTCGGTTGTAAGAAAAACTGGCATTGGTTCCAACGATAGCAACGTATTTCATAGCTTGACCGTTCTATTTATTAGAAGTAGAACCGTTGTTGCAAAGCAACAAACGTCCTTTCTATAGCTTATTATTTAACAATTTCATTTTAATATAAAATTCTTGTGGTGTCAATAGAATACAGATGCTATAAAAAAAGAACAGTGAACTCACTGCTTTTCTGTCAGAGCTGACAAAAAAACGAAGGTCACCTTCGTTTTTAATGTTAATTTCTTTTTGATTATTGATTTCCTTTTTCCCATGAACGGGTACGTGTGTGGAAAATGTCCACAATTTTTGCTTGAGGAAATTCTTTTGTGTCTGCATTATTTTCAGCAATGTATTGCGCAAAATCAGGATTGTCTTGGTGAATATAAAGCAAACGTCCGCCAGATGTTACAACACGAACAAATTTTTCGTCATTAAAAATAAATCCACCGATATTGTCAAAATCGATCACTTTGTCATATTTGACAAAGAGCAAATCGCCGTCTTTCGCTTCGGTGAAGAAGTCTGAACCGACAGGTTCAATCACTTGATGGAATTCTTCAGGAACTTGTGAACTTGGTACGTCAACTTTTGAGTCCAAACGTCCTTGTTGCCATACGTAGTCACCACGATAAATGAAACTTGTGATGGTAACAGTTGTATAGCCAACTTCAGCAACAGCCTGCTGTTCCAATTTTTCTTGAATAAAATCCATAACCAATTGACGATTATCATTATTTAATTTATTAAATAATTTCTGGATTTTTTTGTGGTCACGGTCATCGCTCTTTTCAAGCAAATATTCGTCGGACACATCAAAAAAATCGGCAAGTTCTGACAGACGTCGGGCGCTAGGTTGCTTCCCAAGACGGTAATTTGCGAGAGCGTTTCGAGGATATCCCAGCTCTCGTTCGACTTGATTGAACGATTTTTTCGATTCAACAACAAGCGTTTTTAAACGATCATAAAAAGTCATTTATTAATTCTCCTCAAAAATGTAAATAAATTATTGACAAAACAAACAATCTAGTATATAATCATTTTGTATTTAATGGATTACAGAAGCTGGATTGATATTATTTCTGTCATATTGTAACATAAATAATTATATTATATCACATAAAATGATTAAATACAGTTTATGTTTTATAATTAAGCGTATTTTTCACATTTTTTTATAATATTGATTAAAATAATCCTGGTTTGGCTTTCTGCAATGTTTTTTGTTTTATTAGATTATTATTAGAGAGAAGATACTCATGCAAAAAAATGATGAAAATAAAGTGAAGCAATTAAAAGAAATCCGAGCAACATTAAAGTCACAGCGGATTACAACTATAGAATTAGCGAAGTTTTTAAACATGGACAGCGCCAATTTGTCAGACTATTTATTCTTTAGAAAGGCACCAGACGATACCCTGATTTTGAGCATTCAAGAAGCGGTGTCACAAATTAAAGAAGAAGCCAAACTCATCAGAGTCAAACCCATCACTGTGGTAGAACTTCCAAAAGTGTCACCTTCAGAAACTGACGAAAATGAAAGTCTTGACTCAGAGGAAATGACTGAAGCTGAGATTTTAGATACAGAAAAGAATTTTGAATATTCTATTCCACCATTAAAACTAGGCACAAAGATTCAATCCATAAGAAATAGACTGTCGCTTTCAGAAGCAGAATTCGCTCAAATCATGCAACCCGCCGTTTCAACTGAAACGGTCATGTACTGGGAAAATAATTTCGGTACACCTTTACTTGATTATTGCATACAAATCAGTGACATGGGCGTTGTGACACTTGATTGGTTATTAAAAGACTGAGTCGAAAAAGGGATGACGTTCCCTTTTTCATTTGGATTAAGATATTTTTGATGACTTATTTTTTAAATCTGCTATAATGGTGTCATCCAGATCTTGATAAAATTTTTTTGGAATGAAAGTTGAGGTTTTATTATGGGCAAAACTGCACATAATAAATCATTTAATAAAGCTACAAAAGCTGGGTTTATTATTGCTTTGGGTGTTGTGTATGGAGATATTGGGACAAGCCCACTCTATACCATGCAATCCATTGTTGAAGGCCAAGGTGGCCTCGCTCATATCTCTGAGGACTTTATTTTAGGGGCGGTCAGTCTGATTATTTGGACATTGACCTTGATTACAACTGTAAAATACGTCCTTATCGCTTTAAATGCAGACAATCATCATGAAGGTGGCATATTCTCACTCTTTACCTTGGTTCGTAAAATGGCCAAATGGCTAATTGTGCCTGCCATGATTGGAGGCGCAACCCTCCTTTCTGACGGCGCACTAACGCCAGCAGTGACGGTGACTTCGGCGATTGAGGGGCTAAAAGGCGTGCCAAGTTTGGCTGAACTTTATAGCAATCAAAACATTGTTGTCATAACGACTTTGATTATTTTGGCAATTTTGTTTCTCATTCAGCGGTTTGGAACGGGCTTTGTCGGAAAGATATTTGGGCCAGTCATGTTCATCTGGTTTGGCTTTTTGGGCGTTACAGGCTTGTTAAATTCGTTTGCAAATCTGGCCATTTTTAAGGCCATTAATCCCTACTATGCTATCCATCTCTTGTTCAGCACTGAGAATAAAGCCGGTTTGTTTGTCTTGGGTTCAATATTCCTTGCGACAACAGGGGCAGAAGCTTTGTATTCTGACCTCGGACACGTCGGAAAAGGCAATATTCATGTGAGTTGGCCTTTTGTCAAGATTTGTATTGTCTTGTCTTATTGTGGACAGGGCGCTTGGCTGATTGCCCACCGTGGCTCTGATTTGGGCGGACTTAATCCTTTCTTTGCCATTTTGCCGACTAATATCATGCTGTACTCGGTTATTTTGGCAACCTTTGCCTCAATCATCGCGTCGCAATCCTTGATTTCAGGTTCCTTTACCTTGGTTTCAGAAGCCATTCGTTTGAAATTGTTGCCCATGTTGAAAATCTATTATCCAGGGCAAACTTTGGGACAACTTTATATTCCAGCGGTCAATTTGGCCTTGTGGATAACAACCAGTTGCATCGTCTTGTATTTTAAGACTTCCGCACATATGGAAGCTGCATATGGCTTGGCCATCACGGTTACCATGTTGATGACAAGTATCCTCTTGTCTTATTATCTTATTCAACGTGGTTTGCCAAAATGGTTGGCATACGGCATCATGTCATTCTTTATCCTTATTGAAGGCATGTTCTTTATTGCTTCAGCTGTGAAGTTTTTGCATGGCGGCTATGTTGTTGTCATTATTGCCTTGTTAATCATGTTTGTCATGTTTATTTGGCACCACGGCAATGCGATTGTCTTTAAATACATCAAGTCCTTGAACTTGAATGACTACAAGCATCAACTCAAAGCCTTGCGCGATGACCCAACGATTGATTTGTATCAAACCAATGTGGTTTATTTGACCAGTCGAATGGATCATGAATGGATTGATCGCTCTGTTTTGTATTCGATCTTGGATAAACGGCCAAAACGTGCCAAAGTTTATTGGTTTGTCAATGTGAAAGTTACGGATGAACCATATACCGCGGAGTATAAGGTAGATATGATGGGGACGGATTATATCGTTCGCGTAGTGATATATCTTGGTTTTAGAATGCGTCAAGAAATACCACGTTATTTGAGAACCATTGTGACGGATTTGATGGAGTCTGGCCGTATTCCAATGCAACATCAGGATTACTCGATTACGCCAGGCCGTAAAGTAGGCGATTTCCGTTTTGTTGTTATTGAAGAAAAGCTGACCAATGCGCGTCAGATGAACGATTTTGATCGCTTTGTCTTGCTCACGAAGGCAACCATTAAGAAATTTACATCTTCGCCAATGCGCTGGTTTGGACTTCAATTTTCGGAAGTAACCATGGAGACCGTGCCTTTAGTGCTGTCAGATGTCCGTAATCTTGAAATTCACGAACGTATTCCAGGTGCTGAGCCAGTCGTGACAGAAGGTGTTCCTTCTACCACGAGCGAACTTAAGCCATCAGAAGTACATCAAGCTTTGAAAGCACAAGAAAAAAATTAAAATGAAAAATAAAAAAAGAGCCTCGGCTCTTTTTTTTAACGTGAATAACGTTTTCTTTGTGATTTTTTACGATTGAGTGCAATGAAATCCTCTTTTTTGGTCTTGGCAATTTCTGCAGTAAGTCCAGTGCAGACAACGATAGCTGTGGCAACAACAATCTCGATTGATTTTCCAATCAGGTAACCCTTAATCATTTTGTTCATGGCAATTCCTTTCGTTTCTGGAGAAAGTGACTCACACATCGGTTAATCGCTTTCTTGATTTCTTGTGTTATACTAAATATAGTATATTGCAGGAAAAATAGCAAGGAAAATTCATGAAAAATAAGGTAATTGTAGTCGTTGGTCCAACGGCTGTAGGTAAGACGGCATTGGGGATTGAACTCTGTCAACATTTTAATGGGGAAGTGATTTCGGGTGACTCGCAGCAGGTCTATTGCCAACTGAATATTGGTACAGCAAAAGCAACTGCTGAAGAACAAGCTGCTGCCGTTCATCATTTGATTGATGTACGTCAGCTGACTGAAAATTTCTCAGCATTTGATTTTGTCAATGAAGCCAATCGGCTGATTGAGCAACTGTTAACGGATGGAAAAGTGCCAGTCATTGTTGGAGGCACAGGACTTTATCTCCAATCTTTGATTGAAGGCTATCATCTGGGCGGACAGGAAAATCATGAGGCAATGATGGACTTGCGTGAAAGCCTGTCAGCGCTGACAGACGATGTTTTGTTTCAAAAAGTAAGTGAGCAGGGAATTAAAATTGAGGAAATTAATCGGCGTCGTGCCATTCGGGCGCTTGAATTGGCTGAGTTTGGGTCGGGAGAAAATCAAAGTTCGAACTATGATTTTCATTTGATTGGTTTAAATGCACCACGGGAGCTTTTGTATGAGCGAATCAACGCGCGTGTGGATCTGATGATGCGTAATGGCTTATTAGATGAGGCAAAAATGCTTTTTGACCAGTTTCCTGATGTTCAAGCAGCAAAAGGAATTGGTTACAAGGAATTCTTCCCTTATTTCCGTCAAGAAATCACGCTTGAGGAGGCTGTCGAATTAGTCAAACGCAATTCGAGACGCTATGCCAAACGCCAGATTACATGGTTTAAAAATCGAATGTCGGTTGACTTTGTCGATGTTTTTTCAACAGAACAAATGGAAAAAATGCGTTCTGAGGTACAACTCTTCCTCGAAGAAAAATGAGCTTCATGTTATAATAGACTAGGACTCACTTTTTAGTCGTTCAGATTTTTTAGTGAGTGCCGTCTAGAAGAACGAGAAAAATAGAATTTGGGTAACACAATGAATCAAAAATGGATTGACTTAGCCTTGAAATATGGAGGCTTTATGGAGCAAGATCGTATTTTTTTGGAAAATCGTCTTGCCAATTTGACGGATGATATGGACAAAAAAGTATTGGTTACGCCACCAGCAAGTGTCTTAAATGCTTACTTTGCAGAGCTTTATCAAAAACGTTCGCCAAAGGACGCAACGGATTACTTTTTCAATTTGTCAAAAGACTTGGAGCTTTTTCAAGAAAAACCAGATTTCCGTTTGGAAGGCAAAGCCGGAGCTGAAAATTTCCGCTTTATTCGTTTGAATTTGTCAGGGAAATCTTTTGGTTTTTGCTACAAAAATGCGCAAGAAGAGGCACTGATTTTTTGTGAGTTTCCTTTAAAAATCACGCGTGAGTTGGTCTTTGAACTGTCACAAATTTTCCCACATTATGTCCTAGTTTATGATGAAAATGAGATTGGCATGAAAAAGGCAGAATTCGGTGGAGCTTTTGAAGCAGTTGACAGCCTGTCAGCGCTGACAGATTTGGCTGAAAACGCGAATTATATGCGTTTGTCAAGCTATAATATTGATGATTTATTTGAACAGGCAGAAAAGATTGGTTACTTTGAAGCGCCAAGCCTGCAATTTTATCAAAAACAATTTAATTTGTATATCAAAAAATTATTCTAAAAAAGAGTTCTCAAAACTGGGAATTTTTTCTTTTTGACATGAAATCATGATATAATAGTAACAGAAAGAAATATATTGCGCTGCCTGACAGTGCAGAGGGAGGTTTTTATGTCAGTCCTTATCATTCCACTGATTGTGCTTGCTGCTGTTTTAATTATTTTGATTGCAAGCCTGAGTACGCTAGCCTTTGTTGTCAAACAACAAACGGTGGCCATTATCGAACGATTCGGTAAATATCAAACCACAGCAACAGCAGGTTTTCACCTGAAATTGCCATGGGGGATTGACCGAATTGCTGCACGCATCCAACTGCGTTTATTGCAAACTGAAATGACCGTTGAGACAAAAACGGCCGACAACGTCTTTGTTACCATGAATATTGCAACACAATATCGTGTTAATGAAGAATCTATCAAAGATGCCTACTACAAATTGATCAATCCAGGCGAACAAATCAAAGCTTATATTGAAGATGCGATTCGTTCGGCTGTTCCAAAATTGATTTTGGACGATGTCTTTGAGAAAAAAGATGAGATTGCCTTGGAAGTCCAAAAAACCGTTGCTGAAGAGATGCAAACGTATGGCTATATCATTGTCAAAACATTGATCACAAAAGTTGAACCTGATGCTGAAGTTAAGCAATCAATGAACGACATCAATGCGGCACAACGTAAACAAGACGCTGCTCAAATGCTTGCCAATGCCAACAAAATCCAAGTGGTTACAGCTGCCGAAGCGGAAGCTGAAAAAGACCGCCTGCGTGGGGTCGGGATTGCGGAGCAACGTAAAGCGATTGTTGATGGTTTGGCACAACAAATCACAGAAATCAAGAAAGTTGGTGTTGACCTTGACGAAGAACAAATCATGTCCATCCTCTTGACCAACCAATATCTTGATACCTTGAACCAATTTGCTGACCGCGGTAATTCAACCATTTTCTTGCCAGGTGGCGCACAAGGTGCCGATGAACTTCGGACACAAATTATGACTGCACTCGCAGGAGCTAAGAAATAAAATAAAATAAAATAAAATGAGAAAGCCATTGGTTTTTCTCGTTTTTTTTATTTTCGAAATCGAAACTTGAATTTTTTATCATTTTCCTGTAAAATAGAGAAGTTGATTAAGCGTCCGTAGTGTAATGGATATCACGCGAGATTCCGGTTCTTGCGATGGGGGTTCGATTCCCTCCGGACGCATGCTTGCAAGGTTTTATTTGCAAAAAAAACACCACAAAAATAAATCGGATATTGTGAATTTTCGCAATGTCTTTTTAATTTCATACTGTTTAACTTCTAATATATCCTTTATAAGTTAAAGTTTGCGTCCTACGCAAACCACTTCTTGCGCTAGCGCAAGGCAGTAGGTTAACTAGTATCAAAACCGATTTATTGAACGATAGAAGTAGAAGTACGATGAGGTAAATATGGAGATTCAATTTTTAGGCACAGGCGCAGGACAACCCTCTAAAAGTCGAAATACGCAGGCGATTGCCTTGAAATTACTTGATGAACGAAATGAAATTTGGCTGTTCGATTGCGGAGAGGCAACACAACACCAGATTTTAAATACAACGATTAAGCCACGCAAGATTAAAAAAATATTCATTACGCATTTGCATGGCGACCATATTTTTGGACTTCCTGGCTTTTTATCAAGTCGGAGTTTTCAGTCTTCTGAGGAACAGACCGACTTGGAAATGTATGGCCCAGTTGGATTGAAAAATTATGTGATGACAAGTTTACGCTTATCAGGTTCAAAGTTAGGTTATCGGATTATTTTTCATGAATTGGAAAATGGCGGTAAAATTTTCGAAGACGATAGTTTTGAAGTCTATGCTGAACCGCTTGACCACACCATTTTTTGTTTGGGTTACCGCGTGGTTGAAAAAAATCGTGTCGGTGAGCTTGATGCACAAGGCTTGAAAGAAGCAGGACTTCCATTTGGCCCGCTCTTTGGACAAGTGAAAAAAGGTCAAGTTGTCGAATATAAAGGCAAAATTTTTGATCCGAAAGATTTCATTGGTCAAGACAAAATTGGTAAAATTGTAACCATTTTGGGGGATACCAGAAAATCAAATGCCGCGGTAAGACTGGCTTGGGGGGCTAATTTATTGGTTCATGAGGCGACTTATGAAGCTAAAGAAAGCAAGATGGCTAGAAATCATGGACATTCGACATCAAAACAAGCTGCTGATGTGGCCAAAGAAGCAGGCGTTAATCGCCTCCTCTTGACTCATATCAGTGCAAGATATGTCAGGCCTTTGGTCAATCAACTGGCTACAGAGGCACAAGAAGTTCATGCTAACGCGTTTGTCGTGAGAGACTTTTACGAGGAAAAAATTGACTAGAAAAATTGCCATTACTGGAGCTACGGGAGACATCGCAGCACAACTGATTGAAATGCTCCCAAATGACCATCTTATCTTGTTATCACGCGACCTGTCAGCACTGACAGAAAAATATGGACATTTGGATTATGTCAGCTTGATGACGAATGATGAACTTTTGACCCATCCAAAAATGACCGTGGATATTCTCATCAACAATGCAGGATTTGGTGCTTTTAAACCTCTGTCAGCACTGACAGATGAGGAAATTAAGCAGCAATTTGAAGTGAACAGTTTATTTCCTATCCAATGCTTACGCTTTTTCAATCCACAGGTTCAGCTCATCAATATAGCATCCATCGCAGGTAAGATACCGAGTGCCAAATCCACCGTTTATGCGGCATCAAAAGCAGCTTTAATCAGTTTTTCTGACGCCTTACGGATGGAGAGACCTGATTTGATTGTCACGACAGTCAATACTGGCCCAGTCACGACCAAGTTTCATGCAGACAATGTGGACTATCTAGCCAAAGTAGGCAAAAATGCCATTTCTGCAGAAAAAGTGGCGCAAACGATTTTAAAAAATATAGGAAAAAAGAAACGCGAAATCAATTTACCGTGGACAATGGCGCTTGTTGCAAAATGCCGCAGCCTTGTTCCTGCAGTAGTAGATTATTGTGCCGTCCATTTTTTTAATTTCAAATAAAAAATTGAAATGAGATAAGGAGAACATGATACAGTCAAATTATAGCTGGAAATTGAATGAAATCGACATTCCAGAAGATTTTCTAAAATTAACCAAAAAGTTTCAATTGGATCTGTTAGCCAGTCAGCTTTTGTGGGCGAGAGGCATTCGGGATGAAGCCAGTTTACAGCGATTTTTACAGCCCAATCTGGAAGACTTACATGATCCTTTCTTGCTCCATGACATGGATAAAGCCGTGGCACGCATTTTACAAGCGATTGAGCGAAATGAAAAGATTTTGATTTATGGCGATTACGATGCAGATGGAATGACAGCAAGTTCAGTCATGAAAACGGCATTGGATGAGCTTGGAGCAGAAGTTCAAGTTTATTTGCCCAATCGTTTTACAGATGGCTATGGGCCAAACCTTGATGTGTATAAATATTTCATTGAAAATGAACACATTGATTTGATTATTACTGTGGATAATGGTGTCGCTGGATTTGAGGCGGTAAGTTATGCTCAAAATGCAGGTGTTGATGTTGTCATTACTGACCATCATAGTTTGCCAGCAGTCTTACCACCGGCTTTGGCCATTGTCCATCCAGAACATCCGGACAGTACTTATCCTTTCAAATATTTGGCAGGGGTTGGTGTTGCTTTTAAAGTGGCCTGTGCCTTATTGGATTATGCACCGACAGAGATGCTTGATTTGGTTGCCATTGGTACAATCGCCGATATGGTGTCCTTGACAGATGAAAACCGCGTTTTAGTATCCTATGGTCTTAAAATAATGGCTAATACAGAACGGGCTGGTTTGCAAG
Source organism: Lactococcus sp. dk101 (assembly GCF_009601055.1). Lineage (GTDB taxonomy): Bacteria > Bacillota > Bacilli > Lactobacillales > Streptococcaceae > Lactococcus. The sequence continues at coordinate 87,877 of NZ_WITI01000002.1, forward strand.
AATTGATGCGAATTGCAGGGTGTGATTTTGAAAACATCACTGAAGAAACGGTTGGCTTTCAAATTGCGCCCAGACTAAATGCCTTAGGACGTTTGGACGACCCAAATCCAGCCATTGAATTATTGACGGGCTGGGACGAAGACGAAGCAGCACAAATTGCCCAGATGATTGATGAAAAAAATACCGAACGCAAAGCCATTGTCGAGCGGATATTTGAAGAAGCCAGTCAAATGTTAACTGATGAACCTGTTCAAATCTTGTATCATGAAGATTGGCACAAGGGTGTGCTTGGTATCGTGGCAGGACGCCTCTTAGAAAAAATCCATAAGCCAGTAGTCATGTTGGCTCAAGAAGGTGATGTTTTACGCGGCTCTGCACGATCAATTGAAAATTATAATATTTTCAAAGCCCTTGATGCGCACCGCGACTTATTTGTTGCTTTTGGTGGGCACAAGCAAGCAGCAGGAATGACCATTCAACTGGACAAGATTGAAGCTGTTAAAAAGGCAATGATTGATTATATTGATCAAGAAAATCTTGATATGTCAGGTAAAAGTGAGTTGCTTCTAGCTGGAACTTGTCAACTTGATGACATCTCCTTGGCGACCATTGACGGCTTAGCGAAATTAGGCCCATTTGGAATGGATAACGCCAAGCCGAAATTCCTAATTAAAGATTTTCAAGTGCTTCAAAGTCGAAGCATGGGCAAAGACAATGCGCATTTGAAACTCAAAATTAAACAAGGCAAAACAACAGTTGATGCCGTGTATTTTGGACATGGGGCAGAACAGCTCGAATTTGAACAAACAGACAGTCAACTTGCTGTGACGCTTTCATCAAACACCTGGAATGGCAATACCAGTTTACAGTTGATGGTTGAAGATGCACAGGCAAATGGCGTTGAACTTATTGATATCCGAAGTCGGAAAATAAATTTACCAAAAAATGCAGTTGTTTTTGCAAATAATACTGTAAAAAATGATATAATAGAAGAAGTGCTTGTTTTAGCTGAAGTTCCAACCACTGATGAAGGAATGTCAGTACTGACAAAGGCAATTTTGGAGCCATCAGTTCAACTGATTTACTTCAAAAACGAGATTGATAAGGCTTATTATCTGACGGGAGCTGGTACAAGAGACCAGTTCGCTAAATTATACAAGTCTATTTATCAATTTCCCGAATTTGACATTCGATTTAAGCTGAAACAACTTGCCGATTATCTGAAAATCCCCGAAATTTTACTGATTAAAATGATTCAAATTTTTGAAGAATTAAAGTTTGTTGAAATCAAGGACGGTTTGATGAAAGTCAATAAACAAGCCGAAAAACATGAAATTTCCGAAAGTCAAATCTTTCAAGAATTGCAAAAACTTGTTAAACGTCAAGAAATGTTTGCACTTTCGCCAGTCAAAGAAATTTATCAAACTTTAAAAAAAGGAGAAGTCGAAAATTAAAACTTGTCAGCACTGCCAGTTCGGACCCCTGCAAAAGCAGCTGAGTCAGAAAGGGCATGCACAAGCGGACAAGGATTTTTGACATTAAAAAAATGGAACTTAAAGACTATATCGCAACTATCAATGATTATCCTAAAGAAGGCATCGTCTTTCGTGATATTTCACCTTTGATGGCTGACGGTAATGCTTATAATTATGCTGCTACTGAAATTGTTCAATACGCCCGTGATAAACAAATTGATATGGTCGTAGGCCCTGAAGCACGTGGATTTATCATTGGTTGTCCTGTTGCTTTTGCACTTGGTGTTGGTTTTGCGCCAGTTCGTAAACCTGGGAAATTGCCACGTGAAGTCATTTCAGCAGAATATGAAAAAGAATATGGTACAGATACTTTGACCATGCATGCTGACAGCATCAAACCAGGACAACGTGTTTTGATTGTTGACGATTTGTTGGCAACTGGTGGTACAATTCAAGCTACAATCGAATTGGTTGAAAAACTTGGCGGAATTGTTGCAGGTTGTGCTTTCTTGATTGAACTTGACGAACTTAATGGCCGTCAAAAAATCGGTGATTATGACTATAAAGTGTTGATGCACTACTAATTTTTGAATAATAATTCAAGAAAAACATAAAAAAAGCTTGCTGGAAAGCATTTACATATTGACAGTGAGCAAAAATTGATATAAGATATTACAATAAAGAGAAATCGGAAAGAGAGCTAGAAGTTGAAAATTACAGCCTTAGAAGGACAAAAAATCGAAGAACTTTCAATGATTGAAGTCGCCCACGCCATCTTGGAACAAACTGGGAAACAATTAACTTTTGCTGAAATTTTGAATGCCGTTCAAGATTATTTACAAAAATCAGATGATGAGATTAAAGCAAACATTACTCGTTTTTATACAGAAATGAATACTGACGGCAGCTTTATCCCACTTGGAAATAACATTTGGGCACTTCGTTCATGGTACGCCATTGACGAAATCGATGAAGAAGTGATTGCACTTGACGAAATCGACGACGAAGACGAAGCACCAATCAAAAAACGTAGCAAAGTCAACGCCTTTGGTATCGAAGATGAAATCGATCCTGAAGACGAAAGTGGCGACGCTGAAGCTGAAGACGAAATCATTTATGACGAAAATCCAGACGATGAAAAAGATGAAGTTGAAGCATATGATGCGGAACTTAAAGAAGTCGAATTGGACAATGTTGAAGATGATGTTGACATTGAAGTTGAAGATGACGACGAAGACGACATCGACGACGAAGACTAAAGTTGATAAAAGTGAGGCATGCGTCCTCACTTTTATGAATATTTCATGTGTATTGGGCGTGAGCAAATAAAGAAAAGCGTTAACTTAGCGCTTCGTTTGCTTTCGTTTTATGAAAAGTTTTGGACTGATTTTGGGGGATTTTGTTCAAAGCAAATGCAGTAAATCAATGAACCACGTGTTCAGAATTCTAAGGAGAAGAAATTTGGTTGAAAAAGAAACTACTGAATTTTCAAGAGAGAGCTTTAAGGAAAAAATCCTACGTCAACTTGAAGAAGGAAACGAAGGGAAAAGACCTGAACAAAGTACTCAAAGAGAGTTAAAGTCAGAAAATTTCGCACAGAGTTTTTCGTCAGAAGAAGAAACAAAACCCACATTTGATTTTCAAAAATCTTCACAAAAAGAAGATGAAAATATAACGAAACACGATTTTTTACAGGCATCAAATGAACCCTATCATTTTGATCGTAAGAGCTTTGAACAAAAATCAACACTCCGTGACCGACTTGAAGAAACGGGCGAACTTACTGATATCAGTGAGCCAACTCATTATTCAAGAAGTGCTGTCAGTGCTGACAAGGAGGACGAAGAGGACGATGAAGTGAAGCCAAAACGCAAATCCAGTAAAAAATCCCAAAACAACAAAAAGAAGAATAAGAAAAAAGACAAGAAACAAAAAAATACAGCAGGTAGAATTATTGCTGTTATTGTCATTGTCTTGATTTTGACTGCTGGAGCTACGGGCTGGTACGGTTATAATTTTGTGCAAACGGGACTTCAACCGCTGAATACAAAAGATACCACAGTCAAAGCAATCAATATTCCAGCTGGTGCAAGTAGTAAACAGATTGGTACAATCTTGGAAAAAGATAACATTATCAAAAATGGCATGATTTTCCAGTATTATACAAAATTTAAAAACTATACCGGCTTTAAATCTGGTTACTACAACTTGTCTCCTAATATGACACTCTCAAGCATTGCAACGGAGCTTCAAAAAGGTGGAACGGCTAAACCTGTTGCTCCTTCTTTAGGAAAAATTACGATTCCAGAAGGCTATACCTTGGCTCAGATTGCCAAGCAAGTGACTGTCAATTCTGCAGTGAAAAATGGCAAAACGCCATTTACAGAAGCTGAATTTTTGAAAGTCGTACAAGATCCAACCTTTATTTCTAAAATGGCAGCCTTGTACCCTGATCTCTTCAAATCACTTCCAACAAAGGCTTCTGGCGTTAAGTATCAGCTTGAGGGTTACCTCTTCCCAGCTACTTACGAATATACGAAGAGCTCAACCGCAGAAACGATAGCAGCAAGTATGATTCAAGCCATGAATACACAGCTTACCCCTTACTATGCACAAATTGCAACCAGTCATAAGACTGTTAATGAAGTGCTAAGTTTGGCAGCAATCGTTGAAAAAGAAGCAAATAATGACGATGACAGAAGAAATGTGGCTGGCACGTTTAACAATCGTATTGCGGCTGGCATGACCTTGGATTCAAATACGACAGTCTTGTATGCTGAAGGAAAATTGGGAACAACGACGACTTTGGCAGAAGATGCCTCGATCAATACGTCGCTCAATTCGCCATACAATACTTACATGTATCAAGGCTATGGCCCGGGTCCTATTGACAATCCAAGCTTGTCATCAATCAAAGCTGTCCTTGAGCCAACAACGAATGCCTATTATTATTTTGTCGCTGATGTGACAACGGGCAAAGTTTATTTTGCTAAGACATTGGCAGAACAAAATGTAAATGTTCAAAAATATGTGAACAGTAAATTGAGTAAATAAAAAAGTAAAAAAAGGATTAACATAAAAATGGTAGAAAAAACTTTTCAAATGACCGCTGACGGTCTTGCAAAATTGGAACAAGAACTTGAAAACCTCAAACTTGTGAAACGTCCCGAAGTAATCGAACGCATCAAAATTGCTCGTGGCTACGGTGACCTCTCAGAAAACTCTGAATACGAGGCAGCAAAAGACGAACAAGCTTTTATCGAAGGGCGTGTTTCTACAGTTGAAACAATGATTCGCTATGCTGAAATCGTTGATAGTGCCTCTGTTGCCAAAGATGAAGTTTCTCTTGGAAAAACAGTTACTTTCCAAGAAATCGGCGAAAAAGACACTGAAACTTACACGATTGTAGGGACTGCAGAAGCAGATCCATTCACAGGTAAAATTTCAAATGAGTCTCCAATCGCCCGTTCACTTATCGGACGCAAGATTGGTGAAACAGTCGTAATTCCTCTTCCAGTTGGTGAAATGAAAGTTACAATCGTTGGTGTTGAATAAATTATTTTATACATAAAATGAATAAGTCTCTTAATAGAGGCTTTTTTTTGTATATTTTTCGTTGCAATTATTTCGTTGTTTTAATAATTTAATATAAGTATGTATAAAATAATTTATTTCATTTACATTCAATGCTTGATACTTTTATTTAATAAAAAAATATGATAGACTATTCTAGTTGCTGAAAAAGCAATATAAAAATTATAGAACAACATAGGAAAAAAGAAATAGATTTAAAAAAGAAAATCGTAATCACAGCAGCTGCAGTCGTCCTCTTGGGTAGTGGGGTAGGAGCCAAAGCCCTTGCGGACAATATGTGGGCAGGTCACGCCAACATTGAAACAATCAATAGAGATATTGATACATTGAGCAGCAGAATTCAAACTAAAAATGATTCGATTAAAACTTTACAAAACAGTTTAAGTACTGCTACTTCAAATGCAACTTCATACTCAAATCAAATTACGAGTTTGAATCAACAAATTGATCAGTTGAAAATTGAGAAACAAAACGCAATTACAGATAGAGATAACGCAATCGCAGATAAACAAAATTCAGTCGCTAGTAAACAATCTGAAATTGATGCCAAAATTTCTGAAATCAATGCTAAAATCACTGAAATCAATAACCTCAATACAACAATTAGTTCTAAAAATCAAGAGTTGAGCACGCACAAACAGCATACAACAACGAAGTTTCTAAAACTAATCAATTGACATCACAGATTGCAGACTTAAACAATCAAATTACTGACTATAAAAAACAGGTCGCAGACCTTACTGCTAAAAACAGTGAACTCTCACAAGCCTTATCAGATGTTGAAGCTACAAAAACTAAAGCTGAACAAGCCGTTCAAAATAATCAATAATTTAAAAATAAGCCCATCTTTTCAGAAATGAAGAGGGCTTTTTTTCTTGCCAAAAACGGAGCATAAGTCTGTGATACTTGTATCTGAAAGGATAAAATAATATAATAGTCAATAAAGGTCAAAGAAAGAAAGGGAGCAGAAATGACAACACCAAATACCTCAGATATTATTGAAGCCTATTTAAGAAAGCTCCTAGAAGATGAGCCAGAAATAGAAATTAAGCGGGTGGATTTAGCCAATCAATTTGATGTGGTTCCTTCGCAAATCAACTATGTGATTAAGACGCGATTTACAAGCTCAAAAGGCTTTGATGTTGAATCAAAGCGTGGCGGCGGTGGCTATATCAAAATCGTCAAGTATCATTATTCTGCGCGTCATGAGTTCTTGCTCGATTTATATCACAAAATGCCGGTAAGCCTTACGGCAAGGATTGCTCAAGACATCATTCAGTTGATGTTCGATGAAAAAGTACTGACAGAACGTGAAGGAAATCTCCTTTTACTTGTCATTACTGACGAAGCAATCACTCCAATGTTAAGAAGCCAAATGATGAAAAATATCATTCAAAGATTAGACAGGGACGAAGAAGATGACAGATAAGGAATATCAACTAACCGAAGTAGCCTCACGTATTTTTGCCAGAGCGAAAGACATCGCCTATCAAACTCACTTTGCAACGCTTGAAAGTGGTCATTTATTGACTGCCATGGCTGAAATTCCAGCCTCGATTGCTTATACAACACTTGCCAGTTTTAATGTTGACGCGGAAGATATGTTTTTGGACTTGGAAGAATATTCAAGCCAAATCAAAGTGAAGAAGAATGCAATCGTTTTGGCACCACGTGTGCAAGACATTTTAGATTTTGCGAACCGCTTGGCACAACAGAATAATTCGGAACTGATTGGCTCAGAACACCTTCTCTTTGCGCTTTTGCAAGATGATCAAGGCTCAGCCATTCAACTTTTAAAATTGCAAAAAATCTCACTCAAAAATATCCGTGAAGATTTGAAAAAGAGAACACAGCTTAAAGCACCGAAAGCGAAAAAAGCTGTTACTCCAATGTCAAAACGCGATTTGACTCACGCAATTGACGAAAACTCAACCACACCAACCCTGGATACCGTTTCTGTCAATTTGACACAAGCAGCACGTTTGGGCAAATTAGATCCAATGATTGGACGTGAAAATGAAATCGAACGTTTGGTTCATATTTTAAGCCGTCGGACAAAAAACAATCCGGTCTTAGTTGGCGAACCAGGTGTCGGAAAAACAGCCATTATTGAAGGACTGGCAACACGGATTGCCCAAGGCAATGTGCCTGTAGGCTTGATCAATACACGTATCATGTCCTTGAACATGGCAGCAGTCGTTGCAGGCACCAAGTTCCGTGGTGAATTTGAGGATCGCTTGACAGCCATTGTCGATGAAGTAAGTCAAGCCGAAAATGTCATCGTTTTTGTCGATGAACTACACACGATTGTGGGCGCAGGTGGCGGAATGGACTCGGTCACAGATGCGTCAAACATCTTGAAGCCTGCATTGGCACGTGGCAGTTTCCAACTGATTGGTGCAACGACTTACCATGAATATCAAAAATACATTGAAAAAGATGAAGCATTAGAACGTCGTTTTGCGCGTGTCAACGTTGACGAACCTACAGAAGCAGACGCTATTGCCATTTTGACAGGCTTAAAAGAAAAATTCGAAAGCTATCACGATGTCGTTTTCACAAAGTCGGCCATTGAACAAGCAGTTAAATTAAGCATTCGCTACATGCCAAGTCGCAGATTGCCTGACAAATCGATTGATTTGCTTGATGAAGCTGCCGCAGCGGTTAAAATTTCCTCAAAAAATAATCAATCCAAACGGGTTGAACTTGAGCGACAAGCACAAAATCTTGAGAAAAAGCTGACCGAAGAATTGACAGAATTGAATATCCAAAAGGCAAGAGAAGTTGAAGAAGAACTGTCAGCGCTGACAGAAAAAATTGCTCACTTTTCATTGACAACAGCGAAAAAACAAGAAGTTACCGCAGAAGCAGTAACCAATGTTGTTAGCAACCTGACAGGAATTCCTGTCAAACAAATGACCAAGACAGAAAGCGAACGCCTGATTAAACTCGAAACAGAGCTTCACAAGCGCGTTATCGGGCAAGAGGAGGCCATTTCAGCGGTTTCACGTTCAATCCGTCGGGCCCGATCTGGCATTGCTGACAGCCGTCGTCCAATGGGTTCATTCATGTTCTTAGGTCCAACTGGTGTCGGTAAGACCGAACTCGCTAAAGCACTTGCTGAGAGTGTCTTTGGGAGCGAGGACAACATGATACGGATTGACATGAGCGAATACATGGAAAAATTCTCGACCTCTCGTTTAATCGGAGCTCCTCCAGGATATGTGGGCTACGATGAAGGCGGCCAGTTGACCGAACGTGTGCGCAATCATCCTTATTCTGTTGTCTTGCTTGATGAGGTCGAAAAAGCCCATCCTGACGTCTTTAATATCATGTTGCAAATCCTTGATGATGGTTTCGTGACAGATACAAAAGGCCGTAAAGTCGATTTCAGGAATACCATTATTATTATGACCTCAAATCTGGGAGCCACTGCTTTACGTGATGACAAAACCGTTGGATTTGGAGCGAAATCAGCTGTCAGTGATTACAAAGCAATGAAATCAAGAGTCATTGAAGAATTAAAATTGCATTATCGCCCAGAATTTCTCAACCGAATTGATGAAACCATCGTTTTCCATGCTTTAACAGAAAATGAAATCCATCAAGTTGTGAAAATTATGAGTAAATCTCTCATAAATCGTCTTGCAGAACAAGAGATTATGATAAAACTCACACCTGCAGCAATTCAACTGATTGCACAGATTGGTTTTGATCCTGCTTATGGTGCTAGACCCTTGCGTAAAGCCATTCAACGTGAGATTGAAGATGAGCTATCAGAGTTACTTTTGACTGGCCAAATCAAGCGCGGTGATCAAGTTTCAGTAGGTGTCTCTAATAAAAAAATTAGAATTACACATAATATTTGAGATAAAAACGGTTTCATGTTATAATTTAATTAGAAATAAAGAAAGGGTGGTTCTAGAAGTGTTAGAAGATTACTTGAACAGAACTCCTTTAAAGTTCTAACGCACAATCAAGTAAGGTTTATTATTCAACTCGACCAAAATATTGCTCGTAAAAATAAGAAATCGGCGATAAATTGATTAAAGTTAAATGATAATAAGAATATTTCTGGTACTACATTGGTGCATTTTATGTTCAAATTTAATATTCGTGGTGAAAATGTCGAAGTAACTGATGCAATCCGTTCATACGTTGAGGGAAAAATCAGCAAATTGGATAAGTATTTCAATGACGGCCATGAAGTGACAGCCTACGTTAATTTGAAGGTTTATACTGAAAAACGGGCAAAAGTCGAAGTCACAATTCCTGCAAAAAATGTGACGCTCCGTGCTGAAGATACTTCAGAAGACATGTATGCATCGATTGACTTTGTTGAAGAAAAGCTCGAACGTCAAATTCGTAAATATAAAACACGTACAAATCGTCGCCCAAGAAACAGTGTACCTACTTCAAAAATTTTCACTGATGAATTTGCACCATTGGAAGTAAGTGAAGAAATCGAAGATGCAGGCGTTCACATCGTCCGCACCAAACATGTTGCACTTAAACCAATGGATGCTGAAGAAGCAGTCCTTCAAATGGAAATGCTAGGACATGATTTCTATGTCTTTACTGATGCCGAAACTGATGGAACAAATGTTGTCTATCGCCGTGAAGACGGGCGTTTCGGAGTGATTGAAACAAGATAATAAAATAAAAAATTGAGCCCTGCTCAATTTTTTTTGTTTTTTCATAACAAATTTTTGACAATCAAAAAAACTAAGCGTAAAATGAAAGTGTCTAATAAAGTTTGTGTTATCACAAACAATGTTAGCGTATGCAGATTAAATTATAAAAAGATGAAAAATCTTTTTACTCATAAAAGGAGATACTTTATGTCTAAAGTAGCAGTAGTAACAGGTGCAGGTCAAGGAATTGGTTTTGCAATCGCCACACGTCTTTATAATGATGGATTTAAGGTTGCAATCGTTGATTACAACGAAGAAACAGCAAAAAAAGCAGCAAGCACTTTAGGTGAAAATGCAATTGCGCTTAAAGCAGATGTTTCTGACCGTGAACAAGTTATCGCAGCAATTGATGCTGTCATCGAAAAATTCGGTGATTTGAATGTCATGGTAAACAATGCTGGTGTTGCTCCAACAACACCAATCGAAACAATTACACCTGAACTTTTCCACAAAGTTTACAACATTAACGTTGGTGGTATTTTATGGGGAACTCAAACTGCAACTGCAGCTTTCCGTAAACTCGGACACGGTGGAAAAATTATCAATGCAACATCGCAAGCTGGAGTCGTTGGGAACCCTAATTTGATGCTTTATTCTTCATCAAAATTCGCAGTTCGTGGGATGACTCAAATCGCTGCGCGTGACCTTGCTGAAGAAGGGATTACAGTTAATGCTTATGCACCTGGTATCGTAAAAACACCAATGATGTTTGATATTGCTCACCAAGTCGGTAAAAATGCCGGTAAAGATGACGAATGGGGCATGAACACATTTGCAAAAGATATTGCAATGAAACGTTTGTCAGAACCTGAAGATGTAGCAAATGTCGTTGGCTTCCTTGCAAGTAAAGATTCAGATTATATTACAGGTCAAACCATTATCGTCGATGGCGGAATGCAATTCCACTAATTTTTAGAATTCTAATAATAAATAAATAATAATTAAAAGAAGATGAGGAAATCATCTTTTTTTAATTTATAAACTACAAGTAAGTGAATGTAAGCGTAAAACCTTGTGAACTTTGAGATTGTCACAATTCTCACTTGAAAAAAAAGTAAAAAAATAGTAAAATTAAAGCGTATTAAGAGTGCGATGCACTTAAAATAATAAGGAGACACAAATGTCAATTATTACTGATATTTACGCTCGTGAAGTCCTTGACTCACGCGGTAACCCAACACTTGAAGTTGAAGTTTACACTGAAGACGGTGGATTCGGTCGCGGTATGGTACCTTCAGGTGCTTCTACTGGTGAACACGAAGCTGTTGAACTTCGTGACGGAGACAAATCACGCTACGGCGGAAAAGGTGTTCAAAAAGCTGTTGACAACGTAAACAACATTATCGCTGAAGCTATCATCGGTTATGAAGTTACAGACCAACAAGCAATCGACCGTGCGATGATCGCATTGGACGGCACACCTACAAAAGCAAAACTTGGTGCAAACGCTATTCTTGGTGTTTCTATCGGTGCTGCTCGTGCTGCTGCTGACGAACTTGGTGTTCCACTTTACAACTACCTTGGCGGATTTAACGCTAAAGTATTGCCAACTCCAATGATGAACATCATCAATGGTGGTTCACATGCTGCTAACTCAATCGACTTCCAAGAATTCATGATCATGCCTATCGGTGCTCCTACATTCAAAGAAGCACTTCGTTACGGTGCAGAAGTATTCCACGCTTTGGCTTCAGTTTTGAAATCAAAAGGTTACTCTACTGCCGTTGGTGACGAAGGTGGATTTGCTCCTGACCTTAAATCTAACGATGAAGGTTTCGATGTTATCCTTGAAGCTATCGAAAAAGCTGGTTATGTTGCTGGTAAAGATATCGTCTTCGCTATGGACGCTGCTTCATCAGAATTCTACAACAAAGAAACTGGTTTGTACGAATTCGGTAAATTAGCTGGTAAACCTGAATCTGAATGGGAACTCCGTACAGAAGAAGATATGATCAACTACTACAAAGAATTGGTTGCTAAATATCCAATCATCTCAATCGAAGACGGTCTTGACGAAAACGACTGGGACGGATGGGTTAAATTCACTGCAGAACTTGGCGACAAAGTTCAACTTGTTGGTGACGACTTCTTCGTAACAAACACTGACTACCTTGCTAAAGGTATCAAACTTGGTGCTACAAACGCTATCTTGATCAAAGTTAACCAAATCGGTACTTTGACAGAAACATTTGAAGCAATCGAAATGGCTAAAGAAGCTGGCTTCACAGCTATCGTTTCTCACCGTTCAGGTGAAACAGAAGATGCTACAATCGCTGACATCGCTGTTGCAACTAACGCTGGCCAAATCAAAACTGGTTCATTGTCACGTACAGACCGTATCGCTAAATACAACCAATTGCTCCGTATCGAAGATCAATTGGCTGAAGTTGGACAATACAAAGGTCTTGCATCATTCTACAACATTCCAAACAACAAATTTGTTGACTAATTGAATGTGAAAAAAGTCTCTTTTTAGAGGCTTTTTTTGTTTCCTAAAACAAAAGTATCGACTGATGAACTTTTTTACTGCAGAAGTCATAAGGAAAAAATCTCTTGGTCGGAAGTGTGGTATAATAAATAAAAATGACAAGAAAGTAAGCGATAGACCAATGATCAAAAACTATGAACTTTCCGAAAACAAAAAACTCGTCTCTTCAGATGAGATGAAAAATTTTACTTACGTTTTAAATCCAAATCGCGAAGAAATTGGCGAAGTTTCAGAGCATTTTAAATTTCCCTTTGATTATTTGGGAGGGATTTTAGATGATTATGAAAATGCCCGATTCGAAACAGATGAAAATGATAATAACCTGATTTTGCTTCAATATCCGTCACTATCAGAAGAAGGAGAAGTCGAAACGTTTCCTTATTCATTAGTTTGGACAACTAATGAAAATGTGGTCTTGGCTTTAAATCATGAATTTGACAAAAAAATCTTGTTTGATCGTGTTTATGACTTGAAAAGATATAAGCACCAGCTTGTGTTTCAAATCATGTATCAAATGACCCACACTTATCATGATTATTTGAAAGATTTTCGTGAACGACGGAAAAAATTAGAAGTTGGGATAAAAAATTCAACGAAAAATGATCAAATCGTTGACATGATTGCAATTCAGGCAAGTCTGATTTATTTTGAAGATGCTATCGACAATAACTTGGATGTCATTCAAAAGTTCATTCATTATCTGCGTGAAGAAGATGAGGATGGCTTTGCAGATCGCATTTATGATGTCTATGTCGAAATGGATCAGGCCTACACAGAAACCAAAATTCAACTGAAATTACTGGAAAATCTGCATGATTTGTTCTCAAATATCGTCAGCAATAATTTGAATATTGTCATGAAAATTATGACTTCTGCAACTTTTGTTCTTGGTATTCCAGCAGTTATTTCAGGGATTTACGGCATGAATGTCCCGATTGCTTTTCAAGATTATAAATATATGCTCTGGTTAATTTTGGGATTGATGATTTTGATTTGCACTTTAATCACTTGGATGTTACATAAAAAGGACATGATTTGATGTTCTTTTTAGTTTGGTTTAAAAATTTCACAAAAATATATAACAGATAATAAAATACGAGCAACTGTACTAGTAAAGAAAGTGCTTTTACCCCCCATTTTTAGCTTGAAATCGTAAAACTGTATGATATAATTAAACCATAATCTGAAACAGAAGTTCAGATGTTGAAATCAAAGGAGATTTTCAAAATGAAAACTGAAGTAACATCAGAATTATTCGAACAAGCTTGGGACGGTTTTAAAGGAATGGATTGGCGTGATAAAGCCAGCGTTTCACGTTTCGTACAAGCAAACTACAAACCTTACGATGGAGACGAAAGTTTCCTCGCAGGACCAACAGAACGTACACTTAAAGTTAAAAAAATCATTGAAGACACTAAAGCTCACTACGAAGAAGTAGGCTTTCCATTTGATACAGATGTTGTTGCTTCAGTCGATAAAATTCCTGCAGGCTACGTTGATGCTAACGATAAAGATCTTGAATTGATTTATGGTTTACAAAACAAAGAACTTTTCCGTTTGAACTTCATGCCTAAAGGTGGACTTCGTGTTGCAGAAAAAATCTTGGTTGAGCACGGACTTTCAGTTGACCCAGCATTGCACAATGTTTTGTCACAAACAATGACATCTGTTAATGATGGTATCTTCCGTGCTTACACTTCAGGTATCCGTAAAGCTCGTCACGCTCACACAGTAACTGGTTTGCCAGATGCTTACTCACGTGGACGTATCGTTGGTGTTTACGCACGTTTGGCATTGTATGGTGCTGATTTCTTGATGAAAGAAAAAGCGCGTGAATGGGATGCAATCACTGAAATCAATGACGAAAACATCCGTCTTAAAGAAGAAATCAACATGCAATACGAAGCATTGCAACAAGTTGTTAACTTCGGTAAATTGTATGGTCTTGATGTTACACGTCCAGCCATGAACACTAAAGAAGCTATCCAATGGGTTAACATTGCATACATGGCTGTATGTCGTGTCATCAATGGTGCTGCAACTTCCCTCGGACGTGTGCCAATCGTTCTTGATATTTATGCTGAACGTGACCTTGCAAACGGAACATTCACTGAACAAGAACTTCAAGAATTCGTTGATGATTTTGTCTTGAAACTTCGTACAATGAAATTCGCTCGTGCTGCTGCATACGACGAACTTTATTCTGGTGACCCAACATTCATCACAACTTCTATGGCTGGTATGGGTAACGACGGACGTCACCGTGTAACTAAGATGGATTACCGTTTCTTGAACACACTTGATACAATCGGTAACGCTCCAGAACCAAACTTGACTGTTTTGTGGTCATCTAAATTGCCATACTCATTCAAACGTTATGCAATGTCTATGTCACACAAACACTCTTCAATCCAATATGAAGGTGTTGACACAATGGCTAAAGACGGTTACGGCGAAATGTCATGTATCTCATGTTGTGTATCTCCTCTTGATCCAGAATCAGAAAATGCACGTCACAACATCCAATTCTTCGGTGCCCGCGTAAACGTGCTTAAAGCAATGTTGACTGGTATCAATGGTGGATATGACGATGTTCATAAAGACTTTAAAGTATTTGATATTGATGGCATCACATCTGAATACCTTGAATACGATGAAGTTATGGAAAACTTTGATAAATCATTGAACTGGTTGACAGATACTTATGTTGATGCAATGAATATCATTCACTACATGACTGATAAATATAACTACGAAGCTGTTCAAATGGCATTCTTGCCAACACGCGTCGGAATTAACATGGGATTTGGTATCTGTGGCTTCGCAAATACTGTTGACTCACTTTCAGCAATCAAATATGCTAAAGTTAAAACAATCCGTGACGAAAATGGCTATGTTTACGATTATGAAGTAGAAGGTGACTTCCCACGTTATGGTGAAGATGATGACCGTGTTGATGACATCGCTAAACTTGTTATGAAGATGTATCACTCTAAACTTGCTTCACACAAACTTTACAAAGACGCTGAAGCTACTGTATCACTTTTGACAATCACTTCAAACGTTGCATACTCTAAACAAACTGGTAACTCTCCAGTTCACAAAGGTGTATTCCTCAACGAAGATGGTACAGTTAACAAATCTAAACTTGAATTCTTCAGCCCAGGTGCTAACCCATCTAACAAGGCTAAAGGTGGATGGTTGCAAAACCTTCGTTCACTTGCTAAATTGGAATTTAAAGACGCAAATGACGGTATCTCATTGACAACTCAAGTTTCTCCACGCGCACTTGGTAAAACACGTGACGAACAAGTTGAAAACTTGGTACACATTCTTGATGGATACTTCACTCCAGGTGCTTTGATTTCTGGTACAGACTTTGCTGGACAACACGTTAACTTGAACGTTATGGACCTTAAAGATGTTTACGCTAAAATTATGGCTGGTGAAGATGTTATCGTTCGTATCTCTGGATACTGTGTTAACACTAAATACCTTACACCTGAACAAAAACAAGAATTGACTTCACGTGTCTTCCACGAAGTTCTTTCACAAGACGATGACGAAGTAATGCACACTTCAAATATCTAATGATAAAATTAAAACCTTCCATCAGGAAGGTTTTTTTGTTTGTCAGAGCTGACAGAAAATAATACAGGAAAATAAAAGTTTTCTGCTGCTTGCACTAACGGTGGTATAAGGAATTTGCTTCGTAAAATCATTAAAGTCGTCTCGTGCCAGCACTCGACCCCAAAATACCAAATCGTTGGTATTTTGGTATAATAGAGTTATGAAAAAAGTGATTGGAATAACAGGCGGTATCGCCAGTGGCAAATCAACTGTTGTTGATTTTTTGATTTCTTTAGGTTATGCTGTCATTGATGCTGACAAGCTTGTCAGAAGGTTACAAGCACCAAATGGTCGTCTCAATCGAATGATTGCTGACACATTTGGCGCGGACTTTTTTGATGAGGAACAGCAGTTGAATCGTGCGAAATTGGGACAACTGATTTTTTCAGATTCAGAAGCGAGAGAAAAATTAGCTGGGCTTCAAAATCAAATCATTCGTGAAGAACTTTATAAAGAACGTGATGCCCTTTTACAGCAAGCAACAGACAATCAACCGATTTTTATGGATATTCCTTTGCTTTTTGAACAAGCTTATGATGGCTTTGATGAGGTCTGGCTTGTCGCAGTCGATAAAGAAACGCAAATTGAACGCCTGATTGCAAGAGATCATCTGACACGAGAAGAAGCATTGGCCAGAATAGCAGCACAGATGCCGCTTGATCAAAAAATGCAACTGGCAACGCGTGTGATTGATAGTTCAGGCGAGATTGAAGCAACACGCGAGATTGTGAAAGCCTACCTTCAGTCATTATAATCAAAAAATCAAAGCCTAAATAGAAAGTTTGTCGCTTTTTTATTGTGGCCTGATTTTATAGCAACGGAGCCATTGAAATGAGAGTTAAAATTACTTTGCGCTGCACTTCATGCGGCCAAAAAAATTATATTAGTAGCAAAAATAAAGCCAATCATCCAGAAAAGGTCGAAACAATGAAATTTTGCCCAAAGGAAAGAATGGTTACTTTACATAAAGAAGAATAAAGAAAGTGCTTTTTAAAGTGAGTGCGATAGGGAATAGAAGAACTTTATTTGGTCCTTTTATTTTATTTTCGGCTTACAAATGATATAATAAATAAAATGAAAAATATAAATAAAAATAGTTTTTTAAATTATTCGATACTTGTACCTTATGTCTTACTTGCTTTCATCGGAATTATTATGGTGTTTTCAACATCCGTCCCTTATCAACTCCAACGCGGTCTTTCTCCTTATACAGGGGTCATTAACCAAAGTATCTTTATCCTGCTGAGTTTTGTCATGTTGGGTATCGTCTATCGAATGAAATTAAAGACGCTGAAAAATCAAAAAATCTTGAGTTTTGTCTTTATTGTTCTTTTATTAGCCATGTTGATGTGTCGGTTATTGCCTTCTTCAGTGGCACTGACAGCTCCTGTCAATGGGGCTAGAGGTTGGATTCATATTCCTGGTTTTGGGACCATTCAACCTGCGGAAATTGCTAAAATTTTCTTGGTTTGGTATCTAGCAACGGTTTTTTCGGCAAAACAAGAAGAAATTGAGAAGAATGATGTTCATGAACTCTTTAAAGGAAGCTCATTTTCACAAAAAATCATCGGTGGATGGCGTTTACCAGTTCTAAGTTTGATCCTGATTGAATTGATTATGCCAGATATTGGGAATACCGCAATCATGCTCTTTATTGCTTTGATTATGATTGGTGCAAGTGGGATTTCTTGGCGTTGGTTTAGTGGCTATGGAAAAGTGTTTTTAACCATCTTTGTCGCCTTTTTAGGCTTGTTGTTTGTTGTAGGTGGAAAAATTATTCCAAGTTCGCTTCCTTTTGCTTATGCGAACAAACGTTTCATTGCTTTTGTAGATCCTTTTGTTGACTTAGCAAATTCGGGACACCAATTGGCCAATTCTTACTATGCGATTGCAAATGGTGGCTGGTTAGGACGTGGTTTGGGTAATTCAGTCCAAAAGAATGGCTTCTTGCCAGAAGCATCAACCGACTTCATTTTTCCAATTATTGTTGAAGAGTTAGGAATTATTGGAGGCATTCTTGTTCTTGGTATTCTGTTCTTCTTGATTGGTCGAATTTTGATGGTTGCGGTTCGTGCAAAAGATCCATTTAATTCCCTGATTGCCATTGGCGTTGCCTCACTCTTACTTTTGCAGGTTTTGGTCAATGTCGGTGGAGCGATTGGTGTTATTCCTGAAACAGGGGTTACCTTCCCGTTTGTCTCTCAAGGGGGCTCTTCCTTCCTTGTATTATCGATAGGGATTGCCTTTGCTTTGAACATTTCAGCGGATGAAAAACGACGTGAAATTAGTGAGTTGTCAAGTCATTATATTCAAGAAAGTGATTTAGAAAATTAAAGAAATGCTGTTTTTACGGCCTTTCTTTTTTTATTGTTGAAATGCTTAGAATTGGTTAGCCATGCGAGCAATTTTTATTTAATCATGATATTATTATATAGTATAGGAAAATGAGATTCTATTGTATATAGATGCTTATTTACTTAGTTATTGTTAGTTGAATAATGAAGAATTAAAGTAGAAAAAGGAGCTTTAGAATGAAAAAACTATTAGTTGCAAATCGTGGCGAAATCGCAATCCGTGTTTTTCGTGCAGCCAATGAACTTGGTTTAGCAACCGTTGCTATTTATGCAAAAGAAGATGAATACTCTGTTCATCGCTTTAAAGCAGATGAGTCTTACATGATTGGGGAAGGAAAAAAACCAATCGAAGCCTACTTAGACATTGAAGGTATCATCAAAGTTGCCTTGGCTTGTGGGGCAGACGCCATTCACCCAGGTTATGGTCTTCTTTCAGAAAATCTTGAATTTGCAACAAAAGTACGTGAGGCTGGTCTGACTTTCATCGGACCTGAATTACATCATTTGGACATTTTCGGAGATAAAATCAAAGCCAAAGCTGCGGCTGACGAAGCAGGTGTTCCAGGAATTCCAGGGACACATGGTGCCGTTGATGTCGATGGCGCTTATGAATTTGCTCAAACTTATGGCTATCCTGTCATGATTAAAGCTGCGCTTGGTGGCGGCGGTCGTGGGATGCGTGTCGCACGTAATGATGACGAATTGCGTGATGGCTATGCTCGTGCCAAATCCGAAGCCATTGGTGCTTTTGGTTCTGGCGAAATTTATGTAGAAAAATACATTGAAAATCCTAAACATATCGAAGTTCAAATCATGGGGGACAAGCACGGAAATATTTTGCATTTGTTCGAGCGTGACTGTTCTGTCCAACGTCGTAACCAAAAGGTTATTGAAATTGCCCCTGCTGTTGGACTTGACCTTGAACTTCGTAAACAAATTTGTGATGCGGCCGTTAAATTGTGTAAAAACGTTGAATACGTCAATGCAGGAACTGTAGAATTTCTCGTGAAAGGCAATGACTTTTACTTTATCGAAGTTAACCCTCGTGTCCAAGTTGAACACACCATTACTGAATTGATTACGGGTGTTGATATTGTTCAAACACAAATTTTGGTTGCACAAGGAAAAGATTTGCATAAAGAAATCGGACTTCCACAGCAAGACGAAATTACAATTAAGGGTTCAGCTATTCAATGCCGTATTACCACAGAAGACCCAGAGAACGGCTTCTTGCCTGATACAGGTAAGATTAACACTTATCGTTCACCAGGTGGTAATGGTGTCCGTTTGGACGTCGGGAATGCCTACGCTGGTTATGAAGTAACACCTTACTTTGACTCATTGTTGGTTAAAGTTTGTACTTTTGCACCTACTTTCAGCGATAGTGTGCGTAAGATGAGCCGTGTCCTTCATGAATTCCGTATTCGTGGGGTCAAAACCAATATTCCATTCTTGATCAATGTGGTCAATGATGAACAGTTCACAAGCGGTTTAGCAACAACAACCTTTATCGATAACACACCAACCTTGTTTAATTTCCCTCGTTTGCGCAATCGTGGAACAAAAACATTGCATTATTTGGCGAATATTACCGTCAATGGCTTCCCAGGAATTGAAGATCCAGAAAAGAAATACTTTGAAACACCAAGACAACCTCATCTGGAATTGGTCAGCGCTGACAAGAAGATTTTGACGACCAAGAATATTTTGGATACCAAGGGTGCCGATGCTGTTGTTGACTATGTGAAACAGACGAAAAATGTCTTGCTGACAGATACGACCTTGCGGGATGCACACCAATCATTGCTTGCAACACGTTTACGTACTCAAGACATGAAAGCTATTGCCAGCGGCATTGATCAAGGCTTGCCTGATTTATTCTCAGCTGAAATGTGGGGTGGAGCAACATTTGATGTTTCATACCGTTTCTTGAATGAATCGCCATGGTACCGTCTGCGGCAATTACGTAAATTGATGCCAAACACCATGTTCCAAATGCTTTTCCGTGGCTCAAATGCAGTCGGTTATCAAAATTATCCAGACAATGTATTGGAAGAATTTATCCGAATTGCTAGCCGTGAAGGAATTGACGTCTTCCGTATTTTCGACAGCCTGAACTGGTTGCCACAAATGGAAAAATCAATTCAAGCAGTGCGTGATGCAGGTAAAATTGCAGAAGCCACCATTTGTTATACTGGTGATATTCTCGACCCTACGCGTGCTAAATATGATTTGAAATATTATAAAGATTTGGCTAAAGAAATGCAAGCTACCGGTGCGCATATTTTGGCAATCAAAGACATGGCTGGTTTGTTGAAACCTCAAGCAGCTTATCGTTTAGTATCTGAACTTAAAGACACTGTGGATATGCCAATTCATCTTCATACACATGATACGTCAGGAAACGGAATTATTACGTATTCTGGTGCGACTCAAGCTGGCGTGGACATTATTGATGTTGCCAGTGCAAGTCTTGCAGGTGGGACTTCTCAACCGTCAATGCAATCCATTGTTTATGCATTGGAACACGGAAAACGTCATGCACAAATCAATGTGAAAAACGCTGAAGAAATTGACCATTATTGGGAAGATACACGTAAATATTATGCTGCTTTCGAAGGGGGGATTACAAGCCCATCGACTGAAGTTTATACGCATGAAATGCCTGGTGGTCAATACACCAACTTGAAATCTCAAGCCACAGCTGTTGGATTGGGCGACCGTTTTGATGAAATCAAAAAAGTTTATCGAACAGTCAACATGATGTTTGGTGATATTATCAAAGTAACGCCAAGTTCTAAAGTTATCGGTGATATGGCTTTGTTCATGGTTCAAAATGACTTAACAGAAGCAGATGTTTACGAACAAGGCATGGAATTAAACTTCCCAGAGTCTGTTGTTTCCTTCTTCCGTGGTGATTTGGGACAACCTGTTGGCGGTTTCCCTGAAGCATTGCAAAAGATTATCGTTAAAGATAAAACTGTCATTACTGACAGACCAGGTTTGCATGCAGCACCGGTTGATTTTGAGCTTGTCAAGAAAGAATTAGCAGAAAAAATCGGTTACGAACCAGCTGACCATGAAGTTATCAGCTATCTTATGTATCCACAAGTTTTCTTGGATTATCAAAAAATACAACGTGAATTCGGTGCTGTCACTTTACTTGATACACCAACCTATTTCTACGGCATGCGTTTGGGCGAAAAGATTGAAGTGAAGATTGAAAAAGGTAAAACATTGAGCATTCGTCTTGATGAAATCGGGGAAGCTGATTTATCAGGAAACCGTGTCTTGTTCTTTAACTTGAATGGCCAACGTCGTGAAGTTGTCATCAATGACAAGTCAGTGAAGACGCAAGTGGTTGCCAAACGCAAGGCTGAAACTGGCAATGCACATCATATCGGTGCAACCATGCCAGGTTCTGTTCTTGAAGTATTGGTTAAGAAAGGTGACAAAGTTAAAAAAGGTCAAGCCTTGATGGTCACTGAAGCCATGAAAATGGAAACCAGTATTGAAGCGCCATTTGCAGGTGAAATCATTGATATTCACGTGGTTAAAGGCGAAGCAATTCAAACCAAAGATTTGTTAATTGAAATGGAATAAAACAAAAAAATCTGTCAGCTCTGACAGATTTTTTTTATTTTAAAATCATTTTAATGAATTGTTTTCCATGATTTCGTCAATGAAACCATAGTCCAATGTTTCTTTCGCTGACATCCAGTGGTCACGTTCGGCGTCTTTGTGGACTTGCTTGATTGATTTGCCAGAGTTATCGGCAAGGATTTTTTCAAGCGTGTCACGTGTGCGAACCAAGTGGTCAGCAATGATAGACATGTCTGTTTGTTGAACGCCTTGACCAGCACCGCCCATTGGTTGGTGAATCAGGTATTCCGCATTTGGCAACATGAAACGTTTGCCTTTGGTACCAGATGAAGCAATGATTGTCCCCATTGAAGCAGCCATTCCCATAACGATGGTTTGAACATCTGATTTGATGAAATTCATGGTATCAACAATCGCAAGACCAGCAGAAACTGATCCACCAGGACTGTTAATGTAAAGATAAATGTCTTTTGTGTTGTCTTGTGCATCAAGGAAGAGAAGTTGTGCGATAACGCTATTTGCCATACCGTCTTCAACAGGACCTGTCAACATGATGATGCGGTCTTTCAAAAGACGAGAGTAAATATCATAAGCGCGTTCGCCTCGTGATGATTGTTCAATAACTGTTGGAACTAAGTAACCCATAAGTGTCTCCTGACTTTTTTCTTTCGTATGCCGAGACATACGAAGTTTAATAAAGTCCACCGGTCAATAGAAACCGATGTTCCTTTCGTTTTTGTTATAAGCTGAGGAACTCAAAAACTGAGTCTTCTGCAAATCCATGCCATAAAAAATCACAGATTTGCCACAGCTTGAATCAACAGATAAGACTTTGCTTTTGCTGATTCAGTATAGTAATATTATAAAATAAAGGTCAGAAAAGGTCAAAAGAAAAGATTTTCATGAGAAAAATGTGAAAAAATCAGCATTTGTCTCTTAAAAAAGTTCACAAAGTCTGACTTATTTGCTATAATGGGTTCATGAATACAGAACTCATTATTGCCATGGTTGTTGGTTTAGTGCTTGGTTGTTGGTTGACCATTGCTGGAATATTTATTTATAAAATATACGACGAAAATCGGTATAAAAAGCGTTTGGCTGTGGAAAAACTCATTCGTGAAATTGAAGCGAGAAACACATTAAATCAAAAAATCATTGAAATTTTAAATCGTCCAATTGCAGATGATGACACAGCTTTGATCAATCCTCAAAGCGATGTAAAAGTCCCATTTTATGATTATAATTTTCTTAAAAATTACTCATCAATGTATAATCTTTACCTGCCAACTTATTATTTGAACACTTTCTTTAAGAAATTGTCACATTATTTGGCTGTTTTTGATGATGAGCAAGATCTGAAAAATGGAGGATATATTTTTAAAGAATCACGTCCAATTTTTGAAAATTTCTCAGTTGAGATTACTGACGATATTGAATCCAAAAAACGTGAACTCAATAAAGCAAAAAATATTTATCCGGCACTTTTGAAACGTCAACATTACGATATTTAATCCAGATGTCAGTCGCACATTTGATAAAAGTCAGCTTGTGAACGCTGACATTTTTTTATTTCCATTTTTTATCAAATTATTTTAAAAAAAATTAAAAAAAAGTCCAAAACGGTCTTTTTTTCATTACACTTTTATGATATAATTGAACAATCGTGAGTTTGCCGTTTACTAAACACTATTAGATAAATGAAAAACAAATCAAACAAGAAAACCTGTGGGTTTTTATTTGTTTTGAAATCACAGATACTTATATGAAGGAGAAAAAATGATTACTATTTATACAGCTCCGTCTTGTACGAGCTGCAAGAAAGCAAAAACATGGCTTTCTTATCACCGCATTCCGTTTGAAGAACGTAATATTATTGCTAATCCATTGTCAGTTGAAGAAATCAGCCGAATTCTTGAAAAATGCGACGATGGTGTCGAAGGTCTAATTTCAAGTCGTAATCGTTTTGTGAAAACACTTGGTGTCGATTTTGAAGACCTCTCTTTATCAAGAGCAATTCAAATTATTTCTGAAAACCCACAAATTATGCGCCGTCCTATTATTATGGACGAAAAACGTCTTCACGTTGGTTACAACGAAGAAGAAATTCGTGCCTTTTTGCCACGTACTGTTCGTATCCTTGAAAATGGTGGCTCTCGTTTACGTAGTGCAATTTAATTTATTTAAAAAATCGGAATTTTTATAGACGTTTTCACGTCTTTTTTTGTTTTCAATTTTGATAAAAATATCAGAGCTTCTTTTATTTGGCATTTTCATAAAATGCCATCAAGCGAAGTGTGCTATAATAAGGGCATGGAAATTTTCGATACGCACACCCATTTGAATGACGCTCCCTTTGCCAATCGCTTGGCAGAAGAAATTGGAAAAGCGCAGGAATTTGGTGTCACTAAAATAAATAATGTGGGCAGCAACATGAAGCTCAATCAGCTTGCTGTTTCGATTGCGGAACAATTTGAACCTTGCTATGCTACGATTGGTTGGCATCCAGATGATGCTGGCGAGTTTGACGAAAAAGCGGAAGCATATCTCTTGTCAGAGCTGACAAAGCCTAAAGTGCTTGCCGTTGGCGAGATTGGGTTAGATTATCATTGGATGGTACAGCCAAAAGAGGTGCAAGAGCGTGTTTTTAGACGGCAAATTCAGATTTCAAAAGAAATGAATGTTCCGTTTCAAGTGCATACCCGTGATGCATTAGAAGATACTTACAAAATCATTAAAGATGAAGGTGTCGGCCCTGCGGGTGGAATCATGCATTCTTTTTCAGGAAGTTTGGCTGATGCTGAACGTTTTGCTGCGCTTGGTATGATGATTTCGTTTTCTGGTGTTGTCACTTTTAAAAAGGCTTTAGATGAGCAAAATGCAGCACAACATTTGCCTATGGATAAAATACTGGTGGAGACTGATGCGCCTTATTTGACGCCAGTGCCATTTCGTGGACGAGAAAATACACCGGCTTATACTCAATTTGTTGTTGAAAAAATTGCTGAATTGCGAGGCATGTCAAAAGAAGACGTTGCTGAGCAGACTTACCAAAATGCACTTGCCATTTTTAAAAAAGTGCAAAGATAAGTTCCTTTTTTAGCATTGTATGAACTTCAAGAGACAGAAATTAGAAAAAATGAAGAAAAAAATTAACAAAATAATCGTTGTTGAAGGGCGAGATGATACGGCCAATTTAAAACGTTTCTATGAGGTCAACACTTATGAAACAAACGGCTCAAGTATCAATCAAACCGATTTGGAACGATTAAAAATATTACATGAAAAACAGGGAATTATCGTTTTTACAGACCCTGATTTTCAAGGTGAGCGCATTCGAAAAATCATCATGGCAGCCATTCCGACGGCTCAGCATGCCTTTATTCAACGTGATGAAGGGGTGCCAAAATCAAAATCAAAAGGACATTCACTTGGCGTTGAACACGCTGATTTCACGGCTTTAGAAGCCGCCCTCAATCAAGTTGAAACTTCTGTCAGTCCTGACAGAAATGAAAATGGATTGACGGTCAGTGATTTGATGGCTTATGGATTAGTTATGGGCGCAGACAGTCGTAAACGACGTGATTTTTTGTGTACGGAGCTTCGGATTGGTTATGCCAATGGGAAACAACTCTTGAAGCGTCTGAATATGTTTGGCATTGGTCTTGACGAAGTGGACCAAGCAATGAAAAAATATGGGAATGTGATACAATAGAAGAATGACAAAAACAGAAAAAACAGAGATTAGCCGTATCGCAAATGTGATTAGAACACAGGATATTTTGCGTCGTCATGATTTTAATTTCAAGAAAAAATTTGGACAAAATTTCCTGACAGACCACAATATCTTGACTAAGATTACGGCAACCGCAGAATTATCAGAAGCAGTTAACGTGATTGAAATTGGACCAGGAATTGGTTCATTGACACAGTATTTGCTTGAAGAAGCAGCTGAAGTCATGGCTTTTGAAATTGATAAAACCTTAATTCCAATTTTGGACGAAACTTTGGCAGAATATGATAATTTTATCTTAGTCAATGCGGACATTTTGAAGGTGGATTTGGCTGCTGAAATTGCCAAATTTAAAAATCCAAACTTGCCGATTAAAGTGGTCGCAAACTTGCCTTATTATATTACGACACCGATTTTGATGCATTTGATTGAATCTAAAATTCCTTTTGCTGAATTTGTTGTCATGATGCAAAAAGAAGTAGCCGATCGGATTGCAGCCAATCCAAAAACCAAAGCTTATGGTTCTTTGTCGATTGCTGTTCAGTATTACATGGAAGCCCAAGTCGCCTTTATCGTGCCACGAACCGTCTTTATTCCTGCGCCAAATGTAGATTCGGCCATTTTGAAAATGACCCGTCGTGAAAAACCTTTGGTAGAAGTCGAAGACGAAACATGGTTCTTCAAAATCATGCATGCCGGTTTTGTTCACCGTAGAAAAACCTTGTTGAACAACATGCAGGCTGAATTTGGGAAAGATGCCAAGCCAGAAATTGAAAAATGCTTGACCCAAGCAGAAATTTCTCCAAGTGTGCGTGCTGAAGCACTTTCGATTCCAGAATTTGCCCATCTGGCAGACGCCTTGATGCCGCTTAAAAAATAAAATAAATTATCAGAAATCACTAGCAGAAGCTGGTGATTTTTGCTATGATTGGAATAAGCCAAAAGTCATAGTATTGAGAAGTCTTTTTGGTCAAAGCAATGGATTTGAAGGAGAGCACATGAGAGTTGAAAATGTAAAAACAAAAATGGCAGCCCAAGATTTGCCAGCTTTATTGATTACGGACATGAAAAATATTTATTACTTGACTGGATTTTCAGGGACAGCAGGCTGTATTTTATTGACCAAAGAACGCAACATTTTTATGACGGACAGTCGTTACAGCGAAATGGCAAAAGCATTGATTTCAGGATTTGAAATCATCGAAACACGCGATCCGATTGGTCAATTACCTGCGCTTCTTGAGTTTGAGAAGATTAAAAGACTGGGCTTTGAAGAAAATGTCGAATACAGTTTTTTCAATCAACTTGCGACCCGACTGCCTGAAGTAACATTGTTTGCCAGCCAAAATTTCCTGATGGAATTACGCCAATTTAAAGACGAAGATGAAATCAATAAAATGAAAAAAGCCTGTGCAATCTCAGATGCTACCTTTATGGAGGCCTTAAAATTTATTGAACCTGGGCGCACTGAAATCGAAATCGCCAATTTCTTAGATTTTAAAATGCGTGAAATGGGCGCAAGTGGTATCAGCTTTGACACCATTATTGCCAGCGGTCACAGAAGCAGTTTGCCGCATGGAGTGGCTAGCCACAAGACGATTGAGTTTGGCGATACGGTGACAATGGACTTTGGATGTTATTATGACCATTATGCGAGCGATATGACCCGGACTATTTTTGTTGGTGAAGCCGATCCTAAAGTAGCTGAAATTTATCACGTGGTGCAAAAAGCCAATCAAGCATTGATTGAAAAAGCGAAAGCAGGCCTAAGCTACGCTGATTTTGACCGCATTCCCCGTCAAGTGATTGAAGAAGCTGGCTACGGTAAGTACTTTACACACGGGATTGGCCATGGTGTAGGCTTAGATATTCACGAAATTCCTTATTTTAATCAGAAAATGACGGATCAATTTTTAGAAGAAAATATGATTGTTACGGATGAACCAGGAATTTATATTCCAGAATTTTCAGGGGTTCGAATTGAGGATGATTTGCTCATCACCAAAAATGGCTGTGAAGTTCTAACAAATGCACCAAAAACGCTCATCGTTATTTGAAAAATATCAAATCTTATGGTACAATGAGATGATGTAATCCGCTTCTTATTCAGATAATAAAAGCGAAAATAAATGTAATTTCTAAGGAGAATAAATAATAATGGTTGCAGCACACGAACTAAAATCTGGTATGACATTCCTCAATGGAGACAAACTCCTCCGCGTAGTAGAAGCAAGCCACCACAAACCAGGTAAAGGGAACACAATCATGCGTATGAAATTGAAAGATGTACGTACAGGTTCTACTTTCGATGATACATACCGTCCTGATGATAAATATGAACAAGCTGTTATCGATACTGTAGGTGCACAATACCTTTACAAGATGGATGGTACAGCCTTCTTCATGAATACTGAAACTTATGATCAATACGAAATTCCTGTTGAACAAGTTAAAGACGAATTGCTCTACATTCTTGAAAACGAAGAAGTTAAAATCCAATTCTTCGGTACAGAAGTGATCGGTCTTTCACTTCCTACAACTGTTGTCTTGACTGTTACTGACACTCAACCTTCAATCAAAGGTGCGACAGTTACAGGTTCTGGTAAACCAGCAACAATGGAAACTGGACTCGTTGTTAACGTTCCAGACTTCGTTGAAATCGGAACAAAACTTGAAATCAATACACAAAACGGAACATACTTGAAACGTGCTTAATTCCATTTGAATTAACCAATTCAATGAATTCCAAATCTTGTCAGTACTGACAGGTTTTTGTGACTAAGCAGCGCTTTGTTTTTCGAAACGAAAGCGTGATTCAATGAAAATGAGGAATAAAAGATGGCAGAAAAAACTGTTCATACAGAAGAATTAGGCGACATTGTTATTGCTCCTGAAGTTCTGGAAGTCATTATCGGCATCACTACTGCAAAGATTGATGGTGTTTATGCACTTCGTAACAAACGTCTTGCTGATAGTCTTGGTAAAAAGGCTGAAGGTCGTGGCGTTTATATTGATACAAAAGACGACAAAGTGACTGTTGAAATTTATGTTTATCTTACTTATGGCGTAAGTGTTCCAACTGTTGCTACAAAAATTCAAAAAGAAGTGAAAGAAGCAGTCGCTCAAACTACTGAAATTATCGTTGATGATGTTAACATTCATGTGGTCGGTGTGGTAACTGAAAAATTACCAAAACCAAGTTTTGCGGACCTGTTTGATGAGGGATTCTTCAATGCCTAAAAAGCTAACTCAACATGATATCCGCCAACGAGCTGTACAAACGCTTTACAGTTTCCAAGTTCAACGTGAAATGTCAGAGGATGTGATTAAAAACTTCCGATACTACGTCGGTAAAATCGAAACTGTTTTGGAACGTACGCCTCGTTTTGAAGTGGAATACCAAGATGATAGAATTGTCATTCGTGGTTTTCAAAAACGTTTCACTTCAAGTTTGAGTAAGCTCGTTGAAATTTATGATATTCTTGGCATTGATCTTGATCATAGTGCCTTGTACAATGCGGTTGCATTTGTTCGTGACTTTGGTGGATACACTAAAAAAATGCGTGACAATGAAGCCTTAGAATTGTTCAACGGTGTCTTTGCCAATTTGAATATCGTTAAATTCTTTAGTATTGATTTTGAAGAAACACCTGTTTCTAATAAAGTGCTTGAATATTTGCGCGCGCTTCCTAAAGAAGCAAGCCCAGAACAAGCCTTTGAAACATTCAATAACGTATTTGCACTGGTTCATGAAAACGTTCGTGAAAAATATACTGTCGAATTTTTCAAACCTGTAACTTTGATGACTGAATTAAAACCAGAACTTGAAAAAGCGGAAGTAAAACATCAAGCTCAAGAAAAAGCATTGCTTGAAAAAACAGAGCAATATGTTTTGAACTATGATAATGAAGATCCGCTTGATATTGAAGCACCAGCCTATTTTACAAGTTTGATTGACGGCGTTCTTGAACATCAAGAAACACTTGAAAACCAAATTTCAGAACACTTGGCAAAAAACTGGAGCTTTGAACGGTTGACTTTGATTGAAC
Organism: Lactococcus sp. dk101; assembly: GCF_009601055.1. Classification (GTDB taxonomy): domain Bacteria; phylum Bacillota; class Bacilli; order Lactobacillales; family Streptococcaceae; genus Lactococcus. Next base: position 117,494 of record NZ_WITI01000002.1, read on the forward strand.
GTGTGATTTTGAGTGTTGGTGCTTTTGAGATTGCCTACACTGAAACACCAGATGTTGTTGCAGTCAATGAAGCGATTGAACTTTCAAAAGACTTTAGTGATGTCAAGTCAAGTCGTTTTGTCAACGGCGTTTTGACTAACTTAATAAAGAAATAAAAATGTATTAAAAATGAACTTTTCGGGGTTCATTTTTTTTTGCTTTTTCATTGACAAATAGTGGAAATTTTGAATATTTTGCGGTATTATATACCTATGAGAGCGGTTTCTTTAAGAGATATGATTTTTAATAAAAGTGAAACAAAGGGGTAATTTAATGGAGACATTTTCGATTAAACCATATGAAAAGAAAGCACATTATACGGGAGTTGCTGTGCCGGTTTTCGCACTACGGAGTAAACAATCAACAGGAATCGGACAATTTTCAGATTTGAAATATTTGGCTGATTTCGCACATCGATCAAAAATTGATTTGATTCAGTTGCTGCCAATCAATGATACAACAACCTTTATGGACTGGCGGGATTCTTATCCATATCGAGCAATTTCGGTATTTGCACTACATCCTATTTTTGTTGATTTGCATGCCTTCATGGAGGACTTTACAGAACCTGAGAAAGCCAGATTAAAGGCTGCAGAAAAGGAACTGAATGCACTGGAACAAATCGATTATGAACGTGTTTTAGCCCTAAAATGGGACTATTTGAAACGGGTTCATAAAAAACGGGGCAATCAAGTCAGAAAGAGCATGGAATATCAAAAATTTGTGAAGAAAAATAATTTTTGGTTGAATGCCTATGCGAGCTTTACTGTTTTGCGTGATACTTATGGGACCGCTGATTTTTCACAATGGACGGACGCTACAACTTATAGTGAACAGGTTTATGAAAATCTGAGGGAAGACAAGGAAAAAGCGGAAGCATTAGATTTGTCAGTCTTTGTTCAGTTTCTGTTGCACCAGCAATTACAAGAAGCGGTAGCTTACTGTCATCAGTTGGGCATTGCCATCAAAGGCGATATTGCAATCGGAATTGCACATGATTCAGTTGATGCTTGGACGAGTCCAGAACTCTTTCATTTGGACATGCAGGCAGGTGCTCCGCCAGATGTCTTTGCGGTCAATGGTCAAAACTGGGGCTTCCCGACATATCATTGGGAAGAAATGGCAAAAGATGGCTATGGCTGGTGGAAGCAACGGATGCTTGCCATGAGTGAGTATTTTGATGCTTATCGTTTGGATCATATTTTGGGCTTTTTCCGAATTTGGGAAATGCCAAAAGATAGTGTGCGTGGCTTGTTGGGGCATTTTTCTCCAGCTATTGCCATGACGGATCAAGAAATCGAAGATAATTACGGCATTCCTTTTCGGGCTTGGGGAATTGAGCGCTTCACTCAACCGTTTATTAAAGATTGGGTGATTGATGAGATTTTCGGCCGTGATTATCGAGATTTTGTCATTCAAGAATTTCTGGATTATGCAGGCTATGGAAATTACCGCTTCAAGAAAAAATTTGATAGTCAGCGTAAGGTTGAAGCAGCACATCTTGAAGAATGGGTTCGCTTAGGACTTTATCAACTTCATGAAAATGTCTTGTTTGTGCATGATCACCAAGATCATTATCGCTATCATCCACGGATTAATCTTCAAAATACATCGTCCTTTAGAGAAATCGGTGCAGAATATCAAGAACGTCTCAATCGACTTTACAATGATTATTTTTACGGTCGAAATTATGACTTCTGGAAAGAACGGGCCTATGAAAAATTGCCAATCATTAAAAATGCCACGCCTATGTTGGCATGTGGCGAAGATTTGGGAATGGTGCCTGATAATGTTCCAGATGTCATGTACCGCTTAGAAATTTTACGTTTGATTGTTGAGCGGATGCCGAGCGATGATCAATTTGTCAGCCGTTTAGAATATGCACCATACTTGTCAGTAGTGACAACATCAAGTCATGATACCAGTAATCTTCGGGCTTGGTGGACTGAAAATCAAGAAAACACACAGCGTTATTACAATGAAGTCATGGGCTGGCAGGGACCAGCACCACGCGACGCTTCTGTTGAAATCATTGAGCAAATCATCAAACGCAATCTTAATAGCAATGCGATGATTGTTGCACTTCCAATACAAGATTGGCTGGGCCTCAGTGAAGAATTACGTTATCCCAATCCTAAAGCAGAACAAATCAATGTTCCTGCTAATCCTTTCCATTACTGGCGCTACCGTCTCCATCTTGATTTGGAAGACTTGGTCAGCAATGATAAATTTACAGCTTTACTGACAGAACTCATCAGCCATTCGAAACGTGTTGATTAGTTGTCAAGATAGATGAGCTTAAATTGCGAACAAAATAACTGAATAGTTTGTTAATTCCGAACAATTTGCACAATTTTTTTATAGAAGCTCAGATATCATTTTGAATTATGTGATTATGATTATAAAATTATAATATAGTTAAATAAATGGAGGTTTCAATATGGGTATTGAAATGTTGGGTCTTATTCTTGCAGGCGGTCAAGGGACACGTCTTGGTAAATTGACAAAAGATGTGGCTAAACCAGCCGTTCCTTTTGGCGGCCGTTATCGTATTATTGACTTTGCTTTATCAAATTGTACAAATTCAAACGTGAAAAACGTTGGTGTTATCACACAATATCAACCTTTAGTTTTGAATTCACACATCGGAAATGGGGCACCTTGGGGCTTAAACGGCGTCAATTCGGGTGTCACAATTCTACAACCTTATTCATCTCAAGAAGGCTCGAAATGGTTTGAAGGGACTTCTCATGCGGTCTATCAAAATATTGCATACATTGACCAACTCAATCCAGAATACGTTTTGATTTTGTCGGGTGACCATATTTACAAAATGGACTATGAAGCAATGCTTGAAAGTCATAAAGAACGCGGTGCTTCATTGACCGTTTCTGTAATGGAAGTGCCACTTGATGAAGCCAGCCGTTTTGGGATTATGAACACCGACGAAGCTGATCGGATCATCGAATTTGAAGAAAAACCAAAAGAACCAAAATCAAATTTGGCTTCAATGGGAATTTACATTTTTAACTGGAAACGACTTCGTGAAGTCCTTGTCAATGGCTATTCTAAAGGAAATCCAATGGAAGACTTCGGTGGCGATGTTATTCCTGCTTATATCGAATCTGGCGAGAATGTCTTTGCTTATCGCTTCAAAGGTTACTGGAAGGACGTCGGCACAATTGGTTCATTGCACCAAGCCAGCATGGAATTCCTTGATTTACAAATGGAATTGGACATTACCGATAAATCTTGGCGGATTTATAGCCGTAATGACATTTCAGCCCCTCAATATGTCACAGCTGATGCAGATGTGAAAGATTCTCTTGTGGGCGATGGTTGCTACGTCAGCGGACGCATTCATCACTCTATCCTGTCGCAAAACGTTCAAGTTCAAGGCAATACGGTCATCGAGGACAGCTTTATCATGTCTGGCACGACCATTGGCGAGAATGTCACCATTAAGTATGCCATCGTTGGCGAAAATGCGAAAATCGGTGATAATGTTGAAATCATAGGAACACCAGACGACATTTTAGTTGTCGGACATGGCGAAATCAAGGGGGATAATAAAGATGAACAATAGTAACAAAATGGTCGGCATGCTTTCAAATGTCACACATAATCCAGAGCTTAAACCACTCGTTGATGAACGCCCACTGTCAACGCTTCCCTTTGAATGCAAATATCGTTTGATTGACTTCCCACTTTCTTCATTGTCAAATGCGCACGTGGATAGCATTTTCATGACATTTAACCAAGGCGAAACACAGTCCGTTTTTGACCACTTAGGGTCAGGAACAGAATGGGGACTTGATGGCCTAAACAGTCGTTTCTTTATCTATATCCAACAAGATTTTGACCGACTTAAAGCAGAAGGCAAACAATATTTTGCCCAACACATCAATTTCCTACGCAAATCAAAAGCACCTTATACTGTTTTGATTGGTAGCAAATTTGTTTGTGATGTTGATTTGCAAGCCGTTTTACGTTTGCATAAACAATCAGGAAAAAATGTGACAGCCGTTTATAAAAAAGTCGAATCTGAAGTTGCAGCACCGTTTGATACCATTTTCCGATTTGAAGAAGATGGCTTGAAACATTGCTATACTAACCAAGTAGAGGATTTACAAGAAAAAGAAAACCTCTGTTTGAATCTTTTCATCGTCAATACTGAATGGTTGATTGACTTCATCATGAAAATGCAAGAAGCAGAAGAAATTGCATCTATTTCACATTTGGTTCGCGTTCATCTCGATGATTTGGATGTCAATGGCTACGAATATACAGGCTACATGAGTAATATCAAAGATGTGAAATCATTTTATGATGCCAATATGATGATGCTCAATCCTGCAAACTTTACGTCATTGCTTTATTCAAGCCAACCTGTTTATACGAAAATCAAAAATGAAGTACCAACTTATTTCTCACCAGAAAGTAGCGTAGAAAACTCTCAACTTGGTTCGGGCTGTATCGTTGAAGGAAATGTAAAAGAGTCACTTATTTCTCGTGCATCAGCGGTTGAAGCAGGGGCTACTGTTGAAGCTTCACTCTTGTTTACCAATTCTAAAGTCAAAGAAAATGCAGTGGTTAAATATGCCATCATTGACAAAAATGTTGTCATTGAAAATGGCGTTTCTGTCATTGGAACAAAGGAAAAACCAGTTGTCATTCCAAAAGGTTCAGTCGTTACTGAAGATGTGATTGAACTTTAATTAGACACACTTCAAAATAAATCAAAGGTCAGCGCTGATAGAATTCTGTCAGCGTTGACAAGTCTTTAAAGAAAAGAATAAGGAGAACCTCATGAAAATTCTATTTGCCGCCAGTGAATGTGCACCATTCTTTAAAACGGGTGGGCTCGGTGATGTCGCAGGCGCGCTTCCAAAAGAATTAGCAAAGAAAAAAGAAACAGACCAAATCGCAGTCATTTTGCCTTATTTCAAGGACGAAATGAAAGAAGTTTACAAAAAAGAGTTGAAAGATGAATTCTGGGACTTCGTCAATGTGGGCTGGCGTCGTGAATACGTTGGGGTCAAAAGTCTTGTTCGTGACGGCGTAAAATATTATTTCCTAGATAATGAACATTATTTCGCTGGAAAAGGACTTTATGGCTACAACAACGATGGGGAACGTTTCGCATTCTTTGATTTGGCCATTTGTCAGCTCCTCGAAAAATTGGATGACATTCCTGATATTATTCATGTCAATGACTGGCAGACGGCGATGGTTCCATTCCTTTTGAAAGAAAAATTCAACTGGATTAACGCTTATAAAGACATTAAAACGGTCTTGACCATTCACAACATGCAATTTCAGGGCTGGTTACAAGGCAATGCTTTGATTGATTTGTTTGGTATGGGCATGGAGCGTTTCAATGAAGGTGTTGTCAGACATGACAATATGCTTAACATGCTAAAAGCTGGCTTGCTCTATGCTGACAAGGTTAATACCGTTTCGCCAAGCTATGCTGAAGAAATCAAAACGGCCGAGTTTGGCTGTGGTCTTGAACCCATTTTGAACTTTATTTCAGGCAAACTCTCAGGTATTCTCAATGGGATTGATTATGATGTCTTTAATCCTGAAACGGATCCATTGATTGCTCATCATTTTAGCAAGAAAGATCTTTCCGGCAAAGCCAAGATGAAAGCTGACTTACAAGAAAAATTAGGCCTTCCTGTCAAAGCTGACAAGCCATTGATTGGAATGGTCAGCCGATTGACTGACCAAAAAGGATTTGATTTGGTGCTGTCAGAACTCGATCACATCTTGAAAGAAGATGTCCAAATCGTTCTCTTAGGAACGGGCTTCCCATATATCGAAGATGGCTTCAAGTATTTTGCTGCTCACTATCCTGATAAAATTTCAACAAATATTGCTTTCAATCTTCAATTTGCCCAAGAAATTTATGCGGCGAGCGATTTGTTCCTCATGCCTTCAGCATTTGAACCTTGTGGCCTGTCTCAAATGATTTCCATGCGTTATGGAACCTTGCCAATTGTGCATGAAATCGGAGGCCTGAAAGATACTGTCATTCCTTACAATCCGTCAACGAAAACGGGAACAGGCTTTGGCTTTGTCCAATTTGACGGCTATACCTTGACCAAAACGGTTCAAAAAGCGGTTCAACTGTATCAAGAAAACAAAGCAGACTTTGACCAAGTGGTCTTGTCAGCAATGACAGAAGATTTTTCTTGGGAAAGTAAGGCGCAACTTTATATTGAACTCTACCAAGCTGCCTTAAAATAATCGAAAAATTAAAAAAATACGCTAAAAAATACGCAAGCGGTTGCGTAAATCAGAATATTTTGATAGAATATGTGTGATGTAGTAAAACTACTTCACTAGAGCTTGAACTCTGCTTAATTCCAGTTTAAAAATGCATCTCTATTCGAACTGGCCAACAACAGAAAATCCAATCAGGAACTAGAAAAAAGAGGTGTAATTTGAAACTTACTAAAAAGCAATTTAAACAAGATTTTGAAAAAAGACTGACTACAAAATTTGCGACTGACGTTGAAAAAGCTGGCCCTATTGAAACATTCGCCGCTGTAGCATCAGTAGTAAAAGCATATTACTCAACCATTTGGCAAGACGACAACGAATATAAAGACGAATCAAAGAAAAAACAAGCCTACTATTTCTCCATTGAATTTTTACCAGGCAAAATGCTCAAGAGCAATTTATTGAACTTGGGAATTATGGATACAGTCCGTGAAGGCTTGTCTGATTTAGGCATTGATTTGGATACCATCGCTGAAATGGAACCAGATATGGCGATTGGGAATGGTGGACTTGGACGCTTGGGGTCATGCTTCCTTGACTCTGCAGCTTCAACAGGAATTCCATTGAACGGAAACGGAATTCGTTACAGCTATGGCCTTTTCAAACAAAAAATCGTTGATGGTTACCAAGTAGAATTGCCAGACTCATGGCTTGATAATGGTAATCCTTGGGAAGTGCGTCGTTCTGATAAAGCATTTGAAGTGCGTTTTGGTGGCGAAGTTTGGCTTGAAGAAGATGGCAAAGGCAATCTAACACCACGTTACAGAAATCAAGAACGTGTACTCGCTGTCCCTTATGACACCCCAATGGTTGGTTTTGAAAATACAACCGTAAATAATATGTGCCTCTGGCGTTCAGAAGTTCCTAAAGATTTGGACTTGCGTTTCCAAAATCTGGATTACATGCGCCAAACAGCTATGCTTTCTGCAGAGCTTTATCCAGATGACTCAAATTATGACGGACGTTTGCTCCGTTTGAAACAAGAATATTTCTTCGTTTCAGCTGGGCTGCAACGTTTGATTAAGCACTTTGAAAATGTCAACAAGGTGCCAATCACACATATTGCTGACTTTATTTCAGTCCACATCAATGACACTCACCCTGCCCTTTGCGTGCCTGAATTCATGCGTATTTTGGTTGATGAATACGGCATTGGATGGGAACGTGCTTGGAACATCACGGTCAAAGTCATGTCTTATACTAACCACACGATTTTGTCAGAAGCACTTGAAAAATGGCCAGAAGACATGGTTAAAACGCTCTTGCCACGTATTTACCAAATCATTCTCGAAATCGACCGTCGTCGTACTGCTGAACTCTTGCCAAAAGTGGGTGCAAAACTTGTTCACAGCACGCGTATCGTTAAAGACGGACAAATTCACATGGCAAACTTGTCAATCATCGGTTCACATTCAACAAATGGTGTTGCAAAACTTCACTCAGATTTGTTGAAAGATGTTGAATTGCATGATTTCTACTTGATTTACCCAGAACGTTTCAACAACAAGACAAACGGCATTGCTGACCGCCGTTGGAGTCAAATCTCAAACGAACGCCTTTCAACTGTTCTTGACGAAACGATTGGCAAGACATGGCGTCACAATTTGAACGAATTGAAATTGCTTGAAGCATACAAGAATGATGAAAACACACTTGAACGCCTGCAAGCCGCAAAATTTGATAATAAACTCCGTTTGGCAGCATATATCAAAGAACATAATGGAATTACGGTTAATCCAGATGCCATTTTCGATGTTCAAGTAAAACGTCTTCACGCTTACAAACGTCAGTTGTTGAATGTTTTGCATATTTTGAAACTCTATTTTGACCTCAAAGACCAACCAGAACTTGATGTCGTGCCACGCGTCTTTATTTTCGGTGCTAAAGCAGCACCTGGTTATCATTATGCTAAATCAATCATTAAAGCAATCAACGAAATTGCCAATTTGATAAATAGTGATAAGGAAATCGGCGATAAACTTAAAGTTGTCTTTATGGAAAACTACAATGTCAGCAAAGCTGAAATCATCATTCCTGCGGCAAACGTTGGGGAACAAATTTCTCTTGCTTCTAAAGAAGCATCAGGAACATCAAACATGAAATTCATGCTTAATGGTGCGCTTACGATTGGGACACTTGACGGTGCCAACATCGAAATCTTCGAAGCTGCTGGTAAAGGTAACTATTTCAAATTCGGTTTGAATAAAGATGAAGTTTATGATTATTACAAGAACGGCAACTACAATGCGCGTGATATTTATGAACAAAATCCAGTGGTGCATCGCATTTTGGATGCCTTCATCGATGGCACAATTCCAAATATCACTGCTGAAGGGCCTGAAATCTTTGACTCATTAACAACTTATAATGATGAATATTTCGTGCTTCGTGATTTCAACGATTACGTTCGTGCCCAAAAAGATTTGGAAAAATTGTATAAAAACCGTACAGCTTGGACGAAAGCTAGCTTGATGAATATTGCCAATGTTGGTAAATTCAGTTCAGACCGTACAATCAGAGAATATGCAGATGACATTTGGCATATTCACGAAAAAAAATAAACACGTTTTATAGAAGCAGTTTTGTCATCAATGCCGTTCATTCTGTCATTGATGACAAATCAATTTCCATAAAATAATGAGACGGAGTGAGTGAGATGTACTATTTTAATTCTTGGAATTCTGAATACAAACAGCCTTTCGGAGCAATCAAAGCGGGCCAAGTCATGAAAATCAATTTTTCATCAACCAAAGAAAATATTGCGGTTAAATTCATCATTCGACGTGATTTTGGTCAACGGCATGAATTTGAAATGCAAGAAATTGAGACAGGAATTTACAGCTCATCCGTCCAATTTGATGTGGGGCATGGTTTATATTTCTATTATTTTGAAATTACTGAGCCAACAGACTGGGGAGATGTCAAATATTATTATGGTAGAAGTGAAAACAATGGCGAGGGTGTGCTTTACATTTCTGAACAAGATGTTAAACCATATCAAGTCACTGTTTACGATTTTGATGATAAAGCACCTGATTGGTATCGAGATGCTGTTTTCTATCAGATTTTCCCAGACCGTTTCAACAATGGCAATCCAGATGGCAAAATCAATGCACCGAAAGCCAATTCATTTCTTTATGGAAGCTTGAAAGACGATCCATTTTATGTCAAAGAAGAAAATGGTGCGATTGCACGGTGGGATTTCTTTGGCGGAAATCTCAAAGGCATTACGGCAAAAATCCCTTATTTGAAAACTTTAGGCGTCAGTGCCATTTATCTGAACCCTATTTTTTCTGCGACAAGTAATCATCGCTACGATACGAATGATTATCTTGAAATCGATGAAATGCTTGGTGACGAAGCAGATTTTAAAGAACTGCTCGATGAACTTCATGCCAATCAGATGCATTTGGTACTGGACGGTGTCTTTTCTCATGTGGGAAAAAATTCACGTTATTTTAATATTTCAAAACAATATGGGGGAAATGAAGGCGCAACGCAGTCAATCCAAAGCCCTTATTTTGATTGGTTCAAGTTTACAGACTATCCTCAAGATTATAAATCATGGTGGGGCATCAAAGATTTACCAGAAGTGGATAAAGACAATGAGTCTTTCCGTCAATTTATTTATGGAAAGACCAATTCTGTTTTGCAAAAATGGAATGATTTTGGCCTTGACGGTTGGCGTTTAGATGTCGCAGATGAATTGCCAGACAGTTTCATTCGAGGCATTCGTGAAAATTTGAACCAATATCAAGATACGGTCTTGATTGGAGAAGTTTGGGAAGATGCTTCCAACAAGATTTCTTATGGAAAACGTCGAGATTATATTTTGGGAGATAGTTTACATGGCTGTATGAATTATCCTTTCCGAGATATGATTATTCGTTATCTGACAGGTGGTATGTCTGCATATGATATTGCTCATCAGTTGATGATTTTGTCTGAGAATTATCCTACAGATATTTTTTACAATAACTTAAATAATCTTGGAACGCACGATACAGAACGTATTTTGACCATGATTGGACAAGAAAATAATGCCAATGCTGTCGGTCTCATGTTCAGTTTACCGGGTGTGCCATGTATTTATTATGGCGATGAAGCAGGACTTACAGGAGGTAAGGATCCTTCCAACAGAAAATATTTCCCTTGGGACAATATTCCAGAAGATAATTATCAGCTTTATCAAAAATGGACAAAACTTCGCAATCAAGAAAGCTTATTGAGAACGGGCAGTTTTACAAGTTTCTATGCCGATAATTGTTTGGGGATTTTGCGATATGATGCTAATGGGGCCTTTGTCAGCATGTTCAATCCATCACATGACCAAGTCAACTTTCATTTTGAGGATTTGCATTTTTCACAAAAAGAAGTCCTTTCAGAAGAAGTCAAAGCGATGCTTCAAGAAATTACGATTGAAGCCAAATCAAATGTCAGTTTCAAAGTAGAAAAATAAAGACAGCGTTTGCTGTTTTTTTATTCCAATAAATACGGCTTCCTCATAATTGGCGATTATTCCCTCTTTATCCCGCATATTGCCAGTCTTTCCAAAAATCAGTATAGAAATAATAGTTCGACAACTTGACAAGTTGTATAGAAAACTTTATAATATAATTTATGAACGATATAAAAAAATCCGAAAAGTTATTCTTCGGACAACCTCGAGCGCTTTTAACGCTCTTCCAAACTGAACTTTGGGAGCGTTTTTCTTATTATGGAATGCGCGCTATTTTGCTGTATTATTTATATACAGCTACCACTAATACCAATGCTGGATTGGGGCTTCCTCAATCACAAGCAATGGCAATTGTTTCAATTTATGGTGCACTAGTTTATTTATCTGCTATTGTTGGTGGTTGGATTGCTGACCGTCTTATGGGTGCATCAAAAACAATTTTCATTGGTGGTATTTTGATTATGCTTGGGCACGTTGCCTTGGCAATCCCATTTGGATTGACGTCATTGTTTATTTCTTTGGCTTTGATCATTTTGGGAACAGGAATGTTGAAACCAAATATTTCAAACATGGTTGGACATCTTTACTCAAAAGATGATCCCCGTCGTGATACAGGTTTCAATATTTTCTACTTCGGTGTCAATGTAGGATCACTCCTTGCCCCAATTATTGTTGGGACTGTTGGTCAATCTTATAATTACCACCTCGGTTTCTCGCTTGCAGCGATTGGGATGTTAGTTGCCCTCTTTGCATACTGGCGTGGGCGTACAAAATTATTCCCTGAAATCGGTAAAGAACCATCTAATCCGATGGATACAAAAGAAAAAAATCGTTTCCTTTGGATGTTAGTTATTGCAATTATTATTATTGTTGCCGTAGGATTTGGTCTTTATGCAGTAGATAAGAAAAACTTTATCAATAATTTGATCAATGTTTTATCTATCGTCGGTATTTTAATCCCTATTGCTTACTTGGTACGTATGTTTACTTCAAAAGAAGTAACGAGTTCAGAAAGAAGCAAGTTGGGTGCTTACATTCCAATGTTTATCTCTGCTGTCCTTTTCTGGGTTATTGAAGAACAAAGTTCAACAGTCATCGCAACTTGGGGATTGGAACGTACAAATCTTCACCCTGTCTGGTTTGGCATTAAGTTTACAATTGACCCTTCTTGGTATCAATTATTAAACCCACTCTTCATTGTTATTTTAACACCTGCTATCGTTGCAATTTGGAATAAACTTGGTGATCGTCAACCTTCTACCATTGTTAAATTTGGTTTGGGGATGATCTTGGCTGGTTTGTCTTATGTTTTGATGATGTCACCTGGTTTGTTAAATGGTGTTGAAGGTCGTGTAAGTAGTATCTGGTTGATTGTTATGTTTGCCATTCAAATGGCGGGTGAACTTTTAGTTTCACCAGTAGGACTTTCAGTTTCGACAAAACTCGCTCCTGCAGCCTTCCAATCACAAATGATTGCCATGTGGTATCTTTCAGATGCTGGTGCGCAAGCAATCAATGCACAAATCACACCATTGTTCTCTAAATCAACAGAAGTATCCTTCTTTGGTATTGTCGGTGGTATTGGTGTAATTGTCGGGATTATCTTACTCTTGATCAAGAAACCAATTTTGAAATTGATGGGCGATGTCCGCTAAAAATTAAAATAGAATTAAAAATAGGAAGTGAAAGAAGCAAAGTTATTTTGCTTCTTTTTTATGTGTCATTGATAGAAAAGACAGAAAGATGAGGTCTTTTGGCGTAGAAAAAAGCTGTCAGAGCTGACAGCTTTTTGTATTTGATTACATTGAAAATGAAGGCAAGCGTTTGAAATACTTTCTTCTGTTCCATTTGTATTTTGCAGTCGTTTTTCCTTCTTGCATGGCGACATAGTCGTCAACAAAGCTTACAATAAAGCTTTCTTTGTAGCGTGGAGGTGCAATGGTTGCTCCCCACATGTGTTTGATAATGATGTCTTTTTCAAGTGGTGTAATGGTCGTTAATTTGCAGGCATTGCGGTAAGCAATCCGCGGGTGAACATAAGCATGGCTTTTGTTGAATTTTGTATCACGCCAATCATAAAAGAAGAGGTCGTGGAACAAACCTGCGCGTGCAGTTGCTTTGGCATTCAAGCCATGTTTTTTTGCAATTCGATAGCTCATGTAACTCACACGCAGACAGTGTTGCAAACGTGTTGAGGTATAATGGTGGACAATCGTGTCCAACTTTTTGAGTTCTGGCATTTCCAAGAAGTGACCTACGTAACTCATGTATTCAGCATCATGGAACCAAGGTTCTTTTTCTAAATTCATGAGTCGATTATAGCATAGTAAACTTAAATGGAAGTAACAATATGCTTTATTTTGATTAAAAAATGATGTTATTCATGTCACAAAGAATTAAAATAAGAAGCACTAAGGAAGGCTATGGTCAACTATAACTTGATTTTTTCAATTCGACAGAAAAGTGAGAAGAATTAAAAAAATTTTCGAAAATCAGACTTAAGTCGTATGACATTTTGATGAAAATTTGGTAAAATATAAATAAGTAAATTATAAGGAGAAATCAATGAATAATAATGATAATCTTATTTTCGATGAGCGAAAAGACGGGTTGAATGCATTTTTTAGTAAGGTCTATGGTTTGATGGGAGTTGGGGTCTTGATTTCAGGACTTGTCAGCTTCATCATGCTTCGTTTTTATACAAATAACTTGGTCAACATGATTGAGGGAAGCGGAAGTTTCGTTTTCTTGTTGCTTTGGTTAATTCCATTGTTCATGGTTGTCCCAATGCAAAGATCAGCTATGAAGAATTCATCTGCTGCACTGCCATTGTTTATCGTCTATTCAGCCTTTATGGGCTTCTTGATTAGCTTCACACTGTTGATGTACACTGCAACAGATATTACGCTTGCCTTTGTGACTGCGGTTGCCATGTTCTTTGGACTTGCTGTCTATGGACGAACAACAAAACGTGACTTGAGTGCTTGGCACAAAGCTTTGTTCGCAGGAGTTATCGGTTTGATCGTGATTGGTATCTTGAACTTCTTTATCCAAAGTAGTGGCTTGATGCTCTTTGCTTCATTCGTTGGGGTTGTTATTTTCTCAGGTTTGATTGCTTACGATAACCAAAAAATTGAACAAGTTTATTATCAAATGGGAGATACAAATGGTTGGGCTATTTCAATGGCGCTCTCACTTTATCTTGACTTCCTCAACTTGTTCTTGTTCTTGCTCCGTATTTTCGGATTTGCAGGCAACAGAGACTAAATCTAACCTTATAAAAAAATCATGAGTAAAGGCTCATGATTTTTGCTTTGTCTTTTTGTGTCTTGACGATTGTGACGCAGTCTGATTTACCTTCTGCTTCAATCAACTTTGCAATTCGAGGTTCATTGTTTTTCGGAAAACGCCAGATGAATTTCATGAAATCCCAGTATTCCTGGTCAAATTTTTCATTAAAATTGCTGGCCATGTCGGAGCGGTTATGACCCGCGAGACGAGTTTTCAAAGAACGCGAAACCACTCTGAAAATCGCTCTGGGACGTGAAATTTTCAGCCAGATGATGACATCGGCTTGTTGAATCCGATGAGACAGTGTTCCAGAATAATTGCCTTCAATGATCCAGTCATCGTGTGCTGCCATAAAGTCGTCTTGAACCTGTTGAAAATAAAGCAAAGCCTGGTCAGAATAATCCGTTGTGTGCCAAATCTTGTCCAAATGTAAGAGCGGATAAGCTGTCAGTTCTGACAGGATTATTTGAGGAAGAGCGCTTCGAGTTGACGGGCAACTCCGTCTTCGTCATTGGTCCAAGGGAGAATTTCACTCGCATGTGGGCGTAATAAAGCAGAAGCATTTTTCATTGCAAAGGCATTTGGTGCCAATTTGAACATCTCAATATCGTTATGCTCGTCTCCAAAAGCGTAAAGATTTTCAAGTGGAATGTCCAAAATTTTGAGGAGATATTCGAGACCAGAAGCCTTTGTAACGCCTTTAGGGACGACTTCCAAGATATTGTTTGGGCCACCCCAACCACTGACAGCGATTTTTCCATTATAATGTTCTTGCATTTGTTTAGCCAGTTTGAATTTGTCTTTAACCCGTGTTGACAAAAGGACAGCATATGGATTGTCCGTGATCCGATCGGCACGCAAACGATTATAAGGTTGGAATGCGTCAACGCCGAAAATATCAGTAGGGACGTCTTTAAAGGTATTCAAAAAGAATTTGCGACGATATTCAACCGCAAAATATTCAAGGTCAAAATTTTGTTGATGACGTAACAACTCGAAAACAAACGAACGGTCAATATAATGTGCCTTTTGATGTTGCCAAGCCTTGTCCGTTGGATTTGAGATGAGGGCACCATTGAAATTGATCATGGGGCTTTTAAGTTCGAGTGCCTTATAGATAGGCATTGCCATGCGGTATGGACGACCTGTTGTGATACAAATGATATGCCCTTGAGCTTCGATTTGCTTGAAAATATATTTGGTATAAGGACTGACCGTTTTTCCGTCAGAGTGCAAGGTTGTTCCGTCCAAATCAATGGCAATCAATTTTGTTTCTGTATTTGTCATAAATTCCTATCTAATCTATATTGTACGAGCTAAAAATAGTTTGCTTTTTAGTAAATGTCTGATCCATCAATAAAAAGGCAAACATTTATCCTATTATAACATAAAAGAAGAAAGTCTCTCTTTGACATATTTGTGCGAACGTTGAATTCGCTTTCTTAAAAATATTCCGCTATTTCCGAACAATTAACTGTTTTTTATCTTATTTTTTGTTCAATAGCTTGTTATCTTAAGTGAAACTAAGATAAAATATGTATGTACCGTTTTTATTTACTAAGTTCTGTTGAACTTAAAAAATTGAACTGCCCATCAAATAACAAGGGCAGCTCAAAAAAGGAGAGAATCGTGAACAAGTTCTTTAAACTTGAAGAAAACAACACGACTGTTGGTCGTGAAATTATGGCTGGTGTAACGACATTCTTTGCAATGTCTTATATCCTCTTTGTCAATCCTGAGATTTTGGGACAAGCAGGAATGCCTGTTCAAGCAGTCTTTTTGGCAACAATCTTGGCTTCTATCGTTGGCTGTTTAGCTATCGGTTTGATTGCCAACGTGCCTTACGCATTGGCACCAGGTATGGGGCTTAACGCCTTCTTTAGTTACACCATCGTTTTGAGCCTTGGCTATTCTTGGCAAGAAGCATTGGCAATGGTCTTTATTTGTGGGATTATCAACATTATCATTACATTTACCAGTGTTCGTAAAGCAATTATTCTTGGTATTCCTGAAAGTCTTCAACACGCCATTGGTGGTGGGATTGGGATTTTTATCGCCTATATCGGGATTAAAAATGCAGGACTTTTGCGTTTCATTTCAGACCCAGGAACTTACACCAACAATCATGGAACAATCACTTCAAACAGTGCAATCGTTCCAGAACTTGTCACATTCAATGATCCAGGAGCCTTAGTTGCACTTGCAGGTCTTGTGATTACCATGTACTTTGTGCTTCGTGGACGTATTTCAAATAAACCAATTTTTAAAGCTGGAATTTTGATTTCAATCTTATTGACAACAATTATCGCTATTCTTTCAGGACTTGTTTCAGTCAATATGTCAACTTTGTTTGCTGAAAACAATATCGGAACAGCCATTCATCAAATGGGACAAACATTTGGTGCAGCCTTTGGACCAAAAGGTTTTGCAACACTGTTTGCAGATCCAAATAAATACATTGAAGTTTTGATGACCATTCTTGCGCTTTCATTGAGTTCAATCTTTGACCCAATCGGAACCTTTATCGGAACAGGTCGTGCGACTGGTATCTTTAGTGATAAAGATTTGGAAGAAATGGAAAATTCACGTGGTTTTTCTTCAAAAATGGACAAAGCCTTGTTTGCTGATATGATTGCTACACCAATCGGTGCCATTTTCGGAACATCAAACACGACTGTATTCGTTGAATCAGCTGCCGGAATCGGTGCTGGTGGACGTACTGGATTGACTTCAGTCGTTGTTGCCATTATGTTTGCTATCTCTAGTTTCTTCTTGCCATTGTTGAGCATTGTGCCAACACAAGCAACTGCACCAGTATTGATTATCGTTGGGATGATGATGCTTGGTTCATTCAAAGAAATCAAATGGGATGACCTTAATGAAGCAATTCCTGCATTCTTTACATCAATCTTTATGGGATTTGCTTACTCAATCTCTTACGGGATTGCTGCAGGTTTCATTACATACATCATCACAAAACTTGTGATTGGTAAACCAAAAGAAATCAAACCGATTATCTGGGCAGTAGCCATCCTCTTTATCATCAACTTTGCTGTTTTGGCAATTTTATAAAAGCATTGAGTGTCGTCCTTAGGGACGGCTTTTTTTGTCAGTGCTGACAAAGCGTATCATTTCTACAAAAAGGCGTAGCTTTAGCTAATAATATGATAAAATATAAGTATGACAGATCTAATGATTATTTACCTTTTCGTTTTTTTTAGCCTCTTGTTTCTTGCGAGTTCTATTTTTTTCCATTATAAAATTAAAACCATGGAAGATTTGAGAACATTAAAATTAGGAAGAATGGGAATTGGGCATTTGGCCAGCCTTCTTTTCTTGCTTAATTCATTGATAGCCATTGCTGTGATTTATCAAGTTGGCATTCATGGGACAGTCTTTACTCAGATTGGGGTCATGACCTTGTTTGTTGAAGCCCTGATATTTGCGGGAGTTTCGATGCTGCTTGGTTTTGTCTTGCCTTTAGCCATTGTTGTTTTGACTGTAAAAATGTGGCGACGGGAGTCCAAAAGTATTGCCAACTTGATTTTGCCAATCTTGATGCTCCTTTTCTTATTGATTGACTGGGTCTATATTTATGTCGGAGAGTTGTCAGATCAATGGACCTGGTTGAAAATTCTTTCATTTGCTTATCCAATTTTATCTGTTTACTTGGCTTGGCAATTTTTCGTTTTCTTCTTGTCAAGTTGGATTTATGGTAGAAGAATGAGAAAAACTCAAGCGGATACCTTTGTTGTTTTAGGGGCAGGTTTGGTTCAAGGAGAACGCGTCGGCGTTTTGCTAGGCAATCGGATTAAGGCGGCTGTCAGTGCTGCCAAATCAAATGAAAAAGTAATCATTATCTTTTCAGGCGGTCAAGGGGCGGATGAAAAAATTTCTGAAGCAGCCGCCATGCAAAAATACGCGGTAGAAGAGTTAAACTTTCCAGCAGACCGTACCTTGATTGAAAGTCAATCACGGACGACTTACGAAAATTTAGTTTATTCATCTGAATTGATCAAAGAAAAGGGACTTTCTAATAACTTTATCTTTTTCACATCGGATTATCATGTGTTTAGAGCTGCTTTGTTTGCGAGAAGTCTCAACTTGCAAGCAAACGGCGGAAGAGGTGGAAAAACAGCCATGTATTACCGGGTGCCAGCCTTTATCCGTGAGTTTATCGCCGTGTTAAACACGCAGAAGAAAAAGCATATCTTTTGGGTGGGATTGATTGTAGCATGCCTTGTTATTCTGGCACTCATTGCAGGACTCATCGTTTTATTTTAGAGCTTAGGCTCTTTTTTTTGTGACAATTGTCCCGAAAATACGAATAGAGAAGTATGTTAATTGCAATCAATGAAAATGGAAAACGGATAAATGCGCTAGATTTATTTGATATTGATACCAAGCAGAAGTACATCTGCCCAGCCTGTCAAAGTGAGTTGATTTTTAAAAAAGGAAAAATAAAATGTCCACATTTTGCCCACCGTTCGCTCAATGAGTGCCACAGTTGGTCTGAAAATGAGTCCAGTCAGCACCTGTCACTCAAAATTCAGCTCTATAAATGGTTTGGCTTGACGGAAAAAGTAGCGCTTGAGCATTATCTGCCGGACTTAAAACAGACACCAGATTTGCTGGTCAATGATAAAATTGCCATTGAAATTCAATGCTCAACTTTGTCGCTTGAGAGACTGATTGAACGCACTGAAAATTACAGAAAGCATGGCTTTTACGTGATTTGGCTGATGGGAAAAAATCTGTGGTTGAAAAAACAGCGACGACCTTACAAGAAAATCTCATGTATTTCTCAGAAAATCGAGGCTTTTATTATTGGGAACTTGACGAAGGAAGAAAGAAGATAAGGCTCAAATCGCTAATTCATCAGGATATCAAAGGACAACTCTATTTCAAAATGGAAGAATATGATTTCTTTTCGGGAGATTTACTGGCTCTTTTAAGGCTGCCAATGCAGGCGCAAAAGATGCAAACTGTCACACTACCAAATTCAATAAACTGGAAAAACTGGCAATCGCATTTTGTGCAGCAACAACTGAGGCGTCGGTCGAAAAAGTGGCTTGCCTTGCAGTTTCATTATTACGAAAGCCAACAAACAATCATGGCTTCTGATTTTTCCAAGGCTCACGTAGCTCCTGTCGGCTGTGATTTGTTTTCATGGGGAGTCAACAAAGCACACGGTAAAAAATTTGCACAGATTGACCTTGACTTGACGAATTACTATCAAAATTTTTATGGCTCCTTTCGTGCAAACAGGCATAGAAAGCTCTATCCGCCTCATTTCTATGATATAATGAAAGATAAACAAAACAGATGAAGAGGAGTTTTTATGGCAAAAGAACGCAATGAAATCAAGGCTGAATTGCTTTGGGATTTGACCAGTGTTTTTAAGACAGATGACGAATTTGAAAGAAAATTATCCGCACTTTTTGCTCAAGTAGGCACAATCGAAAGTCAGTACAAGGGACACACAACGGCGTCTGCGCAAGACCTTTTAAAAACGGTTGAAGCAATGCTCGATTTGTCTCGTCAGATTGAAAAAGTTTATGTCTATGCTTCCATGAAAAATGACCAAGATACGCGGGTCACTCAATATCAAGAATATCAAGCCAAAGTAACCAGCTTGTATGCCAAATTTGAAGAAGGCTTCGCATTTTTTGAACCAGAATTATTGAGTATTTCGACGGAAACTTATGCAGCTTTTGTGTCTGAAGAACCTCAGCTTTTGAAATACAGCCATTTCTTCGAGCGTTTATTTTCTAAAAAAGCACATGTGCTTTCTGAAAAAGAAGAAAAATTATTGGCAAAATCAAGCGAAATTTTGGGATCAGCCGCAGAGATTTTCGAAATTTTGGACAATGCAGACATTGATTTTCCTGTCATTACTGACGAAAATGGAGATAAAGTACAGTTGACGCATGGTAATTTCATTTCCTTTATGGAAAGTAAGAACCGTGAGGTCAGAAAAGAAGCTTATCAAGCACTTTACGGTATTTATGCCCAGTATCAACATACTTATGCTAAAACCTTGCAGACAAATGTTAAAGTTCATAATTTGAATGCAGAAGTACATCATTATGCTTCTGCGCGTGAAGCAGCTTTATCTGCCAACTTTGTACCTGAAAAGGTTTATGATGTTTTGATTGAAAATGTCAACAAATATTTGCCACTTTTACATCGTTATGTCCAACTGCGCCAACAAATCCTCGGTTTACCTGATTTGAAAATGTACGACATGTATCGTCCACTATCGAATCTTGATTACAAGTTTAATTATGCTCAAGCTGTCGATAAGGCTCAGGATGTTTTGGGCGTTTTCGGTGATGATTATAGTAAAAAAGTCAAGGCTGCCTTTGATGAGCAATGGATTGACGTTGAAGAAAATGTCGGAAAACGTTCGGGGGCTTATTCTGGTGGTGCTTACGACACTAATGCTTTCATGCTCTTAAATTGGCAAGAAACACTTGATGATGTCTTTACGCTGGTTCATGAGATGGGACACAGCATGCACTCTGCGTTCACAAGAGCTAGTCAACCTTATGTTTATGGGGATTATCCGATTTTTCTTGCTGAAATTGCATCCACAACCAATGAAAATATTTTGACTGAAAGTTTGCTTGATGAAGCCAAAGATGAAAAAGAACAATTTGCCATTTTAAATCATTGGTTAGACGGCTTCAAGGGGACGGTTTTCCGTCAAGCCCAATTTGCAGAATTTGAACAAGAAATCCACCAAGCTGATGCGGCTGGTCAAGTTTTGACGAGTGACTTTTTGAATGGCTTGTCTGGCCAATTAAATGAAAAATATTATGGCTTGAAAGCTGAAGAAAACCCGGAAATTCAATATGAATGGGCGAGAATTCCGCATTTTTACTATAATTTTTATGTCTTCCAATATTCAACAGGCTTTGCTGCAGCAAGTTTCTTAGCTGAAAAAATTGTGCATGGAACCGCCGAAGATAAGGAAGCTTACTTGAACTATTTGAAAGCAGGTTCGTCTGATTATCCACTCAATGTCATCAAAAAAGCTGGTGTGGATATGGAATCAAGCGAATATTTAGAAGCTGCATTTGCTTTATTTGAAAAAAGATTGAAAGCCTTAGAAGAATTAGTTGCTAAGGGAGTACACATTGACTGAAACGACACAAACAACATACAAACGAACAAGTAACCCAATGATGCACCGTCCGGTCGTCAAAGCAGAACTAGTTGACTGGATGCGCCAAAATCAAACGCCTGTTCAAGGCGATTTGGCAAGCGTATTAAAACAAGCCCAAGAAAATAATATTCCTGTTATCCCACATGAAACGGTCGTTTATTTTCAAATGTTAATCCAACTTTTGAAACCCAAGCGCATTCTTGAAATCGGAACGGCCATTGGTTTTTCAGCATTAATGATGGCGCAAGCAGCTAAAGAAGCTGAGATTGTTACCATTGACCGCAATCCTGAAATGATTGCCTTGGCTAAAGAAAATTTGGCAACCTATGACCACCTGAAACAAATTCAATTGTTGGAAGGTGACGCGGCAGATGTTTTGTCAGAGCTGACAGCACAACAAGCAGCGGATAATCATGGTGACAGTCATCGATTCGACTTGATTTTCATGGATTCGGCCAAATCAAAATACGTTGAATTTCTTCCAATGGCCTTGTCATTGCTGACAGAAAATGGCGTGATTTTGATGGATGATATCTTTCAGGCTGGAGAAATTTTGACACCAATCATGGAAATTAAACGCTCGCAAAGGGCTTTAGAACGTGGTTTACGTCGCTTGTTTGATGAAGTGTTGAACAATCCAAAATACTTGACCAGTATTTTACCACTCGGTGACGGTCTATTAATGATTAAGCCAAATCGAGAAAGCAAGTAAAAAAAGCATTGGATTCTTTGCATAATTTAAGTTTTATTAAAACTTTTGTGTTATAATAGCTAGCAGTTACTATCAAGTCAGGTGCTAAATCTGACTCATCTTAAGGAGAAAATTTTGAAAGTCAAAAAACTTAGTTTAGTTCTTTCTACTGTAGTTGCTGGTGCTGCTTTATTCGCACTTTCAGGATGTTCAAGCAACAGTTCAATGGATGCAGACATTATTACAATGAAAGGTGATACTGTTCAGGTTTCTGACCTTTATAGCGCTGCCAAAGAATTTCCATCAATGCCTACTAGCACATTGCTTCAAAATTTGACATTTGATAAAATCTTTGAAAAAGAAAGCTCAATTGCCAAAGAAGCGACGTCTAAAAAAGTTGATGCACAATACAACAAATATAAAGACCAATATGGTACTCAATTTGAATCAGCATTGCAACAACAAGGCTTCACAACAAGCAACTTTAAGACTTATCTGAAAACACAACTTTTGGAACAAGCAGCAATTGAACAAGACATTGCTAAAACGCAATACACAACTGCTAACCTTAAAACAGCTTGGGAATCTTACCATCCAGACGTTACTGCCATTGTTTTGACAGAAACAACGAAAGATGCAGCAACAAAAGCTATTGCGTCAAACAAATCAGATGCTTCCAAATTTGATACCGATAACGCTGCAAGCAAAACAACTTTCAATTCAACAAGCACAACTGTTCCAACTGATGTTCAAACAGCTGCCTACAAATTGAAAAATGGTGAAATTTCAGACGTGATTACTTCAACAAGTACATCAACTGGTTCAACTAGCTATTATGTTGTTAAAATGGTTAAAACATCTGACAAGGGAACAGATATGAATAAATACAAATCTGAACTCCAAGATGTAATCAAAACTGAAAAAATGGCTGATACGACTTATGTCAGCAGTGTAATTGCGGCTTACTTGAAGAAAAATAATGTAACGGTTAAAGAATCAGCATTCTCTTCAATCTTCTCACAATTCACTTCAACTTCATCATCAAGTTCTAACTAATTCAGGACTAAAATTTTAACTTTACAGAGAGCTCTTAGTGGTGGGAAAGAGTAAGTTAAATGTGCTTATAAGCGGAGAAAACCGCACTATCAAACACTAGAGACGATATTCAAATCTATCGTGAATAAGGGTGGTACCGCGACAGCTCGCCCCTTTGTTTACGATGGATTTTTATTTTTAATTTGTGAATTTATTCACTAAAAGCCTGTCACTACTGACAGAATATGGAGAAAACAATGAAATACATGACTTCTGGCGAAATTCGCGACACCTTCCTCAATTTCTTTGAGTCAAAAGGATCAACAATTATGCCTTCACAATCGCTCGTTCCTGTAAATGATCCAACTTTGCTTTGGATCAACTCAGGTGTTGCAACGATGAAAAAATATTTTGATGGGTCAGTTGTGCCTGAAAATCCACGCATGACCAGCTCACAAAAATCAATTCGGACAAATGACATTGAAAATGTTGGTAAAACAGCACGTCATCATACCATGTTTGAAATGATGGGAAATTTCTCAATCGGTGATTATTTCAGAACAGAAGCGATTGCTTATGCTTTTGAAATGTTGACGGATGAAAAATACTATGGTTTCCCAGTTGAAAAACTTTATGTTACTTATTATCCAGACGATAAAGATACTTACAATCGTTGGATTGAAGTTGGCTTGCCTGAAAGTCACTTGGTTCCGATTGAGGACAACTTCTGGGAAATCGGTGCTGGCCCTTCAGGTCCTGACACAGAAATTTTCTTTGACCGTGGTGAAAAATATGACCCAGAAAATATTGGTCTGCGCCTCTTAGCAGAAGACATTGAAAACGATCGTTATATCGAAATTTACAATGTCGTTTTGTCACAATTTAACGCAGAACCTGGCATTCCACGTTCTGAATATAAAGAATTGCCACAGAAAAATATTGATACGGGTATGGGACTTGAACGTATGGCATGTATCATTCAAGGTGGACGTACTAACTTTGATACTGATTTGTTCTTGCCAATTATCCATGAAATTGAAAAATTATCTGGCAAAACTTATGATCCAGATGGCAACAACATGAGCTTCAAGGTCATTGCTGACCATATTCGTTCATTGTCATTTGCCATTGGTGACGGTGCTTTGCCTGGTAATGAAGGTCGTGGCTATGTGCTTCGTCGTTTGCTTCGTCGTGCCGTGATGCACGGCAAACGTTTGGGCATTCAAGGCAAATTCCTTGCTGGGTTGGTACCAATCGTTGGTCAAGTCATGGAAGGCTATTATCCTGAAGTGCTTGAAAAAGCAGAATTCATCCAACGCATTGTTGACCGCGAAGAAGAAACATTTAACCGGACAATTGATGCCGGTCAAAAATTGATTGATGATTTGTTGGCACAACTGAAAGCAGATGGCAAAGATACACTTGATGGTCAAGATATTTTCCGCTTGTACGATACTTACGGTTTCCCAGTTGAATTGACCGAAGAATTGGCAGAAGACGAAGGATTCAAAATTGACCACGCAGGCTTTGACAGTGCCATGAAAGAACAACAAGACCGCGCGCGAGCAGCCGTTGTCAAAGGTGGTTCAATGGGTGCTCAAAATGAAACATTGAGCTCAATTGAAGAAGCTTCAGAATTTTTATATGAGACGCATCAAGCTGATAGCAAACTTTCAGTAATTGTCAGTGCTGACGAAAAAGTTGAAAGCATCGGTTCAGGAACTGCTCAACTCGTCTTTGAACAAACACCATTCTATGCTGAAATGGGTGGACAAGTGGCTGACCATGGTGTCATCAAAAATGCAGATGGCGATGTTGTAGCTGAAGTAGTCGATGTTCAACACGCACCACACGGTCAAAATCTTCATACGGTTACTGTTCTGTCAGAGCTGACAGTTGGTCAAACCTACAGTCTTGAAATTGATGAAGTCAGAAGAGCAGGCGTAGTGAAAAATCATACGGCAACGCATTTGCTTCACGCAGCCCTTCATAATATTGTTGGAGAACACGCTTTACAAGCAGGTTCACTCAACGAAGTTGATTTCTTGCGTTTTGACTTTACACACTTTGCTCAAGTCACAAAAGAAGAATTAGCAGCCCTTGAACGCCAAGTTAATGAAATTATTTGGCAAAATATTGCGGTTAAAACGATTGAAACTGACGTAGAAACAGCAAAAGCAATGGGCGCAGCAGCCTTATTTGGGGACAAATATGGTAAAGTCGTTCGTGCTGTTGTTATCGGAGATTACTCAGTTGAACTTTGTGGTGGTACGCATACGAAAACTACAAGTGAAATTGGCTTGTTCAAGATTATCAAAGAAGAAGGCATTGGCTCAGGTGTACGCCGTATCACAGCCGTGACAGGTCAAAAAGCCTATGAAGCCTTTGTTACAAGCGAAAACACATTGAACGAAGTGGCAAATCTTGTCAAAGCACCACAAGCATCACAAGTTGTCACAAAAGTAGCAACACTTCAAGACGAATTGAAAGCTGCTCAAAAAGAAAATGATGCCTTGGCTGGAAAACTTGCCAGCGCACAATCAGATGAAATCTTTAAAAACGTTCAAAAAGCAGGAGATTTGAGCTATATTGCCACAGAAGTTAAGGTTTCTGATGTCAATAGCCTCCGTAATCTTGCTGATATTTGGAAACAAAAAGATTTGTCTGACGAATTGGTCTTAGTTGCCAAAATCGGTGAAAAAGTAAACTTGCTTGTAGCAAGTAAAAACACTGCTGTCAAAGCAGGAAATCTTGTCAAAGCTCTCGCACCATATATTGATGGACGTGGCGGCGGAAAACCAGACATGGCGATGGCTGGCGGAACAAATGCGGAAGGAATCACTGAACTCCTTAAACATGTCGCTGAAAACCTTGACTAAAACACGCTTTAAAACTCTGTCTGTCGGACGGAGTTTTATGCTATAATAAAGATAAATTGATTTGCAAAAACAGCTTGAAAAGTAATCAGAGAAGGAAAAAGAATGGTAAAAAATACACAAGATAAGCCTTTAGCACAAAATAAAAAGGCCAGACATGATTATGAAATTTTCGAGACCTTTGAAGCTGGAATTGTATTGACAGGAACGGAAATCAAATCCATTCGTCAGTCAAAAATACAGTTACGCGACGGATTTGCGCGTGTTAAAGACGGTGAAGTCTGGCTGGCAAATGTGCATATTGCACCTTTTGAGCAAGGGAATATGTTCAACGTTGACGAAACGCGAACACGAAAACTATTGTTGAAAAAAAGTGAAATTGCCAAAATAGAAAAAGAATTGACAGGGACAGGAATTACCTTTGTTCCCTTGAAAGTCTATTTGAAAAATGGCTTTGCGAAGGTGTTGATGGGACTTGCGCGTGGGAAAAAAGAATACGATAAACGTGAGACCATTAAGCGCAGAGAACAAAATAAAGACATCGCCCGCCAGCTTAAAATTTACAATCGTTAAGCCTGTCAGTGCTGACAGTATTAAAAATGACCATTTTGGGTCATTTTTTTTACTTTACAGACGAGATAAGCATATCAAACCATGCATTTTTCTCAAAATTTACAATAAAGGCCCTTTTTTAAACGATTTTTACTTGATTTTATTAAGATTTACAAAGCATTTACACTTTATTTGCTGACTGTTTACATTTGACAGGTCAAATGAATGGTAAAATTATTTTGTAAGCAAAAGAGCTTACGCGAAACTTATCACTTAGAAATTATCGGAGAAAGATATTATGAAAAAACAAATTCTTGCAACTGTTATTGCCGGTGCGGCATTGTTGACATTAGCTGCTTGCGGCTCATCAAGCACTTCAACATCTACAGGGACTTAAGGACTTTCTGGCAAAATTATTGCTGGTGGATCGACTGCCCTTCAACCATTGGCACAACAAGCTTCGACAGAATTTATGACAAAAAATCCAAACGTTCAAATCACTGTTCAAGGTGGCGGATCTGGTGTTGGATTGACTCAAACTTCTGAAGGTTCATTCCAAGTTGGAAATTCAGATATCTTTGCGGAAGAAAAATCAGGAATTGATGCGTCAGCACTGACAGACCATAAAGTTGCAGTAGTTGGCTTTGCACCAATCATCAATAGCAAAACAAGCGTTGACAATTTGACAAAACAACAGTTGATTGATATTTTTACAGGAAAAATCACTAACTGGAAAGAAGTTGGCGGATCAAACGAAAAAATCACAGTTATCGGTCGTACAGAAGGTTCTGGAACACGTGTTAACTTTGACAAATACGCCCTTGACAAAGCAACAGAAGTAACTGGACCAACACAAGATGCTTCAGGTTCAGTTGTAACAATGGTTGCACAAACACCAGGTGCCATTTCATACGTTGCCTTCTCTTATTTGACAACCAATTCAAATATTAAAGCACTCAGCATCGACGGTGTAAAACCAACTGACGAAAATGTAACAACAAATGCATGGAAAGTTTGGTCTTACGAACACATGTACACAAACACGAAGAAAGAAACTTCTGCTGAAAAAGAATTCATCAGCTATGTCACTTCTGACACAGCAGACTTGAAAAAATTGGGCTATATCTCAGTTTCAGATATGAAAGTTGACCGTGACGCACAAGGCACAGTAACTAAAAAATAAACGCATTAAGTATCATCTGACAGAAATAAAATGACTGTCAGATCTGACTTCTACTGAAGGTTAAACACACACACACAAGATTGCATTTCCCTATAACTTAACAATCGTCTTTCAGTGGAAATCAGATTTGACATTCATCAAAAACTGGTGTTAAATCCCCTAAGCATTAGACCTGCTTAGAACTTCAAAATTTTCTTTTCATGGAATGGCACAGTTTCTTTTGAAGCTGTGCTGTTTGTAATTTTCATTTACAAAATATTTACATAAGGGCGCTTTCAATTAACATTTAGAGCTGCCTCAATATGATATAATATCAGTATGAAGAAGAAAATTTTAATCACGTTTGCTGCGTTGACAGGACTCATACTTTTGAGTGCTTGTGGGGCAGGAGATAAGCAGGTCACAGCAGGAGGTTCGACAGCATTGCAGCCTCTTGTGGAACAAGCATCTATTGATTTTATGAAGCAAAATCCAGATGACATTATTATGGTTCAAGGTGGCGGTTCCGGTGTAGGTCTAGCACAGGTTGCCGCAGGTTCTTTCCAAATCGGAAGCTCAGATATTTTTGCCGAAGAAAAAACAGGGATTGATGCCTCAAAAATCACGGATCATAAAGTGGCTGTTGTCGGATTTGCACCCATTGTCAATGAAAATTTGAAGGTTTCAAATTTGACTGACCAACAATTAACAGATATTTTCACAGGGAAAATCACCAACTGGAAGGAAGTTGGCGGTCAAGATGAAAAAATCACAGTGATTGGACGGACGGCAGGATCTGGAACACGTGTCAACTTTGACAAATATGGTCTTAATGGTGCAACAGAAATCAATGGTCCAACCCTTGATGCGTCTGGTTCCGTTGTTCAATTGGTTGGACAAACCCCAGGTGCCATTTCATACGTTTCATTTTCATATATTAACAAACCAAATGTTAAACCATTGAAAGTGAATAATGTCACACCAAATGACGACAACGTAAAAATCAACAAGTGGAAAATTTGGTCTTATGAGCACATGTACACCAACAACTCAAAAGAAAATAAGGTCGAAGAAAAATTCATCAACTATGTTACAAACGACTCGAAAACATTGAAAAAATTGGGATATATCTCAGTTTCAGACATGAAAGTCGACCGTGATGCGCATGGAAATATTAAAAAGCTAAATTGATAGCTGGAGAAAATAGTTAGGTCTTTATGGAAAACGCAAAAATCAAAGAAAAATTACTTTCGAGTAATAAAAATTCAAGACTTGAAAAATTTGGAAAAACATTGACATTCCTTTGTATCGCATTGATTGTCTTTGTTGTCGGTTCAATTCTTGTCTTTGTCGCACAAAAAGGATTGTCAACTTTCTTTGTTGACAAGGTCAATCCATTTAACTTCTTATTTGGAACCAATTGGTCACCAGGTAACATGGGCCCTGACGGCAAACCTGCTGTTGGTGCACTTCCAATGTTTACTGGTTCATTGATTGTAACAGTGCTGTCAGCACTTGTAGCGACACCTTTTGCAATCGGTGCTGGTATTTACATGACAGAAATCTCACCTAAATATGGGAAAAAGATTTTGCAACCGGTCATCGAACTTTTAGTCGGCATTCCTTCTGTTGTTTACGGGTTTATTGGTTTGACAGTTGTTGTGCCAATCATTCGTAATGCTTTCGGCGGAACGGGACTTGGACTTTTGTCAGGGGTTTTTGTCTTGTTCGTTATGATTTTACCAACCGTAACAAGTATGACCGTTGACGCACTTAAAGCTGTTCCTGCACACTATAAAGAAGCTTCACTTGGTCTTGGTGCAACACGTTGGCAAACCATTTGGCGCGTCCTTTTACGTGCTGCTGCACCAGGAATTTTAACTGCCGTTATCTTTGGGATGGCGCGTGCCTTCGGTGAAGCCCTCGCCATTCAAATGGTCGTAGGTAATGCCGTAATGATGCCAAAAGACTTGGTTTCACCTGCCTCAACATTGACTTCAATCTTGACTTCAGGAATTCCAAATGCAACGCCAGGGATTCAAACGAATGCCCTTTGGTCACTTGCACTTTTACTCTTGATTATGTCACTCATCTTCAACCTTGCCATGCGTGCAATCGCTAAGAAAGGACAGCTTAAATAATGAACGCTAAACGTACGGATAAAATAGCAACAGGTGTGCTTTACGTCCTTTCAGCAATTATCGTTGCAATTCTCGCATTTCTCTTAATCTATATCTTGGTTAAAGGATTGCCACATGTTTCTTGGGAATTTTTGACCACAGCCTCTAACCCATTGACGGGTGGCGGAATTGCGGTTCAACTTTTCAACTCAGTTTATCTTTTAGTGGTAACTTTGATTATCTCTGTTCCCCTTTCACTTGGTGCTGGGATTTACCTTTCTGAATATGCCAATCAAAAACACTGGTTGACTTCATGGGTTCGTTCAGCAATCGAAGTGCTTTCTTCATTGCCATCAATCGTTGTTGGTTTGTTCGGGATGTTGATTTTCGTTTTACAATTTGGCCTTGGCTTCTCTGTTCTCTCTGGAGCATTAGCACTTACGGTTTTCAATCTTCCATTGATGACACGTAATGTCGAAGAATCATTGCGTGCTATTCCAACCATGCAACGTGAAGGTGGTTTGGCTCTTGGTTTGTCAAAATGGGAAACAGCAACACAAATCATCTTGCCTGCTGCCGTTCCTGGAATTATTACAGGGATTATCTTGTCATCAGGACGTGTCTTTGGTGAAGCGGCCGCTTTGATTTATACGGCTGGTCAAACCAACCTTCCTATCGACTGGGCCAACTGGAACCCAATGAGTTTAACTTCTCCATTGTCGCTCTTCCGTCCTGCTGAAACACTTGCAGTTCACATTTGGGCTTTGAATACTGAAGGAACCATTGCTACAGCGCAACAAATTTCGGCAGGTGCCTCAGCAGTATTGATTATCTTTGTTTTACTCTTCAATCTGGGCGCTCGTTTTATTGGAAATAGAATTCACAAGAAATTGACTTCAGGTCATTGATCAGTTAGAGAAGGAACAGCCTAAATAGGTTTAGGTGTTTCGCTACAGAAAAAGGAAAAGAAAATTTTATGGCAACAACTTATGATTGGAGCGAACGTCACATTATGACGTTTGATGACGATATTGCTTTATCGACTGAGGATTTGCGTGTCTTTTATAATGGAACAAAAGAAGCAATTCACGGTGTTTCAATGCAATTTCCCAAAAATAAAATCACGGCATTGATTGGCCCTTCAGGATCAGGTAAATCAACTTACCTTCGTGCTTTAAACCGCATGAACGATACCATTGACGGTGCCAGAGTAACAGGCGAAATCAATTATGCAGGCGTTAATATCAATGACCCTAAGGTTAATGTATATGAAGTCCGCAAACAAATCGGAATGGTCTTTCAACGTCCAAATCCATTTCCAAAATCAATTTATGAAAACATTGCCTTTATTCACCGTCGTGAAGGGGTAAAAGATAAGAAAAAATTGGACGAAATCGTTGAGACATCCTTGAAACAAGCAGCCCTTTGGGACCAAGTCAAGGATAATTTGAACGGGTCAGCACTTGCTATGTCTGGTGGACAAGCACAACGTTTATGTATTGCGCGTGCCTTGTCTGTCAAACCTGACATCATCTTGATGGACGAACCCGCTTCAGCCCTCGACCCTATTTCAACCATGCAAATCGAAGAAACCATGTCAGACTTGAAAAAAGATTATACCATTATTATCGTGACACATAATATGGCTCAAGCCTCTCGTGCGAGTGATTATACAGCCTTTTATTATTCTGGGGACTTGATTGAATACGATGAAACAAGCAAAATCTTTACGCAACCGAATTTGAAAGCGACTGAAGATTATGTTTCAGGTCACTTCGGATAAGCCAGCAATACTTAAGTGAAGAATTGTTGTCAGTACTGACAGCAAGTCAAATTGGCAAAAATAACCTCAAGTTTTGGGAGAGAATATGACAAAAGAAGCAATTTTAAAAGTAAGTGATTTGAGCTTGTATTACAGCAAGAAAAAAGCACTCAATAATATCAATATGGAATTTTATCCCAATGAAATTACAGCATTGATTGGCCCTTCAGGGTGTGGGAAATCAACCCTCTTGCGTTCAATCAACCGCATGAATGATTTAATTCCAACCGTTACCATCACCGGAAGCATTAACTATAAAGACCGTAACATTTACAGCCCTAAAGTTGATACCGTTGACCTTCGTAAAGAAATCGGCATGGTTTTTCAACAACCAAATCCATTTCCATTTTCAATTTATGAAAATGTGGTTTATGGCTTGCGTTTAAAAGGTGTGAAAGACAAAGCTATCCTTGATGAAGTAGTTGAAAATTCACTTAAAGCAGCAAATATCTGGGATGAAGTCAAAGATATTCTGCACAGTTCAGCCCTTGGTTTATCAGGTGGACAGCAACAACGTGTTTGTATTGCACGTGTGCTTGCGGTCAATCCAGACATCATCTTGATGGACGAACCAACTTCAGCACTTGACCCAATTTCTGCGGGACGTGTTGAAGAAACCATGCTTGAATTGAAGAAAAATTATACCATTGTTATCGTAACACACAGTATGCAACAAGCATCACGTATTTCTGACCGTACAGCATTCATGCTCAATGGCGATTTGATTGAAATTGATGATACGAAAAAAATCTTCTTAAATCCTGAAAAGAAAGAAACAGAAGATTACATTGCAGGACGATTTGGTTAATTCACAAAAAATGTGGGCGTACGCTTTCGTAAGAAAATCTTGTCAGTGATATGAGTGTCAGTACTGACAGCCTTTCCATGAGAATTATGTTATACTTACATTAGAAAATAAAAAGGATAAAAAATATGCTTCGTACACAATTTGAAGACGATTTGAATAAACTTCATAACAAATTTTACTCAATGGGAACACAAGTTTCTGCCCAACTTAACAAAGCGGTTCGCGCCTTTGTCAGTCATGACAGAGATTTGGCAGAAGAAGTCATCGCTAGCGACTTCGAAATCAATGAACAAGAACGTCAACTTGAAGTTCAATCACTCGAAATGATTGCCCTCCAACAGCCTGTTTCAGGAGATTTGAGAACGATTGTTACCGTATTGAAGGCAAGTTCTGACCTTGAACGTATGGGTGACCACGTGGCTTCTATCGCCAAAGCGACCATTCATTTGAAGGGTGAAGAACGTATTCATGAAGCAGAAGAAGATATTTCACTGCTTGGTGAAAAAGTAAAATCAATCGTTGATGCGTCACTCAATGCTTATATTCAAGGCGATGATGTTCGTGCGCGTGAGATTGCGGCTCAACAAACAGTGATCAAAGACATGAACCATGAGATTGAAAATAAAATTCTCGAGGCCATGAAAGAAAATGCAGAGACCATTACAACAGGTAAAGAATACCTCTTGACCTTGGTTTATTTGGAACGCATCGTTGGCTATGCCATCAACCTTTGCGAATGGATTGTTTACCTCAAATCAGGAACTATCGTTGAATTATAAGAAAAAAGCTGTCCTTAGTGACAGCTTTTTTTAGCCTTTCAAAATTTGGATTGACAGAGGAGCTGTCGAGATTTCAACATCTGCACCTAAAGGAAATGTGAAAATGGGTTGCGTATGCCCAAAGTCAACATCATAAATGACAGGAATGTCTTGCAATACAGGGTGTTTATCAAGAATAAAACGAAGAATTTCATCAGTCATTTGAGCTTCTTTTGGAAAACGCCCAATGACGAGTGCAGAAAGATCAGGATAGAGCTGGAGAAAATGTGCCAATTCTCGATCCCAGTCATAGAAATCTTCTTGCTCAGCATTCTCTAAAAATGCAACGGGCTTGCTCAGTCGAACCTGAGAACTTGTTCCAGTCACCAACATCATGGTGTTCAGATTGCCTCCAAAACTGATGCCATGGGCAGTCCCCGCAGAATAGATTTTCCATTCATTTTTTAAGAAATGACGCGGCTTTTCGGGAAGATACCACTCATCACTCGTAAAGAAGTCGCTCGCTTGAAGAAAATAACGATCCTCAGCTTTGTCCTCGCCTTGATTGGCGATTTCCGATACTTCGTTAAGGCGACACGATGAATTATCAGCGCTGACAGCCTTTAGACATTGCTTCGTTTGAAACTCCTGAAGGTCATTCATCAGAAATGCGATATAGCCAGGCCCATAATAAGTCACAAGTCCCGTGTGAGCAAAAATGGCTTGATGAAGGACAGTAATATCAGAGAAACCACAGAAAATTTTTGGATTATCCTTGACAATATTCCAGTCAATAAAGGGTAAAAGCTCATTCGAATTAAAGCCACCAATCGTACAGAGAATGGCTTTTACGTTTTTATCAGAAAAAGCGGCGTGAAAGTCGGCCATACGAGATTGGATAGAAGAGGATTCTAGCAAGTCGTTTTCCAAAATGTGTTCTGAAAAGCTAACTTTGAAGCCTAAGGCCTCGATACGCTCCTTGGCTAACAATTTATCTTGAAAAGTTCCTGTCCGTAATAAAGAAGAACTTGATGAAATCACGCGAATTTCATCGCCAGCTTTTAATTTTTCAGGGAAAATACGTTCCATAAGCACCTCCAATTGTTTTTATTATTATAGCATACTGCGTCAATTGTGATAAAAATAAAATAAAAGCCTCTTGTCAGTAATGACAGAAGGCTTTTTCTATTTTATTTTCCGATAACTTCCAAGCCACCCATGTAAGGACGGAGTACTTCAGGGACTGTAACTGTTCCATCAGCATTTTGGTAGTTTTCAAGAATGGCTGCGACCGTACGTCCAACTGCAAGTCCTGAACCATTCAATGTGTGCAAGAGTTGAACCTTGCCGTCTTCATCACGGTAACGGATTTGCGCGCGACGTGCTTGGAAATCTTCACAGTTTGAACATGAAGAAATTTCACGGTAAGTATTTTGAGCAGGAATCCAAACTTCGAGGTCATAAGTCATGGCTGCAGAGAAGCCCATGTCGCCTGTTGAAAGACGAATGACACGATAAGCAAGACCAAGTTTTTGCAAGATGCTTTCAGCATTTGCTGTCATTGATTCCAATTCATCGTAAGATTGTTCAGGTTTAGCAAATTTAACCATTTCAACTTTGTGGAATTGATGCAAACGGATCAAACCACGTGTGTCGCGTCCAGCAGAACCAGCTTCTGAACGGAAAGCAGGAGACATAGCAGTAAATCTGATTGGCAAGTCTTTACCGTCCAAGATTTCGTTGCGGTAGTAGTTTGTCAAAGGCACTTCAGCTGTTGGGATCAAAACATAGTCTTCGCCTTTTACTTCATAAGTATCTTCTTTGAATTTAGGATATTGACCAGTTCCGAACATTGAGTCAGCATTGACCATGTAAGGTGTCACCATTTCTGTGTAGCCTTCTTTGGCGTGTTCGTCAAGCATGAAGTTGTAAACAGCACGTTCCAAACGGGCACCAGCACCCTTGTAAAAGAGGAAGCGAGCGCCAGTTACTTTAGCGCCACGATCCCAGTCCAAAATCCCCAAATCTTCACCTAAGTCCCAGTGTGGTTTTGGTTCGAAATCAAAGCTAGGCACTTGTCCCCAACGGCGTTGTTCTTCGTTGCTGTCTTCATCAGGGCCGATTGGATCCAATGGATTTGGGATATTTGGTAACATAACGATGATTTCAGTTACTTTTTCTTCAATTTCAGCGAGTTCAGCATCAATTTCTTTAATGTCTGCTGAAACTTTTTGCATGGCAGTGATTTGAGCAGAAGCATCACCTTTGCTACGTTTGATTTGTGAAATTTCATCTGAAACGGTATTGCGTTGTGCTTTGAGTTCTTCAGATTTAACAATCAATTCACGACGTTTAAGGTCGAAAGCATGAAGAGCTTCCAATTTTTCTTTGGCCACTCCACGGGTTGCCAATTTTTCAGCAACAGTATCGAATTCTGAACGAATTTTTTTAATGTCTAACATCTTTGTTCACATTGATTTTCTTTGAAAATCAATCCTTTCTATAAAATAAAAATGCCCTAATCCTCCTTTAAAAAGAAGCATTAGGGCACAAGTAAGTACGGTTCCACCTAAATTTTCCTGTCATCAGCAGATGAAACTGCGTAAAAGTTTGACCAGAAGAATGGTCAGACGCAAGAGTGACAGAAATCTCGAATCTCGTAACGTGAGCGGCCGTTCTCTTTTTCAAGAGAAATCAAGGAAGGAGAAAGAGTTTAAAAGTTTTTACTTGTTCACACCGACCACAAGCTCTCTGAAATACTTTACAAATCTAGTCTTCAAGCATATTTTACCAGTTTTATCAGGACTTGTCAAAGATTTTTTTAAAGAATTTGGAAAATCGTTTTAAGATTAGAGAAAAAAATGTTATGATTATTATATAGCAAAAATTTTACAAAAATATTTCAAATTGAAATAAAGCCCCATAGTTAAGGAGACTTCCACGTTTTGAAAAAAGTAGTACACAACCATTCCCCGAATTCTAAAAAAAAATCAAGCCTTTTATCCGTTAAACTCGATAAACGCTTCTTTATTGACCTGACCATTTTACTGGTTGGCGTCGGTTTATATGCGCTCTCGGTCAAACTCTTTGTCATGCCCAATGAACTTGCAAGCAATGGGATCGCTGGTCTATCCGTCTTTATGAATTTCGTATTTGGCATCAGTCCTTTTTTGACTGTATTGCTGATTAATTTACCTTTGTTTATTTTTGGGGGGAAATTTCTTGAAAAAAGAGAACTTTTGCTCAGTCTTTTCGGTGCGTCAGCGATGACACTATGGTTAATGATTTTTGAGGCCATCAATATTCCTGGTATCCAATACAATCATTTAATCCTAGCAGGTATTTCAGATGGCATTCTTTCTGGAATTGGTGTCGGTTTAGCCGTTCTATCGCGTGGCACCATTGGCGGTTCTCTTATGTTTAGTCGCATTATGGAAAGCCATACAAAAATGCCTATTGACAAGGCATTGTTTGTGATTGATATTGTGGTCATGTTGCTGTCATTGGTGACATACCTTGCCCTACCAAATTTCGCAGTGACGCTCTTATCATGTTTTATCTTTAGTAAAATTACCCGCCTGATTGGACGAAAAGAATATCGACAGCAAGTTGCTAGTAATTTATTATTCTTTAAAAATTAACTCATTTTTTCATACTGAAAGGAGACAGTAAATTTGGAGCTCTGACTATTCGTTTTTTATCAATGTGCGCGCTTATCAATTTAACAATTTTGCCTGTCTCTTTTGACGAGAAACGCACAGCAGTTTGAGTTCCTGTTTCAATAGAAAATTCCTTGCCCAATTTGCCACGCATAGAGATATTGATTTGAACCTCTCGAATATCCTTCCAAGCAAAAAATAAATTTTTCCCTAAATGTTTGTTGCGATATTGAAATTCCAAACCTAGATTGCCAATTTTAATAAAGCCTTCCATTTGCGCACCAATAAATAAACTTGCAGCCGTTTCATACTCGATAGTATTTGTGATTGAATCAGTCAAGATGTTCCTCCGTGAATCAGTATTGACTTCATTATATCATAAAATGACAAGACTAGAGTAGCCAGATTTCACCCTAAAGGAGTAAAAAATGACCCTACTAGATGTAAAAATTGACAAAAAATTCATGCGCGACCTTGCCGTTTTGATTTTCGGCGTTGGACTCTATATTTTGTCCGTCCAACTCTTTGTTATTCCAAATTATTTGGCAAGTAACGGAATTGCAGGCTTTTCAGTCTTTATCAATTTTGTCTTTCATGTCAACCCAGCCTTGACTTTCTTTTTAGTTAATATTCCCCTCTTTTTATTTGGTTGGAAATTACTGACCAAACGCGAGCTTTTATTGAGCATTCCAGGAGCCGCCGCCATGAGCATTTGGATGTTAATTTTTGAAAGTATCGGAATTAAAGGAATTGTCTTCAATCAAATGATTTGGGCAGGACTCTTTGATGGTCTTTTGTCAGGGATTGGTGCGGGCTTAGTTGTCATCTCAGAAGGAACATTTGGTGGATCACTTTTACTCAGTCGTATGATGGAAGATCAATGGAATTTCAAAATCGACCGCATTCTGTTTGGAATTGATTTAGTCGTCATGTTGTTGTCATTGGTGACATACCTTGCCCTACCAAACTTTGCAGTGACCCTCTTGTCATGTCTTATCTTTAGTAAAGTGACCCGTTTTGTCGGAAGAGCCGACTATCGCAATCGAATTCTGAAGCAGTTGAGATTAAATTTCTTCGGAAAATAAATAAAAAAGAAGGCTCAGGCTTTCTTTTTTTTGCTAAATTTATGCAGTAAATTTTTGAATGCGTCAGAGAATTTAGGGGCTTTAACCACCTTGTCATTTCCAATCTGTTCCCGAAGGAGTTTAAGGATTTTCCCCGAATCTTTTGAAGAAAAGCGCACTTTTTTACCATTGAGTAAGACAATCGCAAATTGACGTCCAATTTTCATTTTTCCGCCAAACGATTTACTCACTTCGCCTTCAACTCTCAAAATTGATTTCCAAGGGAATTGCATATTATTATCGACATTTCGATCATCGAAGAATTCGATTGCCTTGTCACCTACCATGATTTTACCATACTGAGAAAAGCCCAGATAAGAGACAGCTTCAGTTGTTAAATCAACTTTTGTATTCAAAGATTGAGCCAAATTATTAATACTCCATTCAATCATTAATTGTGATGTTGTCTGGATTAAACCAGTATCTATCCTTAATCATTATAGCATATTTAAGCTCAAAATAATTTTATTTTTCTATAATAATAAAACAAAAAGAAAGAGCGCTTTTCCAAAGACTTTTTGTAGCTCAATGACCTAAAAATATTGTAGCAATCATGGATAAATGTTTTAAGTTGCAAAAGAAGATAATAAAAAAGCCGTCCAAGGACGACTTTAACATCATTAAGCAAGTTTTGCAACGTGCCACTGCGACTTGTTGCTTTAGCAACTTAGCGAGCATGGACAAATGTTTAAGTTGCAAAAGAAGATAATAAAAAAGCCGTCCGAGGACGACTTTAACATCATTAAGCAAGTTTTGCAACGTGCAAGAGAATACCCAAGATGAAGAGACCGATGATAATAACCAAAGGTGCATTTGGATTTTTCCATTTACGGAGAATCCAGATAACAAGGAATGTAAGAAGCAAAGCAATGAAGCCAGGAATCAATGAGTTGAAGACATCTTGCAAGCTTTGTTGAGCTGTGCTTGAAAGTCCAAGACCTGATTTATATTGACCGAGGATTGTTTGCAAATCTGTTCCAGATACTGAACCTTTAGGGAATTCAATGTATGCACCTTCTTGCAAAGGTTTTGAAGGAAGCATTGCGTTAGCACCAGTGAAGCTGATGTTAACCCAACGTTGGATCAAAGCACCAAGAATGAACATACCAAGGATAGAAGCACCCTTAGTCAATTTTTGCAACATTCCGCCACCAAGGTCAGATGTAATTGCAGTACCTTGTTTGTAACCAAATTCTTGTGTGTACCACAAGAAAGCGATACGGATGATATTCCATACGAAGAAGAAGAACAAAGGAGCAACGATTGAACCGCTTGTAGCAAGTGAAGCAGCTACGGCACCAACGATTGGACGAACTGTGAACCAGAAGACTGGGTCACCAACACCGGCCAAAGGCCCCATCATACCAACTTTAACACCTTGGATAGCAGCATCATCAACTTCTACACCATTTGCTTTTTCTTCTTCAAGGGCAAGAGTTACACCGATGATAGGAGCAGCAACATATG
The DNA here is from genome assembly GCF_009601055.1 of Lactococcus sp. dk101. GTDB lineage: Bacteria > Bacillota > Bacilli > Lactobacillales > Streptococcaceae > Lactococcus. The sequence goes on from NZ_WITI01000002.1 coordinate 156,816, forward strand.
GGTGAGTGTTGAAGAATTCCATGTGGCGTTTCAAAGCTGCTTTAGCTTCGTCTGAACCAGAAGGATAGAATTTCTTCAATGCAGGAATTACTGCAAAGAGGAAACCAAGGTTTTGCATACGTTCATAGTTCCATGAACCTTGCAAGAACATTGAACGTATCATTACTGAGAAACGTTCTTTCTTAGAAAGGTGAAACTTTTTAGTTGTATTTTCCATTTTAATTATTTCTCCTTTCCTATTAATAATCGTTCAGAATGTCGCCGATAGGGTCACCAGAACCTGCGGCTGCACCACCAGACCCTTTTTTATCTGAAAGGTTCAAGTAGATAAGTGCAAGAACGACACCGATAACACCCATACCAATCAAAGTGATTTCTGAAAGGGGAGCAAGAACGAAACCAAGGAAGAAGAATGGCCACAATTCAGCAGTTGCCATGATGTTGATAACCATTGCGTAACCTACGACAACGACCATACCACCACCGACAGCAAGACCACCTGATACCCATCCTGGGATAGCATTCAAAGCGTCTGTAACTGTTTTAGCAGGAACTGCCAAGATGATACCAGCAGGGATAGCGATACGCAAACCTTGAAGAAGGAGTGCGACAAGGTGCCACATTTGTACACCTGAGTATGAACCGCGTTCTGCAGCAGCGTCGGCCAAGTGAACTGTACCAACGTTGATGAAACGAACAAGTGTTGTAAGTACAAGACCTGCAGTTGCAAGCAAGATAGCAGCAGGTACGATAACACCAGTGATGTTTGACAAGCTATAGTTTCCTGATTGAACCATCAAGATAGCTGATGCAACAGATGCAAGTGCAGCATCGGGAGCGACAGCAGCACCTACGTTTGCCCAACCAAGGGCGATCATTTGCAATGAACCACCGAGGATAATCCCAGCTGACAAGTGACCAGTCGCAAGACCGATCAATGAACAAGCAAGAATTGGTTGGTGGAATTGCCATTGGTCCAAGATACCTTCAAGTCCAGCAAGGAACGCGAAGATAAGAACGAAAATGACTGAAATAGCACTCATTTTAAATTTCTCCTTTATTATTTAACGTTTGCTTTAGTAATTAAAGCAAAGAGATCTGCTTTTGAATCACTTGGGACTTTACGTACATCAAATGTAACGCCTAAGTCACGCAATTTTTCAAAAGTAGCGACGTCTGTCTTATCTACAGAAAGAACGTTGTTCAACATAGTCTTACCAGTTGAGTGAGCCATAGAACCAACGTTGATTGATGGGATAAGTCCAGGGACTGCTTCAACAACTGCAAGCGCATCTTCTGGATTTTCAAAGAGCAAGAAGGCATGAGTTCCACCAAAACGTGGATCTTTAGCAACTTCAATCATTTTCTTGATTGGAACAACGTTAGCGTGAACACCTGATGGTGCAGCTTGTTCGATCAAAGTTTTACGCATTTCGTCTTTGGCAACATTGTCAGAAACAACGATGATACGATCTGCTTTTGAATCTGGTGTCCAAGCCGTAGCGACTTGTCCGTGAAGAAGACGAGTGTCAATGCGGACAAGATTAATTTTAATCTTACCGTCACCGATAACTGTTCCTTCTGGAATTGCACCTTGGTTTGCAGCTGGTGCTGCAGAAACAGGGGCAATTTCTTCTGGCTGAAGAGCTTCTGGAAGAACACGAATGCCTTCTTTAGCTTCCTTCATGATGTTAGCAACTACTTTTTCAACACCTGCAGACGCATCCATCATACGTTCTGTGTAGGCTTGAATCAGCATTGGCAGGTTGAGACCTGTGATGATTGCAATTTTGCGGTCTGGGTTTTCACCAAGAATCGCACTTGACTGATTAAATGGAGAACCGCTCCATAAGTCAGCAAGGATAAGCACTTCATCTTCGGCATCAAAAGTTGCGATAGCATTTTCGAGCTTAGCATGTAAATCTGCAGGACCTTCAGAGGGCATGAAAGTAACTGTTTGTACTTTTTCTTGCTCACCGAAAATCATTGTTACAGATTGTTTGATGCCGAGGGCGAATTCGCCGTGGCTCGCAATAACAATTCCGATACTCAATTGAGTAACCTCCTATATAAGATTATAATAATAAAATCATTACCTTTTTATTATACTACAGAAAAGCTGTATAATCAACTGTAAACGTAAACAATTATGCTTTAATAATATTGCTTTTTTATTTTAATTTTTCTGAAAAAATAGATAAAAAAAGATTAGATTACAAAAAGTATTGTCTAATTGCCTTTTTTTGCGCTAGACAATACAAAGGTTATAATAAAATCAAAACTTATGGTAAAATAGAACGTAAGATAAAAAAAACAAGGATTCTGTTTTTCAAACATTATCTTTGTTCTTTTACAAGTTGAAGGGCAGCGGTTGGACAAGATTTGACGGCTTGCAAATTTTCAGCTGTATCTGGAAACTCCTCTTCAAGTGCTTCGGTTGTATAAAATTTGACGATCCCATTATCGTGATAATCAAAAGTACTTGGTGATTTGATGTGGCAAAGGCCACACGAAATACATCTTTCTGGAACAATTTTTATCTTCATAAGAAAATGATATAAAAAAATGATGAAAAAAGAAAGGAAAAAGTCGTGGCAACGAAAGAACCTTGGAATAATGAAATATATAAAGCGATGAGAGAAGATCCTGAAGATTACAATCGTCAATCAAGAACAAAAAATGAAGGGAAAAAGCCCTTTTCGACAGTCTTCCTTACAATTTTAGTGGTCATCATGTTTGTTCTGATCACTTTAGCGCTTGCTTTTGTCCTCTGGAACAGCGCAATACAAAACTCGAAAAGCATTACTTCGTCCTTCAACAACGGCTCTAGTTCAACAGCACAGCAATCAACTGCAGCTTCCTCATCAGCGGCAACAAGCAGTAGCTCTAGCGTGGCAAGCTCTGCATCAAGCAGCAGTCAGACGCAGGCAAGTTCGAGCTCCGCAGCAGCTGGTACAACTTATACAATTAAATCAGGTGATACACCATCGAAAATTGCAGCTGAAACGGGCGTTTCATGGTCTGTTATTGCGAGTCTCAACAACATTACAGCTTCAGGCTATAATGCAGACGGATCAGCGATTTATGCCGGTCAAGTGATCAAACTTAAATAATGAATTAGAAATGAGTTAGAAACAAAATGAAAAAGATTCAAATTGCGGTCGATGGACCAGCGTCAAGTGGTAAATCTACAGTAGCGAAAATTGTTGCTCAAGATTTAGGGCTAATATACTTAGATACTGGTGCCATGTATCGTGCTGCAGCGGCTGTTGCTTTACGTAATAAAACAGGCCTTGCCGATGATATTATTTCTGTCATTGCTGACAATCCGATTTCATTTAAAAATACCAAAAAAGGGCAACTGGTCTTTTTAGGAGACGAAGATGTAACAAGCCTCATTCGTACAAACGAAGTAACTAATAATGTTTCCTGGGTGGCTGCGATTTCTGAAATCCGTGAATTTTTAGTTGCAGAACAACAACGTATTGCCGCAGAAGGTAATATTATCATGGATGGGCGCGATATCGGGACAGTCGTCCTACCAGAAGCCGATTTAAAAATCTTCTTGGTGGCATCTGTTGACGAACGTGCAGAGCGTCGTTTTAAAGAAAACCAACTCAAAGGAATTCCGACAGACTTAGAGACATTGAAATTTGAAATTGCTGAACGTGACCGAAAAGACTCTACCCGAGAAGTTTCGCCACTCAAACAAGCGCAAGATGCCATTTTGTTAGATAGCACAGGAATGTCAATTAACGATGTGGTTCAATTTATTGAAACGAAAGCAAAAGAGCTTTAAAAGCTCTTTTGTCAGTTCTGACAGAAAGTTTTTTTGATTTTTTGTGAATGATTAAACACAAAAAAATAAAATTTGATATAATAACAATACAATGAACGAAAAAAATTTGAAACGTCTGGAGTACTTAAGTCATAATCTCGACTTTTTAACCATCAGACAAAGACAAGAGTATTACGAATTGCTCAATGAATACAATGCAGTTTATGGCATCTCTGACACCTATCAAGAAGCGGCATCAGATTACTCAGAAGCCTACCCAGAGCAAGAGACGTATCATGAAGATTCAAGAACCAATTCTACAAGAAGCCACTCAAAGAGACGCGGCAACCGACTTCCAAAAAATGCGGCTGTTGTGATGCCTCCAACGAATGTGCAAGCAGAAATGCCTCAAAACCAAAATAAAAAAGATAAAAAGAATAAAAAAGATAAAAAAGGCAAGAAAAAGAAACATTGGTTCAGATGGATTCTTTCCATTTTGGTGCTCGTTATTCTTGTGATGGTTGGCTTTTTTGTTTATGGATATAATCGCGGTGTGGCTCACGAAGGTGGAAGCATTACACCAGAAAAATTTACCAGTCTTAGCAACTCTGATGGCTCAACCAACATTTTAGTCTTAGGAGCTGATAAGCGCCCAGGTCAAAGCGAAGACGTGGCTCATACAGATTCAATCATGGTGTTGCATATTTCCAAAGATAAGAAAACAGTGAGATTGGTAAGCTTTATGCGTGATACACTGGTGACTGTTCCAGGTGTGACAAATTATGGAAAACCCAATGTCAAGATAAACGCTGCTTTTACCATTGGTGAGCAGTATAGTAAACAAGGGGTAAATCTCTTGAGTGAAACTTTAAAAGAGAACTTCGGTGTTAATATCAAATATTATGCTGTTGTTGATTTCTCAAGTTTCGCCACAATTATTGATTCTCTCTTCCCGAACGGTGTTGAAATTGATGCACAATTTTCAACCATCAACGGAGCTAAAATGACAGAAGTTCCAGTGCCAGATGATTTAGCCGCTACTGAAGGAATGCTTTCTTCTGATAAGACATTGACAGCCCAAGAAGCCGCGGCTTTAGGTTATCCGGATGGCGGCGGAACATTCATGATGATTAAACAAGGCAAGCAAAAAATGAATGGCCGTACACTCTTGAATTATGCCCGTTTCAGACATGATGATGAAGGAGATGCTGGGCGTGTTAAACGTCAACAACAAGTCATGAGTGTCGTCTTATCCAAGATGAAAAATCCAGTGACACTATTTACAGGATCAAGTGCCTTAGGAACTGCGCGTGCAGTAACGATGACCAATATTCCAAATTCATTCTTCTTAACCACCGGTGTAGGAACTCTCTTTGGCATGAGCGGTGGCCTTCAATCGACAACAATTCCAGAATTAAACGATTGGACCAATGCTTACGACAAATATGGTGGACTTGGTCTTTCAATCGATATGACGAAGTATAAAGCCTTGAGTCAAGAATTACTTGGGAAATAACTAAAAAGCTATTCTTGTAGAAGAATAGCTTTTTTATATAACAATTATATTTCTAAAACTTATTTTTATATTGACAATAATATATCTAAAGTGTAAAATAAATTTGTATAATTTAATATAACTCTTAAGAAATAGATGGTTGTCTTTAATCATTGATGCATTACAAAAGTAAGGAGAATAACGATGAGATTGTTTTGGAAAGTTTTGTGTTTAATCGGTGGATTGATCTTAATGGGGATTGCATTTGCAATTAAGTTCAAGCAAGGTGATGTAAAAACGTGGTTTGTAGTTTTAGGCGTTTCTTTGTTCCTGATCGGCTTAGTTGCTGAGTATTAAGAGGTATGCGAAGTAAAGTAAAAGTAAGGGACTGCCTGACGGTCTCTTATTTTTTAAATCTGTCAATCGACAAAACAAGATGCAGACAGTATTGAAAGGAATACCCAGTTTATGAAAATCATTTCGAGCTTCAAAGAAATAGGACGTCTAGCAAAATTAACCATCCAGCAGCTTATGACAACGAAAGAAGGGAGGTTTACTCTCGTTAATTGTATCGTTTTTCTATTTCTTTCCACAGTCGGAGCTACCATACGATATTTAGCCTATTCACCAAAATTTATCATTTGGGTCGAAAGCATTCCAATCGCAATTACGCTTCATATCATCTTATTTATGGGCGTGATTAGGCATAAAGAAGCCTTTGAGAGCTTTTCTTATCTATGGGAAATCTCTGCTGTTAACGTCTTTTTAGATTTTGTATTATTAATAGCGGTCATTGTTGTTGATACGTTTGCAAAAATGGTCGAGAAAATGTCACATAGTGAAATATTATACAAAGTATCTTATATATTTTTTGTTTTCCTAGATTACTGGTTGCTGATCGTTTTTATTACTATCTTGTTAAATCAGATCAATATCCTTCTCTACAAATGGATTATTGGGAAGAGGTCTAGATAGGTTAAATCAAGTCTCAAAGCCTTTTGTTAAGGATTTTTTAATTTGAAATTTGAAAAAGTATTGACAATAATAATTATTTTTAGAAATATAATATATAGATTTCAATATTAAAAAAATAAAATTGTTAAGCACTTTCATGAAAAAATATTGCAAAATAAAAAATTTAATGCTACAATAAAAACATAATTTTAGGTATATTAATTCAAAACATGTTTTGTATTAAAAATAGATTAATTAAATAATTGTTCTAAATATTCTATAATTATGTGTTGCAAATGTTGCTTATAAAAAATAGGAGGCTTTAATTATGTGTACAAGTATTTTCTTAAAAACATTAGATAGTCATCACTTGTTGTCAAGAACAATGGATTTCTCATTTCCACTGGATCCAAATCCAACATTCTTCCCAAGAAAATATAATTGGTCAGAAACTGTTTCTGACAAGAACTATGAAAACAAATTTAGTTTTGTAGGAGCTGGTCGTCAGCTCGGAACAAGCTATTTCGTTGCCGATGGTGTTAACGAAAAAGGTTTGTCTATGGCAGAACTATATTTGCCAGGAGACGCTAAGTATCAACAATCTGCTAGCGCCGATAAAACATCATTTGCTCCTCATGAATTTATTATTTGGGTACTTGGTAACATTTCAACTGTTGCTGAACTTAGAACTGTTGTTTCAAATATTGAAATCGTTGAAAAAGAAGCACCATTGCTTAATTTCGTGACACCATTGCACTGGATTATCACTGATGAAACTGGAGAAAGCGTTGTTATTGAACCAACATCTGATACGCTCTTTATCAAAGAAAACCCAGTTGATGTCATGACTAATTCACCAGTTCTTGAATGGCATGTAACAAACCTCCGTAATTACCTTAACGTGCAACCTAAACAATTTGCACCAATGGAAATTGGAGAGTTTAAAGCAACTCCATTCTCACAAGGAACAGGTAGTCTTGGACTTCCTGGAGGCTACACACCACCAGAACGTTTCATCCGTGCTGCGATCTTGAAAGAATTTTCAGAACCAGCTAAAGACGAAACAGACGGTGTTAACTCATGTTTCCACATCCTATCTTCAGTTCGTATTCCAAAAGGTGTTGTATTGAAAGATGATAACACTTCAGACTATTCACAATACGTTGGTGTAATGTGTAACGAGACTCGTTCATATTACTTCACAAATTATGAAAATCATCGTATTTCTAAAGTAACATTGACTGATGACTTGATCAATTCAGATAAAGTTATCACATTCAACGTTTCACACGAAGAAGATTTTGCAGAATTGAACTAAAAGGAGTTTACATGATTAACGACAAATTGGGATTTGGTAAATCAGAAGTTGAAAAACCAATCTTTGCTACAAAAGAAGCTGGAGAAGATATCTTACTCAAAAAATTGAGAAAAGCTCCAATCAGCGCAAACACAGCTTATCAATTGATCAAAGATGAATTCATTGATGAAGGAAATGCAAGACAAAACCTTGCAACATTCTGTCAAACATTCATGGAAGACGAAGCTGTTAAATTGATGTCAGAAACATTTGAAAAAAATGCCATTGACAAATCAGAATATCCAAATACAGCAAAAATTGAAACAAGCTGTATCAACATCTTGTCAGACTTGTGGAATGCTCCTGGAAAAGATTATATCGGAACTTCAACAGTTGGTTCTAGTGAAGCATGTATGCTTGGCGGAATGGCAATGAAATTCAAATGGCGCAAAGAAGCACAAGAACGTGGTTTGGATGTTTATACAAAACGTCCTAACTTGGTAATTTCTTCAGGTTTCCAAGTTTGCTGGGAAAAATTCTGTGTTTACTGGGACGTTGAAATGAGAACTGTTCCAATCGACGAAAAACATATGAGCCTTAACATTGACTCAGTTATGGACTACGTTGATGATTACACAATCGGTATCGTTGGTATCTTGGGTATCACATATACTGGTAAATACGACGACATCAAAGCGTTGGATAAAAAAGTTGAAAAATACAACAAGGAAAACAATCGTCAATTGGGTATCCACGTTGACGGTGCCAGTGGAGCAATGTTTGCACCATTCGTATTCCCTGAGTTAGAATGGGATTTCCGTCTTAAAAACGTTGTATCAATCAACACTTCAGGACACAAATATGGTCTTGTATATCCAGGTGTTGGATGGATTCTCTGGAGAGATAAAGCTTATCTCCCAGAAGAATTGGTCTTCAACGTAAGCTACCTTGGAGGTTCAATGCCAACAATGGCTATCAACTTCTCAAGAAGTGCAAGCCAAATCATTGGTCAATATTATAACTTCTACCGTTACGGATTTGATGGCTACAAAGAAATTCATTTGAGAACTCAAAAAGCTGCGATGTCAATTGCGAAAGCAGTTGAAGAAGAAGGACTCTTTGAAATTTACAACGATGGTAAAAACATTCCAATCGTATGTTACAAATTAAAAGACGATGCAGACGTGAATTGGAACTTGTACGACTTGGCTGACCGCCTTCAAATGAAAGGTTGGCAAATTCCAGCGTATCCAATGCCTGAAAGCATTGAAGATACAATCGTTCAACGTTTTGTTTGTCGTGCAGACCTTGGCCAAAACATGGTTGTTTCACTTATTGAAGACTTCAAAGAAGCAATTGCTGAATTGAACAAAGCAAATGTAACTTTCCACAAAGATGAAGAGGCACATGCAACAGGTTTCACTCACTAACCGATTTTAACTAACGACACGAGGAGGAATATATGTATCACTCAAATGGTAATTATGAAGCATTCGCAAGACCTAAAAAATCAAATCGATCAACCGAGATTACAGGAGCTTACTTGATTGGTTCAGGGCTTGCCTCATTGGCAGCGGCCACATTTTTAATCCGTGATGGCCGAATTTCAGGTGACAAGATCCATATCTTAGAAGAACTTCCAATTCCGGGGGGATCGTTGGACGGTATTTATAAGAAGAAATATGGTTATGTCATTCGTGGTGGACGTGAGATGGAAGAACATTTCGAATGCCTTTGGGATTTATTTAGATCAATCCCATCGCTTGAAATCGAAGACGCCTCAATCCTTGATGAATTCTATTGGATCAATAAAGAAGATCCCAATTATTCAAATTGCAGAATTATCAATAACCGCGGAGTACAATCTGAAACAGATGGAAAGCTCCTCCTTACAAAAGATTCAGTCAAAGAAATTTTAAACCTTTGTTTGACATCAGAAGACAATTTAGATGATAAAAAAATCACAGATGTCTTCACAGATGACTTCTTTGCTTCAAATTTTTGGACCTATTGGTGCACCATGTTTGCCTTTGAAAAATGGCATTCGGCACTTGAAATGCGCAGATATCTGATGCGTTTCATTCACCAAATCTCCGCATTGACTGATTTCTCTAGTTTGCGTTTTACCGCATATAATCAATACGAATCATTAGTTTTACCACTTACAACATTTTTGAAAAATAACGGTGTACAGTTCCAATACGATACCGTTGTAAAAGATGTCGAATTCACAAACGCAACGATGGGGTCGAAAATTGCTTCTAGTATAGAAGTTCTTGTAAATGGTAATAAAGAATCGATTGATTTGAGTGAAAATGACTTACTCTTCGTAACCAATGGCTCGATTACAGAAAGTTCAACCTATGGTACAAATGAAACACCTGCACCTGTTTCCGAAGATCCAGGAAATAGCTGGAAACTTTGGGAAACACTGGCAGAAAAAGATGCTGCATTTGGTAAACCAAGCAAATTTTATAAAGAGCTTCCAAAAGAAAGCTGGTATGTATCCGCAACAATTACTGTATTAGATGATGAAATTGCTAAATACATTGAGAAAATTAGTAAACGTAGTCCTTATGCAGGAAAAGTTGTTACGGGTGGTATCGTTCATGCAGAAGATTCAAATTGGAAGTTGAGTTATACAATTAACCGTCAACCTCACTTTAAAGATCAACCGAAAGATCAATTTGTAGTTTGGTTTTATGCCTTACTATCAGATACTAAGGGAAATCACATTAATAAAGTCGTGACGGAATGTTCTGGTCAAGAAATCGCAGCCGAATGGCTCTACCATTTAGGTGTTCCAATCAATGATATTGATCGCTTGGTTAAACAATCATGCAATATCGTACCATGTTATATGCCTTTCATCACTTCTTACTTTATGCCTCGTGCTAAAGGAGATCGTCCGCTTGTTCGTCCAAAAAATTATGACAACATTGCTTTTATCGGAAATTTTGCAGAAACGGAAAGAGATACTGTATTTACGACAGAATATTCAGTCCGTACTGCGATGGAAGCAGTCTATGATTTGGTCAACGTTGACAGAGGAGTTCCTGAAGTTTACGCGTCAAGCTATGACATCAGAGCTTTGTTGAAAGCATCCTACTATTTGAATGATCAAAAGAAAATTACAGAAGTTCATGTACCGCTTTTAGAGAAATTTATTGCACAACACGAACTCAAAAAAATTGAAGGGACATTCATTGAAGAACTCTTAAAAGAGTCAAAATTACTATAACAAATGGACTAGTCACAACAAATATCACGTGTTAGTGATAGACGTTGTGACTATTTCTATGATAAATTTATGAAAGAGGAATTTATGGATTCTAAAAAATTATCAAAATTTAGTTTCTTCTCCATGACTGCCTCACTGTTCATTACTGTTTATGAATATCCAACATTTGCAGATTCGGGAAAATCGCTCATTTTCTTCCTGATTGTTTGTGGGTTACTATGGTTCTTACCAGTAGCTCTCTGTTCTGCTGAGATGGCTTCCATAGATGGTTATGATAAAGGTGGGATCTACAGCTGGGTAGGAGACAATCTAGGCGACAAATTCGGTTTTACCGCAATCTTTTTCCAATGGTTCCAGGTAACGGTTGGTTTTGTAACGATGATTTACTTTATCATTGGTACACTCTCTACTGTTTTAAATGTCCCAGAACTTAATAATAATGCACTACTCAAATTTTCTTGTGTCGTCGTCATCTTCTGGGTGATTACCTTGCTCCAATTTAGAGGGACAGGTTTAACCTCTCAACTTGCTAAGTATGGTTTCTCACTTGGGATTATTGCACCAGTATTGATTATGTTTGGTTTCTTTATCAAATATCTTCTCTCTGGTCAACCAGTTTCAACCAACTTCACAAAACCATCGTTCGTTCCTAATGGAAATTCACTTGCAGCTTTGACATCATTTGTCTTGGCTTATATGGGTGTTGAAGCCTCAGCTCCACATATTAACGACTTGGAAAATTCGAAGAAGAATTATCCATTGATTATGCTTGTGCTTGTTGTTGTCGGAATGGCTTTAAGCACGATTGGTGGAAGTATCGTTTCAGTTGTTCTTCAAGGAAAAATCAATTCAGATACAGGTGTCGTAGATGCCTTACGCGTCTTGATTTCATCTGGACATAATTCATTCCTTGTTATTCTCTTGAGTTTCTTGGTTTCATTTGGTGTTATTGCACAAGTTGCTTCATGGATTGTCAGCCCAACTGAAGGTTTGCAATATGTTGCCACAAAAGGCTTGTTGCCACAAAAATACGCAAAAAAGAATAAATTTGGTGTTCCAACCAACTTGCTTATTTTGCAAGGAATTGTCGTTACTTTTTGGGCGGCTGTCTTGACTTTTGGTTCAAGAAAATCAGGCGGGAACGTTTCATTTGAAACAGCAATCTCATTAACAGTCTTGATTTACTTGAGTGCTTATGTCTTATTCTTTATTTCTTACTTTGTTATTATTTATCGTAAGAAAGGATTGAAACGTTCGTACAATGTTCCTGGAGGATTAGCAGGAAAAACAATTGTCGCTGCTTGTGGTTTATTAATCTCAGTTGCTGCCATTGTAACAGCCTTTATTATTCCAGATAGCTTGAGTAAGTCTGCTGGGCACACATATATTATGTTATTAATTGTCAGCTTCATAGTGACATTAATTATCCCACTTGCTTTTTATAAGTTCTATGGAGAAAAGCATAAAATTGTAGAGGAATGAAACGATGAATATGACGAAACAAGAATGGAAAAATCTATTCAAAAATAAAATATTGCTTATCTCAGTTATTGCGATAACATTCATTCCAACACTTTATTCTACAATCTTTGATAAATCTGTTTGGGACCCATACGGTCGAGCAAAAGATCTGCCAGTTGCGGTAGTCAATCAAGATAAATCTGTCAAACTTTTGGGAGAAGATGTTAGTGTTGGTGCGGATGTCGTAGATAATCTGAAGAAAAATCATGACTTAGACTGGAACTTTGTTTCAGAATCTGAAGCTACAAAAGGCGTGAAAAGTAATAAGTATTATATGGTTATTACAATTCCTGAAGATTTTTCTGAAAGTGCAGCCAGTATTGTAAACAAAGATCCTAAAAAGATGAAGATTACATATACAACTAACGGCTCGCTTAACTATATTGCTGAAGAAATTTCTAAGGTTGGTGCCACAACACTTGATTCACAAATTCGGGAGCAAGTCATTGCATCTTATGTAACAGCTGTAGGTAAAGTTGCAAAACAACTTGAAGCAGGAATTGTTACAGCGGCTGATGGTTCTGCACAGTTAAGTAGTGGAACTTTCACACTTGGAAGTGGTTTGAACCAATATACAGCAGGTGTTGCTACAGCTGCTACAGGTGCAGATCAACTTAAGAGTGGCCTTGGAACATTATCTGGAAGTATTCCAGCGCTTTCATCAGGTGTTAGTCAACTTGATAAAGGTTCAAATCAAATCAGTGCAGCGCTTAATGAAGTTAACAGTAAAGTTCAACCTTTAAGTGGGAAAACAGCTGAAATTCAACAAGCCGCTACAGATCTTTCTAAGGGAAGTAGTGAACTTGCAACTGCTCTTCAAGAATTTGAAGGAAAATTATCGCCTGCCGAGATTAAAGATTTAGAAACTAAAATTCAAATTCTTGAAACCGAAGCAACTAAGCTTTTAACAAATACAAGTAAGTTGAACAAACTATCAGACGATGCTAGCAGTATTTCTAATGATTTAACAACGATAAGTCAAGATCTAACTGGTCTTCAAACGGATTTGGCAGATAGACAAACTCAAATTGACGCTAAGATTGATGAGGTAGTTGAAAGAATTGTTACGGACCAAACTATGCAACAGAAGCTTAAGGATGAGCTTAAATCTGAAATTAAATCTGTTGAAGGTCAGTCCAATACAAAAGTAGATGATATTAAATCTAAAATTGAAATTGCAAGTACTAATACAGCTGAATTTGCTAAAAATGCTAAAGAGCTAGCTGATACAACAAACGGTTTGGCAGCTTCTGCTAATTCAGTTAAATTAGCTATTGCGGATACTAAGTCGGGAATTAGTGACATCAGACGTTTGATTGAAAATTCTCCAGGTCTTCAAAATTCTAAATCATTAGTTGAAAAATTGAATGGGGTTAGTTCAAAACTTTCAGAACTTAGCACTCAACTCCCAACCGTTTTCACTTCTGTAAATACTTTGGCGACAGGAAGCACTCAACTTTCAAACGGTCTGGATAGTTTACAAGGTCAAATTCCTACACTCGCTTCTGGTGTTACACAACTTAACAGTGGTGCTGGACAACTTGATAGCGGAATGCAAGAACTTGTAAGTAAGAATACAGAGCTTAATTCAGGTGTGAAAGCACTTGAAGATGGCGCTCAAGAACTTGCTAAAGGTCTTGAATCTGGTGCAGCTGATACTAAAATGTTCAGTTTGACGAAGAAAACAGTTGATCAAGTTTCTGCGCCAACTAATCTTGTTGAAGATAACTATAGTAATGTTTCAAACTATGGTGAAGCGCTCGCTCCATATATCATGTCATTGGCACTCTTTGTTGGTTGTATGTTGTTTAACTTCGTATATCCTATTCGTAAAGTTTCTCTTGAAGGTCAGTCTAGCATTAGCTGGTTTGCATCTAAAGCCATTCTTGGTATTGTAGTTGCATCTGCAATGGCAATCATTGAAGTCTTGTTCATGTTGATGTTCGGTCTTCCAGTAGATAATATGTTTATGTTCGTGTTGACAGCTCTTGCTACAGCTTGGTGTTATATGGGAATAACCATGTTCTTGGCAATGACATTCGACAACCCTGGACGTTTCGTTGCGATGATCTTACTTGTCCTTCAATTAGGTGGTGCCGGTGGTACCTTCCCAGTACAATTACAAGCAAACTTCTATCAAAACATTCACCCATATCTGCCAATGTCTTACTCAGTTTATTCATTCAGAAATGCGATTTCAGGTGGTATCGATCCACAACTTGTTAAGAACAGTATCCTTATCCTACTCATCCTATTTGTTCTCTTTGAACTCTTACTCATGATTGGAATGAACGTTCTTAAGAAAAAACATTTGGAAAATGTTTCAAAATTGAATGACAATCAAAAATTAATGGAGTTAGAAAGCTAATTTCAAATTAACAAAAAGCCAAAGTTACTTTGGCTTTTTTTGTATTTTCTATTGATATAAAAAAAAGAAATCAAATTTGATTTCTTTCTTTTTATGTTACTTCAATTTTTTCTTTTTCTTGAAGGCTACGAGGAGTGCTCCTAAAGCTGCAAAAGCTGAACCAATTAAGAATGGAGAAGTAGAATCTTGCGTCCCAGTAGAAGGAAGATTGCTATCTGAAGAAACATTTACATTTTGAGTATTGTTCGTATGGTTAGAGTTTGAACCATTCGTTGTTGATGAATTGTTGTCTTTATCTTTATCATCAGTTGTTGTATCTTTTACTTTCCAAACTGCATAGAGTGTGACGTTTTCACCAGCAGAAAGATTTTTGACTTCAGCTTTATCTTTGTAAACGACAGAACCATTCGCAGACGTTGCCCAACCTTGGAATGTGTAACCATCTTTGGTGAAGCTATTAGTCGTTAATGCTTTTTCTTGATCGTAAGTCAAGGTAAGATTGTCCATCGAACCTTTACCGCCATTAGCATCAAATTGAACATCATAACTATTAGCAGCCCAAACTGCGTAAAGTGTTACGTCACCAGTCTTGGCTAAGTTAGTAACTTCAGCCTTGTCTTTGTAAACAACGGCACCAGTCGCAGATGTTGCCCAACCTTGGAAAGTATATCCATCTTTAGTCATCGTGTTGGCAGTCAACGCTTTAGATTGATCGTAAGTCATGGCCATAGGATCCATTGTTCCTTTACCACCATTATTATCAAACTTCACATCATAACTATTAGCAGCCCAAACTGCGTAAAGTGTTACGTCACCAGTCTTGGCTAGGTTAGTAACTTCAGCCTTGTCTTTGTAAACAACGGCACCAGTCGCAGATGTTGCCCAACCTTGGAAAGTATATCCATCTTTAGTCATCGTGTTGGCAGTCAACGCTTTAGATTGATCGTAAGTCATGGCCATAGGATCCATTGTTCCTTTACCACCATTATTATCAAACTTCACATTGTAACTGTTAGCAGCCCAAACTGCGTAAAGTGTTACGTCACCAGTCTTGGCTAGGTTAGTAACTTCAGCCTTGTCTTTGTAAACAACGGCACCAGTCGCAGATGTTGCCCAACCTTGGAAAGTGTACCCCTCTTTGGTCATCGTGTTTGCAGTCAACGCTTTAGATTGATCGTAAGTCATGGCCATAGGATCCATTGTTCCTTTACCACCGCTATTATCAAAATTGATGTTATAACTGTTTGCTTTCCAAATTGCGTAGTAAGTTTTAGAAGATGCAAAATCAATCTGTGTCGTATTATCAATGGTATTTCCTGAGCCATCTGATTTAGAGTTCCACTCTACAAATGAGTAACCTTCTCTTACAGGATTAGTAATATCTTCTAAATCAATGTTTTTTCCAAAACTAAATGACATTTCTTGATAGGTTGGATTTTCTCCATAGTTTGTACTAAATTTAACCTTAATATCAGCAGGTGTCCAGACTGCGTTATAGTAGATTTGATTTGAAGAATTATTATCAAAATTAATCGTATCCCCTGGATTTTTGATATCATCACTGTTAGTACTATTTACCCAGTGACTGAATTCATAACCTACTAATGTTGGTATATCTTGAGGGATTGTTATAGTCGCTTTTGAATCCAAATCAAGGTATGCTGATTGATCATCAGGCATATTTGTAACATTTTCTTTTCCTTCAATTACGAAATCCGGAGTATTTCCGTTGAACATGATTCCAACAGCCATAGTTGAGAATGTTACACTATCACTAACTGCGGTAAGAGCAGATGTACTTCCAACTTCCTTAGCTGAATAAAGAAATTGATTAATTGCTTTTTGATTACCTTCTGCAGGTACTTTGAACTGCATAATGCCTTCAAGTTCTTTTCCAGGTAGTATATTTTGATTTCCATAGTCAATATAGACTGCCGTAATACCATCTTCAGGTTTTACTGTGGAGAAGCCATAATTACTAAGAGTATTGGAGTTCCATGATTGTAAGTCAAGTCCATCATACTCTGGGAGTTCTGAAACTGGTTTAGTGGTATAATATACGGTTGCAGAAGAACTGGTATCTTTAAGACCCGTGAACTCAATAGCACCCGTAGACCCTCTTCCATCTGTTTCACTTGGCAATATATCATATATACGGATATTATTGAAGGTAGTATTACCTTTATTTGATACAGATGCTTTCATTTCAGGAGTTGCTCCGTGGTCTACTGCGAATAAATTGATGTTGGTCCAAGGGCTACTATCACTACTACGGCTTTGAGTATTACCCGAAAGATTAGTAGATCTAGCAACAGTTAAATCAGTTAGTCCACTATTAAAACCTGTATAAGAACTCTTAACATTATTGTCATACCCGAGACTATTTGCTATAGAATCTGTTAGATTATTAGTGCTTTTAGATATCTGGACAAATGGTTTATTTGAACTACTGATTGACATGTATGGGACTTTATAGGTTCCTGCTACAGTGCCTTCTTTTACCCTTAAATTTACTGGAATTTCAAAAGATGGGACAGAGACGTTTCTTGCGGCCTTCTTGCCTTCTGCAGTAAATCTATAGTAGTTATATTCATTATCTGAAGATACGAGAGATACTGAAACAGAATCATCTTCGGTTTCTCCTCCCACTTTATCAATATACCTAAGATTTCCTTCATCAATTATCTCCAAAGAATTAGGTATAGCAACAGTAATCTCAGGAGAATCCCAAGTAGTTGTAGCATTCACTTCATTATACCCCATAATACTATAGTTAACTAATTCACCAGGAGTTTTAGTAGATGAGTTTGAACTCACAAATGTGGCTTTAGCGTCTATTGGATTTGGAGCATAATAATACGTTGCTGTTTTCCCAACAGTTTCAATGTTATCTTCTCCCTCATCATAACTAATCTTAGAACCAAGATTGACTTTTATAACTTCATCCTGAGGAATTGACGTTCCATCTGGCCAATTTAATTCAGACCAATTTTTAACTTTGTATGTAAAATAGAAACCATTACCTGGACTTAATTGTCCTTCACTTTCACCATCGGTTCCCATTGGCTGAACTGTGAAGCTATCCACATACTCTCCTTTTTCCAAGGTAGGTTTAGTTGCAAAGAAAGACCCTCTACTTTTTTCTGAATATGCTATTCTAGATTCACCAGTAATTGAATTTGTTACTACGTATTTTACTCTATAATAATCTCTTTCTACAGAAGAATTTTCTACTAAACCAAAAATATTAATATTAGCAAAATCTGCTTTTTGGCTAGAAGTATCAGTTTGGAAAATTGTTTCACCGATGCCGGTTTCTAAATTTGTACCAGCATTCTTAAATCCAGTCAGATTAGCAAATGAATTTGAGTAATTAAACACATAAGAATTTACACGCTGTTGTGAGTCAGGAGTACTAGAATCTATTGTGAGTAGCATTCCAGAAATACCACTTTGATCTCCATGCAGTGTTGTTCCAGGGATTCCTAAAGAACTTTCGGACTTCTCGGTTTTGGTAAAAGTTTTGCTATCAGTTTTTTCCTTCATCTCACCATTGATTTTTGTATATATCATACCAATAGTAACTTTAACCTCGTCGTCTATATCAAGATCTGAAGGGAGTATTAGATTATCAGAAATCATTAATGCATTATAATGGATGTCTCCAGAATATTCCCAAGTTGTAAATGTGTTACTATCATCTGTCAAATCAATATAATATCTAGCAAATCCAACAGGAATTGTGGAATCATTGGTAGAGGTAACTTTCTCACTATCTTTAAATCTCTTTATTCCTGAAACATCGGCATTCTCAGGGACTTGAAGATAAATCTTATTTTCCTTTGTTTCATCTAAATAACTAAATCTTCTATTGTTGTTATAGAAGTAAAATGTTAATGGGATTTGATTTCCAGTAAATTCTAAATTTTGAGTTGTAATGTATGGACTCATACCATCAACCGCTGTAGTAGTGACTTGTTTTGGAGAAGTTGAGTAAACCACATTTCCATTGTTATCTGTTACTCTCGCTATAATATTATCCCAAATAACTTGTGATGCTGGGATCTTACCATTATATGAATCATTGAATTTGAACTTTAGTAACACGGTCTCTGTTTTGATCGTAGTTGTCTTTAATTTTAAAATAATTTTACGGTTTACTTTATCATTAGTAATGCTTTCAACATTAGAATCTTCAGCTAATGTAACAGTCTCATCAATGTATTCAAAAATTGGGGATGTCATTTCGAAATTTTGAAATACTCCCTCACCATTAGGTGTGAAACCATCATATGGAATTTCAATAAAAGCTCCCTCTAAACCGGCTAATTGAGAAGATATATTAACGGTTAGGGTTAAGGCATCTGGAATAGTTGTACCTAATTTTTCGTCATTATAAGTTTGGAAGCTAGATACAGTATCTATGGAAACGTTTATTTTATTGTAGTCAGATGTTGAAGTTGTGTTTACGTGTACCTCATTTGTTTCTTCTATTTGTGAAGCGGGCTCACCAATAGTTGTAGAGTTACCTTCGGCAGAAAATTCGTTGTCTTTATCGGAAGTTTTTACCGTGTCTTCGGTAGTTGAAATACTACTCTGCTCAACCACTTGTGTAACAGGAGGGCCATCTGCATTGTTATTCGAAGCTTGTGTTAAATCACTGGCGTGAGCAACAACAGGAAGCACTTGACTTGAGAGAATGATGCTAAGGCAACAAGGGTTGTTCTTTTTTTCATAGAATACCATCCTTTTGATATTTTTTTGTAAATTAATTGTAACAAATAAAACATAAAGTAATCTTAAAGAATATAATTGTTATGTTTTGATTGATCAATATTTCACATTAATCAATGACATTGTAATTCATTTAAAATCAAAAGTCAAAATAATTGTTGTTTTTGTTAAAAAAACTAAATATTTCATATATAATATATAATTTTTGACTTGTTGACGACAAATAAAAAAGAACTGCCATTGAGAATAGCAGTTCTTTTTTATATTATATTTTATCAATTAACCTTTATCTGCACCAGCGGTAATTCCGTTGACGTAGAATTTTTGCATGATAACGAAGAGAATTGTGATTGGTATAGCAATAAGTACACAACCTGCTACGAACTGAGTGAAGTAAATAACTGCATTACCTGTTTGAGCTTGTGTTACCATGTTGTACAAGCCATAAGGAACAGTCATGTTATTTGCACCTTGTCCCCCTAAGATAATGCTTGAGAAGATGTAGTCAATCCAAGGTGAAATGAAAGCCATAAGGGCAGTGTAAACGATAATTGGACGTGAGAGCGGAATGGTGATGCGCGTGAAAATCTGCCATTTATTAGCACCATCAATCATTGCTGCTTCATCGATTGATGCTGGAATAGTATCGAAGAACCCTTTCGCAATGTAAAATGCTAATGCAGCACCAGAAACATAGATTAAAGTTAATCCGACGAAGTTAGTCAATCCCATCGCTTTAAGCACATAGTACAAGGCAATCATGGTCATGAAACCAGGGAACATGTTGAGGACTAGAAAAACTTGCAAAAATGGTTTTCTCATTTTAAAGCGTAAGCGGCTTAATGCGTATGACATTGCGATTGTGATGAATGTACTGAGTACACAGGAGACAATTGAAATAATTAACGTATTAATGAACCATTGAACGAATGGAAATTGAGGGTTATTTAAAATGTTGATGTAATTATCAAATGTAAATTGAGATGGCCAGAAGTAAGAAACGAACCCAACGTTATTAACGGATAAACTTACTAAAACAATCCAAATGATTGGGGCTATCCAGACGACAGCTAAAATAGTAAGTAAGATATAACGTAGGATAAGAGAGACTAGCCTTTGCGTTTTATAAGATTTCATATTTTTCTACCCCTCTTTAAATGCGTTTGTCTTACGGTAAGCAATCAGAGAAAATGCTGCAGAAATAATGAAGGTCATGATTCCGACAACTGCTGCTAAATTATAGTTCTTTAATTGTCCCATCGTAAGGTTATAGAGCCATGTTACTAATAAATCAGTCGAGCCAGCCATGAAGTAGTTCGAATTGGCTGGTGCTCCACCTGTCAACAAATAGATAACGTTGAAATTGTTGATATTTCCGATAAATTGTTGAATTAGAGCAGGTGACATAACAAATAAAATTTGTGGGAATGTAATCGAGCGGAATACTTGGAGTGCATTTGCACCATCGATTTTAGCGGCCTCAATCTGGTCTTGTGGCAGATTTTGGATGATGGCAGTTGCTACTAGCATTGAGACAGGAATACCAATCCACATATTAACAACGATTACTGTGACACGTGCCCAAGTTGGATCTGTTAAAAATGGGAAAAATGTCTTTGTCCATCCAATATTTTGGAAAAATGTATTCAGCGGTCCAGATTTATCTAAGAATTGATGCATCATCAATAATGAAACAAATTGCGGAACGGCGAAAACGGTAACGAAAACCGTTCTCCAGAAAGCTTTGAACTTAATCCCCTTTGATTCAATCAGCATTGCAAGAAGAACACCAAAGAAGAAGGTAGTTGCTGTTGCAGCAACGGCCCATACGAGTGTCCATGCAAGAACAGGGAAGAATGTTCCAGAAGCTTGACCTGTTAGAATATTTCCGAAGTTTGTTAATCCTACCCAAGAGAAACCAAATGCTGGCCATTGATGGCTATTGTCATAGTTTGTAAAGGCAAGAGAAACCATGTACAAAATAGGTAAAATAGTGAAAAGAAGAACTCCAGCCAATGGAATAAACATTAAAGTGGTATGGAATCTTTCATTTAATAAACTTGCTAAATCTTCCATTGTAGTAGGAATATGCTTGTCTTCTTTATTTAAAACATAAAGATGTCTAACAGATTTTAGGTTGACATAATAAAGGTAAGCAACAACGACGACAACGATCAAGGCTAAAATTCCGAAGAGAAGGATAAGCATTGAATTATCTGCGGCAGTTCGCTCGTAAACGCCTTGTGAGGCATCAAAATGTAAGCCACCTTTTTTGACTTCGCCAAGGCTTCCTAATAAGTAAATAGTATTGATTCCGTTAATAACAAGCCAGGATACGAAAACAATTTCTGTTAAAAGAAAAATAATACCTTTTAGCCATTGTTTATTTTTTAATTGTGCAAGCCCCATGAAAAAGAAAGATAGTTTTGTAAAGATATCCCCTTCTTTCCACACTTCTCTGAAGGTAACTTTAGGCTTTGGTGTGAATTTATGTGTCATAATTTCCTTCTTTCAAAATATAAAACAAGTGGTTGAACGAAATGACCAACCACTTGTTTGAATTAGAATTAGTTAGCACTCTTTGCAATATTAGTATTGAATGCTGCGAGTTTTGTAGCATATTCTGAAGGAGTAATTGTACCGTTGTAAGCTCCGACAATCAATGGGCCAGACAGGTTCCACATGTTTGCCATTTCAGGAAGTCCTGGCATCAAAGTAGAGAAGTTGGCTTGTTTGATAACTGTTTGAGCGAGATCAGAATTTGTAATTGAAGAATCTTTTTGCGCATCTTTGTTTACAGGAATTTGACCTTGTTTATTCCAAACAGTCAACTGTGTATCTTTGCTTGTCATCCATTCAGCAAGTGCAGCAGCTGCTTGTTGAGATTTACTTTGTGAGTTAACCGCAAATGATTCGATACCTACAAATGACTGCATTTGTTTTGTACCATCACCGAAGTCAGCAGTTGGATAAGTTGCTACAGCGTAGTTAGAACCAAGTGCTTTTTGGATTGCTTCTGAATCCCAAGGGCCGTCAAGGTAAGCATCTGCTTTACCAGATTGGAGGTCAGAGATAGCAGCAGTAGAGGCATCAAGAACACCTTTATTGTTCTTTTGAGCTGCAATCCATTTCATGACATTCTTGCCCGCATCTGTATTAAATGTAGAACCGTTTAAATCTAATCCATCAGAACCAAAGAGTTTGACACCATTTGAGATAAACATTGGAACCATTGTGTATTGTGCACCGTTGTTAGTATCAGTGATAGTTGTTGCAACGGTACCTTTGCTTGTCAATGTTGACCAGTCTTTGATGTCATCGGCAGTCAATTTAGATTTATTATAGTACATAATCTTTGCTTGAACAGCAAATGGGTAACCGTAAAGGTTCTTGTTTCCAGAACTGTCTTTTGCAGTTACACCTTGAACCGCAATATCAACGTCTTGTGATTTTACAAGATCTGCTTGAGTAGGAGAGAGTGGATTAATCCAACCGTTTGTAGCCATTTGTCCTAATTGGTCATTAGGAAGTTCAAATACATCGGCTGCTTTAGATGGGTCTTTACCAACGTCTGTTTTGGCATTTGATGATCCAGTAGGTGATTGAGTGAGTGTTACTTTAACGTTAGGATATTCCTTTTCGAAAGCAGCAACAACTGGTTTGTACATTGGAACTTGTGTTGTATCAACCCAAAGTGTAATGTCCCCTTTGATGTCTTTAGGACTTGTTGAACTTGAAGAGGTTGAAGTTGATTTGCTTGAACTAGAACTTGAAGAACTTCCACAAGCAGCAAGTGTTGCGATTGCGAGAACTGATGCTCCGCCGAGTGCAACTTTTTTCCATGATTTCATTTTGTTTCCTCCTAATGAAAACGGTTTTAATTTTTACACTTTTTATTTTACGCAAACGCGTGCGTTTTGTCAAGCGAATTTGTATTACAATTTGGTTACGTTTACAAAAGGCTATTTTATCGTATTTTATAGATTTTAAGATAGGATTATGTAATAGATATGTAGCTTAAATTCGAATTCTGTCGCAACCGTTTGCGTTTTTTTGTCGCTTATGTTAAAATCTCTATTAGCCATACTTCTGTGCTATATTAATTTAATCGTTAAGGAGATTATTAACAATGAACAAGGCAGCTATCTATCATCGTCCAGAATCGGAATTTGCATATCTATATACTAAAGAACTCATGCATGTTCGTCTAAGAACAGAAAAAAATGATATTGAGAGCGCTAGATTATTTTATGGTGATCCATATAACTGGAATGAAAATGGGACTTGGGAGAGTCAATCCATCGAAATGAAACTTTCTGTTTCTACTATTGACTGTGATTTTTTTGAAACTGAAGTAACTGTGCCAACGAAACGGATGGATTATCTTTTCGTTGTGACAGGAAAAGATGGAGAAAAAGTCGTTTATTGCGACCTCGGTGTTTTTCCATATAAAGAAGAATTAGTAACAACAAAATACGGTGCCTTCCGTTTGCCTTATTTCCATGAGGTTGACCGATTTAAAGCACCTGCTTGGGTAAAAGATACCGTTTGGTATCAAATTTTCCCAGAGCGTTTTGCCAATGGCGATGCCTCTTTGAATCGCGAAGGTGTTAAAACATGGGACCCAACAGAAAGTCCAGAAAGACAAGACTTTTATGGTGGAGATTTGCAAGGCGTTTTGGATCATTTAGATCATTTGACGGACCTGGGTGTTAACGGGATTTATTTTACTCCAGTCTTTAAAGCATTTTCTAATCATAAATATGATACTGAAGATTACTTCGAAATTGACCCTGAGTTTGGGGATAAGGAACTCTTTAAAAAGCTTGTTGATGCTGCACATGAACGTGGCATTAAAGTAATGCTGGATGCTGTTTTTAATCATATTGGTGACATGTCAGACCAATGGCAAGATGTGCTTAAAAATCAACAGCAGTCTAAATATGCCAATTGGTTCCATGTCAATGAATGGCCAGCAAAATACACACCGAATGCTGATTTCGAGTGGGCTGGAGATGCTACTTACGATACATTTGCCTTTACACCTCACATGCCGAAGTTAAATACTTCGGATAAAGATGTACAAGATTATCTCTTGAAAATTGCAGCATACTGGATTGAAGAATTTGATATTGATGCTTGGCGCTTAGATGTTGCTGACGAAGTTGACCATGCCTTTTGGAAGAAGTTTAGAAGTGTGTGTGACAATGCGAAAGATGATTTTTATATCTTAGGCGAGATTTGGCACTCAGCACAACCATGGCTTGTTGGCGCTGAATTTTCAGCAGTTATGAATTATGCTTACACTGACGCTATTATTGATGGTTTGGTTAAGAAAAAAATTAACTTGGATCAGATGGCATCAAATATTTCAAATCAGTTGATGCTCTATCGCAAACAAACCAATCAGGTCATGTTCAATGTATTGGATTCACATGATACGGCGCGTATCTTGACTGTAGCACATGAGAAAAAAAATCTGATGAAACTGGTTGAAGGATTTACATACATGCAACCTGGCGTGCCTTGTATTTATTACGGGGATGAATATGCCATGACCGGAAAAAATGATCCTGATTGTCGTAAATGCATGCCTTGGGATGAGGAACATCAAGACGAAAACATGTTCCAATTTTTCAAAGCATTGGTTGCTTTCCGTCGTGAGTATGCAGATGTGTTGTCTGAAAGTTCTTTAGAATGGAAGATTGTCGATGATGAAAATGGTATCGTTAAGTTTGAAAGAGGACCGCTCAAAGCCATCTTTAATATTGGCGAACGTCCTGCTTATTTTGTAGCGGATGATGTGGTGCTTTCGAACTTAGTTGACGGTAAAAATGTGTTACACAATGGTTTTGTTATTTATAAATAAGAAAAAAATTGGAGGAAGTCATGAAGTTACAATGGTGGCAAAAAACAGTCGTTTATCAGATTTATCCACGTTCGTTTATGGATGAAAATGGCGATGGTGTTGGAGATTTGAAAGGGATTATTTCAAAACTTGATTACTTATCTGAACTTGGAATTGGTGCGATTTGGCTGAGTCCTGTTTATAAAAGTCCGATGGATGATAATGGCTATGATATTTCTGATTATCGCTCAATTGCCTCGATATTTGGTTCAATGGATGACATGGATTTGCTCTTGAAAGAGGCTAATCAACGTGGCATTAAAATCATCATGGACTTGGTGGTTAACCACACTTCTGATGAACATGAATGGTTCGTTGAAGCACGTCAGTCTAAAGATAATGCCTATCGTGATTATTATATTTGGCGTGATGAACCGAATGGTTTAGAATCAATTTTCTCTGGCTCAGCATGGCAACTTGATGAAGCAACTGGGCAATATTATTTGCATTTGTTTAGCAAACGTCAACCTGACTTAAATTGGGAAAATCCGAAAGTTCATCAAGAAGTTTATAACATGATGAATTACTGGATTGACAAAGGCATTGGCGGTTTTAGAATGGATGTGATTGATTTGATTGGTAAAGAAATTGATCAAGAAATCACAGGGAATGGCCCTAAATTGCATGACTATCTTCAAGAGATGAATCATGCGACTTTTGGTGGCAAGGACCTATTGACCGTTGGCGAAACTTGGGGAGCAACGCCTGAAATTGCGGCGCTTTATTCCGCTCCTGAACGAGACGAGTTGTCTATGGTCTTTCAGTTTGAACATATCACTTCAAGTTATCCTGAAAATGGGGATAAATGGAAATCGGAAGGCTTATCTGTTCCGAAATTAAAGGATGTATTTGCCAAATGGCAAGGCCTTAAAAATGGTTGGAATTCTTTGTTCTGGAATAATCATGATTTACCACGTATTGTTTCAAACTGGGGAAATGACACGACTTATCGTGTGGAATCAGCCAAAGCATTTGCAATTTTGTTGCATTTGATGAAAGGGACACCTTATATTTATCAGGGGGAAGAAATTGGCATGACCAATTATCCTTTTCAAACTGCTGCGGAATTGAACGACGTAGAGTCTTTGAATATGCGCCGTGAACGCTTGGCAAAAGGCGAAGATGATGAGGAAATCATGCAATCCATCCGCAAAGTAGGACGTGATAATGCACGAACACCAATGCAATGGAATGCGTCAGAACAGGCTGGGTTTACGACAGGGACGCCGTGGCTTGCGGTCAATCCAAATGCGGCATATATCAATGTTGAAGCAGCATTGGCAGATGAAGCGTCAATTTTTTACACTTATAAAAAATTGATTTCATTGCGCAAGACAAATGACTGGGTAGTTTCTGGTGATTTTGAATTGATCAAATCAGAAGACGAAGTATTCGCATATTTGCGTAAATATGAAGGGAAGAAATATCTGATTGTTGCGAATTTGTCTAATCAGAAGAATCAATTTACATCTGGATTTGTATGCAAGAAGCTGCTCATTCAAAATGGAACGCGAACATTTGAATCATTACATCTGGACTTGGAACCTTGGGAAGCATTTGCGTTAGAGGTTGAATAAATGAGTATTAAAGCAATATTATTGGTCCTTTTATTGATGTATAATCTGGTGAGTTTCATTTTTTACGCCGTCGATAAATCAAAAGCTAAGCGTCATTTGTGGCGTATTCCTGAAAAAGTGTTGCTCTTTTTAGCAATCGTTGGTGGTGGATTTGGCGCCTTTTTGGGTGGTCAAATCTGTCATCATAAAACAAGAAAATGGTACTTTTGGCTGGCTTGGCTGGTCGGATTGGTGATTGATTTTGTTTTAATTTTTTGGATATTGAAAATGTAGGAGAAAGTGAATTGGAGGAAAAATGAGAGAATACGAACGGATGATTTCTGGTCAGTTGTACCGGGCTTCAAAAATTGAACCTGAATTTTCTTCAGAAAAAGGGCGCGCATTGGCGGATAAAATCAATAAATTGCCCCGATTTGAAGAAGAGAAGATTGTAAAAATGGAACGTGAATTGCTGGGGAAAGCGGGAGAAAATGTTTTTATCAATCCGCCACTCTATGTCGATTACGGATTTAATATTGAAGTTGGCGAGAATTTTTATGCAAATCTGGATTGCATTTTCTTGGATGTTGCCAAAATTATCATTGGAGATGATGTCATGGTTGGCCCACGGGTGAATTTTATCACAGCGTCACACCCTTTGGATAGTCGTGTGAGAAGTCGTGGCCTTGAACTTGGCAAAGCAATTCGTATTGGCAATCGGGTGTGGCTTGGTGCTGGGGTGATTATCAATCCCGGTGTCAGCATTGGAGAGGATACCATTGTTGGTTCTGGTTCAGTGGTGACAAAATCACTTCCTGCCGGTGTCATTGCCGTTGGCAATCCTGCTCGTGTTTTAAGAAAATTGACAGAAGAAGATCGGATTTATTGGGAAAAACTAGAATCTGATTACGATGAAGAAAATGGAAAAGAAAAAGAATAAACGAATTATTCTAGCCGTCTTCTCATTACTAGCCTTGTCAGCTCTGACAGCTTGCAATGTGAATAAAACAACTCATGTTTCGATAGAAAAAACTCAGACTGTTAGTCCTGAGCTTTATCGAAACTTTTATGAAATTTTTACAGGCTCATTTGCGGATTCCAATCACGATGGTGAAGGGGATTTGAATGGTGTGACTGATCATCTGGATTATTTGAATACAGGAAATAAAAATTCTACGACGGATTTGAAGGTCAATGGCTTGTGGATGACTCCAATTTTTGCAAGTCCCAGTTATCATGGCTATGATGTGACCAATTATGAGGAAATCAATCCTAAAATGGGAACCATGGCGGATTTTGAACGCTTGATTAAGGAAGCTAAAAAGCGTGGCATTGCGGTTATCTTGGATTTGCCCTTTAATGACACGTCGAGTCAGCACCCTTGGTTTAAAAAAGCGTTGGCTGGTGTCAAAAAATATATGGCCTATTACAACTGGTCAGATACGGCTAAACAAGGTTATACACTTGCAAGTAACGGTAAATATTATGAGTCGGAATTTGATAAGGATATGCCTGATTTGAATTTAGCTAATCCTGATGTAAAAAAAGAATTGGCGGCCATTACAAAATTTTGGTTGGACAAAGGTGTTTCAGGTTTTCGTTTAGATGCGGTTTATTATTATTTCCAAAATGATGACGAGAAGACGACTGCCTTTACTAAATGGTTAGTTCAAACCATCAAATCACAGGATGAAAATGCCTATGTAGTTGGCGAAGTCTTTTCTTCATCAATGGATATTGCCCCGATTTATGCCTCTAAAATTGATTCCTTGTTTAATTTTCCAATGGCTTTGAACATGAATTCAAGCACACTCAATGGTGCTGTCATGTATGGCCAAGGGAACCTTTTTGAACAACAAGTGACAGATTGGGACAGTGAAATTCATAAAGATAATCCGACAGCAATTGATGCGCCTTTCTTAAGCAATCATGACACGGATCGTTCGTCTCAGTATTTTCAAACTTTGGCCAGTCAGAAAATGGCTGCCAGTGCGTATCTCTTGTTGCCTGGAAATCCCTTTATTTATTATGGTGAAGAATTAGGTATGACAGGAAATGGTATTGACCAAAATAAACGCCTGCCGATGCAATGGAATACAACAGGTCAAGATTCGCCAGCAGCACCCGTAGGAAGTACGGAAACGGTCAGCACTGACGGAGGTTCGGTTGCTACGCAAGAGAGTAATCCGCAGTCCTTGCTGAATTGGTATAAGAAAATTTTGCGATTGAAAGCTAAATATCCGCAAATTGCCTCGAGTAGAATTTCTGCTGTTGATGAAAGCAACACTGATTTGTCCGTTGTGAATTATGGCAAGGATTTGACCATTATCAATAATTTTTCATCCAATCAAACGGCAACGTTTAAAATTCCAAAGGGAACGGTCGGTAAAAAATTGGCAGATAGTTTAGTTGTTTCGGGTGCAAAAGTAAGTTTGAGCAATGACGAATTGGTCATGCCTGCTTACAGCACCGTCATCTTGAAAAAATAAATGCTGTCAGTACTGACAGAAATGAAAAAGAAGGAGTTGTCTGCTCATCAGACAAGGCACTGAAAATGAAAGATACTAAAAACTGGTTCCATAAAGCCGTTGGCTATCAGATTTATCCAAAATCATTCTATGATTCCAATGCAGATGGCATTGGAGACATTCAAGGCATGATTGAAAAATTGCAATACTTGAAAGATTTGGGAGTTGATTTTTTGTGGATTAATCCCATCTATAAGAGTCCACAGGTTGATGGTGGTTATGACATCGCCGATTATTATGCCATTGATGAGATGTTTGGGACACTTGAGGATTTTACGATTTTTATTCAAGAAGCACATCGACTTGGCTTGAAAGTGATTTCTGATTTGGTGGTCAATCATACGTCAGACCAGCATCCTTGGTTCATCGAAAGTCGTAAATCGAAAGACAATCCGTACCGGGATTATTACATGTGGGCAGATGCCACGCCTGAACAAATGCCTAATGACTGGATTTCGTTTTTTGGTGGTTCTACATGGACTTATGATGAACAAACGGAACAGGCTTATTTTCACGTTTTTGCTAAAGAACAACCTGATTTGAATTGGCGCAATCCAAAATGCCGCGAAGAAATTTACAACATGGTGCGTTGGTGGCTGGAACTAGGAATTGATGGTTTCCGTTTAGATGCCATTTCTCATATCCAAAAAGAAAATTGGGACTTCAAAATAAAATCATGGAAGGGAGACGGTCCTTGGAAACCCTTTATGAATGTGTCTGGAATTGAGACCTATATGCATGATTTGAAAGCCATTTTTGATGAGTACGGAGCATTGACGGTTGGCGAGGCTTCAGGAGTTTCATCTAAGCAAGCACCTGACTGGACTGACGAAAATGGATACGTGAATATGATTTTCGAGTTGGAACACAATGCGCGTGATGACAAGGGAAATGGTTATGTGTATGGGATGAAAAAGACCTTGATCCGTTGGCAAAAAGACATGTTAGAACGCGGTTGGAATGCACTGTACCTTGAAAATCATGACCAAGCACGCGTGATTGATGTCTTTGGTGATGGTTCACTTGAATCAGCCAAAGCATTGGCCGTGGCTTATATGTTGCTTCGTGGGACACCGTTTATCTATCAAGGGCAAGAAATTGGCATGCACAATTTCCCTTTTAGCAAGGTCAGTCAAATGCGTTCTGAGGAACTGATTCGTCAGTATCATGAACACGTTGAGGCAGGAATGTCGCATGAAGAAGCTTTCGAAAAAATGACTAAAAATTCTCGGGAGCATTCAAGAACGCCAATGCAATGGTCGGCTGAAAAAAATGCAGGCTTTTCAAGTGGAAAACCTTGGATGGATGTCAATCCTGATTATCCAGAAG
The DNA here is from genome assembly GCF_009601055.1 of Lactococcus sp. dk101. Taxonomy (GTDB): domain Bacteria; phylum Bacillota; class Bacilli; order Lactobacillales; family Streptococcaceae; genus Lactococcus. The sequence continues at coordinate 187,525 of NZ_WITI01000002.1, forward strand.
TCAATGTAGCCAGTCGGACTGAATTGCTTGATTTGTACAGTCAGTTAATTGATTTGCGTCATGACGAAAAGGCAATTTCTGACGGTGGTATCAAATTCCATTATGAACGTCATTTACAGGCTTTTGTTTATGAACGGGACGAATTTTTGATTATGGTCAATTTGGGCCATAAAAAAGCGCATTTGGAAATTGCTGAAGCTGCTTCGTATGAACAAGTTTTGGGAACTTATGAAAGAAAAGCGACGTCTAAAATGACACTCCAAGCATGGGAGTATCAAGTGTTTAGAAAAAAATAAGAGAAGGAAGAAAAAGAGTGAAACAAATTACACGAATTATGGGGATTGACCCTTGGAAAATAACAGCAGATAAGATTGAAATAGAGCATCGCAGACTTCAAGAATCATTGACATCAATCGGAAATGGTTACATGGGAATGCGCGGTAATTTTTCAGAAACTTTTAGCAAGGATCATCATCAGGGGACTTATATTGCAGGGGTTTGGTATCCTGACAAGACTCGTGTAGGCTGGTGGAAAAATGGTTATCCAGAGTATTTTGGTAAAGCCATCAATGCACTAGATTTTGCAAAAATCCGCTTGTACATTGACAAAAAAGAAGTTGATTTGGCTACTGCACCGATTGCTGACTTCGAAATGGCTTTAGATATGCACAATGGGGTGCTTACTTATCGTTATATTGTTGCAGGTGTGCGTGTTACTGCGGAACGTTTTTTCTCTATCGCAACGCCAGAACTTGCCGTTTTTAAATTTACTTTTGAAAATGTAGATGGCGAATTGCACAGCGTGCGCATCGAGAGTTTTGTTGATGCAAACGTCCGCAATGAGGATTCAAATTACGATGAAAAATTCTGGGAAATTTTTGATCATGGGACACTTGAAAATGGGTCTTATTTGGTCAGCCAAACGGTTCCAAATCCATTTGGTGTTGATCAATTTACTTTGCTGGCAGGGCAAGAATTTAAAGGCGATTTTGATTTGACGGGGCAAGTTTTTGAAAATGGTGCCGTTGTTGATACTTTGGAAGAAATTTTGCCATTTAGTGAAACTTTGACGCTTGAAAAACGAGTTTTGGTCTTGACCAGCCGTGATTATGACTCCTTGTCAGCAATGACAGACGCAGCCGTTGCCTTGTCAGATTCTTTGTCAGAAGTAAGCTATCAAGAATTGTTTGATGCACAAACAGAAGCTTGGGCAGCACGTTGGGAGTTGGCAGATGTTCAAATTGACGGTTCTGACGAAGCACAACAAGGCATACGTTTTAATCTTTTCCAACTTTTCTCAACTTATTATGGTGAAGACGAACGCTTGAATATTGGTCCAAAAGGATTTACTGGTGAAAAATATGGGGGGGCTACTTATTGGGATACTGAAGCATATGCCGTTCCTTTGTATCTTGCACTCGCCGATACTTCTGTCACAAAAAATCTCTTGAAATATCGTCATAATCAGTTGCCACAGGCGCAACACAATGCGCGTCAACAGGGACTTGCTGGTGCTTTGTACCCAATGGTTACATTTACTGGGGTTGAGTGTCACAATGAATGGGAAATCACTTTTGAGGAAATTCACCGTAATGGTGCCATTGCTTATGCCATTTATAACTATACCAATTATACGGGTGACGACAAGTACATGGCGCATGAAGGTTTAGATGTCTTGGTTGAAATCGCTCGTTTCTGGGCAGATCGTGTGCATTTTAGTCAACGACGCAATCAATACATGATTCATGGTGTGACAGGACCAAATGAGTATGAAAATAACATCAATAACAACTGGTACACCAACACACTTGCCACTTGGGTATTGAAATATACTGCTGAAAATCTTACAAAATTCCCACGTCCAGATTTGAAGGTTTCAGCTGAAGAATTAGCGCATTGGGCTGATATTGTTGAAAAAATGTATTTCCCAGAAGATAAAGAATTAGGTATTTTCGTCCAACATGATGGTTATCTTGATAAAGATTTGACACCTGTTGCGGAGCTTGACCCAAGCAATCTTCCATTAAATCAAAACTGGTCTTGGGATCGTGTTTTGCGAAGTCCATATATCAAACAAGCGGATGTTCTGCAAGGGATTTATTTCTTTGGTGATCACTATAGTCTTGAGGAAAAACGTCGGAATTTCGATTTTTATGAACCATTAACTGTTCATGAAAGCTCATTGTCTCCTTCTATTCATTCGATTTTAGCGGCTGAATTGGGCATGGACGAAAAAGCGGTTGAAATGTATGAAAGAACAGCCCGTCTTGATTTGGATAATTACAACAACGATACGCAAGATGGTTTGCACATTACTTCAATGACAGGCTCATGGCTTGCTATTGTTCAAGGTTTCGCACAAATGAAAACTTGGAATGGTCAGTTGAGTTTTGCACCATTCTTGCCAAAGGCTTGGACTGGTTATGCTTTCCACATCAATTATCGTGGAAGTCTGCTTAAAATCAGTGTCAGTGATCAATTAACCATTGAATTGCTTAAAGGAAAAGCACTGGAAGTTGAAGTTTACGGCGAAAAGTTGATGTTGGCAGACCGTTATCAAACTGAAATAAAAGAATAAAGAGAATATAAATTGACTTTTTAAACTATTTTTAGCAAAATAGAAATAATGTATTTTATAAAAAAGAAAGGAGTTGCTGGATTTATTTTTCCATTAGGAAAAAGGGTTTCAAACGACATCGAAATCTAATCAAGCAGGTATAAAAATGGCAGTAACAATTAAAGATGTAGCAAAAAAAGCTGGAGTTAACGCATCGACTGTTAGTCGCGTTATTCGTGATAGCAATGAAATCAGTGATAAAACGAAAACGAAAGTGCGTAAAGCAATGGCAGATCTCGGTTATACTAGAAATGCCGCAGCACAAATCCTTGCATCTGGAAAGACCAATACGATTGGGGTTGTTTTTCCGCCTGTTGATGATAAATCAAGTCAACCCTTTTACATGAAAATATTGACCTCAATCAATGAAGCTGCCCGAAAATCCAATGTTTCAATCGCTATTGCGACTGGACACACGCAGGTTGATTTGAAAAAGCAGGTTCGCCTCTTATATTCTGAGCGGCGCGTGGATGGTTTTATCGTCTTATATGCGGGACAAACGGACAGTGTCCGTGAGTATTTACTTGGAAATAGCATTCCTTTTGTTTTGGTGGGCACGCCTTCTGAGTTGCAAAATCAAATCACGCATGTGGACAACGACAATAAATTGCTAGGACTTGAAGCCGTTCGCCACCTGATCAATTTGGGACATCGCAACATCGGTTTTGTGACAGATACAACGGCAGGAGAAGTCTTTACAGAACGTTATCAAGGGTTTTGTGAGGGGATGAATCAAGTCGGACTAACTAAAAGTTTGATTAAGTTTGATCGTAGTTTTTCAATTGCCAAAGAAACGGCACTTGTGGTCATGGATGATGTTTTGTCGCTCAAAGTTTTGGAGCGGTTGAATGGCCTTGGCTATAATGTTCCAGATGATATTTCTTTGATTACCTTTAATAATTCGATTTTTAGTACGGTGACGCACCCTTTCTTAACCACATTTGACATCAACGTTGGCCGACTTGGGGAAGCTTCAGTCGAAAAATTCATGGACATGATGAACAGCGAAACGGTCTATCATGAAAAAACAGTCATTCCATTTGAATTAATTTTACGAGAATCAACAAAAGCCAGATAAATCTGGCTTTTTTCTTTGGATGGAGCTTAAAAATGAAACAAATTTAAAATTTCAGTTTTATTTTAGGGAAAGTTAAGGCTTGAACAAGAAAAAAGCGAGATAATAGTGTAAAATAAAAGGGAAGGAACAGAGTTTCAAGTGGCATCATGAAATTCTGCAAAGTGAAGAAGGATGGAAACAATGATTAAAATTTTATTGGTGGAAGATGACCTTTCTCTGTCAAAATCCGTTTATGATTTTTTGAAATCATTTGCTGAAGTTAAGCAATGTTTCGACGGTGAAGAAGGACTGTACGAGGCTGAATTGGGGATTTATGACTTAATTTTGCTTGATTTGATGTTGCCAGAAAAAAATGGATTTGAAGTATTGAAAGAATTGCGTGAGCAAAACATTGATACGCCTGTTTTGATTATGACTGCTAAAGAATCAATCGATGATAAAATGCACGGTTTTGATATTGGAGCCGATGATTATTTGACGAAACCATTTTATCTTGACGAATTGAAAGCACGTATTCAAGCCCTCCTCAAACGGAGCGGAAAACTTGAAGATTCTGCTGGACTTTCTTATGGTGGCGTTCGTTTGGTTTTATCAAACAAATCAGCCTTTGTTGGTGAAACACCGGTTGAATTGATTGGTAAAGAATTCGATTTGGTTGTTTATCTGATGCAAAATCGCAATGTGATTTTGCCAAAGGAACAAATTTTTGACCGGATTTGGGGATATGACAGCGATACGACAGTTACGGTTGTCGAAGTCTATATGAGTAAGATTCGTAAGAAATTGAAAGACACCGAATTTACTGAAAATCTGTCAACTTTGAGAAATGTTGGTTATATTTTACGTTAAAAACAAAAGCTGTCAGCACTGACAGAAGAATTGAGGAAAGCAGATGAATAAAATTGTTAACAAAATAAAGTCTTCTGCAATTGTTAAAAATGATGGGAAAAATTTCCTTCATTTTTTTCTAGCTTTTACAGTGATTTTTGTGGCGTTGACTTTGATTATCATTCAAGTCATGCGAAGTGGCTTGTATAAAGGAACAGACCAAAACTTACAAGATTTATCACAAAATCCTGATTTTTTGTCTAGCCTTGTCATCCATCAGAAAAATTCAGATGGGACAAATAGTCCGGTCGGTGGCGACTATGGGCCAACCAACAGTGTTTTATTTTATGATGCCAATGGCAAGCTCATGACTTTGGGCTCAAGCACTGCTGTAAATGGCACGTCATCAACAAGTTCTGATGAACAATCGACCACATATAATTTGGAAAAAGCAGCGACTTTTAATAAAAAATACGTGGGGACCATTCGTTCAGTTTCTGTTCATAACCCATATGGCGCTAATTTGAACTATCGTTATCTGACACAAGAATGGGTCACGCAGTCAGGGCTGACAGGCTACATTCAAATTTTTACCAATGTGGATCAGCTACGTGAGTCTTTGCAACGGAACACCTTGATTGTCATCACAACCATGACGATTTTCTGGCTCATTTCAATCTTGATCAGTCTGTATCTGGCAAACTGGACCTTGCAACCAATCATGTTGGCATACGAAAAGCAAAAAGAATTTGTCGAAAATGCATCGCATGAATTGAGAACGCCACTTGCCATTTTACAAAATCGTTTGGAATTGCTTTTCCAAAATCCAACGGCTACCATCATTGATGAATCAGAAAACATCTCCGAAAGTCTGTCAGAAGTGCGGAATATGCGTCTTTTGACGACTAACTTGCTCAATTTGGCAAGAAGAGATTCAAGCATCAAAATTGAGCCACAAGAGACATCAGCCGAATTTTTTGAAAGTATCTTTTCAAATTATGGCATGCTGGCTGAAGATGCGGAAAAAGAGTTTGTAGGGACTGTCAAAGTTGACGGAAAAGTCAATTTGGATCAGTCTTTGGTCAAACAACTGATGACGATTATATTTGATAATGCAATGAAATACACTAATGACGATGGTGCACTTACCATTGACGTGGCGAAGGTTGGGGGCTTTTTGAACATTACTGTTGCGGACAATGGCGAAGGCATTTCTGATGAAGACAAGAAACGCATTTTTGATCGTTTTTATCGGGTTGATAAAGCGAGAACACGCCAAAAAGGTGGACTCGGCTTAGGCCTGTCGCTTGCCAAACAAATTGTAGATGCTTATAACGGTAAAATTACGGTTGAGGACAATCAGCCGAAAGGAACCAAATTTATCATCAAGTTAAAATTGGAAAACGCTGGTGCAATTCAAGCACGTATTTTTCAAAAATTATAAGTTGTAAGATGAGTGCTTAAAGCCCTCATCTTTTTTGATATTTTTATTTTATTTTTAAGAAAAAAGTGGTAAAATCGCTCTTATAAAACGTTTTGCCTTGAGGGTTTGCGGAGGCCAAAGGAGAGAAAATGTCAATATTAGATCATGTTAATTCACCAGCAGATGTCAAAGCGTGCACAGCAGAAGAACTTCAAATGCTTGCGAAAGAAATTCGCGAGGCTTTGCTCAATAAAGTCAGTCAAGTAGGGGGACACGTTGGCCCAAATCTTGGCGTTACCGAAATGACTATTGCTTTGCATAAGGTTTTTAATTCACCCGTTGATAAATTGATTTGGGACGTGAGTCACCAAACCTATCCTCATAAGCTGTTGACTGGGCGTAAAATCGGCTTTACAGAAGGACATTTCCATGACATCACGCCTTATTCGAGTCAAGAGGAAAGTGAACACGACTTTTTCACGGTTGGACACACGTCAACCTCAGTAGCTAACGCTCTAGGCTTTGCCAAAGCGCGTGATTTGACTGGGGGCAGTGAAAATATCATTGCTATTCTCGGCGATGGTTCATTTTCAGGCGGTTTAGCATTGGAAGCCCTAAACAATGCAGGACAATTTGACGGCAATCTGATCATCATTTTAAATGATAATCAAATGTCGATTGCTGAAAATCATGGTGGACTTTACACGCATTTGGAACAGTTAAGAGAAAGTCAAGGGCAACTTGAAAACAACGTCTTCAAAGCTTTTGGACTGGATTATCGTTATCTGGAAAAAGGAAATGACATCAATGAATTGATACGTTTGTTTGAAGAAGTCAAAGACATTGATCATCCAATTTTGTTGCATATTCATACGATTAAAGGGTTAGGTTATGCACCTGCTGAGAATGACAAAGAACATTGGCACTGGCATGTTCCATTTGATTTGGAAACTGGGATGAGTTTGTCAAGGCCGTCTTCTGAAACTTATGTTGATCTTTTGATGGACTACATGGATCAGAAAATGCAAGAAGGGCAACCAATTTTGGCCATCAATGCAGGGATTCCAATGGCTTACAATCTCAAAAAGTTTGCGGATCGCTATCCTGAAAATTATTGGGACGCAGGTATTGCAGAACAGTTTACAATCACATTTGGCGGAGCTGCCGCGCTTTACGGTGCAAGAAGTTTCATTTTCCATAATTCGACATTTGCACAACGGGCGCTGGATCAATTTATTCATGACCTTGCCATCAATGAAGAACCAGCCATTGTCTTTATCAAAGGCGATGTCATTAATGGCAGCGACAAAACGCATCAGGGCGGTTTCGCACGAGGCTGGCTCTCGAATATTCCAAATCTGATTTATCTTGCGCCAACCAGCAAAGAGGAACTCCTCAGCATTCTCGATTGGGCAATCAGCCAACACGAACATCCAGTGGTTATTAATCTTCCTGAACATGGCGTTGAAAGCCGTCCGTCAGTACTGACAGACTTTAGTCAGCCGGCCTATCAACTGATGAAAGCAGGCGAGCGCGTCGCCGTTCTAGGTCTTGGTGGCATGTATCGTCATGCTGAAAAGGTGGTCGCAGCCCTTGCAACAAAAGGCATTGATGCAACTTTGGTCAATCCGCTTTTTGTCAGTCAACTGGATACTTCATTTTTGTCAGCACTGACAGAAAATCATGAGCTGATTGTCAGTTTTGAAGACGGTGTTCTTGACGGTGGATTTGGTCAAAAAATCGCTGGTTTTCTTGGAAGATGTCCAGTCAAAGTCTTGAATTTCGGGGCTGAAAAAGAATTCAATGACGAAGTGCCTGTTTCTGAACTTTATGATCGTTATCATTTGACCGTTGATTTGGCAGTTGCTGATATTTTAGAAGCGCTTGAGCAGGATAATCTTTCAGAAATAGGGTAAAATATAAGCATGAAAAAAATATTTATCGCCCTTGTGCGATTTTATCAACGCTTTATTTCACCACTCACACCACCCGCTTGCCGTTATTATCCGACGTGTTCCAACTATATGCTTCAAGCTGTTCAAAAACATGGGGCAGGAAAAGGAGTAATCATGGGGACTTTTCGGATTTTACGCTGTCATCCCTTCTGCCAACCAGGCTATGACTTAGTGCCAGATCATTTTACCATTAAACGTAATTGGGAAGAACCAACCAAAGCATTAAAAAATGAAATCAACTCACAGCATCATCATTGAGTTGGTTTTTCTTATTTTTTTCTCATTAAATGAAAACGTTTTATTTTTCACAAAAAAATGTTAGAATGAGAATAGAATAAAAAAATTGGAGGATTCTATGCCATTTAAAAAAGATTTTCTTTGGGGCGGAGCAACCGCTGCTAACCAATGCGAAGGTGGATACAACTTGGGTGGACGTGGCCTTGCTAACGTTGACTTGGTGCCACATGGAAAAGACCGTTTCCCGATTATTACGGGACAAATGAAACATTTAGACTTTGATGACCACCATTTTTATCCTGCTAAAGAAGCGATTGACATGTATCATCACTGGAAAGAAGATTTGGCCTTATTCGCTGAAATGGGCTTTAAAACTTACCGCATGTCACTTGCTTGGACACGTATTTTCCCGAATGGCGATGATGCTGTGCCAAATGAAGAGGGCCTTGCCTTTTACGAAGACATCTTCAAAGAATGCAAACGTTTGGGAATTGAACCTTTAGTGACCATCACGCATTTTGATTGTCCTATTCATTTGATTAAAGACTACGGTGGCTGGCGTAACCGAAAAATGATTGATTTTTATGAGCGGTTGGCACGTACGATTTTTACACGCTACAAAGGTCTGGTCAAATATTGGTTGACTTTCAATGAAATCAACATGCTGCTGCATGCACCATTTATGGGAGCTGGTATTGTCTTTGAAGAAGGTGAAAACCAAGAAGAAGTGCTCTATCAGGCGGCTCACCATGAGTTGTTAGCTTCGGCACTTGCAACGAAGATTGCTCATGAAATTGACCCAGATAATCAAATTGGTTGTATGCTTGCGGCTGGCGATTATTATCCTTACGACTGTAATCCTGAAAATGTGCTTGAAGCGCAACGGTTGAATCGTGAAAATCTCTTTTTCATTGATGTACAATCTAGAGGCTACTACCCAGCTTACAAGCTTAAAGAATTGGAACGTAAAGGCATTAAATTACCAATTTTAGAGGGCGACTTGGAACTTTTACGTCAACATACGGTCGATTTCATTTCCTTCAGTTACTATTCGAGCCGAGTGGCGCGTGTGCAAGAAGGAGCGGAGCAAGCAGGCGGAAACATCTTTGAATCTGCTAAAAATCCTTACCTCAAATCAAGCGAATGGGGCTGGCAAATCGATCCAGAAGGCCTTCGAATTACTATGAATACGGCTTATGACCGCTATCAAAAACCACTTTTTGTTGTTGAAAATGGCTTGGGTGCAGTCGATAAACCTGATGCGGATGGCTTTGTGGCTGATGATTACCGCATTGCTTATATGGCTGCGCACATTGAAGCCATGAAAGCAGCAGTCGAAATTGACGGCGTTGAACTATTGGGCTATACCTCATGGGGCTGTATTGACCTTGTGTCAGCAAGTACAGGCGAGATGTCCAAACGTTACGGATTTATCTATGTTGACCGAGATGATGAAGGCAACGGAACTTTAGAAAGAAGACCGAAAAAATCATTTGCTTGGTACAAACAAGTGATTGAAACAAACGGCGAAGACTTATCAAATGAGTAAAAAATTCTGGGGAAACCCAGTTTTTTTGTACTGTTGATGAGGTTTTATTTGAAAGTAGTTGGTGGATTTTATTTGTGGGCATTTTTTGTTAAGTTAAAGTCATTCTTGGCCTTATTTTTTGATATAATAAAACTTATGGTAGAAGTAAAAGAAGAAAAAGTACAAGAAATATTTAATCACATCTCAAAAGACTATGACCGCATGAATGCCATCATCAGTTTTAAACAACATGATTTATGGCGAGCACAAACCATGAAAAAAATGGCACTTAAGCCTGGACAAAAAGTTCTTGATTTGTGCTGTGGAACAGGCGATTGGACACTTGATAGTGCAAATGCAGTCGGTAAAAATGGGGATGTAACAGGTCTTGATTTTTCTGAAAATATGCTAGAAATTGCCAGAGAAAAAGTTGCGCTCAGAGCTGACAAAAACATTACGCTCAGAGCTGACAAAAACATTACGCTCATTCAAGGAAATGCCATGAGCTTGCCTTTTGCTGACGAAAGCTTTGATGTGGTAACGATTGGCTATGGTCTGCGGAACACGCCAGATTATTTGACGGTACTCAAAGAAATGCAAAGGGTACTGAAAAAAGGTGGAAAAGCGGTCTGTATTGACACGTCGCACCCGACATTTCCAGTCTATAAACAGGCATTTGAGTTTTATTTTGAAAAAATGATGCCCTTATTTGGTAAAGTTTTTGCCAAGTCTTTTGAAGAATATCAATGGTTACAACAATCCGCAAAGGATTTTCCAGATGCTAAAAAATTAAAAAAATTGTTTGAAGAAGCTGGTTTTACCAGCGTAGAATATAAATTGCATGGTGGTGGTGCTGTCGCGACTCACTTTGCTCAAAAAGCGAAGGCAACATCAAACATTCGGATAGGAAAAAAATGAAACTAAAGGACCTTGAGACATCTCCCAAAAAAAATTTGTATCTGATTGGTTTAAGTGTGCTAGTTGGTTTGACAGCAGGACTTTTAGCCAGTCTTTATCGACTGGTTTTGGAGAAAGCTGAGGCCTTTGGCCGTTTTGCTTATGCTCAAGTGCTTCATGCGCCAATGCTTGCACTCATTCTCATTCCGAGTCTCCTCTTGATTGCGGGAGTCATTACTTTCATGATGAAAAAATACCCCATGTCAAGTGGCTCAGGAATTCCGCAAGTTAAAGGCCAACTCCAAGGCACATTCAAGGCAAATTGGTTCACGACTGCCTTTGCAAAATTTGTCGCAGGTTCATTAGCCATGCTTGGCGGACTTTCACTCGGGCGAGAAGGCCCTTCTGTCCAACTTGGCGCTTCAATGGGACAAATGGTAGGTGGGAAATTAGCCCAAACGGAACGTCATCGGCGGATTTTGATGGCATCAGGTGCATCAGCAGGGCTTTCAGCAGCATTCAATGCCCCTTTATCGGGTGTTATGTTTACTTTAGAAGAAGTTTTCAAATACTTTTCACCCTTGCTTTTATTGACCTGTATGACGTCGGCCATTGTATCAGATGCCGTGTCTCAGTTGTTTTTCGGAAGAGGCTCCGTCTTTCACTTTGTCGTCAAAGGCGAAATTGCCCTCCAGGATTACTGGCTTTTAATTATTTTAGGTCTTATTTTAGGAGCGTTTGGTGCTCTCTACAATACGACTCTGCTGGCTGGTCAAAAATGGATGAATAAAATCTCAAATGTCTATTGGCGTGTGGTTTTGTCATTTGCTGCAACGGCAATCATGGCTATGGTTTTCCCTTTGGTCATCGGATCTGGACATAGCCTAATCAATCAATTAACTTTTGGTTGGGGACTGGGCTTTTTACTTCTGGTTCTTTTAGGGAAATTCTTTATTTCGATGATTTCCTATGTTTCAGGCATTCCAGGTGGGATTTTCTTTCCCCTGCTTGTTTTAGGAGCGGTCATCGGGGCAATCTTTGCCACACTTGCGATTAACGGCTTGAATTTACCAGAAAGTTGGTATGCAAATTTTGTTATCTTAGCTATGGCAGGAACATTTACGGCTATTGTTCGCGCACCAATGACAGGAATTTTGCTTTTGGTTGAGATGACGGGATCCTTCTCATACTTGTTGCCTTTGGCTTTGGTTTCTTTGGTGGCATACGTTGTGGCAGATTTGTTCAATTCAGAACCGATTTATGACTCTCTTTTGGCCAATATGTTGGCTGATAAGTCCAATCATACTGAAGAAACGCTAGAGGGACAGTTGGTCATTGAAACCATTGTTCAATTTGATTCGAAAGCAGGAAATAAACGGATTGCACAATTGGTTATGCCGCATGATTGTCTGATTGTTGCCATTCATCGTGTGGGAAAAGACATCATTCCAAATGGTCAAACGGAGCTATTGGCGGGCGATTATTTGACGCTGATGATTGGCCAAAATAACGAAGGTGAGACGAGACGACAAGTCCAGAGTTTGTTCAGCGAAAAAGAGCTGACAGAAGAATAAAATGATGGAAACGCAATCAATAAGCTTTTTAAAATATTTTTTGATATACTAGAGTCAGTTATCAAATGAACATAAGAAAGAGGAAGCAGAAATGTTGAAATTAGGAATCATTGGGACAGGGTGGATTAGTTCATCTTTTGTTGAAGCGGCCCAGATGACCAAACGTTATAAGTTGGAGGCAGTTTATTCACGACGTTTGGAAAGTGCACTCTCTTTTTCTGAAGATTTTTCTCATGTGAGTCTATATGATGAATTGGACGAGTTTTTTGAACATGAACTCGATATTATCTATATTGCCAGTCCTAATGCTGTCCATTTTGAACAAGCTAAGGCTGCGATTTTAGCAGGAAAAAACATCATTGTTGAGAAACCTGCTTTCTCAAATCCAATGCAACTGGCTGAAATCATCGCGCTTGCGCAAGAAAAGAATGTCTTATTCTTTGAGGCAGCACGTAATATTCACGAAAAAGCATTTGAAGTTATCCACAATTTCTTATCAGATAAAACCGTTGTTGGTGCAGATTTTACTTATTCAAAATATTCATCAAAAATGCCAGCACTTTTAAGAGGCGAATTGCCAAATAAATTTAATGCAAAATTTTCAGGCGGTCTCTTGGCTGACTTGGGTGTTTATTTGTTGTATGCAGCTATTTATTGGTTTGGAGCACCTAAATCTGCCAAATATGACGCGGTCGTTTTGCCAAGTGGCGTTGACTTGTCAGGTGTTGGAAGTCTTGATTATGGTGACTATAAAGTGGCGCTCAAGTGTGCAGGAAATCTTAACAGCTACTTGCCTTGCGAAATTTATACGACTGAGGGCACTTTGATTTTGGACAGCGTTAATGCAATCAAATCTGCTAAGTTTGTCAAAAATGACGGCGGGACAGAAAACATCAAAATTTCTGCAGCTAAACATAGTTTATACGATGAAGCAGTGCATTTTGCAGAAATCTTTGAGACACGCGAGACTCAGTCATCAAAATATCTTTACGAAGACCTCCTTGAGACCGCAAAAGAAGTTGCTCAAACCAGTTATTTGATGCGTCAAGATGCAGGAATTGTTTTCGCTGCAGATAAAGCCTAATGACTTTTGAAAATATGATTTGTCAGCACTGACAGTGCTGATTTTGTTCCCTTAGTTAAGTCGGATATAACGAGAACCTCCTAAGTTCTTGTCCCCAGTTCGAATCTGGGAGGGGACATAAAATAGACTAAAAGCCCTGCTATAAGAGGGCTTTTTTATTGTTGACCTTCAGGACAAAAAAGAATATGATAAAGCTATCATATCAAAAGAAGGTATAAAAATGCGTCAGGTAAAAATAGGTGCCACAGGTCGTGCCAGTCTTGTCGTTTCTCAAAGTCAAACTGCTAAAAGCGTTGGCAGCGGCGATTTGGATGTTTTGGCAACGCCAATTATGATTGCGCTAATGGAAAAAGCAGCTTCACTTGCCATCCAAGAATTTTTGGAGGAAGGCGAAACCAGTGTAGGAACGCAAATCTCAACCAGTCATGAGCTGGCAAGTCACATCGGGGCAGAAGTAGAGGCATTCGCGCGTGTTGTCAGTACTGACAGACGACGAGTGGACTTTGAAATCGAGGCAAGACAGGGCGAGCAGCTTCTTGGCAAGGGACTTCATTCACGTTTTGTAGTAAATGCTGATAAATTTATGAGTAAATAATAAAAAAATCAATTTAGTTTTTTTTAAGTTTGTGGCTTTATAATGAATTTAGCCAAAAGCTAAAGAAACTTTTACGGTCGATACAGATTCGACACGTTTTCATAATAACTCCTAAAATAAAAAAATAGAACAAGCGTTCTATTTTTTATTATTTTAAATGGTGCCGTTATCTTGCAAAATACTTGCTACCTTGGTTGTGATAATATCAATCCCAACCGTATTTGAAACACCTTCTGGAATAATAACATCGGCATAACGTTTTGTAGGTTCGATGAATTGATGATACATGGGTTTTACGGCAGTTAAATATTGGCTGATGACTGAATCAAGTGTCCGTCCACGTTCTTCAATATCACGTCTGATACGTCGGATAATACGGACATCATCATCTGTATCCACGAAAATTTTGATGTCCATCAAGTCGCGTAAGCGTTCATCTTCAAGCACCAAAATGCCTTCGACAATCAAAACATCAACTGGTTCTTGACGGTAGGTTTTGTCTGAGCGGGTGTGATTTGAATAATCGTAAATTGGAACGTCAATCGCGTTGCCTTCCCGCAGTTCTTTGAGTTGCGAAATGAGAAAATCGGTATCAAATGCAAAGGGGTGATCATAATTTGTTTTTGTGCGTTCTTCAAAAGTCAAATTGGATTGATCTTTATAATAACTGTCATGCTCAATCATTCCGATGTTTTCGTCTGTAAAGCTCTCTAAAATAGCGTGCGACACACTAGTTTTTCCACTTGCAGACCCACCAGTAACACCAATGATAATAGGTTTGTTCAAAATGTTCTCCGATTCTTTGTAAAGCATAGCTTATGCTAGTTAATCTTTAAAAATACTGAAAGGAGTTTTATTAGATTAACCGTAGCTATACTGCCTTGCGCTCGCGCAAGAAGCGGTTTGCGTGAAACGCAAACTTTAACTTCTATGCTTTTTAGAAGTTAAATGGTATTAGAAAAATTTTCACTTACTATTTTATCATAAAATAAGCCAACCGCGTCTTCCTTTCTCTGAATTATTTTATATTTTCATTTTTGAAACGCTTTATTTCCATTTTTAAAATTGCTCAAAAAGCTGATGCTTAGGAAATGGCAATGCTTACTTTTTTTTCAAAATATGATATACTAAAGGAGAACATGAACAAATAGAAAAGAAGGAATTTATAAATGGACTTGTTTGAATCTCTAAAAGCTAAAGTTGGCGGAAAAGGCCTTAAAATTGTTTTCCCAGAAGGAACAGAAACACGTATTTTGGGAGCTGCCGCACGTCTTTATGCAGAAGGTTTGCTTTCACCAATTTTGATTGGTAATGTTTTTGAAGTTCGTGCTGCTTTGACTGCGCGTGGACTTAATGTTGAAGGTTTCCAAATCAATGACCCAGATAATTGTGATCGTTTTGAAGAATTAGTTGCTAAATTTGTTGAACGTCGTAACGGCAAAGCAACAGAAGAACAAGCACGCAAAATGTTGCGCGACCCTAACTATTTCGGAACCATGCTTGTTTACACTGGTATCGCTGACGGAATGGTTTCAGGTGCTGTTCACTCAACTGCTGATACAGTTCGTCCAGCCCTCCAAATTATCAAAACAAAACCAGGTGTCAAATCAGTTTCAGGTGTCTTTGTCATGGTTCGTAACAACGAACGTTTCGTTTTTGGTGACTGTGCCATTAACATCAAACCAGATGCAGCAACACTTGCTGATATTGCCGTAGCATCAGCTGAAACAGCAAAATTGTTTGATATTGAGCCTAAAGTTGCCATGCTTTCATTTTCAACAAAAGGCTCTGGTAAATCAGAAGATGTTGATAAAGTTGTTGAAGCAACAAAAATTGCTAAAGAAGCTCACCCAGAAATCGAATTGGACGGCGAGTTGCAATTTGACGCAGCATTCGTTCCAAGCGTTGGCGCTCAAAAAGCTCCAGGTTCAGATGTAGCTGGTCAAGCAAATGTCTTTATCTTCCCTGATATTCAAGCTGGTAATATTGGCTACAAGATTGCACAACGTTTGGGCAATTTCGAAGCCATTGGCCCAATCCTTCAAGGATTGAATGCACCAATCTCTGACTTGTCTCGTGGCTGTAACGAAGAAGACGTTTATAAACTTGCTATCATTACAGCAGCACAAGCGCTTAATAAATAAAAATTAAAATGAAGAACAGATTTAATACTGTTCTTTTTTTGTTTCATGATATAATAGTAAAAGCTGAAAAAAGAATTTTGAAAGATGAGTATATCGAAATGAAAAAATCACGTATTGCTGCTTTAGTCGGTGCCATCCTGTTTAGTTTGGTTGCCTTCTTAGGTTTATTTTTGATTATCACTGCATGGCTGTTGACGTCAACAAAAGAGTTGCAAACCACATTGAGTTTAGATGGCGTTAGCCCACAAGTGATGATTACAGCACTTGTCATTGCTTACGGATTATTCTTCATCTTGACCGCATTAAATTGGGTTGCCTTTGCCAAAATGGAAAAGCAACCAAAATGGGCGCGTTATTATTTAGGGATTGGTATTTTTTATCTTTTTGCTTCGATGGTAAATGGTACTGGGCTTGTCGTAACCTTGCCCGTATCGCTTTGTTTCATCTTGGCTTATGTCTTCAAACGTAAAGAAATAAAAGAGGCTGTCAGTACTGACACAAAATAAAAAAATGAGCCAGTGAAGGTTCATTTTTTTTCGTCCCTCAATATGTCCAATCCGTCCCTTAAGCGCTTGTCATATGGACTTAAAGTGGTAAAATGAAAGCAGCAAAGGGGGCGAGCATGAAATTATTTAAACACATCGACTCAAAACTGCGAGAAACTGAGATAACGATAGCAGCAACTAATGAAGTTGATTTTGAACGTTACGCAAGACTTTTGGCCAATCGAATTCAAGTGGAAACGGTAGACGGCTTGAAAGTCATTGCTTTGTCAGATTTAATCTATGTAGAAGCCGAACGGAATTATTTATATTTACATCTGAACGATGACAGTCTCAAAGTCAGAAGCCCGCTCTACAAGCTTAAAGAGAGTCTGGGGGCTGATTTTATTCAAGTCTCACGGTCTTATCTGATTAACTTTAAGGAGCTGACATCGGTTGAGGCAGATTTTGTCAATGGCATGGTTGGGCGAGTGGGGAAATTCAAAATTCCGATTTCTCGAGCTTATCTGAAAAATGTGTATGAGAGAATGGAGATGGAAAAATGAAAGCATATTTGAAAGCAGGATTTGCCGGTGTTTTGATTGCTGGACTGATAACTTTATTGGTTTACTTGTCATATGAACCCTTATTCTATTCTGTTGCAATCGTTCAAGCCGCCCTGCAAGGTGTCTTATCTCAGTTTGTTTATACCAGAAGAAAATTACCTTATCTTTTCCGCATCATGATACAAATGGTGGGCTCGTGGGCCTTGGCCGCTTCTTGTTTTTTAGTCATTCCTGATGGATGGGGACATCCGAGTTTAGGTCAATTCTCACTCAACTGGTTTGTCATTTGGCTGGCCATTTATGTCTATTTTTATCTTAGTAATCATCATGAAAGTAAAAAAATCAATCAAAAATTAAAGGACATTTCACATGAAAAATAAATTTTATCGCTTTCCAGTCGGTGCTGCAACGACCTTTGCCTTTTTTGCCATCGGCATGTGGACAGGTCAATGGGGCAAAGCATGGGTCATTTTCTTACTCAATCCATTGCTGTATTGGCTGATTGACAGACCGAAAACAGAAAAAGAAGTTCCTGTCAGTGCTGACAAAAGTACAGGCAAACACGAAAAAGATGACAGCTGGGGCGAATTTTAAAGTAGAAATAAAAAAGCAGTGAAAGCACTGCTTTTTATAATATCCCCCAATGTTTGAAGGCATTGACAATTCCGTGGTCAGTGTTTGCAGTTGAGACAAAATCAGCAATTTCCTTGAGTTCATCAACGGCATTTCCCATGGCTGTTTTATGGTCAGCGGCTGCCAGTAAATGCAGGTCGTTTCGTCCATCGCCAAAGGCATAGGTTTCTCCTTTAAAACCAAGGCTTTTAACGACTTGCTCAATTCCAGTTCCTTTGTTGGTTGTGATGTTGGTGACGTCAATCGAACTTGGTGAATTCATGAAAAAGTTGAGTTCAGGCACTTCAGCCTTGTAATAATCCACTTGTTCGAGTGATCTAGAAAGCACCAAAAGCATGTTGACTTCGTCAACTAAGTAAGCCTCAGGATTGATGGCAGGCATGGGCATGTGTGTATAAGCATAGGCAATTTCGGCATTTTCCGTTAGGCGATTGAGCCAATAACCAGAGCCATTGTAGAAAGAAAGGGCTTCTTGATGTGGTGCCGCGGCTTTTAGCAATTTTTCGATGGCAGTTTTTGGGATTGCTTCCTTGTAAATGACTTCGTTATCCAGTTCAATATATTGACCATTCATCGAAATCGCACCTGTGATACCCGTTTTTTTCATAATGTCATCAAGTTCAAAATTTCCACGACCAGTTGCAATAAAAGGCAAGACCCCATTTTCTCGAATCTGATGAAGTGCAGAGACGACCTCATCATCAAGCTGACTTTTGCTATTGAGCAAAGTCCCATCGAGGTCGAAGAAGGCTAATGCCTTGTAATCATTGATATTTTTCATAATTTTATTGTACCAATTTATGATATAATTGTAAAAGAAAATAATAAATGGATGAGTGAAAAATAAGAGATGGCGACAAAGAAAAAAACAACAAGAAAACCAACCAATAAAGAAAGACAAATGCGTGCGGCAAATCGGCGCATGATTAGTTTTTTCATCGGAATTATTATCATTGTGTTCGCCCTAGCGCGCTTGGGTATTTTTGGTATGTTCCTCTACAATTTGACCCGTTTATTTGTCGGTTCTTTAGCTATTTTACTTTTGCTTAGTGGGCTGATTTATATGATTTTAGCTCGTTTTAGAAAAAGTATTTTGGAGCAAAATAAAAAGTTAATTCCCGCTTTTATCTTAATCTTTTTAGACTTAATTTTGGTCTTTCAAGCGCAGTTTGACAAGGTTTATGGCAATAGTAGCACCATTTCATTTGTCTGGTCTCAGTTGACCTTGGGCAAGGTAACGCATTTTGCAGGCGCAGGTATGATTGGTGCAGCCATTTTCGGCCCCGCAAAATCTCTCTTTTCTGTCATTGGGGTCTATTTCATCACAGCGCTCTTATGGTTGATTGCCCTCTACCTTTTAGCTCCAGGTTTAGCGCCAAAAGTCAAAGAACATTTGAGCGAAAAGTTGGCGCAATCACGTGCCAAACGTGCCGAGAAAAAAGAAGCTAAAGCCAAAGCGAAACGTGATGCGGAAGTCATGGCACAACTGGCAGCAGAGCAAGAAGAAACTTCAAATAAAAGCCACGAAAATCAACTGGAAAATATGGATTATTCCTCAGTTGATGAGCCTGCCTTTGAACGTCCTGAAGTTCCGATTTCGATTGCAGAACCTGCCTATCCAGCGCCTGCAAATGAAGGTGCGGATGATTTTTCTGAAGAGGCGATTGATTTTGAGAAACCGATTTACGAAGGTAATTATCAACTGCCCACCATTGATTTATTGGCTGAAATTCCTGTCAAAGACCAGTCAGCTGAGCGTGAAAATGTTCGGAAAAACATTCACATTTTGGAAGAAACGTTCAGTTCTTTCGGGATTTCTGCTACGGTTGAATCAGCTGTTGTCGGCCCATCCATAACAAAATATGAAATCAAACTTGCAACTGGTGTCAAGGTCTCTCGTGTGGTCAATTTGGCTGATGATTTGGCACTTGCCTTAGCAGCAAAAGACGTCCGCATTGAAGCACCTATTCCTGGTAAATCATTGGTCGGTGTCGAAATTCCTAATGCTGAAGTTGCAACTGTTGGCTTCCGTGAAATGTGGGAAAATGCAAAAACAAATCCCGAAAAATTACTTGAAATTCCACTCGGAAAATCACTTGATGGGGGCATGAAAATCTTTGATTTGACACGGATGCCGCATTTACTGATTGCAGGGTCAACCGGTTCAGGTAAATCCGTTGCCGTCAATGGAATTATCACCTCAATCTTGATGAAGGCTTTACCAAGTCAAGTCAAGTTCTTGATGGTCGATCCAAAAATGGTCGAACTTTCAGTTTACAACGATATTCCTCACCTCTTGATTCCAGTAGTAACCAATCCACGTAAGGCCGCGCGTGCGCTGCAAAAAGTGGTTGACGAAATGGAAAACCGATATGAATTATTCAGCCGTTTTGGCGTTCGTAACATTTCAGGTTACAATGAAAAAATCGAGCGTTTCAATCAAGACTCTGATCAAAAAATGATTCCATTGCCCTTGATTGTTGTCATTGTTGACGAACTTGCAGACTTAATGATGGTAGCCAGTAAAGAAGTTGAAGATGCAATCATTCGACTTGGACAAAAAGCGCGTGCCGCTGGTATTCATATGATTTTGGCAACGCAACGGCCTTCTGTCGATGTCATTTCTGGTTTGATTAAAGCCAATGTCCCTTCTCGTGTGGCTTTTGCAGTGTCATCAGGGACAGATAGTCGAACAATCATTGACCAAAATGGTGCTGAAAAACTGCTTGGTCGTGGGGATATGTTATTCAAACCAATCGACGAAAATCATCCCATCCGACTTCAAGGCTCATTTTTAAGTGATGATGATGTTGAAGCGGTGGTTGATTTTATCAAAAATCAATCCGAAGCCCAATATGATTTGGAGAATTTTGATCCAGGCGAAGCCAATGAAGATGATAGCCGAGGAGGCTTTGGAAATTCAAATGAAGCTTCTGGAGATCCTTTATTTGAAGATGCAAAAGCCATGGTTATTTCGGCTCAAAAAGCATCAACAGCCCAGCTCCAACGCGCATTGAAAGTTGGTTTCAATCGTGCCTCAGATTTGATGAATGAACTGGAAACGGCCGGTATCGTTGGCCCTGCAAAAGGAACAACCCCTCGTAAAGTCCTTGTGACACAAGATGGCGAGTTTCTGGATGGAGAAATTGAATGACGGTATTTGAACAACTGGAACAAATGAAAGCAAACGGTTTTCCGAAATTTGTCGTCGTTTCAGGCGAAGATGAAGCCATTATTCAAGAAATCAAGGCACAATTCTTGGAAAGCGTACATTATGACCCAACGGACTTGAGTCAATCTTATTTTGATTTAACGGCGAATAATGCGGATTTGGCCCTTGAAGAATTGGAGTCTTTGCCTTTCTTCTCAGATTCAAAATTGGTTATTTTTGAAAATCTGTCCAATCTGACAACAGAAAAGAAATCTGTCTTTGATGACAAACAGATCAAACGTTTTGAAAACTATATTGATCATCCAGCAGAATTTACACAACTATTTTTGATCTTGCATGGCAAGCTTGACAGTCGTTTAAAAATTGTCAAAAAGCTCAAAAAAATGGCTGATTTTCTGGAGGCAAGCAAGGTTAAACGGAACGAGATTTTGCAATACCTGCTAAAAAACAATCCTACTTTGAAGGCGCCTGTTCTCAATCTGATTTTGGATAAATCCAATGAACAATTTGCGATTGTCAAGCAAAACATTGCATTATTGCAAGCTTATGCACCTGATCGTGAGATTACACGGGATGATGTTGAAAAAGTTGTGCCAAAGTCACTGCAAGATAACATTTTTTTGTTAACAGAATTGGTAATTCGTGGTAAAATAGAAGAGGCGAGAAATTTGGTTCATGATTTGACCCTACAAGGCGAAGAAATCATCAAATTGACTGCAATTCTGACAAATTCTTATCGTCTTTATTATCAAACGAAAATAATGCAACAAAAGAAATGGCCTGAAACTAAGCAAACAGAGCAATTAAAGATCAATCCCTATCGGATAAAACTAGCCAACCAACTGGTACGTTCACTTCCAGCTTCCTATTTTTCAGAAGCGCTTCTTGAGTTAATTGATTTGGATTTCCAACTCAAAAGGAGCAGTGCCGATAAAAACTATCTTTTTGACCTCACACTTATTAAATTAACCTTGAAAAATCGGTGAAAATTTGATATGATTGTTTGTGGACATTTTATTATGAATAAAAGAGGAAAAAATGCCAACTTATAAATTAACCCCAAAAGATATTTACGAAGCAGATTTTGACACCAAAATGCGTGGTTTTGATAAAGAACAAGTCGATGAATTGCTTGACGATGTCATCCAAGACTATGAATCTTATCAATCTGAAATCTTGCGGTTACAAGAAGAAAATGAATTTTTGAAGAAAAAAATTGCAGAATTGGAAATGCAAGTTTCTAAACCAAACAAGGCCAATTTTGACGATACGCAAAGATTTGAACCAAATATGTTTAGAAGTAGCGCACAAGTCGCTCCTAAGCCAAAAGTTGAAATGCGTAACCCTAGCAACTTTGACTTGCTTAAACGGATTAACCGTTTGGAACAAGCCGTTTTTGGAAAAAATGCATTAACAAACGAAGGCGAATAAACGCCAGCAACGATGAATTAAATAACAGTTTTCGGATGACTGCGCGAAATGATACCCAAAGTTACTTTGAGCATCTGTTTCGTGAGGAAAGTCCAGGCTCGTGCGGTGCTGAGATGCCCGCAGTGATTGTGTCAGGCGAACAAATAAGCCTGAGTAGGAGCGTCACTCCTAACGGCGGAGATGAGAGCTAAGGTTTTTACTATGCTTGATTTTCTGTAAAGTGCCAAAGAGACGATGTCGGCTGGAAACAGTCGAAGTGGAACGTGGTAAACCCCTCAAACGAGCAACCCAAACATATGGTAGGGGCATTCTGGCAGCCGAATTGAAGGCGTGCCGGAGATTGCGAAAGCAATAGACAGATGGTTATCGAATGTAAATCTAAACATTTACAGGAACAAAACTTGGCTTATAGAAAACTGATGACACGAGCTAGGGCGTTATGCTCTAGCTCATTTTTTTAGCACAAAACACAAGGGACAAAGCGAGTTTTTGTCCCTGTTGACACATTTTATAGGATAATTTAGAGAAAATGAGTATGAAAAAAAACTTTAAACTAATGGCGACAGCTTCAGCAGGTCTGGAAAGTCTAGTTGCCAAAGAATTACGCAATTTGGACATTCAAAACGTAAGCATTGATGACCGTTCTCGTGTTTTTTTTGACGGCGATTTAGCAACGATTGCGAAAGCAAACCTTTGGCTCCGTACTGCTGACCGCGTCAAAATCGTTGTAGGCGAATTCAGAGCGAAAACATTCGATGACTTGTTTGAAGCTGTTTATGCTTTGGACTGGGAAGCGCTCATTCCATTTGGTTGTAAGTTCCCAGTAAGCAAGGCAAAGTCAGTAAAATCAACCTTGCACAATGAACCTTCTGTTCAAGCCATTACCAAAAAAGCAATTGTTAAAAAGTTGCAGACTGCTTATCATCGTCCCGAAGGAATTCCAATTCCTGAAAATGGGGCTAAGTTCTCTGTTGAAGTAGCCATTCATAAAGACATGGTAACGGTAACGATTGATACAACGGGCGAATCTTTGTTCAAACGTGGCTACCGCGAAGAAAAAGGGGAAGCCCCTTTGAAAGAAAATATGGCAGCAGCCATTATCATGTTTACAAACTGGTTGGCAAATCCAAAACGTCCATTTATTGACCCAACGTGTGGTTCTGGAACCTTTACTATTGAAGCAGCCATGCTGGCATTAAATATGGCACCTGGGATGAACCGTGATTTTGCTTTCTTAGCTTTCCCATGGTTTGATGAAGCAATTTTTAAACAAGAAAAAGCACGTGCTCAAAAACAAGTGAAAACGGATTTGGAGCTGGACATTCAAGGCTTCGATATTGACGGAAAAATGGTCGAAATTGCTAAACGTAACGCGCTTGCAGCTGGACTCGTAGATGTGATAAAATATAAACAAATGCGTCTCCAAGATTTCAATACAACTGCTTTGGACGGCGTTTTGGTTTCCAATCCACCTTACGGTGTCCGTCTTGAAGATGAAGAAAAAGTCATTCAATTATACGGAGAAATGGGTCAAACCTTTGCATCTCTGGAAACATGGAGCAAGTATATTTTGACCAGCGACGTTGAATTTGAGCGTCATTACGGACAAAAAGCAACGAAAAAACGCAAGCTCTATAACGGAACTTTGCGAACAGATTTGTATATGTATTTTGGTAAACGCATCAAATAATTTTTCGATATACGGACGCGCTTAAAGCCAGCTTTTTGAGTGCGTTCGTATAGTGAAAGTGAACGTTAATTATTCACATTCAAATGAGGAGAAAAATGACATCTAAAAAGAAAAATAAAGAAAAACAAATTGGCGAAAAAACTTTAAAATTAAACGATTTAAATGATTTTACAGTCGGTGAGATTGTCGAAAAATCAAAACGAATTTCGAAAGACAATGACGAAAACGAAACCGTCCTTGATAAATATATCCGACAACACCGTGGCGAAATTGAAGAAGCAAAAGGAAAAGAGCTGGATCAATTTGTCAAAGCCGAACGTGCCAATTTAAAAGAGCCAAAAGCTAAAACTTCTGACGAGCGCTTCAATGAACGTGTCAATGAAAAAATTGCGGCCAAAAAAGGAGTTGATTTCGAACCTGTCAGAGCTGACAAAAAAGCAAAAGTGGAAATTGAAGAAACGAAAAAGGCAGACGAAGGAGTTGAAATGCCCGAGTCTGAAGCAATTTCAGAAGTTTCGACAGTGGATGCAGATGCCGAAGAAAAACAGACTGACAAAACAATCGCTCGTGAAGAAAAGGGCCCTGTTTTTGACGCTGTCACTGTCGTTGACGAACCTGTCAAAGCTGACAAACCAGCTGTAACCAAGTTGGAAGATAAAGTAACAAAAACAGCAGAAGCAACAGTCGGCTCAGCTCCCCTTGGTAGCCAAACGCCTGAGCCACAAGAGGCAGAGGCAAAAGTAGAACTTGCGAAAGCTGATGTTTCAGAAGAATTGATGCCAGAATTGACAGAAACAAAACCTGAGACAGAAACAGCAGTAGAGGCTGAAACCGAGATTGAAGCAACGCCGCTCAAAACTGAGGAAGCTAAAGTTACAGCAATACCGGTGCCAGTTCAAGCGAAGCGTTCAGCCAAGGCAGAAAAGAAAGTCAACCCAGCTCCTGTTTCTGAACCTGTTTCAAGTCTTGTCAGTCCTGATGAAAGTGATGATGCGCCTACGAAATCAAAACGAACACCCATTATCATTGGCGTGTGCGCACTTATTTTGATTGCGGCAGGGGGGACTTATTTTGCCACTCAAAATGCCAATCAAAAATCGCAAACTGTCCAAACAAGTTCAAGCTCAAGTGCTGCTAAAACGGACGCTCAAGCTCAGTTTGACAAAGATTATCAAAATTTCTTCGTTGACAGCGCACAAACACAACTGAGAAATAGTCAATTTTCGAAAACTGCGACCTTAAAAGCTGATGTTAAAGCAATTACGAATGCAGATGAAAAAATCAAGGCAAACGATAAATACACCAAACTTTTGGCACAAATTGATGCCATCAAGGCTGTTAATGCCTTGTTTGAAACGGATATCATCACAGATGGTACCCTTGGAAAAGCAACGCTTAAAACAGGTATAACTATCCCAGCTGTTCCAACAACTTCAAACAGCAAATTAAATAGCTTGCTTCAACAAGCCATTGACGAAGCAAAATCACAAGAAACTTCAAGTAAGACAGCAACGGCTCAATCAAGTGCCAAAGCGTCCGCTACAAGTCAAAGCAGTGCCGCAACGAGTAAGACGACAACGTCTGGTTCGAGTGCCACAAGTCAGTCAAGTACGACACAAGCGGCTGCGACAAGCGATGGACTCAGCGCGACAGGTGTTACTTTGCAAGTGTCACAATCACGCGTGACACCACAAGCCAACTTGAATGTGAATGACCCAGCCTTTACTTGGGCTGCCGGAATTAAAGAGACCGTTTTGAATAAATGTCGCACGCGTGGTTATATCAGCGGCAATAATTACATCATGGTTCCTGTTGCAATACATACAACCAACGGAAATGGCTCTCCAGCAGGGATTGTTAGCGGTTATTACAACCTCTATGCACCAGACGGACGCTATCTTGTCACCATAAATTGTAAAACAGGCTACTTTTTCGGCAATGGAAGTAACCACCAACTTGATTTTTCCGAATAAAAGGTGTAATATATAAATTACGACAGTGAAGGAATACTTTTTTCATGGTCGATTAATTTATTTATTATTAATTGGAGAGATTATGACAACATTTTCTGAACGTTTAAAAAACGAACGCCTTAAAAAAGGCTTTACTCAACAATACGTTGCCGACCACATTTCAAGAGGACGCATTACTTACACCAACTGGGAAAATGGAAAACGTGAACCAAGTTTCACGTCATTAGTTGGCTTATCAAATGTACTTGAAGTGTCTGCGGATTATTTACTTGGTCTTAGTGAAGTTAAAACCATTAAAACAAAATAAGAGACGTCAAAAAAACAGAAGTGAATGCACTTCTGTTTTTTTATTTGATTTACTGATTAGAAAATCATCAAATCATGATTGGTTTTAGTAAAGCTTTCGCATCCTGTTTCAGTGACATAAAGGCAGTCTTCAATACGCACGCCGACTTTCCCTGGAATGTAAATTCCTGGTTCATTTGAGAAGCACATGCCTTCAGTGATAACCAAGTCATTTCCACCAACGATTGAAGGATATTCGTGAACATCCATTCCGATCCCGTGACCAAGACGGTGGTTGAAGTATTCGCCGTAACCCGCTTTAGTGATAATATCACGGGCAACGCCGTCAATTTCTTGAGCTGTAACACCTGGCTTGATAAAGTCCATAGCGGCTGCCTGAGCTTCTTTAACGATGGCATGGATATTTGCATCAAAATCATTTGGTTTGCCAATAGAAATCGTTCTTGTGGCGTCTGAGGCATATCCATTGCTCATGACACCGAGGTCAAAGAGCAAAAGTTTGTTGTCTTGAATTTTAACTTCTTCAGGAACACCGTGTGGATTTGCTGCTCTAGCACCTGATAAAACAATCGTTTCAAAGGACATTTGTGGCACACCCATACGTTTCATTTCGTATTCGATTTTGGCAACGACATCAGACTCAGTCCGGTCAATGTTTGAGTAATTAAAACCGATTTCGAAACATTTATCAGCAAAGTCGCCAGCCACTTTCATTTTTTCAATTTCGTCGGCTGATTTAATCAAACGCATCCGTTCGATAAGTGGTGTTAAATTAACAAATTCAACGCCTGAAAATTGAGCTTTCAAGCCTTCTGTTTTGGCAAGTGGAATATCAGAATATTCAACAGCAATTTTTTTAACATCCACTTTTACGTGTTGACGAATGACAGCCCATGGATTTTCAGCGTCTTCGTAACCAAAAACATCAAATCCACTTGTTTTTTCTTTGGCTTTTTCAACTTCCAAAGCAGGTGTGAAAAGCATTGGAGCTGCAGCCTTAAAAATCATCAATCCGGCAATACGTTCATGCGGATCAATGGCAAGACCCGTCAAGTAGTTCAAGGTCGTAGGATTTGTGATAAAGGTCATATCAACATTGTTTTCTTCTAAGAAGTTAGAGATGCGTTCAATTTTACTCATGTTTTCCTCCAAAATGAGATAGGCATATAAGTATTTTTATTTTCATAATTACTAATATCATTAAATAATTTGAAAAACTAGTTAAAATAGATGAAATATGTCTATAAAAGTATTATAATATTATTTTACGCTATTTTTCAATAAAAATCACGCATTTTATGATTGAAAATGCTTTCATCATCTGTTATAATATGGTATGAAAATGGTTTTCAGAAAACGCAAACAAAAATAAGGAATGAGGAAGAAGAATAAATGGTTGAATCGACAACTACAATTTATGATGTCGCACGCGTAGCAGGCGTTTCAATGGCGACAGTCAGCCGTGTTGTGAACGGGAATGCAAATGTAAAGGAAAAGACACGTCAGAAAGTTTTAGACGCCATTGCAGAACTTGATTATCGTCCAAATGCGATTGCACGTGGTCTTGCCAGCAAACGTACAACGACTGTAGGTGTGATTTTGCCTACAATTACATCGCCATATTTTGCTGCCATTGCGCGCGGAATTGATGATGTTGCTTCAATGTATAACTACAATGTTGTTCTTGCAAACTCTGACAATGACGAAGAAAAAGAAGGAAAAGTCATCGAAAGTTTCCTTTCAAAACAAGTTGACGGAATTGTTTTCATGGGAAGTTCACTTTCTGATGGCATCCGCAAACAACTTGTCGGCACACGCACACCTGTTGTCTTAGCTGGTGCGATTGATGGTGACAAAGAATTGGCTTCTGTCAACATTGACTACCATTTGGCTGCCTACCAAGCCACTGCAAAATTGGCAAAAACTAGCAAAAAAGTTGCTTACGTTTTGGGTTCATTGAATGATGCTGAAAATGTTGAACGCATGGTTGGTTATCAAGAAGCCCTTACTGAAGCAGGTCAAGCATTTGATGAAAGTCTTGTTTTTGAAGGAAATTACACTTATGAAAATGGCCGTAGCTTAGTTCAACGCTTGATTGATTTGGGTGTAAGCTCTGCTGTCGTTTCTGTTGATGATGTAGCCGTAGGTGTTTTGAATGCTCTTCAAGAAAAGGGTGTTAAAGTACCAGAACAATTTGAATTGATTGCTGGAAGTAATTCACCATTGACACAATACTCATATCCATCATTGACTTCTGTTAATCAACCTTTGTATGATTTGGGTGCTGTTTCAATGCGTTTGTTGACAAAATTGATGCTCAAAGAAGAAGTTGCTGAAAGTCAATTGATTTTGGCACACGAAATCATCAATCGCCATTCTACAAAATAAGAAAAATGAAACTGATGTTCTATCAGTTTTTTTGTGCCAAAAAGACAAAAACTTTTGACAGTTTATGATATAATTGGGTCATGAAAAATTATGATGTGTTAATTGTGGGCGGCGGGCCAGTTGGCTTATATGCCGCTTTTTATGCGGGAATGAGAGGACTTTCTGTCGCTCTTGTCGAGGCATTTGATGAAGTTGGGGGACAACCTCAAAACCTTTATCCTGAAAAAAAGATTTACGATATTGCTGGACTTCCTGAGATTCATGGGGCTGATTTGACCAAAAACTTACTCAAACAGCTTGAATTAGTGCCTTTTGACTGTTTTACAGGACAAAAAATTGGTAAAATTGAAAAAAATGAAGCTGGTTTTTCTGTCAGCACTGACAGCAATGAATTCCAAGCAAAATCCGTACTGATGACGACCGGAGCAGGACTTTTGGCACCACGTAAACTTGATATTGAGGGCGAAGAAAGCCGTTATCAAGCGGGAAGCTTGTCGTATTTCATCAAAGATTTGGAAAGTTTCCGTGGGAAAAAAGTTGCCGTACTCGGCGGTGGCGATTCAGCTTTAGACTGGTCATTGATGCTAGAAAATGTGGCTGATGAGGTTCATTTGGTGCATCGCCGACCAAAATTCCGTGCGCATGAAATGACTGTTGAACAGGTTAAGGCATCAACGATTGAATTGCACACGCCTTATCAAGTGTCAGCTCTGACAGAGACAGGCCTTGAGTTGCAAGTGGTCAAATCAGACGAAAAATGTTTGCTTGATGTAGATAAAATACTGGTTAATTATGGCTTTTTGACCAATCATTTGGATTTGATTGAAGCACTTGATGTGACACGTTCTGGACGGATTTTAGTCGATCGTGAAATGAAAACAAATTTTGATGGACTATATGCCGCAGGTGACGGTGCAGATTATCAAGGCAAAGTCGCCCTCTTATCCGTTGGATTTGGGGAAGCAGTCATTGCCATCAATGCCATCACCAACTCAATCAGTTTAGATCATGCCATCACTAAAGGACATTCCTCAAGTTTGTTTGGTAAATAAGAGAAGAGCTCTCAGTTGTTTTAACAGCTGGGGGTTCGTTTTTTGTTGAAAATACGGTATAATAGAGAAAAATAGCTCTTGCTATAAACAATAGGAAAAAATTATGTTACTTAATCTGATTATTATCATTATCTTGGCTTGGTCATTTGCCATTGGTTATTCACGTGGCTTGATTTTGCAAGTCATTTACACAGTCGGAACCATTCTTGCCGCTTTTATTGCAGCGGGAAACTATCAAAGTCTGGCAACGCAACTCAGCCAGTGGGTGCCATTTTCAAGTGCAACAGCCTCATCAAGTCTGCTTATCTTTAGTGATGCCTTGCTCTTTAAGCTTGATGAAGCCTTTTATGCGGGCGTTGCCTTCATCATTATTTTTGTCATTGCTTACACGATTATTCGCTTGATTGGCCTCTTTTTGAAGTTCGCAGTAGCGCCATTAGGAAAGAATGGGAAACTTATCGCGGGCCTTTTTGGACTTTGTGCTAGCTATTTTGGCCTGCAAATGTTCTTTGTAACCATGAGTTTGGTGCCAATGGTAACCATTCAAAGTCAGCTTTCTGGTTCAGCTTTGGTGCGTCTTATGGTTTTGCATACACCGGTAACATCAGCTTATTTCCAAAATTTATTTATTGAAAGCATTACTCATATCAATCCGTTAGGATAAAAAAATATAGAAGAAGAATGAACGAAAAAATATTCCAAATTCTCGAATTTGAGAAAGTAAAAGAACAATTTGCCTCGTACTTACAGACGGCGCAAGGAAAAAAAGAGCTGTCAGAGCTGACAGCCTTGAAAGAAACGGAAAAAATACAGCTCCTTTTTGATGAAATCACTGATTATCATCGAGTTATTCAAGAAAATGGAGCATTGCAACTGTCGAAAACGTCCGATGTGACGGACTTTTTGCGTCGCTTGGAACTTGACGCGTCAATCTCTGGACGTGAGTTTCTGGAGATT
The DNA here is from genome assembly GCF_009601055.1 of Lactococcus sp. dk101. Lineage (GTDB taxonomy): Bacteria > Bacillota > Bacilli > Lactobacillales > Streptococcaceae > Lactococcus. The sequence continues at coordinate 218,135 of NZ_WITI01000002.1, forward strand.
AAAAAGCTGGTACAGGTTGGCATCAATATCAGGCGTTATTTTGAAGCAGCTGAAAATGTTGCCTTTCCTCATCTGGCAATAACGCTCGAGAAATTTGCTGATTTGTCAGCGCTTATCAAAATGCTGGAAATTTTTGACAATTCAGGTATCCTGCTTGACAATGCGTCAAGCGAATTGATGCACATTCGTGGCTCAATCAAACGCAATCAGTCTGAAATCAAAAAAATTATGCAGGAATTGTTGAATAAAAATAGTTCCAATTTGACCGAAGGCATCATCACAGTCAGAAATGACAGACAGGTTTTGCCTGTCAGAAGTGACAGTAAAAATAAAATCCCTGGTGTTGTTCACGATATGTCTGCCAGTGGACAAACGCTTTACATTGAGCCAAATCGAGTGGTCGCATTAAATAACGCGCTTAATCAAGCCAAAAACGAAGAAAAAAATGAGATTGCACGCATCCTGCGTCAACTTTCGGAAGATGTAAAACCATATACGATGGACATTCGACAAAATGCCTGGTTGGTCGGACATTTGGACTTGATTAAAGCTAAGACCAATTATATGGTACAGCACAAGGCAAGTGTGCCAGCGCTGACCAAGACACACGCCATCATGCTTTACGAGGCGCGTCACCCTTTGATTGACCCGCATGTCGTTGTGTCAAATACCATCAAATTCGATGCGGATTTGAACACGATTGTCATTACTGGGCCAAACACAGGTGGGAAAACCATCACCTTGAAAACGGTGGGGCTGCTCACTTTGATGGCGCAGGCAGGCTTACCTATTTTGGCAGAAACAGGTAGTCAAATCCATGTTTTTGATCAAATTTTTGCAGATATTGGCGATGAACAATCAATCGAGCAAAGTCTTTCAACTTTCTCAAGTCATATGACCAATATTGTTCGCATTTTATCAGCTGCTGACGCTGAAAGCTTGGTCTTGTTTGATGAATTAGGGGCAGGGACGGATCCTAAAGAAGGGGCTGCGCTTGCCATTGCCATTCTTGAGCAATTACGTGCCAAACAGATTAAAACCATGGCCAGTACCCATTATCCTGAGTTGAAAGCATATGGCGTTGAAACACCGGCTGTCATCAATGCCAGCATGGAATTCAACATTGATCAAATGAAACCGACCTATCGACTTCAACTTGGAGTTCCGGGACGATCAAATGCCTTAGAAATATCTAAACGTTTGGGACTACCAGAAGCAATCATCACAGCTGCAGCCAGCCAAATCTCTGATGGCGAAAAAGATGTCAACCGCATGATTGAAACGTTGGAAAGTAAGACTCATGAAGTGGTTGAACGGACACATCATATCCGCAAGATTGAACAAGAAAATCAAAAGCTCCACCGAGATTTAGAACGCGCTTATGATCAAATCAATCGTGAGCGTGAGCGTGAACTGGATAAAGCCAGAAAAGAAGCGGCAGAAGTAATTAACAAGGCAAGTCGGGAAGCGCAAGACATACTCAAAAACTTGAATGAGCGCGCCAGTCTTAAACCGCACGAAATCATTGCGGCCAGAACTGAACTTGAGGCACTCGCACCAACGATTGATTTTAGTCAAAATAAAGTACTCAAGAAGGCTAAAGCCAAACGTGGCCTGAAACAAGGAGCCAAAGTGAATTTGATTGATTATGGTCAAACGGGAACGCTGGTGCGACTTGAAAAGGATGGCCGTTGGACAGTCCAAGTGGGCGCTATTTCTACCAAACTTTCTGAGGATCAATTTGATTTGATTGAAACAGAAGAAACGCAGCCTAAAACAAAAAATGTCACTAAAAAAGTAACTAATAAAATCAAGGCACAACTTGATTTGCGTGGGATGCGTTACGAAGAAGCAGAACTTGAACTCGATAATTATATTGATCAAGCCTTGGTCGCTAATCTCATCCAAATTACCATTGTCCATGGGATTGGAACGGGTGTTATTCGAGAAATGGTTCAAAAGAAACTTCAAAACAATCGCCATATCAAATCCTATGAATACGCCCCAATCAATGCGGGTGGTTCAGGTGCGACACTTGCTATTTTGAAATAAAAGTCGCAATCTTTGAAAACTTTCTTACTTTTAGTTAAAATAGAGTTATAAAAAATTAGAGAGAAATGAGAATTTCTCAGGAGGACACATGGAATATACAATTACCGATGCAACTTTTGAAGAAGAAACGAAAGAAGGACTTGTCCTGATTGACTTTTGGGCAACATGGTGTGGTCCTTGTCGCATGCAAGCGCCTATCTTGGAACAATTATCAGAAGAACTTGACGAGTCAGAACTCAAGATTTGTAAAATGGACGTGGACGAAAATCCATTGACAGCACAAGGATTTGGCATCATGTCAATCCCAACCTTGATGTTCAAGAAAGACGGCGAAGTGGTAAAACAAATCGTTGGTGTGCATTCAAAAGCACAACTCAAAGCCTTGATTGAAGAATTAGGATAAAAATAATAAAAAGCTCAAGCTGAAGGTTTGAGCTTTTTTGTTCGTCAAAATTAGATACAAATATATAAAGTGGAAAAAGAAATGACCAGAAAATGACCTATTAAAGATAGAAATAAATAACTCATACGCTTGCCAATGAGGACAGGATGCTATAAAAAAACATATTCCGAAAAATAAATATATCATTTTTTTGTTAAGAGAAATTACTAAATGTAGGAAATATTTCCTAAAAAGAGTTTTGAATCTGGAAATATTTATTAACTTAAGAATGATATAATTAAATAAAAGAAAGAGGTTACAATGGAAAAGAAAAGCAGATTAATAATAAAAAATAATAAATTTTTATTAGATGGTAGAGATTTTCAATTTATTTCAGGAGCAATACATTATTTTCGAATGCCCAAAGAAAGTTGGCATCATAGTTTATATAACTTAAAGGCGATGGGAGCAAACACAGTTGAGACATACATCCCATGGAATATGCACGAGAAAGAAGAGGGGCTCTTTAATTTCGATGATAATCTAGATGTGACTGCCTTTGTTAAAGAGGCAGAAAAAGTAGGACTTTTTGTTATCATTCGTCCTACCCCATACATTTGTGCAGAGTGGGAATTCGGTGGATTACCGGCATGGTTGTTAAATTATCGTAACATGAGAATCAGAAGCTCTGACACTCAATTTTTAGAAAAGGTAGGATCTTATTATCAGAGACTTTTTGAAAAATTGTCTCCTCTTCAAAGCACTCATGGAGGTCCCATCTTAATGATGCAACTGGAGAATGAATATGGTTCATTTGGAGATGATAAAAAATATCTTCACGGTATATTAGAGTTAATGAAAAAAAATGGGTGTGAGGTTCCAATATTCACCTCAGATGGAGAATGGAAGGCTGCACAACGAGCAGGGAATTTAACTGAATTTGGAGTATTGCCGACAGTTAATTTTGGCTCAGAAGTCAGCAGTAATTTAAAAAAATTTACTGAATGTTATGATTCAGATTATCCTCTTATGATAATGGAATTTTGGGACGGATGGTTTAATCATTATGGCGAAAGAATTATAAAGCGTGATCCCAAAGAATTTGCGGAATCTCTAAGAGAAGGATTGAAAATTGCAAGTGTCAACTTATACATGTTTCATGGAGGAACAAACTTCGGATTTATGAATGGGTGCTCATCACCAGAAAATCGTTTGATTCCTCAAGTCACCAGTTATGATTATGATGCTATACTTGATGAGGCAGGAAACCCAACAGCTAAGTTTTATGAGATTCAAAAAGTGATACATGAATTATTCCCATCGATTATTCAAAATAGACCGTTGATAAAACCAACGATATCTGCTCAAGCACATCTGACAAATAAGGTTTCATTTTTTGAAGTGAAGGAAATGGTTTCTGATGTCAAAATCAGTGATTATCCAATGACGATGGAGGAATTGAATCATCCATATGGCTATGTTATGTACGAGCATAGCTATAAAAAAGATAACAGTGTTGAGAAATTTAAAATAATAGATGGTTCAGATAGAGCTCAAATATTTTTAAATTATGAACTCAAAAAAACGCAGTATTTAGCTGAAATTGGTGAGCCTATAACTGCTGAAATCTCGCAAGAAAATAACACTCTTTCAATTTTAATGGAAAATATTGGACGGACTAATTATGGTCCTGGACTATTAAATGAAAAGCAACGTAAGGGAATTAGAACAGGTGTGATGGCTGATATTCACTTTATGAGTGGTGATTGGAATCATTATAGTATTAATGATACAAAATTATCTACTGCGGATTTTTCGAAACCATGGAAGTATAAAACACCTTCTCTATACAAATACCACGTTCAGTTAGAAGAAATAGAAGATACGTATCTTGATTTGACTGATTTTGGAAAAGGTTTTGTTATGGTGAATAATATAAATATCGGACGATTCTGGGAGAGTGGTCCATATTTAACGCTGTATATTCCTAAATCGTATCTTTGTAAAGGAAAAAATGAAATAATAATTTTTGAAACAGAAGGCAAATTTTCAGAAATTATCAATTTTAGTAAAGTTCCCTTATTTGTAAGTAATGATAAATTAATTTCTGATAAACATTAAAATTTCATTTTTGTGTTTTATTATTCTTATTAGCTGGTTCTTTGACAGCAATGTACTAATAATATATAATTAAATAATACAAATAAGAAAATGGAGACTAAAATGGCAGGGCGGAATTTGTCAAGTGCAGAAAGTTATACATGGAAAATGATACAGGATAACTATGAAAACATTCCTCAATTATCAATTTCCGCTCTTGCCGATTTGGCACATGTTTCAATTTCTACGGTCAATCGGACAGTTAAAAAGAAAGGGTTTGCTGGTTATTCAGATTTTAGATATTCTGTCAAAGAGAATCGAACAAGCCATAGGAGAGGTTTTTCTAAAGAGGTTTTAGAAGCAATATCAAAAAACGAAGAAGAATTGTTAAAAACGATTAACGGCATATTACCAGAATCGATTGAAGAAGCGGTTCAAGCGATTGAAGATTCCACTAATATTATTATTTTTGCACGTGGCTTATCGATCAATGCAGCTCAGGAAATGAAACAAAAATTACAACTATGGCATAAGAATGTAATTCTCTATGACGATGCTAGGTCAATGCATTATTTCGCTAAATTCGCAACTAAGGAGACACTGCTTGTAGTAATTAGTTTGTTTGGTGAGACGGAAGAAATCATAGATGCAACAAGAATAGCAAAAACGAATGGTGCAAAAATACTAGTTTTGACAGCGACACAGAATTCAACAGTTACTAGATTAGCAGATATTTCCTTAGTTGGGTATAAAAGTCACCTAGAAGTAAATTATTTTGAACTTGATGTTCATAGTCGTCTTCCCTTGTATATATTAGTCCGTGTGTTATTTGACTCATATTCGATTTATAAAAATAAGTAAAAATGAAAAGGTTTCCAAGGTCAAGTACTTGATTTGGAAACCTTTTCATTTGCTAAATTGATATAATATTTATGTGAACGTTTTCAAAACATAAAATATTGGAGGAATCATCATTATGAAATTTACTAAAGTAATTGCTGGAGCAGCTATTGCTACTATTGCGGTAAGTTTATTAGCAGGTTGTGGGAGTAAGTCAAGCAACTCGAGTTCATCAAAATCTGTGAAAGAAATCACTGTGTGGGCATGGGATGATACGTATAATATCCCAGCAGTTAAGGAAGCAGCAAAACTTTGGTCTAACAAAAATGTCAAAGTTAAAGTCGTTTCAATGTCACAAGACCAAGTCGTTCAAAAGCTAAATACCTCTTTACCTAGTGGGAATAAAACGGGATTACCTAATATTGTATTAGTTGAAGATTATCGTATTCAAGGCTATTTAAAATCGTATCCATCTGCTTTTTCTAGCTTAAATGATGTCGTCAAGAAAAATAACTTTGCTTCATACAAATTTGCCGTAAATACAGTTAAAAATAATATTTATGGTGTTCCATTTGATTCTGGAGTAACTGGTCTTTTTTATAGAACTGACTTATTAAAACAAGCAGGTTATACTAGTGAACAAATGAGCAGTTTGAATTGGGATCAATTTGTTCAAGTTGCAAGAGACGTTAAAGCTAAAACTGGTAAAGCGTTAATGTCGCTAGACCCCTCAGATCTGGGTCTAATTCGAATGATCATGCAAGAGAGCGGTACTTGGTACACAGACAGTGATGGAAAAGTAACAATCGATGATAATAAAGCATTGAAATATGGACTTGAATTGGAAGCGAAACTTTATAAAGAGGGGCTTGTTGAAAAAGTATCTGGATGGACTGCTGGTCAAGAAGCCGTTCAGACTGGTAAAGTCGCATCCTCTGTAAACGGTTCGTGGTACTCTTCAACAATAACAGCAGCTAAAGATCAATCAGGAAAATGGAAAATTGCTCCTATCCCTGCACTTCCTACAAGCCTTGGAGGAGAATCAGGAAAAACGTATGCATCAAATAGTGGTGGTGCGGGTTGGTATGTATTGAGTGGTATCGATGGTGAAGATGAGGCTAAAGATTTTCTTAAAGAAACATTTGCTTCAAATACTGATTTGATGGGAAACTTGGCAACACAAATTGGATTGGTTTCAACTATGAAGGCTGCTTCAGATACGGCTGTATATAACAAACCAAATGAATTCTACAGTAATCAAAAAACACTTAAAGACTTCTCTGAATGGAGTCAAATTGTAACACCTGTCAATTATGGTGATCAAACCTATGCGATTGAATCAACAATGACTGGTGCATTGCAAGAAATTGTCAATGGTAAGAGTGTAGATTCCGTATTAAAAGACTATCAAAAACAAGTAGAGGCACAAGTAGCAACAGCTAAGTAATTTAAAAGTTCACGCATGGAAGGGCGTTCATTCATGCGTGATATTTTATATTATATCCTATTAAAATAGATTTGGATTAGAATATGAGAAAAAAAGATATCTTTAGAAATGGGAATGCATTCTTGGTAGTTCCCGTTATATTAATTAGTGTTTTTGTGTTTATTCCTATGGTTTATGCACTCATTACATCATTTCAAACAGGGCTTCCGTTAGCAATGAAGTTTGATGGCTTTGCAAATTATAAGCGATTGCTTTCAGATCAAATGTTTTTAAAAGCATTTACGAATACGTTCATTTTCTTACTCTTTCAAGTACCAATAATGTTATTTTTAGCGATAATAATATCAAATTTCTTGAATGATAAGAAGTTAAAATTTAAAGGGGTATTTAGAACGGCTATTTTCTTACCATGTATTACATCAATGGTAAGCTACTCTTTAATTATGAAAACATTATTCGCTCCAAATGGTGTTGTTAACAATTTTTTAATGAATATTCATCTGATTTCTACGCCAATCGGTTGGTTGACAGATCCTGTTTGGGCAAAAGTATTGATTATTCTGGCAATAACATGGCGTTGGACAGGTTATAATATGATCTTTTTCTTATCAGGAATGCAAAATATAAATCCAGAAATATATGAGGCAGCATCTCTTGATGGTGCAACGAAATGGCAACAGTTAATCAAAATTACGATTCCAAATTTGAAACCAATTATTTTATTCACAGGAATAACATCTACAATTGGAACGTTACAATTATTTGATGAAGTTGTAAATATTACGAATGGTGGTCCAGCAAACGCAACATCAACTCTGTCATTTTATATCTATAACTTAAGTTTCAGATATACTCCTGACTTTGGTTATGCTGCTGCTGTTTCGTTCGTAATTGTATTCTTTACAGTTATTCTATCAATTATTCAAACAAAACTAGGAGGAGATAAATAATGAAAAAGGCACAAAATAATGTTCACTACATAGGGACTGTATTAAAATATCTATTTCTAATTTGTATTTCTCTTATTTCTGTTTTTCCGTTTGTTTGGATGATATTAGGGATGAGCAACAATGCACTTGATATTGTTGCAGGAAAAATTAAAATCGGAAATCAGCTTGTTCAAAACTTCAGCAAATTATTTTCATCAGACTATAACTTTCTACAAACATTAGGTAATTCGGCGATCATAGCTATTTTAACAACAATTTTGGCACTCCTTTTTTCATCTATGGCAGGTTATGGGTTCGAAATCTATAAAAGTAAAAAGAAAAATTTGATTTTTAATATTTTACTTTTATCAATGATGGTACCATTCGCCGCTCAAATGATTCCTCTTTACAGAATGTTTTCTCAACTTTCAGGAACACCATTTGGTATTAATAGTTTTGGTGCGATTATACTTCCTGGAATTAGTACAGCCTTTTTAATTTTCTTCTTCAGACAAAGTGCAAAAGCTTTCTCCATAGACTTGGTAGAAGCAGCACGCTTAGATGGTTTAGGAGAACTAGCGATTTTCTTCAAAATTTATATTCCGACGCAAAGAAATACTTATGCGGCAGCTGCTATCATTACTTTCATGAGCAGTTGGAATAATTATCTTTGGCCATTGATTTCTTTACAAACTCAAGATAAATGGACTGTCCCATTACTTCTATCATCAATGGCTTCTTCCTACACACCAGATTATGGAATGATTATGTCTGGATTAGTTATTGCAACATTACCAACTGCAATAGTATTCTTTGTGCTCCAAAAACAATTCGTACAAGGAATGCTCGGTTCCGTTAAGTAAGGAGTGTTTATGAAAATTTCGACAAAAGCATTTGGTTTGGGCGCAAGCTTGATTACCTTGACCAATGCAAAAGGGGTCTCGATTTCCTTTACTAACTTTGGCGCGCGTGTCGTAAACTGGGTTGTAGATGGAAAAAATATTGTCTGGGGCTTTGATTCTTGCCAAGAATATCTTGAAAAAGACACCTATCCTGGTGCAACGATTGGTCGGACGGCTGGTCGAATCAAAGATGGTATCGTTGACATTAATGGTCAAAAAATCCAACTCAATCAAAATGAATTTCCACAAACACTTCACGGTGGAGAGGATTCATTTGAAACTAAAATGTGGGCGTATGAAGTCATTGACAATGGTGATATGGCTGAAGTTAAGTTTTATCTAACATCAGAAGATGGTGCCAACGGCTATCCTGGTAAATTGGATCTTGTTGTCAGCCATTCATTTGATGATAATTCCTGCTGGGCCATTGACTATGAAGCTGTTTCGACAAAAGACACGGTGTTTAATCCAACAGGCCATGTTTACTTCAATTTGACAGGAGATGTCAGCAAGCCAATTGATCAACATCGTTTGAAATTGGCAGCCTCACGCATGGTGGCTTTGAAAGATAAAACTGAAATTGTCAGAGGTGACATTTTGGATATTAAGGACACAGGACTTGATTTCCGTCAAGAAAAACCAATGCAGGATGCTTTTGTCAGCGGTCACGAACAGGTTGAATTGGTCGGTGGCATTGACCATCCCTTCTTACTTGACGAAGTAGATTTGGATAAAGAACAAGCCCGCCTGACGCTCGGTGATTTATCAGTTTCTGTCAGTACTGACAGACCAAGTTTGGTTATTTTTACAGCTAATTTTGGTGATTTGGGAACAGTCTATCGTGGAAAAGCTCTGGCCAATCATGGTGGCATGACTTTTGAAGCACAGGTGAGTCCTGGTTCAGAGCAGATTTCAGAACTTGGCGACATTACGCTCAAGGCTGGTGAAATCTACCAGGCAACAACCATGTATCAATTAAATAAATAAGAAATTAAAAACGGAGAAAAATTATGTCTAACTCTAACATCGTAGAAAACAGCACAGTCTTGTCAGGACTGACAGAAACATTTGGTCAGGTCTTTGGAGACACTGAAAATCTTGACTATTTCTTTAGTCCAGGTCGGATTAACTTGATTGGTGAACACACGGACTATAACGGCGGTTTTGTTTTCCCAGCTTCAATCACGATTGGAACGACAGGACTTGCACGCCTGCGTAAAGACAACAAAGTAAGATTGTTCTCACAAAATTTCCCAGATTTGGGTGTCATTGAATTTGACCTTGAAGATGCTTCTAAAAAAGAAGGCAATAGCTGGGGAAACTATGTCAAAGGGATGATTACCATGCTTACTGGCGCTGGCTATGTGATTGACAAAGGTTTTGAATTGTTAATCAATGGAGAAATTCCAACAGCATCAGGCCTTTCATCATCTGCCTCACTCGAACTTTTAGTCGGTGTTGTCCTTGAAGACTTGTTCAATTTGGATGTGCCACGTCTTGAATTGGTTCAATTAGGACAAAAAACAGAAAATGACTTTATTGGCGTGAATTCAGGAATTTTGGACCAATTTGCCATTGGATTTGGTGAAATTAACAAAGCCATTTTGTTGGATTGCAATAGCTTGAACTATGAAATGGTTCCGGTGGAGCTTGGAGATTATGATATCGTCATCATGAATACCAATAAACCACGTGCGCTTACGGAGTCTAAATACAACGAACGTTTCGCTGAAACACGTGAAGCACTCAAACGGATGCAAACGAAACTTTCAATTTCAGCCCTTGGCGAATTGTCAAATGAAGAATTTGATGCCAACACAGATTTGATTGCTGACGAAACATTGATTAAACGTGCCCGCCATGCAGTTTACGAAAACAACCGTACAAAAGTTGCGCAAAAAGCATTTGTTGCTGGAGATTTGGCTGAATTTGGCCAACTTTTGAACGCTTCTCATGCCTCACTTAAAAATGATTATGAAGTAACTGGTATTGAGCTTGATACATTGGCTGAAACAGCACAAGCACAAGCAGGCGTCTTGGGCGCACGTATGACTGGTGCAGGTTTCGGTGGTTGTGCCATTGCCCTTGTCAGCCATGACAATGTTGAAGACTTCCAAAATGCTGTCGGTCAAAAATACGAAGCAGTCGTAGGCTATCCAGCAAGCTTCTATGTAGCTCAAATCGGTTCTGGTTCAACAAAATTGGACGTCTAAGAAAGTATAATTGGTGACAATATGAGTATCATTATTAATGAAGAAAAGCGAATATTTACCATTCAAACGGATCATACAAGTTACCAATTCAAGGTAGGAGAATTAGGACATCTACTGCATCAATATTATGGAAAAAAAGTTAAAATACAAGATTTTTCATATTTGAAATTTGATGCTGAATGCCACTTTGCCCCTTATCCCTTCAGTAATGAATCACGGACGGGATCGATGGATGTTTTATGCCAAGAGTTTCCAACAGTGGGAACGGGTGATTCTCGCCATTCGGCTCTGAGAATAACCAATTCTGATGGTACAAATGTGATTGATTTGACTTATTCATCATATGAAATCATAAACGAGAAATATAGATTAGAATGTTTGCCAAGCTTTTATGAAAATGAAGGAGATGGAGTCCAAACCTTAAAAGTAACACTTAAAGATGAGTACTCTAACGTCGAGGTAGATTTATACTATGCTGTATATGAAAAATTTGATGTAATAACTCGAACGTTTAAAATTAGGAATGTATCAAAAGCCCCAATTTATTTGAAAAATGTACAAAGTTTAAGTTTGGACTTCATCGATGGGGATTATGAGTTAACACATTTTCATGGCAGATGGGCAATGGAACGTCAAAGCGAACGATTGACCATAAATCATGCAAAAATCTCATTTGGATCAAATTATGGTGTATCAGGCAATAAACAAAACCCAGGATTTATTGTTAGTGAAGGAGAAATGAAAGAGTTTTCAGGGGATTGTTATGGCTTTAACCTAGTTTACAGTGGTAATTTTGAGGCAACCGCTGAAAAATCAAGTTTAGGACAAACGAGAGTAACTTTAGGAATGGGGGATTCAAACTTTAATTGGAAATTGAATTCTGGAGATACATTTGAAGCTCCAGAGGCAATTTTGACTTTTTCTTCGGTAGGAGCTTCAGGAATCTCTAAAAATTTCCATGACATTATTCGTAATAATTTATGCTCAAGTAAGTTTGTAAAGAGTAAACGGCCTGTGCTAGTTAATAACTGGGAAGCTACTTATTTTGACTTCGATGGTAAAAAGCTAATTGATCTTGCTTTGGCTTCTAAGGATATAGGTGTAGACTTATTTGTAATGGACGATGGCTGGTTTGGTAATCGTTCAGATGATAATCATTCTCTGGGAGATTGGGAAGTAAATGAAAGAAAACTAGGAATGTCCTTGTCGGATCTAGCACACGCGATCAATAAAATAGGACTGGATTTTGGGATATGGATAGAGCCAGAGATGGTGAGTATCGACAGTAACCTTTATCGACAGCATCCTGATTGGGCACTAAATTTTCCTCATCGCAAACCGCTTCTTGGTAGAAATCAACTCGTTCTAGATCTATCAAACCAAAAAGTAGTAGATTACCTTTATGATAGGATTTGTAAATTGCTTGATTCTGCACCGATTACTTACTTGAAGTGGGATATGAATCGGCCAATTTCAGATTGGTTCTCAGATCAATTAACCTCCTCAACTCAGGGAGAATTACCCCATCGTTATCTTTTAGGACTTTACGATATTCTTGGTCGGCTGGTGGTTAAATATCCAAACGTACTTTTTGAAGGGTGTGCAAGTGGTGGAGCAAGATTCGATTTAGGAATGCTGGCGTTTCACCCGCAAATTTGGACATCAGACAATACTGATGCAATCAATCGTCTATCCATTCAGTATGGTACAAGTTTTTTGTATCCTATATCAACGATGGGAGCGCATGTGTCAGTTTCTCCAAATCATCAAAATGGTAGGATAACTCCATTTTCCACTCGAGCAAATGTGGCAATGGCAGGTACTTTTGGTTACGAATTGGATGTAAGTCTTATGACCAAAGAAGAAAAAAAAGAGGCAAATAATTACAGTATTGTATATAAAGAATATCAAGAATTAATTTTTTCAGGTGATTATTATCGCTTGAAAGAAACATCGCAAATTTCAGCATGGCAAATTGTATCAAAAGATAAATCCAAAAGCTTACTAACTTATGTGATAAAGGAAATCGAAGGTAATTCGAAGTTTACTTATCTTAAATTCCAAGGACTTGATTTTGGTTCTCAGTATCGAATAAATGATCAGTTGTATTATGGAGATGTCTTGATGTATGTCGGTATAAAACTTGAACAGGCACATGAGAATTATTTATCAAATCAAGTTTATATAGAAAGAATATAGAAAGCAGAACTAAGATGACTTATCAAACCATACAAGATTTTATAAATTTGGCCATTGAAAATGGAACGATTGATGCATTAGATGAAATTTACTGGCGCAATCAACTGCTTCAATGTGTTGGCTTGAGTGATTGGGCAGAAGTTGATACCCAGTCACACGAGAAAGATTCGCTTGTCTTGATGGACGAATTGATGGCTTTGGCTGCAAAAAATGGAAAAATTGAAGCTGGCAATGAGGAATTTTTCGAGTCAGCCTTGATGGATTTCATCACGCCAAAACCAAGCCAAATCAACAAGACTTTCTGGGCGAATTATGAACAATCACCAGAACTTGCGACAGCTTCATTTTATAAGCTGGCTAAACAAATCAATCAAGTCAAAACCCGTGACATTGCCAAAAATATTGCCTTTGAACATGAAACCAACTATGGCAATTTGGAAATTACAATCAATCTTTCAAAGCCTGAAAAAGATCCCAAGTTGATTGCGGCGGCAAAATTGGTCAAGGCGACCAATTATCCAGCCTGCCAACTCTGTATCGAAAATGAAGGCTATTATGGCCATGCAAATCACCCTGCAAGAAGTAATCACCGGATTATCAAGTGTGAATTGAACGGCGAAAAATGGGGCTTCCAATATTCCCCTTATGCCTATTTCAACGAGCATTCGATTTTGCTCAATGAAGTGCATCAGCCCATGGAAATCAATGGGCGTGCCTTTGCCAATTTGCTTGCCTTTTTGGACAAATTCCCACATTATATGATTGGTTCAAATGCTGATTTGCCGATTGTTGGGGGATCGATTTTAACACATGATCATTATCAAGCAGGAAATCACGCTTTTCCTATGGCTAAAGCAGGACTCAAAAAAGAAGTTACTCTGGCACATTATCCAAAGATTAAAGCTGGTATTGTCAACTGGCCCATGTCCGTTCTCCGCTTGCAATCGAATGACAAAGCGTCTATTTTAGAAGCAGCAACCGATATTTTAGCCAAATGGAAGCTCTATTCTGACGAAAGTTTGGACATTAAAGCTGTCAGTGCTGACGGAACGCCTCACCATACCATTACTCCGATTGCTCGGATGCATGACGGGCAATATGAAATGGATTTGGTCTTACGTGACAATAATGTCAGTCGCGAATTTCCAGATGGTATTTTCCATCCACATCAAAAACTCCATCATATCAAAAAAGAAAATATTGGTTTGATTGAAGTGATGGGACTTGCAATTTTGCCTCCTCGTTTGAAAACAGAACTCCGAGAAGTTGAAAAATATTTATTAGATGAACAAAATCAGATGGCAGAAATGCACAAGCCATGGGCAGACCAACTCAAGTCAACAGGCCATTTTACATCTGAAAATGTAGAAGAACAAGTCCGTCAAGCAGTAGGAAATGTCTTTAAGGAAGTGCTTGAAGATGCAGGCGTTTTCAAAACGGCTGCTACTGGACAAGCTGGATTTGATCGGTTCGTTGCATTTTTGAACGAGTAAGCTTATACTATATTAGAAGCGCTAAAATTTCGGAAGAAAAGGGCTTCATCATATTGTATCAAGCAAGAATTACAACCAAGGGCAAAATGAAGTTCAGGTTGAATTTAATAAATAAGAAAAAATGGAGAATCAAATGACAGTTTTAGTATTAGGTGGCGCAGGCTACGTTGGAAGTCATGCGGTAGAAATGTTAGTGGCAAAAGGCTACGATGTTGCCGTTGTTGATAATTTAGTGACAGGACACCGTGCAGCAGTCCCAGCAAATATCCGTTTCTACGAAGGGGATGTTCGTGACCGTGCTTTTATGGAAGAAGTTTTTTCGATTGAGAAGAATATCGAAGGCGTAATGCATTTCTGTGCCTACAGCTTGGTCGGGGAGTCCATGCAAAAACCTGCCATGTATTTTGACAATAATGTGGGCGGCTGTATCACGCTTTTGGAAGTGATGGAACAATTTAATGTGAAGCACATTGTTTTCTCATCAACTGCGGCAACTTTTGGAATTCCGAAAGAAAGTCCAATTTCTGAAAAGACACCACAAAATCCAATCAATCCTTATGGCGAATCAAAATTGATGATGGAAAAAATGATGAAATGGCAATCAGAAGCAACCGACATGACTTATGTTGCCCTCCGTTATTTCAACGTAGCAGGTGCTTCTAACGATGGACACATTGGGGAAGCTCACAAAAACGAAACTCATTTAATTCCAATCATCTTGCAAGTGGCACTTGGAAAACGTGATTTCATTACCATTTATGGTGATAATTACAACACACCTGATGGCACTTGTGTCCGTGACTATATTGACATGGAAGACTTGATTAACGCCCATATCAAAGCTTTGGAATACCTCAAAGCAGGCGGAAAATCAGACCAATTCAATTTGGGAAGTTCACACGGTTACTCTAACCTTGAAGTACTTGAAACAGCACGCAAGGTAACGGGCAAAGAAATCCCAAGTCAAATGGGAGAACGCCGTCCTGGCGACCCAGACTCACTCGTTGCTGACAGCACAAAAGCGGGACAAATCTTGGATTGGCATGTTGAACATGACTTAGAACACATTATTGAAAATGCTTGGCGTTGGCACTCAGGACATCCTGATGGCTATTGAGCTGGCTATGAAAGGAAATATTGAAAAATAAGGCTTTGCATCCGATGCATCAAGGAAAACTATATTTTCCTGAAGATAAAGAACTATGGGCAGAACAAATCGAGCGTCAAGGGCTTGTTGAAACCTATAACACGATTTCTTTATCAAATGAAGAAGAACGAAACAAGCTTTTAACTAAGATGTTCAAAGATATTGGTAAAGGGAGTTTTATTCATCCTCCTTTTTACGCAAATTGGGCTGGAAAGTTCGTTACTATTGGTGAAAATTTATATGCCAATTATAATTTAACGCTTGTAGATGACACATTCATTACGATTGGAAACGATGTAATGATTGGACCCAATGTTACAATTGCGACTGCTTCACATCCGATTCATCCAGAGTTAAGGAGTCAAGGCCTCCAATTTAATCTAGAAGTATCCATTGGGGATAAAGTTTGGATTGGGGCGAATACGACAGTGCTTCCAGGAGTATCAATAGGTAAAAATTCAGTTATTGGTGCTGGAAGTATCGTCACTAAAGATATACCAGAAAATGTTGTGGCTTACGGTAATCCATGTAAGGTCCAACGTGAAATTACAGATGCTGATTTAATTTTCTACTATCGACAAAGAAGAGTAGATTTATAGAAAGGAATAACATGACAACTCTAAAAAACATTTTAGAACGCAAAGATTGGGAAAACCCATCGGTTACAAATTGGAATCGCCTTCCTATGCACACTCCTATGAAATTCAACAAGTTACTTTCGCTTGATGGACTATGGGATTTTAGTCATTTTAAACAAATCTCTGATATACCAGAAAACTGGCTTGAAAGTCAAACATTTGACTCGAAAATCAAAGTTCCAAGTAGTTCTCAACTCGAATATTTTTCTGAAGATGATGTCCCCATTTATACAAATGTTGCTTATCCTTTCCCGGTCAATCCGCCATATACACCACTTTCTAATCCTGTAGGGGCTTATAGTCGAGATTTTGATATTGATGGCTCTTGGCTTGATGATGGACATACCC
Source organism: Lactococcus sp. dk101 (assembly GCF_009601055.1). GTDB lineage: Bacteria > Bacillota > Bacilli > Lactobacillales > Streptococcaceae > Lactococcus. Next base: position 234,825 of record NZ_WITI01000002.1, read on the forward strand.
ACCTGACTTTTGATGGTGCTGGATCAGCTTTTCATGTTTGGCTTAATGAAAGATATGTTGGTTATTCCGAAGATAGTAGATTATCAGCAGAATTCGATGTTAGTAAGTTTTTGACGCCAGGTAAGAATAATCTGAGAGTAATCGTTTTACGTTGGTCGAAAGCATCATATTTTGAAGATCAAGATATGTGGCGACTCTCGGGGATATTCCGCTCTGTTTATTTGCAGCATTTATCTAAAGACTATCTTTTGGATTACGTGATAACTACACCATTAAATCACGATTTTGATGAAGCCGATGTCAAAGTATCAACAAAAGCTACAAGAATGGATACGACACAAGTCAAGTTGAAATTATTTGAAGGTGAACAACTAATTGGAGAAAGTAATGGCTTTGAAAGTACAATAAAAGTTGAGAATCCAAAACTTTGGTCAGATGAAAATCCTTTCCTTTATCTTTTAGAAATATCCTTTCTTGATGAAAATGCTGTAGAACTTCAGAAAGAATATCAAAATGTTGGCATACGTAAGGTCGAAATTGAAAATGGCTTGTTAAAATTAAATGGAAAACCGCTCTTAATCAGAGGCGTTAATAAACATGAGTTTACTCCAGATCATGGTTATGTGGTGAGCGAGGAAATGATGCAAAAAGACATCAAACTCATGAAACAAAACAATTTCAATGCTGTGCGTTGTTCACATTATCCAAATGATACACGCTGGTATGAACTATGTGATGAATATGGTTTGTTGGTCGTTGACGAAGCAAATATTGAAACACACGGCATGGTTCCCATGAATAAATTAACAGATGATCCAACATACTTACCGATTATGGCAGATCGGACAACGAGGATGGTTTTACGAGATCGCAACTATCCATCGATAATTATTTGGTCTTTAGGAAATGAATCTGGTTACGGTCGAAATCATCAAGCCATGTACGATTGGTGTAAACATTATGATGATACACGTCCAACACAATATGAAGGAGGAGATGATCATGAGCGTGCTATGACACCTGCTACGGATATTATTTGTCCAATGTACTCTAGGCTTGATGATCCAACTTCAAATTCACCATACTCATTGAGCGAATGGATGGGACTTGCAGAAGAAAATAGACCTTTAATTCTAGTTGAATACGCGCATGACATGGGAAACTCCTTTGGTGGCTACGGAAAGTATTGGAATGCGTTTCGTAAAATTGAACGGTTGCAAGGTGGTTTTGTCTGGGATTGGGCAGATCAAGGCTTGTTAAAAGAAGGCAACTTTGCTTATGGTGGCGATTTTGGTGATAAACCAAATGACCGTCAATTCAGTCTGAACGGGCTTGTCTTTCCAGATCGGACGGCGAAGCCAGCCTTGACCGAAGCAAAATATTGGCAACAATATTTTCAGTTTGACTTGCTAAAAGATACTTTAGGAAAACCATTGGCGGTAAAAGTGACGAGTGAATATTGTCATCGTCAAGTGGCAGTTGAACTTCATTTGCAATTTACAACTGGTGAAAAAGTTGGCTTTGAACAAGTTTTGCCTCTCGTTTTAGCTGCTGGACAATCAACAGAAATTCAACTGCCAGATGTGGCTATCAAGGCTGATTACATGCTTTTACTCAATCTTCAAGTGATTGCACCAGAAGCAGAAGCCTGGCATGAAGCAGGATTTGAATTGGCTCATGATCAATTTGTCATTCATCAGCCCCTTGATTTTTCTGAAATGGACACAAGTTCAAGCAAGGACAGTTTTGTCATTGCTGACAGTTCAGACCAAATCAGTTGTCAGCTTGCTGAACAAACTTTTGTCTTTAGTAAAGTTACTGGGGACTTGATCCAATGGCTGAAAGCAGGCGAAGAACAACTTTTAAGTCCACTTTCGGAGCAATTTACGAGAGCTGCTTTGGATAATGACATCGGGGTAAGCGAGGTCGAACACATCGACCCAAATGCGTGGTTTGAACGGTGGAAATCAGCAGGATTTGATGAGTTGACGGCTCATGTTTCTGAGTTTAATCTTGAGCAAACTAGCCAAAATGTCATCTTGTCAGTGGTGACAGCGTATGAAGCAAAAGGAAAACAAGCCTTTGGCACCAAACGCCGCTACACAATTACGGCAAAAGGCGAGCTGTCAATCGATGTTGCAGTTAAACGGGATTTGACCTTGCCAGCACCAGCTAGAATTGGCTTGACAACACAGCTCAAACAGGTTGAACAGCAGTTGACTTATTTTGGCTTAGGGCCATTGGAAAATTATCCTGACCGTCAAGGCACAGCACAACTTGGCCTGTGGACACTTGATTTGTCTGACGCGTTCACGCCTTATATTTTCCCAAGTGAAAATGGCTTGCGGACGCAAAGCCAACGCTTGCAATATGGTGGCCTGCAGGTTCAAGCAGAAGGACAAGCTTTCGCATTTAATCTCAGCCGTTACAGCCAAAAACAACTCCAAGAAACTGATCATGTCCATTTATTGAAGGAAGAAAATGGCACGTGGCTCAATCTTGATGGCTTCCACATGGGCGTTGGTGGCGATGATTCATGGAGTCCAAGCGTGGCAAGTGAATACCTTCTGGAAGAAGCATATTACCACTATCAGGTTCGTTTGTCTATCCAATAAAGTTCAGGTATGACCTGATAAAAAAAGTTCAAGCAATTGCTTGAACTTTTTGTTTTGTTTGATTGATGAGAGCTGCCATGTTTTATAAGCTACCGAGAACTGAAATAAATGAAAAGATGAGAAGCAGGAAAGCGAGCAGTCCGAAACAAAGCATTTTTATCTGTTCTCTTTTGGAATATTCTAAGCGATCATTGAGCAAAAGATGGAGGACAATCACCGGCGAAAGTAAGGGGACTGCAAATAATATCAATGCTCCTAAATATGCGATAGGGGATGAGTGCCAGTAAGGGAAAAGCAAAGAGAATAAATAGAGTGAACTTGCAATACGAAAATAAAAAGTATAGATTTTCCGAGCATTGTCCTTTGTGGAAAAATGGATGGCAAAAGAAAATCCACAAAATAAGAGTGCAAATCCCAAGATGATGAAATTTAAAAGGGCCATTGTTTACTTCCTCCAAAAGCTATGCCAGCACGATTTGTACTAGAATGCGAAGTTATTATCTCATAAATAATAAAAAAAATACAGTTTTAATGACTCAAGTTTTTCGTTAGGATTAAAAAAATCAAATGGATACAAACCTAAAGAAAAGCGTACCTTACGCTTTTTTCTTTTGCGGTGGAAATTCAAGATATGTTATAATACAGTTAGCAAATAAAAGGAGAAAAAATGGTACAATTTGATGTTCAGTTGGCGCGTTTCAATTTCATTGAGAGTAGAAATTTGATGTTGCGGCCTTTTGTCAGTGCTGACAGCGCTGATTTATTTGGCTTTTCACAAAATGAAACAGCCCTCCGTTTTTTTTATCCTCCTTTTCAATCACAAGAAGCCTGTGAATATTTCATGGTAGAAAATTTTATGAAAGCACCGCTAGGAACTTGGGCTATCGAGTTGAAGGAGCAGCAGCGCTTGGTTGGCTTCATTCATTTTTCAAAAGTCTATCATCAAGCAAAAAAAGCGGAACTCGGCTATTTGATTGACCCTGCTTATCAGCGTCAAGGCCTCATGAGCGAGGCGCTGTCAGTGCTGATAGATTTTTCATTTCAAGAATTTGGCATTGATTTATTGGAACTAGTCATCGATGAAGAAAATCTTGCCTCGCAAGCTCTGGCTGAAAAATTTCATTTTGTGAGAGAAAAGCAGATGAAAAGAAAGCAAGCTTGGACGGGACAAATTCGAAATTTTAACCAGTATCAGCTTAAAAAGGCCGGCTATTTTGCCAGATTAAATCAAGGAGAAACGCATGTCTAAGCACGAAGAAATATTAAACTATATCGAAGGATTGGAAATCGGAAAGCAAGTCAGTGTGCGTGGGATTGCCAATCGGATGTCCGTGGCTGACGGAACGGCATATCGTGCCATCAAAGAAGCTGAAAATCGTGGTTTGGTTGCTGTCAATGACCGTTCCGGAACCGTTCGTGTCTCTTCTAAAGGTCAAAAAGTTGCCAACCGCTTGACCTTTGGCAAGCTGGCAGTTGTCGCCAATGCGGATGTTCTCGGCGGTTTGTCAGGTCTGGAAGTCGAATTTAACCGCTTTGTCATTAGTGCCATGACCTTAGAAGCATTCAAGCATTATTTAGAGCCCAATGGACTGGTCATTGTTGGGGATCGTCACGACATCCAAGAATACTCGCTACGGGAGCAAAACGCTGTTTTAGTTACTGGTGGTTTTGATGTTGAACAAGATGTCATTGATTATGCCAATAAAATGGGCATTCCACTCATGCGAACCAGCTACGATACCTTTACTGTGTCCAGTCGCATTAGTCATGCCTTGTCGAATGAATTGATCAAAAAAGATATTCTAACAGTGGCTGATGTCTTTCACCAAAAACGTGCAACCTTGCGCGAAGAAGATACGGTCAAAGATTTTCTTGATTTGGTCAAAAAAACAAATACCAGTCGTTTTGCTGTTCTTAATCGCTACAAAGTAGTTGTCGGTGTGATTGCCATGCGAGATGTCAATCATGTGCCGAACGATACTTTGGTGGGGCGCGTCATGACCTTTCCAAATGTTGCCAGTCTTGAAATGACGGTCGCATCGGTCAGTCAAAAAATGATTTATGAGGGCTATGACATGATGCCCGTGGTCAATCCTGACCATACCTATGCAGGCATTATTACGAAGTCTGACTTGCTCAAAAGCCTGCAAAAAGTCCAAGAAGAAAGTCAAGTTTCACGAACCTTTAGCGATGACATTTCAGACCGACTTAAAGAATCTGGCTCTGCCTTTCAGATTACTGTCGAGCCTTTTATGATCAATAGCGTAGGGACAGTATCAAATGGTGTTTTTGTAGAAATGGTAACCCTGATTTCAAGACGGGTAATGGATAAGAGACGACGTCGAAACATTATTGTTGAGTCCATGAATTCGAATTATTTTAATACGGCGCAAATCGACAACGTCCTTGAAATCTATCCCAAAGTCATTTCTGAGAGTCGGCTTGGCTGTATGATTGACTTTGAAATCTACCATGTCAATAATATCATCGGAAAAATTCTGGTCACACTTCAACTGACTTGACTCCTGTGAAATTTGATATAATAAAAATAAGACAAATAAAGAAAGACTTGAAAATGAATCAGATTTTAGAAAAAATTAAAGCTTATGATACGATTTTAATTCATCGTCATAAAAATCCAGACCCAGATGCGCTTGGTTCACAAGCAGGACTCCGTGCCATTTTACGTGCGAATTTCCCTGACAAAAAAATATATGCCGTTGGCTTTGATGAACCAACTTTGACTTTTTTGACGCAAATGGATCAGGTTACATTAGCTGAAAATGAAAAACATTTAAGTATTGTTTGCGATACAGCAAATCGTCCACGTATTGACGATGAGCGCTGGCAAACGGCCGATTGTTTGATTAAAATTGACCATCATCCAAATGATGACGCTTATGGCGATTTGCTTTTGGTAGAAGATTTCAGAAGTTCTGCATCAGAAATTATTGCTGACTTTGCCCTTCAAAATGAGCTTGTCATTACTGACGAAGCAGCACGCTTGCTTTATGCAGGTATTGTAGGCGATACGGGGCGTTTCCTTTATCCTGCTACATCTGCAAAAACCTTGTACATTGCCTCAAAACTCGCTGCTTACGATTTTGATCGCTCAGCCTTGGGCCGTGAAATGTCGTCATTTGACATGAAAGTGGCACGTTTGCAGGGCTACATTTATGAAAATCTGCAAGTCTCTGACAATGGCGCTGCCCGCATTGTGTTGACACAAGCTTTGCTCAATCAATTTGACTTGACAGATGCCGAAACATCTAAGATTGTCGGCGTTCCAGGGAACATTCGAACCATCGAGTCTTGGGCCATTTTCGTAGAGCAAAAAGATGGGCATTACCGCGTTCGTATGCGTTCTAAAACACGTCCAATCAATGAAATTGCAAAATTGCATGACGGTGGTGGACACCCCTTGGCAAGCGGTGCCAACTCATTCTCACTAGAAGAAAATGAACAAATTTGGCAACAACTTCAAGATAATTTGAAATAAAAAAAATCTGTCAGAACTGACAGGTTTTTAATTTTCCATAAAATGAGGCAAATCTTGGACGCCCGCATTCAAACCAATGACGAGTTTGATACGTGCTTTTTGGGAATTTACTTCAGGTGCAAACATGACGCCAGCTTGGTGGAGCTGAGAGCCACCGCCATCATAATCATAAACAGGCTCAGCAATTCCGTTGAAGCAGCGAGAGACAAGAACAATCGGTACTTGCGCCTCGATGATACGTTTTAGTGAATGACTTGCAGCAGGCGGAATATTTCCTGCACCCAAAGCTTCTAAAACAAGACCATCAAGCGTTGTTACATCTAATAAATCAAAGATTTCGCCATTCATACCTGCATAGCATTTGACAATCGGAACTTTCCCACTGACAGAATGAATGTCCAAGTGTTGATTTTCACTGTCGCGATGGAAGTAAAAAATCTTATTTTTGGTCAATAAACCAAGTGGCCCGTGTGTAGGTGTCTGAAAGGTTGAAACATTGGTCGTATGGGTTTTAGTGACATAACGAGCAGAATGAATTTCGTCATTCATGACAACGAGGACGCCACGGTCATGTGAGTCGTCGTCAGCAGCCACACGAATGGCAGTTTGCAGATTGTAAATGCCGTCAGTTCCTAGCTCATTACTAGAACGCATGGCACCCGTAATAATGATTGGTTTGCCACGTTTAATGGTTGAGTCGAGGAAAAAGGCAGTCTCTTCAAGCGTGTCTGTTCCGTGAGTGATGACAATGCCGTCAAAGCCTTCGCCAAAAGCAGTCGTAATGCGATTTTTAAGTGTCAACATATGCTCGAGCGTGATATGAGGACTTGGCAAATTGAAGATGTCTTCTGAAACAATCTCTATTTTGGTTGATGGCAGGACAAGCTGTGTCAAGGGATTGACCGCATTGGGTGAAACATGGCCGCTTTCATCTTCCGCCATAGAAATGGTTCCACCCGTATGAAGAATTAAAATTTTTTTCATCGTAATTAGTTCCTTATAAATAAATTTAGAGCCAATGCAAAATGCAAAGGAGTCTCAAAAAGCAAGGCATAAACCTTGCATCAAAAATTTCGGCAATTTATAAAATAAAAAATACCCAACTTCCATTATATCAAAAATAGTGGCGATGAAAAGCGAATGAATTCATGAAATCAAAAGAAGATTAGAGTATAATATGGTAAAGAACAGAAATCAATACACAAAATAGAAGAGATTGTAATGGATATTAAGGCAGTATTTTTTGATTTAGACGGAACATTATTTACAGGAACCAGAGGTGTCGCCAATTCGACAAAAAAGGCGATTGAGGGCTTAAAAAGAAAAGGAATTTTAGTCGGTATCGCGACGGGGCGCGGGCCAGCTTTTGTTTATCCTTTACTAGAAGATTTAAAATTGGATTTCGCCGTAACTTTTAATGGGCAATATATTTTTACTCCAAAAGAAGTCATTTATGAAAATCCGATTGATGAAGCAGTCATTCGAAAGATTGTAACCTATGCATTGGAACATCATCGTGACATTTCTATTGGGACTGCAAAAGGGGTCAATGGCTCAGGCTTGCTGAAATTTGGAGAGACAAGAACCGCAGGGGTTCTCGCAAAGGTTCTTCCAAAAGGAACATCAGACGTGGCAAAAACAAGCATGAAACACGTCTTTAGACGTTTTTTCCCACAAGCAGATTTTACTGAAATCCTTAAAGACCCGGTTTATCAGATGATGATGATTGCGCCGAAAGCCGATACACCAAAATTTGAAAAGGAATTTCCTGAACTTCAACTGACACGTTCAAATCCTTATTCGGTGGACTTAATTCCAAAAGATGCGGGAAAACTCAAAGGAATTGGCTTATTAGGCGAAAAGTTTGATTTTAACTTGGAACAAGTCATCTGTTTTGGCGACTCTGAAAATGATTTGAGTATGATAAACGGTGTTGGCTTGGGGATTGCCATGGGAAATGCACAAGCAGTAGTCAAGAAAGAAGCCGACTATGTGACGGATTCCAATAATTCAGATGGGATTGCCAAAGCATTGGATTATTATGGTTTGGTCGAATTCGTTTCGGGGAAAGATTTTCTTTCAAAAGACGACAATTTCAACAAGGCCAAAGCTTTCCACAAGTTGATGGACGGCAAAACACAACAAATGCCGCGCGCCTTTCCACCTATGGAAGCTGGTTTTAGAGCAGGTTTCAAAGTTGAAGAAATCGTGGAATTTCTGTATGCCGCAGCTGATGGCAATGACGATAAATTTAAAGGTCTGGTTGACCAAATGCACCAAAGTATTGATAAGGCAGTCACAAAAATTGAGTCAAAACCAGCTAAAAATACGGATATGCTCACAGCAGAAGTTGATGCATTAGTGGATTTACTTTATTTTACATATGGTAGCTTTGTTTTAGCAGGCGTTGACCCTTATGAAATCTTTAATGCAGTGCACGAAGCAAATATGGGCAAGATTTTTCCTGATGGACACCCGCATTTTGACCCTGAAACCCATAAGGTTTTAAAACCTTCGGATTGGGAAGCTAATTTTGCACCAGAAGGCAAGATAAAAAAAGAACTTGACCGCCAAATTCGCGTGGCTGAGCGCAAAATGAAATAAAATTGTGAAAAATAGACAAAACCTTGTGTTCTGTCTATTTTTTTGTTGCAAAACTTAAATCAAGCTTGAAATAAAGAAGTGATTAGTGTAAACTGTAATCAATAGAATATTAAATTGAGACTTTCTAATAAAGTCGTTGGAATTTTAAAAAGGGAAAAGTGAAATGAAAAATTATTCAGCCATTATTATTTATACGGATTATTTACTGACAGAAGAAGCGGACAACTGGTCAGAAAACATGCTTGAAATCTTTGAGGACGCCCGTTTGTATGCTGAAAAAGCAGATGCATATGGCTTAGAAAAGGGTATTTTAAAAGCCATTGTCAGATATACCCGAGAAAATGGCATGGAAACACCTGAACCCTTAAGTAATCTCAGACGCCTCATCCGGATTTATAACCAAGATGTCGCAACAAAATAGAAAATGAACACGTTTCATGAGCCAAAAGAAAATAATCAATTCGAGATATGGACAAGCTTTTCGTGCCATTCGTGAAGAACAAAACTTGAGCCTTGATGATTTTAAAAAGGTCATCAGTAGAGCAAGTTTGAGTCGTTTTGAACTGGGCGAAGCCAGTTTATCAACGGATAAGTTGGAAGAAGTGTTAAGTATCATGCATTTGTCCATCTTTACTTTTTTATTTTTAGCAGATAATATCCCCGTTTACAGACGTTACGGGGAAGTTTTTCAGTTGCTCCGAGAACAGCGCGAATTTGAGCGTGAAAGTTTTGAGAATATTGACTTGTCGCAATGGACGTTGAAAAAATTTGAGGAAGGCAAGGTCATGCTTGATTTTGCTCAAGTCGAAAGTGCTTTGCAAATGATGCACATTCCACTTTATGAGTACACTTATCTTTTGGATAAAGGCGAAGCGGATTATTTTGGAGAACTTTACAAGCGGGTGGACACGGCCTTTTTGACGGAGGACTGGACACTTTTGAGAAAAATCTACGAAGAATCAATTCCTTATGACGACTTCCGAATGCTAGCATTGGCGACCAAAGCCTGTTACGAAGCACTTGATGAGAATGAAATTCAAGAAGTTGCGGATTTTTTGTTTGGCGTTGACGTCTGGACAAATTTGGAGCTGTTTGTTTTTAATTATACGGTTGGCCAACTGAGTTTTAATCTGATTCGTTCCATCTGGATTGATTTCTTCAAGAACGTGACTTATTTTGAGGACAATCGAGAATATCGAATTCGGATTGTCAGAACGATGGCTGCCACGTGTTTGGTCATGCTTGAGCGGGAACGTGCGAGTGATGCCCAAAGTTTTTTGGCTTACGCGCAAGCCTTTTTACAATCCACCGATGAATTTACCCGTTGTTTATTCAAATTTACGCAAGCCCTCGTCAACTATGCTCAGACGAAAGACACGCAAGCACTTGAGGAAATGAAGAAGGTCATTGGTATTTTTGATTATTTGGGTGATGCGATTTTGGCTGAAAAATACCGACGCATCATGGTTAAATACACGACCATTCTCAAAAAAAAAAAAAATTTCCCAGATTTGAGAAATTTTGAGGAATTTGAAAAAACGGGCTTATAATCATACTAAAGAGAAAAAACCTTTCCAAAAGGAGCATTCAATGAAAGCACAAGGGAAAAATCAAACGGTAGAAATTTGGAAGATTTCTCATGACCCGCCTCAAGAAAGTTGGGTAAAGCAAGCTTTTGATAGGCAACTTATTGATTGGCTGGCAACCAATCCCAACATTCTCTTGTTTCCACAAGAAGCAGGTGGTGCAGCTCCTGTTGGAGCATACTTGGTCAAGCTTGACGATGATAACTTTCGAGCTTTGAGTGGCAAGCGATTGCGTCGAGAATTTGATTTATTATATTTGAGTGAGGAAAAAGGAGCAGGACATGATTAAACTGTTAATTTTGGGGGCTGGCATTTTACTGGTCATCGTCATTTTGGGAACTTTGATTTTAATTCCTGGCATGGCCATCTTTAATAAAATGACAGACAAAAAGTACAATGCTGATGAAAAAGACTTGTTGACAGGAACGCTGACAACGGCAATCAGCTCTTTGAGCGCAACCGGTGAAGTAATGACGACCTTTGCTGTGGAGTCACGAAAAAGCATGCCCGCTCGTATCTTTACACCCAATCAAGCAGGTGTTGAGCGACTAGAGAAAGGCGCGTCTGTCTTGATTGTTGAGACCAAGGACGGCGTGGCTTACGTTATTCCATATCAGGAGTTACAGTTTTAATTGTCAGTGCTGACAGAAAGTAGAGGATGCAAGATGAGAATAAATCCGAATAAAAAATTTGATGATTTTTTGGATCATCTGAACGATGAATTAAAAATAAAAAATGGCCAGTTGCATTGTTTGACCTTTCGGGTTGAGAGTGCCAAATTTGCAGAACTTGACGCAATCTATAGCCAAGCACAAAATGATCAGGTCAATCAAGTTTTAGAGAAGCTACAATCTAAGGACTATGAAATCATTTCTTGCAAAATGTCCTATGCCAATAAACTGGTGGTCTATTGTAGCATTACGTACAAATAATAAAATATTGAACGCACTCGCGTTCAGACATAAAAGGAGAAACAAATGTTTAGTTTAGTAGAAATTGTCATTGCTTTAGTCGTTGTTGTCGTGCTGGTTCTTTTTGGCATTGTTGCGGCAAATTACAAAAAATCAGGGCCTCAAGCTGCTTTGATTGTTTACGGATCGGCGTTAGGGGCTAAAGGGGTCAATAAAGACTCTCAAGGCAATAAACTAAAAGTGGTACGTGGGTCAGGAACTTTCGTCTTGCCTATTTTTCAGAATGCTCGGTTTTTGAGCTTGCAGTCAGCAGCCATTGACATCAAAACGGAAAAAGTATTGTCGAAAGACAAAATTCCAGTTACTGTCGAAGCTACAGCGATGATTAAAGTGGGCTCTACTTTGCAAGATATTGCAACAGCGGCTGAACAATTTTTGGGCAAGAAAGACGAACAACGTGACGGCATGGCTGACCAAGTCTTGCGTGGTCATTTGCGTGCCATTGTCGGTACAATGACGGTGTCAGAGCTGATAGAAGACCGCAATAAGTTCTCAGTTGAAGTCCAAGAGCAAGCGGGAACAGATTTGTCAAAAATGGGACTTTCTATCGTTTCGTTTGTCATCAATGACATCCGTGACGAACAAAATTATATCAAAGCTTTAGGTGCTAAAGAAGTCGCTCGTGTTCAAAAAGAAGCAGCGATTGCGGTTGCCAATGCGGACAAGGAAACACGTATTCAAAAGGCAGTTGCTGACCAAGACGCCCAGAAAGCCGAAGCTGAAGCTGCCACTCAAGTCGCCAATGCGCAAAAAGAAAAAGCCATCAATTTGGCAGCTTATGAACAAGAACAGGCCATTGCCACAGCGGACGCAAAAGCAAAAGCCGACCAAGCCAAAGCTGCGGCTGACCAAGCTTATGCCATTCAAGAAGCCATTTCTAAAAAGCAAACGACAGAAGCTGAGATGCAAGTCGAAATCATCAAGAAACAGCGTGAAACAGATCTTGAAACGCAAGAAGTTTTGCGTAAAGCACAGGAAAATGAAGCCAATGTTGTTAAAGCAGCAGAGGCCGCAAAAGCCGCACAAATTGCCAAAGCCGAAGCTGATGCGCGTGAACGTGAAGTCAAAGCATTGGCAGAAGCTGCTGCTATCGAAGCAACAGGGAAAGCCGAAGCCGAAGCCATTCGCCTGAAAGGACTTGCAGAAGCCGAAGCAATCGAGAAAAAAGCCGAAGCCATGCAAAAAATGAATGACGCAGCAAAACTCAACATGGCACTTGAGGTGCTTCCAAAAGTCGTGGCTTCAGTATCTGAAAATCTCAAAGCCGTTGACTCCATCAACATCTACGGTGGCGACGGTTCGTCAAAGATTTTGGGCATGTCACAAGAAAGCCTCAAACAAGGCCTTGACGTACTTGGCACCATGGGCATCGATGTCCCAGATTTGCTCAACCATTTTTCAGGCAATAAGAGCGAAAAAATAGCGCATGAATAAGAAAAAAAGACATGAAAGCCAGATTTCAATGGCGGTTTCAACAGTGCTTTTTCTATCCGCTGCTTGTGGACTGTTCTTTTCAGAACACAACTGGCTGATTATTTCGAGTCAAGTTCTCGTACTCATATTGAGTAGCCTGTCATTTCTTATCAATCTGAAACTTTATCTGATGTGGAAAAAGAATGAAAGATAATAAAAAAGAACGTAAACAGTTGAGTTTTAAAGGAGCTTTATCTCTTACAATCTTATGGAGTATCACTTTTGTCTCTAATATTCTAGGTGGCTCATCATTTTATTTTCTGATTGGGGCAGGGCTGCTATTTTTGGTGAACGGTATTCAAGCTATCCTTGCTTATAGGAGAGAGAAAAATGAACGCGAAAAATAAAAAAGAGGACAAAAAGATAAGTTCTGAAACGGATTTGATTTCTCCAATCGTGAGTGGTGTAATTTTGATCGTTGGTTTCCTGATTAACGTGAAGTCTTATCTCCTTGTTATTTTTGGAATATCTTTCGCATTCTACTGTATTCAAACCATTGTCAGATATAGAAAATCAAAGGAGGAGAGAAATCATGACATTTGAATTAAAAAACGGACAGGTTCATGCTTATTGGTTTACTTTGATTGCAACCCGATTTGTCAAGACGATTGGTCAGTTTGACCCCGAGTACAATGAAAAAATCAATCTTATTCTTTCAGATTTGCAAAATCAAGGTTATGAAATCATTGATGTCAAGCTTGTCTCTGGATATTCACAGGGGCTGGATAGTCTTGTTCGGACGCTTATTTTATACAAATAAAAGATATAAAATCATCGGTAATGCGATGGTTTTATTTTAGATGACGAATAGACAGAATATTTTAGAGAGTTTAGAAAAAATATGGTAAAATATGAACATGAAAAAAATAAAAATTGCTTTGCTAGGCTTTGGCACGGTTGGCCGAGCGACCTATGAATTATTACAAATGAATACGGCAGAAATCGCTGAAAAAACGGGACTAGAACTGGAACTGACCAAGGTTTTGGTCAGAGATTTGAGCAAGTCTTATCCTGTGAGTAAGCGTCTTTTGACGACTGATTTTAATGACATCTTGAATGACCCTCAAATTGAGCTAGTGATTGAGTTAATCGGCGGGATTGAACCTGCCAGCAGCTATATTTTGGCGGCATTGCGTGCAAAAAAACACGTCGTAACAGCTAATAAAGCGGCAGTTGCCGCAAATTATGCTGCCTTTATCGAGACCTCCCGTCAAAATAAGGTCATGCTACGCTTTGAGGCCTCAGTTGCTGGTGGAATTCCTGTTTTGGACGCCTTGCAAGCCCCTTTGAATTCCAATCAGATTGAAGAAGTGTCAGGTATTGTCAACGGCACAACCAATTATATTTTGACCCAGATGGTCGAGCAGCAGCAATCTTATCAAGCAGCACTTGCGCGTGCTCAGGAAAAAGGCTTTGCGGAAACGGATCCGACTGCTGATGTCGAAGGGATTGACTCGGCCAACAAATTGGCGATTTTGATGGCGCTGGCTTTTTCTGAATTGGTCAGTGTTGACGCCATTCCGACCACAGGTATTTCCAACTTGTCCTCACTTGACACGATCCAAGCGGAAAAATTGGGCTACAAAATAAAACTGCTGGCAACCACCAAAAAAGTGGGCCAACAGCTTCAGGCAAGTGTCCAGCCCACTTTGGTTGCCAGTTGGCACATGTTGGCAGCGGTGGCCAATGAATTTAATGCCATTCACATTCGCGGTAATGCTGTTGGGGATTTGCTTTTTTACGGAAAAGGAGCTGGCGGACTTCCAACTGCGAGTGCAGTCATGGGCGATATGATTGAGATTGCCAATGCCATTGAAAAAAATGCGGCTTTTGACAGTTATATCAATAAGGTTTCGGCCAGTCAGTTGACGTACATTGGCGAGGGCTTCAATCGATATTATCTTCGTTTGACAGGACTCAATAAGGCAGGAACGCTGGGAAAAATCACAACCATTTTTGGACAATTTGGCATTTCCATCGAGTCAATCAGCCAAGAAAGTGAAGAAATGCAAGCGTCCATGATTTTCATCATCAATGAAATCAACCGCACACAACTTGATGACGCGCTTGACGCCTTGCTTTTGCTAGCAGAAGTTACATCAATCGATAGCGTTTTACGTGTGCTAGACTAAAATTATAAAGATTTAATGAGGAAAAAATGAAATTTACATCCACAAGAAATGACAAAATCAGAGTGTCAGCGGCCCAAGCAATCGTAAAGGGATTGGCAGAAGACGGTGGTCTATACGTCCCTTGTCAATTTCCAACTGTCAGTACTGACGAATTTTTGGGGCTTGATTATGAGAAAACAGCCCTACTTATCTTATCCAAGTATTTACCTGAATATGAAGATTTAGCAGGTCTAATCCATGCGGCCTATCAAGCGGCTTTGCCAGTCAAGTTGTCAGCGCTGACAGAAAATCAAACGGTCTTAGAGCTGTTCCACGGCAAGTCTGCAGCTTTTAAAGATGTGGCATTGCAGCTGCTCCCTTATCTTTTGACGGCTTCACTCAAGCAAGTCAAGGAAGAGCGAAAAGCAGTCATTTTAACGGCCACCTCAGGAGATACAGGTTCTGCTGCCATGTCAGGCTTTTCAAATGTCGCACAGACCGAAGTCATCGTCTTTTATCCTGAAGTCGGTATTAGCCCGATGCAACGCCTACAGATGACCACGCAATCCGCACCAAATGTTCATGCCGTAGCAGTCCGAGGAAATTTTGATGACGCACAACGAGCAGTCAAGGGAATTCTGCAAGATCACGATTTTGCAGCACAATTTAGTGCAAGCTCATTTTTCAGCTCTGCCAATTCAATCAATTTTGGACGCTTATTACCACAAATCGTTTATTATTTCTGGGCATACAGTCAACTTGTCAGTGTTGACAAGATCAAAGTTGGAGAAAAGGTTAATTTTTCTGTCCCAACAGGAAATTTTGGAGACATTTTAGCAGGTTATTATGCCAAACAAATGGGGCTTCCAGTCGGAAAGCTGATTTGTGCAACCAATAAAAATTCGGTTTTATATGATGTCTTGACAAATGGAACTTATGACCGCAAACGTGAATTTTATGTGACCAACAGTCCCTCAATGGATATTTTAGTCTCTTCCAATTTTGAGCGTTTGATTTATCATTTGGGCGGAAGTGCGCTCGCCAAAGCGACGCAAGAAGAACTTGCAACGAGTGGAAAATACACACTTCCTCAAGCTGTTTTTGAGGCTTTACGCGAAACTTTTGCGACTGAAAAATGTGATGATCAAGAGACAGAAATGGCGATTGCAAATGTAGCTAAGATGGAAAATTACCTGCTTGATCCTCACTCGGCCATTGCTTATGAAGCAAGTCAAAAACTTGATTTGTCAGGACATACGGTCATTTTGGCAACTGCGTCGCCTTATAAATTTGCGAAAACTGTTGAGCAAGCAACGGGTGAAAAATTATCGCTTGCAGGTCAACCAAAAGCCTTGTCAGGACTGACAGAACGCCCAATCACGCAAACGCGAATTGCGGACATCACGCAACTCAAAGCAACAATCGAGGATATTTTATGTTGAAAAAAATAATTGTGCCAGCCACATCAGCCAATCTCGGCTGTGGTTTTGACTCAATCGGCCTTGCGGTCAGCGCTTATCTGGAAGTTGAGATTTTAGAAGCTGCTGACAAATGGCAAATTGACCATGCCTTCAAAAATCTGCCAACCGATCAGTCCAATCTCATCATAGAAACGGCCCTCAAACTCATTCCCGAATTGCCACCACATCATCTGAAAATGACCAGCCAAATTCCGCTAGAGCATGGCCTTGGTTCAAGTTCCTCAGCAATCGTGGCAGGAATAAAATTAGCGCTGGCGATTTCAGGACGTGAGCTATCGATGGCAGAACAAGTCGATTTTGCCTGTCAAATCGAAGGGCATCCAGATAACGTGGTTCCAGCTTTGCTCGGTGGACTTCAAGTCGCGTCTTACGATGAAACTTCAGGCAGTTGTCATTTTATCAGCCTGCCGGTGCCGGACTGTAAGTTGTTAGCTTTCGTACCAGATTATTCCTTGTCAACTCGGACAGCACGTTCTGTTTTGCCAGACTATTACAGCCGTAGCCAAGCTGCGCTTGCTTCATCGAAAGCAAACGTTTTGGTGGCAAGTTTGGCACAAGGGCAATTAAAAAAAGCAGGGCAGATGATGGAAACCGACCGTTTTCATGAAAATTATCGGTCAGCCTTGGTACCAGAACTGGCAGAAATTCGTCAGCTCGGACAGGTTCATCAAGCTTATGCAACTTATTTGTCAGGGGCTGGCTCAACCATCATGACTTGGATTTCAGCAAGCGATTTGCCAGCATTTGAAACAGCGCTACAAGCATATCAAAAAACACATGCGGGACAGCTCTTATTGCTCGAAGTTGATTCTAGTGGCGCAAAAATTTGTGAAAAATAAAAAAATCCTCAAAAGGATTTTTTTGTTTAAATTTCATAGAAAAATTCGTCATAAATGGCACGTAAGGCTTCTTTTTCATCTTTTGATTTGAGGATAAACATGAGTGACACTTCACTTGAACCTTGTGAAATCATGGCAATGCTAATGCCGTGAACTGCAAGCGCGCGAGCGGCACGAGCAGCAACACCAGCGTGTTCTTTCATGTCCTCGCCAACCATCATAATGATTGAAAAATCATGCTCCACATAGAGTTCGTCAGGGTGTAAAGACTCGGTCAATTTTTCAACAAGGATTTTTTCAACCTGCTTGTTCAGATATTTTTCTCGCACAATGACCGACATGTCATCAATTCCAGTAGGCATATGTTCAAAACGAATGTCCAAA
Source organism: Lactococcus sp. dk101 (assembly GCF_009601055.1). GTDB lineage: Bacteria > Bacillota > Bacilli > Lactobacillales > Streptococcaceae > Lactococcus. The sequence goes on from NZ_WITI01000002.1 coordinate 252,388, forward strand.
TCTTCAAGACCAGATAATACACGACGTCCGAAACCAACTTCGCGATTCATCAGATATTTATTGATATAAATTGATGCAAAACCAGAACTCGAAGCAATCCCAACAACAGGCGCACCTTTTGTTTCACGTTTGGGAACAATGCGTGTGCCGGGGTGGTCTGGATTGTTCGTGTTCTTAATGACCAAAGGAACATTGGCACGGTAAGCAGGAACTAAAGCTTCGTCATGGAGGACAGAGAAGCCAGAATAAGCCAGTTCACGCATTTCGCGGTAAGTCAGCTCGGTGATTGAGTGCGGGTTTTTGATAATGCCAGGGTGTGCCGCAAAAATGCCGTCCACATCGGTGAAATTTTCATAACCGTCAGCTCTGACACCTGCCGCCAAAATAGAACCCGTAATGTCAGAACCACCACGTGAAAATGTACATACGTCGCCCTTTTCAGTAACTCCAAAAAAGCCTGGAACCACTAAAATTTCATCTAAAGCACCCAAATAGTTAATTTTGGCATAAGAAGAACTCAGCAAACGTGCATTTGAAGGAATGTCAGAAACAATAATTCCAGCATCTGCTGGATGAACATAACGGCAATTTAAGCCCTGTTCTTTAAAATATTCAGCAATGAGAAGCGCATTATTATTTTCGCCCGCTGCCAAAAATGTATCATAAGTAAAACGGTTTTTAAGGTCTAAAGTGGCCAAATTTAAGATGTTACGCTTGATGTCAGTAATGACAGAACCACTCATTCCTAAACTGTTAAAGATGGACTGGTAACGCTCGATTATCCAGTCTTGATGCAACTTTAAATCGTCCTTATTTTTATAAGCATTGTAATAGGCAATCAAAGCATCAGTTACTTTTGTGTCTTCTTTTGTCCGTTTTCCTGGTGCAGAAACGACAACGATTTTGCGGTCCGGATCGCTTTTTACAATATGATAAACTTTTTCGATTTGTTCAGCGGAAGCAAGTGAAGAACCTCCAAATTTTACAACTTTCATGATTTTTCCTTATATTCAATATAATAAATGCTACTCAATTATTATAGCCATTTTTCAGAAAAATTACAATTAAAGACAACAGGGGAGCTGAGAAAAATGAGGGTTCGAAATCAATTTATTCCTTTTGAAAAATTTAAAAAAAGAATAGTTTTTTTGATAAAAGTACGACGCCCCAATATGGTCGTATTTTGGTATAATAGAGACATGAAAAATTTTAAAGCAGTCATATTTGATATGGACGGTGTCCTTGTTGATACAGAACATTATTACATGAAACAAAGAGAAGCCTTTTTTGGTGGGCAGGGGATTTCGATTTCACATCTGAAGAATGCTGATTTTATTGGCCGAAATCTAAAAGAAATGTGGCCTGAAATATTGCTTGACGACTACGAAGAAGATAAAGCCATGGCCCTTCAAAAAGCCTACGAAATTAAGAAACATGCAACGCCATTGCCTTATGAAGAGCTCTTATTTCCTGATGTCAAACCTTTGCTTGCCTATTTGAAAGCCAATCACATCAAGATGGCTATCGCATCAAGTTCTAGTATGCAGGACATTGAAACCTGTATCGAAAAGCATGATTTGGCTCAGTACTTTTCAGCACTTTATTCGGGTCGGAATTTTGCAGCTTCAAAACCAAATCCAGCCATATATAAGGCAGCAATCAAGGGCTTTGATTTGTTACCAGAAGAAGCTTTGATTATCGAAGACTCACAAAATGGCATTGCGGCAGGAAAAGACGCAGGTGCAACAGTATATGCCATTGCTGACGAACGTTTTGGCATGAATCAGGTCAGAGCTGACAAAAGAATGCCCAATTTGACTGCGGTTTTAGCCCAGCTTAAAAGTGAATAAAAGACAGTAAAAAATATGGTCTTAGCCTTTAAGTTTGTCTCGTCCTATGGTAAAATAGATTAAATATAGGAGTATGATATGAATTTTATAAAACGTTTTTCATCAAGAACCATTATCATTATCATGATATGTGTTCAAATTCTTGAAACTTTATTCGTCATTTTCTCAGGTTCTAGATATATCGCACTTGCCTATCTTTTTGTGCTTAATGTAATTATGACATTTCTTTTGATTTTTCAATCGAAAAATTATGAATTAAGAAGGCATGATTTTATTCGTAAAATCAACGATGATGCTGAGAATTCATTGAATGCCACGCTCGACAATATGCCCATTGGTGTCATCAGATATAATGAACAAACACTTGAGCCAGAATGGTTCAATCCTTATATTGACATGATTTATAAGGGCATTGAAAAAGTCATTGATCGCTCTGACATCAAGCTGATTTTGAAAAAGAAACTTGAAGATCTCTATGTGACCATTGGCAATCAAAAATACGTGGTCAATGTTGATGAAGAAAAACACTTGATTTACTTGATTGATGCCACAAAAGAAGTTGCATTCCGTACAGATTTCAATGACAGTCGTGCCGTAATTGGTGCTATTTATGTTGACAATTACGATGATGCGACAGATTTGATTTCAGACAGTGAACGCACCGTCATCAACAACTTTATCGCAAGCTTCTTAGAAGAATTTTCTGCCAAGTATGCTTTTTATCTGCGTCGTATTTCGAGCAGTCGTTATTTCTTTTTCTGCGACTATCGTATTTTAGACCAACTGATTAAAGATAAATTTGAAGTACTCAAAGATTTTAGAACCAAATCAACGGAAAAAGAAATTCCATTGACCTTATCCATTGGTGTTTCTTATGGTTGGGAAGATTTTCCAAATATCGGAAAAGTAGCCATGAATAATCTTGAATTGGCTCAAGTCCGTGGGGGCGACCAAGTGGTCTTGCGTGAAAATTCTGCTCAAGCACGTCCCGTTTATTTTGGGGGCAATTCAGAAAGTCGGACGCAAAAAAGTAGAACGCGTGCAAGAGCAATTTCAACGGCGCTTCGTACTATTGTTACTGAAGCTGAAGACATCTTTATTGTTGGCCATCGGTTTACCGACATGGACGCTTTGGGCGCTGCCATTGCCATGAAAGTTTTTGCCAATATGACAGGAAAAGAAGCCTTTGTCGTCTATGATGAAAAGCAGCTTTTATCTGATGTGGAACGTGCCATTGAAAAAATGAATGAAAGTGCAGACGGTTATACACATATCGTCAAACTTGAAACGGCGCAACGCTTGAAAAAACCAAATTCATTGTTGATTATGGTTGACCACTCAAAGCCAAGTCAAACACTAGATTTTGACTTTTATAAATCCTTTGAAAAAGTGGTTGTCATTGACCATCACCGTCGTGATGATGATTTCCCAGAACAAGCCCTCTTGTCTTATATTGAGTCAAGTGCCAGCTCAGCGAGTGAATTGACAGTAGAAATCCTCCAATTCCATGACAACAATCGTCGCCGTATGTCAACGATTGAAGCAAGTATCGCACTTGCTGGTATCGAAATGGATACGAAAAACTTTACCAAGGCAACGACAGCAAGAACCTTTGAAGCTGCAGCTTATCTGCGCTCTCGTGGGGCAGATAATGACTTGATTAAAGTAATTATGGCAACAGATTTTGATAAATATAAAATTGTGAATGAAATTGTGATTAACTCTGAAATGATTTTCCCAGGCATTGTTTTAGGAATGGGACTTAACAATCAGAAATATGATAATATTTCAACAGCCAAAGCTGCGGACACCATGCTTGATATGGCAGGCGTAACTGCTTCGTTTGCCTTGACCATGCATACCAATGGTTTTATTTCGATTTCGGCGCGCTCTCGCAACGGTTTCAATGTACAAACCATTATGGAACAAATGGGCGGTGGCGGACATTTCAATAATGCTGCAACGCAGATTTATGAACGCACCATTCCAGAAGTTAAAGCCGATCTCATTCGCTTACTCGAAGAACGCTTAGCAAATAATTAAAAAATAGATAGTGGAGAAAATAAAATGAAAGTCGTATTTTTACAAGATGTAAAAGGACAAGGAAAAAAAGGCCAAATCAAAGAAGTCCCTTCAGGATATGCACAAAATTTCTTGTTTAAGAAAAGTTTAGCTAAAGAAGCAACAAATGCTGCCGTTTCACAAGTTGAAGGACAAGAAAAAGCCCGTATCAAAGAAGAAGCTGAACAGTTGGCAGCAGCAAAAGTTTTGAAAGAACAACTTGAAAAAGACGATGTGATTGTTGAAATCGGAATGAAGGTTGGCCAAACAGGTCATACTTTTGGAGCCGTTGATAAGGCAGACATTGCTAAAGCACTCAAAGTTCAATACGATGTTGAAATCGATAAACGTAAAATCCAACTCAACAACAAATTGCAAGCCTTGGGAACAAAAGATGTTCCGATCAAATTGCACCGCGATGTGACAGCAACAATCAAAGTTAGAATCGGCGAGAAATAAGATGCCAGAAATTGATTTGATTAAAGCTCCGCCTCAAGATCTTGCGGCAGAACAAGCAGTTTTAGGTGCCATGTTTTTGGATAGCGACCGTTTGGTTGAAGTCAAAGAATTTATCAGCGCAAAGGATTTTTATAAAACATCTCATCAAATCATTTTCAAAACAATGGAAAAGTTATTTGATTTGCGCGAGGCCATTGATGTTTTAACCATCAGAGCTGCCTTGGAAAGTCAGGGAGAGATTGAAAATATCGGCGGGATTGCTTATATTGCGGAACTGGCAAATAGTACTCCAACCTCTGCAAATGCGGTTTATTATGCTAAAATCGTCGCTGAAAAATCATTGTTGCGTCAGTTGATTAATAAAATGACAGCCAGTGTTGAAAAAGCTTATCGGCAGGATTCACCAGCAGATGACATTTTAGCGGAAGCTGAAAAGGGCTTGATTGATGTCCAACAAGGACGCAATACCACTGGATTTCGTAAGATTTCGGATGTCATCAATTTATCACTGGATGATATTGAAAAACATTCTCAAGAAAAAAATGTGGTCACAGGACTTGCGACAGGCTATATCGAGCTTGACCGTATGACAACTGGACTACATGATGAAGAATTGATTATCATTGCGGCCAGACCTGCCGTAGGGAAAACGGCATTTGCCTTGAACATCGCTCAAAATGTTGGAACAAAACAAGATAAAGCTGTTGCGATTTTCTCACTTGAAATGGGTGCTGAAAGTCTGGTCAATCGTATGATTGCCAAAGAAGGTCGTATTGAGTCTCAACACATTCGAACAGGTCAGTTGACCGATGACGAATGGAATGCCTTGTTCATCGCAACAGGTGCCTTGTCAAAAGCAGAAATCTATATTGATGATACGCCAGGTATTAAGATTTCTGAAATTCGTGCAAGATCACGCAAATTAGCACAAGAAACGGGCAATCTAGGCTTGATTTTGATTGACTATCTCCAATTGATTTCGGGTACAGGTAGAGAAAATCGTCAACAAGAAGTTTCTGAAATATCTCGTCAGTTGAAGATTTTGGCTAAAGAATTGCACGTTCCGGTTATTGCCCTAAGTCAATTGTCCCGTGGCGTTGAGCAAAGACAGGACAAACGTCCTGTCTTGTCTGACATTCGTGAATCAGGGTCTATTGAACAAGATGCCGATATCGTTGCCTTTCTTTATCGTGATGATTATTACGAGCGTGAGGGCGAAGAAGAAGGCGAAGAATTAGCCGATAATTCAGTTGAAGTCATCATTGAAAAGAACCGTTCAGGAAGTCGTGGAACCGTGAAACTTGCATTTGTAAAGGAATACAGCAGTTTTGACAACATTGATGTCCGATATGGAGACCCATACTAGATTTTTTAGTGCTTTTCGTGTTATAATAAATATAATTGTCTAAATAGACATTTTGCTTTTTGCATTTCGTTTTTTATACAAATCGGAAAAAGGCAAGCCACCTTTATTTTGAGTGTGGTAGAAGCAAATCATCGGAGGAAACATGGATAATCAAACTCAAGAAGTCGGAAAAATCGTTGATATCAGAAACCAAGTGCAATCACATCTTGGTCAAACCATCGAAATCACATCACAATTTGGTCGTAAACGTGAAAACCGTCATAAAGTCAACTTGATTGAAGCATACGCAACACATTTTGTTATTGAAAACATTCCAGCACGTGGACCAAAAACGACGGAATCATACCAATATGCAGACATTTTGACTTCAACAATTTTAATTCATTTCTAAGGAATTAAATGAAGTCTGATTTTTATACTAGTTAACCTCTAAACGACTTTTAAGTCGTTTAGTAGATTAACTGCAAATATACTGCCTTGCGCTAGCCTTTTGCTCTTGTTGCTTTAGCAACTAAGCAAACGGACAAATCTTTTATGCGCAAGAAGTGGTTTGCGTAAGACGCAAACTTTAACTTCTATGTTTTTTAGAAGTTAAACAGTATTAATCACTCATGAAAAATAATTATGGAAAGGAGGATAGCGTTATGATGGCGAATTGGGACTTGGATATGATTCCAGTCAAAGGTGGCTCAGGCAATGCTTATACCGCACGCAACGATGAATCAAGAGTATTCATCAAGAAAAATGCCAACCCCATGCTGACAAGTATTTATCTCGAAGGCATCACACCTCGTGTACTTTGGACAAAACGAACGGTAGAAGGGGACATGCTTTCTGCACAGCCTTGGATTAACGGTCATACGCTAACTCCTGAAGAAATGAGTGACACACAAATCAATCAAATCTTATCTCATTTACATAAGAGTAAAAAGCTGATTGATTCCTATAAAAAATTAGGAAGCACTGCAGTTTTTCCAGAACATCTACTCGATACCGTTTATAATGGTTCAACCGCCATTAAAAACAGCATCTACTTAACGGGTGTGACTCAGGAAATGAGAAAAAATATTCCTGCATTGCTCGAAGACGAAATAACAGTCGTTCATGGCGACGTCAATCACAACAACTGGTTGGTGGATGACGAGACCGAACGCGTTTATTTGGTTGATTGGGACACTGTTTTTCTCAGTGATCCAATGGTCGATATGGCTTATATTTTGTCACATTATATTCGGCCGGTTGATTGGAGTAGATGGCTGACTTATTCAGGCTATCAACCTCAAGAAAACGTCATGAATAAAGTGGCTTGGTACGGCAAATTATCTTATTTGAGACAAATTTCTGATTACCTAGCAAAAGGCAAAATGAAGCAAGTCAATGAGGAAATACAGGGGCTTAGAAACTTCTGCAAATTATTTTAAGATATTATTAAAGAGAAGGGAGACCTTCTCATTTTTCAGTTTTATGTTTTTTTGTTTTATTAAAAAGGAGAGTACATGCGGGTCAAACATCGCAAAGGTGCATCAGAGCACTTGAAAGCTAACACGCATCTTGTTGTAGAAAATCCAGCTGATTTTAAAGGACGCTGGTCAGAACGTTTTGGCAATCAAAACCCTATTCATATCGAAATCGGAAGCGGAAAGGGCGCCTTCATTGTTGGAATGGCTGCACTTCACCCTGAGATTAACTATGTGGCGATTGATTTACAACTTTCTGTCTTGTCTTATGCGCTTGATCGGGCGATTGAGGCTGACTTACCAAACATTCAAATGATTTTGGTCAATGGGTCAGCACTGACAGAATATTTCGCTGATGGTGAAGTTGATCAAGTCTATTTGAACTTCTCAGATCCATGGCCAAAAACGCGTCACGAAAAACGTCGCTTGACTTACAAGTCATTTCTTGCGACAGACGAACAAATTTTGAAACCAAATGGCGAAATTCATTTTAAAACAGACAACCGCTCACTTTTTGAATATTCTCTTGTGTCCATGACCAATTATGGAATGAAATTAAAACAAGTCTGGCTTGATTTACATGCTGACGAAGCATTCGCTCCACAAAATGTCATGACTGAGTATGAACAAAAATTCTCAAGCAAAGGTCAAGTCATTTACCGCTTGGAAGCGCAATTTGTTGCTGAACCTGAGGAAAACAGTACAAAAGACTGATTTTCACTTAAAAGGATAGAATGGAGGAAATCCAATGAAATGCCCTAAATGTCATTCTGAAGAATCGAAAGTCGTCGATTCAAGACAGGCTGAAGAAGCCATTCGTCGTCGTCGTGTTTGCGAATCATGCGGATTTCGCTTTACCACTTTTGAGCGGATTGAAGAAATGCCGCTCTTAGTCATCAAAAAAGATGACAAACGTGAACCTTATGACCGGGACAAAATTATTAACGGTCTCGTTCGTTCTGCCTATAAACGTCCTGTTTCAAGTGAAGTGATTGAAAATATTGTTTCAAATATTGAACAAAAAATCCGTCAAGAAGATACCAATGAAATCCCATCAGAAAAGATTGGTCAATTTGTCATGGAAGAATTGGCAAATGTGGACGACATTACTTACATTCGTTTTGCCAGTGTTTATCGGTCTTTCAAAGATGTCAGTGAACTTGAAGCATTGCTTAAAAACATTACAAAAAAATAAATATTTTAGTTTTTGATATTCAACGAAAGGAGAAAAATGTTAGCAGGAAATCAGTTTAAAGTTGTCAGTACTGACAGCGTCAGTTTTGACTCAAAAAGTTTTACCTTACTTTATTTGCCAATCATTGGTCGAGATGCCTTTGCCTTGTATCAGCTTTTGAGGTTAAGTGACAGTGGAAAAATTACATTTTTCTTAGAATATCTTAACTTTGGCCCCAATCAATTTTCAGAAGCGCTGGATAAATTAAGCGCCCTTGATTTGGTCAGTGTCTTTGACCATCATGATGCCTTTTATTTTCAAGTCAAAAGTCCGAAAAATTTTGAAGACTTCATGAATGACGACTTGTTGAAGCAACTTTTACGCTCAAAAGTTGAGGAGAAAACCTTCAAAAAATTATTTGAGAATGCTGAGAAACCAGAAGGTCAAAATATTTCGCGTAAATTTTATGAGGTTTATCGAATTGAACCTGTAGAAGAGACAGATGAAAAAGAGGCAGCAGAAAAACTCTTGCAAGCTGATGATTTCAACATGGGTGCATTTGAATTAGCCATGAAAGATGCACATTTGACCTTCTCAAATGAAACGCAAGACAAACTTGCCATTTACCAGTTGGCGCAAAAATTTGCTAAAAATTGGTTTGAACTGTTCAATCTAGCCCTTCAGACCAAAAATCAAGATGGCACAATCAATAAAATGCAACTGTCCAATCGCATTTTGGCTGAAACGCAGCCTTCGTCAGCGCTGACAGCTTTGCCAAAACCTGTCCAAGCCTTACTGAACAATGCTAAAACGCATCAGCCAACTGATTATCTCAATCAGTTGCGGAAAAATACGGGGGGAACAACGTCACAAGCAGAATATCGTATTTTGAACGAAATGGCGAAAAAAAATCTGCCAGACGAAGTCCAAAATATCCTTTTGCATTATGTCTTGGTTGGGCGAAAAAATTCGGTTTTGAATGTGACCTTTATTCATCAGCTCTCAAATGAATGTTTGCAAAACAATATTTACACGGCGCAAGCGGCGTTAGAGTGGTTCAATAATCGCGAAAAACGAAGTAAACAAAAGCAAACAACATATCCAGCCAAACCCAAACTGGTAAAAAAAGCACCCGAATGGTCAAATGCAAATTATGTGGAGCAGACCTCCTCAGAAGCACAGGCAAAATTCGCTGAATGGCAACAGAAAATGAGGAAGGAGAATGACAATGGAATCAATAGGGGAAATTCTTAATCGTCGGATGGGAAGTCAAGGAAATTTCGAATCCTTGATGAATGAAACACTGAAAAATGAAGAGATACAAGCCTTTATCGCAGAAAATCAGATGACATCTGATGAAATCACGCGTTCTTCTTCCAAGTTTTACGAATTTGTGAAGGCGAAAGAAAAATTTGTTCAAAATCCTGAAAATACGAGCTATGAACCAACTTTGATTATGAACCAAGGCTATGCCGATGTTTCTTATCAAACGACGGAAGAATTAGCTAAAAAACAAGCAGAAATCAGCCTTCTAAAACGGGTCTCTATCATTGGCTTACCAAAAGAGCTGAAGAAAATTGACCTTTATAATCCTGAAGATGTCCAAATCACAAACCAAAGCCAATATCAACTGATTGAAGCAATCAATCAATTTATCCAGTCGCCAACGACCCAAAAAGGCCTTTATATCTATGGTGATTTTGGCGTTGGGAAATCTTATCTGATGGCTGCCATGGCTAACGAATTGGCACGTAGAAATATTTCAACAAGCGTTATTCATTATCCAACCTTTGTTTCTGGACTTGATTTTGATAATTCAAAGATGTGGCTTAAAGAAATCAAAGAGGCACAGGTTTTAGTGCTTGATGATATTGGTGCTGAGTTAAATAATTCATGGTTGCGTGACTCCATTTTGCAAGTCATCCTGCAGCACAGAATGCAAAACAATAGTCCGACCTTCTTTACGTCAAATTTGACCATGAAAGAATTAGAGCACCATTTAGCAGAAACAAAAAATGTTGAGGAAATTTGGCCTGCCAGACGCGTCATGGAACGTGTCAAGTATCTAGCGACTGAAATCCGTCTAGAAGGAGTTAATCGTCGTCATGAATGACATGATTGATTTAATGAAAGCTCACACTTCTGTCAGAAATTTCACAGAAGAAAAAATCCCAGCTGAAACGCTTAGGGAGTTGATTGATGCAGGTCGAGCTGCGTCCAACTGGAAAAACTTCCAGTCGTACTCGATTATTGTTGTAGATGATCAGGAACAAAAAGATAAAATTTTTGAGATACAAGCTCAAAAATCAATTAAAAATTGTTCCGCTTTTCTGGTCTTTGTTGGAGATTTGAACCGGGCTGAAAAAGCAGTCAAAATGAATGCCGGTGACTTTAAGCCTGCAGGCATAGAAAGTCTCTTGATTTCAAGTGTTGATGCCGCTGTTGCTGGTGAAAATGTATTGCTTGCTGCGGAGTCTTTAGGCTTTGGCGGTGTTGTGGTCGGATTGATACGTGACCAATCAGCAGAACTTTCTGCTGTCTTGAATCTACCAGATTTTACTTATCCCATTTTTGGAATTGTCCTTGGAAAACCTGCACGTCTCAACCCAGTCAAACCAAGACTGCCTTATGAAAACGTAGTTTTCTCAAATACATATCAAGAACAAGACGAAGCAAGTATCAAAGCTTATGACAAAGTTCAAGAAGATTATGCGGGTGCAAGAAGACTCGGAAGCAGTTGGTCACAACGGATTGTCGAGCAGTGGGGCAAATCAGAAAATCCATCTTCAACCCAAAATTTGAAAGCAAAGAAATTACTGTAAACAAAAAAAGGCGTAAGCCTTTTTTATTCGACATAAATTGCTTTGAGTTGGGCAATGTCATCTGCTGTAAAATGGAGAGCGTCAGACACAAAGGAATCAAATGAGCCATAGTGTTGGTCAATTTGGTCAAAAGAAGCTTGAAGAAAAGCTTCATTCACTTCAAAAGCAGGTTTGAGTTTGTTGATGTCTGCATCGGACATCTGATATTGTTTTTGAATGCCTTCGATTAGTTTTTCGTTGAAATCGCGTAAGGCAATGTTGCTTGTCAAATAATCGCGGAAAATAACTTCATCTGAGGCACCTAAAAGTTTCAAGAACAATGCTGCAGCCCAACCTGTACGGTCTTTTCCAAAAGTACAATGGAAGATAAAAGCAGCTTCATCTCTGTTGAGCAAAAGGTTCAGATACTCGCGATAACCAGCCAAAGCGCCCTCATCTAAAACAAAACTTTCGTAAACTTTTGCCATGAAATCTTCAACTTGAGAGCCAAATTGAGCTAGATTTTCCATACTTGGCGAGACAGCATTATTGTTTTTGAAAATATCAATGTTGAGATAATCAATTCCATAAACATCAGTATCGGCTGCTTGACTAATTTCGTCTGCCGTTCTAAAATCAATGATGATCTTGATTTGCAGATTTTTAAGTGCTTTAATATCATCTGCTGATAAATCGCTTAGATTTGCACTTCTGTAAATCAAATCAGGTTTAATTTTTTTATTGTCAGTCGTGGTTACGCCACCTAAATCTCTCAAATTTGCTATCATTTTACACGCTTTCTTTCATTTCTTTTTCTTTATTGTAACGTTAAAAGCGTTTTTTGTAAAGCTATTTCATAAAAAAACTTTTGTTGTAAAATTTATATTAGAGGAATCCATTTAAAGATGACAAAGCTATGAAAAATGAGGATAAAATGATATAATAAGTGAATATGCCTATTTTAAGAGATTTTTTTTGCCTTAAAAATAGAAAAGCAGTGAAAAGCATTTAAAATATAAAATATGAAAATAGAAATGAAATAAGGAGAAAGAAATATGGCTTTGCCCACAGTTGCTATTGTTGGTCGTCCCAATGTCGGAAAATCAACAATATTTAACAGAATTGCTGGAGAGCGAATCTCCATTGTAGAAAATATTCCAGGTGTTACCCGTGACCGTATTTATGCGACAGGCGAATGGTTAAATAAACGCTTTAGTTTGATTGATACAGGGGGGATTGAGCTTACTGATGAACCCTTTATGACTGAAATTCGCGCACAAGCAGAGATTGCCATGAACGAAGCAGATGTTATCGTTGCGGTTGTTGATGGAGAAACAGGATTGACCGACGCAGATGAAGCAGTTGCACAAATTCTTTATCGCACCACAAAACCAATCATTTTGGTTGTCAATAAAGTTGATAATCCTGAACGTCGTATGGAAATCTTTGATTTTTATAGCCTTGGCCTTGGCGAACCTTATCCAGTTTCTGCGGCTCATGGTTTAGGAACAGGTGATGTGCTTGATGCCATCGTTGAAAATCTTCCAACCGATGAAGAAGAAGAAAATCCAGACGTCATCAAATTCAGTTTAATTGGTCGTCCCAATGTCGGTAAATCAAGTTTGATCAATGCCATTTTGGGAGAAGATCGCGTAATTGCAAGTCCGATTGCGGGAACGACGCGTGATGCGATCGATACCCACTTTACTGATCCTGAAGGTCAAGAGTTTGTCATGATTGATACAGCCGGGATGCGTAAATCAGGTAAAGTTTATGAAAATACTGAAAAATATTCAGTCATGCGTGCCATGCGTGCTATTGACCGCTCTGATGTTGTTTTGATGGTCATTAACGCTGAAGAAGGAATTCGTGAATACGATAAACGTATTGCTGGTTTTGCTCACGAGGCAGGAAAAGGTATTTTGATTGTTGTCAACAAATGGGATACGCTTGTTAAAGATGATAAAACCATGCAAAAATTTGAAGAAGACATTCGTTGGGAGTTCAAGTATTTGGACTATGCACCGATTGTTTACGTTTCTGCCAAAACAGGTCAACGTTTGAGTCAAATTCCAGATCATATCAAAGCAATTTCTGAGAGCCAATCTCTTCGTATTCCAAGTTCTATCTTGAATGATGTTATCATGGATGCTGTTGCCATCAATCCAACACCAACAGACAAAGGGAAACGTTTGAAAATCTTTTATGCGACTCAAGTTGCCGTTAAACCACCAACATTTGTGGTTTTTGTCAACGAAGAAGAACTCATGCATTTCTCATATTTGCGCTTCTTAGAAAATCAAATTCGTAAAGCTTTTGTTTTTGAAGGTACACCGATTCATTTAATCACACGGAAAAGAAAATAAAAAACTGAGCATTTGCTCAGTTTTTTTGTTCTCAAAAATTTGTATTAAGAACCTATTAAATAACTTGTATATTTCTAGTTATATAACATTATATTAAATTATTGATACAATTAAGAAAATTTGTGCTTTTAGTGTTGACTTAAAGTTTATAAAAGGTTACGCTTAATTTATAATGATTTTAATATTATGAATGTTTGATTATATGATATTACATATTATCAAATATAGTAAAGATTTTTTTATTTCAAAAGGAGAATAATTTTATGAATCAGAAGTACAAGATGCTTGGACTATCACTCGTAGCTGTTGCAGGTCTTACTGCCTTTGGCGTAAAAACAGCATCAGCTGAAACAGTGGACACAGATGTAAGCACATTGCTTCCAGCAGTCCAATACAAATCTCATGTACAAAATATTGGTTGGGGCAAATCATTTCTTTCAAATGGCACAATTTCTGGAACAACTGGTAAAAAATTGAGAACAGAAGCCCTTCAAATTAAAGTAACGAATTCAGCAATCACTGGTGGAATTACTTATAGCGCCCATGTTCAAAATAAAGGCTGGATGCCTTATGTTTCAAACGGAGCTACTGCGGGAACAACTGGTAAAAAACTTCGCGTTGAAGCAATCAAAGTCAAATTGACTGGCGACTTGGCTAACTATTATGACGTATATTATTCAGCACACGTTCAAAACAAAGGCTGGATGTCTTCTGTATCAAACGGTGCTGTTGCGGGAACAACTGGTAAAAAACTTCGTGTTGAAGCAGTTAAAGTTCAATTAGTACCAAAAAATAACGTATCAAACCCTGCATTGACAAAATACTTTAACTCAGAAGTTTCACAAGAATTGGGAACAACAGCTGGTTTAATCGCAGCTTTGAACAATTCAACAATTAATGATGCACTTGCTAACCTGAGTGATTCAAACAAAGCAACCATCAAAGAAGCTGCAAACAATATGTTCAGCGAAGTGAAATTTACAACATCTGCAGGTAAAGTAACAAAAGTATCTGTTAAACTTAACCAAGGTGTTTACAATCTCTTCAGAACAAAACTTGTAACAATGCTTGCTGATAAAGGTGTGAGCGAATCTACTGTTCAAACTGCAATCGACAAAGCTCTTACTTTCACGAAATATACTGTAAGTGAAGAACTTATCAACGCTGCTAAAACAGAAGGAATTACATTGAATTCTGGTCAAATCTCACTTGATAAATTAAACTAAGCTTATCATTTTAAGTCAAAAAAATACCCATATCTTTGATGTGGGTTTTGGCTTTAGAATGACAAAATTAAGAAATAACTTAGATTAACATGAGGAAAAAATGAATATTTTAATACTAGGAGCAGCTTTTATTGTTGGAGGTTTTGTTCTTTTCGGAAGCTATGTCGTCAAAAAATACAAATCAGAAGATGGAAAAAGCTCGAAAAAATGGGTGCTTTCTAGTGCAATTTTTTATGTGCTTGGCCTATTTCTGATCATTGGAAGCTTTAGCTTCTTGAAAGATACAAGTTCACAGTCTAGCACAGCGAGTTCAAAAACTGTCAGTACTGACAAGAAGAAAAAAGCTGCACAAGATTCATCAGCGCAGGCTGAAAGTAAATCTAGAGCATCGAAAGCTTCTGAAGTGGCGAAAAGTTCGAGTGCTGCCAAAGCTAAAGCTTCCAGTCAATCAGTTGCTGAAAGTACAAGTTCAGCTGCAACAACAACTTCTGCTTCACAAAGTACAAGTACGCAAACTGCAGCGGCAGCAACTACAAAAGCTTCAAGTACTGCATCAACAGCATCAAACACTTCATCTAATGATACATCCAATCAGTCGGCCTTTTATCAAGCCATGAGTGCGCAAGTTGGCGTGATTAATAGTATGGCAGGAAAAAGTGTGGTCTATTCGATTTCAGCAGGTTCTACTTATCCAAGCCTCGTCGTCAGTATCAATTCGGCAGAGGCAAGCAAGTTGACGGCTGCACAATATGAAAAAGCAAGAGCAGCGGGAACTGATTATTTGATGGGCGTTGCACAAAGTTATGGCGTTACCCCAACAATCAGTTATCAATAATTAGATTAAGGGCGATTTTAGGAGTTCATCGTGGAAAAAGAGCAACACAAGCATAAACATAAACACAAACATCGAAAAAATAAAGGAAAAATAATTAAAATTATCCTGATAGTCGTTTTAGTGGCTATTTTATCAGTTGGGATTATTGTATATGGGGTCTATCGCAACATTGAAAAAACATACACGAATTCGTATGTGCCGGTATCGACGCCAAGTAAGCATGTCGAAATTTCAAATGTGAACAGTCTTTCTATCTTGGTTATTGAAACGAAGACGGTCAATAATAAGCAAGAAAATCTGGCCACAGCCATTGCAGTCATGAATAAGAAGAGTAAAAAAATGGACTTGCTCAATATTCCTGTTGGCGCTCAGTTGCCAAAAACGCAAAAACTTGCGACTTCTTTTGATAAAGGTGGCGTTTCTTCTGTCATGGCTGACACGCAAACCTTGCTGGACATTCCTGTTTCAAACTATCTGCAAGTGGACATTGGAACGATTGGACAAACGGTTGAAGCAGTTGACGGTATCACAGTTGATAATCCAGTCGCATTTAGCCAATCGACTTATCAATTTGCAAAAGGAAATATTCTTCTGAGCAATGCCAAGCAAGTTGAAGCTTATCTGTCAGGGACATCAGAGCTTACAGACGACAGTGCGTCAAACCGTGTCTTGAAAGTTTCGCTGGGTATTTATAAGAAAATAAAAAGTTCAATTTCAATCAATTCGGTTTCAAATTTGAGTTATTACCAAAACGTCTATAATTCATTGATTGACTCAGTCAAAACGAACATTTCATTCAGTGACCTTCAAAAGATAGCCTTGGATTACAATGAAGCCTTTATGAATTCAACAAAAATTAATTTCACACCTGTCAAAACTGACGGAAAAGTGGCAATCAAATAAAATGATGTTGAAAACATTCGTCAAAAATTAGCACTCATTTTAAATTAAAAAAGCTGAGCATTTGCTCAGTTTTTTTAATATCCTAGAATAATTTTTGCAACCAGAGGGGCAATGATGACATACATGACACCTGTAATACCGATACTGAGGGCAGCCATTGCGCCATGAACTTTTCCTAGCCCAATCGCAGCCCCAGTCCCAATCGCGTGGCCCGTTCCACCTAAAGCAATTCCTTGCGCGACAGGGTCTTTAATTTTAAACAATGCAAGAAGTGGGACACCAATAACGCTGGTCAAAATACCAGTCGCTACAACGACCACGACGGTTATTTGTTCGACTCCATGCATTTTATCAGAAATCCCCATTGCCATTGCTGTTGTAACTGATTTTGGAAAAATTGATAAACTTGCCAATCGACTCATGCCAAAAAATTTGGCTGCAAGAGCAGTAAGTGTGGTATTGATGACTGTAGCGCAAGCAATAGAAATAATAATGCTTCGTGCGTGATGTTTCATCAGATGAAAGGTCTTGTACAGCGGCAACGCAAGGGCAACGGTACTTGGCCCAATCAAATCATTCAAAATGGAGCCACCCACGTAATAATTTTTATAAGAAACATGAGTAAAAGATAAGACCAAAATGATAATAACCGTTGATAATAACAAAGGATTAGTCCAAGGCTTTTGGATGTTTTCATTGATTCGAACGGTAATCATAAAGACCAGAAGTGTCAAAACGAGGCCAAATAAGGGATCTGCAGTGATTTCATTCCACATGAGTCTGTTCTCCTTTCTTGGCTTGAGTTTGCCACCATTCAGGAGTGTTTTTCTTATTTCTTGAATGTTGATTGATGACATCAAGGGCAACTTTTTGAGATATCAAATCAGTTGAAATATAATCGCCTTCAAATTTGATTTTCAGCCATTGAACAAGATGTCCGAGAACAAAAATGTTAACAATCAAAGCACAAACGACAATCAATAAAATTTGTAGCCAGAAATGAGAAATAAGCCCCCATTTTGCCATAATTCCTACGCCAGCAGGCAAAAATAGGATGGTCATGTTGTTGATTAAAAAACTGCCAACCATATCAATGTCTTTAATTTTTAACAGTTTGAATTGCAGCGCCAAAAATAACAAAATCATTCCAATAATTGAGCCTGGAAAAGGTAGATTAAATCCGCTGGAGAGCAGATTTCCGAGGTAGGAAAAACCTAAGATAAGTAATAATTGCAGATAAATTTTCATAATGTATAACCCTATTCGTTTATTTCACTATTTTTCATTTTACTCCTTGAAGCAAGAATTTACAACTCTTGCTTTTTTATATTAAATTTTTATTGAATTATTACTGGAAAAAACGGGCTATCTAATTAACAGACAATCAAATGCCAACTTTCTAACATTTTTATTTTCTGATATTTTAGGCTTGAATTAAGCTAAAAAAAGGAATATTCTATAAATTACGTGAATGGTAATTTTGTATGGGTCTGATTTGGGTATTTTACTCAAAAATAAAGAAACAATGTGAAAATTATTTTTCATTAAATCGAATTCATTTTCATAAGTTTGGAGAAAATATGCAAGTGCAAAAAGAAGAAACAATCGACTTAAGAAGCATCTTACATCTGTTGCGCAAAAGATTAGGGTTGATTATTCTATCTACTTTTATTGTTACTGTCATCGGGACAGGTTACACTTTTTTCATTGCAACGCCGGCGTTTACGGCAACAACTCAGTTGGTCGCAAAACTGCCAGATTCATCAAATTCGGCCATGTATGCAGGTCAAATCACTGGTAATATTCAAATGGCCAATACCATCAATCAGGTCATTGTCAGCCATGCTGTACTTGACAAAGTACAAGCCAATTTGAACTTGCCAGACAGTAGTTTTCAAAGCAAAGTTACTGCGACAAATACGACAAATTCGCAAGTGATTACAGTCACTGCAACCTACGGCAATCCCTATACTGCACAAAAAATTGCCAATGAAACGGCGAAAGTTTTTAGTGACGATATTGCTCAAAAACTGAACGTCACCAACGTTATTGTTTTGACAGAAGCAACAGCTAATACAACACCAGTTTCGCCAAGACCAAAGCTTTATATTTCATTGTCAGCGCTGGTAGGTCTGATCATCGGTTGTGGACTTACTTTCTTACTTGAAATCTTTAACAATAAAATCAACACAGAAGCTGATATTGAGGCACTCGGCTTACCAATTTTGGGTGCGACCTCATTTGCAAACTCAGAAGATTTTTCAAATCCTGTCAGTGCTGACAGCCTTGTAAAAGAAACACCGAAAGTAGAAGTTGCAAGCAAAGATGAAACAACACCTAATAATTTTCCAAGAAGAAGAAGATAAGGAACAAATCAATGGCTAAAAAGAATGAAAAAATTGATAACAACCGTTATCTGATTACAAGTCTCAACCCAAAATCTCCGATTTCAGAACAATACAGAACCATTCGGACGACCATCGACTTCAAAATGGTTGACCAAGGCATGAAAAGCTTTCTCGTCACCTCTGCAGAAGCTGCAGCAGGTAAATCAACTACTATTGCCAATCTTGCCATTACATTTGCCCAACAAGGCAAACGTGTCTTGTTGATTGATGCGGATTTACGTAAACCGTCAGTACACATGTCTTTCAAAATTCCAAATCGGTCAGGACTGACAAACATTTTGACCCGGCAATCAACAGTTGAAGAAACGCTTCAAGGATCACCAATCAACGAAAATTTAGCCATCATTACCTCTGGCCCTATTCCACCAAACCCATCAGAATTATTGAGTTCAGCAGGAATGAAAAATTTGATTGAAACCATGACGCAGGCATTTGACATCGTCTTGGTCGATACGCCTCCTTTGAGTGCGGTAACGGATGCGCAAATCATCAGCGGCTTTGTTGGCGGTGTTGTGGTCGTTGCCAGAGCCTATCAGACTAAAAAGGAAAGCCTAGCTAAAACGAAGAAAATGTTAGACCAAGTGCAAGCCAATATTATTGGAGTGGTCTTGCATGGAGTCAATACCTCAGACACGGCTTATTATTACTATTACGGTGCAGAATAAAGGATTAAAAAGGAGAACCAATGATTGACATTCACTGTCACATTTTACCTGGCATTGATGACGGAGCTAAAACAGCTCTCGATACACTGACCATGCTCAAATCAGCAGTTGACGAAGGCATCACGTCCATCGCTGTTTCTCCGCATCATAATCCTCAGTACAACAATGAACGCCCCTTGATTTTGGAAAAAGTAGCAGAAGTTCAACAGATTGTTCGAGAAAATCAGCTCCCAATCGAAATTCTTCCCGGCCAAGAAGTCAGAATTTATGGCGATTTGCTGCAAGATTACGCTGCTGGAAAGCTCGTTACTTCAAGCGACCGTTCGCATTATATGCTGATTGAATTTCCATCAAATCATGTGCCAAAATACGCTTCTCAGCTCTTTTACGATATGAATTTGAATGGCCTCCAGCCCATTCTAGTACATCCAGAGCGCAATGCAGGAATTATTGAAAATCCTGACCTCCTCTATGAATTCGTTGAGCAGGGCGTTTTGAGTCAAATTACTGCGTCCAGTATTACAGGACATTTTGGTAAAAAAATACAAAAATTAAGCTTTCAAATTATTGAAAATGATTTGACTCATTTTGTGGCTTCCGACGCGCACAATGTGACAAGTAGGGCATTTAAGATGCGAGAAGCTTTCGAAATCATCACTGATCAGTACGGTTTTTCAACTGCTCAAATGTTTCGAGAAAATGGACAAGCTGTCATTGTTGACAGAACCATTTATCCAAATAGCCCATCAAAAATAAAAACAAAAAAATTCTTTGGATTATTTTAGGAGAAAGAAGGAAAAATGCAAGTCTCAACCGATCGCTATAATACAGAATTATTTGAAAAGAAATTAGTAAAGTTCAGACCTTTTACGGTAAACGAGCTAATCTTCAAACGCATTTTTGATATTTTAGGTGGGTTAGTGGGCGCATTATTCTTTGTAATTGCCGTTTTTATCCTCTTTATTCCTTATCATTTAGCAAAAGGAAAAGACAAAGGTCCCATGATGTATCGTCAAAAACGATATGGAAGACGGGGGAATATTTTCTATATCTGGAAATTTCGCACCATGATTATGGACGCGGAGCATTATTTAGACGAACATCCAGAAATCAAACAAGCATATCATGATAATGGCAATAAGCTAGAAGATGATCCGCGCGTAACTAAAATTGGCAAGTTCATTCGCCAACATTCGATTGACGAGTTGCCACAATTTGTCAATGTATTAAAAGGGGAGATGAGTCTGGTTGGGCCCCGCCCAATCTTGCTATTTGAAGATAAAGAATATGGCGACCGTCTGCCCTATCTTTTGATGTGCAAGCCAGGTATCACAGGCTATTGGACAACGCATGGCCGAAGCGCCGTCGTTTTTCCAGAACGGGCCGATCTTGAACTTCATTACCTCGAAGTTCACAGTCTTGTTTTTGATGCTGCCCTCATTTTTATGACCATCGCACAAAGCATTTATGGGAAGGACGCCTATTAACATGAAAAAGGCCTTTCTAATCCATTACGATGGCTATTTTGATATTCGGTTGAAATATGTTGAACAATCCCTTCAAGAAAGGGGATTTAAAGTAACGCTCATTTTTTCTGACTTTGATCACTATACGAAATCAAGTAAAGAATATCCTAACTCAAATGTACATAAAATTCATGTACCAGCTTACAAGAAAAATATTTCTATCAAGAGAATAATTTCTTATCTTTCTTTCACAAGGCAAGTTAGAAAACTCTTAAATAAAGAAAAACCTGAATTCGTTTATGCTATTATTCCGCCGAATTCATTGGCAAAAAGTCTATCAAGCTTTAAAAAATGTCACCCAGAAACGAAAATCATTTTTGACATTTTTGACTTATATCCTGAGCAAATGCCAATACTGTCCAATACTCCAGTCGCAAAAATATGGGCTAATCTTAGAAACCAAAGTTTGAAAACAGTAGATTTTGTAATATTAGAATGTTACTTTTATCAAAAACAGCTTGAAAATTTTCTCAATGACGATAAAAATGAGGTGCTTTATCTCAATCGTTCGGAAATTCTCCTTTCCACAAATAATGTATGGCAAGACAAACAAATTGATATAGCATACTTGGGATCGATTAACTGGCATATTGACATAGAACATATCCTCACTTTTTTAAAAACACTGAATCAAAAGAAAAAAGTGGTCTTACATATTATTGGTGATGGTGAAAGAGCGAAGACACTTCAAGAGGAACTGACAAAAGAAGCTATTTCCTTTGTGTTCTATGGCAAGGTCTTTAATCCTGAAAAAAAGCGACAGATTCTTCAAAAATGTCAGTATGGTTTAAATGTTTATCGAGCAAATTTAGGCATTGGACTCACCATGAAATCGGTAGAGTATCTTCAATATTCATTGCCACTGATTAATGCGGGAATAGCAGACACGAAACAACTGATTGAGGAATTTCATATTGGTCATGACATTGACAATTCACTTGAAAAAACAGTTGACAAAATCGTATCAGTGACGAAAGAAGATATGATACTAATGCGCACGCAGTGCGGCTTTGT
Source organism: Lactococcus sp. dk101 (assembly GCF_009601055.1). Classification (GTDB taxonomy): domain Bacteria; phylum Bacillota; class Bacilli; order Lactobacillales; family Streptococcaceae; genus Lactococcus. The sequence goes on from NZ_WITI01000002.1 coordinate 274,499, forward strand.
TTTTAAAGAAAAATTTTCAGATGAGAGTTACCTGAAAAAACTAAATACAATTTTGGATAACCTAAGATAATGATGAAAAAAGTAACAATTTTGCTGGCGGTTTACAAACCAGACATGATTTTTTTTGAGAAATTATTGCGGAGCTTGAATAACCAAACTTATGCAAATCTTTTCCTCAATATAAGAGACGACAGTGCAGATGACAGCCAATATGTCAAAATTTCAAAACTGGTTAATGAACTGATAACAAATTTTGAGTTTCAAATTTTGAAAAATGAACATAATATGGGGAGCAATAAAACATTTGAGCAATTGACACTTGAGTCAAATGGTGATTATTTTGCTTATTGTGACCAAGACGACATTTGGAATAAAGACAAGCTCACAAAATTGGTCAAAAAAATTGAAGAAGAAAATGCAGAGATGTGCTATTCGGATTTATCTGTGATTAATCAAGACGATTTTCAAATCGCTGCAAGTTTTACGGAATTAAAAAAACGAGTGGTGCATGTCTATGGGGATGATTTGTTTGATTATTTTCTCAGACGAAGCAGTGTGACAGGCTGTACCATGATGGTTAAAGCGACAGTGGCTAAAAAAGCCCTTCCCTTTCCAACAGAATTTATGGTACATGACCAATGGCTCACATTGTACAGTGCAGCTATCGGAAAAATTGCCTATGTGGCAGAACCTTTAATTCGCTATCGGATTTATGAAGGTAATCAAATTGGTGCTGCCATTTTACCGGATATTAATTCAAAGGCAGAATATTTACAAAGAAGACTCCTTAAGGAACGTGATAAATTCCTATTTTTAAGAAAAAACGATGCGTTTAATCCAAAGCAGATTGAGCAGATTAATTCTAATATTGAATTTATTGAAACCAGAATTCAATTTTTTGAACAGACAAATTTTAATCACAGTATAAAAATGTTCAAAGAGATGAAAAAAGATAAACAGCTCATTTTATTAGAAGTTTTTATTGGCGTGATGCCTAAAATAATTGTAAAAAAATTATTTGATAAACTCCATAATAAGAAGGGCTAAGAAATGGAGAAAAGTTGAAGTTAAAATATCTTTTATTCTTTACGGGCATTTATTTCATTTGCTTGATAAATCTATCAACACTCGTATTAACTAACCTTTCGTTAGCAAATGATGCACGCTATTTGATTGAAGTACTGGCAATCATTGTGTTTATCGTTGCGATTATTCAAGAAGGCATAAATTTAAAAGAAATCACGCTGGTTCTTGGGTTATTAGGAATATCGTTGATTATTTATCTCTTTTCTAAAAACATGCAACCTACTTATTTTGTTTTGGTCGCCTTTGCGTTTCGAAAAGAAACTATTTCAAAAATCATTAAGGGCTTTTTTATTGTATATACGATATTGCTCTTTTCTGTACTCCTTCTTTTAAAAATGGGACTGGTGTCGAGTATTATTCAATACAATAGCATTAGTGGTTTACAAAAGCCATCATTAGGTTTTGAACAAGCCAATGCATTGGGATTAGTTTTGTTTATTGTCTTGATATCAAATCTATATTTAAAATCAATTAAAGAGAGAACAAAAGATGAGAAATTTACACTACGAGTGATAGACTATTCATTTCAAATTTTTCTCATTTATTTACTCTATGTATCAGGAGTGAGAAGCGCGCAATTTGCTGTCCTCATTGCTTATGTCTATTATTTTATTTTAAAAATTAAAAATCAAAAATCAAAAAGAAAAATAATGATAAGTCTTACTTATCTTTTAACAATCAGTTCAGTTTTATTTTCGATATTTTCAATTAATAATCAAGTTTTAACGCAGGGGAGCTTTTGGTATAACCTAGACGGACTTTTAAGCTATCGCCTTTCAATGGGATATCTGTATTATTTACAATCAGGATTAAGCCTCTTTGGAAAACCCTTTGCCTCTATCAGCACCAATTTGTATCAAACGAACATTACAGTGGATAATATTTTTCAACATGCCTTGTTTAATCTAGGAATTATCTTCTGTATTGGCGCTTTGATTTATTTTAGTTTGATTATCAAAAAAGTGATTGAAAAAAATCAGTTGACCATCCTTATTCCTTTGGTTTCCTTTTTTGTGTATGGATTAGGTGAAAGTTCAATTTTGTATTTTTATGCCGGATTTATTTTTTATTTTGCTCCAATTCTTTATCAAAGTTATTTAGATATAAATAATCATCAAGAACTAACAAAAATAAAATTAGAGGAGGAGATATGAAAATAAACTTTATCTTGCCGGGAAACTCCAATCTTCCCATTGGCGGAAATAAAATTGTCTATCAGTACGCAAACGAATTGAGTAAGCGTGGTCATGAAGTTTGCTTAACTTTTCTGTTTGATTTACACACAAACTCGCTCCGATTTTTAATCAAATACTTATTTAGAAAACAGATTATTAAAAGAAGCGGTTCCCGTAAGCAGGAAGTTACATGGTTTCCTCTTGATAAATCGATTAAATTAAAGTTTGATGTTTCGTTTTTGTCAGAGGTTCCAGATGCAGATGTGGTGATAGCGACAGAAGCGCGGACAACAAATGTTGTTGCCAAACTTTCAAAGTCAAAAGGAAAAAAGTACTATTTCATTCAAAATTATGAAACTTGGGTTTTTGATGGAAATATTGAACGGTTGAATCAAACCTATCAACTCGGATTGACCAACATCGTCATTTCTAAAGATCTACAAGAAAAAGTTAGTCAGGCCTCAGGAAAAGAAGCGTATCTTCTACCAGATTTTTATAATCCTGAAGAATTCTATATTGAGCAATCAGTTGAGAAACGAAAAAACGTGGTTAGCTTATTAAATCATAGCCAAAAAAGTAAAAGAACAGCCTTTGGCTTAGAGATATTAGCAGAAGTTAAAAAAGTAATTCCTGATTTACAAGTACAACTTTTTGGAACGACTGAGCCAGTTGGACAACTACCAGATTATGTTCATTTCACACTGCATGCGACAGCTCAGCAGCTTAGAACAACAATCTATGGAAGTTCCAAAGTATATTTGCTTTCAAGTGAACTTGAAGGCTGGGGGTTAACCGGTATGGAAGCACAAGCATCAGGAGCAGCACTCGTTTCAGGACGCATCGGTGGTGTCACAGAATATGCTTCAGATGAAAATAGCATTCTTGTCAATCCAAATAAAAAGTCCGAATACGTAAACGCTGTCGTGAATTTACTAAGTAATGATTCAAAAAGATTAGAATTAGTCGAAAAGTCGCACGAAAGGTTAGAGCAATTCACACTAAAAGAATCAACGACAAAATTAGAGCAAATTCTAGGTATTTAAAGAAAAAAGAGGAGCAACGAATGAATAAGGAGCCATTAGTATCGATATTTATCCCAGTTTATAATCGCGAAGCCTATATTGAAGAATGTTTAGAAAGTGTCGTAAATCAAAGCTATCAGAACCTTGAGATTGTCATTTTAGATGACGGATCTACTGATAATACTCTTTCTATTATCGCGAAGTTTAAAGATCCGAGAATTAAACAATTCAAAAATGATAAAAATCGAGGCATAACCTACTCAAGAAGTAGAACTTTAGAGTTAATTACAGGAGATTATTTAGCACTTGTTGACTCGGATGACATCATTGAGCATGACCGAATTGAAAAACAGATGCATGTGATGTTAGCGCGCCCAGATATAGCCGTTGTTGGTTCAAACACCTTAAGCTTTGGCGACGGTATGCGAACTATAAAAACAAAATTTTTTACTGATTTTGAAGAAATTAAATGTGCATTTCTGTTTGAAACACCAATGAATAATTCTTCAACCCTCCTTAACGCTTCAATGGTTCGTGCGCATCAAACACAGTATAATCCCGAATATATCGTATGTGAAGATTATGATTTTTTCTATCAGATCTCGAAATATGCACCACTTGTTAACATCAAGGAGCCTTTGGTCAAATACAGACTACACGAAGAAAATGTTTCAAGACAACAAATATTTGTAAAAGGGAAATCGCGAAGACGAATTACTCTAGAAAAAATCCAGCGTTCTGTTTCACAATATTATTCGCTAGGACTCTCAGATGAAGAACAGCAGATTTTCAGCGATTTCTTTATTCAATCTGGAGATTATGATCCAGCTATCTTTGAGGCACCATTTATCAATGAACTCCAACGCGTGACTCAAAAAATGAAGGATAACAATCATTTTTGTAGTCCAAAAACATTTAGCAAAGTTTTTGATTATTATTTAATTATCATTCTCAATTTAAGAAAAGTAAGCTTAAAAGACAAATTGATGATTTATAAAAAATTAAACGATAAAGATAGCAAAATCCAAAAAGCTAAGATGATTAGTTATTTTGTTTTGAGAGACCTCTATCATAACGTGAGAGGCATCAAATGAAGCGAGACACGAACTCTCCTACTGCTCAGTTGGGTATTGTTATTTTAAATTATCTTAATTTCGAAGATGTTTTTGAGTGTATAGAGACCATTAAAATTCAAACTTTACAAAATTATCAAATAGTGATTGTAGATAACGCATCACCTAATGGCGCTTATCAGCAGCTGGAAGAAAAGTACAGGAGTGACAAAAAGGTAGATGTCATTAAAACCGCCAAAAATCTAGGTTTTGCACGTGGAAATAATGTCGGTATAAAATATTTAAAAGAAAAATATCAACTTTATAACCAGCTCGTCATCAATGCAGATACGTATTTTAATCAAAATGATTATTTTGATCAACTTATGAATTACAAAATAGATAAGTCTTGTGCATTGATTGGAACTAAAATCATCAATAAAGAGGGATATAATCAGAGCCCACTTGTCTCGGCTATTACAGACTCCAAAATAGATGCGTCGCTCGACATGTTCAAAAAATTGGTTTTGAAGATGAAAATCCCACGTTGGATTCGAAAATTAAAAAATAGAATTTTGAATAAAAAAGTACCTGAAGAAATAGAAATTCCTCAAGAATCAACCATTGACAAGCCAACTTATCTCAATTTAGAAGAAGAGTGTTTACACGGTGCATCTTTGTATTTTACTGAATTTTACTTGAAAAAATACATTGGTTTTTTCCCAGAAACGTTTTTGTATCGCGAAGAAGATTTTCTTGCACTTGTGTGCCAAAAGACAAAGATGAAGCAGCTTTATCTCCCACAGCTTGAGATACAGCACAAAGAAGGAGCTTCCACAAACGCCGCGGATGGCTCTGATAAGGACATCAAGGTTAAACGCCGCGCAGAACGAATGTATCGTGAGACAAGAAAACTAAAAGAAAATGTTGAGCTTGATGATCAATTATTTTTAGACAAAATGAAGGAAAAGTGAATAAGAGTAAGCATGAACTTAGTAAATAAAATAAAAGCCTATCAAAAACGACATCAATTTTTTTATGACCCAGACAAATTTAATGAAATAAAAAAGTTAAGTTTTTATGAAGAAAAAACAAAATCACAAAAAATACGATTTAATCTTATCATACCAAACATTGATAAAACAAAAATGTATGGTGGGATTAAAACTGCACTTAACCTTTATTTTTATTTGGTATCACAATTAGATGCCGAAGCGAGAATTATTATTCAACAGCCCATGTCAGAAGCTTTGAAGGAACAATATCCGGATTGGGATTTTGATTTACTTGAGAATGAATACCCATCAGAACACCTGATTACTTCGCTTTATGGTAAAAATGATGACGAACGAAAAATAGATGTTAGGGCAAACGATTTGTTTTTAACGACCTATTGGACAAGTCACTATTGTGTCTCAGATATTCTAAACTATCAAAAAGAGCAGTTTGGCGTACAGAATAAGATTTACTATTTGATTCAAGATTTTGAACCTAGTTTTTCAAACTGGTCAGATGAATATATGCTCTGTGAATCTACCTATCACACAGCCAATACATTTGCCATCATCAATTCTCTTGAGCTTTCTCATTATTTGCACCGCTTAGGCTATGCCTTTAGTCAGGAAAAAGTATTCTTACCTCGACTAACTCCTGAAATTAAAGTAGCTTTGGATAAAAGTAAAACTGATACCAGAAAAAAACAAATTATCTTTTATGGCAGACCTGAAACAGCACGAAATTGCTTCCCATTAGTTATTGAAGGGATCAATTTATTTATGAAAAAGCATCCAACATTAGCAAAAGAATGGGAATTCATTTCCATCGGAAGTCCTTTGGATAAAAAAGTAATACTGGCAGACGGAAGAGAACTCAAAACACTCGGGAAAATGTCTTTAGAAGCTTATGCTCAAGTATTAAACGAAACGGCGATAGGGATTTCTTTGATGAGTTCACCTCATCCAAGCTATCCACCTTTAGAGATGGCAGCAGCAGACATCATTACAATCACCAATCAATTTGTTGATAAAGACTTGAGTCATTTTTCCAACTATATGATTTCACTTGAAGCTTTGACATTTGAAAAATTAGCAAATGCGATTGATGAAGCAATCAAACTTTTTGAATCAGGAAGCTTGAAAGCAAATACGATTGACCAAAGTTTTTATGACACCAGCAATCAATTTGATGAGATTGTAAAAGCAGTAAAAGAAGAGGTAGAAAATGAAAACTGAAATTTTAGTGGTTGGGCATAAAAAATTCCATAAACCACTATTTAAAAATGAGTACAAAAAAATATTTGTTGGTCCAAATCAAGCAAACTTAGCATCAGGTCAAGATTATAGAGACTCAAGTGGAGATAATATCGCTGAAAAAAATGCGAATTATAATGAAATGACGGCCATTTATTGGGCGTGGAAAAACCTTGATTTAGATAATTATGGTTTTTGTCACTACCGAAGATTTTTAAAGTATGACGGAAAATTACTGGACAAAAAAACGATTGACCGCCTTCTTCAAACTTATGATGTTATTGTTCCAAAAGTTGAAAAATATGGTGATGGGATAAGAACTTACGAGGAAATTTATCTTGAAACGGTGAAATATAATGATGTTGATTTATTAAGGGGAATAATCACTAAAAATCATCCAGAATGGTTAAACGCATTTAATCATGTGATGAGTGAACAAAGTGGAAATGGTCATATGCGTAATACATTTATTATGACCAATCAAGCCTTTGATAGCTATTGCAGCTTCATTTTTACTTTACTTTTTGAATTAGAAGAGATTGTTCCAAAATCTGAAATAACTGGTCAACGTACCAGAATGTTTGGCTTTCTATCAGAAAAGCTTTTAGATGTTTGGATTGAAAATAATCAAGCTAACTTCGTTGAAGCAGAAATGATTTTTAGTGAATTAGGAATGAAAAGAGTTAATAATAAGGTAAAACATCTAATGAAAGGGGCAGAATGAAAACTGAAATTCTAATTGTGGGTCATAAAAAAACACACAAGCCACTTTTTAAGAACGAGTATAAAAAAATATTTGTTGGTCCTAATCAATCTTCTTTAGCCTCAAGTCAAGACTATAGAGACTCTGTCGGAGCGAATATCGCCGAAAAAAATGCGAATTATAATGAAATGACGGCTATTTATTGGGCGTGGAAAAACCTTGATTTAGATAATTATGGTTTTTGTCACTACCGTAGATTTTTAAAGTATAAGGGAAAACTACTCGACAAAAAAATGACTGAAGGACTTCTTAAAACTTATGATGTAATTATTCCAAAACCAGAACTGATTAATGACAAGGATAAAACAAATGAGGGGCATTATGTTAATGCAGTAAAACATAATGATGTTGAAACGTTGAGAAATATTATCATTCAAAAACACCCAGAATTTCTTGAAGCCTATAATCTTGTAATGGCTAGAAAAAGTGGGCATATGAGAAATACGTTTATTATGAATAAGACGGCATTCGAAAGCTATTAAAGTTTTATTTTTCCCTTGCTTTCTGAGCTTGAAGAAATAATTCCTACTGACGAGTTAGTTGGTCCTCGTTCAAGAGCGTTTGGGTTTTTAGCAGAAAAATTATTGGATGTTTGGATTGAAATCAATCATATCAATTTTATAGAAGTAGATATGATATTTTCTGAACTCGGAATACAAAGGTATAAAAACGCCTTGACTCATCGTCTGCAAGCATAGAGAAAGGCCAATTAAAATGTTTAGTTTTTTGAAGAAAAGAAACAAAAAGCCAGAGTTTCAATCACTTGGTGAAAATGATGATATTTCGATTGATATTAATATTATTGGAGGGGAAAATATAAAAATTGGCTCTGACTTTCACTGTGGTCCTAGAAGTACAATCGCTGCTTGGAAGAGCTATGAGAATGATCAATTTTCACCTAAAATCGTAATTGGGGATAGGGTAAAAATCAATTCTGATTTATACCTTACAGCAATTAACAGTATCTCTATCGGAAATAATGTCCTGATTGGGAGAAATGTACTCATTAGTGACAATAGTCACGGAAGTGTGAGTGCAGAAGAAAGTGACATTGCACCTTCAGAAAGAAAACTTCAATCAAAAGGGCCGGTCACGATAGAAGATAATGTGTGGATTGGGAGTAATGCCGTCATTCTACCTAATATTGTGATAGGCTATTCAAGCATTATTGGAGCAGGAGCGATTGTCACTAAAAATGTTCCTGAAAAGTGCGTTGTAGCTGGTAATCCAGCACGGGTAATTAAATATTTATAAGTCAATAAAGAGGGGAGATTATGATGAAATTTTTAAAGAATTACCTTTTAAATAGTTCTTATCAACTTCTTTTGATTATTTTACCATTGGTTACTGCACCATATATTTCACGGGTTTTGGGGGCTAAGGGAGTTGGCATTAACGCCTTTACAAATTCCATCGTTCTGTATTTTATAATATTTGCTGTCCTAGGAACTTCAACTTATGGAAATCGAGAGATAGCTTATCATCAAAATGATAAAAAAGCACGAAGTGACATTTTCTGGGGAATCAACTTTTTGAGTTGGATAACTGCGGGAATTTCTTTGTGTGTTTTTATCATTTTTGTTCTAACGACTTCTCAGCATCAGAATATTTATCTATGGCAAATTCCTTTAATATTGGCTCAGCTATTTGATATTTCTTGGTATTTTATGGGAATGGAAAAGTTCAAAATTCCTGTCATGCGAAATTTCTTTTTCAAAATTGTGACTGTGATTTGTATCTTTATTTTTGTCAGGCAGGCTTCTGATTTAGTCGTCTATGTCGCTATCATGAGTCTTGGAAACTTGATAGGGAGTTTGTCGCTTTGGCCATACTTAATCAAAGAAATCAATCCACCGCGTTTTAAAAATTTGAAGTTACGCCAGCATTTGAAATATACGCTCATTCTTTTTATACCAACGATTGCAACCTCGATTTATTTGGTTGCCAATAAGACCATGCTCGGTATTTTTGACTCGGTCACTCATGCAGGATTTTTCAATCAGTCAGATACCATCATCAAAATGGCACTTTCACTTGTTGGGACAATAGGAACGGTCATGTTACCACGAATTGCCAATATGCATGCACAAGGAGATGTTTCAGGGATTAAGCAATCAATCATGAAAACCTTCGATATTGCAAGCGGGATTTCTTTTGCCTTGTTTTTTGGAATCTGTGGCATTGCTTTAAAATTTGCCCCATTTTTCTTTGGTCCTGCTTTTTCGGAAGTAGGGATCATCATGATGTTAGAAGCGCCCATTATTTTGTTTATTTCTTGGAGCGGTGTTTTTGGAGGGCAGTACTTGGTTCCTCTCAATCGCATGAAAGTTTTTACCTTTTCAGTTTCTTTTGGTGCAGTAGTCAATATTTTGATTAACTTTGCCTTGATTCCATTTTTTGGTGTGATTGGGGCAGTTATTGCGACTGTTATTGCGGAGTTTAGTGTGACAGTTTATCAATATTGGCACATTCGGGATGAATTTAGTTTTAAAGATTTATTTTCAGGTGTTTGGAAATACTTTTTATCTGGTTTAGTCATGTTTGCATTGGTGTTTTGGATGAACCAAAGCTTTAAAATGACGGCTGTACAGCTCTTGCTTCAGGTTGGACTAGGTGGGTTAACTTATGTTGGCATGAATATCATTTTCAATTCAAATCTTTGGCAAATGACAAGGCAGATCTTGTTTAAGGATAAAAGTGACAGGAGTAAAATACAGGAGAAAAGTTCGATTGATCAGTCCATTGATGATTTTAATGATTTATTTAACCACTTAGAAAAAAACGCTTTTCAAATCGCTTGTTTTTAGAGTTCTTAGACAAGTTAGAAAAAAGACTTCAGGATTTGGCTTCAAACCCTAGCGATGTTGAAAAAAATGCACTTTTGTTATCAAGCCGTTTTGAAAAGTTAAGCGAAATTTTTGAAAATCAAACTGAGAACACAAAGTTGAGTCCGCTTGCTAAAATTAAGCTCTCCTCATTTTCTTTTGAACTTTTAAGAATTGCAGGCGAATTTAGGAAAATAAAAACTCAAAAGTATGATTTAGCTCAAATCAGCGAGCTTTTAAATAAAGAATTTGGAATAAAGGAAGAAGACCAATGAAATACAACACAAAAAAATATGATTATCTGATTGTCGGCGCAGGACCTTATGGTTCGATTTTTGCTTATGAGGCTGCTAAGCGGGGCAAGCGTTCACTCATCGTTGAGAAGCGGGATCATATTGGTGGCAAAATGTTTACCAAAAAAGAAGCGGGCATCAATGTTCACCAATATGGCGCTCATATCTTTCATACGGATAACAAGGAAATTTGGGATTATATCAACCAGTTTACGACATTCAATGGCTACATCAATCAAGTTGTTGCCAACTATAAGGGACAACTTTATAATTTGCCTTTTAACATGAATACCTTTTATCAAATGTGGGGAGTCAAAACGCCTGAGGAAGCTGCTCAAAAGATTGCCCAACAAAAAGAAGCCGCAGGCATTAGTGGAACACCCAAAAACTTGGAAGAACAAGCCATTTCTTTGATTGGGACAGACATTTATGAAAAACTCATCAAAGGCTATACGGAGAAGCAATGGGGGCGTAAAGCAACGGAGTTGCCTTCTTTCATCATCCGTCGTCTTCCCGTCCGTTATACCTTTGATAATAATTACTTCAACCATCGTTATCAAGGTGTGCCAGTGGATGGCTACACGGTCATTTTTGAGAAGCTGTTAGCGTCTGATTTGATTGATGTGGCGTGTGGCGTTGACTTTCTTGCGGACAAGGAAACCTATCTTGATGAATTTCCGAAAGTGGTTTATACGGGAATGATTGATGCCTTCTTTGATTATAAATATGGCGAACTCGAGTATCGTTCAGTCCGTTTTGAGTCAGAAATGTTTGACTCAGATAATGTACAAGGTAATGCCGTCATTAATTATACAGATGCGGAAACGCCTTTCACGCGTGTGATGGAATGGCGTCACTTTGATCAAAAAGCTGATGCTGGAAAATCAATCTTGACCAAGGAATATCCACAAGATTGGGATCGAACGAAAGAAGCCTATTATCCAGTCAATGACGAAAAAAATTCGGACTTATTCAAGGCTTATCGGCGAGAAGCCAATGCTTTGAAGCAAGTGATTTTTGGTGGACGATTGGGAAATTATCAGTATTACGACATGGACCAAGTTTTTAATGCGGCTTTAAAAGCAGTGAAAAAGGAGTTTGGAGAGTAAAATGAAAATTGCAGTAGCGGGGACAGGCTATGTTGGCTTGTCAATTTCAGTGCTTTTGGCACAACATCATGAAGTGGTTGCTTTGGACATTATTGAGTCGAAAGTGGACTTGATCAATGCCAAGCAATCACCGATTGTGGACAATGAAATCGAGTCATTTCTTGCCACAAAGGATTTGAATTTGTTGGCAACGACGGATAAAAATGTGGCTTTTAAAGACAGTGATTTTGTCATTGTGGCGACACCGACCAATTATGATGATGTGAAGAATTATTTCAACACGGATTCGGTTGAGGAAAACATTGCGTCGGTTTTGGAATTGAGTCCGCAGGCGCTTATCGTGATTAAATCCACAATTCCTGTTGGCTTTGTCGAAAACATGCGTGAGAAATTTGGCGTGGATAATATCATCTTTTCACCGGAGTTCTTGCGTGAAGGGCGTGCCCTTTATGACAATTTGTATCCTTCACGAATCGTTGTTGGGGAATAATCAGAACGTGGACAAGCTTTTGCCAATCTTTTGCTTGAAGGGGCGATGAAGGAAGATATTCCGGTTCTCTTTACCGATCCGACTGAAGCAGAAGCCATTAAGTTGTTTTCAAACACTTATTTGGCCTTGCGAGTGGCGTATTTTAACGAGTTGGACACTTACGCGGAAGTCCGTGGTTTGAACACCAAACAAATCATTGACGGGGTTGGCTTAGACCCACGAATTGGAACGCATTATAATAATCCGTCCTTTGGTTATGGCGGCTATTGTCTGCCTAAGGATACCAAACAGTTGCTTGCCAACTATCAAGATGTGCCTGAAAACTTGATTGAAGCCATTGTATCAGCCAATACGACCCGTAAGGATCATATTGCCAACATGATTTTGGCTAAAAAACCAAAAAGAGTTGGGATTTATCGGTTGACCATGAAGTCAAATTCGGATAATTTCAGAGCGTCAGCCATTCAAGGAATCATGAAACGGATTAAAGCCAAAGGCGTTGAAGTGGTTGTTTATGAACCAACGCTTGAAGCGGACGAATTCTTTCACTCACGTGTCATCAAGGATTTGTCGGAGTTTAAAGCCATGTCTGGTGTCATTGTTTCTAATCGCTATACTGCTGAACTCAACGATGTCAAATCAAAGGTCTATACACGGGATCTGTTTGAGCGGGATTAAAATTATTTCTTATGATGTCATCATTTTTAGTTCCTATCATAAATAATGAAACTTCAAAAAATCGGTATAAAATGCTATAATACAGTAGCGTGTTTTTTTGAATGTTTTGCTTTGTAAAGAAAATATTCGGCGAGGCTTTATTTGATTTGGCCAAACACAAAAGAGTAGGAGAAATTAAAAATGTCTAAGAAAAAAGATACAGAAATTGAAATTGTTGACACTGAAACCGGTGCTGAAATCAAAGTCGGTAAAAAAGTTATTGCTGAAATTAAAGAAGAATTTGGAACCTTTGTTGTAGTCGCTTCTGGTAAAGAAGTTGCAGTGGTTCGGACTTTTGAAGATGCACTTGAAGAAGCAATCAAAGCTTACAACTTGACTGTTTAATAGTACTAATAAGCACTTTTGGGTGCTTTTTCTTTTTGGATTTTAATTGTGAGGCTGTAAAAACTATGGTAAAATAATAAAAGATTAGAAAAAAGTGAGAGGAGACGGAATGAGACAAACAAAAATTGTAATTCCAGTCCTACCCAGAACGATTGATGAGATTAAAAATCTTGATTTGGATTTGTATCAGGATGCCGATATTATTGAATGGCGGGCGGATTTTTTGCCATTAGGGCAGATTTTAGAAGCCGCTGCTGTTTTTTTTGAACGTTTTAAGTCCTTTAAAATTCTCTTTACGGTACGAACTGCAAAAGAGGGAGGAGCGCTTGAGCTTTCAAAAGCGGCTTATGTGAGCCTGCTTAAAGACATCATGGTCTTTAAGCCAGATTATGTTGACATCGAGTATTTTTCTTATCCTGAAGCGATAAAAGCGATGGATAAATATAGAGCGCAAATCGTGCTTTCTTATCATAATTTTAAAGAAATGCCAGAAGATTTGACGGGGCGATTGATCCAGATGGACAAGGAAAATACGGCATTTGTCAAGGCGGCAGTCATGCCTCAACGGGAATGCGATGTGATTGATTTGTTGCAAATCACGCGCGATATGACTTTGGAATATGGACCGCATTTTGTGACCATGGGGATGGGAGATTTGGGAATGATTAGTCGCATTTCTGGATCGATTACGGGGTCATGTTGGACATTTTCTTATGTTGGCGAGGCGAGCGCTCCGGGACAAATTGTGATTTCTGATATGGTTCGTTTTTTAGATTTATTTGAGGAAAAGTAATTGTTCGTTATTTCCGAATTAAAGAAAAGGTTGTGTGTGATGAACAGCATATTTCCGAATAATTGGGGACTAAAACATGGTATAATTGAGTTAAAAAGACAGATTTGGAGAGTAAAATGGTAATCAATCGTTATTCACGTCCTGAAATGGCCACGATTTGGACAGAAGAAAATAAATTCAAAGCTTGGTTAGAAGTTGAGATTTTGGCGGATGAGGCTTGGGCTGAATTGGGAGAAATTCCAGCAGAAGATGTTCAAAAAATCCGTGAAAACGCATCTTTTGATGTTGAACGAATTCTTGAAATTGAAAAAGAAACGCGTCATGACGTGGTGGCTTTTACACGTGCAGTATCTGAAAGTCTTGGTCTGGAGCGCAAATGGGTGCATTATGGTTTGACTTCGACAGATGTGGTAGATACGGCCTATGGTTATCTTTATAAGCAAGCCAACGATATTTTACGTCAGGATTTGGTTAATTTTGCAGAAATTATCAAAAAGAAGGCGATTGAGCATAAATATACCATCATGATGGGGCGGACACACGGTGTTCATGCGGAACCAACGACATTTGGCTTGAAGTTGGCGACTTGGTATTCTGAAATGAAGCGGAATATTGAGCGCTTTGAGCATGCAGCCAAGGCTGTTGAAGCTGGTAAAATTTCAGGTGCAGTAGGTACTTTTGCCAATATTCCTCCATTTGTTGAAGCCTATGTTTGTGATAAATTGGGCATTCGTGCGCAGGAAATTTCAACACAAATTTTACCTCGTGATTTGCATGCGGAATATTTTAACAGCATGGCTTTGATTGCGACATCGATTGAACGTATGGCAACTGAAATTCGTGGGTTACAGAAATCGGAACAACGTGAAGTAGAAGAATTCTTTGTTAAAGGGCAAAAAGGCTCATCAGCAATGCCACACAAACGTAATCCGATTGGTTCAGAAAATATTACGGGAATTTCTCGTGTCATTCGTGGCCATGCATTGACGGCAATGGAAGATGTGGCTTTGTGGCATGAACGTGATATTTCTCATAGCTCAGCGGAACGCATTATCGCACCAGATACCACTGAATTACTTGATTATCAGCTCAATCGTTTTGGTCGAATTGTTCAAAATTTGACGGTTTTCCCTGAAAATATGAAGCGAAATATGGATGCGACTTTTGGCTTGATTTATAGTCAACATGTCATGCTGATGTTGATTGAAAAAGGTATGGCACGTGAGGAAGCTTATGATTTGGTTCAACCTTTAACAGCACAGTCTTGGGATGAACAAATCATGTTCCGTCCATTAGTCGAAAAGAATGAACGCATTCGTGCAGTTTTGAGTCTTGAAGATATTGAACGTGCATTTGATTATACTTATCACTTGAAACGTGTCGATGAAATCTTTGAGCGTGTTGGTTTAATCTAACATCATTCTAAAGAAATTGAAGTGTTGTCAGTGCTGACAACATTTTTTTGTAAAAAAGTTGTATAAAAGACTTGACAAAGAAAATGAAAACGTGTACAATATGATTAAATTAACAATGAGAACGTTCCCACAAACAAGAAATGCAGAGAAAGGAGCAAAATGGTTACCATAAAACAAGTGGCGCTGGAAGCTGGCGTGTCTAAATCAACGGTGTCGCGCTACATTGCTGGAAATGGTTATGTGGGGCAAGATGCCCAAGAAAAAATCAAAGCGGCCATTGAAAAGTTGAATTTTGTTCCCAATTTGTCAGCCAGGTCTTTGAAAACCAAACGCAGCCAGTTGGTCGGCCTTCTCCTGCCTGATATTTCCAATCCCTTCTTTCCTCGCTTGGCCAAAGGTGCCGAAGTTTTCTTGCAGGAAAAAGGTTATCGAGTCATGCTGGGAAATGTGGGTGAAAATGCTGAACTTGAGGAGGAATATCTGAAAGTGCTTGTCCAGCTCAATGCGGCGGGTGTGATTTCGGTACATGATTTTACGGAGCGTTTTCCAGAGCTTGATTTACCGCGTGTCATCGTTGACAGGGTTGGACATCATACGGATTTTGGTGTCTTTTCTGACAATGAAGCAGGTGGACGAATGGCTGCTGAAGTGGTCGTGAAGGCTGGAACACAAAATGTTGCGGTGATCAGTGGGCCAACGACTTCGGAAAACATTAACAGTCGTTTTAAGGCCTCTTGCGAAAGTTTATCCGCACACAAAGTCAATTTTCGAAAATTTTACAGTCAGTCTTATCAATTTGAAGCCATTCAAAAAGAAGCGCAGACCGTGTTGGATGTCTTTCCTGAGGTGGATAGTATCATTACGCCATCAGATATTCATGGCGTTGCTTATCTACGAGAATTGCTCAACCGTGGCATCAAAGTACCTGAGGAAGTCCAAGTCATTGGTTATGATGACATTATCTTGAGTCAATTTGCTTATCCTGCCTTGTCCACCATTCATCAGTCGGCATATGAGATGGGGGCTGAGGCGGCCAAGCTGATTTATAAAATGGATACGGGGCAGACGATTTCCGAGAAGAAGATCGAGCTTCCTGTCTCTTATATCGAACGTGAAACCATAAGAAAGTGAAAGAAAGTGAAAGAAAGTGAGTCAATATGAGTAAAATTACAGTTGTCGGATCCATTTCAATGGACCTTGTTACCTCGACCAATCGTGTCCCAGAAGCGGGAGAAACTGTTTTCGGGAGGGCATTTGCCATGGTGCCTGGCGGAAAAGGGGCCAATCAAGCCGTTGCCATTGCCCGTCTAGCACCGAAAAGTGTTCAGATGATTGGTGCAGTCGGACAAGATAGTTTTGGGAGTGAAATCCTAGAAAATTTCACTAAAAATGCTGTTTTAGTGAATAAACTGGGAACGGTCTCACAAACAACAGGCATTGCCCAAATCACATTGTATGATGATGATAACAGAATTATCATTATCCCCGGTGCCAACCAGTCTGTCAGTGCTGACAGCTTTACTGACGAATGGCATCTGATTGCTGACAGCGACATGGTGGTCTTGCAAAATGAAATTCCGCATGAAACCAACTTGGCTGTTGCAAAATTTGCCCAAAGTCATGGCGTGAAAGTCTTGTATAATCCTGCCCCTGCACGCGTGACAGATTTGGAAATGCTAGATTTTGTTGATTTTATCACACCAAATGAACATGAATGTGAGGAGCTTTTCAAAACGGATCAGTTGGATGAACTTTTGGCAAAATATCCCAACAAATTGCTTGTCACATTGGGCGTTAAAGGCGTTACCTTCCACAATGGCTCTGAAGTGGTGTTAGTCCCTGCAATTCCTGCCAAAGTGGCGGATACGACAGGTGCTGGCGATACTTTCAACGGTGCATTTGCTTATGCCATCACGGCAGGCTTGGACATCAAGGCAGCCAGTCAATTTGCGGTGATTGCCTCGCATTTGTCTGTTCAAAAATTTGGCGCTCAAGGGGGCATGCCAACATTAGCTGAAATAAAGGAGCATGAAAAATATGAAAAAACATGGAATCTTAAATAGTGAATTAGCCAAAGTTGTCGATGATCTTGGTCACACGGATCAGGTCTGCATCGGTGATTTGGGACTTCCTGTACCAAAAGGCATCAAAAAAATTGACCTTGCTGTCAAGCACGGATTGCCTACTTTTCAGGACATTTTAGATGTTTATCTTGAAAATGTCTTGGTCGAAAAAGTCTTTTTGGCTGAGGAAATCAAGAGCGAAAATCCAGACCAACTTAAAGCCATTTTGGACAAATTAGGCCCACAAGTCGAAATTGTCTATCTGACACACGAAGCCTTGAAAGCAATGAACACTACTGTTAAAGCGGTCGTACGTACGGGTGAAGATACACCTTATTCGAATATAATTTTACAATCGGGGGTGACCTTATAAATGAAAATTGAAATGCGAAACATCTCGAAATCATTTGGTTCCAATAAAGTCCTTGAAGGCATTGACATTGATATTCAATCGGGTCAAGTTCATGCGTTAATGGGCGAAAATGGTGCGGGAAAATCGACGCTGATGAACCTTTTGACAGGACTGTACACGGTGTCTGGCGGTGATATTATCATCGATGGGCATAAAAAAACATTTGGTAATCCACAAGAAGCCGAGCAGTTCGGCATCAGCTTCATTCACCAAGAAATGAACACCTGGAAAGACATGACCGTTCTCGAAAATCTATTTTTGGGGCGCGAAATTAAAACGAAATTTGGCTTGCTGGATAACAAAGCCATGAAAGAAAAAGCAGAAGACGCTTTTCGTCAGTTGGGCGTTAGTATGCCGCTAGATGAAGAAATCGGCAGTCTGTCTGTTGGTCAGCAACAAATGGTCGAAATTGCGAAGAGTTTCTTGTCTGACATTAAAATCTTGATCATGGACGAACCTACGGCAGCACTGACAGAACATGAAGTTGAAGGCTTATTCAAAGTGATTGATGGACTGAAAGCACGTGGTGTTGGGATTGTTTATATTTCGCACCGCATGGAAGAAATCTTCAAGATAACCGATTGTATCACGGTCATGCGTGACGGTTTGGTCATTGATACAAAGCCCACTCAGGAAACTAATGTAGATGAATTGGTCAAGAAAATGGTGGGGCGTGAAATCACGGATTATTATCCAGAAAAGACAGCCACTATTCGTGAGGTCGTCTTTAAAGCTGAACATTTATCGGGCGCTCGTTTTAAAGACATCTCATTTGAGGTGCGGTCGGGCGAAATTCTTGGTTTTGCTGGATTGATGGGGGCAGGACGGACAGAAGTCATGCGTGCCATCTTTGGATTGGATAAGTTGCAGTCTGGAACAATCAAAGTCAATGGAAAAGCCTTAAAAATCAAAAGTCCGTCAGATGCGATTGTACAAGGGATTGGCTTTTTGACAGAAGACCGGAAAGAAGAAGGTCTGGTGCTTGATTTTTCAATCAAAGATAATATTACCCTGCCTTCAACCAAAGATTTCATTCATAAAGGACTTTTTGACGATAAGGTGGCTACGGATTTTGTCAAACAACTGTCAGAGCGTTTGAAAGTCAAATCAACTGATGAAGAACAAATCGTTGGCGATTTGTCAGGCGGAAATCAGCAAAAAATCGTCCTTGCCAAATGGATTGGCATTGCACCAAAAGTTTTGATTTTAGATGAGCCAACGCGTGGGGTTGACGTCGGTGCCAAGCGCGAAATCTACCAACTTATGAATGAGTTAGCAGAACGTGGCGTTCCCATCATCATGGTGTCCTCAGATTTGCCTGAAGTGCTTGGTGTTTCAGACCGAATTGCCGTCATGCATGAAGGGAAAATCACAGGAATTCTTGACAAAGAAGAAGCAAGCCAAGAAAAAATCATGCAACTTGCAACCGTTGAATAATAAAATCAACGCATAGAATACTTTATTAAGGAGAATGAAGTGAAAGCTTTAACGAAAAAATTCAGCAGCCTAACCACGCTGCTTGCGCTCATCGTCTTGATGGTCGTGATAACGCTCATCAATCCCAACTTTATGACGGGCAACAACTTACTCAACTTGCTGCTTCAAGTAACGGCAAATGGATTTATCGCTTTTGGAATGACCTTTGTCATTTTGACATCTGGGATTGACCTGTCAGTCGGTGCAATTTTGGCCTTGTCAAGTGCCCTATCAGCCGGCATGATTGCTCAAGGCATGCCTTTACCACTTGCTGTTCTGATGGCTGTCATCATTGGTGGCTTCCTCGGTGCCATCAATGGCGCATTGGTTGCTTATGGGAAATTAGCACCCTTTATCGTTACCTTAGCTACATCGATGGTTTTCCGTGGTGCTACCTTGGTCTTTACCAATGGAAATCCAATTACCAAAGGTCTTGATGGTTATTTCCTTGCTTATATCGGACAAGGCTACTTGCTCGGTGTGCCTTTCCCAGTCATTTTGATGTTGATTGTCTTTGGTCTCTTGTGGGTCTTGCTTCATCGGACAGCTTTCGGGAAATCCGTTTATGCTTTGGGGGGCAATGAAAAAGCAGCCTATATCTCAGGGATTAAACTCAACAAAGTCAAAATTGCCATTTATACTTTGTCAGGTATCATGTCTGCGATTTCAGGTTTGATCATCACCTCACGTTTGTCATCAGCGACACCTCAAGCAGGCTCTGGCTATGAAATGTATGCCATCGCAGCCGTTGTCCTTGGCGGAACGTCATTGATGGGTGGTAAAGGACGCATGTTTGGTACCATGATTGGTGTGTTAATCATTGGTGTCTTAAATAACGGCCTCAATATCATCGGTGTGTCAGCCTTCTGGCAACAAGTCATTCAAGGGATTGTCATTTTGATTGCGGTCTTGATTGACGTGGTTCGAAGCAAGAAAAAAGCGTAAGGATAAGCTGAAAGGAAGAAAATCATGAATTTATTTAAAAAAATAATGTTAGGCACGGTTGGCTTAGTCGCCGTTTCTAGCCTCGCTGCATGTAGCTTTTATACGGGGATTCCTGGGCGTGATGGCAATAAAACAGATACCGTCGTTGCTCAGAAAAAACCTTCAGAATTAAAACTTGGCGTTTCACTCTCTACGACAAACAATCCTTATTTTGTCTCTATGGATGACGCAATCTCAGCCATGGCTAAGAAAAATAACACCAAAGTCACCATTTCAGATGCGCAAAATGACTCTGCGACTCAGCTCAACGATGTTCAAAACTTTATCAGTCAAGGCGTTGATGCCATTTTGATTAACCCAGTGGACTCTGATGCTGTTGTACCAGCAATTAAGGCAGCCAATGCCGCACATATCCCAGTGATTGCTATGGACCGTGGTGCAAATGGTGGCACCGTCTTGACAACGGTCGCTTCTGACAACGTCAAAGCGGGACAAATGGCAGCTCAAGCAGTGGCTCAACTGGTCGGTAAAAATGCCAAAGTCTTGGAACTCTCAGGAACACCAGGGGCTTCCGCAACCATTGACCGTGGAAAAGGCTTTAATGATGAAGCAAAAGTACTTGGCCTTAACATCCTGTCTAGCCAATCAGCCAACTTTGACCGGACAACAGGCTTAAACACGACGCAAAACATGCTTCAATCTCACTCAGGTGTGCAAGCTATCTTCGCTCAAAATGATGAAATGGCACTTGGTGCAGCCAAAGCCGTCCAAGCCGCAGGCCTTAAAATTGCTATTTTCGGGATTGATGGGGAAGACGAAACCCATACAGCCATCCAAAATGGAACGATTACAGGAACCATTGCCCAACAACCTGCAAAAATCGGTGAAATGGCCTTGCAGGCAACTTATGATTACTATCAAGGCAAAAAAGTCGATAGTGTCATCAATTCACCTATTTATCTTGTGACGAAAGACAATGTTGACCAACATAAATGGTAAGCAAAAAAGTGATAAGTAATAAATAAAGTTAAATATCCAAAAATGATAAGGATTAAAAAACCTTATCATTTTTTTATCATCAGTATATTAATAATGTCATAATAATTTAATTTTATCTTACAATGTTATAATTAAATTATTATAAATGTAAGCGGTCCACATCATTCAAAAAATCAAGGACTCGATTGGACTGGAAAAGCGTTTTCATTCCTTTTAAATTAGCTATAATAGAAACATAGGGAGAGAGAAATGGTAAGTTACGATCTTGATGACATTCTACTGAGTCATAAACGATTTTGGAAATTTGAAACATTAATTGAGCAATCGATTTTTAATCCAAAATCTTTGGAGGAATGGATCAATTCTTACAATGAAAAAGCACTTAAAAGTAAACGGCACCTGATTGAAACTAAAAAAGAGGTGATGATTGTTCCAGAAGACATGAGTGATATCGAAGAAGTACGCTTTGCAATTGAGCAGCCATCACAGCTTGTTTTTAGTAAAGAAGAACGTCAGCAGATCATTTTACTCCTTGTTTTTTACAATCAAACACCTTATTCGATTTCATTTTTTAAAGCACTCTTTTATGCGAGTAAAAATACAATATTATCGGATATCAAACAACTGCGTCAAAACTTAGAAGCTCATGAGATTAAATTAGACTACCAACTTTCGAAAGGTTTCTTCTTAGTGGGCAATGAATTGATGATAAGGCAGTTTGTTTTCAGAGCTTTGCAAAATTTGAGCGATCAAGGATATTATTGTCTTTCAAAAACAATCAATCATAATAATCCGCTGGAACTTTTTAAAATCAATCAAACCTTACGAGAAATTATCCAAAAAAATCAAGTGAATTTGGTTTACAGTAGATATCAGCCTTTACTTTTCTTCACGGAATTGTTACTTAAAAGAGTGAAGGCTCATCCACTGGAGGAGGAACTTCCAAAACGCATTTATTCGTTTGATTTGGAAGCATTTGAGCAGGAATTCATTGGGGTAGAACGAGACTATTTTATTGCCTTAGTGTTTGGCTCTAGTGATGGAGCTTTCCAAATTAAAGGACTTGATTTTCTCTATCGTTTGAGTTTTCAAATTATGGAAAATGTGATGAAGTTGGCAGCAATGGAATTTGAAGATTTTACAAAGACTTTTGAAGCACTTTTAGAACATTTGGGACCAGCTTATTTCAGATTAACATATCATTTGGAACTCAAGAATGACTTGCTTCCACGTATTAAGCAGGAATATCATGAACTCTTTACCTTGATTCGTCATGCATTGTCACCGCTGACAGAATTAACGCACGAGATTTCTGAAGAAGAATTGGCTTATTTTGTCATTTTATTTGGTGGAGAAATATATAAGAAAAAGCACCACTCCCATCTTAAAGCAATCGTCTTGTGTGCTAACGGCATTAGTTCTAGCTTGATTATGAAAAAGAGATTGGTTAGTTTATTTCCAAACATGGAATTCGTGATTGCCACCTCAATTAGCCAGTTTGATGACATACCTGTCAGTACTTACGATATGATATTTTCTACTTTGAAAGTTGAAAGTCAGAAAAAGGTTTATCTTTTCTCACCATTTCCAAGTAATGAAGAAGTGAGAAGCCTGTACAATCAAATTGTTCATGATTTTGAATTGCCAAGTCTCCCCTACTTTTCAGAAGACCAGCTGATCAAGTTGATCAAGCCCTATCTGAAAAAAGATGTAAACTTGCAAGCCTTGAAAAAGACCTTGCAACAAAAAATTAAGTTAAATATAAGTGAAAATAGAAAGGATAGTCCAATGCTTTCAGAATTATTAGTTGGAGATACAATTCAGTTTACCGATCAAAAAATGAATTGGGAAGAAGCAATTAACTTTGCAGCAAACCCATTGATTGAATCAAAGGCGATTGAGCCCTCTTATATCGATGCAATGATCAATCGAATTAAGGAGTTTGGTCCATTTGTTGATTTGGGAATGGGAATTGCCCTTCCTCATGCTCGACCTGAAGATGGGGTCAATAAGGTTGGAATGTCATTTTTAAGATGTCAAGAGCCTATTAATCTTCTTGATGATCCAAAACATGCCATAAAAATCTTTATCGTCTTGTCGGCAGTTGATAATGAGGCTCATTTACGTGCCTTGTCAGCACTGACACAGATATTGTCAGATCATGAACAATTACAAGCCTTATTAAACGCAACAACTGTTGCAGAAGTTGAAAATATTTTAAAAACAAAAGGAGAAACAAAATGAAATTTGCATGCGTATGTCAATCAGGATTAGGAACAAGCTTTATGGTCCAAATGAACCTTCAAGCCTTACTACAAGAAGCTGGATTAGATGTCAGTCAATTTGAACTTGACCATATGGACGTTGGTTCAGCGACTCCAGACAGTGCGGATTATTTCTTTGTTGAAGCAACCTTGGTTTCAGCACTTCCAAATATCCCACAAGAAAAAATTGTCCCTTTAACGACAATCATTGACAAAGAAGTTGCTCGTGCTGCACTTTATACTGTGCTTGATCGAGAAAACATTGCACATCAATAAAAACACTTTTTAAACGAGAAACGTTTATAATTGCTGTCTATTAATTTTTACGTTTGGCTCGTTGAACTTATTCATTATATTTTAAGGAGATTGAAAAATGAATGGATTTTTGAACTTTATTGTCTCATTTGCGACGACACCGGCTTTGTTAGTCGGAATGATTGCCATGCTTGGACTAATTCTGCAGAAAAAACCAGCAACAGCTGTCATTCAAGGGGGAATTAAAACCTTTGCAGGATTTTTGGTCTTGACTGGTGGAGCTGGTATCTTAGTCAATTCGTTGACTCCATTTTCAGCCATGTTCCAACACGTATTTAACGCAAAAGGAATTGTTCCATCTAACGAAGCAGTCGTAGCGCTTGCTTTGGTTAAATTTGGAACGCCTGCAGCATTAATCATGCTTGTGGGATTTGTGGTTAATATTATTTTGGCACGAATTACCCGATTTAAATATATTTTCTTGACCGGTCAAGCAATGCTCTATGTTTCAACAATGGCAGCCGTTGTTCTTGCTTCCGCAGGACTTGGAACCTCATGGGAAACCATTCTTCTTGGTGGGATTTTTGAAGGAACACTTTTGACTGTTACACCAGCGTTGACCCAACGTTATATGCGTAAGATTACTGGCAACGATGGTGTTGCCATGGGGCATACTGGAAACATGGGCTATGCACTTGCAGGATTTTTGGGAGAAAAATTCGGTAATCCAGATCCTGAGAAATCAACTGAAAAACTGAACATTCCGAAAAATCTTGGTTTCTTACGTGACTCAACGGTTTCAATTTCGATTGTCATGATGATTGTTTACGTCATTTTAGCCATTATCGCAGGTCCTAACTTTGTACAAAGTGCTGATTTATCCAATGGGACAAACTATATTGTTTATGCTATTACACAAGCAGGTACATTTGCTGCAGGATTTGTTGTCGTTCTTCAAGGGGTTCGTATGATTTTGGCAGAGATTATCCCTGCTTTCCAAGGAATTGCTGCTAAATTGGTTCCGAATTCTAAACCAGCATTGGATGTTCCTATCGTTTTCCCTTACGCACCTAATGCAGTGTTACTCGGTTTCTTTGTTTCATTTATCGTAGGTGTTTTGTCAATGCTTGTCATGCTTGGACTTCACACAACAGTAATTATCCCTGGTGTCGTCGGTATTTTCTTCTGTGGTGGTGCTGCAGGAGTTTATGGAAACGCATTTGGTGGTGTGAGAGGTGCTGTGATTGGTTCATTTGTCAATGGCTTAATTCTTGCTTGGGGACCGTTGTTAATTTTACCTGCACTTGGGTCATTTGGCGCAGGAGCAGCATCAACATTTGCGGACTCTGATTATATCGTTTCTGGTGGTTTACTCGGTTTGACAGGTAAGGCAGGAAGCGGGGCACTCATTGCATTGATTTTAGGCTTCTTAGCAGTGGTACTTATTTTGAATGCTGTTTTGAATGCAAAAGACAAGGCAAACGGAAAATAATTGAATAAGCTAGAAATTTTCTAGCTTTTTATTATTTTTTGTGAAAGTAGGTTTAAAAAATAAAAATCAATAATTCCATCAAAAAATATACAAAGAAAGCGTTATTTTTGGCGAAAATATTGTATAATTAAAAGGTAACTGGTTACATGTTCTGATAACTGTAAAAATTTTTCATGTTAAATGCTTAAATTAGAAAATTTTTTCACTGATTTGGACTTAAAAACCACTTGCGCTTATGTTATAATGAACTTAGAAATAAATTAAAATTTGGAGATAAATATGTTTGATACAACAGATCAACTTGCTGTCAATGCAATTCGTACCCTTTCAATGGATGCGATTCAAAAGGCAAACTCAGGTCACCCTGGACTTCCAATGGGTGCTGCGCCAATGGCTTATGTCCTTTGGAGTAAATTTCTCAATGTAAATCCTAAAACAGGTCGTAAATGGTCAAACCGTGACCGTTTCGTCTTGTCAGCAGGTCATGGATCAGCCATGCTCTACAGTTTGTTGCATTTGGCTGGATACAATGTCACAACAGATGACCTCAAAAATTTCCGTCAATGGCAATCAAAAACGCCCGGTCACCCAGAAGTTGACCATACGGACGGTGTTGAAGCAACAACTGGCCCTCTTGGACAAGGGATTGCAAATGCAGTTGGGATGGCAATGGCAGAAGCGCATTTAGCTGCTCAATACAACAAACCTGGTTTTGATATTGTCGATCACTATACTTATGCGCTCAATGGCGATGGTGATTTGATGGAAGGCGTTTCGCAAGAAGCTGCCTCACTCGCAGGAAAATTAAAACTTGGAAAACTCGTTCTTTTCTATGATTCAAACAATATTTCTTTGGACGGAAAATTGGAACAATCATTTATTGACGATGTTCAAAAACGTTTCGAATCTTACGGTTGGCAACATTTGCTTGTTAAAGACGGCAATGATTTAGATGAAATCGCTGCTGCAGTTGAAATGGCCAAAAAAGATACGACACGTCCAACAATCATTGAAGTTAAAACAATCATTGGTTTTGGTGCACCAAAAGAAGGAACAAATGCGGTTCACGGTGCTCCTTTGGGTGCAGATGGCATTGAAGCAGCTAAAGCAGCTTATGGCTGGACTTACGATGCATTTGAAGTCCCTGCTGAAGTTAAATCACGTTTCCTTGAAACAACTGTTGCACGCGGTGAAGGTTTGGAACAAGTCTGGAATGAAAACTTCAAAGCTTATGCTGAACAATACCCTGAATTAGCAGAACAATATGTAGCTGCCTTTGAAAATAAAACACCTGAACTTGAATTGACAAAACACGAACTTGGTTCTTCAAAAGCATCTCGTTCAACATCTCAAGAAGCTATTCAAGAATTGTCAGCACAAATGCCAAACCTTTGGGGCGGATCTGCTGACTTGTCTGCATCAAATAATACCATGGCTAAAGCAGAAACAGACTTTATGCCTGATAACTATGCTGGTCGTAACATTTGGTTTGGTGTCCGTGAATTTGCGATGGGCGCAACAATGAACGGGATTGCGCTTCACGGTGGTACGCGTGTTTATGGTGGGACATTCTTCGTCTTCTCAAACTACATGCTTCCAGCTGTTCGTATGGCTGCCCTTCAAAACTTACCAGTAACTTATGTTTGGACACATGACTCAATCGCTGTCGGCGAAGATGGCCCAACACATGAACCTGTTGAACAATTAGCCAGTGTTCGTTCAATGCCAAACTTGGATGTTATCCGTCCAGCTGATGGCAATGAAGTTATCGCTGCTTGGCGTCGTGCTGCTTCATCAACACACCGTCCTACAGCTTTGATTTTGACACGTCAAAACTTACCAGTCCTTCCTGGAACGGCTGAATTGGCTGAAGAAGGACTCAATCGCGGGGCTTACATCATTTCGAAAGAAGAAGGTGCACTTGAAGGAATTTTGATTGCAACGGGTTCTGAAGTTGCTCTTGCTCTTGAAGCTAAAGAAAGCTTGGGCAAAGGCATTCGTGTTGTGTCAATGCCTTCAATGAATATCTTTGATGAACAATCAGCAAGCTACAAAGAAGAAATTTTGCCAAAAGCAGCGCGCAAACGTGTCGCTATCGAAGCTGGAACAAGCTTTGGTTGGGCAAAATATATCGGTCTTGACGGTGCAACGGTCACAGTTGATAAATGGGGTGCTTCAGCACCAGCCAGCAAGGTTCTTCCAGAATATGGCTTCACAGCAGAAAATGTTGTAAAAGTTTATAAAGCATTGGATTAAATTTAAACATAGAAAACCTGACCATTTGTCAGGTTTTTTTGACAGTATTCATTGAACATGGATATGACTTTTTTTGGTAAAATATATGTATTTAATACTGAAAAAGAGAATGAAAAATGTCACGTTTGATTGCCATCTTAGTTGGAATTTGTTCCATCGCTAATCTAATCTTTCTACTGAGTACTCCAGTACAGATTGTTTTGACGGTTTTGTCAGTACTGACAATGCTTTTTTATGGCGGAAAACGGTCTGTCAGAGCTTACAATGGCGATGGAACACGTCTTTTTACCTTTGGTTTTCTGATTTGTTTTGTTAGCTTTCTTGGGTCTGCAACGATATTGTTGGCTTTCTTACTTCACTTGACCTAAATTTTTCCAAATATGCTATAATAAAAACATGCGATGAGTCGAATATTCTATTGTAAATAGAATTCGAGCAGAGGAATGTCGGATTATTGAGTTAATCGCACAGGACGTGTGGATATTTCTTGATTTGTGTGAACCTTATCAAGACGGTCTTTGACTGCCTCATCAAAAAAACTACAATTTATTTGTAGTTTTTTTATTTTATTCTTGTATTCTTTAGAAAATTAAAGTATAATATTGAAAGTTCTGTAGGACAGAAGATTTGACCGCTTTTATTTTGAAGATAAGAGCCAAGGCCACACGGACAGCCGGGTCAAAAGCCGAGTTGGCGACTTTAAGTTGCCTTATTGATTAGTGGAATGTTGTGTTCCACTTGTGAAGCCCCTAGATTTTTAATCTAAGTTTTAAAATGGCTTCTCCCAAGAAATAGACGCTTGCGCATCAATAAGAGGTTTGAAGGTTCTTTTGTACTTTATAAACTCTAAACTCAGGGCTTTTTTTGAGCCGAATGAAAAATGATGACAAAACCAAGCGTAATTGACGTTTGTTTTTTTATTTTCTTGGAATCTAGAATTGGAGAAAAAATGCTAGATCAACGCGTGGCACCTATTTATGAAGCATTGCAAAAATTTAATCAAAAACGGGTCGTCCCATTTGATGTGCCAGGTCACAAAAGAGGGCGTGGCAATCCCGAATTAACACAGTTTTTAGGTCAACAAGTCATGAATTTGGATGTCAATTCGATGAAGCCACTGGATAATCTCAATCATCCAAGTTCCGTTATCAAAGAGGCCGAAAGTCTTGCGGCAGAAGCTTTTGGTGCAAAACATGCCTTTTTCATGGTCAATGGAACGACCAGCTCTGTTCAAGCCATGGTTTTTGCGACTGTCAAAAGAGGGGATAAGATTATTTTGCCACGAAACGTGCATCGCTCAGTTCTGAATGCTTTGGTTCTGTGTGGTGCTTATCCCATTTATATCAATCCTGAGATGAATAAAAAACTCGGTATTTCTTTAGGAATGTCGATAAAGTCCGTCGAAAGAGCGATTACGGAAAACCCCGATGCCAAAGCCATTTTTGTCAATAATCCGACCTATTATGGCATTTGTTCAGATTTGCAGTCCATCGTAGCCTTAGCCCATCAGGCTGGAATGCTGGTATTGGCAGATGAGGCACACGGAACGCATTTGTATTTTGGCGAGCATTTGCCACAAAATGCAATGGCTGCTGGCTGTGATATGGCAGCCGTCTCCATGAACAAATCAGGCGGTTCATTGACCCAAAGTTCAATTTTGTTAATCAATGACATGGTCAATGCAGACCATATGCGACAGGTCATCAATTTGACATCGACGACGTCGGCTTCTTATCTTTTATTGTCGAGTCTTGATTTGTCTAGAAAACACATGGCACTCAACGGGAAAGATGTTTTAAAGCGTGTGGTTGATTTGGTCAAATACGCGCGTGATGAAGTCAATGATATTGGCGATTATTGGGCCTTGGGTGAAGAATTGATTGATGGAGATGCTGTTTACGATTTTGATTTGACAAAATTAACCATCAATACTTTGGACATTGGCCTTGCGGGCATTGAAGTTTATGACCTTTTACGTGACGAATACGATATCCAAATGGAACTTGGCGACATCGCAAATATCCTTGCTTACGTTTCTGTTGGTGACCGGAAAATTGATTTGGAACGTTTGGTTTCTGCGTTGGTTGACATTCGCAGGCGTTATAAAAAGGACACGACGGGCATGTGTACGCAGGAATATATCAACCCAGAACTTGTCGTCAGCCCTCAAGACGCCTTTTACGCTGAAAAGGAGGCTGTTTTACTTGAGCAGTCGCAAGGACGGGTCTGTACAGAATTTGTGATGGCTTATCCGCCAGGCATTCCGATTTTGGCACCGGGAGAACGGATTACGCAAGAGATTATTGATTATATTGTTTATGCCAAGGAAAAAGGTTGTTTAATTACAGGAACTGAGGATTTAGAAGTCAATCGGTTGAATGTTTTGGTTGACGAGAAAGGTTAAAAATGCAAGATAAAAGCATGCAACTATGGTTTTCAGAGGCACAAACACCCTTTGTGGATTTTAGTTTGAAAATCGATAAAGTTTTATATACTGGAAATTCAGAATATCAACGGATTGATGTTTTGGAATCCAAAGAATTTGGTCGCGTTTTGACCCAAAATGGTCAGATAACGTTGACTGAAAAAGATGAATTCATTTATCGTGAAATGATGGTTCACGTTCCTTTGGCCGTTAATCCTCAGATTAAAAAAGTCTTGATTATTGGGGCTGGAGACGGCGGATTTATCCATGATTTACTGGAATATCCCAACGTTGAACATATTGATTTGGTGGAGTCGGATGAAAAAATCGTTGAGGTTTGTAAAGAATATTTACCAGTGATTTCTTCCAAATTGGACGATGAAAAAGTGAGCATTTACTATGAGGATGCCCTACGATTTGTCAGACGGAAAGAAGAAAGTTATGACTTGATTTTGGTGGATTCGGTGGATCCATTTGGTGTGGGCGAAATGCTTTTTACCAAAGAATTTTATGGTAATTGCTATCGTGCTTTGAGTGAAAATGGCATTTTAATCAATCAACATGAAAGTCCTTTTTATGCGGAAGAAGCAATGACCATGCAGACGGTACATCGGCGGATTGTTCAGACATTTCCCATTGTAAAAATCTATCAAGCGCATATTCCGTCTTATCCTTCAGGACACTGGCTTTTTGGCTTTGCCAGCAAAAAACTGCACCCAACGGCGGATTTCAACGCGGAAAAATGGCAGGCTTTGGGTATAAAAACGAAATACTATAATCCAAGACTGCATCTTGGTGCCTTTGCCTTACCCACCTATGTCGAAAATATTTTAAAAGATGTTGAATAGAAAAATGAAAAGGAAATTAAAATGTTAGAAAACAATGTGACGACCTTTATTGCTTGCGATAAGCCATACGATGAGGCCGAATTTGTCTTGTGGGGCGCACCTTTTGACTCGACCACAAGCTTTAGACCCGGCACACGTTTTGCCAGCTCTGCCATTCGGACGGAGAGTTTTGGCATTGAAACCTATAGTCCTTATCTGGATAAGGATTTAGAAGAAGATGCGCGTGTTTTTGATGCGGGCGATCTCGAATTGGTCTTTGGAGACAGTGAACGTGTCCTTGAACAGGTTAAACAGATGACGCAAACCATTGTCAGCGATGACAAAATTCCTGTCATGATTGGCGGAGAACATTCGCTGACTTCTGCACCTGTGTCAGTGCTTGCCAAACATTATCCTGACCTTCAACTGCTTCATTTTGATGCACACACGGATTTACGTGAAGATTATTTGGGAAATCCTTGGTCGCACGCCAGTGTCATCAAACGTTGTCATGACCTTTTGGGCGATGGACACGTTCATTCTTTTGGCATTCGTTCTGGTGAAAAAGCTGAATTTTATTGGGCAAAAGAGCATCTTGACATGCACAAATTTAACTTTAATGGTCTTGAGGAGCTAGTGGAGCAATTAGATGGCAAACCTGTTTATTTCACTTTGGATTTAGATGTGCTTGACCCTTCCATTTTTCCAGGAACAGGAACGCCAGAAGCAGGCGGTGTCAGCTTTGACGAACTTCGGATTGCCATTACAAAACTTGCGGGACTCAATATTGTTGGCCTTGATGTTATGGAATTGGCGCCACACTATGACCATTCGGGTGTTTCAACTGCAGTAGCTTGTAAGATTATTCGTGAGATTTTACTGACATTTAGTAAATAAGAACAGGGCTTTTTTGTAGGACAAAACAATGAATAAAACACGGCTTGAAGCCTTGTCTGACGGCATTTTTGCAGTCGTCATGACCCTTGCCATTTTTCAGTTTAAGGTACCAGCAGGCGGGAATTTATTTTCTTCACAGCTGTTATTTATGCTGTTGATTTATGTGACCACTTTTATTGTGCTGGCTTCCATATGGAATTCCCATCATCATGTGTTGACTTTTCTACATGACCAAAAAGTTGATGAGTTGATTTTGTGGAGCAATCATGCCCTCTTGCTCATGATTTCACTTTTTCCGTTTTTGACCGTTGCGCACGCGACTTATCCGCATTCCTTGTCGGCAAATATTGGCTATGTGCTGAACTATATTTTCATGTGGCTTGGTATTAGCGCCTTTAGTCAGTTGATTTATAAAAAATATGCCCCCAGCGAAACCTTGAGGCTCCGCAATCGCAAACGAATAAAAATGTTCTTTTTTTTCTTTTTGCCAGGAGCTTTAATTTCGATTGTTTGGCTTTATGCCTTGCCTATCATTACGATTTTGATGGCACTTTCTTGGGGCAGGCACACGGATTTTGAGTAGGAAAGGAGGGGGAAATGGTTGATAAAGGAAGACTAGCTGGCTTTGTTGATGCTATCATTGCAGTAGTGATGACCATCATGCTCCTCGAATTTCATTCGCCCAAATCGGGACTGATGAGTGATTTTCTAAAGACAAATCTTGTCTATTTGATTGCTTATCTGTTGAGTTTTATTTATGTGACAACAGCTTGGTTTAATCATCAATTCATGTTGCATACGGTCAAAATTATTACACGCAAAATGTACATTGCAACAGTGATTTGGTTATTATCTTTGTCATTATTGCCCGTTTTGGCAGCTTGGACAGGTCAAACCATGACACTTTTTCAAGACTTTGGCACACATTCTCCTAAAGCACCAGCTCTTTTATTTATGCTCATGATTTTTTGTTGGAGTTTTGGTTTCGTGAATATGGGCAAGGTTTATATGAAAGATAATCCTGAGGAAACCCAGCAACTTATCAGAGAAATGGGTGTCTATCGTTATTTGGGTGGGCGTTTTTATCGGTTTTTAATGGTGCTCTCCATTTTGATGACTTATTTCTATCCTCCCTTTGTTTTTATCTGGACAACGGGCGAAATGACCTATGCAGCTTATCGTTCGCATAACCATGAGTCATAAAATCGAGGCTGTAAAAAGTAAGAAGAAAAATTTTAAGAAAAGAGAACATCATGTCACAAGATAATTTTTATCATTCACAAATTATTTCAGGGCAAGCGGTCAGCTTTAAAGACTATTTCGGCTTGATGCTTGCTGGAAATCTTTATCTTCCTGAAAAGCAAACCGAAAAAGCTCCCGCGCTAGTCATTGCTCATCCTTATGGTGCTGTCAAAGAACAAGCATCTAATCTTTATGCACAAAAATTAGCTGAAAAAGGTTTTGTTACTTTATCCTTTGACCTGCCGTTTTGGGGTGAATCAGAAGGGCTTCCTCGAAATGCCGTATCACCAGATACTTATGTTGAGTCCATCAGTGCTGCCATTGATTTTTTGAGTCAACAGAAGGGTGTCAGGGCTGACAATATTGGTCTAATGGGGATTTGTGCAGGAGGTGGCTTTAGTCTAGCTGCAGCAAAAATAGATAGCCGTATTAAAGCAATTGCAACTGCCAGTCTGGTGGACTTGGGGACAGCCGCTCGTCAAGGTGGAAAAGCTGAAGCTGAAGCGACAAGCACACAGCGGATTGCTGAACTATTTGGGGCTGCTTTTGCCTATACCAGTGGCACCGCTGATTTTTGGTCTGATGATTTAGATGATATGGCGAAAGAGTTTTATAGTTTTTATCGGACACCGCGCGGGGAATTTACACCCAAAGGCGTAAGCAAATTGTCAACGACACACCCGTTGCAATCAAGTGCTAGCAAGTTTATGAATTTTTATCCCTTGTCAGATCTGACAAGGTTATTAACGATACCTGCTCTATTTATTGCAGGGGAAAATGCCTTTTCTCGCTTTTTTAGCGAAATGGCAAATACTAATTCAGGAGAAAAACAGGAACTTTTATTGATACCAAATTGTAATCATATCGATTTGTACGATGATACAGATAAAATTCCATTTGATAAGTTAGAAGAATTTTTCAAAGAAAATTTGAAATAGAAAAGAGAATACAAAATGTCTAAAACATTAGTTATCGGAGCTGGCGGTGTTGCCAGCGTTGCTATTCATAAAATGGTGCAAAATCATGAGGTCTTTGCTGAAATCATGATTGCGACCTGAACTAAATCCAAAGCAGATGCTTTGAAGGAAAAATTGGACGGACAGGGCACAATCATTCACACAGCACAGGTTGATGCGGACGATACGGAAGCACTCATTGCTTTGATGAATGAGTTTCAACCAGATCTGTGTCTTAATTTGGCTTTGCCTTACCAGGATTTGACCATCATGGACGCCTGCCTTGCAACCAAGACTCACTATGTCGATACAGCAAATTATGAACCAAAAGATGTGGCAAAATTTGAGTATTCTTGGCAATGGGCTTACCGTGAAAAGTTCAAAGAAGCAGGATTGACTGCTCTTTTAGGGACAGGATTTGATCCGGGTGTGACAGGCGTTTTTTCGGCTTATGCACTGAAACATCAGTTCGATGAGATTAACTTCATTGACATTCTTGACTGCAATGGTGGGGATCACGGTTATCCGTTTGCGACCAATTTTAACCCTGAAATCAATATTCGTGAGGTTTCTGCTAAGGGGTCTTATTGGGAAAATGGCGCTTGGATTGAGACTGAACCTATGGAAATCAAACGAGAATACAGTTTTGAAGGTGTCGGTCAGAAAGACATGTATCTCTTGCACCATGAAGAGCTTGAAAGTTTAGGGCTTAATATGCCTGGCATCAAACGTATTCGCTTCTTTATGACTTTTGGCCAATCTTACTTGACCCACTTGAAAGTGCTTGAAAATGTTGGCATGACGTCGATTGAGCCAATCATGTTTGAGGGACGTGAAATTATTCCCATTCAATTTTTGAAGGAACTCCTGCCTGATCCTGCAAGCCTCGGGCCAAGAACCAAAGGTAAAACCAATATTGGTTGTATATTTGTTGGAAAAAAGAATGGAATTGAAAAGACCTATCGTCTGTACAACATTTGTGACCATGAAAAAGCATACGCAGAAGTTGGCTCACAAGCCATTTCTTATACGACAGGGGTGCCAGCTATGATTGGAGCTGCTTTAGTGTTGACGGGACAATGGAAAAAACCAGGCGTCTATAATGTCGAAGAATTTGATCCAGATCCTTATATGGACATGCTGAACAAATGGGGCTTACCTTGGGTTGAAGATTTCGAACCAACTTTGGTGGATTAAATAATGCTTTGAAAAGAAAGTATCAAGCTAAAGAAGTGCTTTTAGAGGAAAAATGGATGTTAAAGACCCCATATTTTGTCGTCGATGAAAATCTACTGTTGAAAAACCTCGAAATCTTGAAAAGAGTGAAAGAGCGGACAGCTTGCAAAATACTGCTGGCACAAAAAGCTTTTTCCATGTTTAGTATGTATCCCATGATTGCTAAGTATCTGGACGGAACGACCGCTTCAAGTCTCCATGAAGCTATGCTAGGCCATGACGAATTCGGGGGCGAAACGCATCTTTTTTCGCCTGCTTTTATTGAACGCGAATTTGATGAAGTCTTGATATATAGTCAGCATTTGGTTTTCAATTCGCCAACGCAATGGTTGCGATTTAAAGCGCGAGCGCTTCAAGCTAATAAAGACTGTGGCCTGCGCATTAACCCTGAGTTTTCAACGCAAGCAGTTGACCATGCCATTTATGACCCCGCAGCTAGTGGCTCAAGGTTAGGGACGACCTTGTCAGCGCTGACGGAGCTGCTCCAAGAAAATCCATCAGCATTGACAGGAATTTCAGGTCTGCATTTTCATACCTTGTGTGAGCAAAATTCAGACGACTTGGCGAAAACTTTGCAGGTAGTAGAAGAAAAATTTGGGGCCTATCTTTATAAGATGAAATGGTTGAATTTTGGTGGCGGTCATCATATCACGCGAGAGGACTATGATCTTGACCTTTTGGTCAGTGAAATCAATCGCATCAAGAAAAAATATGACCTGCAAGTGTATCTTGAACCGGGTGAGGCTGTTGTTTTAAATACTGGATTTTTAGTTGCAGGAGTGGTCGATTTTGTTGAAAATGGCGGCATTGTCAATGCCATTTTAGATACGTCGGCAGCAACCCACATGCCAGATGTTCTGGAAATGCCATATCGGCCTTTTGTGGTTGGCAGTGGACTTGCGGGCGAGAAATCATTTACCTATCGGTTCGGCGGTCCTTCGTGCTTGGCAGGCGATGTCATTGGCGATTATTCGTTTGATGAACCACTTGAGATTGGCGATAAGGTTACATTTACGGACATGGCCTTGTACAGCATGGTTAAGACCAATACCTTCAATGGCATTCAACTTCCAAGTCTTGTCATCAATCGAGAAAATGGCCAACTTGATGTGATTAAATCCTTTTCTTATGAGGATTTTAAAAATCGTCTCTCCTGATATCAAAACTGTCAGTTCTGACAAAACAAAATTATCTCATTTTTAGATGGTTATATATTTGAATTCTATATATAAAAGAAGTATAATAAAGAAAATTTAAAATTTAATTAGAGGTTGCAAAAATTAAAAAGTCAAGCGAAGTGGTGAACACGTTGAAACTTGAGGGCGGAATTTTTTGCCGAAAGTCAAAATTTCACAAATTTGGCTTGGGACGTTAGGTTAAATCCTGCGGACTGTCTTTTGTCAGAGCTGACAGAAGTTGCGCTAATGTATAACTAAGCTTATGCGGCGTCCTCTATTTTTGGGCGCCTTTTCGTTTTCTTTGGAAAGACGTGCAAAATTGAAAGGAATGTTTATGAAATCTTATCATGTTGCTGTTGTTGGTGCCACTGGTGCCGTTGGAACGCGAATGCTGGAGCAGTTGACGCACACGACTTTACCGATTGCTTCTGTTCGAGCCTTGGCAAGTAAACGCTCAGCAGGAAAAACAGTCGCTTTTGGAGATCAAAGTTTGGTCATCGAAGAACTGACTGAAACTTCTTTTGAAGGCATTGATTTAGCCTTGTTTTCAGCAGGTGGCTCTGTTTCAGCCAAATTCGCACCATATGCGGTTAAAGCAGGTGCGGTCGTTGTGGACAATACAAGCTTTTTCCGCCAAAACCCAGATGTTCCTTTAGTTGTACCTGAAGTCAATGCACATGCCATGGATCAGCATAATGGAATTATTGCTTGCCCAAATTGCTCAACCATTCAAATGATGATTGCGCTTGAACCGATCCGTCGCGTTTACGGACTTAAACGTGTGATTGTCAGTACTTATCAAGCCATCGGCGGTGCAGGAAATCGTGCCATGGATGAAGCACGTCAGCAGTTAAAAGCTGTCATTGATGACAATCTTGATCCAACAGCACTGACAGCCGAAATTTTGCCATCAGCAGGTGACAAAAAGCATTATCCAATCGCCTTTAATGCCCTGCCACAAATCGATGTTTTCACAGATAATGACTATACCTATGAAGAAATGAAAATGACCCATGAAACCAAAAAAATCATGGAAGATGATGATATTGCGGTTTCAGCCACTTGTGTTCGTGTGCCTGTTTTGATTGGCCACTCTGAAAGTGTTTATTTGGAAACTGAAAAAATCGCTGACATCGCAGAGGTCAAACGCTTGATTTCAGAATTTCCAGGTGCCGTTTTGGAAGATGACGTGGCACATCAAATCTATCCGCAAGCCATCAATGCTGTTGGCAAACGCGAAACTTTTGTTGGTCGTATTCGTAAAGATTTGGATGTTGAAAATGGCATTCATCTCTGGTGCGTTTCTGACAATCTGTTGAAAGGTGCTGCTTGGAATTCCGTGCAAATCGCAGAAACATTGCATGAACGTGATTTAATCCACCCCGTTGATCAAATGAAATTTGAGCTAAAATAATGACTTATATTAAAGAAATTCGAAAAAAAATCGGACACGACATGTTGATTTATTTGGGTGCAGGTGTTATTGTTTATAGAGAAGGAAAAATATTACTTCAAAAAAGACAAGATAATGGCAGTTGGGCCTTGCACGCAGGTGGCATTGAAATCGGTGAAAGTCTCGAAGAAACGGCCCGTCGTGAATTACTGGAAGAAACAGGTTTAACCGCAGGCAAACTCGATTTATTCGGACTTTATTCGGGAAAAGATCGCTTTTTGACTTATCCCAACGGCGATCAAATTTATATGCCCAATGCTTTTTATCTTTGTCGTGATTTTACGGGAACGCTTAAAGCCCAAAAAGAAGAAGTCAGCCAACTTGCTTGGTTTGAGCTTGAACATTTACCAGAAAACATCTTTGAAACCAACCAACGCGTCATTGATGATTTTATCCAATCCCAAACCATGAAATAGGAGAATTTATGAGTTTAGAGCAATTAAGAAAAGCACAAATTATTACCGCCCTTGTGACACCATTTAATGAAGATGGTTCGATTAACTTTACCGCCTATCCAAAATTGATAGAAGATTTGTTGAAAAAGCATACCGATGCCTTCATTTTGGCCGGAACAACAGCTGAAAGTCCAACATTGACTCATGATGAAGAACTACAAATTTTTGAAGCGGTTCATAAGATTGTGGAAGGACGCGTGCCATTGATTGCAGGTATTGGAACCAACGACACCAGAGACTCGGTTCAATTTGCTCAAGAAGTTGCCAAATTGGGTTATATTGATGCTGGTCTTGCTGTGACGCCTTATTACAATAAACCTTCTCAAGAGGGAATTTATCAGCATTTCAAGGCGATTGCAGAGGGTTCAGACTTGCCCATTATTCTCTATAATATTCCAGGACGGGTCATCAAGGAAATTGAATTGCCAACGATTTTACGCTTGGCTCAACTTAAAAATGTGATTGGCATTAAGGATTGTACAAATGTGGAACAACTGACTTTTCTGATTGACCAAGCACCGAGAGATTTCTTGATTTATACAGGCGAGGATGGGCTTGCTTTCCACGCCAAAGCTTTGGGAGCCAATGGGGTTATTTCGGTTGCCAGTCATCTTTTAGGCCCACAAATATACGAAATGTTTGACGAGTTGGAAAATGGAAGTTTGCAAAGAGCGGCAGCCCTTCAACGTCTGCTCTTGCCTAAAATTAACGCACTCTTTTCATTGCCAAGTCCAGCGCCTGTTAAAGCGGTCTTGAACCATCGTGGTTATCAAGTTGGCGGACTGCGTTTACCCTTGGTTGCTGCAACGAGTGAAGAAGCGAAAGCAGTGATTGAAATTGTTGAAAAATAATGGTACACTTAGTATAGTGTATTCTCGGTAGGACTGGAATATCAGTCCTTTTATTTTGTAAAATTTTTGCATACGAACCACTTGAACGCGCTCGAAAGTGGAGGAGACGGATCAAAAATGGAATAGTAAAACATGATAAGGAAATGAACTTTCATTTGCTGAGTTTTATGATTGAAAAAAATTGAAAAAAAGAAAGGCTTTTTATGGCTGATATTAAAATTACACCGCTTGGTGGTGTGCGTGAATTTGGGAAAAACATGTATCTTGTTGATGTAAATGACCAAATTTTTATTCTTGATGCAGGACTTAAATACGCTGAGATGGAAATGCTCGGTGTGGATTTTGTTATTCCTGACTTTACTTATATTATGGAAAATGCTGACCGTGTCGCAGGGATTTTCTTGACACATGGACATGCGGATTCGATTGGGGCCTTGCCTTATATCGTTTCAGAATTGCAAATCCCTGTTTTTGCAAGTGAATTGACCATTGAATTGGCTAAAATTCACGTTAAAAAATATGAAGGTTCTCGTAAATTTAATGATTTCCATATTGTTGATGAAAATACAGAAATTGACTTTGGTAACGCCATTGTTTCCTTCTTTACGACGACGCATACCATTCCAGATAGTTTAGGGATTGTGATTTCGACAAAATCTGGTAATGTCGTTTATACAGGTGATTTCCGATTTGACCCAGCCGTTGCGCCAGGTTATCGGACAAACATGAGACGATTGGCAGAGATTGGAAATAACGGTGTCTTGGCACTCTTGTCTTCATCACCAAATGCTTTGTCAACCGTTCAATCCGCCAGCGAACATCAAATTTATGAAAAAATTTATGATTATATTGATGATGCTCCAGGGCGTGTTATTGTGGCATGTAACGCAGGAAATTTGGGCCGCATTCAACAAGTGCTCGATGCAGCAATCAAACTTGGACGCCGTGTTGCCTTTACTGGCGAAGACATGGACCAAATCATTGAAACTGCGCGTCGCTTGAAAAAATTGAGTGTCATTGATAAGAAAGCCATCATCAAACCTGCGGAAATTAAAAAATATGCAGACAATGAATTGGTTATTTTGGAAACTGGCCGAATGGGCGAACCTTTGAAAGTGCTTGGAGACATGTCACTTCACCGTCATCCACTCATTCAAATTAAGGACGGAGATTTGGTGCTTTCAGTCACAAGTCCATCTGTCTCTTATGAAACAATGATTGCCAGAATTGAAAATGACGTTTACAAGGCGGGTGGTGTCATGAAGATGTTGTCTTCTGACTTGAAAATCTCTGGCCATGCCAATGCGCGTGATTTGCAATTCATGATTGATATTTTGCGTCCTAAGAACTTAATTCCTGTTCAAGGGGAATACCGCGAACTTCGTGGTCATGCCGAATTGGCAATGGATATGGGCATTTTGCCAGAACATATCTTCATTGCTAAACGCGGTGAATCCGTTGAATTTGAAGGCGACGAAATGCAACCTGCAGGTGTTGTTCAAGCTGAAAACGTCATGATTGATGGCGCAGGTGTGGGTGACATTGGCTCGGTTGTCTTGCGTGACCGTAAAGTTCTTTCTGAAGACGGAATTTTCATTGCTGTTATCACAATTTCAAAACACGACAAGAAGATTGTATCGAAAAGTCGTGTGCATACTCGTGGCTTCGTTTATGTTAAAACATCTCGTGATTTGATGCGAGAAGCAGGCGAATTGGTCAATGAAACGGTCGAAAAATATCTGGCAGGAAAAGACTTCGAGTGGGCCGAATTGAAAGGCAGCATTCGTGATGCCTTAGGTAAATTCTTGTATGAACAAACCCACCGTAAACCAGTGATTTTGCCAGTTGTGATGGAAGCTCGTAATCCTCAAGACTTAACTAAATACCATAAAAATAAAGCATAAGCAGTGACAAATCCTTTTGATTTTCGTATAGAAAGTCAGGAGGATTTTTTTGATGAAAAATAGAGCAATCATGAAAAGACGAATCAAAATCGGTGTCAGTTTGTCCTTGTTGAGCCTTCAATTTTGCAACTTATCTTGTCCCTACGTTCTGTCAGTGCTGACAACTCCAACAGCGCGTGCGGCAACCATTTACAGCAGCCTGACAGATGAAGCGGGACTTGTTTATACGATTGACCACAGCCAAAATACAGCAAGTGTGACCGCTTTTGTGGGAGTAGCAGGCAGTGCCGTTGTCATTCCAGACCAAATTGTAGAGGCCAATCAAACCTATCCTGTCACTTCAGTGGGTGCTTCAGCTTTCCTGAATTCAGGAATTTCATCAGTCCTGATTGGCAATAATGTTACAGATATTAACACCAGTGCCTTCCAAACAACTAGCAGTGCAACAGACTATTATAAAAAGGCATTGACCTCCGTAATCTTAGGAAATCATGTGCAAAACATTAAAACAGATGCCTTTGCAGGTAATGCACTCTCAGGAATCAGCTTTCCGTCAGCGCTGACAAAAATCGGGACGCGTGCATTCGCCAATAATTATTTTACCAGTATCCATTTCGGGCCAAATGTACAAGAAATCATGTCGAAAGCCTTCCAATCTAATACAATAACCGACCTCGTTTTTGATGCACAATCCAACGCTGTGATTGGTTCAATGGCTTTTTCAGGAAGTCCAGTAAAATCAATGCAGTTGGGAAATGGCGTCGTTTGGGCAGATGATGCCCTTAATAAAGTCAGCCCTTTCTTTGACCAGTTAGCAGATATGCCACTGACAGGGGTTCGGCAAGTTTCTGTCAGCGCTGACGGAAGCATTATAAAAAAATGGTTAGAAAAAGATGAAGTCAACCCGTCTGAACTCTTACAAAATGAGGAAAACATAAAAATAAATGAAGAAGCAGCCGAAAATTTAGACGATTTGGAAATAAATAATCAAAAGCCACCCGTCTTACTTGAAGAAACAGCCACGCATGCACTCGCAAACGAGACAGTTAATCCGACGACAGATGAAATTAAGGGTTATCAAGTCATTCCAGCATTTGATATGAAAGGGATGCTGACCGAAAATCAAAAAGATGACACCATTCAGATTGAGGAAGCAGAGAAACCAATCAGTCTAGAAGTTCCAGTCTTTGCTGAAATTATTAGGGACGACTTGAATGATGAAACAGTTGAAAAAAGTGACAACTCAGCAAGCCACACAGCAATAGAGCCTCAAACTCCTGACATTCGGCAGGTTCATTTACCAAAGTTGGTCTATCGTACCTCCTTAAATAACAAGAGTCTTTCGCTAGAAAAAATAAAAGATGTTGCGCATTTGCAAAAGATGAAAAATGAAAGTATTCCAAAAGCAATTGCTGCACAAGACCCTCTGAGCACAAGCTATGAAGCCCCTAAAATCAATAGCAGAAAAAGCAATCAGACTTCTCATTTTGCATTTTTAGAGTTGTTAATTGGCGGGAGTATCGGTTTAATGGTTGGTTTATTTTTCAAACGAGACAAGTAGAAAGTGGAAAAATAAGGATCATGACTTCCAATTCATTACAGAGATAAAAATTGTGAAAGCTTTTTTGACAGAAAAATGATAAAATAAAAGGAGCTAAAAAACGGTGTCTCGCCGAATGAAAATAGGATTGGAAATAAAGATGGCATTCGAAAATTTAACTGAACGCTTACAAGGCGTTTTCAAAAATCTCCGTGGAAAAAAGAAAGTTTCTGAAAACGATGTTTTAGAAATTACAAAAGAAATCCGAATTGCTTTACTGGAAGCCGACGTTGCGCTACCCGTTGTTAAGAAATTCATTAGAAATATTCGCGAACGCGCCATTGGAACAGAGGTTTCTGAGGCTTTGAACCCTGCCCAACAGGTCATTTCGATTGTCAATGAAGAATTGACAAAAATTCTTGGTGGTGGCGAAGCTGAACTCATGAAGTCTCCAAAAATTCCAACCATTATCATGATGGTTGGGCTGCAAGGTGCTGGTAAAACGACCTTCGCTGGAAAACTCGCTAAAAAACTTAAAGAAGAACAAAATGCGCGCCCATTGATGATTGCGGCTGACGTTTATCGTCCAGCTGCCGTTGAACAATTAAAAACTTTGGGAGCTCAACTTGATATTCCAGTTTACGATGAAGGAACGACAGAAAGTCCTGTCAACATCGTGAAACGTGGGCTTGAGAAAGCTGCTGAAGAACGCAAAGACTATGTTCTGATTGATACGGCGGGGCGTCTTGAAATCGACGACAAGCTGATGAATGAGCTTCAAGAAATCAAAGCCTTGGCAGAGCCAACAGAAATTTTACTGGTTGTTGACGCGATGACTGGTCAAGTTGCGGCGCAAGTTGCCAAAACATTTGATGAAAAATTGGATATTACCGGTGTTATCATTACCAAATTGGATGGTGATACGCGTGGTGGTGCGGCCCTCTCAATCCGTGAAATAACAGGGAAACCAATTAAATTTACAGGGACGGGTGAAAAACTGACCGACCTTGAAGTCTTTTATCCAGACCGCATGTCCAGCCGTATTCTCGGCATGGGCGATATGTTGACCTTGATTGAGAAGGCACAAGCTCAATTTGACGAGGAACAATCGGCTAAATTGGCTGAAAAAATGGCTGAAAATCGTTTCGATTTTGAGGATTTTGTTGAACAACTCGACCAAGTGACCAGCATGGGCCCAATGGAAGACATCATGAAAATGATTCCAGGC
The DNA here is from genome assembly GCF_009601055.1 of Lactococcus sp. dk101. Lineage (GTDB taxonomy): Bacteria > Bacillota > Bacilli > Lactobacillales > Streptococcaceae > Lactococcus. Next base: position 318,187 of record NZ_WITI01000002.1, read on the forward strand.
ATGTCTCAAATGCCAGGTCTTGATAAGGTGAAAGTTGATCCAAAAGACATCGCACGTAAACGAGCGATTGTATTATCAATGACAGCAGCAGAGCGTCATTTGGAAGCCGAATTGTCACCTGCGCGCCGTCGTCGAATTGCCAGTGGATCTGGTAATAGCTTCATTGAAGTCAATAAATTCATTAAGCAATTTAATCAGTCAAAAGAAATGATGCAAGGGATCATGAATGGCGATATGAATGCCATGATGCAAAAAATGATGGGTGGCCAAGGCATGCCCAATATGCCAAAAGGAATGGGTGGCATGAATGGTATGCCAGATATGTCTCAATTTGGCGATATGTCAGGTATGATGGGCAATGGTCAGCCGGATATGAGTGCCATGTTCGGTGGCGGCATCAAAGGTAAGGCAACTGAATTTGCCATGAAACAAGCCATGAAACGTGCCCAAAAGAAAATGAAAAAAGGAAAGAAGAAATAAGAAAAGATTTTTGCATTCAAAAAGCGGTCGAAAAAGGACTGCTTTTTTTGATTTATTGGAGAATTTTCAAAACAAAATCCTTGTCATTACTGACAAGACAGGTTATCCTTTAAGTAGGGTAATTATTAAAACAATAAAAAATACAAAAAATAAAGATAGGAAATGTAAATGTATCAATATCAGTCAAACATACGAATGGGACACGTTAGTTTAAACGTGGTCAACTTGGAACTCGAAATTGAGTATTACCAAAAAATTCTGGGCCTTCAAATCATTAAGCAGGATGAGAACTCAGCAGATTTGGGACTGAGTGACAGCAAAGAAGTCCTTGTTCATCTTGACAAGGTGCCATTCAAGGAAAATAACACTTATGGCCTTTATCATCTCGCCATTTTGTTGCCTTCAAGAGCAGAGTTAGGTAACTTTTTACACCATCTTATTCATGACCAAATTCCAGTGGTTGGAGCGGCAGATCACGGCTATAGTGAGTCCATTTATTTGGAAGATGTCGAAGGAAATGGCATCGAAATCTATCGAGACAAAGCGGTTGAAGAATGGGACATTCAAGGGGATAAAATCATCGGAGTGACTGAGCAAATGGACTTTGAAGCGGTCTTGTCAGCACTGACAAAACCACATGAAGCCTTTGTCATGCCTGAAGGAACTCGAATGGGCCATGTGCATTTGACGGTTGCACGTGTAATGAAAGATACTAAATTTTACTTGGATGTTTTAGGCATCACAGAAAAATTCGCAGTCCCATCAGCGACTTGGATTTCATCAGGCAATTATCATCATCATCTTGCCTTTAACGATTGGCGCGGTTCTGAGCTTGAAAATAATGATCCAAAAGCCCCGGGGTTGCGAGAATTTGCCATTTATGTCGATGATGCTGCTTATTTTGAACAAGTAAAAGAAAATGCACGAAACTTACAAGCAATTTATGACGAAAACGCAAATCAAGTACGGATTATTGACCCCGTTGGTAATATTTTCTCTCTTATTTTAGAATAAATCAAAAAAATGTTCAATTTAATTTTGAGCATTTTTTGTTTACACTTTTTTATTTTTTGGACAAAGGGTTAGATTAAAAGATGTTAAGCCTTGTTATTATCAGTTTTAAACAAATGTAATTATATTGGCATAAATTAGCTTAAACGAAAATATAAAACTATATAAGTAATATTTATTAAATAAAAAATATTTTTCAGAAAAACAATTGTAATTCATGTAACAATAATGTTATAATATAATCATTGATACAATTAAATGAATTTCGATGTTAATAAGGTATCAAAAAATAAATGTAAAACATTCACAAGGAGGATGTAATGAAACATTCAAAAGTTACAGCTGGTTTAGCAGTTGCGGTCTTGGCTGTAAATGCAACATTGTCCCCCAGCCTTATTTTGGCAGATAGCTTAACAGATACCTCGAATACGAGTCAGACTCAAACAGTCGAAAAAACAAAAATTAGTTATAATGCGAACGGTGGACGTAACGCCGGCGATTTATTTAATGACGAAATATCTACAGGTGGGGAATATCAAGTCAGAAGCCTTGGCACTTCATCAGGGCAGCTTAATTTCGTTGCACCAAATGCGAAACAAATTTTCGTAAGCTGGAACACAAGACCTGATGGTACTGGTACGACTTATAATGAGGGTCAAACCGTAGCTAACTGGAATTATAGTTCCGATACAATTTTGTATGCGCAATGGTCTGACACCTCAAACCTGTCCTTTAATTTGAATGGTGCGACAGGAAATACAGCACCTGCACAAAAGACAGGGACGATTGGTAGCAATATCGTCGTACCTGACATTCCGTCAGATCTGACACCGAAAGATTCAACAACAGAGATCGTTGGCGTTTGGAATACCAGAGCTGACGGTACAGGAACAGATTATGCACCAGGATCAAGTTATGCCCTTGAAAAGACAGACACGACTCTCTATCTTAAGATTAAAGCGAAGTCAACGGAGCATGAACCATTACTTACCTTTAATTCTAATGGCGGACATACTACAAACTCTGAGTTGACATCAGGGATTAAAGGAAGTGTAGATGATGTATATTACATCACGTTACCAGATGCTACACCTGAGAAAGTCTCATATAAATTTACAGGCTGGTTAATTAACGGTAAAATCTACAAGGCTGGTGAGAAAGTACAGATTTTCTACAGTACAGAAGCCGTTGCTCAATGGTCACCTCTGGTGCTTATTGATTTCTCAAAAGGGTATGACACAACGACTGCAGCAAACAATATGCCGGATTCAGCAACGATTGATGCGACAGGACAAGTCTACCAATTACCAGATAATATCCCTTCACGTCCAAACGAAAATGGAAAACAATACATTTTCGTTGGCTGGAAATTAAATGGTACCACCTATTATCCAGGAAGTAAGGTTACGACACCTCGAGTGGCAGCATCGTGGGATTTTGAAGCAGTATGGTATGACTTTAATCTAGATTCGTATTCAATTGGATATAACGGAAATGGGAATACTGGCGGAAGTCCAGAAGAACCCTATTCATCTGTTGTAAAAGGAGAAGAACTAACGATTCCAGGCCCTGGAAAATTAACAAAATCAGGGCATGAGTTCATTGGTTGGGAATATGAAGTTGATGCTGACACTAAAATTGTTTACCTAGAAGGTGATGTTATTACGCCTCAGAAAAATATGGTCTTAAAAGCCAAATGGAGAGCAACGAGTTCTGAGGGAGCCTTGAAATTTGAATCAAATGCCAAGGCGGGAAGTAATCCAGCTGCGATTGTAGATACGAACGGAACAAAAATTACCTTGCCAGACGTCATGCCAGATAACGTTCCAACTGAAGATAATTATAAATTCTGGGGTTGGTCAACGGATAAAGCAGCGGCTTATCCAGAATACTATGCTGGAAATAGTTACACAATTTCTACAGGAACGAAAACACTTTATGGAGTCTGGGCACCAACTTCTGATCGTTATTGGACGCATTTGAAGATTGATGCTAATGGGGCAGAAGGCTTACCTAGCGGCTTTGAAAAAAACAATGTCTATAAACTTGGTACGGCAACGGAGACGAAATCAATCACAATTCCTACTGATGATGGCCTCAAATATGAAGGCTATCGTTTCACAGGATGGAAATTCACACAAGAAGGTGAAGAAGAAAAGATTTATCAACCAGGAGAGACACTCACACTGAAAGATATTTCAGAGACGAAAAACCCAGTTAAATTAACTGCCCAATGGGAACGAATTAAATATGAAGTCAAATATGACATGGGTGATGCAACATCTGGAACGGTTCCTCCGAATAGTACCATTGAACTAGACTTTAAAGATTCACACACCGTTTTAGGAAATCCAGGAAGTCTTGCCAAAGAAAAAGCACTCTTCGTTGGTTGGACTGACGGAAGCCAAATTTATACCCCTGGCCAAAGCATGAAACCAACTGAGGATACAGTCCTGACACCTGCTTGGAAAACGATTAGTGATAGCAACGGAAGTGGAACAGGCCAAACCAATATGGTTAATATGGTTTATGTGGCACTTGAGAGTGGAGTGATTGGTGAAACACCTGCTTCAGCATCAGTTCGTGGAGATTTCACGGAACGCTATACAGTAGCAGAACCCCTCGCAAACTTCTCTCTTCCTGGGAAAGTCTTTGATTACTGGTATGTTATCGATGCAAAAGGAAATGAAGTAGCCTATTCACCAGGGACATCCTTTATCGCCCATCAAGACATGATTTTCTATGCCAAATGGAAGACTGAAGTAGAAGTTCCTGCAGACTCATTTACGATTATGTTTAACGGGAATGGACATACATCAGGACTCGTACCAGACCAAATTTATCGTAAAGACGGCGTTAATTTCACAATGCCAAAAGTTGGTAAATTGGCCAAATATGAGTATTACCTAGACAATGATAAAAATGTCATTGCAGATCCATATCTATTTTTAGGTTGGAGCACAGATAAGAACGCCAAAGCTGGAGATGCGTCAATCGTAGCACCAGATACAGTAGTTAAGGCAAGCAAGGATACCGTTTATTATGCCATTTGGGATAAAGAAAAACGAAATGTATTACTCACTTATGATGGCAATGGCTACACGGGAGGAGATCTTCCAGATAGTACGACCTTGCCACGTTACGAAACAGCCGTGATTGACCCAAATAAACAGGGGATGTCAATGGTGAAAACGACGATTGATGAAGACACCGGAGAAGAATTACATTATATCTTTGGCGGTTGGAATACCAAGGCCGATGGTAAGGGGACAGATTATTATCCAGGCGGTAAACTTTCCCTTAAGACTGATACAGAATTATATGCAAAATGGATCCCTCTCAAACCATCGAATGGTTTAACACGTGTGATTTATTTAGCTAATAGTGATACAAGTTCTACTTACCTTAGATATACAGACGAAAAAACGACACCGTTTAGTATTCAAGATCGTGGTGCCTTTACAAATACAGGCTATATGTTTACAGGATGGAACACAAAAGCAGATGGTACAGGGAAGCAATATAACCCAGGAGAATCTGTTACACCATCAAGTACAAGTTTAATCCTCCATGCACAATGGAAGCCAGTAGAAGCCAATAAAATGTATATCGTTTATGATGGGAATGGCAAGACCAATGGTGAAGTACCAGAAGCGTACGTTGGTTTACCAAATGATACGGTTCAATTGCCATCAAGTGAAGATGTAAATAAACTTGGAATGAAGAAAACGGGATATATCTTTAGTGGTTGGTCAACAACACCAACAGCTCAAGGTATCATGTATCCGGACGGCGTTTCTCAAAAATTTAGCCAAAATACAGTCTTGTATGCGGTTTGGGCAAAAGATGGAAACTACATTGCCACACCTTCAACGGTAACTTATCATCAAAATCATAATGATTTGACAGATACTTACGTGGTCAAAGGTGCCGTAGATGCTAAAGCAACAGTTGATGATATCAATGTCCTTCACGGTCATAAGGTAGTAGCGGATGAAGTCAATGGTGGAGCCTATTATGGCGAAACACATAAATTGCCAGATCTTCGTACAGCAGGATTTGCTGAGCGTGAAAAATTCGATTTCCTTGGTTGGTCAACAGATCCGAATGCGACTGAAGCAACGTATCAACCAGAAGACGAATTTACACTTGCTCGTACCAAAGTTGATCTTTATGCAGTATGGAAAACGAGTGCCTATCAAGTCAGCTACGATGCCAATAAAGGTGAAGGAACGATGGCAGATCAAGAGTTTGTCTTTGATGTGAAGCAAGACTTAAGTGCTAATACTTTCTGGCGCGAAGGATACCACTTCGTTGAGTGGAATACTGAAGCAGATAGAACAGGTAAAGCCTACACGGATAAGGAAAATGTTGAAAATCTGGTGCCAACATATGCCGATGCAATTACATTGTTTGCACAATGGGAAGCCAATTCTTACCAAGTTAAATTCGATGCTAACGAAGGATCTGGTAAGATGAAGAACCAAACCTTTACATATGATGAAATGAAGGCCTTGAGACAGAATGAATTCAAACGAGATAACTACAAATTTACAGGCTGGAACACTAAAGCAGATGGAACAGGTGAAAAATATGCAAATAAAGCACAAGTCCTCAATCTACTGAAAGAAGATAAAGGACAAGTGACCTTATATGCACAATGGCGTAAGAATAAGACAACGACCATCAAAGATGTGATCCAAAATAACAAGTCAGATGGAACAACGAAGAAAAATCCACTCCTTCCACGGACAGGAGATGCGGCAAGCTTTATTCCTTTGGGGATCCTTGGTGCAGGATTGATTGCTCTTGGAGCCTTCATCCTTAAGCGCAAGCGTAAAGAATAAGTTCTATAAAAAAAAGATGATGCAGTCGCGTCATCTTTTTTACTTTGTATAAAAATGTTATAAATATTAAAATGTATCGTAAATTAGAATTGTGTGACAATTCAATTAAAAAGCAGAATATTCGTGTTTTTCGTTCACTTTTATTTTACAAAATTAATAAAATAATGTATATTAAATTATATAAATTATTATATATAGAAAACTATCAATAAATAAAATATGTGAATTTAAATAGAAATATATTTTACGCAGTTTAATGAAATATACGTTTTTTATTTTGTGATTCAGCGTAAGAGCATTAAGAAATCCTGAAGTATATATCATGGGGGCTGAAAGGGAGAGATTTTTACAGATGCAAGATTCAAAAGAGGCAACAATCGATATCAGAAGTATTTTCAACATTCTGTATAAAAAATTAAACATCATAGTTATTAGTACACTTATGATAACGATTTTTGGATCGATTTATACATTTTTCATCGCTACACCAACTTATACGGCTTCAACTCAACTTGTCGCAAAGCTTTCAGAATCAAGTGATTCGAATACTTATGCAGGACAAGTCACCGGTAATATTCAAATGGCTAACACCATGAACCAAGTCATCGTCAGTCCAATTATTTTGGATCAAGTCCAAAGTAACTTGGGATTATCAAATGATAATTTTCAATCAGGTGTCACTGCAACAAATACAACAAATTCGCAGGTCATTACAATCACTGTAACTTATACAAATCCATATACGGCTCAAAAAATTGCCAATGAAACAGCAAAAGTTTTCAGTCAAAATGCAGATAAGCTTTTGAATGTAACGAATGTAAGTGTTTTGGCAGAAGCAAAAGCAAACACTAAAGCAGTAAGTCCTAAACCAAAGCTTTATATTGCCATTTCTATACTTGCAGGTTTAATTGTCGGTATTGGCCTTGCCCTTCTCCTTGAAGCGTTAAATAATAAAGTCGTTCGAGAAGAAGATATTGAACACATTGGTTTGCCAATGCTTGGTTCAACCTCTTATGCAAAAATAAGCGATTTTAATACTGATGAAAATGGAAAAGCTGGAAAGAAAGGATAAATCAAATGAGTCTATTTAAAAAGAAAAAAGAAATTGATAGTGATAGAAAGTTGATTACCAATCTTAATCCCAAATCATATATTTCAGAGCAATACCGAACAATTCGTACGAGTATTGAATTTAAAATGTCTGATCAAGGTTTAAAAACATTCATCATTACTTCTCCAGAAGCTGGCGCTGGGAAATCCACGACTTCAGCTAATCTTGCGGTAAGCTTTGCCCAACAAGGTAAAAAAGTCTTGTTGATTGATGCTGACCTACGTAAACCAACAGTTCACAAGAGCTTTATATTACCTGACCATAAAGGCTTAACAAACTTGTTAGCTCAAAGCCTTCCGTTGGATGAAGTCCTTCAAACAACTGAAATCAGCGAAACTTTGAAACTGATTAGTTCTGGTCCCGTGCCACCAAATCCATCAGAATTGCTTGGCTCTACTTCCATGAAAAAACTTTTGGAAGCAGTTGAAGAACAGTTTGACATTATTTTGATTGACACACCACCGGTAAACGCGGTTACAGATGCTCACATCCTAAGTCGCATGACTGACGGAACGATTATCGTTGCATTTTCAGGACAAACAAAAAAAGAAGATTTAATAAAAAGTAAAAAATCATTTGAAAAGATTGATGCAAATCTGATTGGTGTTATTCTACACGGATTAGATACCAAAGAAAGTGCCTATTATTACTACTACGGCGCAGAATAAAGGGGGAATGTCAATATGATTGATCTTCACTGCCATATTTTACCAGCAATCGATGATGGAGCAAAAACAGACGAAGATACGTTGAAGATGCTACAGACAGCTGTGGCAGAGGGAATCAAAGTAATAACGGCAAGTCCGCATCATAATCCAGAATATCATAATGAATCAGAAGGGATTTTGAAAAAAGTCAAAGAAGTAGATGCCATCATTCAAAAGCATCAGCTCCCTATCCAGGTCCTGCCAGGTCAAGAAGTGAGAATCTATGGAGAACTTCTAGAAGATTATGAAGCAGGGAAATTGTTGACTTCTGCTGGCACAACAAATTACATGTTGATTGAATTTCCATCCAATCATGTACCCAGATATGCAAGTAAGCTTTTTTACAACATGAAATTACAAGGCTTACAGCCGATTCTGGTTCATCCAGAAAGAAATACCGGGATTATTGAAAATCCCAATTTATTATATGATTTTGTTGAGCAGGGGGTGCTTAGCCAAATCACTGCATCAAGTGTGACAGGACACTTTGGAAAGAAAATTCAAAAACTTACTTTCCAGATAATTGAACATAAATTAACACATTTCGTAGCATCAGATGCCCACAATATCACAAGTCGGACATTTAAGATGAAAGAAGCCTTTGAACTCATTACAAATGAGTTTGGTGAAGAAGTTTCAAAACGATTTGATATTAATGCTCATTCCGTTCTATTGAATGAAAGTATCTATCCAAATAGTCCGTCAAGAATAAAGAACAAAAAGTTTTTAGGTCTTTTTTGAAGAATTTTAAGGGAGGAAGAGTATTATGCAGCGTGTCTCGGAAGAACAAGAAGTAGCTCTAGTAAGTCAACCAATAGTAAACTATAAACCTTTTAGTCTTTTTGAACTAGGAATAAAACGGCTTATTGACATCATTGGTGGAACCGTTGGAACGCTTCTTTTTTTGATTGCCGCTATCTGTTTGGCAATCCCATATCTGATGGCCAATGAAAAAGATAAAGGTCCAATGATGTACAAACAAAAACGTTACGGAAAAAACGGCAAGATTTTCTATATCTGGAAATTCCGTACTATGATTTTGAATGCAGAAGCCTATTTGGACGAACATCCAGAAATCAAACAAGCATATCATGATAATGGCAATAAGCTAGAAGATGATCCGCGGGTGACAAAAATTGGCAAGTTCATTCGCCAACATTCGATTGACGAATTACCGCAATTTTTGAACGTTTTAAAAGGAGAAATGAGTCTGGTCGGGCCACGCCCAATCTTGCTGTTTGAGGATAAAGAATATGGCGAACGCCTCTCTTATCTTTTGATGTGTAAACCAGGTATCACAGGATACTGGACCACGCATGGCCGAAGCGCCGTCGTTTTTCCAGAACGTGCCGATCTTGAACTTCATTACTTAGAGATTCATGGCCTTAACTCAGATATCCGATTATTATTTATGACAATATTCCAAAGTTTTAGCGGAAAGGACGCGTATTAAATTGAAAGTTGCACTTGTAGGATCTAGTGGTGGGCATTTGACTCATCTGTATTTATTGAAAAATTTTTGGGAGGACGAAGATAGATTTTGGGTGACTTTTGATAAAGCAGATGCTCAGTCCATTCTGAAGAATGAAAAATTTTATCCCTGTCATTACCCAACAAATAGAAATATAAAAAATACAATTAAAAATACAATCCTCGCATTTAAAATATTACGCAAGGAAAAGCCAGATGTAATAATTTCAAGCGGTGCTGCAGTAGCCGTCCCATTTTTTTGGTTAGGGAAGATGTTTGGCGCAAAAACCATTTATATCGAAATCTTTGATCGAATTGATAAACCTACATTAACAGGTAAATTGGTTTATCCCGTTACCGATAAATTTATAGTTCAGTGGGAAGAACTAAAACAGGTTTACCCTAAAGCCATCAATTTGGGAGGGATTTTTTGATGATTTTTGTAACTGTTGGAACACATGAACAAGCCTTTAATCGCCTCATTCAAAAAGTAGATGAATTAGTCAGAGATGGGGAGATTACAGAAGAAGTATTCATGCAAATAGGTTACTCAACTTATGAACCACAATATAGCAAGTGGGCAAGATTAATTGGGTATGACGACATGGAAAAATACATGAGGGAAGCAGACGTTGTCATAACTCATGGCGGTCCATCCACATACATGCAAGTTTTGCAGCTTGGTAAAATACCCGTGGTCGTGCCACGCCAAGAAAAGTATAATGAGCATGTGAACGATCATCAATTGTGGGTGAGTAATCAAGTGCTAGAAAAAAATTATCCAATCCTTTTGTGTGAGGAAATGAATAATTTGCTTTTCAATATTGAGAAATCAAAACGATTGAAAGAGTCGCCTGTTAAGGGGAATCATAATGCTGCTTTTATGAAGCAATTTGAAGTAGAAATAAAGAATTTGATATCAAAAAAGGAGAATAGATGATTCCAAAAGTAATTCATTATTGTTGGTTCGGTGGAAATCCGCTACCAGAGTCAGCCCAAAAGTGTATTGAGAGTTGGAGGAAATTTTGTCCTGATTATGAAATCAAAGAATGGAATGAAGAAAATTACGATGTGACAAAAATTAAATATGTTAAAGAAGCATATGAACAAAAAAAATATGCCTTTGTAACAGATGTAGCCAGACTTGATATCGTATATTCAGAAGGTGGTATTTATCTTGATACTGATGTTGAAATTATAAAGCCTCTAGATGATTTACTTACCTATGAAGCATACATGGGAACGGAAATAATCGGACGTGTAAGTACAGGTTTGGGATTTGGAGCAGAAAAGCATCATCCTCAAATAAAAGCTAACTTGGAATGCTACACTCATTCAGGCTTTGAAAATTTGACAACATGTGTGACATATACAACTAATTTATTAGTTAAGCAAGGACTAAAAAAGAGCAATACAATTCAAATTATTAACGGCTTAGTGATTCTACCAACTGATTTTTTATGCCCCCTTAGTTTTGAAACAAATAAATTGAAAATAACTGAAAACACATACTCAATACATCATTATGATATGAGTTGGAAAGAAAAAAAAGATAGACTAATTCGATTAAAAATAAAATTAAGACGGTTGATTGGTGATGATTTCTATGAAAAATTAAAAAAAATAGGAAATAAGTCAGCATGAACGAAAAGATAGAATTAACTGCAATCATGAAATATTTGGTAATTGCTATTGTGTTCTTTGATTATTTAAGTAATACTGGTCTTATAACATCTTCGATTTACTCTGCCCTCATGGCAGTCAGTATTCTCATGACATATTTTGTTTTTTCAAAAAGAAGAGGAGGGTTTGCGCTAATTGAACTTATTGTATTGCTCATTTCTTTTTTATTTGTAATTTTAAACCGAGATCCCAGTAATTTTAGTTTAGGGTTAATGTGGATCTTGTATTTTATTTTTAGAAAATGCGAAATAAATGGTAGAGTGCTACTGAAAACTTATGCAATAACAGCCAGCATCTGCTTTAGTATAAGTGTTATACTTTATTATTTAATAGGATTTAATAAAAAATCAGATATGTTAATGTGGCGCAATGAAGGTTTTGTTCCTCGTCTTAGCTTAGGATTCATTCAGCCGAATATGACGATGATGTCCTTTTTGGGAATCATACTTGCACTATTGTATCTAAGCAATATGAAGCGAAAGAATACTGTTTTAATGATTATAGCAACATTAATCGTATTTAAATTAACGCAGTCAAGAACCTCCGGCTATATTATATTTATTTTACTTGGAATATGTTTGATTTTTGGAAAAAAATATATGTCTGTAGTAAGCAAGGCTTTGAAACGATTGGTTTTATTACTTCCTATTGTTTTATCAGCCATTTCATTCGCAATGTTGAAACTTCCAATAAATGAAAGGCTAGATTCATTGCTTTCAGGAAGAATTTCGCTCTACCAAATGATTTATTATGAGTTTGGTATTCATCTTCTTGGAAATAGTGCTTCTAAATCAACCATGTTAGATACAGGCTATTTACAAGCAATGATTGCAAAAGGAATTTTATTCACGCTGTTTTTAGCTATTAGTTTTTACATCATATTATTTAAAAGTAGGAAAAATCAAACTAGGGTAGATATGCTTGTTATTGCAGTGTATTTTCTCGTAGCCTTTACTGAGACGTCGTTCTTTAGATTTGTATTATTGCTGCCTGTACTTATTATTGCAATGAACAGGATAGCGTTTGAATCGCCAACCAATCATTTGTCTAGCAAGAAAGAGATCGATTAATTAAAATGTTTCTAGGAACAAGCTAGCATTATAAAAGTTCAAGATAGCAAAGAAAGTGAGAATGAATTTGAAACCACTTATAAGTGTTGTAGTACCTGTTTATAAAGTAGAAAAATATATTGAGGAATGTATAAAATCAATTATCAATCAAACTTATACAAATATTGAAGTAATAATTGTTGACGATGGCTCACCGGACAATTCAATCGAAGTAATAAAGGATTTGTTAGAAGATAAACGATTGAGAGTTATTTCTCAAAAAAATCAAGGCTTATCCGCAGCTCGAAACACTGGGATAAGAGCGGCAAGTGGAGAATTTTTAAGTTTTATTGATTCTGATGACAAAGTGAAGCCAGAATTTTTAGAAAGTCTTTATAAAAAAGCGACTGAAACGAAAGCTGATGTGGTACGCGGAGCATTTAGAGATTTTGAAGGAAAAATTCCTGAGGGATGGGTTTCAGATTTTAATATTGAGCCTTCTACTGGAATTGAGGCATTGAAGAGTTTTTTAGATAAGAATGTTTCCTTTGTCGTATGGTCAAGTTTATATCGCACAACATTTTTAAAAGAGAATAAACTTAAATTTATGGAAGGGATTTTACTTGAAGATGGTGACTTCACAACACGAACATATATTAATGCTACAACAGTAGCTACAATAGAAGAAGCAAATTATTGTTACCGTGTTCGTCCAGGATCAATTTTGACAACTAACAATGCTCAGAGAATGTCTGAATCAGAGCAAAAAGTGATACGTTCATTTATTACGTGGTATCAAACAAATCCTTCCCTTGAAATTTTAGAACTGATTGAACAATCAATCTATGCTTTTATGAGGGACTGGACCAGAGTTTTGGTGAAAAATAAAGTTAACTTTAATCCGAAAGATGGTTGTTATTCTTCCGCGGTAGAACTTGTAAAAAAAACTTTGAAAAAAAGACCTTTATCGGAACGTATGAAATTTAAAGTCAAACTACAAATAATTGAATTCAAATATCATTGAATCAATAAAAAATTAGGCAGCAATATAAAAATAGAAAGTATTTTATGATTAAAACATTACTAAAATCCAAAATCTCTCCTGAAAAATGGGCAGATCTTCGCTCACAAAAACGTTACTTTTTGACTTTATTTCAGCACTCAGATTTTGACGTATCTCTTAAAAAAGTAAAAAAAATTATGATCATTGGTGTTGCGGATTATATGAACTTAGGTGATCATGCAATTGGACAGGCGCAACGCCTTTTTCTTGATAGAATTGTGGGTACAGATGATGAATATCAAATTGTTGAAGTTCCATCTAGAACACCAATACGATTTATTGAAGAAATAATTGGTGATGAAGACATTTTGCTTTTCACTGGCGGAGGAAATTTAGGAACAAAATATGGTTTTCTACATGACATTTATCTTCCTATTATTGACACGCATCCAGATTTACAGAAATTATTTTTCCCTCAGTCTTATACTTTTAACGAGACTGGTGATAGTGAAAAGTTGATGAATCATATCAAAGCAGTTTTTTCTCGTTCTGGAAAAAATTTGACGATTACTGCTCGTGAGTCAAAAAGCTATGCTCGCTTTCAAGAAGTTTTCCCAGAAAACAACATTATTTTTACACCAGATATTGTTTTAAGTTTAGATAATCGTGATGAAGAAAAAGTCCATGGCGAAGGTATTCTAATGTTAATGCGTGATGAAGGAGAAAAAGTCCTTGATTTAGAGACACAAGAGAATTTAACAAAGGCTTTAGCCAAAAAATTTAAGGTTACTGCTCACGTAAATGATAATAGTTACGATGTTAAACCAGAGGATAGATTACGAGAATTAAATATAAAATGGGATGAAATTAAATCAAGTGAACTAGTCATAACTGATAGACTCCATGGAATGATTTTTGCTCAGACGAGCGGAATCCCTTGTATTGTTTTTGATAACTACAACAGCAAAATTAAAATGACAGTAAACGATTGGCTATCTGATATGGATAATATTGTATTTATAGATCCAAGAGAGGAAATAGATATCGATGAATTCGTAAAATTATCATCTAATCTTTGTGGTCAGAGTGTAGAAAAATTCAATATCGAAGAAAAATATGCACCGCTTATTGCCAAATTGGTAGAAATGGTAAAAGAGGATAAGTTAATTAAGGAATAAATATTGAAATCACAATTAAAAAAGCTTGCTGGTAACACACTAATTTTTACCATAGGGAATGGTATTTCGCTAATCCTATCGTTTATTATGGTTCCTTTTTATACAAAAGTGCTTACAACTAGCGAGTTTGGTTTATCTGATATTATTATTACAACAGTATCAATGCTTTTGCCTCTTTTATCGCTTAATATTTTTTCAGCTATATTTCGTTATGCACTAGATAAAGGGGAGGACCAAGTTCAGATCTTCACTAACGGCTTTGTTGTGTCGGTCATCGGAATGTTTATAAGTTTGGGCGTAGCTGGAATATGTTCTATAGCCGGGCTAAAATATTCTTTTTTGATTGGGGTTTATTTATCTGTTACATTATTTTTGAACCTCTTTCAAAACTTCACTCGCGGGATAGGAAAAGTCAAAACTTATGCTTTATCAGGTATAATCAATAGCTTTACAAATGTTTTCTCCAATCTATTATTAATGTGGATTTTTAAACTCGGTTTGAATGGATATCTCTATTCGTTAATTATCTCAGTAGTTTCAACGAGCATTTTTTTATTTTTTTATAATAAGCTGTATAAATATATCGATTATAATAGAGTTTCTTGGATTAAAACGAAAGAGTTACTTCGGTATTCAATTCCAATGATTCCTAATAGTTTCGCTTGGTGGTTGACTAATGATGCCAATAAAATTATTATTCTTACTTTTCTAGGAACAAGTGCGAATGGTTTATTAGCAGTAGCGAATAAGATACCATCAATGATTACAACACTTTTTTCTATGTTTACAAATGCTTGGCAAATGACTGCGGTTGATGAAAATGGGAAAAAGAATACCTCTGAGTTGTACAATGTAACATTCAATATGATATTTGGTGGTTTGATTATTTTATGTTCGATAATTGTATTATTTATCAGATTATTTATGAAGTTTTATGTAGATGTATCTTATTTTGAGGCATGGAAGATTGTTCCATTTCTGCTTCTTTCTAGTATATTTTCAAGTGTTTCGGCATTTTTTGGAACAACCTATCTTGTAGCAAAAGAAACAAAAGGACTTATTATGACAACGATTTGGGGCATGATCACCAATATCGTATTTTGTTTAATTTTGGTACCTATTATTGGTATTAACGGCGCTGGTGTTTCAGGTAGTATTGGCTTTTTGGTTGTGAGCATGCTTCGGTTTAAACAAACTAAAAAATATGTCCAATTAAAACTTTCAAGGTTGTTTTTAATACTCCTATTGATAGGCTACTTGTTAATTACTGCACTAGTGATCTTAGAGTTGAATATTGGGATTTCGTTTTGTGTATTTGTGGTTATGATCATAATATTTGTTATTAAAATCTTTAATTTTAATAAGCGTTACAACGTGAAAACACAATAAACTTTATTTTTACCAAAAGATTTCCTTCGGGAAATTTTTTTGATGTGAAATTCTTGTCCTTAAGTATGGTTAAGCTCAACAGGAAAGCAAAAGCTATGTTATAATATAAGCATGAATTCAGAAATTAAACTAATTGCTCTTGATTTGGATGGTACTTTGCTAAATGCCAAAAAAGAGGTTTCAAAAGAAAATATTGCAGCCATTAAAAAGGCTAGAGAAAAGGGTGTTCATGTGGTTATCACGACAGGGCGTCCTTTGTTGGCCATTCATCATTTGTTAGAAGAGCTGGACATGACTGGTTTTGATGATTTTTCAATCACCTTCAATGGGGGATTGATTCAGCGAAATACGGGTGAAATCGTGTCTAAAAAGACTTTTTCACTTGATGAGGCGCGCGACATCAAGGAGATGACTGCAAGTCTTGGCTTACCCTGCGACCTGCTGAGCGAAGGAACGGTGTATATGACACCGTCAGCGCTGACATCTTTGTATCCGAGCTTGAACAAACTCTTGCATTTTGTACCAAAGGACTTGTCAGAATTGGGAGATGATGTCATCATCAACAAGGTCGTCTCATGTACTGAGGCAGCGATTTTGGATGCGAAAATTCCTGATTTTCCAAAAGCTTTTTATGATAAGTACGAAATTTTCAAATCGCAAGCCAAATTGGTAGAATTTATGCCAAAAGGCATTAATAAGGCTTATGGCTTGTCAAAATTGATTGAAATTTTGGATTTGAAGCCAGAAAATGTCATGGCAATGGGCGATGAAGAAAACGATATGGCCATGATTGAATGGGCTGGCTACGGTGTTGCTATGGGCAACGCGGTGGACAAATTGAAGGCAGCAGCTCAAATCATTGCTGACAGAACAAACGAAGAAAGTGCCGTTGCTCATGTTATCGAGCAATATGTCTTATAAACAAGACAACAAAGGTAGAATACGATAATGATGAATAATAAAAAAAGTCTCGTGACAAGCTTTATTTTTGCTTTTATACTGCCTGTCATTGCTTATGGCATTTTGAAATTGCTCGCTGTGAGCGATACGTTGGCTCTTGGCGTTGCGACGGCATTTCCCGTTCTTTTGACGCTTTATACCGCATTTAAGAAGAAAAAAATCAACCCGATTGGACTGGTGGCAGTCTGCGGTTTCTTGATTTCGATCGTGGCGGTTTATTTGTCACATGGCAATGATTTGGCATTCAAACTGTGGCACCCGATTTTGACGGGGGCGATTGGCATTATCTTGCTTTTTTCTGCGGCGATCAACCATCCCTTGATGGGCTTGCTTGCTAAAAAGCAGATGGCTAAAAGTGTCAGTGCTGACAAAGCTGAAAGTAGAACAGCTGAAACCGTAGCGCAGGGGCAAATAGATGCAATCGAGGATGACGACGAAGAGCTTGACGCCGAGGATTTGGCGGAGCTTCATCGTTTCTTTATGATATACACGCTATTTATGGGCTTTGTCTTTGCATTGCACGCAATTTTGACCATTATGCTGGCTTTCGCGGTAGATACGACACAATTCGTTTTCGTTTCTAAAGGCATTGATATTCTAGCCATTGTCATCTTAGTTGCAGGGATTTTTCTCATCAATCGGCGTTTGTCTGATGATGAAGACGACGAAATTACTGAAAATGAAGTAAAAAATTAGATTTTATTAAAAATTGGAGAAGAAATATGGGCCTTTTTAATCGTTTATTTGGAAAGAAAAAAGAAACAGAAAATGAAGTTGTTGAAACAGTAGAAAATGTTGTGATTGCCGAGCCTGTCATTGCACAGGAAAAGCAAATAGAAGAGGCTGTCAGCACTGACGAAATGGTTGCGGTTGAAACTGAGCAAGAACAAGTCGTTCAAACGGGTGTTGAGGCTGATGCTGCTGAAGAAAGCGATACCGATGCAGCAGTTGAAAATGTTACTGTTGAAACGGTTGAACCTATTGAGTCTGTTGAAGTAGTTAAAGAAGTTGCGCCAGCTGTGGTTTCTGAGCCAGCAGAAGAAGACGAAGAAATCACGATTGACGTTGATGCTTTGGCACAAATCTTTGCCCAATCGCGTGAAGAAACTGAGAAAAAATACGAAAGTTCGCTCAATCTGACCCGTCAAACATTTGCGACTGGCTTTAATGAATTGTTTGCTAATTTTCGGGCAGTCGATGAAGAATTCTTCGAAGATTTAGAAGAAACATTGATTATGTCAGACGTTGGTGTCGAATTGGCCATGGAAATCACGCAAGAATTGCGCCAAGAAGCCAAATTGACCAAGGCCAAATCTCCTGAAGATTTGCGGGCATTGATTGTTGAAAAAATCGTTGATAAGTTTGACGAAGATAAGTTGCCGTCAGCATTGACAATGGAAGACGGGCTTACGGTTTATCTCTTTGTCGGTGTCAATGG
Organism: Lactococcus sp. dk101; assembly: GCF_009601055.1. Classification (GTDB taxonomy): domain Bacteria; phylum Bacillota; class Bacilli; order Lactobacillales; family Streptococcaceae; genus Lactococcus. The sequence continues at coordinate 336,513 of NZ_WITI01000002.1, forward strand.
TGTCGGAAAAACGACCACCATTGGTAAATTGGCCGCCCGCTATAAGAACGAAGGAAAAAAAGTTTTACTTGCCGCCGCTGATACATTCCGTGCGGGAGCCATTGATCAGTTGGTCGAATGGGGCAAACGTTCCGATGTTGAAGTGGTGACAAAGCCTGCTGGCTCTGATCCAGCGAGTGTTGTCTATGATGCCCTGCAAAAAGCAAAAGCTGAAGCGGCTGATATTTTATTGATCGATACCGCAGGACGCCTGCAAAATAAAGATAATCTGATGAAAGAACTGGAAAAAATCGGAAAAGTTATTCGCCGTGAAATTCCAGATGCACCTCATGAAACAATTTTGGCACTTGATGCAACGACAGGTCAAAATGCCATTCAACAAGCTAAAGAATTTAGTATGGTTACGCCAATCACAGGGATTGCATTGACCAAGTTGGACGGTTCTGCTAAAGGGGGAATCGTTCTGTCTATCGTCCAAAGTTTGCGCATTCCAGTCAAATTGATTGGTTTGGGTGAGCAGCTCAATGACTTGCAAGACTTTGACGAAGAATTCTTCGTGCGTGGCTTGTTTAAGGAACTCCTGTAAACAAAAAAAGCTGTTATCTGGCTTATGCTCAAGGACATTAAAATCTCTGCGGAGATTTTTTTTGATAAAACCGAATATTTTCTTGAATAATGAAAAAAAATTTGATATAATATAAAAAACCTTTAAGGTTGTCCAGAGAGGCAAACAAGGTCGGAAAATTAAATTTGAATTAAATTATGGCAGTCTGCCATTTTCTGAAACCTTGTTCCCTGCAGCTTTTTCTGGTTGTAGGGATTTTTTTCTCAAAAAACGAAGGAGAGCTTTCATGAAGCAAAAAGAAATTATTGATGAAATCACTATGAAACGTGCCATCACACGTATCACTTATGAAATCATTGAACGCAATAAGGAAATGGACAAATTGGTCTTAGTCGGGATTAGAACACGTGGTGTCTATCTTGCTGAACGTATCCAAGAACGTTTGAAACAGCTTGAAGGTTTGGAAATTCCCCTTGGCGCCCTCGATACAAAACCTTTTCGTGACGATATGCAAGCCGAAATCGATACAACTGAAATCAATGTGGACGTTACGGACAAAGATATTATTTTGGTAGACGATGTCTTGTACACCGGACGTACCATTCGTGCAGCCATTGATGGACTTGTCAAACTTGGAAGACCGGCACGTGTTCAACTTGCAGTTTTAGTTGACCGAGGCCACCGCGAATTGCCTATCCGTGCTGATTATGTCGGAAAAAATATTCCAACTGCACACGATGAAGAAATCATTGTTCAAATGACGGAACACGATGGTTCAGACAGTATTTTAATTGCCAGTGGCAATTAAAATACTTCTGAATCTGCAGATAAGATTTTGCGCGCGAAATCACCTTCGTGACAGTATTTTGGTTGCCAGTGGCAATTAAGATACTTCTGAATCTGCGAATAAGAAGTTGCGTTTAAAAAGATATTTTAATGTGTTGTTTTAAATGAAATATAAAAAGATTGAAAATTTAGAAAGATTAGAAAATGAAAGACGATATCATTCTTCACGTTGACGAGAAACCTAAGGCTTCTCAATGGTTCGGTTTATCCTTCCAGCACTTATTTGCCATGTTTGGCTCAACCGTTTTGGTTCCGATTTTGGTTGGGATAAATCCTGCCATTGCCCTTCTGTCAAGTGGTTTAGGAACGTTAGCGCACATGTCAGTCACGCGCTTTAAAGTACCTGCTTACATGGGCTCAAGTTTTGCTTATATCTTGGCCATGCAAATGTTGATGAAAAATGGTGGAATGCCAGCCATTGCACAAGGTGCGATGACAGGTGGGCTGGTTTACTTGGTTGTTGCCATCATCGTCAAATTTGTAGGTAAAGGCTGGATTGATAAGGTCTTGCCACCAATCGTGGTTGGCCCAATCGTAATGGTTATCGGTTTGTCATTGGCACCGACAGCAATCAATGATGCCATGTACACTGATCCAGGCAAAATGACGGGTTATAGTATTGCTTACATCATCATCGCCTTGATTACGGTTTTGTCTATCGTTGTCTTCAGTATCTACGGCCGTGGTTTCTTGTCAGTCGTGCCAATCTTACTGGGAATTGTGACAGGATATGTGGCTGCGCTTATCATTGGAAAAATCACAGGCACAACGATTGTATCATTTAGCGGGCTTTCATCAGCCAAATGGCTCAGTATGCCACCAGTTACAATCCCCTTTGTCAACTATCACTGGGCATTCTATCCATCTGCTATCTTGACAATGGCACCCATTGCCTTTGTTACAATGACCGAGCATTTTGGACATATCATGGTTTTGAATTCATTGACTAAAAAAGATTACTTCAAAGACCCAGGGCTTGAAAAAACTTTGGCAGGTGACGGGGTTGCCCAAATCATCGCTGGTTTTGTGGGCGCACCTCCTGTCACTTCTTACGGTGAAAACATTGGTGTAATGGCTATTTCGAAAATCCATTCCATCTACGTCATCGCAGGAGCAGCAGTGCTTGCCGTTGTCGTTTCATTCGTTGGGAAAATCACAGCCCTCTTACAATCCATTCCAGCACCCGTTATTGGGGGTGCATCGATTGCCTTGTTTGGTGTCATCGCGGCTTCTGGCTTGAAAATTTTGGTTGAAAATAAAATCAACTTTGACATCAAACGAAACCTGTTGATTTCATCAGTTGTACTTGTTATCGGGATTGGTGGCATGGTACTTGACCTCAAATACGGTAGCCATAGCTTGCAAATCTCTCCAGTCGCAATCGCAACCATTTTGGGAATTGTGCTAAATCTGGTCTTGCCACAAGAAGATTAAACCTGTCAGTACTGACAGAAATCAAAAGCAGGAGCTGTTTCTTCTCCATTTATGGCGATGAGCAGGCTCCGATTTGAAAAATAACCACGAGCGTTTTTTGTTGGTTACTTCATAAGAAGTAAAGGACATTTAAGATGATTGAAAATGATGGCTTGACATTGTCAAACCTGACAAGTATGGATGAATTGAGCGTGGCAGAAGTCATGGCATTGATTGAACGTGCCAGCCAGTTTAAGCGTGGTGAAGTCGAACTGCCGCAGTTTCCAGCAACCTTTGTCAGTAATTTGTTTTTTGAAAACAGTACCCGAACGCACCAATCCTTTCATGTGGCGGAGCGGAAATTGGGACTTGAAGTGCTTGAGTTTGAAGCCAAAGAAAGTTCAATTACCAAAGGCGAGACCTTATATGATACCATTTTGACCCTGTCAGCTTTGGGCGTTAAAGTGGCAGTCATTCGGTCGAAAGAGGAAAAATACTACGAAGCATTGGTCAAAGCTGACCATTTGAACTGTGCCATTGTCAATGCGGGCGACGGTTCAGGCCAACACCCAAGCCAGTGCTTACTGGACTTGATGACCATTTACGAAGAATTTGGACATTTTGAGGGACTTAAGATTGCGATTTCGGGTGATTTGAGTCATTCGCGAGTGGCAAAATCAAACATGGTCATGCTCAAAAAACTGGGTGCTAGACTTTATTTCACGGGGCCTGAAAAATGGCATACCCAAGAATTTGACGCGTTCGGAACTTACTGTTTGATTGATGACATTTTGCCAGAACTGGACGTTCAAATGCTCTTACGTGTTCAGTTTGAACGACATGAGTCAGGCGAAATCTTCTCTAAAGCAGACTATCATGAACAGTACGGATTGACCAATGCACGCGCCAAGCAACTGAAAGCGAGTGCCATTATCATGCACCCAGCCCCTGTCAATCGTGATGTGGAAATTGCGGATGACTTGGTTGAAAGTGCTCAAAGCCGGATTGTACAGCAGATGACAAATGGCGTTTACATTCGCATGGCAATTTTAGAAGCCATTCTCAAAGGACAAAAATAAGTTTTAAATGAAAAAAAGCTGTCAGTAATGACAGCAAAAATTGAAACAAATGAAAAAGAGGTAAGATAATTATGAGCAAGAGACTCCTAATCTTAGAAGACGGCACTGTATTTGAAGGCGAAGCCATTGGTGCAAATAACGAAGTGACTGGCGAACTGGTCTTTAATACTGGCATGTCAGGCTATCAAGAGTCAATCACAGACCAGTCCTACAATGGACAAATCCTGATGTTTACCTATCCTTTGATCGGAAATTATGGGGTCAATCGGGATGACTTTGAGTCTATCCGACCGACCTGTAAAGCTGTCGTTGTCCATGAAGCAGCGCGCCGCCCCTCAAACTGGCGCAGTCAGATGAGTTTGGACGAATTTTTGAAATCAAAAAATATTCCAGGCATTAGCGGACTTGATACGCGTGCTTTGACAAAAATTGTCCGTGAACATGGCACCATGAAAGCAAGTCTTGTCAGTGCTGACGATGAACGCGATCATCAGTTGAGTCAGTTGACCGCAACGGTCTTGCCTATCAATCAAGTCAAGACCAGCTCGACCATGACCCCTTACCCATCGCCAAATATGGGACGTAAGATTGTGGTGGTTGATTTTGGATTGAAACACTCAATTTTGCGAGAACTCTCAAAACGTCAATGTGATGTGACAGTGGTTCCTTTTGACACAACAGCAGAAGAAATCCTCAGCATGCACCCAGATGGTGTCATGTTGACCAATGGGCCTGGCGACCCAACCGATGTGCCAGAAGCCTTGCTTATGATCCGAGGGATTTTAGGTAAAGTGCCAATCTTTGGAATTTGTCTTGGCCATCAACTTTTGAGCCTTGCTTGTGGGGCAACAACTTACAAGATGAAATTTGGCCATCGTGGCTTTAACCATGCGGTTCGTGAGATTGCGACTGGACGGATTGATTTCACGTCGCAAAATCACGGCTATGCGGTTTCCAGAGAAAATCTGCCCGCCAGCTTGATGATTACCCACGAAGAAATCAACGACCACTCGGTTGAAGGCATCAGACACCGTTCACACCCTGCCTTTTCAGTCCAATTTCACCCAGACGCAGCACCTGGCCCACATGATGCCAGTTATCTCTTTGATGATTTCATCGACTTGATGGACAGCTTCAACAAAGCCTAAACGAATGAAAACCTGTCAGTAAAGACAGGTTTTTTTGTTTGCTAAATCACTCAATCTAGCTATTTCAGTGAAAATAAAGCATAATGGTGCTGATTATAGAATACGGAGGCTTGATATGTTAACGGATAGACAGGAAAACTTTGTAAAACGTATGAAGGCATTGACTGGGTCAAATGTGCCTGTCAGTGCTGACGAACAACAGATTGTGTTGAGCGCGCTTAGCTTGATAGAGACTGACTGGGAGTTCAAGCCAGTCATCAACCAAATGAACCTCTCCCTTAGAAAACTCAGCGAGAGCCAAGGCTTGAGTCCACAGGTTGAAAGAGTAGTTCAGGACTTGGTTGCTGCCTATGGTCAACCAGATGAAAGCATCACTTTAGCAGAAAGTAAAAAGCCAAAAGATTGGAAAAATGCTGATCCAGATAAGGTGTATGTAGGTTCGCCATTTATTTATTTTAGTCAAAATTGGGTAAGTCGTAATGGCAAAACCGAACAAGAACCCTTTTGGAAGCCTCTCGTAGGATTGATTTTTATGGCAATCAATTTCTTCCTTTTTTTCTTCACGGCATTTCCAAGCTGGTTGTACGCACCGTCGGTCAAGTTGGTTTTTGGACAATCCTTATTATCTATTTGATAGCTATCTTACTTTGGTTCATCTTAACAGGAAATACAAAAAAAGGACAGTGATTGTCCTTTTTGATTGTTGTCATTTGTGACTGTTTTTTTTAATGTTTTTTGCCGTGTGAGAAATAATAACCAATAGTGATTAAAACGACCAGAATGGCACAGAGGTAGAACATCATGCGATATCCAACAAGTGGCATAATCACACCCATCAAGATTGGACCTAAGCCAACACCCATGTCCAAGAAACCAAAGAATGTTGATGTTGAAACACCGACGCGGTCTTGTCCACCTTCACGAATGGCGATTGCTTGCGCAAATGGTGGGAATGAACCGTAACCAAGCCCGATGAAGACAGCAGCTAGAAGAAGCATCCAACTTGATTGAGATAAACCAACAAGTACTAAACCGAGGGCAAAGAAAATAAAGGTTGGGTACATAACGAAGTTATCGCCTTTAGTATCGAAGAGACGACCAGTCAATGGACGTGAAACTAGGATTGCTACAGCGTAAACCACGAAGAAAATAGACCCTGCACTGACCAAATCAATGGCAACAGTGTAGCTGTTCATAAAGGACAAGATACTTGAGTAAGCTGCACCAACCAATAAACCAATGATTGAAATTGGCATGGCTTTAATTTCAAATAAACTTGAGAAAGTCAACGGTTGTTTTTCCTTTTCAACAGGAAGAACAATACTTGCTGGGATTTTAATCAATGCCGCAGCAATCACGCAAAGAACACTCAAAACAACAGTCAAATGTAAAATAAGTGAGAAACCGTATTTAGCATAAAGGATCATTGATAAGAATGGGCCAAGTGCTGAAGAGAGGGTGATGGATAAGGCAAAATAACCAATCCCTTCACCACGGCGGCTGACAGGAACGATTTCACCTGCAAAGGTACCCGTCGCAGTCGCTGCCATCCCAAATCCAATCCCGTGAAGAATACGGATAATAACAAGAATAGAAGCGTCATTGACAACATAGTAAGCCAAACTAAAAATGAAATAAACAGCTAAACCAATCACCATGGCTTTTTTAATACCTAAACGGTTGATGTTTCTTCCCATCCAGAGACGTCCAAAGAAACCACCAAAAATAAAAATCCCAGATAATAATCCAGCAAGTGAAGCAGAAGCATTCATTTTTGTCATTGACATACTTCCGATAACGATCGTTAATAGATAGAAACCAAAATATATTGCAAAGTTGAGGCCCATATTTGTTACGAAAGGGGCAGTCCAAAGTTTTTCTTTTTTATTCATGTTTTAAAAAAATAATCCTCTTTTCCTAATAAATTAAACACAATTCTTAATTATACTATAAACAATAGTTAAAGTAAAACAAAAGTAACTGAAAAAATAAAATAATAGTTTAATTGAAAAAAATAAAGTGAAAAAATGAAATGAATATTATGTCAAGAAAAAAACTTGACAGATGGAATTTAATACTTGAAAAATGCAGTTGAATTTGCTAGAATAGATAAGTATTCGTACAACTTTGGTTTGGCAAACAGACCAAGGCAGAAAGGAAATTTCTAAAATGAAAAACGGAATCCATCCAAAATACCAAGAAGTTGTCTTCATGGACACTACTACTGGTTTCAAATTCTTGTCAGGTTCAACTAAATCTTCTAAAGAAACAGTTGAATTCGAAGGGAACACTTATCCATTGATCCGTGTTGAAACTTCATCTGATTCACACCCATTCTACACTGGTAAAGCAAAATTCCAAGCTGCAGATGGACGTATCGCAAAATTCAACAAGAAATATGGAAAATAAAAAACAGCGAAAGCTGTTTTTATTTTTGCGATGGATTAAAATAAGATAAAAGTTTAAGAAATAAATAATGAAATTTTGATAAATTATAATAATTCACTTATTTCTAGCGAAAATATTTTGAAAGTTATTAAAAATAGGTTAAAATAAGCATAAGGAGATGTTACAATGAAGTGGTCAATCAACGAGATACAAAAGAAAAAAATTATTGAATTTAAGGAAGCCTTAGATTTAACTGCCAACCTGAAAGCACGTTCGTCTGAAATTTTGGACGCCGAACCCGTTCAAGTGACTGGTCAAGTTGCTTATGATGACGGGCTTTATCTGCTCGATTATGAATTGCAAACCGTTTTGACCTTGCCTTCATCACGAAGCCTCAAACCAGTTTCATTTCCAATGACGGTTTTTGTAAATGAAGTTTTCTCGTCTGTTGAGAATCTTAAAGGGGATGTAGAATTTGTTGATGCAGATCTCATTATTCCCTTAGAAAAAGATTTGATTTCATGTGATGAGTCTGTTGAAGATAACATTTTATTGGAAATTCCTTTGCAAATTTTGGCTGAAGATGAGCAGTCAGATACTGATTTGCCAACTGGAAAATTCTGGTCTGTCATTAGTGAGGATTCATACGAAGCCAAAAAAGCTGAACAAAAGGAAGAGAAGAAATCACCATTTGCCAGTTTGGACGGTCTGTTTGATTAAAAAGGCATAAAAAGTAATCTAATTATTACTTTATGAGTGAAAAATTAGAGAAAAATGAGTAAAAAATTCGCTTTAATCTAAAAATTATACTATAATAAGGTATAAGCTTTATGATTGATAGAACATAAGGAGAAAAACATGGCCCAAAAGAAAATTTTAATCATCGAAGATGAAAAAAATCTTGCTCGCTTTGTTTCACTTGAGCTTGAACACGAAGGTTATCTGACAGAAATCAAAGAAAACGGACGTTTGGGGCTTGACAGTGCATTATCAAGAGACTATGACTTAGTTTTACTTGATTTGATGCTGCCCGAATTAGACGGTTTCGAAGTGGCTCGTCGTCTTCGCAAAGACAAGGACACTCCAATTATCATGATGACTGCGCGTGATTCTACTATGGATCGTGTTGCTGGCCTTGACATTGGAGCTGATGATTATATAACAAAACCATTTGCCATCGAAGAATTACTTGCACGTGTGCGTGCTTTCTTCCGTCGTGAAGAACATGCTCATCAAGCTGAAGAAGCAGCAAATACTTCTTTTCGTGACTTGGTCATTGATAAAACCAATCGCACCGTTCATCGTGGGAAAAAAGTCATTGATTTGACGCGTCGTGAATACGATTTGCTCTTAACCTTGATGAAAAATACGGGAGATGTGGTAACCAGGGAACATTTGGTTTCTGAGGTTTGGGGCTATGAAGAAGGCACTGAAACCAACGTTGTTGATGTCTATATCCGTTATCTACGCAACAAGATTGATGTAGAAGGCAGAGAAAGTTATATTCAAACGGTTCGTGGCCTAGGTTATGTCATGCGGGATCGGACAAAATAATAGGAAAAGTTCATTTAAATTCTGTCAGTACTGACAGAATTTTCTCAATTCTATACTAGACTAACTTTAAAATCGTTCAGATTTTATTAGTTAGTCTGCAAATGACTGCCCTTGGAGCGGTGAGCGAACAAGGAAAGCTGCGCTAGCAGCTTAACTAAAAAGCGAACTACTTTTTAGTTAGTGCAGTATAGGTGTGTAATAAAATGATTAAAATGAGAAGTTTATTCAAAAAAGAAATCAAAAAAGTCAAAGAAAATCCTGTCCGGCGAAGCATTCTTTTACGTTGGGCTTTTGTCAATACTGTTTTTTGCTTTATTGTCTTTACCGTTTTTTCTGTTTTCATTTATCAGATTACTATCAACACTTATATTAGCGAGGAAAAATCAGGAATTATTGCGGCTGTTGAACGCGTTGAAGCAGCCTTGAGCAAATCTGACACAGCCCTCGGCATTCAAAATTTGCACAATTATATCAATTTTAATTCCAACGATATTGGCAATATTTCGGCAGACAGTCCGCAGAGTTTGAATAGTATGATTGGGCATCGACGGGCCTTTTATATTTACGACAATGAGCAAAAGCTCATCTATTCGACAGCAAAAACGTCGCTCCCACTTCAATCTGGCGATGAAAATGAAATTCAAGAAATTCATGGCTCGACACCTGGCTATGTTATCAAACGGCAAATCATTTCTCAGTCCACAGGACAGGCGATTGGTTATGTGCAAGCTTATTATGACATCAGTTTTTACTACAATATTAACCGTCAGTTGATGATTGCCTTAACCATTATGGAAGTCTTGGTTTTAATTCTGTCACAAATTATTGGATTTTACATGGTTTCACGCTTCATGGCACCGCTTGAAAAATTGCATAAAGCCATGAAAAAAGTGGCCAGTTCGCCAGAAATTGCATATCAACCCATCGAAATTCATACCAATGATGAAATCGAAGATTTAGCAGAAGTTTACAATGAAATCATGGAAAAGGCTCACCGTTATTTTGAACAGCAGAGACGTTTGGTTTCAGACGTGTCGCATGAATTGCGGACACCGCTAGCCGTTCTCGATGGACACATCAATATGCTCAATCGCTGGGGTAAGAACGACCCAGAAATTTTAGACGAGTCTTTGCAAGCCAGCCGAGAAGAAATCATTCGCATGAAATCCATGCTGGAAGAAATGCTTGCTCTGTCGCGTTTTGAAAATGATGAACTGGACCTTGAAAACATGGACACCAGTCTTCTAAAAGTCTGTCAAATGACCTTGAAGAATTTCCAACTGATTCATGAAGATTTTGATTTGACTTTGGATAATCAACTCAAAGGGGAAGGTCGTGCTAAAATTCATGACAATCACTATGAACAAGGCATTTTGATCCTCTTAGACAATGCAGCCAAATATTCACCAGGTCAAGAAAAGGAAATCACCATTACACTTTCTGAAGATGAAAAATTCATCATCACAAGTGTGTCTGACAAAGGCATGGGAATTGGCGCGGATGATTTGGAGCATGTCTTTGAGCGTTTCTTCAGAGCTGACAAAGCAAGAAGCAGACAAATTGGTGGAACGGGACTTGGTTTATCCATTATTAGCCAGCTTGCGAAAAATTATAAGGGAGAAGTTGAGGTAAGTTCGGAGCTCGGATATGGCTCATGCTTTACGCTCAAAATTCCCAAAGTGAAATAAAACTGTCTTTGGACAGTTTTTTCTGACTTCATTTGTGTGGCTTGTATGTTGAACTATTGAAAAAAAAGCGAATTCGCGGTAAAATAGAAGAGTTAAAGTTGGACAAGACTACCTTGTTTTGACTTTAAAAATTTAAAAGTCTTGGCATTCTGCCAACTTCTTAGGGGAAGTTAGAAATCTAACATGAAAAAAATAACAACTTTTGAAAACAAAAAAGTCTTGGTTCTTGGTTTAGCAAAATCAGGAATGGCCGCAGCACGCCTGCTTTTTAAATTAGGTGCAATCGTTACGGTTAACGACTTCAAGCCATTTGACGAAAATATTGAAGCACAAGAACTTCTCGAAGAAGGAATAAAAGTCATCACAGGTGGACATCCTGTTGAACTCTTAGATGAAGAATTTGAATTGATGGTCAAAAATCCGGGCATTCGCTATGACAATCCAATGGTTGTCCGTGCGCTCGAATTGAACATGCCTGTCCTAACTGAAATCGAATTGGCTTATCTGGTTTCAGAAGCGCCAATCATCGGGATTACGGGGACAAATGGAAAAACAACGACAACCACTTTGATTGCCGGCATTTTGAATGCGGACGGTCAATCTGCAAAACTCGCCGGGAATATTGGATTTCCTGCCTCAACAGTGGCGTCAGAAGCTGTCAGTACTGACACCATTGTCATGGAGACATCAAGTTTCCAACTGATGGGCGTGGATCAATTCCGTCCTAAAATTGCAGTGATTACCAATATTTATTCAACACATTTGGATTATCACGGCACGCAAGCCAATTATGAAGCAGCCAAATGGAACTTACAAAACAAGATGGACGCTTCAGACATTTTGATTTTGAATTTCAATCAAGACAAAATGAAAAAATATGCCCAAAAAACGAAAGCAACCGTTATGCCATTCTCGACAAAAGAAGTGACAGACGGCGCTTATGCCCTTGATGGTAAGATTTATTTCAAAGGCGAATACATCATGGAAACCGCAGATTTATCATTGCCTGGTGACCATAATGTTGAAAATGCCTTGGCTGCAATCAGTGTGGCTAAACTTCGTGGCGCAAGTAATGAAGCCATTCTATCAGTACTGACAACTTTTGAAGGTGTTCGTCACCGTTTGCAATTTTTGGGAACGGCTCATGGACGTCGTGCTTATAATGATACAGAAGCGACCAATATTTTGGCGGCGAAAAAAGCTTTGACTGGTTTTGATAATCGTAAACTTTGGTTGTTTGCCGGTGGTCTTGACCGCGGTAACGAATTTGACGAACTTGAAGAAGCATTGGTAGGCTTGAAAGGCCTTGTCCTGATGGGCGAAACCATTCCTAAATTCCGCAAGATCGCTGAAAAATTGGACATTCCATATATTGAAACAGAAAATGTTGTGACTGGTTTGAATGAAATTTTCCCTAAAACTGAAGCAGGAGATACCATTTTATTGAGTCCTGCTTGTGCAAGTTGGGATCAATATAAGAATGCTGAACAACGTGGGGATCTCTTTATTGATGCCTTTGAAGCACTCAAAAAATAAGGTAGGGGAGTTTTAAATGAGAATTATTTTAACAGGTGGCGGCACGGGCGGTCACATTTATCCAGCACTTGCCTTTATCAAATACATTAAAGAAGTAGAACCAAATTCAGAAATTTTGTATGTTGGAACTGAGCGCGGACTCGAAAGTAAGATTGTTCCTGCTGCAGGCATTGCCTTTAAAACAGTAGATGTTCAAGGTTTCAAACGGTCGCTTTCATTGGATAATTTCAGAACCATTGCTAAGTTTTTGACTTCAACACAGGCTGCTAAAAAAATCATCAAAGCTTTCAAACCTGACGTGGTTGTTGGGACTGGTGGTTATGTGGCAGGCCCTGTTCTTTATGCGGCAGAAACGCTTCATATTCCAACCTTGATCCATGAACAAAATTCAATTCCAGGCATTACCAATAAGTTTTTAAGCAAACGGGTCACTAAAATTGCTGTCGCATTTGAAGCAGCAAAAGCTTATTTTCCAGCAGAAAAAACAGTTTTCGCGGGAAATCCACGTGCGCAAGAAGTTGCACATTTGCAAGCGACAGACATTTTGACTACAGAATATGGCCTTCAAAAAGGAAAGAAAACGGTCGTTATCTTTGGTGGTTCGCGTGGTGCGATGACCATCAATGAAGCCTTTAAAAAGGCTTTACCATTGTTTGAAAAAGAAGATTTTCAAGTGGTTTACGCATCAGGTCAGATTTATTATGACGAAGACAAAGCGATTTTTGATGCCTATAAAGAGAGTAAAAATATCGCAATTCGTCCATATATCTCAAATATGCTTGATGTTTTCGCAGCGTCAGATTTGGTATTGTGCCGTGCAGGTGCAACGACCATTGCTGAAGTGACAGCACTTGGCCTGCCTACGATTTTTGTACCAAGCCCAAATGTCACCGCTGATCACCAAACAAAAAATGCGCAGGCGCTTGTTGATATTCATGCTGCCAAGATGATTCGTGATACAGAACTGACAGGCGATTTGATGGTATCAACGATTAGAGACATCTTTGCTGATGAAGAAAATTATCAAACAATGTCCGATAACAGCCGCAAAGCCGGCGTTCCTGATGCGAGCGACCGCCTCTATCAACTGGTGAAAGAAATAATGAAATGAGTGAAGAGAAAAACAATCGAACCCCCTGGGACAACAAAGACTTAGCTTATAAACATCAAAAAACGGTTGAGCATCCGAACAGAGGAACATCCGATCGTTTTACTGTCACAAAATTTTATAATGAAAGTCTGAAAGACGACTCAGATTTGACAGATGCTGATGAAACAAATGAATTTTCAAATTTGCCAGGCGAAGAAGCTGCATTTGAAGCATTTTATAGCGATTATCGTGAAGATGAATCTGATGAAGAAGAGGATGAAGCTGTCAGCGCTGACGAAATGGAAGTAGATGATGACGAAGCATTTGAGTCGGATGATTATGATGACTCAGAAGACGTTTATGAGGAAGATGCGCCATATTACGATGACGAAGCTGAAGCATTTGAAGATTTAGATGACTCAGATGATTCAGATGATTCAGATGAAGCCTATGCCCGTTTTCATTCGCAAACGATGGCAAGACAAGCGCAGTATGATGATGAAGAAGAAGCTGCAAAAGAAAAAGTAAAAAGAGAAAAAGTATATGGGCCAATTCTTAAAAAAATGTGGCTTCCTTTACTGATTTCAGCGGTAGTTTTCCTTTCTGCGCTTTATTTTATTTCACCAATCAGCAAAATCGGTGCATTTACGGTCATCGGCAACACGCATGAAACGGCTGAACAAATTGCCACAACATCTGGTTTGAAAACTGGGGATTCCATTTATTCGATTTATCGCAATCAAGCAAAGATTAACCAAAAAATTGAAACGCAATTTCCGCGTCTAGAAAGTTCAAAAATTTCATTTGCTTTCCCAAATAAAGTCCAACTCAAAATTGTTGAATACACAACGGTTGCCGCAGTCCAACAAAACAAGTCCACTTATTTGGTCTTGAGTAATGGATACGTGGTCAAGGATACGGCTGCTACTGCGGCTCAGATTAAGGGCTTGCTACTTTTGGTTAATTTTACTGATGCAGAAGTACAAACTTTTGTCAGTGCTTACGAAAGTCTGACGCCAAGTTTGAAGGCTTTGATTACCAAAGTTACTAAGACGCCAACGACAGCAACCCCAGACTTTATCGCTATTCAGATGAGTGATGGCAACCAAGTCCGTGTGTCGCTTTCGCAAATGGCTGATAAACTGCCTTATTATCCAAGCATTGCCAAGCAAGTGAAAGCACCGCAAGTGGTCGATATGGAAGCTGGAATTTATGCCAAATCACTTTCTGATTATCAGAAGGATTTGAGCGTTTCAGCAAGCCAAAAAGCTGCTGCAGCAAGTGCTAAAGCAGCTGGGACAAGCTTGTCCTCAACGACAAGTTCATCAAGTAGTGCATCAACTACAACGACAACAACATCATCAAATTAAAAAAGAGCAGATTAAATCTGCTTTTTTGTTTTCTGATAAATTGTAATCTTTTAACTAGGGTCATTCTTGCGTAAAATCAGATATGACACATTAATTATTACAAAACTGGATCGTTTTGCTAGAAATACGCGTGAAGCGCTTGAAATCATTCAAGATTTATTTTCAAAAGGGGTAAAGATCAATATTTTGAATATGGGAATCATTGATGATACTCCGACGGGACAATTAGTATTTACTATATTTTCTGCATTTGCGCAGTTTGAGCGTGACATGATACTGACAAGGACGCAAGAAGGGAAAAACTATGCTAGAGAAAATGACCCTCATTTTAAAGAAGGTCGGCCTTTGAAATATTCAAAAGAACAAATAGAATTTGCTAGAGAACTACGCAATCAGGGGATGACCTATAAAATGATTGAACGAAAGACGGGGATTAGTGTTGCCACGCTTAAACGTCGTTTTCATGATTAAGATTTAATGAGCATAATGGGAGATGATAAACAAGGAAATAATTGATAAAGGATTGTTCTTTTTATCAGTAATTTTAAGAAAGAGAGTACAAAAAAACGTTATAAAATGCTATAATAGATAGCACACGTTTTTCTTAGATATTGTAAAAAACTTGAAAAGAGAAGAAATTGAGTGTGGCTCGAGTATGAGTACAAAAGTAAGAGATTAAATGGAGAATGGCTTAATGACAAGATTTGTCGGCTATTGTCTAGAATGAAAGAAGGATGAAATGAGTTTATTTTTAGATACTGCGAAGATTGAGGTTCGCGCAGGGAAAGGTGGCGATGGGGCAGTTGCTTTCCGTCGTGAAAAATTTGTTCCAGATGGTGGCCCTTGGGGCGGTGATGGTGGTCGTGGTGGCTCTGTCATTTTCAAGGTTGATGAAGGTATGACAACTTTGATGGATTTCCGTTACAATCGCATTTTCCGTGGGAAACCTGGCGATAAGGGAATGACCAAGGGAATGCATGGGCGTGGCGCACAAGATTTGATCGTCAAAGTGCCTCAGGGAACTACGGTTAAAGATTTTGAAACCGATGCTGTTTTGGTTGATTTGATTGATAAAGATCAAGAATTTGTAGTGGCCAAAGGTGGTCGTGGTGGTCGTGGAAATATTCGTTTTGCAACCCCTAAAAATCCTGCGCCAGAAGTTGCCGAAAATGGTGAACCTGGTGAAGAACGCATGCTGATGCTTGAATTGCGTGTCCTTGCTGACGTTGGATTGGTTGGCTTCCCATCAGTAGGAAAATCAACTTTGCTGTCTGTTGTTTCCAATGCACGTCCAAAAATTGGTGCTTACCACTTTACAACAATCACGCCAAATATTGGAATGGTTCAAGTCGGTTACGAAAATAGTTTTGTCATGGCTGACATGCCTGGATTGATTGAAGGAGCGCATTCAGGTGCGGGACTTGGTATTCAATTCTTGCGTCATATCGAGCGGACGCGTGTTTTGCTTCATGTCCTAGATATGTCTGGTCTTGAAGAACGTGACCAGTTTGAAGACTATCAAACCATCAATGATGAGTTGGAGTCATACAATTTGCGTTTAATGGAACGTCCACAAATCATTGTTGCCAACAAGATGGATATGCCAGAAGCTGCTGAAAATTTGGAGAAATTCAAAGAAAAAATAGCAGAAGAACTTGCTGACGGTGAAGAAATGCCATTGATTTTCCCTGTGTCAGGGCTGACAAGAGAAGGGCTTCAACCACTCTTGGCAATGACTAGCGAAATCTTGAGCGAAACGCCAGAATTTCCACTTTATGATGCCGAAGATATGGCTGACCAAATTGCTTATTATGGCTTTGAAGATGATACGACACCATTTGAAATCGAACGTGACCCTGATGGTGCGTACCGCTTGACTGGTGAGAAGTTGATTAAACTCTACAAGATGACCAATCTTGAGCATGATGAGTCAGCGATGAAATTTGCCCGTCAAATGCGTGGTTGGGGTGTTGATGAAGCCCTCCGTAAAGCAGGCGCCAAAGATGGCGACTTGGTTCGTATTCAAAAATTCGAATTCGAGTTTGTCGATTAAAAATGATTCAAGAGGAGTATTATGGGATTTAAGATTATTTCAAATCGAGATAAAGATGGAAATTTCATTGCTTCCGCAGATAATTGGGACGATGCAAAAATTGATGTTCTACTCAAAAAATACAATCCAAATGGAAAATTGCGTTTGTCATCTGCAGTGAAAAATGAAGAAGAAAAAAAGACTGAGTAATCAGTCTTTTTTTATGATGTCTTGAAAATAAACGTGGTTGACCGTCTTTGAAGCATTTGCCACTTGATAAAGGGCATTACGTTGCAGATTTGGGATATGAAAGGCCAAATGAGCTTTGGGGACATCTGCCAAATGCTTACTGATGATGAGATTGGGATTAAAGCTGATGTCATCGGGCAGAAGAGACAGAACGGCCGATTTTTTGTAGGCTTTTTCAGTAATCTGTCCATTTTCAACATGGAAAGTATAAGCAAGGCCTTCTTTTTGACCGCTGTCAGTGCCGACAAATCCCGCCATTAGAGCATTGAAAGACAAGAGACCAGAGAATGCCAAGTGTTTCATGGCATAATGCTCTAATTCGTGTAATAAAAGTGCTTTTGCCTCGTCAAAATTGAGTTGAGGCTGATAATAGAACTTTTTTCGGATGTCATTTGTGATTTTTTCAAAACCAGTGATGGCGATAACAAAGCCCTGCGGACTGGTTTCAAATTTTTTAAAATGTGATTCAATGATCTGACCGTCTTGGGTTACCTGCCCATCAGAAAGGACAGATATAAACTGGTCAGTCATGACAAGATTAACAAAACTCATGAGTGCCTCATTTTTTTAGTATCGTGGTTTAAAATGATTAACCGATTCCGGTCACAAAGAAGATGAGTTTGTCAGAATAAGTCATTTCTTCATTGGAGTAAATGGTGTCATTAAGTAATTCCATTTGGTCAGTGATGATGCCATCTGTTCCGTAGAACATCATGCGTGACATGGTTTTAGCGTCATTTGGTGTCCAAGTAAATACTTTTTTGCCTTGCGCGTGCGCACTCTTGATAAATTTGGCATTCAAGGTGGTGTATTCAATGGTTAGAAAATCCATTTTTCCTTTTGGCGGGCCGACCACGCTAAAGGGCATGATATAACCTGCCACCAAGTGAGGCGCTTTGGTCTTGAGCTGCTCAATCACATCATAGGACAGAGATTGGACAAGATCGCCGTGCTTTTCAATAGCATCACCGTATTTGGCAATGAAATTGTCGAGCATTTCAGGGCTGTCGTCTTTGGTTGGCTTGATTTCAATCAACAAGCGTTGGTTGAGGGACTGAGCCGTTTTATAATAATCATCAAAGGAAACAATCCGTGCCGTTTTGCCATTTTCTTTTACGGTTATTTTGGTCAGCTCTGACAGAGTCAGTTGATTTGGCTTCTTGTCAATACCCGTCAATGCTTTCAAATTATAATCATGAAAGACAACAAATTGATGATCTTTGGTTTCTTGAATGTCCATTTCAACATAGTCAGGGTGCGTCTCTTGACTGGTCAATTTGAGTGCTTCAATGGAATTTTGTACTGCATTTTTATTATCGACGCCACGGTGTGAAGCAGTTGCTGGAATTGTATTTGATGCATCCGTTAAAAAGTCAGCATTTGATTTTGCACTCAGACCTAAAACACAAAGGACAAGGACTAGAATAAGGAAACTTTTGCTTTTAAATTTTGATTGGGCCGTGGTTTTTTGACTTTCGATAGGCAACCAGTTTAATGATGTTGGAAGTGCGTCTTGAGCTTTCATTTCAGCAATACTGATATAGAAGATACTGACTGTAGATAAGACAATATCTAAGAGCCAAAGCACTTGTAAAAGGGTCATGATGACAATGGCTGAAGTCAAATCATCTTGTGGTAAATATGTTTCAAATAAACGTTGAATAAAAAGAAGGATCCCTTGAAAAACCGAAAGAAGCAGTGCCAAAGCAGCAACAACAACAAAATATCTAATAAAGATTTTTAGGAGATGGTGCTGTGTTCGTTGCCAACTGGTACGAATGGCAATTCCTAATTTTTGATCTTTTAAAATCAGTTCGGGCAGCACGAAGATAAAGCGAACAGCCAGATAAATCAAGAAGATAGTGACGGCAATAAATAAAACAAGTAACAGTGTGTTGTGATCAAAGATGACATCTAAAATGAAAGCAGGCACTTGAAATTTTGCCAAGAGCGCAGAATTGAAATTCATGCCAATGAAAGGCAAAATCAACAGAAAATAGAAGAGGAAAAAGAGCAAGCTTCCAGCCTTAATTTTTTTGATTTGTAAGAGACTGCCTCTTAAAAGTTGTCGCAAGTTTATTTTTTGCTTTTGTTCAATAAAGTAGACCGTCAAAAGTAAAAAAGTGAATTCAAAATAGACTGCCAAAACAAGTAAAAGCAACATTAAAATCAGTCCAATCAGGATAAAAGGATGATGCTGCAAAATGGTTGGCAGATTGTCGTGAGAAAGATAACTGATTTCTGCTTGGTTGAGGATAAGTCTTGTCAGTGCTGACAAAAGTGGTGTCAGAAAGAACAAGATAAAACCGTGTAAAAGCAGAATATCACGGTAGTAATACTTTGCTCCAGTCAAAAAGTGGTAAGTCTGAAGAAGGTTCGTTTTCAAGCTTTTCATAAGTTACTCCAAATATTCTAATACAATAATTATAAACTAAAATATCTGATTTGTAATGATAAAAAAATAAAAGAAACCAAATGGTTTCTTTTTCTTATTTCTTAGGCTTCACAAACATGGCATCTCCAAAGCTAAAGAAACGATAGCGTTCGTCAACCGCGTGTTTATAAGCGTCAAGAACGAAATCACGTCCAGCAAATGAAGCGACAAGCATAACCAAAGTAGATTTTGGCAAATGAAAATTGGTGTTGAAAGCATCAACGACTTTCCATTCGTATCCAGGTTTGATGAAGATGTCAGTCCAACCAGAGTCCGCTTGGATGTCGCCATTGAATTTGGTACCGATGGTTTCAAGCGTACGGATTGATGTCGTACCAGAAGCAACGATTTTGTGTCCGGCAGCTTTGACAGCACGGAGTTCAGCAGCAGCCTCTTCAGTCAAGCGGTAAAATTCGCTGTGCATGATGTGTTCATCGACATTTTCAACAGAAACGGGACGGAATGTTCCAAGTCCAACGTGCAAGGTCAATTCGACGATGTGAACGCCTTTGGCTTTAATGGCTGCAAGAAGTTCAGGAGTATAATGCAATCCAGCAGTAGGAGCGGCAGCAGAACCATTTTCTTTGGCATAAACCGTTTGATAACGTTCTTGATCTTCAAGTTGTTCGTGAATGTATGGAGGCAATGGCATTTCGCCAAGACTTTCAAGCACTTCAAGGAAAATGCCTTCGTAGCTAAATTTGACAATTTTTCCACCATGTTCCAAGTCTTCAATGATTGTTGCTTTCAATCGACCGTCACCAAAAATAATTTCACTGCCTGGGTGCAAACGACGGGCTGGTTTGGCCAATGTTTCCCATTGGTTATCGCCTTTGTCTTTCAAAAGAAGCAATTCGACGTGGCCTTGTGTATCTGGTTTGACTCCGTGCAAACGTGCAGGCAAAACTCGTGTATTATTCAAAACAAGGGCATCGCCAGCCTCAAATTGATCCAAAATATCCGTGAAATGTTGATCTTTCATTTCGTGTGCTTTTGGGTCAAGGACAAGTAAACGTGAACTGTCACGGATTTTTAAGGGAGTTTGAGCAATGAGTTCTTCAGGGAGTTCAAAGTCGAAATCGTTGATATTCATATAATAACGAGTGATTTCACAGCTTATTGGCCTGTGAAATTCCTTTCTGGATTTTGGTCATATTTTTAATTAAAATGAACAGAGCGTTTGTGAACAGAGGGCTAATTACAACCTCATCAAGCACACAACAGTATCAATTATACCACAAATACGCCCGCATATACTGATTTTGCTTAGCTTTTTGCATGATTGAACAAATAAAAAAATGATAAGTTTTCTTATCATTTTTTTATTCGATTAATTAAGAATGTTGCTTCATTTTTTTGAGCAGCATTGCGGCTGACAATAACAAAATCCCCACAACAAGTCCAAAGAATTGAGACTCAGAGCCTGTTTGTGGCAAGGTCTTTTCATCTGATGCTTTGGCATCAACTGGAGTACTTGTTTTTTCCGTTGCCTTTGTGTTTTCACTTGTTTGACTTGAAACAGGAGTCACTGGAAGCGTTGGAATGTCAGATGTTACAGGTTCTGTCGGAGTAGCAGGAGTGACAGGAGTCACTGGAACAATCGGTGTTTTGGTGTTTGTGATTGATATGACGGCGTTTAATTCTGAAAGGCTGATTTCAAAGTGATAATGCATGGCCGCATCAAAATCATAACCGAATGCCGTGCTTGTTTCAATGAAATAATAACTGCCAGGTACTAATTGATCTACTTTGATTTGGCCATTTTGGTCAGTGGTCAAGTCGCTTGCAATTTTAGTATCGCTATTATCATACAAATCAAATGTGACACCAGAAAGAGGCTCAGTTGTTTCAGTGTCAGTCTTTGTTAAGACCACATCGCCTTTGATTTTTGTATTTGAAACTGTATAAGTAATGATTTTATCAACGGTTGTATCGTTATCGATGACAATGGTGTAACTTTCAGTTGGTAAAATATATCCAGCAGGAGATACCGTTTCAGTAAGGGGATAAGTCCCAGCTTTCAAGTCTGTAAAATTAATTTGACCATTTGTATCTGTCGTTTTGGTTTGTGAAAAACTGCTGTTTTTCTTTGTCAAGACAAAACTTGCACCAGAAAGTTGTTCTTGAGTATCGCTATCAACTTTATTCAAAATCAATTTGTATTTTGAACCGACTGATGAGCCACCATTGTTGACAACATTGACTTGGCTGGTCTGACTGCCAGAAATTGGTGTTGTGTCATTGCTGACAAGATCCGCAGCATTTGAGACCGTGTCTTTTGTTTGTTCGGAGTCAATTAAAGCGCTATATGTAATATAGTAAGCATGTTCAAGTGTTTTCAAGAAACGAATGACGAAGCTTCCGTCAGTATTTTTAGTAATGGTGTAGTCTTGATCTAAAACCAATGGGCTACTGTCTTTGGCATAAGCACCTGATAAGGAACCGTCAGTGTTGACAGCAGCTTCTTGAATTTTAAAACTTGAGTAACTGATGATTTGATTGGCAGAAGGTGTATCCAAAATAGAGGCATTTTCAACAATGGATTGTGACGCATTCATTGTTAATTTCCAGTCCACGTAAGACGAATCTGTTTTAGATTGTTCACCTGTTTTGGTCAAGTGGTTGTTACCATTTGTGATAGAGACTTTAGCTGTGAAGTTTTCACTGTCATCAGCGGTAGTCAATGTCGCTGTGTTTGAGTAGCTGGCTTGTGTAATGCCAACAGGTTTAGTTTTGTATTTCAAGACATAAGGGGCATCAGACCCGTCAGGAAGAACAACTTTTAAGGTTTTAGTCTGTTCATCAAAAGAAATACTTGCGGCTGTTGCTTGAGTTTCAAGCGTAGGCGTTCCGTTAGTGCTGATGGCAGTTACCTTGTAAACAGCTGCACTATCAGCGATGTATACTTGGTCTGAGGAAATCGTGTCAGTGATGACAGGACTTTTCTGTAAGTTTGTTTGATAATTGACACCAACAGTCCAAGAAATTTCTTTGCTTACCGCGTTGTAACTTCCTGATTTTGCACCGTCATTGTCGATGGCAGTAACGGGGTCAAATGGGGCATTAAAGCCTTCTGTACGAACTTGATTGATTGGATCCGTCCAAGTAAATTCAGAGCGGTTGGTTGCTTTCCCGTCTTGCATGCTTGCATAATCAATGTTTGTTGTGTAATGAATTTGATAAGCGTGCGATAACTCAGCTTCTGTCATTTGACTTTCGTTGAAACTTAAAACAAATCGTTCGCCCTCAGTTGATGTGGCTGGTGTTTTGGTGATGTTGTATTTTGAAGCATCTAAAACGCTATTGAGATCAAGATCAGTAATGACCATGCTATTTTCATTCAAATGAAGACCAAGGCCCATTTTGTCAAGAATGCTAACATTTTTCATAGTTTGGCGGTCTTGATTGATGACGATGTTCCAGCCCACTAAATCATCCATGTAATCAATATTTGAGATGGATTTTGTTGAACCAGTAGTCTTTAAAGTATAGCTGACTTGGCCAGTTGTCGCACCAGCAGCAGAAGCTTCATTCGTAACGGTTGCTCCAATACGTGACAATGAACCATTGTATTGTGTTTTATAAGTAAGAACGACGCCTGTGCTTAATCCAGAAGGGAAAGCGAGGGCCATGTGATTGTTTTGGTCAAAACTGAGGACATAATCTTGATCTTTGACCAATACTTTTCCTGCTGAATTTTTAACCACGATAGAATCAGTCACGTAAGAAGAATTAGCATCCAAACTGTCAGTAATGACA
The DNA here is from genome assembly GCF_009601055.1 of Lactococcus sp. dk101. Classification (GTDB taxonomy): domain Bacteria; phylum Bacillota; class Bacilli; order Lactobacillales; family Streptococcaceae; genus Lactococcus. Next base: position 359,664 of record NZ_WITI01000002.1, read on the forward strand.
GCGTCAGAAGCAGCTAAAGTAAGCCGACCAGGATTGAAATTCACTGTCCATTTGACTTGTTCATTTCCACTGGCAGTTGTCGCAGATTTGCTGATGAGCTTATCGTAAGTACTGCTAACAGTGGCTTCTGCTGGACTTGTTGTGCCTTGATTGTTGAGTGTCGCTTGATTTTTAAAATTTAGCGTACCACCTTCAGTTGGAATGCTTGCTTTATCAATATCTGTGACGTAAGTAATCCGAAATGCCTTGCGTGTTTCAGCATAAGCACCGATAAAACTGATGTTGCCTGATGCATCTACTGTATAATCAGTTCCTGATGTCAAGACTGAACCAACACCAGAAATTGTGCCGTCCATTGCGACATTCAAAAGTTGAACTTTTGTTGATGTCAGTGTCACACCAGTGGGCATGGTCTCAGTGATACTGGCATTTTTCAATGTCTTTTGGCTACTGTTGACATCAACTGTCCAAGTGATTTTTTGACCATTTTTGGCTGTATCAAGTTGTCCAGCTTTACTGATATCCGTACCGCCCGAAGGTTCAACCGTAATGGGAACATCCTTGTTTCCATTTATGGTTGGCACCGAAATGATTGAAAAACCAGGTGTCGTTACATTCAATTTTCCTTGATTGTAGTAGAAGTCACCGCTGATATTACTGTCATTTTCGACATCGCTATTAAAGGTAAAAGTCACAAGACCAGTGGCAGCAATTTTGTAGGTTCCGTATTGGCCGAGACTCCCACTTCCAGCAGAAACGGTAATCTGAGTTGGCAAATTGAAACTGAAGGTGTCGCCAGCTTTAATTTCATAGCCGTCTTTCAATTCATTGGGAATGCTCCATTGATAATGAAGTTTGACATTGGTTTTGAGTGTTAGCTGACTAGGATCGACAGCAAGTCCAGCATCATCAGTGAAACTGGCGTCAAAAGATGAAATGATACTTCCATTTGAACTGTCAGGAAGGACAGTAGCAAGGTCAGTATTGACAAGTGTGACAGAGGCGACTTGTGTCAAAGGTTGGGTCAATTGGAGCAAGATAAATACGAGAGAAATAAAAACTTTGAGGGATTTATTCATCGCTTTTTTCATGGTTAATCTTCCTTTCTTTTCTAAAAAGACATCAACAAACCGAGAAAAAACGCAACAAAAAAAGTGAGCCAAAAATCATTTCCTTTTAAATGATAGAAAGTGAAAGCTCAATATTCTAAAAAAATGGTAAATTGTAAAATTAGTTTAGCCACCTTGAAGTAAGCAAAACGCATCTGAATTTCTTATACTTGAATTGGGAAACACAAGTAGGAAGAGGATTCAGATGCAAGACCATTATAACACACGAAATAA